>CAWAGS010000011.1:0-37656 GCA_963781445.1 uncultured Actinomycetota bacterium
GATCAGGCGATGCACTCCGGTGGGAGGTCGAACCAGCGGGAGGTCTCGAAGTCGGCGCTGACGTTGGCGGGGTTGCCGGCGAGGTCGGGGCCGCGGGCGTCCACGAGGATCGCTTCGCCGTCCTCCAGGTGTTGCTCGAGCAGATCCTGCCCCCCGGTGGCGCAGTTGGTCGGGGTCGTCACCTGGCCGCCGGCGTAGGAGATCTCGCGCAATGACAACGGCGGGGTGACCAGGCCTTCGCGGTGCCGCCACAATCCCTGGGCGACGTCGAACCGGTAGTCGCCGAGCAGCCGCCAGCCCTCACGGGCCACCAGCGTCACGGCCGCCACGATGTAGTCGACGACGGCATCGGACACGAAATAGTTGAAGTTGACGCGGACCCAGCCGGGCTTGATGCCCTCGCAGCCCCCCTCGATCTCGCGCTCGAACTCGTGGGAGCGCTCGAGGTCGATGCCCAGCAGCCGGTGGCCATACGGGCCGGCGCACGAGCACCCACCCCGCGACTGGATGCCGAAGAGGTCGTTGAGCAACGCCACCACGAAGTTGTGGTGCAGGTAGCGCCCCGAAGGTGATCGCACCACGAACGAGACGATCGACAGGCGGGTCGCGTCGGAGTCGCCGAGCAGCTCGATGGAGGGTTCGCGCCGCCAGGCCTCGACGGCGCGGGCGAGGTGGCGCTCCTCCTGCGCGCGGATCGTGTCGACCCCCACGGCCTCCTTGAGCTGGAACACCAGACCGGCGCGCACCGACTCGATGATCGCCGGCGTGCCGCCTTCCTCGCGATGCGTCGGATCGGCGAGACAGCCGTGGTCGTCGTCGTTGACGTAGGCTAACGTTCCCCGGACCCGGCAGCTCGGGCACCCGGACGGCGAACAGCTCGCGCCGGGCGACCAGCACGCCGGGCGTCGAAGGGCCGCCCATGAACTTGTGCGGCGAGATGAACGCCGCGTCGAGGTACGACGCGGGGTCGGGCGAGCGCCGGCCGGCCATGTCGATGTCGACGTACGGTGTGGGTGCGGTGAAGTCCCAGAAGCCGAGGACGCCGGCGCTCGGGCGGAGCAGCGCCGAGACGCCGGCCGTGTCCGAGATGATGTCCGTCACGTTGGACGCCGTCGAGAAGGACCTGATCTTGAGCGGTCGAGCGGCGTACTTCTCCAGCTGGGTGCGCAGGTCGGCCTCGTCCATGCCGCCGTCCGGGTCCTGGTGGATGACCACCACGTCGGCGATCGACTCGCGCCACGGGATCTCGTTGGAGTGGTGCTCGTACGGCCCCACGAACACCACCGGACGATCGTCAGATCAGGCGATGCACTCCGGTGGGAGGTCGAACCAGCGGAGGTGCTCGAAGTCGGCGCTGACGTTGGCGGGGTGGCCGGCGAGGTCGGGGCCGTGAGCGTCCATGAGGATCGCTTCGCCGTGCTTCAGGTGTTGCTCGAGCAGGTCCTGTCCCCCGGTGGCGCAGTTGGTCGGGGTCGTCACCTGGCCGCCGGCGTAGGAGATCTCGCGCAGCGACAGCGGTGGGGTGACCAGGCCTTCGCGGTGCCGCCACAGCCCCTGCGCGACGTCGAAACGGTAGTCGCCGAGCAGCCGCCATCCCTCGCGGGCCACCAGCGTCACGGCCGCCACGATGTAGTCGACGACGGCGTCGGACACGAAGTAGTTGAAGTTGACGCGCACCCAGCCGGGCTTGATGCCCTCGCAGCCCCCCTCGATCTCGCGCTCGAACTCGTGGGAGCGCTCGAGGTCGATGCCCAGCAGCCGGTGGCCATACGGGCCGGCACACGAGCACCCACCCCGCGACTGGATGCCGAAGAGGTCGTTGAGCAACGCCACCACGAAGTTGTGGTGCAGGTAGCGCCCGGAGGGTGATCGCACCACGAACGAGACGATCGACAGACGGGTCGCGTCGGTGTCGCCGAGCAGCTCGATGGAGGGTTCGCTCCGCCAGGCCTCCACGGCGCGGGCGAGGTGACGCTCCTCCTGCGCGCGGATCGTGTCGACCCCCACGGCCTCCTTGAGCTGGAACACCAGACCGGCGCGCACCGACTCGATGATCGCCGGCGTTCCGCCTTCCTCGCGATGTGTCGGGTCGGCGAGATAGCGGTGGTCGTCGTCGTTGACGTAGGCCACCGTTCCCCCACCCGGCACGTCGGGCACCCGGTTGGCGAACAGCTCGCGCCGGGCCACGAGCACACCGGGCGTCGACGGGCCGCCGATGAACTTGTGCGGCGAGATGAACGCCGCGTCGAGGTAGGACGCGGGGTCCGGCGAGTGACGGCCGGCCATGTCGATGTCGACGTACGGCGCGGCTGCGGCGAAGTCCCAGAAGCTGAGGGCACCGTGCTCATGCAGCAGCGCCGAGATGCCGGCCGTGTCCGAGACGATGCCTGTCACGTTGGACGCCGCCGAGAAGGACCCGATCTTGAGCGGTCGAGCGGCGTACTTCTCCAGCTGGGTGCGCAGGTCGGCCTCGTCCATGCCGCCGTCCGGGTCCTGGTGGATGACCACCACGTCGGCGATCGACTCGCGCCACGGGATCTCGTTGGAGTGGTGCTCGTACGGCCCCACGAACACCACCGGACGATCGTCAGGAGCGATGTGCTCGCTGAGCCGGTGTGTGTCCTCCAAGGCGGACGGCAGCCGCAGGCCCAGCACGCCGATGAGCTTGGCGATGGCGCCGGTGCACCCGGAGCCGGCGAACAGCACGACGGTGTTCTCGTCGCCCCCGACCGACTCACGGATGATGTCGCGGGCCTCCTCGCGCAGGCGCGTGGTCTGCAGACCCGTGCCGCTCGACTCGGTGTGGGTGTTGGCATACGAGGGAAGCACCTCGGCGCGGATGAAGTCCTCGATGAAGGTCAGCGCCCGGCCCGACGCGGTGTAGTCGGCGTACGTCACGCGGCGCGGCCCGTACGGCGTCACCATCATGTGGTCCTCGCCGATGACGGAGTCGCGGATCAGCGCCAGCAGCGCCGACTTGTCCTCGCCGTGCCCGTGCCCCACATCCATCGCTGACTCCTCCTTGGACCACTGTCCCACAAGGGGTGGGCGGGATGCCCCGCACAAGTCGCGGGTTGCTGCGGATGCGCTTAGCATGCAGGCACCGACCCGAGAGACGGGTCCGACGAAAGGCGCGCTCATGTACTTCGGTGGAGCCATTGCACTCATCGCGTTCGGCGCAATCTTGTCGTTCGCCGTTCGGGACTCGATCTCAGGCATCGACCTGGTCGCAGCCGGCTACATCATGATGCTCGCCGGAGCGCTGGGCATCGTGCTGTCCCTCGCCATGAGTGGTCGTCGCGAGCGTCGCGACGACGTCCCGCCCCCTGCCTGACGAACCGAGCCTTACTGCCGTAGACCAGTGAAAAACCCTGGATCCACAGGGTTTTCCACTGGTCTACGAACACCTGTTCGACTAGACTTGAGCCATGGACTCGGGGGAGACGATCGGCCGGCTGCGCGAGGCCGCTCACGCCCTGAAGACCGGTGACGATCGGACGGTGTTGAAGGCCATCCAGACCGCCCAGGATGCGTTGGACGCGGTCAAGGCCGAGCGTCTGGCGTCGTTGAAGGTCTCCAAGGACTATGAGCTGGATGGTGCGTCGTCGGTGACGACGTGGACCCGCAACGAGCTGCGGCTCGACTCGACCGAAGCCAACACGTTGTTGCGTGCGGCGGGCGCTTTGCGGGTGTTGCCGGGGTTGGCGCAGGCGGCGGCCGCTGGTCGGGTCCGGTTGGACCATGTCGCGGTGTTCGCCTACGGCCTCAAGCACATCGGACCCGACGTGATCGTCGACTCCGAGGACTGGTTGTTGGATGTGGCGGTGACTCATGCGCCGGGGGCGTTGCGTCAGGTGATGCGGTCGCTGCGCGAAGCGGTGTTCCCCGACTCCTTCGATGAGGCGTGGACCAAGGGGATGGGCCGTGAGGACATCCAGATCAACCCCGTTCCCGACGGATGGCACGTCAACGGGTTCCTCAACACGATCACCGGCACCAAGCTCAAGCACCTGCTGGACACCCTCGGCGCACCCACGCGATGCCGACGACGACCGGCCCGGCGCCGAACGCCGCGTCGACGCCCTCGATGCGATGCTCACCACGGCTCCTGGAATCAGGTTTGCCGGCCGACAAGGGCATCCGCCCCCACCTGTCGGTCATCCTGGACGCCACCACCGGTAGGGCCGAGCTCGGTGGGTTCGGAGCCATCGGACCCCAGCTGACCGGACTGATCGGCTGCCTGGCCGACCTCACCCCCATCACCACCGACCAGGACCAGGTGCTCAACGTCGGCCGCACCCAGAGGCTCGCCACCCTCAAGCAACGCCGAGCAGTCCTGGCCCGCCAACACGGTGTCTGCGCGGCGCCCGGCTGCCACAACACCCATCTGGAGATCCACCACACCACCTGGTGGTCCCGAGGCGGCCGCACCGACCTCAACCACCTCATCGGGTTATGTGTCCGCTGCCACCACCTCATCCACCGCGAACGACTCAACGTCACCGCCGACGGCACCGGACACTTCACCTTCACCACCAAGACCGGCCGACACCTCGAACCCGAACACCGCCCCCACACCCCACCCTGGCAACCACCCCGCCACCGACGGTCCCAACGACCGGCTCCAATGAGGCAGTGAGCGGTCAGCGCTGACGAACCGTGGCGAGAGCCGACGGCCACTCCGGGCTCAACCAGTAGTCGCTGTGCCCCTGCAGCTCGTTCACCGGCGCAGCCTGCAGCTCCTCGGCGCGCGGCGCCGGATCGGCCAGGCGCCAGTCGTCGCCACAGCGACGCGTCCGGTAGGCGCCGACGACGTCGTCGGGCCGCTCCCCCGCGTCCGGATCCGGGAAGTGCGACGACGCCGGCGCACCCTCCCCCACGTGGTGCCACGACAGCACCGGGCCGGCGAGCGGATCGGTGTCGCGATACAGGTTCACCCAGGCGCCGTCCAGGCGCTGGTGCATCCGGCGGAGCGCGTCGTAGTTCACGTACATCGGGAAGGCGCGGCTGAACATCACCCGCAGCTGCGAGCCGAACGTCAAGAACCCGATGTGGTCCAGCTCGGCGTCCGACAGCAGATTGAGCGCCGCGAACGAGACCAGGCTGCCCTGACTGTGGCCGCAGACGATCACGTGCCGGCGAGGCGACGGGTTCTCCGGCCCCGCCGCGACGTGATACCGAATCCGTTCGGCGAGGTCGACCACCGCACGCTGCGAGTACGGCGCGGGCGTGAACGGATGCACCGCGTGGGGCCAGAAGGCGATGACGTCCCAGATGATGTTGACGCCACGACGGGTCTTCTCGTCCTTGACGGCCTGCCGACCCTTCGTCACCAGCAGGATGATGAGTCCCAGCAGCGCCCACGAGCCGATCTGGGTGAGCACCGGGGCGATCGCCCGCCAGAAGGCATCCAGCCCGGCGACCTCCTCCGGATAGACGCTGAGGGGCTGCAGGAAGCCCCACACGCGGTCGCCGCGGAGCCGAGCGATCTCGGCCACCGTCAGCAGGGCGGCAAGCACGCCACCGAGGCCGACGACGAACCACACGAAGGAGTCGACCCGGTTCTTCAGGCGCGACTTCCAGATCGCCCCCTCGAGCGAGGCCCGCCACACCGCCAGACGCGGGGCCGGGTAGGGCGAGGCGTCCGACCGCTCCGCCGGAAACGTCAGGTCCCGCGGGTAGCCGACCTGCGCCAGCGCCGCCAGACGGTCGCCGCTGCGGATCCTGCTCACCACGAGCCACGTCAGCACGAACGCGGCACCCACGACGATGCCCAGGCCCCACGCGTACGCGACCCGATCGATCAGCGGCGTCGAACCGTTGATCGACGAGACGCCCTTGGCCGCCGACGTCAGCGACGCCACCTCCCGAAGACCGAGAGCCGTCGAGACCCCGGTGACGAGGGCCGAGGCGAACCCGACGCCGAGGAGAACGGCGAGGTTCGCGAACGCCACCGAGGCGCGACCACCCGAGTAGGGCCGGAAGTGCCAGGCAGGCTCGTCGGGCGACGCCTGCCACGTCCGGCTTCGACGAGCGAGCAAGAACGCCGGGATGCCCGCGACCAGGGCCGAGGTTGCTCCCAGCGCCACCAGCCATCCGCCCAGCACGTCGAACTCGTTCACGCGTGTCACCAGTCCGGGGATCACCAGATCCGGGATCACGAACTGATCCTTGCCCTCCAGCGCGATCCTGGTGGCCTGCTGGGACGGCAGCCCACGTTGCCACACGTTCAGCGCCGCCAGCACCAACGCGACGACCGAGAGGGCCAGCAGCACCAGGGCGGTCCTCGAGACGAAGCGATGCCAGCGGAGCACGGACGCGGCGTGTACCTCGTCCCGCAGCCCGGTGGCGGCGCGCTCCGGGTCCCCCAGGACGAGGACGGCCGCAACCGTCACACCCAGGAGGACGAACACCACGGTGTCGAGCCCGGGGCCGCTGGACCACATCTCCTCGCGGCTGAACCGCTGCGCCATCAGCGCCACGGTCAGCAGACCCGCGGTCACGTGCAGCGCGAGCAGCGCGGGTGTGTCGGTGTCTCCCCGGTAGAACTCCTTGCGGGCGAACGGCGTGCGGCGCGCCATCGGATCGACGTCGATCGGAACGTGGGGAACGGCCGCACCGGCCGGTTGAAGAGCCGGATCCGGCGCCAAGGCCGCGGAGGGCCCCGCGATGAGGGTGCCCGGCCGCAGCTTGCGCCCGAAGAATGCGAACACCAGCCCGGCAGCCACGACGGCTGCCGCCGGGACCCACGGCTCGAGCCCGTCCGGCACGGAGTCGAGGTTCCGGTAGGTCCAGCGGGTGCCGATGATGTCGATCAGCAGCAGGCCGGCGGCGAACGCGAAGACGACCGTCAGGAAGATCGCCTGGAGCCGGAGGCCCGCCAAGGCTGCGATCCGCCAGCGGTGGGCGGCGGCATCGACCGATCCGTCGGGCCGTTCGGCGGCCGGCAGCATGAACGTGGCGGCGTTGACCAACCCGAACGGCACCAGCGCGAGCCACAGGGCCTTGAGCCACGTGCCGGAGGTGTACCGACCCCAGTGGAAGCCTTCGACCACGTGCCCGTCCGCGGCCCTGAGCTCGCGCCCGTCGGCGTGGATGGCACGGAAGAAGCGCGACTTGTCATCGCCGTCGATCTGCTGGACGTGCGGTCTGGCCAGCAATGACTCCGGTGGGGTTCCGCTGACCCCGTGGACGCGCAGCTCCACCCACGTGCCCTCGCTCGTCGCGGCACTCTCGGCCATGGCAGCGCTCCCTCCGCCTCTCCCATGATGGCGGGCCGAGCAGCTGTGAGGGAAGGGCTTGGCTCCCACCGGACCTCGCCGTCAGGGCAGCATGGACCCGTGAGCGATCGCGAGGACGTGATGCGGTGGGTGCGCGCCTGGGCGCATCTGCGCAAGCTGCGCGTGGATCGCGTCGACGGTTGGCCGTTGCTGCACGTCAACGGACCCTCCCGCGACACCGAGATCGTCACGCTCGATCCCGGACGCCCGGCGTTCGACGCCCTGGCCCAGCGGGTCGCGCACGATCGCCGCGCCATGCTCACGGTGTTCGGCCACGACCTCTCCGCGTACGGCGCTCCCCACCTGCCAGGCCTGCGTGTCGACCGGGACGACGAGGTGTTCATGACCACCCGTTTGGTGTCGTCGTCGAGTCCCGTCCCCGCGGGCCTCTCGCCGCGCTGGATCATCACCGGAACCCGCGCCACCTACTGTGTCGACGGTGCCGGACGGCTCGCCGCCGAGGGAACGGCCGGCGTGCTCGGCGCCGACGCCGTGTTCGACGCCGTCGAGACCTCCCCGTCCTTTCGCCGCCGCGGCCTCGGCCGGCACGTCATGGGCGAGCTGGCCACGTGGGCGATCAGACCAGGGAGCGAGCCGGGGCCTCCTCGCCGCCTCGGCCGACGGTGCCGAGCTCTACGCGTCTCGCGGGTGGGACGCGCGGCTCGCGATGCTGTCGCTCATGGGCACCGACGACTGATCGCTCAGCCCGCCGCGGTGCGCCGGCAGACCTCGTCCCACGGAGTGGGCTGCAGACCGAAGTGGGCTCGCGACTCGGAGTCGTCGAGGACGTAGGGATTCGCCCACTGGTACGACGTCTGCTTCACCTCACGCATCAGCGGGACGCCGAGCGCGAGCGTGGAGAGGACCGATGCCGGAATGCTGGACACCTTGGGCGGGGGAAATCCACCGGCGTCGGCCACGTCGCGAAGCGCTTCCCGCTGGGTCACCGGGGGGTTCGTGGCCGCGTGCCAGATGCGGCCGTGGGCCCGCTGGTCCTCGGCCGCGGCGACCAGGGCGAGCGCCATGTCGCCGACGTCGGTGAAGGAGTGGGGCTGGTCCGCTGACCCGACCACCCAGGCGCGCCTGCCGGCCTTCAACGTGTCGAGGTGGCGGGTGATGTGGCCGTGGTCTCCGACGCCGGGACCGACGAAGTCGGCGCCGCGCACCTCCACGGTCCGCACCCGACCGGCCCGGTGGGCGGCCAGCGCATCGGCCCACACCTGCGCTCGGATCATGCCCTTGGTGTCGGTCGCCGCATCCGGGTGCGACTCGGTCATCGGCTCGTCGAGCGGTCCGTAGGGATAGAGGTTCCCGGTGATGGCGTAGGTCGCGCCCGTCTGTTCGGCGGCGGAGAGCATCCCGGCCGCCAGCGGTGGCCAGACCGATGCCCAGGTCGTGTAGTCGACCGGGTTCGCACAGTTGTAGAGCACTGCGGCGCCCGAGGTCACCTCCGCGAGCCGGTCGACGTCAGACGCATCGACCGCTGCGTGGTCGACACCGTCCAGTCCGGTGTCGGTTCCCGAACGCGTCACGACGGTGACGCGCGACCCGCGCTCGGCCAGATGGGCCGCGACGTGGCGTCCGACCGGTCCCGCTCCGACGATGATGTGGTGATCGCTCATGGCTTCCTCGCTTCTGCGTGCGATGTCTGATTCGAGAGCAGTGCTCTCGCAAGCAGCATCGCACGATTGATCCCAGTAAACAAGAGCACCGATCTCGTTTGTTGCCACCGCTCTCTCGGTGCGCCATCATGGCGGCATGCCATCGGCCCGCACCGCCCGAGAACGTGCCCGCGAACAGATCACCGAGGAGATCCTGACGTCGGCTCGGCGCCAGCTCACCGCCGTCGGGCCGGGCGAGCTGTCCCTGCGGGCGGTCGCCCGCGACGTCGGCATGGTCTCCTCGGCCGTCTACCGCTACGTCTCCAGTCGGGACGAGCTCCTCACCCGGCTGCTGGTCCTGGCCTACGACGAGCTGGGGGCCGCGGCCGAGGACGCCGACGCGGCGGTGACCGACCGCGACGACACCCGCGGACGCTGGATGGCGACCTGCCGGGCCGTGCGCTCGTGGGCGATCGACCACCCGGGCGACTACGCCCTGCTTTATGGCTCGCCGGTCCCCGGCTACGTCGCGCCACCGGAGACCATCGGACCGGCCACCCGCGGAACGGTGGTCCTGATCGGCATCGTCGCCCAGTCCCACCGCACTGGAAGCGTCGACCTCCTGCTGCCCGCCTCCGATCCCGAGCTCGAGGACCTGCTGGGCGATGCCCTGGCCTTCGTGCGCGACCACGGACTCTCCGCCGACGTGCCACCCGAGCTCGTCGCGCGCACGATCCGCGCGTGGACAGCCGTGTTCGGAACGATCTCGTTCGAGCTCTTCGGGCACCTGGTGGGCTCGGTGACCGACACCTCACGCTGGTTCGACGTGGTGGCCCAGCGCCTGGCCGACGACCTCGGACTGGCCTGACCTCTGGACCCACCCCGCCTGGTCTGATAAACATCAAAGGGTCTGAGGGGGCGACATGAGACGATTCGGGATTCTCATTGCGGGGACGGCGACGGCGGCACTGGTGGTCAGTGTGGTGACGCCCGCCGGCGCGAAGGGCAAGGACAAGGATCGGGACGGTTTCCGCACGTCGCAGCCCGCCATGCTGTCCGCGGTCAGGCCCGGCGTCGAAGTGAAACCCCTGCTGACCGTCGGTGACCGGCTGGCGAGCGGATACCGGTACGAGGCGGTCCCCGACGGCATCTCGCTCCTGCCGGGCAAGCGCGGCACAGTCGACGTCTACGTCAACCACGAGACGAGCAGGGTGCCGTTCCCGTACTCGACCTCCGCGCCGACGGCCGACAACGGCGAGAACGACTTCGACAACTCGCAGGTGAGCCACCTGTCGCTGGATGAGAACGGGGGCACCTTGAGCGGCGAGATGGCCATCGACAGCAGTGAGGGCTACCAGCGATTCTGCTCCAACTACCTGGCCACCAAGAGCGAGGGCTTCAACCGACCGACCTTGTTCACCAACGAGGAGTCGCCTGACTACGTCTACCGCAAGGAGGCCTCGTGGCCCCCGATCCCGGGCAGCCCAGACGAGGAGGAGGCCGGCGTCGTCGTGGCGCTGGACGTCAAGAGCGGCAAGAACGTCCCGATCTACGGCATGGGCCGGCACAACCACGAGAACGCCGTGCCCATCCCCGGCTACCGCGGACCGGTTGTGGTCTCCGGCGACGACACCTTCACCAGCGGGCCGATCTCGCCTGTCGCCGACGGCGGCGGGGCTCCCGCCCAGTCGCAGCTGTACTCCTACATCGCGAAGAACTCCACGTCCGTGATGAAGGACAAGGGCGACCTCTGGGCGTTCGTGTCCGACACCCCCGGCGTGCAGAACTACTACGACGTGCTCCCCGGCTCCGGGACGGACGTCACGGGCCACTTCATCAAGGTGCCCAAGAACATCGCCACCGGCAAGAACAGCGACGGCAGCGAGATCAAGGCCGCCGACGTGGGCTATCCCGCCCCGCCCGATGACGGCAGCTGGCAGACCGACCTGCGCGCGTCGACACCGACCGGCATCGACGGCCCGCAGTGGGTGCTCGAGCACTGGAGCGACCTCAACGGCGTCTTCCAGTTCGTGCGCGTCGAGGACATCGCCTACGACAAGCGCCGCGGCAAGAGCAACATCGTCTACCTGGCCGACTCCGGCCGTGGGCGCCGCGCCGACCAGAGCCTGGACACGCCCAACTTCCGCTCGACCAACGGCCGGGTCTGGCGGATGGTTCTGGACAAGAAGGACCCCACCAAGGTGACGTCGCTGACCGTGATGGTCGAGGGCGATGACAAGCCGGTCAAGTCGCTGGACGAGGTGCATCAGCCCGACAACATCGAGTCGACGCCGAACGGCTTGCTGATCACCGAGGACCCGGGGTCGAGCCAGCAGTTCCCGGTCGGGTCGACCGATGCCAACGCCACGACGGGTCGGCTGTGGTTCGCGCCGTTCGCGGGCACGCCTGACGTCATCGCCAAGGTCGACCAGTCCGCCGATGGCGGCCCAACGGACGTCGACGGCCGGGCGCCGGGCAACTGGGGCGCGTGGGAGTCGACCGGGATCGTGGACGCCTCAGCGGCGTACGGTCCGGGGGCGTTCCTCATCAACGTCCAGGCGCACTCGCTGTGGGTCGAGAAGGCCCCCGGCGACGACAACAACGGAGACGGTCAGCCCGACTTCACCGACAAGCGGGAGGGCGGCCAGCTCGCGCTGATCAGGATCCGGGGGTCTAGCCTCAGGAATGCCAGTCGCGGAAGCCGACCACGATCAGCCGCATCTGGCGCCGCGCACCTTCCTTGATGGCGACTTCCAGGTCCGGGCGGTTCGCCGGCATGTCGATGACCTCTTCGGCGTTCGACACCATGTTGCGCACGAACAGGCGCGACACCATCTGGACGTCCTCGGTGCTCCAGTTCTCGATGTTCGGCAGTCGCGCCAGCACGACAGCCAGCTCGCTGACGAAGAGGTCGAGCTCGTGCTGGATCGCCCGCCGGATGGCCGGGGATCCGCCGACGCGCTCTCGGGAGACGAAGGCGAAGTGCGCCTTGTTGTGCTTGACCGCCTCGACGAGCACCTCGGCGGAGGAGTCGATGATGTTGTCGAAGACGTGCGGGTCACGCTGTGCGTCGCGGATCATCTGCCGCAAGCGTGGCGAACGACTGCTCGACGAGGGCGAGTCCGAGCTCGTCCATGGACTCGAAGTGCCGGTAGAAGGCGGTCGGGACGACTCCGGCCTGGCGCGACACCTGCCGCAGGCTCAGCTGGGCGAATCCAACCGTCTGGCTCAGCTCGAGCGCAGCGGCAAGAATGGCCTCTCGCGTGCGCTCCTTCTGAGCCTGGCGCGACGGCCCCGGTTCGGACATCGGGCCAGTCTACTGGGCATCTTCGGTGTACACGTGTTCTCGCCGTGGTCGAGGTCACGCGGGCTGCGCTTGCGTATGCGCTCAGCAACGTGCACTATTTGAGTGTACAAACGTTCACTCAATTGTTCCGCACCCCACAGGAGGCCGGCATGGGCGTCATCCGCCGCGCACTCGGCTCACGAGCCGTCGGCACGCTCACGTCGCCCTACACGATCGACCACTACCTGGAGCAGATCCATCCCCTGCTCACCGTCGACGCGGTCCGCGCCCGCGTCGTCGAGGTCGTCCACGAGACCGGTGACGCCAGCACCGTCGTGCTCCGCCCGAACGGCGCCTGGACGGGCTTCGTGCCCGGCCAGCACGTGCAGTTCGGCATCGAGGTCGACGGCAAGCGTCGCGTCCGCGTCTTCTCCGTCTCCAGCTCGCAGGCCAACCGCGACGGCACGTTCAGCGTGTCCGTCAAGGCCCACCCGGACGGCTACGTGTCCCAGTTCCTCCACCAGGAGCTCACGCCGCGCACGATCGTCCACCTGTCGCAGGCCGAGGGCGAGTTCGTCCTCCCCCGCGAGGTTCCCGACCGGCTGCTGCTGCTGAGCGGCGGCTCCGGCATCACCCCCGTCATGTCGATGATCCGCACCCTCCGCGACCGCAAGCACACCGGCGACGTCCTGTTCCTGCACTACGCCCGCTCGCGCGACGACGAGATGTTCACCGACGAGCTCGACCGCCTGGTCGACGAGCTGCCGAACGCCCGCATCGTCCGCATCTACACCCGCGAGCCCGAGGCCGATGCGGCCCTCGCCGGTCGCTTCCACGTTGACCACCTCAAGCACCTCGGCGTCGACGCCGCCGACACTCTCACCTACGTCTGCGGCCCGGCCGGCCTGATCGCCTCCGTCCGCGACACCTACGAGGAGCTCGGGGCTGCCGACCAGCTGCGCGCCGAGTACTTCAAGGTGCCGACCGTCGACCTGAACGCCGCCGACGCCACCGGGACGCTGACCTTCGACACCAGCGGCACCACGGCCGACAACTCCGGCTCCACGATCCTCGAACAAGCCGAGGCTGCCGGGCTCCAACCGGCCTTCGGCTGCCGCATGGGCGTGTGCAACACCTGCGCCATCAAGAAGCTCCACGGAGCCGCCCGCCACGTCGTCAGTGGCGAGATCAGCGCCGACACCGACCAAACCCTCAAGATCTGCGTCCACGTCCCCGTCGGGGACGTCAGCGTCGCCCTCTGACCCGATCCGAGAGAGCCCATACATGAGCCACATCAAGCGAAGCACCGCCACGATCACGCCGCACATGGCCAGCAACCACAACGCGGCTCCGCAGCCCCTCACCTCCGACGATCCCGCGCAGCGCTCGACGATCGGCCTGGAGTACATGTCGCGCGATGAGCTCGACGAGTTCGGCCGCGAGCTCGACGGGGTGCGCCAGCGTGTACTCGACGACCTCGGCCAGGCCGACGCCAACTACATCCGCCGCGTCATCAAGGTGCAGCGGGCGTTCGAGGTGCTCGGCCGCATCGGCCTGTTCATGCCGTTCTTCCTGCCCGCGTTCTTCGCCGGCCTCGTGCTCCTCGCCCTGGCCAAGATCCTCGACAACATGGAGATCGGCCACAACATCATGCACGGCCAGTACGACTGGATGAACGATCCCGCCATCGACGGCAAGACCTACGAGTGGGACCTCGTCGCCCCGGCCGAGGACTGGAAGCACGGCCACAACTACATCCACCACACGTACACGAACATCCATGGGATGGACCGCGACATCGGCTACAACCTGTTGCGGATCGACACCGGCCAGCCCTGGTACGCCAGCCACCGGTTCAACCTGCCGCTCGCCTTCGTCCTGATGCTCATCTTCGAGTGGGGCATCATGTACCACGGCGTCGAGCTCGACGAGTACCTGTCCGGCCGCATGCCCAAGGCCGAGTTCAAGGCCCGCAGGGCCCGCGCGATGTCGAAGATCCGTCGCCAGGTGCTCAAGGACTACGTGGCGTTCCCGCTGCTCGCGCTGCCCCTCGTGCCGTTCGTCGGCTGGTGGGCGCCCCTCGCGGTGCTCGGCGGAACGTTCGTCGCGAACATCATCCGGAACGTCTGGTCGTTCCTGATCATCTTCTGCGGGCACTTCCCGGCCGATGTCCAGACGTTCGAGGAGAAGGACGCGCTCGGTGAGTCGCGCGGCCAGTGGTACGTGCGTCAGCTGCTCGGCTCGGCCAACATCTCCGGCTCGCGGCTGTTCCACCTGATGTCCGGCAACCTGAGCCACCAGATCGAGCATCACCTGTTCCCCGACATCCCGGCCCGCCGCTACCCGCAGATCGCCCCGGAGATCCGGGCGCTGATCGAGAAGCGCGGACTGCAGTACAACACCGGTCGCTTCAGCCGCCAGCTGGCCAGCGTCGCCCGGCAGCTCGCGGCCTTCGGCCGCAAGCCCGACGACCCGTACCTGCAGGGCAAGTCGCCGGAGTCGAAGGCCCTGCGCAGGGCCAAGCGCGAAGCCGAAAGGCAGGAGAGCGACCAGGCTGCAAGAATGGCCGCCTAGCCCCCCAGCCGCGCCTGACCAGAACCCCCCGGTCACGAAGGCAGACCCGAGGAGCGACGTCCATGGCCCTGAGCCGACGCGAGATTGCCAAGGACGTCGCCCAGCAGTCGGTCGAGGCGGCATTCGCCACGGCAGGACATGTCGCGGCGATCCTCTTCGACACGGCTCGGCGCGTCACGACGGAGCTCGGCTCCTTCGGCACGGAGATCTTCGAGATCACCGAGGCGAGCCGTCGTGCCGGTCAGGATGGTGGAGGGGAAGATCACACCCCCGCCACCCATCCTGCCGACGCCTGACCACGAATCACCCACATGAGCTCGTCAGTCGCAGTCGTCGGATCGGGCGTGGCCGGCCTCACCGCCGCCTACCTCCTCGGTCGGACCCACGACGTCACCCTGTTCGAGGCCGACGACCGCTTCGGCGGCCACGCCCACACCCACCAGGTCGACGAGCATGCAGTCGACAGCGGATTCATCGTGCACAACGACCGCACCTACCCGATGCTGCGGCGCCTGTTCGCCGAGCTCGACGTCGAGGTGCACCCGACCGAGATGAGCATGAGCATCCACTGCGACGGGTGCGGGCTGGAGTACGCCGGCGGCCGCGGTGGCGCCGGCATCTTCGCGCAGCGACGACGGGTCGTCGACCCGCGGTACCTGCGGATGCTGCTGTCGATCAAGCGATTCCAGCGACTCGCGCTCGACCTCCTGGAGCAGGACGAGGCCACGGACGAACCCCAGACGTACGGCGACTTCCTGCGCTTCCACGGGTTCTCCGAGCACTTCGTCGCGCACTACGCGATCCCCGTCGTCTCGTGCGTCTGGTCCTCCGGCCACGAGACCGCGCTGGCCTACCCCGCGCGCTACCTGTTCGCGTTCCTCAAGCACCACGGGTTCCTGTCGATCAAGGGCTCGCCGCAGTGGTTCACGGTCCAGGGCGGATCGGGGTCCTACGTCGCGAAGGTCGCCGAGGCGGTCGGCGACGTCCGCTCGTCCACGCCGATCCGCGGCGTGTCGCGCAAGCCCGACGGCGTCGAGCTGCTCGACGCGCACGGCACCGTGCACCGGGCCGACTCCGTCGTCATCGCCACGCACGCCGACGACGCGCTCGCGCTGCTCACCGACCCCACCGACGAGGAACGACGGATTCTCGGGTCCTTCGAGTACTCGCGCAACGAGACGGTGCTGCACCGCGACGGGAGCCTGCTCCCGGTCGCCGAGGCGGCCCAGTCGTCCTGGAACTACCGCATGGACGACTGCGGATCCCGGCTCGACCACACTGCGGTCACGTACTGGATGAACCGGCTGCAAGGCATCGAGAGCGACGAGCCGTTCGTGGTGACGCTGAACTCCTCCGACCGCATCGATCCGGACAAGGTCATCGCCACCATGCAGTACACCCACCCGATCTACACGACCGCGTCGGTGGCAGCGCAGCGCGAGCTCCCGTCCCTGTCGACCGGTCGCACCGCCTTCGCCGGCGCGTACCACGGCTGGGGCTTCCACGAGGACGGCTGCCGCTCCGGCGTGCAGGCCGCTGCAGCGCTGGGGGTGCACTGGTGACCACCCCGTCCCTCCCGGTCCTGCCGGCCCTCGTCACCGGCCACGTGAGCCATGCCCGTCGCACGCCGCTGACCCATCGGTTCCGGTACCGGGTCTACCAGTGGCTGATCGACCTCGACCACCCGCCGCGACTCCCCCGCTGGTTGCGGCCGTTCTCCCGCTTCAGCGCCGCCGACCACATCGGCGACCCGACGGCCGACATCCGTACCAACATCGAGACGTTCTGTGCCTCCGAGGGCGTCGACGTTTCCGGCCACCGCATCCTCATGCTGGCCAACGCCCGGGTGCTCGGGCACACGTTCGACCCGCTCAGCGTCTTCTGGGCGATCGCCCCCGACGGATCGCTCACCTGCATCGTCGCGGAGGTCCACAACACCTACGGAGAGCGGCACGCGTACCTGCTGCAGACCGACGAGACCGGCCGGAGCCAGGTCGACAAGGCCTTCTACGTGTCGCCGTTCTTCACCGTCGACGGCCGATACGACCTGCAATTCCGGCTCGAACCGGACGTCGTGTCGTCGACGATCGTGCTCCGCCAGGGCGACGAGGCCGTGTTCAGCGCCACGTTCCGCGGTGAGCCGCAACCCGTGACGTCGGGGCGGCTGGCAAGAATTCTCATTTCCATGCCCTTCATGACCCATCGAACCAGCCTTCTGATCCGAATCCATGGTGTGTGGCTCTGGCTGCGCCGACTACCGGTCGTCCCCCGACCGGTTCATCGACCTCAGGAGGGAACCCGATGAGTGAAGCCGTTCAGGCCGCCCGGTGGCCGGGGATCGCCCGTCAACCCCGGACCCCGTTCAAGGCCCGCATCGCCAAGATGATCCTCAAGCCGGCCGCTCAGCGCGTGCCCGTCCGCCTGTCCTTCCCGGACGGAACCGTCTGGGGCGCCGGCGGACCACACGCTCCCGAGATGGCCGTCAAGCGGCCGGCGGCGTTCTTCGGCCGCATCGGCCAGGACACCAAGATCGGTTTCGGCGAGGCCTACATGGCCGGCGACTGGACCACCGGTCCCGGCACCGACCTGGCCCAGCTGCTCACCCCGTTCGCGGCGCGGCTCACCTCGATCGTGCCCAAGCCGCTGCAGAAGCTGCGCGGACTCGTGGACGACCGGCTCCCCCATCACGAGCGCAACTCGATCGAGGGCTCCCGCTCCAACATCGAGCGCCACTACGACCTGTCCAACGAGCTGTTCGCGGAGTTCCTCGACCCGTCGATGACCTACTCGTCGGCGTGGTTCGCCGACGGAGCCGAGGGTCGCACCGAGACCTTGGAGGCCGCGCAGGAGCGCAAGATGGACGGCATCCTCGACCAGGCGGGCGTCGGTGAGGGCACCCGGATGCTGGAGATCGGCAGCGGCTGGGGCTCCCTCGCGATCCGTGCAGCCCAGCGGGGCGCCCAGGTCACGACCATCACCATCTCCCAGGAACAGGCCGCGCTGGCCCGTGAGCGGTTCGCCGCGGCCGGCCCCGACATCGAGGCGCGCATCGACCTGCAGCTGGTCGACTACCGCGAGGTGCAGGGCACGTTCGACGCGATCGTCAGCATCGAGATGGTCGAAGCCGTCGGCGAGGAGTACTGGCCGATCTACTTCCGCACCATCGACGAGCACCTGGCTCCGGGCGGCAAGGTCTCGATCCAGGCGATCACGATGGCCGACCACCGCTACAAGGCCACCCGCCACTCATACGGCTGGATCCAGAAGTACATCTTCCCCGGCGGCCTCCTCCCCTCCACCGAGGCGATCGACCGCACCCTCGCCGAGCACACCAGCCTCGCCGTCACCGACACCCGGCCGCTGGGCGAGCACTACGCCCGCACCCTGCGGATGTGGCGCAACCGTTTCGACGAGAACTGGGAGTCGATCCGCTCGCAGGGCTTCGACGAGACGTTCCGTCGGATGTGGGAGTTCTACCTCGCCTACTGCGAGGCGGGTTTCGCCACCGGCTACCTCGACGTCGTCCAGCTGCAGATGCAGCGCCCCGCACGAGGGGCGGCACTCTGATGGCCGCCCTGTCGCGGCTCCCGAGGCCGGTCCAGGAGTCGTACGAGTGGCAGCACCTCGGTGCCTGCCGCAGCGTCGATCCCGAGACGTTCTTCTCCCCCGAGGCCGAGCGTGGCCCGCGCCGACGGGCCCGCGAGACGGCGGCCAAGGCGCTGTGCGACGGTTGCCCCGTCGTGGCCCAGTGCCTGCGCCACGCGCTCGACGTCCGTGAGCCATACGGCGTCTGGGGCGGTCTCAACGCCACCGAGCGCGACCATCTCCTCCGCGCCACCGGCTGAGCGTCACTCCCAGAAGACGCGTTCCACGACCCGCCGGGCCAGGCGGGTGGTGCGCAGGTAGTCGTCGACCATGCGTTCGCTCTGGTCGATCCCGTATCCGAGCAGATGGGCGACGCCGGCCCGCTCCGACGCCTGCTCGACCATGGACTCCGCCGGCTTGCCCCGCATCAGGACCACGGCGTTGCGGATGCGACTCACCAGCCGCCACGAGGACTCCAGCAGCGCGGCGTCGTCGGACGTGATCAGCTCCGCCTCGGTGGCCGCGTGCAGGGCCTCGAGCGTTCGGGTCGTGCGCAGGCCGGGCACCGCGTGGGCGTGGCGCATCTGCAGCAGCTGCACGGTCCACTCCACGTCGGCGAGACCGCCGCGGCCGAGCTTGAGGTGGGTGTTCGGGTTGGCGTCACGAGGCAGGCGCTCGGCGTCGATCCGCGCCTTGATGCGGCGGATCTCGCGGATCTCGTCCGCACTCATGCCGCCCTCCGGCCAGCGCAGCGGGTCGATCAGCTCGGTGAACCGGCTGCACAGGTCGGGATCCCCGACAACCGGGCGGGCGCGCAGGAGCGCCTGCGCCTCCCACACGGCCGAGTACTTCTCGTAGTAGGAGCGGTAGGCCCCGAACGTGCGCACGAGCGGGCCGTTGCGTCCATCGGGTCGCAGCTCGGCGTCGACGTCGAGGGGCGGGTCCTCCGCCGCCGCGGCGAGCATCGTCCGCAGTCCGGTGGCGACCGCGGTCGCGGCGGTGGCGGCCTCGCTCTCGTCGGCGCCGTCGTGGGGTTGGTGGACGAACATGACGTCCGCGTCCGAGCCGTAACCCGACTCGTGGCCGCCGAGCCGGCCCATCAGGACGATCGCCAGCCGGGTGGGCAGCTCGCCTCGTTCGGCCTCGACCGCCGCGATGGAGGCCACCAGCGCGCTGGACAGCGTGGCGGACGTGATGTCGGACAGCGCGTCGCCGACGTGGACGATGTCGAGCCGGTTCAAGACGTCGGCGATGCCGACGCGCGACAGCTCACGACGACGCACCCGCCGCACGGCACGGATTGCGTGGGCGGGCTTGGTGTGCCGGCGCGCCGCGAGATCCATCTCGGTGTGGAGCCGCTCGGCGTCGCGCGGAACCAGCTCGGCGTCGTCGCCGAGCAGGGCCACCGAGTCGGGCGCTCGCAAGATGAGCTCGGTGACGTAACGGCTCGACCCGACCACCTGCGCGAGCTGCTCGGCGCCCTCGCCCTCGTCGCGGAGCTTGCGCAGGTACCAGTGGGTCTCGCCGAGACCCTCGGAGATCTTGCGGAAGGCGAGCAGCCCGGCATCGGGGTCCGGCGACTGGGCGAACCACTCCAGCATCGCCGGCAGCAGCGACCGCTGGATCGAGGCCCGGCGCGAGACCCCGGAGGTGATGGCCTGGATGTGCGCCAGCGCCCCCCGCGGGTCGACGAAGCCGAGCGCGGTGAGCCGCTGCTCGGCGGCCTCGGGGGTGAGCCGAAGGCCTTCGGTCGGGATCGAGGCGACCGCCTCCAGCAGCGGTTGGTAGAAGAGCTTCTCGTGCAGGCGCCGCACCACGCGCTTCTGGGCCTGCCACTCCTTCTCCAGGCTGTCGGCGGGATGGTGCCGGAACCCCATGCTGCGTCCGATCCGACGCAGGTCCTCGGCCTCCTCCGGCACCATGTGGGTACGACGCAGTCGATACAGCTGGATGCGATGCTCCAGCGTCCGCAGGAACTCGTAGGCCTCCTCCATCGCCGCGCCGTCCCGGCGACCCACGTACCCGCCGTCGATGAGCGCTCGCAGTGCCGAGAGCGTCGTGGGACTGCGCAGGGACTCATCGGCCCGGCCGTGGACGAGCTGGAGCAGCTGGACCGCGAACTCGACGTCGCGCAGGCCGCCGGCGCCCAGCTTGAGCTCGCGGTCACGACGACGGGACGGGATGTTCTCGATGACCCGGCGCCGCATCGACCGCACGTCCGGGACGAAGTTGTCGCGAGTGCTGACCGACCACACCATCGGCGACACGGCGTCGAGGTAGGCCTGCGCCACGTCGGCGTCGCCGGCCGCGAACCGTGCCTTCAGCAGGGCCTGGAACTCCCACGTCGTGGCCCACCGCTCGTAGTACGCCACGTGGCTCGCGACCGACCGCACCAGCGGTCCGTCGCGGCCCTCGGGCCGCAGGTTGGCGTCGACCTCCCAGATCACACCCTCGCCGGTGTGCTCGCTGCACAGCCTCATCGTCGTCGACGCGAGCCGCGTCGCCGCCTGCACCGCCACCTGGTCGTCGGCGCCGGCCGCCGGCTCGTACACGAAGATGACGTCGACGTCGCTGAGGTAGTTCAGCTCGCGCCCCCCGGTCTTGCCCATCGCGATGATCGCGAGCCGGCAGGCGTCGGCATCCGCCTCGTCCGCCTGGGCGATGCGGAGCGCTGCCCCGAGGGTGGCGAGGGCGAGGTCGGCCAGCTCCGCCGACGACTCCTCGAACGAGGTCAGGGCGGTGAGGTCGCGGGCGGCGATGCCGAGGAGCATCCGCCGGTAGAGGACCCGGAGCTCGTCGGCGCTGCTCGCGGTCTCCATCGTGCGGCGCATCGCCTCGAGCGGCAGTGGGCTGCGGGAGAGGGTGTCGGCGGCCAGGTCGTCCAGGGCCTCGGGGTGCCGGGCCACGAACTCACCCAACGCCTCGCTCGTGCCGAGCACGACGAGCAGCCGCTGGCGGAGCTCGTCGTCGTCCGACAGCGCGCCGAGGAGCTGCTCGGTTCCGCGGGACTCGGCGATGGCGACGAGTGCGGAGAGCGCTCCGTCCGGGCCCGCCACCCCGGCGATCTGCTCGACCAGGTCGTCGCCGATGCCCGGCAGCCGTTTCAGGTCGGCCGCGGCACTCTCACCGTCGTGGAACCCGCGACGCGCCAAGGTCAGGTCGAGCGTCTCCGAAGCCACGTCTGCAGATTACGACAACGATGACGATCAGCCTGCTGACCGGGCAGGATGAGCGCATGTTCCTCGATCACCCGCCCGCGTCCCCAGCCGTCGACGCTGCGTTGGCCGGTGAGCTCGAGTCCAACGGGTACGTCATGAACCTCACGCGCCTCTGGGCCTGGCGCCAGGACGTGGCCGAGGCGTTCGACGAGACCCGCACGACGTTGCACGGGGACGGTGAGCTGACGGCGCGCGATGAGTCCCTGCTGGTCACGGCCACGGCGGCCGCACGCCAGGACTCGTACTGCTCGCTCGCCTGGGGTCGACGGCTCGCGACGCACATCGGCCCCGAGGCGGCCGCGTCGGTGGTGGCCGGAGGGGTCGAGGGACTGGACGAGCGGGCCCGCGCCCTGGTCACCTGGGCTCGCAGCGTGGTCATTGACCCCAACGGCACCACGGCCGACGACGTCCAAAGCCTGCGCGACGCCGGCCTGAGCGAGCGCGGCGTGTTCGAGGCGACGACCTTCATCGCCTTCCGGCTGGCCTTCTCGACCGTCAACGACGCCTTGGGCGCCGAACCCGACGCGCAGCTGGCCGAGGCCGCTCCGGCCGAGCTCCGGGCCGCCGTGACGTTCGGCCGGCGGTCCCGTTCGGTGCCGAGCTGACGGAGCTCAGAGCACCGGCATCAGGCGGTCGATCTCGAACTGCGTGACCTGGGAGCGGTACCCGTTCCACTCCGCTCGCTTGTTGCGCAGGAAGAACTCGAAGACGTGCTCACCGAGCGTCTCCGCGACGAGGTCGCTGGTCTCCATGGTGCGGATGGCCTCGTCGAGGTTGCGCGGCAACGGGGCGATGCCCAACGCGCGACGTTCGTGCTCGCTGAGCGACCAGACGTCGTCCTCGGCCTCCACGGGAAGCTCGTACTTGTTCTCGACACCCTTGAGCCCGGCCGCCAGCACCAGCGCGAAGGCAAGGTAGGGGTTGCACCCCGAGTCGATGCCGCGGTGCTCGACGCGGGCCGAGCCGCTCTTCTGCGGCTTGTACATGGGCACCCGGATGAGGGCCGAGCGGTTGTTGTGCCCCCAGCAGACGTAGTTCGGGGCCTCGCCCCCGCCGGCCAACCGCTTGTAGGAGTTGACCCACTGGTTGGTGACGGCCGTGATCTCGGGGGTGTGTTCGAGGATGCCGGCGATGAACGCGCGGCCGGTCTGGGAGAGCTGGTACTCCGACCCGGCCTCGTAGAAGGCGTTCTCGTCGCCCTCGAACAGCGAGACGTGGGTGTGCATGCCCGAACCGGGGTGCTCGGTGAACGCCTTGGGCATGAACGAGGCCCACTTGCCCTGGCTCAGCGCGACCTCGCGCACCACGGTGCGGAACGTCATGATGTTGTCGGCCGTCGAGAGCGCATCGGCGTAGCGGAGGTCGATCTCCTGCTGGCCGGGCCCGGCCTCGTGATGGCTGAACTCGACCGAGATGCCCATGTTCTCCAGCATGGTGATGACCTCGCGGCGGAAGTCCTGGCCGCCGCCCTGGGCCGTGTGGTCGAAGTACCCGCTGTCGTCGACCGGGACGGGCCGGCCCCCGGCCTCGGGCTTGCCCTTGAAGACGTAGAACTCGATCTCCGGGTGCGTGTAGTACGTGAAGCCGGCGTCGCTGGCCTGCTTCAGGGCCCGCTTGAGCACGTAGCGGGGATCGGCGAACGACGGCGTGCCGTCGGGCATGAGGATGTCGCAGAACATCCGGGCCGTGGCCGGTGTCTCGCCGCGCCACGGCAGGATCTGGAACGTCGAGGGGTCGGGCTTGGCCAGCATGTCGGACTCGTGCACGCGGGCGAAGCCCTCGATGGACGAGCCGTCGAAGCCGATGCCCTCACTGAACGCGCCCTCGAGCTCGGCCGGCGCGATCGCGACCGACTTCAGCGAGCCGAGGACGTCGGTGAACCACAGGCGGACGAACCGCACGTCGCGTTCCTCGAGCGCGCGAAGGACAAAGTCTTCCTGCTTACCCATGGGGCTCAGTCTCGCATGGCGCGTGTTACGGCCGTGTTACCTGAGACGCGCGCATCCCGGCCGTGGATACGCTGATCCCGTGCCCCAGCTCCGTGTCGCCCTCGCCCAGGTCAACGCGACGGTGGGCGATCTCACCGGAAATGCCGATCTTGTCGTCGAGCAGTGCACGGCGGCCGCGGCCGCTGGCGCGCACCTCGTGGTCTTTCCCGAGATGATGCTCACCGGCTACCCGATCGAGGACCTCGCCATGCGGGCCTCGTTCATCGCGGCGTCGCGGGCAGCGTGCGAGGACCTCGCCGTCCGTCTGGAGGCCGAGGGCTGCGGAGATCTCGTGGCCGTCGTGGGCTTCCTCGACCAGGCCGAGGACGTGACGGATCGACTCGGCATCCCCAAGAACGCTCCGCAGAACTCCGTCGCGGTGATCCACGGCGGAGCGATCGTCGCCCGCCAGGCCAAGCATCACCTGTGGAACTACGGCGTGGGCGACGAGATCCGGAACTTCGTCCCCGGCGACACCATCAACATCGTCCAGATCGGCGGCGTCGACGTCGCGCTCGCGATCTGCGAGGACCTCTGGCGCGACGGTCCGTCAGCCGCGGCGAAGGCCGCGGAGGCTGCACTGCTGGTGGTGCCCAACGGCTCGCCGTACGAGGCCGACAAGGACGACGTCCGACTGGAGCTGTGCGCCCGACGCGCCGCCGAGGGCGAGTGCGTGCTGGCCTACGTCAACCTCGTCGGAGCGCAGGACGAGCTGGTCTTCGACGGCGACTCGATCGTCGTCGACGCCGACGGGTCCGTGCTCGGGCGCTCACAGCAGTTCGTCCCGGAGCTGCTGGTCGTCGACCTCGATCTCCCGGCCGCGACGCCGACGATGCCGGGTGCCGACGAGAGATTCGGCGGCCTCAGCATCGTGCGCACCGTCATCGGCGCCGAGCCGGTGCCGGCCTACGACCCCCTTCCGGTCATCACGCACGAGCGCATGCCCCGGCACGAGGAGATCTACACCGCCCTCGTCGTCGGCCTGCGCGACTACGTGCGCAAGAACGGCTTCTCCAGCGTGCTGATGGGCCTGTCCGGCGGCATCGACTCCACGCTCGTGGGCGCGATCGCCGTCGACGCGCTGGGGCCCGAGAACGTCTTCGGCGTCTCCAACCCGAGTGCCTGGTCCTCGGAGCACTCGCGTTCCGACGCGGCGGAGCTGGCCCGCCGCACCGGCCTGCAGCTCGACACCGATCCCGATCGCGCCGATCTTCGACGCCTACCAGGAGGCGCTCAAGCTCGACGGGCTGGCCGAGGAGAACCTGCAGGCCCGTATCCGCGCCGTCATCTGGATGGGGCTGTCCAACCAGCACGGACACCTCGTGCTCGCCTGCGGCAACAAGTCCGAGCTGGCCACCGGGTACTCGACCATCTACGGCGACGCCGTCGGCGGGTACGCCCCCATCAAGGACGCGCCGAAGACGTTGGTGTGGGAGCTCGCACGCTGGCGCAACGCGGCGGCCGAGGAGCGCGGCGAGACGCCGCCGATCCCGGAGGACACCATCACCAAGCCACCGTCTGCCGAGCTGCGCCCCGGCCAGCTCGACACCGACTCCTTGCCCCCCTACGACCTGCTCGACGGGGTGCTCGACGCCTACGTCGAGCGCGACCTCGGCTCGGCCGAGGTCATCGCCGAGGGCTTCGACCCGGCGCTGGTGGAACGGGTCATCACCCTCGTCGACCGGGCCGAGTACAAGCGCCGCCAGTACCCGCCGGGGCCGAAGATCTCCCGGCGCAACTTCGGGCGCGACCGACGCGTGCCGATCACGAACCTGTGGCGCGAGCGACTGTAACCAGCCTCACAGCGCCGGCCGGCCCGATCTCTGTCAGGGTGGAAGGGTCCGTGGACCCCGACCGGGGCCGCGAGATGAGGAGAACACGATGACCGCCGAGTCCGAGCACGCCCCCGAGGAACCGTCGCCGTACGGGTCCGGGCCGACCACCTCCCCGGACATCCGCCGCGTGCGCACGCACCACCTGCGCCAGTGGAAGATCGACGGCGAGACGTGGCCGATGCTCACCGCCTACGACCAGTACGCGGCGCAGGTCTTCGACGAGGCCGGCATCCCGGTGCTGCTGGTGGGCGACTCCGCCTCCAACAACGTCTTCGGCAACCAGACGTCGCTCCCGGTCACCGTCGATGAGCTGATCCCGCTCGTGCGTGCGGTCACGCGGTCCGCCCAGCGGGCGCTCGTGGTGGCCGACCTGCCGTTCGGCTCCTACCAGGGCTCGCCGATGCAGGCCTTCGAGACCTCGGTGCGCTTCATGAAGGAGGCCGACGCGCACGCCGTCAAGCTCGAGGGCGGGCTCGCGATGGTGCCGCAGGTGGAGAAGCTCAACGACGCGGGCATCCCGGTGATGGCCCACATCGGGTTCACCCCCCAGGCGGAGCACAACCTCGGGGGGTACCGGGTGCAGGGTCGCGGCGACACCGCCCAGAAGCTCGTCGACGAGGCGGTCGCGCTCGAGCGGGCCGGGGCGTTCGCGCTGGTCATGGAGATGGTGCCGTCACCGGTGGCCGCCGAGATCACCAAGACGCTGAGCATCCCCACCATCGGCATCGGCGCCGGCCCCGACTGCGACGCCCAGGTGCTGGTCTGGCAGGACATGATGGGCCTGCGCACGGCCAAGGCGCCCCGGTTCGTCAAGCGCTACGCGGATCTGCACGGCGTCATGCTCGAGGCAGCGCAGGCCTTCGCTCGCGACGTCGAGAGCGGCGAGTTCCCGGCTCCCGAGCACGGATTCGACAGCTGACGACTACGAGCGCCACCCGAGCGCAAGCACCCCGACGCCGTTGACGGTGCACCACGCCACGAGGGCGAGGGCAGGAACCCAGATGCACCGGGCCGGCCGCTTCCGTGCCCAGGCGAGGAGCAACGGGACGAACGACGCGAGAACGACGAGGTGGATCAGGAAGCCCCACCACGGCACGAAGTCGTAGAACGCGGTCGTGAAGACCAGCCACAGCATCACGAACAGACCGGAGACACCGATCCACGGGCCGGATCTCTCGAGCTTCAGGTTCACCGGCCGACCGGGCCGGATCCCGGGCCCTGGTCGTTCCAGTTGGGGTCGTTGTCCCACTCCTGGTTGCGTTCCTCGACCTTCTCGAGGGCACGTTCCGCCTCGGCCTTCGTGGGGTAGGGGCCGAGCCGGTCCATCGGACCGCACCCGTCAACGCCCTCGACGGTGTGGTGCTTGGTGCAGAAGTAGTACGTCCCGTCATCGCTCATGTCTCACATCCTGCCGCATAGGATCACGAGGTGACCGCCCTGATCGCCGGCAGCATCTCCTCGCCGCGCACCGTGCCCGATCACATCGACGAGCCCGAGTACGTCGGGCAGCCGGCCCCGCTCCCCTACCGGGGTTCGCTGGTCCGCTCGGACGAGACGATCGCGGCGATGCGCGTGGCGGGACGGATCGCGGCGCAGGCTCTTGACGCGGTCGAGGCGGCGATCGCCCCGGGCGTCACCACCGACGAGCTCGACCGGGTGGGCCATGAGTTCCTGGTCGCCCACGACGCCTACCCGTCGACCCTCGGGTACCGCGGCTACCCGAAGTCGCTGTGCAGCAGCGTCAACGAGGTCATCTGCCACGGCATCCCCGACGACCGCCCCCTCGCGGACGGCGACATCGTCAACATCGACATCACCGCCTACGTCGACGGCGTGCACGGCGACACCAACAAGACGTACCCGGTCGGCACCATCGATGAGGAGTCACGGCTGCTGATCGAGCGCACCCACGAGGCCACGATGAGGGCGATCCGGGCCGTCCGGCCGGGTCGGCAGATCAACGTCATCGGCCGGGTCATCGAGTCGTACGCGAAGCGTTTCGGCTACGGCGTCGTCCGCGAGTTCACCGGCCACGGCGTCGGCCCGGCCTTCCACGACGGCCTGGTCGTGCCGCACTTCGACGATCCCGACGCCGACACCCTCATCGAGGCGGGCATGACGTTCACCATCGAGCCGATGCTCACCCTCGGGTCGATCGAGTGGGACCTGTGGGACGACGGCTGGACCGCCACCACGAGCGACCGCTCGCGCACCGCCCAGTTCGAGCACACCCTCCTCGTCACCGCCGACGGCGCCGAGATCCTCACGCTGCTCTGATGACCACGAGGTCATCAGACCAAGGGGTGAATGAGTCGGCCTGTAAGCCGGATTCTGTCCTCTCCCGTCGGCGAGGACGGGCGAGGGGCGGTCATCCATCTGGGACGCGCATTGCTGCGCGCCTCGTGCAACCTACCCGCTGACATTGGACGAGCAGCCCGTCAGCGCAGGCACCGAAGTGCCCTCTTGGTCTTGCTCCCGGTGGGGTTTGCCTAGCCGCCCCGGTCACCCGGAGCGCTGGTGAGCTCTTACCTCACCGTTTCACCCTTACCCGCACCGTCACCTCCGAAGAGGTGGGGCCGCTGGCGGTTTGATTTCTGTGGCACTGTCCCGCACGTCGCCGTGGGTGGCTGTTGGCCACCACCGTTGCTCTGAGGAGTCCGGACTTTCCTCGACGCCCCCTTCGTGATGACAGGGTCCGCCGCGACCGCCCGGCCGACTCATTCGGGGCGATCCTACGCGGCCACGCCCAGTGCGGATGACGGTTCGGCCCGAGAGGTCCGACGCTCCGCCTGTGCCAGCCCGATCATCACCGCGGCCACCACCGCCCAACCCAGCAGGATGTCGAAGACGTAGTGGTCCCCGCCCCAGACGAGGGTGAAGGCCATCGCCACGGGGTAGATCGCCAGCAGCGGCCGCCATCGTCGACGAACCAGGGGCCACAGGAACCAGGAGACGAGCAACGCCATGGCTCCGTGGAGGGACGGCAGGGCCGCGACCGGGTTGGAGGCATCGATACCGGTCTTGATGAAGCCACCCGTCAAGTGCATGCCCGGGATCTCGGTGAACCCCCGCGTCGTGATGCGGCGCACGACGGGCGAGAAGCCGTTGTCGGGACGAATGCCGCGCAAGACCGTCTCGCGACGATCGGTCGGCGTGTTGTCGTACATGCAGGGCGGATCCGCAGGGTGGCCGGCGACCTCCACGTGCGTGCACCGGGCGGCGGCCCACGGCGGCGCGGCGGGCACGAGGACGTACCCCACGAGTGCGACTGCAGACACGAGCACCAGCCGCGTCATGAAGCGGATGAACTGTCGGCGCGACCGCAGCCACAAGGCCCCCGCCAGCACCAGCGGGACGACGAAGAAGCTCATGTAGACGCTGGCCGTGATCATCTCCCACCATGGGAGCGCGTCGTACCGCGCGGCCACACGTTCCTGCAGCCACACCGACGGGACCTGGCCGAGCCCGATCGCTCGATCGACCCGTGCCGGCAGCTCCCAGTGCGTCGGGAAACCGACGGACGACGCCGCCCCGCGAGTGAGGTCGTAGGCGAGGAAGAACACGATGAACGGCGACCAGTCGAGCGGAGCCTGCCACCAGGGTCGACGACCGACCGTGAAGGCCACCAGCGCGGTGATCACCCAGAAGAGGACGGTGAAGCGCTGAAAGCTCAGCCCTCCAAGCACGATCCACGTCCCGAACGACACGAGCCAGGCCGACGGCGCCAGGACGCGGATCGACGGAAGCGTCACGCAGGCACCCTAGCCCCCGTCCGGTACGATGACGCGCGAAAGGGAGTAGTCCCCAACAGCTGTGTCGACATGCTGACCTCCACCCTCGGGTGAGGTCCGGTGCAGCAGGCCAGCGGTGGTGCCAGTCGCCATCGTCGGCGGACGAGACTTTCGACCGATGATCGTCACGACGATCCCGGTCGAGGTCACCCTTGCCAGGCTCCTCGTCCGGGTGATGAGGAGCCTGAGTCATGCATGCGGTCCTGTTGAGCGCCGTGCTGGTGTTCGTCGCCGAGCTCGGTGACAAGAGCCAGCTGATGTCGATGACGTTCGCGACGCGCTACCGCTCACGCACGGTCATCCTGGGCGCCGGGCTCGCCGCTGCCGCGATCAACCTCGCGTCCGCGCTCATCGGCGATGTCATCGGCGACACCCTCCCCGCCGACCAGGTGCGCATCGCCGCCGGGGTGCTCTTCCTGGTGTTCGCAGCGCTGGCGCTGCGAGACCTCAACCAGCACGACGAGCCCAAGCCTCGTGAGCGCGGGAAGCGTGCCGTCGTCGTCGTGGCCGTGGCGTTCGCGCTCTCGGAGCTGGGTGACAAGACGATGTTCACCACGATGACCTTGGCGACTCAGTACCACTGGATCCTGGTCTGGATCGGCAGCACGACCGCCATGCTCATCTCCATCTCCCTCGCCGTTTTGGTCGGTCGGACCCTGTTCACCCTGGTGCGCCCCCGCGTCGTCCACCTCGTCTCCGCGGCACTGTTCGCGATCGTGGGAGTGCTGCTGCTGATCGGATAGGTTCGCCGCGTGATCCACGAGCTGTCCTCGTTGGGCGCCGTCGTCGGGTTCCTCGTCGCGATGATGGTGCTCGCCCGGGCCTGCGCGGACGAAGGCCTGTTCGCGGCGTGGAGTGCGATCGTGGCCCGGGCGTCGACGACCTCGTGGCGGCGCCTCGCGCTGATCGCGGCGGTGGTCGCCGGCGCCGCGAGCGTCCTCACGGCCCACGCCGCCGTGGTGCTGCTCGCACCCGCGTTGCTCGTCGCGATGCGCAGCACGCGGCGCCTGTCCGCTCTGGCCGCGGTTCGGCTGGCGAACACCGGCTCGACCCTGCTGCCGGTCTCGAACCTCACCACCTTGCTGGTGTTCGGCGCCACCGGCTTCGGCTTCGTGCAGTTCGCGTGGTTCATGCTGCCCACATGGCTCGTCGGCATTGCGGCCGAGGTTTCGGTCCTCCGGTGGTGGTTCCGCGACGACCTCTCCGACGCCCCCGGACCCGAACCCGTCGAGGCGATGGCCGTTCCCTTGTTCCCCGGGGCAGTCGTCGTGGTGGTGGTCCTCGGCCTCGCCGGCGGAGCCACGCCCTGGGTGCCGGCGGCGGCCGGGGCGATCCTGGCCGGCGGATACGCCTTGGCCCGGGGGACGACGACCTGGCGCGACCTCCTCGACGCCGCGAACGTTCCGCTCGCCCTGCTCGTCCTGGTCTGGGGATGGGTCGTGATCTGGCTGCGCGACACCCGCGCCGCCGAGGGAGTCGGCGATCTCGTCCCGACCAGCCAAGGACTCGGCGCCCTGCTCGTGACCGCCCTGGTGGCGATGGTGGCCGCAAACGTGGTCAGCAATCTGCCGGCGACGCTCCTGCTCCTGCCGGCCGCGGCGGCGGCCGGGCCGATCACCGTCCTGGCGTTGGTGATCGGTGTCACGGTGGGCGCGAACCTGACCGCGATCGGCTCGCTCACCAACCTGCTCTGGAAGCAGTCCCTTCCCGCTGACGTGACGTCGTGGCGCACCTTCCACGCCGTCGGCGTCGTCGCGACCCCGGTGATCGTCGTGCTGTGCACGTCGGTCCTGTGGGCGTGGACGTCACTCCTGCGGTGAGCCGCACGACCGCTCGGTAGGCTCGCCCGCGTGCTGATCCTGCTTCCGCCGTCGGAAGGCAAGACCCCACCCTCGACGGGGCAGCCGCTCAGCCTGGACTCCCTCGCGCTGCCCGCGCTCACGCCGACCCGCGAGCGGGTGCTGCGCTCCCTCGTCGCAGTGAGTCGGGGCAACCGGACCCGGGCCATGAAGCGGCTCGGGCTGGGGCCCACGCAGGCCGACGCGGTCGAACGCAATGCCCGACTCCTCGAGGAGCCGACCGCCCGAGCCGACGAGGTCTACACCGGCGTCCTCTATGCCGCGTGGAACCCGGGTGGCCACGACGCCGCGACCCGCGCACGAGCCGATCGACGCGTCGCCGTGGCGAGCGCGCTGTTCGGGCTCGTCCGGCCCGGCGACCACATCCCCGCCTACCGACTGTCGGGAACGGTCACCTTGCCTCGCCTCGGAACCGTCGCCGGGATCTGGCGTCCCCGGCTGGGTCCGGTGCTCGACGAGCTGGTCGGCGACGGCGTGCTGGTCGACCTCCGCTCCGGGACGTACGTGAGCCTGCACCAGCCGACCGGTGCCCTCGCCGAGCGCACGGCCAGGATCCGGGTGCTCCACGAGCAGGCCGGCAGGCGCACCGTCGTCAGCCACTTCAACAAGGCCACCAAGGGTCGCATCGTCCGGGCGCTGCTGGAGCAGGACGTACAGCCGAACGACGTCGCCGACCTCGCCGATGCGCTTCGTGACCTCGGGTGGGTCGTCGAGTCCGAGGGTTCGCGCCTCGACGTCGTCGTCGCCGAGGTGTGAGGACTACTCCGGGACGACCGAGAAGTCGATGATGACGCCGGTGCCGTCCGGCCACCACTGGAGCGTCGTCACGGAGGCCGGCGCCAGCTCGAAGCGGTGGATGACGTCCATCTCCGCATCCAGGGCGAGGCGCAGCATCATCTTGATCGGCGTGACGTGGCTGACCACGACGACCGTCTGGCCCTCGAAGTCGGCGAGCAGTCGGCGGCGGGCCTGATCGACCCGCTGGTACACGGCATCCAGGGACTCACCGCCGCCCGGCGGAGCGACCGACGCGGAGTCGAGCCACGCCCGGATCTCGGCCGGCCAGCGCTCCATGACGTCGAGGAAGCCGAGCCCGTCCCAGTCGCCGAACGCCGCCTCGGCGAACCCCGGCTCGATCGAGACCTCCAGGCCCAGCTCGGCGGCCAGCACCTCGGCCGTCTCGCGGGTGCGCCGCAGCGGCGATGACACGACGGCGTCGATCGGCGCGCGACGGACCAGTCGGCCCGCGGCCCGGTGGGCCTGCTCGCGTCCCAGGTCGGTCAGACCCGGATCGGCTCCGCCGAGTCCGCTGAACAACTTGTTGACGGTGTGCTCGGTGACGCCGTGGCGGAGCATGATGACTGTCGTCGGCTTGTCCTCGGAGCGCATGCGCCACGTGGTGGAGAGGCGGTCGAAGGTCGACCGATCGGTCTTGGGCACGGCCGGCCGGCCCACGTCGTCGCCGACCCGCAGCAGGGAGCCGGACTCGGAGTCGAGCGCCTCGTTGACGAGGGCGTCGGCGGCCTTGTTGGACTCGCGCGGCACCCAGGTCCAGGTCACGGGGCCGGACACGAGTCGCTGGGCCTGCAGAGCCAGCGGTTTCATGTCGACGTGCTTGATCTTCCATCGTCCGGCCATCTGCTCGACGACGAGCTTGGAGTCCATCCGCACCTCGACCTCGGCGTCGGGGGCGTAGTCGCGCACGAGCTCGAGCCCGGCGATGAGGCCGCGGTACTCCGCGACGTTGTTGGTGGCAATGCCGATGCTCTCGCCCTGCTCGGCGATGACGCGGCCGGTGTCCGCGTCGCGCACCAGTGCCCCGAAGGCCGCCGGCCCGGGATTGCCCCTGGACCCGCCGTCGGCCTCGATGATGACGCGGGTCGGTGTCGTGCTCATGCCACTGGGTTCACAGACCGGACTCGTCCGTGCGCACGAGGATGCGGCTGCACTCGGGGCAGCGCAGCACCTCGTCGTCGGGCTTGGCCGCGATCTCGCGGAGGTCGGCTCCGTTGATCTCCAGCCGGCATCCCTCGCACCGTCGGGCTCGTAGCGCTGCCGCGGCCAGCCCGCCGTACTGGGCCCGCACCTTGTCGTAGAGCGCAAGCAGCTCGTCGGGCACCTCCGCGACGATCTCGGCGCGGTGCTCGGCGACCGAGGCGGCCTCGGCGTCGATGGCCTCGATGGCGCTGTCGCGAGCCGTGAGGGCATGGTCCAGCTCGACCTTGACGGCGTCGAGCTCAGCGGTGATCGACGTGAGCCCCTGCTGGGCCTGCTCGAGCTGCTCCATGACCTCGAGCTCCTCGTCCTCGAGGGTCGAGATGCGCCGCTCGAGCGCGCCAAGCTCGTGCTGGAGGTTCGCGAGGTCCTTGGGGTTGGTGATCGCGCCGGAGCTGAGTCGCTCCTCGTCGCGCGTGCGCCGGGTCTTGACGTGCTCGACCTCGGCGTCGGCCTTGGACTGGGCGCGAGTGAGGTCGCCGACCGTGGTGTCGGCCTCGATGCGCTGGCCGTCGAGCTCGCCGGCTCGGGCCTCGAGCTCGGCGATCTTGGCGTGCTCCGGGAGCGACGCACGGCGGTGATCGAGCTGGGCGAGGGTGGAGTCCTGGGCCTGCAGGTCGAGCAGGTTCAGCTGGGCGGACGGTTCGGCGTTCAGCGGGTGCTCCTCGCGCTCGGGACCACGAGGGTCCACGGGTCGGTGACGATGGTCGACACCGTCGTCTCCACCGTATCGCCACACCGTGCCGCGACCTCGCGGGCCGCGACCGGCAGCCAGGTCCACTCCGCCGCCCAGTGCGGGACGTCGATGACCGCGCACGCTCCCGGGCGTTCGCGGTGCTCGCTCACCGGGTGGTGGCGCAGGTCGGAGGTCACGTAGACGTCGGCCCCCGCGGCGTCTGCAGCACCGAGGAGGAAGTCGCCCGATCCGCCGCACAGGGCGACGGTTCGCACCGTCGCGTCGAGGTCGCCTGCCACGCGGGTGGCGCTGTGGTGGGCCGGGAGGGCGTGGGCGACGTGGGTGGCGAAGTCGCCCAGGCTCAGGGGTTCGTGGAGCTCGCCGACGCGACCACTCCCCCGCTCGGCCGGGCGGTCGGCGGTGTTGAGGATGTCGTACGCGACCTCCTCGTACGGATGCGCGTCGAGCAGAGCGGTGCGGACCGTCTCGCGGAGCTCGGTCTCGGCCACCATCTCGACCCGGGTCTCGGCGACGTGCTCGATCTCCCCGACCTGCCCGATCGCCGGACGGGCCCCGTCGAGGGGCCGGAACGTGCCCGTTCCCGAGGAGTGGAACATCGCGCGGTCGTAGTCGCCGATGGCACCAGCGCCGGCGTCGTGCATGGCGGTGGTGACCTTCTCGGCGTGCTCGTCCGGCACGAACACGACCCACTTGTCGACGGACGGGCCGAGCTCGGGCTGGAGCGGTCGGATGTCGGCGAGGCCCAGCACCCGCGCCATCGAGTCGGAGACTCCGAGCTCGGGGCTGTCGGCATTGGTGTGGCAGGTGTGCAGGGCGATGCCGTTCGCGACGAGGTCGTGGACCACGCGCCCCTTCGGGGTGGACGCGGCGACCGACGTCACGCCGGAGAGGAAGAGCGGGTGGTGGGCGACGACGAGGTCGGCACCCCAGGCAACCGCCTCGTCGACGACGGCCTGGACGGGGTCGACCGCGAACAGGATCTTGGCGACGTCGGCGTCCGGGTCGCCGACCACCGTGCCGACAGCGTCCCAGTCGTCGGCCCACCGTGGGTCGTACAGCTCGTCGAGCACCGCAACGACATCCCGCAGCGAAGGCATGGGCCTGAGCCTAGTCGGAGGTCCGGCTCGGCTCGATTCGTACGCTAGGCGACCGAGCCCAGGGCGAACGGGAGGACGGCGTCGGCGCCGTGCCGTCGCAGCTCGCGGGCGGCGACCGTCATGGTCCAGCGGCTGTCGACCAGGTCGTCGACGAGAAGCACCGGTCCGCTCACGGTGGCAAGCGTCTCGGCGAGGTCGGGTCCGACGGCGAACCGCCCCCACACCCCCGCGAGGCGGTAGGCGCTGTTGCCCCCCGCGGTGGTGGCCGGTGCGCCGTCGACGAGGTCGAGCCGGCCCAGCAGCGGCAACCGGCCGATGGCGGCCAGCCCCTCCGCCACGGAGGCGACCAGCTGCGGCCGCGAGGCCGACGGCATCGCGACCACTCCGACGGGCCGTTCGGCCCAGCTCCACTCGCGCAGGACGCGCACGCAGGCGCCGAGAAGCTCGTCGCTCACGGGGGCGTCCGCACCGCCAGCGGCGAACAGCTCGCGCAGTGGGCCGCCCCAGCCGAGGTCGGTGAGGCGGGCGACCACGCGACCCGGCTCGGGCCGCTCGTCGGCGGGAATCTTGCCGGAGACCGGTGTGCCGTCCGACTCCACGCCGAGCCTCCCCGCCCCTTGCGGCCACTGCGATCGCGGATCGACCGGCACTCCGACGCGGTCGAGGGAGCCCGACGCGGTCGCCACCGCCGCGGGGTCGGCGGCCTCGGGGTACCAGGGGCCGGCGCAGACGTCGCAGCGTCCGCACGGCGCGGCGGTGGGGTCGTCGAGCTCGCGCTGGAGCAGCTCCATCCGGCAGCTCTCGCCGCGCTCATAGGTCAGCATCGACTCCTGCTCGGCCAGACGTGCCGCCGCAATGCGCTCGTAGCGTTCCTCGTCGTACGTCCATGGCTGCCCGGTGGCGACCCACCCGCCCTTGACCCGACGGACGGACCCGTCGACGTCGAGCACCTTGAGCAGCAGCTCGAGCGGCGTGCGCCGGATGTCGACGCGCGCCTCCAGCGCCGGGGTGGACAAGGGCTCGTCGCCGAGGGCGTTGAGCACCGCCGCCGCCTTGGTGGGGTTCGGCATCGACGACGTGGCGAAGTAGTGCCAGATGTCGGCGTCCTCGTGGCCGGGCAGGAGCAGGACGTCAGCGTTGGCGGTGGCACGTCCGGCGCGTCCGACCTGTTGGTAGTAGGCCACCGGCGAGGACGGCGCCCCGAGGTGGACGACGAAGCCGAGGTTCGGCTTGTCGAAGCCCATGCCGAGAGCACTGGTGGCCACCAGCGCCTTGAGCTCGTCGTTCTTGAGCGCCTCCTCGAGCTGGACGCGTTCGTCGGGGTCGGTTCGCCCTGTGTAGGCGCGAACCGCGTGACCCGCCTCGGCCAGGAGGTGGGCGGTGTCCTCGGCGGCCGAGACGGTGAGCGTGTAGATAATGCCGCTGCCGGGCAGCTCCGGAAGGTGGCTGAGCAACCAGCCGAGCCGCTCGCGCGACGTGGGCAGGGTGAGCGACCCGAGCCGGAGCGAGGTGCGGGCGAGCGAGCCGCGCAGGGTCAGGACCTCCTGGCCCGAACCGCCGGAGCCGAGCTGCTCGGCGACGTCGGTGACGACCCGTTCGTTCGCCGTGGCGGTGGTGGCGAGCACCGGGACGCCGTCGGGCATCGACGCGATGAGCTCGGCCAGGCGCCGGTAGTCGGGACGGAAGTCGTGCCCCCAGTCGGAGATGCAGTGCGCCTCGTCGACCACGAGCAGCCCGGTGCGCTCCCGCAGGACCGGGAGCTGCTCCTCGCGAAACCTCGGGTTGGTCAGGCGCTCGGGCGACACGAGCAGCACGTCGACGTCGTCGGCGGCCAGCCGGGCCCGGACGTCGTCCCAGGCGTGGACGTTCGCCGAGTTGATGGCCACGGCACGGATGCCGGCCCGCTCCGCCGCCGCCACCTGGTCGCGCATCAGGGCGATGAGGGGTGAGACCAGCAGGGTCGGCCCGGCTCCGGCCTGGCGCAGCAGCGCGGTGGCGATGAAGTACACGGCCGACTTGCCCCACCCGGTGCGCTGCACGACCAGCGCGCGCCGCCGGTCGTCGACCAGGGCGCTGATGGCCTCGAGCTGACCGTCGTGGAACTCTGCGTCGGGACGTCCGGTGAGTCGGTGAAGGGCGTCCAGCGCGTTGGTTCGCGTGTCGGCGGCGACCGGCGAGGTGCTCATCGCCTCATCGTGTCAGTGACCTACGACGACGTCCGTCGCGAGTCCACCACGACGGCCGTCGCCGACGAGCTCAGTGGTGGTACTCGTGCGCCACCGCGTGGCCCTTGCCCCGGGCGATGAGCCAGCGGTTGACCGGCACCGTGATCACGAAGGCGACCAGCAGCGAGAAGGCCAGGCTTCCCCAGAACAGCCAGCTCGCCACACCAGCGTCCATGGCGCCGGGCACAGCAAGCAGGACGGCGTTGTCGACGATCTCCATCGTCAGGATCGACAGCGTGTCGGCGGCGAGCGCCACCCCGATCGCGGCCGACAGCGCCAGTCCGGCGCGCAGCACCGGGAACATCGTGAGGCTGTAGCCGAAGACGAACGCCAGCGCGACGGCGAGGGCGATGCTCGCGACGTTGCCCCAGCCCCACCAGGTGGCCAGGACCATGCCGAGCACCTCACCGATCGCACATCCGGTGAGGCAGTGGAGAGTCGCTGAAATTGCAGTGCGGGTCAGGGCCTTGCTGTCGGTGTGACTCATGTGTCCGGACATCGGTCCTCCTGTGGTTCGGGAACACGGCGTGCGTCGTGATCGAAGATATACCCCCTAGGGGTATATAGCACAACTCACCCGCGCCCGCGAACATTCCCGACGGAACGGAGCCCCAGGAACGATGAG
>CAWAGS010000012.1:0-28288 GCA_963781445.1 uncultured Actinomycetota bacterium
CCAATCGCCCGTGCTGTGTTGCTCTTCAGTTGTCGAAGTTCGAGGTGGGTACGGGATTTGAACCCGTGTAAACGGATTTGCAGTCCGTTGCCTCGCCTCTCGGCCAACCCACCGCTGGATGGGTATGGGGACCCGCTCCGAGCGGACGACGGGATTCGAACCCGCGACCCTCACCTTGGCAAGGTGATGCTCTACCACTGAGCCACGTCCGCGCTGCCGCAAGCTGTATTACCTCAACCGGGGGCGACACGAAACCTTAGCCGATTTGTGAAAGCGAACCCAAACCGGGGTGCGCGCCTCCGGGGGTACCGTGACGGCATGTTGGCATGGCTTGACGGACACCTGTTGGAATCGCCGGAACAACCCGCCATCGGGGTGCTCGACCACGGTCTCGTGGTGGGCGACGGGGTGTTCGAGACGGTCAAGATCGAGGACGGTTCGCCGTTCGCGCTGACCCGTCACCTCGACCGGCTCGTGCGCTCCGCGGAGGGGCTCGGCATCGGCACGCCCGACGTCGGAGCGATCCGCGAAGGCATCGCCGCGACGATGGAAGGACAGGACCTCCCGTTCGGACGGATCCGCATCACGGTGACGTCCGGCCCCGGGCCGCTGGGCTCGCCGCGCGGCAACCACGGGCTCACCCAGGTCGTCATCACCGAACCGTGCGACCGTCCGCCGTCGGTGAGCTCGATCATCACCGTCCCGTGGCCCCGCAACGAACGCGGAGCGCTGGCCGGGCTCAAGACCACGTCGTACGCCGAGAACGCCAAGATGGTCGAAGCCGCCCTCGGTGCCGGCGCCTCCGAGGCCGTCATGCCCAACACGGTCGGGCTGCTCTGCGAGGGCACCGGGTCCAACATCATGTACGTGGTGGGGGAGCAGCTCATCACCCCGACGCTCGACTCCGGCTGCCTCGCCGGGGTCACCCGAGCACTCGTGCTCGAGTGGTGCGCCGGCGAGCTCGACGTCGTGGAGAAGGACGCTCCGATCGACGTGCTGTACGACGCCGACGAGGTGATCCTGGTGGGCACGACCCGCGATGTTCAGGGGATCGAGAAGGTCGACGACCGCGAGGTGGCCGCCCCAGGTCCGATCACGCAGCGGGCCCAGGAGATCTGGGCTCGTGAGGCCGCCAAGGGCATCGATCCGTAACGCTCAGGCCGTGAAAACTCTTGAATTCACAGGGTTTTCCACTGGTGTACGAACGTCTGTTCGAGTAGACTGGGGGCATGGATTCGGGGGAGACGATCGGCCGGCTACGCGACGCCGCTGCTGCCCTGAAGACCGGTGACGACCGGACTGTGTTGAAGGCCATCCAGACTGCCCAGGACGCGTTGGACGCGGTCAAGGCCGAGCAGTCTGGCGTCAGCTGAAAGCCTCCAAGGACTATGAGCTGGACGGTGCGTCCAGCGTCACGACGTGGACGCGTAACGAGCTGCGACTCGACGCGGTTGAGGCGAACACCCTGTTGCGGGCGGCGAGTGCCTTGCAGGTGTTGCCCGGGCTGGCGGAGGCGGCGGGGGCGGGTCGGGTCCGGTTGGACCATGTCGCGGTGTTCGCCTACGGCCTCAAGCACATCGGACCCGACGTGATCACCGACGCAGAGCCCTGGTTGTTGGACGTCGCGACGACGCATGCGCCGGGGGCGTTGCGTCAGGTGATGCGGTCCCTGCGCGAAGCGGTGTTCCCCGACTCGCTGGATGAGGCGTGGACCAAGGGGATGGGACGTGAGGACATCCAGATCAACCCCGTCCCCGACGGGTGGCACGTCAACGGGTTCCTCAACACGATCACCGGCACCAAGCTCAAGCACCTCCTCGACACCCTCGGCGCACCCCGCGATCGCGACGACGACCGGCCCGGCGCCGAACGCCGCGTCGAGGCCCTCGATGCGATGCTCTCCAAGCTCTTGGAGTCGGGCCTGCCCGCGGACAAGGGCATCCGGCCCCACCTGTCGGTCATCCTCGACGCCACCACCGGCCGGGCCGAGCTGGGCGGGTTCGGCGCCATCGGACCCCAGCTCACCGGTCTGATCGGCTGCCTCGCCGACCTCACCCCCATCACCACCACCGGCGACCCAGACCAGGTGTTGAATGTGGGCCGCTCCCACCGGCTCGCGACCATGAAGCAACGCCGCGCCGTCCTGGCCCGCCAGGGTGGCGTCTGCGCCGCACCCGGCTGCCACAACACCCACCTGGAGATCCACCACACCACCTGGTGGTCCCGAGGCGGCCGCACCGACCTCAACCACCTCATCGGATTGTGCGTCCGCTGCCACCACCTCATCCACCGCGAACGACTCCACGTCACCGCCGACGGCACCGGCCACTTCACCTTCACCACCAAGACCGGCCGACACCTCGAACCCGAACACCGCCACCACACCCCACCCTGGCAACCACCCCGCCACCGACGAACCCAACGAACGACCCCACTCCGGACGTGATTGCCGAAGTTGAGGTTCGACTACGGGGATGCCGGGAGACCCCTACGCTCCGGACATGACTCCCATCGCTGCTCGCACCGCTCGTTCGGTGTCCGTCGCCGTCGCCGCACTGTTCGTCGTGGCTTCGTGCGGCTCCATCGTCGACGACGCCGGTACTGAGAAGGACATCAAGGCGAACATCCCCGGCATGGCCGAAGCCGACATCCCAGTGACCTCGGTCAAGTGCCCGGACGATCAGGACTTCGTCAAGGGAGCGACCTTCGACTGCGACTTCACCGTCGAAGACGGATCCAAGGGCGCGGTGAAGGTCACGATCACCAGTGAAGCCGGTGACGGCAAGACGGAGTACAGCATCGCTCGCTACGCGAGCGGGCAGGTCGAGCAGTACCTGTTCGAGAACACCGAAGTCGACGTCCCTCTCACCTCGGTGGATTGCCCTGACACGATCGAAGACGGAACCGTCTGCACCTTTGAGGACGAGGACGGCGACACCGGGACGATCGACTTGGCGTTCGACGGCGACAACAACTTCGAGGCCACGCCGGCGTTCGACTGACCGAAACGCTAGTGGCGTGAGTCGAGGTGTGGGGACGTGTCGAGCGCGCCACGGTGCCACAGCACTCCGATGACCACAGCGGCGACCAACGACCCGAGCGAGCCCATCGAGAGATCTCCGAGCGTGTCCGTGTAGGCAGTGTCGCGTTCCGGCGACGTCCGGATGAAGGCGAAGAACTCCGCAATCTCCCATCCGAGCGCCGCCGTGACCCCGAACGCCAACGCGCGCTCCACCACCGCGCGCGGGCGGGTCGAAGCCGGCAGCGTCAGCACGAGCACGCCCGCGGTGAGCAGTGCCCAGTTCATGAAGTGCATCCAGTCGTCGAACCAGTCGATCGCGTCGAACAGGTTGAGGCGGTTGCCGAGGGTGTCGGTGAACCAGGGGAGGGTGACCAGCGCATCGCCGAGCCACGGGAACGGCCGGCCGCGCCGCCGCCACAACAACCACCACACGGCCGGCACCACCAGCGCGCCCATCGGATACGCGACGGCACGCAACCCAGCTGCCTTGCCGCGCACGTTGCCGAGGTCCGGATACGCCACCGCAATGACGAGCAGGAGCACCAGCCCGACCTTCGCCGCGATGTCCACGATCTTGGCCACCCGGGTCAGGGTGGGTTGCTGCACCACATTCGTGACGGTCACGATGCGTAGGTTAGTGTTTCTCCGTCGCCGGGCGATTGGCGCAGTGGTAGCGCGCTTCGTTCACACCGAAGAGGTCACTGGTTCGAACCCAGTATCGCCCACCAACACGAAACGGCTCCTGACCAGCGAATATGTGGTCAGGAAAGCCGTTCTTGGTTGTGGCCGGATTGCTACCCAGTTGCTGCAAGCAAGGAGCCGCAATGACCACGACAACGGCGACGAGCATGAGTCCAGAGATGGCCACCCTCGTCGCCAATATCGAGCGCCGGAAGCACGAGATCGGCATGAACACGACCGACTTGGCCCGAGCTGCCGGCATTCCGCGGAGCATCCTCGGTTGATGCAGCGAAAGATTGGTTGCGCGTCGGTACCCTTTGTTCTTCTTCGAGGCCGCGCGATCGGTCGCATGACCATGCGTATGTCGACGGTCACGGTCAGGTGCGAATCCGGGACAGGTCTTTCCAGGTCAGTTACGCTCTGGCCAGCCCGCGGTTGTCGCCGGCCGCCAAACTCCCAGACGGTTGATCCCTTTATGCGTCTTCAACGTTTCTCGCTTCTCAGCGCCATCGCCGTTTTCATGGTGGCTTTCCTCCCGGCCAACGCCTCTGCTGAGGATCAGCCAAGTCCAGGCGGCCTCCCCGGCGCCCTGCAGCTCGAAGCATTGACCGCTTCGGTTTTTCCGGGGCCATCCGTCAGCACACCGAGTGGATCAGCCGAGGATTCTCCCTCGGCAGAATCACAGCAGACCAAGGGTGACGATGACCCGGCGGAGGGCGACGTCTCCGCTGCGGCCGCTACAGCCGTTGATGACAGTTACACGGTGCGAGTTGGCGAGAGCACTCTGCTCTCGCCCAAGGTCACGGCAAACGACTCCGGCGTGTCCGAATCCACCCATGTGGAAGGAAGCAACGCAGACCACGGAACCGTCACGTCCGATCAGGACGCATTCGACTTCACGTACACACCCGACGCGGGCTATACGGGGCCGGACTCCTTCGAGTACGCCATCTTCGAGGACTCAGGCGAACAAATCTCCAATGTCGCGACGGTGACCATCACTGTCACAGACGACCTCATCGCCCGAGATGATGCCTACACGGTCGCCCAGGACTCAGGCCCCACGACGTTGAGCCCGCCCATTTCCGACAACGATTCGTACCTCGAAGACGGCAAGACCTATAACTACGTTCAGGTTACGGATCCAGCGCACGGAACCTACGACGCGACCTACCCGGCGACCTACACACCCGATGCTGGGTTCAGCGGGACCGACACGTTCACCTACAGGATCGACGAGATCGGCTCTGACAAGAAGAGCAACGTTGCGACGGTCACCATCACGGTCACCCCCACCGATGACGGTGAAGGGAACGGCGATGGTGAGGACGACCTCGTCAGCGTCAAGTCCAACTGCTCAGGAGATGTCGAGTTCACCAACACCAGTGACATCGGTCTCGAGGTCGTCTACGGTGACCTGCCAAGCGACGTCGACGGTGACTTCGTCCTCGCACCCGGCGATACCGAAAGTATCTCCAGTGAGCGAAGCCGCCTTGAGTTCCGCGCTGAGGGACCTGGTGACGAGTTCGAAGAAGGCACCATTCACCTCGAGGACTGCTCCAGTGGCGACGAGGATGACGATGACGACGACAGCGGAAACAAGTCGAGCAAGGGCGTCAGCCTGCCGGACACCGGCGGCACCGCAAGCGCGCGCCTGCTGCTGATCGCAATGCTGTCGTCAATCGGCGGACTCTTCCTCATCGCGAACACACGTAGTCGTCGCGCCTGACAAGCGGGCAGCAGAATGCTGCGGCACGCGCTTCAGTGCTCACCTGCCCGGACCGAGTACGGCACCACCGGCTCGGCAACGCCCTTCACCTCCTGCGCCTCGCGTGCCTCGACCTCCCACAAGTCGCCGAGCCGCGAGGTCAGGACCGACTCCGCGAGCACTTCTCCGGGCAAGGCCAGGTCCAGCAGCCGTGAGGCGAGGTTCACCGCCGGCCCGAAGTAGTCGCCGGCCCGGACGACGACGTCGCCGGCGGCCACGCCCGCTCGCACGGGCAGGGACAGCTCGAGTTCCGCCATCCGAGCGATGAGACCGTGTGATGCGAGGACGAGGCCGTCCGGGGACGCACCCACGAACATGGCGGCGTCCCCGATGAGCTTCACGCAGCGAACCCCCGCCGCCGCCGCCTCGTCGTGCGCCACGCTTTCAAAGACGCCGAGCAAGTTGTGCAACGCATTTGCATCGAAGTTCTCGGTCGCCGCCGTGAAGCCGCACAGATCCGCAAAACCCACGCACCACGGCACCCCTTGGAGGCCGAATCCGGCAGGCGCATGGGCCTGCTCGAAGTGACGTGTTGCTGCCAGCAGATGGTGGCGGAACATCATCTCGATCAAGCGCACAACCTGGGGCATGAGAGAGGCCGCTGCTGCGAAAGCGCGCGCCGTCGCGAGCTCGTCGGAGCTGTTCAGCAGGTCGATCTCCGGGACGGCTTCGACCATCGTCGAAGCCACGGCTTCACACATTCGCGAGACCGCGGACCCCTGCACTCGGGCCAGTGTCATCGCCTGACGCTCGCCCACGAGCTGCGCGATGAGTGGCCACACTTCGAGAGCGGCGGCCTCCTCCTCCGTGGCCACTGGCTCATTGGCCACCGGCTCGTCGAGCCCCAATGCCCGCCACAGCTGCGCCGTCGCAGACGGTTCCAGACCCAGTCGAGAAGCCAGCTCGTCGATCGTCAGCGCCGTGGCGCCGGGTCGAATGAGCTGGTCGCCTGCGAGAGCGTAGAGCCGGCCACGCTTCGCCGCCTGGCTCAGCAGCTCCTCATCGAGGCCCGCAGCTCGCAAGTCCGCCACCAGAGCCTGTCGTACCGCCATGTCTGGTGCACCCGCCAGCAGATGGTCGTCCTCCATGACAGCACCCTGCCGGAGGACATCCGCGTGGGCAACGACTCCGCTGTACCCAAGGCCGCCCAGCACGAGGTCGGAGCACCATCTCCTCGCGCGGGCATGTGGTCAGGAGCCGTGGTTGTGGCCGCATTGCTCCCCAGTTCGCGGCGAATGGCCAGTCTTTCGACCGCTCGCGGGATCCGAACGCGCCGACCGTTCACCGACTCTTCCGCAGGCGCTGAGACAGGCGTAAAATGCTGCGCGCCGTGAGGAGACTGTGATGGCCGATTCAGCAGCCGAACCCTCGTACACGCTCACACTGAGCGAACCCGAACGCCTGCGCTACCGGATGATGGCCGCCACCGCACGAGAGGAGGAGGCCGAGCTCTGGCAGACGGCCGGTATCGTCCCGGGCGCGAGAGTCGCCGACGTGGGATGTGGCCCCGGCGCCGTGCTCGCCGAGATTGCGAAAGTCGTCGGACCCGAGGGGAGCGCGGTGGGCGTCGAGCCCGCCGAGCAGGCCCGGCTGGCAGCGCGGGACGAGCTGGACTCCCTCGGTCTTGAGCATGTCGAGGTACACGAGGGGAGCGGCGAGGCAACCGGCCTGGACCCCAGCGCGTGGGACTGCGTGATGATGCGTCACGTCCTCACCCACACAGGAGAGGCGGCCGACCGGATCGTGGCGCACCTCGCCACGCTGGTGGCTCCGGGTGGACACGTCTATCTCGTCGACACCGACCTCGATGCTGCCAGAACGGCACCGGCCGACCCGGCCGTTCAGGAGCAGTACGACCGTTACGCGGACTTCCACCGCAGACTCGGCAACGACCCGCGCACCGGGCCGCGGCTCGGCACGATGTTGCGTGCCGCCGGGCTCGAGGTCGTCGAGAATGAAGGCAGGTACCAGCGGGTTCCGGCCGAGCTGCTCGCCATGGGTGGCCCGCTCGTCTCCGCCGAGGAGGCGATGATCAACGCCGGCGTGCTCACGCGGGACGAACTGCGCGGGCTCGGGGCCGCGCGGCAGCGCTTCGCCGCCGTGCCGGATGCCGAGATGTGGTTCGCTCGCTTCGTCGCCATCGGACGCAGGGCCTTGAGCGGTCATCTCGCGCGGGTCCAGCAGCGATGAGTCAGCGCTCGATGGTGAACGAGTCGATCAGCTTTCCCTGCTGGTCGATGGCGCGACCTTCCAGGCGGTCGTCGTAGACGAGCAGCTCGAGGAAGTGACGGGTCGCCGTGCTCACGGCGGTGAAGTCCGCGCTGCCGGCCTTGCGCAGCTTGGCGCCCGCCCCGGAGACGACGTAGGTGACCCCGTTCTGGGGTGTCGAACGCTGGTAGTCGTGGTCGTGGCCGGCGAACACGAGCTGGACGCCCGCCTCCTCGAACAGCGGTGACCACTCGCGCTGGACGCTCTTCGTGGAGCCGTGGTGCCCGGCGGAGTAGGCCGGATGGTGCATGGCGGCGATCGTCCAGGTGCCGGGAGGTTGCTCCTCGGCGAGCACGCCCTTGAGCCAGGTCAGCTGCTTGGCGTTGCCGACGCGGTTGGAGTCGAGCACGATCACGCGCATCGGCCCGATCTGCTCGACGTAGTAGCCGGCATTGCGGCCGAGCTCGGTGAGGATCTCGTCCTCTTCGTCGCTCTGCACGTCGTGGTTGCCCAGCACGGGGATGAGCGTCGCGTCCTCCAGGGTCCGCGCGAACGGGTCGGTGATCGACGCCTGCGTCTGGGCGGAGTCACCGTTGGGGTAGATCATGTCGCCGAGGATGAGCAACGCGTCGTAGGGCGCGTCGGCCTGTTCGGCCTGGAGCTCGATGCGCTCCGCGGTTGCTGCCTCCCACTTGTTGCGGGTTCCGGTGTCACCGACGATCGCGATGCGGGCCTCGGGGTTTCCAACGGCGGCCGGCACCGTCTCGCCCGTCTTCGCGGACGGCTTCTCGCTGGAGAACAGGGTCGACGGAGGGAAGACGAAGGCGAGAGCCACGAGTGCGCCGAGGACGAGCACGCCCGCGGCGGACCACAGCGTCAGACGGCGGCCGCGCCTGCGGCGCCGACGAGACCCCACGTGGCTCGAGCGGCTTCTTGAGTCGGTCACGCGATCATTCTGCCCGACCTCCGGCAGGACTCGATCGCATTCGGGAGAACACGTCGATGCTGCTCACCGTGCGGATCGGCCCGTTCTCCGGTACGACTGACCTACCGTTGCCGACCGAGGACCACCACCATGCAGCTCCGTCTCCAGCCCCAGGGACCCCCATGTCACCCGTCGTGACTGGGCAGGCGTTGCTGACGCATGTCCGCCGCGCGTGGCCGGACCCCGGATCCGGCCGGACCAAGGTCAGGTGGGACCGCCTTGCGGAGATCGCGCGCGACGATCTGCCCCTGGTCAAGCTCGTCGAGCCGCATCACGACGCGATGGCGATCCTGCGAGACCTGGACGGACCATCACCGGAGCCCGAGTCCGTCTGGGCGGTGTGGGCTGCCGAGCCGCCGTTCGCCCGGCTCGAGGCGACACCGAATGCGGCAGGGGAGTGGACCCTCGACGGACGCAAGGCCTTCTGCTCCGGCGCATCGCTGGTCTCCCATGCCCTCGTGACAGCAGAGACGCCCGACGGGAGCCGGTTGTTCGCGGTGGCGCTGGGGGAGGGCGTCAGCCGCGACGAGGAGGCGCCGGCGTGGTCGGGCCACGGGATGTCGCGCGCCGACACCTCGACGCTGCGCTTCGCCTCGGTGCCCGCCGTGCCGGTCGGCGATGCCGGCGCGTATGTCGACCGGCCCGGGTTCTGGTGGGGCGCCATCGGGATCGCCGCCTGCTGGTTCGGTGGGTCGCAGGGCGTCGCCGACGCCGTCGAGAACGCGCGGGGGCGGCTCGGCCCCCATGGGCTCGCCCATCTCGGTGCCATCCGGGCCGACCTGGACAACCTCGCCGCGGTCCTGGCGCAGGCGGCCTCGGTCATCGACGCGGATCCCACGGGGAAGGGCCACCAGCCGGAACGGATGGCACTGAGCGTCCGAGCGATGGCTGCCGACGTCTGCGACCGAGTCGTCGCCGCTGCGGGACGAGCGCTGGGTCCGGCGCCGCTGGCCTTCGATCGCGAGCACGCCGACCGCGTCGCCGACCTGCAGGTGTTCGTCCGGCAGCATCACGCGGAGCGTGACCTCGAGCGCCTCGGATCCCTCGGAGATCCTGATGAGTGAGTCGTGGGGGGCGCTGCTGGCCGCGCGCACGCCGGCCGTCGCCAAGGACCCGGGTGGCCCGGTGCTCGTGGTGTCGGCGCACCCCGACGACGAGGTGCTGGCGGTCGGCGCATGGCTCGCGGGCCAGCGCGAGCGAGACCTGGTCTTCGTGACGGTCACCGACGGCGAGGCCTCCCACCCGGACAGCCGGACGTGCTCGCCCGAGGACCTGCGGAGGCTTCGGTCCAAGGAGCTGCTCGTCGCGCTCGGTGAGCTGGGAATCCGCACACCCACCGTGCATCGGCTGGGCCTCCCCGATGGATGCGTGGCCGAGAACCGCACCCGGCTCGCGGACGCACTCGGCCCGTTCATCGAGCGAGCCACCGTCGTCCTGGCTCCGTACGCGGATGACGGTCATCCCGACCACGATGCGGTGGGGAGGGTCGCGGGGGAGCTGTGCGGCCCCGACCAGACCTTGTGGCAGATGCCCATCTGGACCTGGGCGTGGACCGAGCCGGGATCGGGCCCATGGCTCGACCGGGCGCGGAGCCTGCCCTCCGATCCGGTGGACCGGGTTCGCAAGTGGCGGGCCATCGATGCCTTCACCACGCAGGTGCGTCCGCTCAGCCCGGCGCTCGAGGACGCGCCGGTGGTCAGCGGACTCCTCCTCGACCATGCGGTCGCGGCACCTGAGGTGGTGATCGTGTGACGCACGCCGACTACTTCGAGGGCATGTACGCCACGTCCGACGATCCGTGGAGCCTCGCCACGAGCGAGTACGAGCTGCGCAAGTACGACCTCACCGTGGCATCGCTGCCGAGACGCTCCTACCGCCGGGCGTTCGAGCCCGGCTGCTCCATCGGGGTGCTGTCCGACCTGCTGGCGGGGCGCTGCCAGGAGCTGCTGGCGATCGATGCGGTTCCGACCGCGATCGAGTCGGCCAGGTCTCGCGCAACGAGCGAGAACGTCACGTTCTCGGTCGGGTCGATGCCCGGTGACTGGCCGGAGGGACCGCTCGATCTCATCGTCATCTCCGAGCTGCTGTACTTCCTCGACGCCGACGACCGCCACGAGACGATCGCCGCCGCGCGCCGGCATCTCGACCCGCACGGGCACCTCGTGCTCGTCCACTGGCGGCACACCTTCGACGAGGCCGAGTGCACGGGGGACCAGGCGCATCGTGAGGCGAAGCAGGTCAGCGGACTGCCGACCCTCGTCCGTCACGAGGAACGTGACTTCCTGCTCGAGGTGTTGGGGCATGAGTAGAGCAGGCATCGAGGCCGTCGTGGTGGTGGTCCCGGCGTACAACGAGGCGGAGACGATCGGGCCGTGCATCGAGGCGGTGCGACGCTCCGTGAGTGCCCTGCAGGGGACGATCGACGTCGAGGTCCTCGTCGTCGCCAACGGCTGCGACGACGGCACCGAGCATCGGGCTCGGCTCGCCGGCGCGCGAGTCATCGTCACACCCGAGGCCAACGTGGGTGCGGCCCGCGCCGCCGGTGCTGCCTGGGCGCTGCAGCGCCACGCGACGCGGACCGATCGGCTGTGGATCGCCACCACTGATGCCGACTCCGTCGTCCCGAGAGACTGGCTCGCGGCCCAGCTTGCCTCGGCCGGCGGTGGTGCGGACGTGTTCGTCGGAACGGTGCGACTCGAACCGAAGGAGACGCGCCGGCACGGCCGGTGGCTGCGGAAGTACGCCGACGACGCCGCACGCCAGGGGACCCACGGACACGTGCACGGCGCGAACCTCGGAGTGAGGGCCCGCACCTACGTCGACGCCGGTGGGTTCCGGCCGATGACCGCGCACGAGGACGTCGACCTCGTCGACCGGCTGCTGCGCACCGATGCGCTCGTCGCCTGGGTGGCAGACGCTCCGGTGCTGACGTCGGCTCGCCACACGTCGCGTGCGCCGGCCGGTCTGGGCCGGGACCTTGCTGCCTCGGAATAGGAACAGCCCGGCCACCCTGCGTGAGGGTGACCGGGCTGGCCGGTAGAGGCGAGCGTCAGTCCTTGAAGGCGTCCTTGACCTTCTCGCCGGCGTCCTTGAAGTCGGACTTCGTCTGGTCGGCCTTGCCCTCGGTCTCGAGCTCGTCGTCGCCGCTGACCTTGCCGGCGGCTTCCTTGCCCTTGCCCTTGAGGTCCTCGGCCTTGTTCTCGATCTTGTCGTCCAGTCCCATGTCGAACTCCTTTCACCGGGTGTGTGTCACTTCGAACGTACGTCGACTTGAACCAAGTCGCATCTTGGGCAGAACTCGTTCACAAATTGTTCACCTGTGCCGGGCTGGGCAGGCGGACTAGTCGAGGCAGTCCTCCCACTCCTGGACCACCGAGCAGCCCGACTGGTGCCACTCGCGCAGGACCACAGAGCCGTTCTTGTCGCGGACGTGCTCGAAGGTCCAGGTCAGGCACGTCCCGCACGGCTCGGGGTGGTCGTCGGGGGCGTACTCGATGGGCACGAGGCCGGCAACATCCGCGGCATCCAGCGGTGGCAGCGGCGTCATCATCACCGGCTCCTCCACCGTGGGATCGGGCGGCATGAACACGCTTCGCACCAGATCGGCGCGCGCGAGCTCGCGATCCTCCCCGGGTGCCAGGTCGTGCTCGTCCATGAGGGTCTTCCAGAACTGCTCGTGGTTCGAGTCCGCCTGGAGGACGGCGGTGATGCGGCCGTGGACAGGACTCCGCTCCGAGGCCGCCGTCACGTGGACGTAACGCTGACCCGAGTCCGTCCCGTGCCAGGCGCGGATCGTGGGGCGCTCCAGGACGTTGCACCACGCCAGCAGCTCGGACGGTGCAGCGACGGAGACGCTCACGTCGCCGACGATGTCGATCTCCGCCCCGATGCGCAGCAGCACCGACATCTGGCGGATCTCAGAGAACGTGCGCATGGCAGACCTCCCAAGGGCATGGCGCCGGCCACGATGCGCAACCGTGGCCGGCGCACGACCATCAGGCGTTGATCGCCTCGGGCTCCCGGCTCGACGCCTCGTGGACGGGGATCTTGCGCGGCTTGGCCTTCTCGGCCACGGGGACGCGGACGGTGAGGACCCCGCCGTCGTAGCTCGCCTCGATCAGCTCGGTGTCCAGGTTGTCGCTGAGGATCAGCTGTCGGCTGAACACGCCGCGGGGGCGTTCCTCGGCGATGAACTCGCGCCGGTCCGCTCGAGCTTCGCGCTCCGCGCTCACGGTGAGGACGTTCCGCTCGACGTCGAGGTCGATCGATCCCGGATCGACACCGGGCAGATCGAACTCCATGACGAAGGTTCCGTCGTCCTTCCACGCGTCCATCGGCATCATCGATGGGCGCGCCACGGTGCCGAGCATCTGCTGGGTGAACCGGTCGAAGTCACGAAACGGATCGGTACGCATCAACATCATTTCCACCTCCAGAGCTAGAAATTCCTGTCCCGCATCGGCCTCCGACGTACCTGTGGTGACCGATATAGGTTTCTTGTATCACCCAACATCGATACAATCAAGACACCCAACGCGGAAAAAATGAGGAATGCGTATGAACGACCCGAAACAAGGCGTGTACGGGATCTCGGTGGCCGGCGAGCTCGTCGGATCCGGAATCCAGAACCTGCGTCTGTACGAAGAACGTGGACTCATCGAGCCGGCCCGCACCCCGGCAGGCACCCGGCTCTACAGCGAGGAGGACATCGAGCGCCTGAAGCGCATCACCGCGCTGCTCGGCGAAGGTCTCAACCTGGCCGGCATCGCGAAGGTGTTCGAGCTGGAGCGGGAGAACGCGAAGCTGAAGTCTTCGCTCGATCGGCGCAAGCCGCCGACTACATCCTGAGGCGCCCGCTGCCGAAAGAGATCAGCACGAGGCCGACGACGATCTCCACGATCGCTCCGACCGTCCCACCGGTGATCACACCGATCAGGGTGAGCACACCGACGACGACGAGGATGAGACCGAGCACGCCAAGAATCGAGTTCATGGCTCGAAGCGTAGGGGCGGATCGGACCACGTGCATGTCGTCCGGGACCGCGGGCCGGTCAGATATCGTGGGCGCATGCCTCGGACCTCCCGGATGTCGATTCCCACGCCCGTCGTCGTGCTCCTCGTCGCCCTGCTTGCGCTCGCCGGCTGTTCCGGCGGTGACGACGGCGGCGACACCTCTGCCGACGCGACCACCGAGTCGTCGGCGCCGACGGCGGAGGCGACCGCCTCCAACCGGACCGAGAGCTGCCAGGCCATCGTCGGGTCGGGCGCCGTCGAGGACATCCAGGTGGTCTTCGACAAGTACAAGAACACGTCCAACCAGATGACCGACGCCGATGCCAAGCAGATGCGGGACGCGCTCGACGCCCTCGCGAAGGCCGGCGACAACGCCGCCCCGAAGATCCGTGAGGACGTCGTCCAGCTCGTGGCCGACGCAGGGTCCTTCATCGACTCCCGCATCGACGTCGAGGGCGTCGGCCGGGTCGCCAGCGTCGCGACCATCCAGAAGGAGATCGACGCACTCTGCCGCTGAGACCCGCCGCGGGATGAGCTAGCGCCGCGCCCGCTTCGCGTGGCCGAACATCAGGTGGAACGGCGCGATGGCGAACGTCATGAGCGGCTCGTGCCCGGACAGGAAGGCGAGGCGCCCGTCGGTCGCGAAGGCCCAGCGGGCCTGGACGAGAGCGATCCGGCCGGTGCCGCGCACCGGGGAGACGACGCCGGCTCCGTCGCGGAGCTGGGCGATCCGGAAGCCGAGCGGCCAGCGACCGGGCAGCCGACGCCGACGCCCCACCCGCATCGACCCGATGCCGGAGGCGACGTAGGTCGAGTCGGCCGTCACCTCGAACTCCGCGAGCTCCTTCGGGATGGCCCACAGCTCGCGACCGCCGTCGCGGGAGTCGGGGCTGTCGACCCAGATGTCGGTGATGTTCACGCGTGGCCGGAGGCCGTCGCGGACGACCTGGGTCGCCATCAGCTCGTGGTAGGTGAGCGGGCTGGGCTCCTCGTAGACGAAGAACGCGGCACCCACGACCCGGAAGCCGAGCACCCGGACCGCACGGACGCCCGGCGGAACCTCGCGGTCGTCGGTGCCGCGCATCAACCAGATGCCGACATAGGCGTGGCCGTGCAGGTCCCACGGCTCGGCTGGGTACGTCATGCCCAGGCGAACTCGGTCGGCTCGAGCGAGCGGGTGCGACGCGCGAACGGCAGGGTCGCGCCCGGCCAGTTCGACGTGATGCGGCCCGACGGGTGCCGGTACCAGTTCTCGCAGCTGCCCCACACCGAGTGGTCGAGCTTCTCCTGCAGGTCGCGGTCGTACTCCTGCTCGGTCTCGGCCGTCACCTGGACGCTGTCGTAGCGGCCGGCCTCGAGCCGGTCGACGACCTGGCGCATGTGCCGGGCCTGGGCCTCGAGCATGTAGATGATCGAGCCGCCGCCGAGGTTGGTGTTGGGGCCGTAGGTCACGAAGAGGTTGGGGAAGCCCGGCACGTACATCCCGAGGTACGCGTGGGCTCCGTCGGCCCACTTCGTGGCGAGCTTCTCACCGTCGATGCCCGTGACATCGATCTGGTCGAGGAAGTCCTGGGAGTCGAAGCCGGTGGCGTAGACGATGACGTCGGCCGGGTGCTCGCGCCCGGACTCATCGATGACGCCGTGCGGACGCACCTCGGTGACGCCCTCGGTGACGACCTCGACGGTCGGCTCGGCGAGGGCCGGGTAGAACTCGTTGCTGAACAGGATCCGCTTGCAGCCGATCGGGTAGTCCGGCGTCAGCTTGGCGCGCAGCTGCGGGTCCTTGATCTGGGAGTGCAGATGTCGCATCGCGATCGCGCGGTTGACCTTGCCGACCGGCGAGGCCGCATCCAGACCGCGGGCGAACTGCTCGAGGATGCCCCAGATGCCGCCACGCTCGGCACGCTGCGTCACCGGCAGGCGGTGGAACATCGCGGCATGCCACTTCTTGTACGGCTGGTCGAGCTTGGGCAGCAGGTAGTTGGGGGTCCGTTGGAAGAGCACGACGCGCTCGCCGTCGCGCACCAGGTGGGGGACGAGCTGCACGGCGCTCGCGCCCGACCCGACCACGGCGACGGTGCGGTCGTGGATCTCGGCCTCGTGGTCCCACTGCGCGGAGTGGAAGGACGGCCCTTCGAACGTGTCGACGCCCGGGATGGTGGGCAGCGCGGGCCGGGAGAGCTGTCCGACGGCGCTGATGAGGATGTCGACGGTCTCGGTCGTGCCGTCGGCGAACGTCACGGTCCAGTGGGAGGCGTCGGAGTCCCAGGTCGCCGCCGTGACCTCGCGGCCGTACGTGATGAGCGGAGTCACGCCGTGCTGGTCGGCGACGCCCCGCAGGTAGTCGTGGATCTCCTGCTGCAGCGCGTACCGACGGGTCCAGTTCGGGTTCGGCGCGTACGAGAACGAGTACAGCGGCGACGGCACGTCGCATCCCGCGCCGGGGTAGGTGTTGTCCCGCCAGACGCCGCCGAGGTCCTGGTCGCGCTCCCACAGGCGGATGTCGTGGTGTCCGGAGCGGAGCATCTCCACCGCGACGGCGACGCCGCCGAAGCCCGAGCCGATGATGCCGATCGATGTCATGTGCCGTCCTTCGGTGGGGGAGCCCTGCGATGAAGACTAGGACGAGTCGCGGGTCCAGTCTGACGAAGGTGCCGTTCCCTTTCGGGCCGCACGTCGTTGTGCACCGGGGAACGGAAGGTGGAGTGCATGGACGACGCGTCCGGAATCAGCCGCAGGGGTCTCATCGGCGGCGCGGCCGTCGGGGGCGCAGCGTTCGCCTTCGGAGGTCTCGGCCAGGCGGCCACCGCCGCGAGCACCTCCGGCTCCCTGCCGAAAACCGTTGACGTGGTCGTGGTGGGGGCGGGCATCTCGGGCCTCGTGGCCGCGCGCGGGCTCGTCAAGGCCGGCAAGAGCGTCCTCGTCGTGGAGGCGCGCGACCGCGTCGGTGGACGGGTTCTCAACCACACCCTCGACGGCGGCGCGGTCGTCGAGGCGGGCGGCGCCTTCGTCGGTCCGACCCAGAACCGCATCCTGGCGCTCGCCAAGGAGCTGAACGTCCCGACCTTCAAGGAGTATGTCGAGGGCAAGAACGTCTACGTCTCCAAGCCGCTCGGGAAGATGGAGTACACCGGCACCGTCCCGCCCGACCCGCTGATCCTCGCCGACGCCGCGCAGCTCTCGGTCCGGATCGACGAGATGTCCAAGGAGGTTCCGGTCGACGCACCGTGGACCGCCAAGAAGGCGGCGCAGTGGGACTCCATCACCGTCGACCAGTGGATTCGTCAGCAGTCGGCGGTCCCGAAGGTTCGCGACGTGTTCCTCGCCTACCTTCAGCCCTCCTTCGGCACGGACGGGCTGAACACGTCGCTGCTGTTCTTCCTCTGGTACATCGCCACCGCCGGCGACGAGAACAACCCCGGCACCTTCGAGCGGTCGTCCGGAACGGCGGATGCCGCCCAGGACTCGCGGTTCGTGGGCGGATCCGGACTCATTCCCCTGAAGATGGCGCAGGCGCTGGGATCTCGCGTGGCGCTCAACGCCCCGGTTCGCCGCATCACCCAGTCGGGCTCGACCGTCTCGGTGGCCACCGATCGCGGCACGGTCAAGGCGAAGCGGGTCGTCGTCGCGGTGCCGCCGCCGCTCGCGCTCGGCATCGACTGGTCGCCGCTCCTGCCGCCGCGACGCCTCCAGCTCCTGCAGCGGATGCCGATGGGCATGCTGATGAAGTGCGACGCCGTCTACGCCAAGCCGTTCTGGCGCGACAAGGGCCTGTCCGGTTCCGGCGTGGCGACGTACGGCGCGGTACGGACGATGTTCGACAACTCGCCCGACGACGCGTCCGTCGGCGTGCTGCTGGCCTTCGTCGGCGGATCGACGTGGGAGCAGTACGGCACGATATCGCTCGCCGAGCGCAAGGCAGCCGTGCTCGAGGGCCTGGCCCGGTTCGTCGGCCAGGAGGCGCTCCACCCGATCGAGTACACCGAGCAGGACTGGACGCACGAACGATGGACGATGGGCAGTCCGATCGCGTCCCCGGTGCCGGGCACGATCACCTCCTTCGGCTCGACCATCCGCGAGCCGGTCGGACGGGTCCACTGGGCCGGCACCGAGACGTCCACCTACTGGTCAGGGTTCATGGACGGCGCCGTGCGTGCCGGTGAGCGCGTCGCCTCCGAGGTCGCCTCGCTCGTCTGATCGGGCCTGAGTGGGCCGCCCTGGGGCATGGCACCCCTGCCGTAGGGTTGAGGCAAGCAGCACGCGCCATTCGTCGGGCGCGTCATCGAGAATGAGGTGCCCATGTCCGAGCGCTCCGCGTCCCAGATCTCCGTCGTCGTCGACTCGGAGGAGCGATCTGTCGAGACCGGCACCAAGGCCTGGCAGCTCTTCGTCGACGATCCAGCCGTCGTCGCCGCCCGCGTCGGCGGGGAGCTCCGCGACCTCGCCCACGAGCTGGCCGACGGCGACACCGTCGAGGCCGTGCCCATCGACTCACCCGACGGCCTCGACATCTTGCGGCACTCCACCGCGCACGTCATGGCGCAGGCCGTCCAGGACCTGTACCCGGCGGCCAAGCTCGGCATCGGCCCGCCGATCACCGACGGCTTCTACTACGACTTCGACGTCCCCGAGCCGTTCACGCCGGACGACCTCGAGGCCATCGAGAGCCGGATGCGCAAGATCGTCAAGGAAGGCCAGAAGTTCGACCGTCGCGAGATCGCCGACGACGACGCTCGCGCCGAGCTCGCCGACGAGCCGTACAAGCTCGAGCTCATCGGGCTCAAGTCGAGCGCCGGCTCGGCCGGCATGGACGAGGCCGAGGGTGCCGGCGTCGAGGTCGGCGAGGGCGGCCTGTCCATCTACGACAACCTCAAGCGTGACGGGTCCCTCGCCTGGAAGGACCTCTGCCGCGGGCCGCACCTGCCCACCACCAAGCGCATCCCGACGTTCAAGCTGATGCGCAGCGCCGCGGCCTACTGGCGCGGCGACGAGAAGAACCCGCAGCTCCAGCGCATCTACGGCACCGCCTGGCCCTCGAAGGACGACCTCGAGGCCTACCTGCACCGGATCGAGGAGGCGCAGCGGCGCGATCACCGTCGGCTCGGCCAGGAGCTCGACCTGTACAGCTTCCCCGACGAGATCGGCTCGGGCCTGCCGGTCTTTCATCCCAAGGGTGGCGTCATCAAGCGCGAGATGGAGGACTACGTCCGGCGTCGGCACATCGAGGAAGGCTTCGAGTACGTCGGCACCCCGCACATCGCGAAGGAGGGGCTGTTCCACACCTCCGGACACCTGCCCTACTACGGCGAGGCGATGTACCCGCCGATCGACGTCGACGGCATGGACTACCGCCTCAAGGCGATGAACTGCCCGATGCACAACCTCATCTACCGGTCGCGGCAGCGCTCGTACCGTGAGCTGCCGCTGCGTCTGTTCGAGTTCGGGCACGTGTACCGGCACGAGAAGTCGGGGGTCGTCCACGGCCTGACCCGAGTCCGGGGGTTCGCCCAGGACGACTCGCACTCCTATGTCACGCCCGAGCAGGCTCCCGGTGAGATCCAGCACCTGCTGGACTTCTGCCTCAGTCTCTTCCGCGACTTCGGGCTCGACGACTTCTACCTCGAGCTGTCCACCCGTGACGACTCCAAGCTCGACAAGTTCATCGGCTCCGCAGAGGACTGGGCCGAGGCGACGGCCGTGCTGGAGAAGGTCGCGACCGACTCGGGTCTCGAGCTCGTGCCCGATCCGGGTGGAGCGGCCTACTACGGGCCGAAGATCTCCGTCCAGGCGCGCGATGCCATCGGGCGCACCTGGCAGATGTCGACGATCCAGTACGACTTCAACCAGCCCTCGCCCGAGCGGTTCGGCCTGGAGTACGTCGCGGCCGACGGCTCGCGGCAGCAACCGGTGATGATCCATTCGGCGAAGTTCGGCTCGATCGAGCGGTTCATCGGCGTCCTGGTGGAGCACTACGCCGGTGCCTTCCCGCCGTGGCTCGCTCCGGTGCAGGTCGTCGGCATCCCGATCGCCGAACGGCATGCCGACTACCTCGACGACATCGCCCGCCGGCTGACGAAGCGCGGCATCCGGGTCGAGGTCGACCACTCCGACGAGCGCATGCAGAAGAAGATCCGCAACGCCCAGACCCAGAAGGTGCCGTTCATGGTCATCGCCGGCGACACCGACGTCGAAGCCGGCGCCGTGTCGTTCCGCTACCGCAGCGGCGAGCAGGACAACGGTGTTCCGGTCGACGACGCGATCACGCGCATCGTCGAGGCGATCGAGAACCGCGTGCAGGTCTGACGGATCCGCCGCTGTTCATGAGTTGTGGCGGCAACTCAAAATTCAGCACACCATTGACATCGGGCTGAGACAGGTTCAGGTTTCTTCTCAAGGGAGTTTCACTTCTTCACATTCGGGGGAACGAATGCGCCGTTCGTCATTGCTGTTTCTGGCCGTCCTGGCACTGATCGCCGGACTATTGAGCACCAACGCCGCGGTCGCGGCTCCACCTGATGACCACCTCGATGTCTACGTGGGTGATCTGGCCGCCGGTCAGGTTGCCGATCTCGTCGACCTCGGGCTCGACCGTCAGGATCTTCGGTTCAGCAAGATCAAGGGCGAGCGCGGCAAGAAGGCGCGGGTGCGCGTCGAGGCGATCATCAGTGAGGCGCAGGCCAAGAAGCTCGACAAGCAAGGTGTCGAGATGAAGCCCAAGAAGGTGGCGGGCAAGACCGCGGCCCAGCGCTCGACCCAGCTGGCGGCCGATGGCTACGAGGTCTTCAAGACCTACTCCGGAGCGAACGGCCTCAAGGCCGAGTACGAGCAGACCGCGGCCGACCACCCGAGCATCGCCAAGCTGGTCACGATCGGCAAGACCGTCAAGGGCCAGGACATCGTCGCGATGAAGGTCTCGAAGAACGCCCGCAAGGACAAGGACGGCAAGAAGCCGTCAGTCCTGTACGCCGGGGCGCAGCACGCGCGTGAGTGGATCACGCCGGAGATGAATCGCCGCCTGATGCATCACGTGATCGACAGCTACGGCAGCGACGCGACGATCACCCGGTTGGTCGACAAGAACGAGCTGTGGTTCCTGCCGGTGGCGAACCCGGACGGCTACGACTTCACCTTCGAGCCCGACCAGCGCCTGTGGCGCAAGAACCTGCGCGACAACAACAACGACGGCGAGACCGCGCCCGGCGACGGTGTCGACCTCAACCGCAACTTCCAGACCAAGTGGGGCTACGACAACGAGGGATCCTCACCCAACACCGGCAGCGAGACCTACCGCGGTCCCGGGCCGGCGTCGGAGCCGGAGACGAAGGCGCTGAACTCCTTCGCGCAGCGCGTGGGCTTCGAGTTCTTCGTCAACTACCACTCCGCCGCCGAGCTGCTGCTCTACGGAACCGGGTGGCAGGTGTCGACGCCGACACCTGACGACGTCATCTACGAGACGATGGCCGGTGACGACGCCGATCCGGCCGTGCCCGGCTACGACCCGGACATCTCCGCCGAGCTCTACACCACCAACGGCGACACGGACACGCATCTGACGGAGGCCTTCGGCACGCTCGGCTTCACCCCGGAGATGTCCACCTGTGAGGCGGCGTCCGACTCCGTCCCCGACGACGAGTGGGAGGCAGCGGACTGCCAGAGCGGCTTCAACTTCCCCGACGACGAGGGACTGGTGCAGGCCGAGTTCGAGAAGAACCTCCCGTTCGCCCTCTCGGTGGCCCAGAGCGCGGCCGATCCCGATGACCCCGCCTCCGTGGTGGACCGGACGGCGCCCGACTTCGTGCCCGACACCTTCGACGTCTCCTACGGCGATCCGCAGACCGTCGCCGTCGTGGCCAAGCGGGCGCTGAAGAACCTGCGCCTGTCCTACCGCATCAACGGCGGGAGCGCGAAGTCCCAGAAGATCTCGGAGTGGAGCGGCGGCGAGCGCTACGGCGACGAGAACGACGACTACTACGCCGAGTTCCGGGGCACGGTCCGTGGCGCGAAGCCCGGAGACAAGGTCGCGGTGCAGTTCACCGGGGTCAAGCCCGGCAAGGGCCCGGTCAAGAGCGCTCCGTTCACGTACTCGCTCGCATCGGACAGCGGCGCCGACGTGCTGGTGCTCGCCGATGAGGACTACACCGGCGTGAACCCGGACTACCCGGCCAGTGTCACTGCGCCGAAGTACGCCGCGGACTACGAGAAGGCCATCAACGACGCGGGCTTCTCCACCGACGTGTGGGACATCGACCAGCGCGGCGTCCCGCACGACCTCGGTGTGCTGGGCCACTACGACGCGGTCGTCTGGTACCTCGGCGACAACCGGCTCACCCAGGATCCTGAGGACGAGAAGATCTCGACGCCGTTCGGCGAGCTGCCCGACATCGCGGTGGCCGAGAAGGAGCAGTACACGACGATGGCCGTCCGCGACTACCTCAACGGCGGCGGCAAGCTGGTTCACGCCGGCGAGACCGCGCAGTACTCCGGCCTCCCGGGTATCGGCGACGCCGTCGGCGGCCTGTTCTACGGGCTCAACGGGGACGCGGAGGCGGAGTGTGTCGTCGACAGTGTTCCCGGGTTCTTCTCGGACTGCCTGATCATGGCCGACGACTTCCGGCAGTACTACCTCGGCGGATACTCCCGCACCGACACCGAGGACCCGGACAGTGTGGTCGGGATCGACGCGCCGATCGACGGGTTCGAGGGCACGTTCGGCGGCCCGGTGGTCGAGGGTGACAACCCCCTCGACGAGGCCGGCGTCTTCCAGCCGACCAGCGACGTGCTGCCGGTCGGCGAGTTCCCGCAGTTCGCCAGCAAGGGGGCCGCTGAGTACTCATCGAGCGGTGTCGACCCGTACGCGCCGGTCGAGGGTTCCAAGTACGCCGGTGCCCTGCACCAGGACTCGTCGTACATGCGGTTGTCCAAGACGGTCGACCTCACCGGCGCAACGGCGGGTGAGCTGGCGTTCCAGCTGTCCACCAGCCTCGAGAGCGGCTACGACCACGTGATGGTGGAGGCGCACACCGTCGGCCAGGACGACTGGACGACCTTGCCCGAGCGCGACGGCAAGTCCACCACCGACCCGCCGGCAGAATGCGAGCCGAACGGCTTCCTGCTGCAGCTGCACCCGTTCCTCGCGCACTACCTGGGCGGCGCCGGGTGTGCCGACGACGGCAGCACCGGTGAGTGGAACACCTTCACCGGCTCGACCGGCGGTTGGCAGCAGGTCGCCTTCGACCTGGCGCCCTTCCTGGGCAGCGAGGTCGAGCTGTCGATCACCTACATGACGGACCCGGGTACGGGCGGGATCGGCGCGTTCGTCGATGACACCAAGGTCGTCGTCGACGGCAACACCGACGCGGACGGGTTCGAGGGCGCCACCAGCAGCTGGACGATCGGTGGACCTCCGCAGGGCAGCCCCCCGAACCAGGGGAACTGGGAGATCTCCGAGAAGCTGGTCAACGCGTTCGGCGGCGTCTCGACGAAGGACTCGCTGCTCCTGGGCTTCGGACTCGAGCAGCTGTCCGACGACGCGTCGCGCCAGGACCTGATCGACAAGGCTCTGTCGGGATTGATCGAGTAGGCGGATCCGATCCCCCTGCGGCTGCACCCACCGCCCCCGAGGCGGGTGCAGCCGCCTAGAGTTTCTTGCGTGACTGAGCAGCAGGGTGTGGGGGAGCCGGACGCCTTCGAGCGCCTCTGGACGCCTCATCGGATCCGCTACGTCAAGGGGGAGAACAAGCCCGAGTCGTCCGACGCGGCCGACTGCCCGTTCTGCCGCATCCCGGCGATGGACGACGCCGAGGGCCTCGTCGTGTGGCGCGGTCACCTCGCGTACGCGGTGCTGAACCTGTACCCGTACACCGCCGGCCACCTGCTCATCTGTCCGTTCCGCCACGTTGCCGACTACACCGACCTCTCCGCCGACGAGGCCGCCGAGGTCGCGCTGCTCACCCAGCAGGCCATGACGGTGATGCGGTCGGTCACCAGCCCCCACGGGTTCAACCTGGGCATCAACCAGGGCAACGTGGCGGGCGCGGGCATCGCGGCCCACCTGCACCAGCACGTCGTCCCGCGGTGGGGCGGCGACTCCAACTTCCTGCCCGTCATCGGGCACACCAGGACGATGCCGCAGCTGCTCGGCGAGACGCGCGACATGTTGGCCGCGGCCTGGGCCGACCTGGACGAGGAGACGTAGACGTGCTCGAACGCTTTCGGCAGTTCTGGACCAACGTGTGGGCGCCACCGGCCGACCTGCTGCTGCGGCTGGGGGTCAAGCCCGACCACGTGACGATCGTCGGCACCATCGGCGTCAGCGCCGGCGCCCTGTGGTTCTTCCCGCGCGGCCAGTTCTTCGTCGGCGTCCTGGTCATCACCGCGTTCGTCTTCAGCGACATCATGGACGGCTACATGGCCCGCAAGTCCGGGCAGTCGTCGGCGTGGGGTGCCTTCCTCGACTCGACCCTCGACCGGTTCGGCGACGCGGCGATCTTCGGCGGCCTGGTGCTCTACTACGCCCACGCCGACGCCGAGACCACGCTCGGCGGGCCGACGCTCTATCTGTCCTTGAGCCTGGCCTGCCTCGTGCTCGGCAACGTCACGTCCTACGCGCGGGCGCGGGCCGAGAGCCTCGGCATGACCGCCAAGGGTGGCATCGCCGAACGCGCCGACCGGCTCGTCGCGATCCTGGTGATGACCGGCTTCAACGGCCTGTTCGGCCTGCCGATCCTCACCGAGATCACGCTGTGGGCGCTGACCGCGGCCAGCGCCGTGACGATCGTCCAACGGATGCTGATGGTGCACGCGCAGTCAGCCCGGAAGCCACTCCCACCTGCTCAAACATCGTGACACTCCCGATGTGCCATCGCTCTTGACACATACCCGAGGTATGGCGGACGATGGCGATGAGTGACATCGCCACGTCGAGGAGTACCGATGAGCCAGACCGTCGAGACCCACGAGCCGCCGTCCGTCCCCACCGACCTCAGCCATGAGCAGTACGTCGAGGTGCTGACCGGTCTGTCGCAGGCCTCCGTCGACCGGCACTTCGACGCCTTCGTCGACGTGCCGTGGGACCACCCCGACTTCCAGGTCGATCCGGACGACGAGCGCTGGATCCTGCCGACCGACGTCGACCCGCTCGGCGCGCACCCGTGGTACCAGGGGCTCCCGAGGGAGACGCAGATCCGGATCGGCATGTGGCGCCAGGCCAACATCATGAAGGTCGGCATCCAGTTCGAGAACATCCTGATCCGCGGCATCATGCAGTACGTCTTCTCCCGTCGGAACGGCTCGCCGGAGTTCCGCTACCTCACCCACGAGGCCACCGAGGAGTGCCATCACACGCAGATGTTCCAGGAGGCGGTCAACCGCATCGGCATCGACGTGCCCGGCATGCCGTGGTTCTTCCGCCGGGTGTCGCCGATCATCCCGTGGGCCGGCTCGGCGGTGCCGTACGGCTTCTTCATCGGCGTGCTCGCCGGGGAGGAGCCGATCGACCACACCCAGAAGTCGGTGCTGCGCTCCAAGCACCAGATGCCGCCGATGATCCAGCGGGTGATGGAGATCCACATCGCCGAGGAGGCCCGGCACATCTCCTTCGCGCATCACTACCTGCTGCGCCGCGCACCGCGGCTCGGGCGCGTGGACCGGTTCGTCATGTCGCTGCTGTTCCCGGTGATCATGCGGGTCCTGTGCGACGTGATCATGGTCCCGCCGAAGCAGTTCCGTCGAGAGTTCGGCATCCCGCGCTCGGTCATGAAGGAGCTCTACTGGCGCAGCCCGGAGGCTCGTGACCGGCTGCAGGCGATGTTCGGCGACGTCCGCATGCTCGCCGAGGACGCCGGGCTCCGGCGCAGCCGCATCTCACGGTGGATGTGGCGCCTGTGCAAGATCGACGGCCGACCGTCGCGCTACCGCAGCGAGCCGCCGGTCGCGTTCAGCGACGCGGCCTGATCGGCCGCGATGCCGCACGTCGTCACCCAGGCCTGCTGCGGAGATGCCTCGTGCGTCTTCGCGTGCCCGGTCAACTGCATCCACCCGACTCCCGACGAGCCGGGCTTCGGAACGGCGGAGATGCTCTACGTCGACCCGGCGTCCTGCGTCGACTGCGGGGCGTGCGTCGGGGCTTGTCCGGTCGGGGCGATCGTGCCGCACACCAGGCTCACCGACGACCAGCTGCCCTTCCTCGACATCAACGACGTCTTCGGCGTGGCCGCGCGGCCCGCGGAGGATCCGGGCGGGGTCAGCCCGTATGCGCCCCAGGCGCCGGTGCTGCCGATCCGTCCCAAGACTGGTGACGAGCGGCTGCGGGTCGCCGTCGTGGGTTCCGGCCCGGCGGCCATGTACACGGCCGACGAGCTGCTGAAGCGACCGGGAGTCGAGGTGACGGTGATCGACCGGCTGCCGACGCCGTACGGGCTGGTGCGTGCCGGCGTCGCCCCGGATCACCCGGAGACGCGTTCGGTCACGAGCCTGTTCACCGCCATCGAGGGTCAGCGGGGGTTCGGCTACGCCCTCGGCCTGGAGGTGGGCACCGACGTCACGCACCAGGAGCTGCTCGACCACCACCACGCCGTGGTCTACGCCACGGGCGCGGCGCACGACCGGGCGCTCGGCATCGCGGGGGAGTCGACGCCGGGGAGTGCGTCCGCCACCGAGTTCGTCGCTTGGTACAACGGCCATCCCGACCACGCCGACCTGGACCCGAACCTGGCCACCGAGCGCGTCGTGATCATCGGCAACGGCAACGTGGCCCTCGACGCCGCCCGCATCCTGGCGACGGATCCGGAGCGGCTCGCGACCACCGACATCGCCGACCACGCCCTCGCGGCGCTGCGCCGGAGCTCGGTGCGGGAGGTGGTGCTGCTCGGCCGACGCGGGCCCGCGCAGGCCGCGTTCACCCTGCCGGAGCTGGTCGGGCTGCTGGGGCGCGACGACATCGAGGTCGCGACCGAGGGCTTCGAGCTCGACGAGCGAACGCGGGCGCTGCGGGCGTCCGGGGATCTCGACCTGCTCACCGCCCGCAAGCTCGAGGCGCTGGAGTCGCTGGCGTCACGTCAGTCGCGTCCCGGTGCCCGGCGCATCGTGCTGCGCTTCCACGCCGCGCCCGCGGCCATCCTCGGCGACGGGCACGTCACCGGCATTCGGGTGGAGCGCACTCGCCTGGTCGCGGGCGTCGACGGCGTCGTGCGGGCCGAGGCGACGGGGGAGTACGACGACGTGGAGGCGGGACTGGTGCTCCGGGCGATCGGGTACCGCGGCACCGGTGTCATCGGCGTCCCGTTCGACGAGGCGACGGGAACGGTGCCGCACGACGCAGGCCGCATCCTCGATGGTCGCGATCCGTGGCGCGGTGGGTACGTCGCGGGTTGGATCAAGCGGGGCCCGACGGGATTCATCGGCACGAACAAGACGTGCGCGCAGGAAACGGTCGACGCGCTCGTCAGCGACGCCAACGACGGACTGTTGCCGACCCCGTCGGGTTCCGCGGCGGAGTTCGCCGCCCTGGTGCGCCGCCGATGTCCGAACGTCATCGACCTGGCCGGCTGGCGGGCCATCGACGCGCAGGAGCGCGATCGCGGGCGGGCCGAGGGCCGCCCCCGGGCGCGGATCGTCGATCCGGACGAGATGCGTCAGGTGGCGGCGAGGGGGCGGCGGTCCCGGTCGGGTGGTCCCTTCCGCACGCGTAGAATGGGGACGACCCGATCTCCCGTGTGAAGGACAGCTAGTGATCAACGACGACACCTCCGGCGACAGCACCGTCGGCACCTCCCGCGTCAAGCGCGGCATGGCGGAGATGCTCAAGGGCGGCGTCATCATGGACGTCGTCGACGCGAGCCAGGCCAGGATCGCCGAGGACGCCGGGGCCGTCGCCGTGATGGCCCTGGAGCGAGTGCCCGCCGACATCCGCGCGCAGGGCGGCGTGGCCCGGATGAGCGACCCCGACCTCATCGACGGCATCATCGACGCCGTCACCATCCCCGTCATGGCCAAGGCGCGCATCGGCCACTTCCTCGAGGCCCAGGTGTTGCAGAGCCTCGGGGTCGACTACATCGACGAGTCCGAGGTCCTCACCCCGGCCGACTACGCCAACCACATCGACAAGTGGCAGTTCACCGTGCCGTTCGTGTGCGGCGCCACCAACCTGGGGGAGGCGCTGCGCCGGCTCACCGAGGGCGCGGCGATGATCCGCTCCAAGGGCGAGGCCGGCACCGGCGACGTCTCCAACGCCACCACCCACATGCGCCAGATCCGCGGCCAGATCCGCCGCCTCCAGAACATGGCCGAGGACGAGCTGTACGTCGCGGCCAAGGAGCTGCAGGCGCCGTACGAGCTGGTGCGCGAGGTGGCCGAGCTCGGCAAGCTCCCGGTCGTGCTGTTCACCGCCGGCGGCATCGCCACCCCGGCCGACGCCGCGATGATGATGCAGCTGGGCGCCGAGGGCGTGTTCGTGGGCTCGGGCATCTTCAAGTCCGGCAACCCGGCCCGCCGCGCCGAGGCCATCGTCCAGGCCACCACGTTCCACGACGACCCCGACGTCGTCGCCAAGGTCTCCCGCGGTCTCGGCGAGGCCATGGTCGGCCTCAACGTCGACGACGTCCCCGAGCCGCAC
>CAWAGS010000013.1:0-137696 GCA_963781445.1 uncultured Actinomycetota bacterium
GCGAGACCATGACCAGCACCGGCGCTCCGTCGGCCTCGGACAGGACCTCCAGGCTGGCGAGAAGGTCCTCGCGGGCGCCCAGGTCGAGCCCAGCTCCCGGCTCGTCCAGAAGGAGCAGCTCGGGGTCGGTCATCAGCGCCCGGGCGATGAGCGTGCGCTTGCGCTCGCCCTCGGACAGCGTGCCGAACGTGCGGTCCGCGAGCGCGGTGACGCCGAGCTCACCCATGATCTGCTCGGCGCGGACGACGTCGATGTCCTCATAGCTCTCGGTCCATCGACCGAGAACGGCGTGCGCGGCCGACATGACCGCATCGCGGACGGTCTCGTGGGGCGGGATGCGATCGGCGATGGCGGTGCCGGTGTGGCCGATCCGGGTGCGCAGGTCGAACACGTCGACCTCGCCGAGCCGATGGCCCAGCACGTCGGCCTGGCCGGAGCTCGGGAACATCGTCGCGCCGATCACCTGCATCAATGTGCTCTTGCCGGCGCCGTTGGGGCCGAGCACGACCCACCGCTCCCCCACCTCGACCGACCACGAGATGTCGTCGAGAAGGACCTTGCCAGGTCGGACGACCCTCACCCCGGTGAGCTCGAAAGCCGACGACATGCATCCTCCCTGCCTCGCGGTCGCGTCCGGGAGCCAACCTATCGCGGGCACGCCCGACGTGAACCGATGGTCACCGACGGCCCCGGACGCCCGCCGGGCCGATAGCCTCGGGGCGATGACCGAGCACGTGCCCAGCGCACACCTGACCGACCCGACCGTCCTCGTCACGCTCACCGGAGCCGACCAGAGCGGCGTCTCGACTCGGTTGTTCGAGGAGCTCTCGGCCTTCGACATCGAGGTCATCGACGTCGAGCAGCTCATCGTCCGGGGACGGCTGGTGCTGAGCGCCCTGGTCACCGTGCCGGACGACACCGCGACGTTCGAGCACACGATGCAGCGCGTCGGCGACCACTTCGGCCTCGAGGTCGAGCTCGAGAAGGGCACCGGCGACAACCGGCCGCGGCGTGTCGGCCGGGGCCAGGTCACCTTGCTCGGTCACCCGCTGCGGCCGGCCGCCATGGCCGCCATCACCGAACGCATCACCCACGCCGGCGGCAACATCGATCGGATCATGCGTCTCGCGCGCTACCCCGTCACGGCCCTGCGGCTCGAGGTCTCCGGTGCCGACCCAGACGTCCTGCAGTCCGACCTCGCCGAGGCCGCCTACCAGCACGGTGTCGACATCGCCGTGGAGGAACGCGGCATCCTGCGCCATGCGCAACGCCTCGTGGTCATGGATGTCGACTCCACGCTGATCCAGGGCGAGGTCATCGAGATGCTCGCCGAGCAGGCGGGCTGCGCGGCCGAGGTCGCGGCGATCACCGACGAGGCGATGCGCGGCGAGCTCGACTTCGAGGCGTCGCTGCGCGCCCGCGTCGCCTTGCTGAAGGGCCTCGACGCCTCCGCGCTGGAGGTCGTGCGCACATCGCTGCAGTACACGCCGGGCGCCCGGACGATGGTGCGCACGCTGAAGCGGCTCGGCTACCGGTTCGCGCTGGTCAGCGGCGGCTTCACCCCGATCATCGCGCCCATCGCCGAGGAGCTCGGCATCGACTACGTCGCCGCCAACGAGCTGGAGATCGTCGACGGCCGGCTCACCGGCCGTCTGCTCGGCGAGGTCATCGACCGCGCCGGCAAGGCTGCGGCCCTGCGCCGCTTCGCGGCCGACGCCCGCATCCCGATCAAGAACACCGTCGCCATCGGCGACGGAGCCAACGACCTCGACATGCTCGCCGCTGCCGGGCTGGGCGTGGCCTTCAACGCCAAGCCAGTGGTCCGCGACCAGGCGCGGACGTCGGTCAACATGCCCTACCTCGACTCGATCATCTACCTGCTCGGCATCACTCGCGAAGAGGTCGAGGCCGCGGACGCCGCGGACTGACGGACGATCAGGCCAGACCTCACCGTCAACCAGGGGCAGCAGCCCGGGTCACTCGTCATCCTCCAGGCGGAAGCCGAGCTTCATCGTGACCTGGTAGTGCGACACGTCGGTGTCGACGATCTGGCCGCGGATGCCGGTGACCTCGAACCAGTCGAGGTGGCGCAGCGTCGAGCCGGCGCGGGCGATGCCGTTCTCGACGGCCTCGGTGATGCCGTCCGGAGAAGTACCGACGACCTCGGAAATGCGGTAGGTGCGATTGCTCATGCGCTCATCATGCCGCTTCGGGTGGCAAGCGTAGGCTGGGGACATGAACCGGGACACCGGCAAGGAGCCCAAGGACGAGCAGGTGTACTCGATCACGTCCGCCAGCTCCGGCCACAGCGACGAGCTCGGCGCCCGGGAGTTGCGCTACGGCATCTCGATGGCCATCCGGACCCTGTGCTTCGTGGGCGCCGTCATCGCCTGGCAGACCGTCGGTGGCTGGATCCCCTGGGTGCTCCTGACCGGCGCGCTGGTCCTGCCGTACACCTCGGTGATCCTCGCCAACGCCGGCGTGCGGCATCAGGGCACCGGTTCCAACCTCATCAAGCCGGAGCCCTACGGGACGCTCGGCACCGGGCCGGCCGGTGACTGATCCAGCACCCGAGCCCTCCCCCGAGCCGCTGATCTGCTCGTCCAGGGGCTGCACCGCGGCGGCCAGGCACCAGGTGGTCTGGAACAACCCCAAGGTCCACACGCCGGACCGGCGCAAGACGTGGCTGGCCTGCGACGAGCACGAGCCGACGCTGCGCGACTTCCTGGATCGCCGCGACTTCTACCGCGAGACCGTTCCGATCGACGCCTGACCGGTGGGGAGGATCAGCCGCCGATCGAGGACATCGGGCGGGTCGGCTGCAGGAACGACGGGTCGTTGATGCCGTGGCCGGGCAGCTTGGCGGCCATCGCCGCCAGCCAGCGCTCGGCGAGCTCCTGATCGCTCGCCCCGGCCCGCAGCGGCGCGCGCAGGTCGGACTCCTCGCGCGCGAACAGGCAGTTGCGCACCTGGCCGTCGGCGGTGAGCCTGACCCGGTTGCAGTCGCCGCAGAAGGGCCGCGTGACGGACCCGATGATGCCGACGACGTGCGGGCCGTCGTCGATGAGGAACTTCTCGGCCGGCGCAGAACCACGACCGTCGAGCGGCGTGAGCCGGAACTGCTCGCCCAGACGCGTGAGCGTCTCCTCGGCCGAGACCATGGATTCGCGCTGCCAGCCGTGCTGGGCGTCGAGCGGCATCTGCTCGATGAAGCGCAGCTCGTAGCCGTGCTTCATGCACCAGCGCAGCAGGTCTGGCGCCTCCTGGTCGTTGATGTCGCGCAGCAGGACGGCGTTGACCTTGACCGGCTCCAGGCCCGCCTCGGCGGATGCGGCGAGGCCGTCGATGACGTCGTGCAGGCGGTCGCGGCGGGTGATGCGCTCGAACGTGGCCGGGTCGGTGGTGTCGAGGCTGATGTTGACGCGATCGAGGCCGGCGTCGGCCAGGGCCTGGGCGGTGCGCTTGAGCCCGAGCCCGTTGGAGGTGATGGCCGTGCGCGGCGACGGGTTGAACGCCTTGGTGGCGGCGATGATGGCCGGCAGCCCGCGCCGCAGCAGCGGCTCCCCACCGGTGAACCGGACGTCCTCCACGCCGAGACGCTCCACCCCGATGCCGATGAGCCGGATGAGCTCGTCGTCGGTGAGCGTCTCCTCGGTGGGCATCCAGTCGAGGCCCTCGGCGGGCATGCAGTACTGGCAGCGCAGATTGCATCGGTCGGTGAGTGAGACGCGCAGATCGGTGGCGACGCGTCCGTGCTTGTCGACCAGGTCCATGCCCCCAGCCTAGGCGGTATGTCCCACCCCTGCCGGGGACGCGGGCGTCGCCGCGAACTACCGTCGTTGCGTGCCCGAGTCCTCGCTGAGATTCCTGCTCAGCCGACGCTGGATCGGTTTCGCACTCTTCGTCATCGTGCTGGCCGGCGTGTGCACGCGACTCGGGTTCTGGCAGATCCACCGACTGGAGCACCGCCTCGACACGAACAGGATCGTGGAACGGCACCTGGCCGCCGAGCCGGCGCCACTCGCGACTGCGCTCCTGGAGGGCGAGACGGTGGACCGGGACTCCGCGTGGACTCGCGTGCGGGTCACCGGCACCTACGACGTCGAGCACGAGGTCACGGTCCGCTTCACCACCCGCGACGGCGCCCCGGGCGTCGACGTCGTCACGCCATTGGTCATGCCCGACGGCACCGCCGTGCTCGTGGATCGTGGGTGGCTGCAGACCACCAACAACTCCTCCCGTCCCGCGACCGTCCCGGCCCCGCCCTCGGGCACCGTGACGGTCATGGGCTGGCTGCGGGAGGACAGCGAAGCCGACGAGGGCGCGGTCGTGCCCCTCGACGGCCAGGTCAGGGCCATCTCCAGCCGCGGGATCGCGAAGGTCGTGCCGTACGAGCTGACGAGCGGATACCTGAACCTCCGGACCCAGAGTCCCGAGGCGGCCGAACCCCTGCGGCTCGAGCCCGCACCGGAGCTCGGCCAGGGACCGCACTTCTTCTACGCCCTGCAGTGGTGGTTCTTCGCAGCCCTCGCTGTCGTGGGGTGGTTCTGGTTCGCCCGCGACGAGCTGAAGGAGCGACGGGCTAGGCCGGCGTCAACGGCTTGATCGCGTGGTGCCGGTTGAAGATGTTGCCGGGGTCGTACTCGGCCTTCACCGCCGCAAGTCGCGCGTAGTTCTCCTCGCCGTAGCTGGCCCGCACCTGGTCCTCCCCCGCGTCCGCGACGAAGTTGAGGTACGCCGCACCGACGTCGTACGGCTTCAGCTCGGCCGCGCAGCGTCGCACCCAGGCCTTCCCGCGCTCGTCGTCGCCCTGGTCGTCCCAGAGGCCGAAGGGGTGGACGACCCAGGACGCGCCACGATGCGCCATCGGCCAGTCGGTCGCTTGCGCGGAGACGCCGCCGTCCCACGGGATCATCAGGTGCTGCGACGGGGAGGGCACGATCATGTCCTCGCCCTGCCCGCAGTACAGGTCGAGGGCATCGTCGGGCAGAGAAGCCAGGTGGGAGGCCGACCAGTAGTTGCGGAACCCCGGCGGGTCGTCGATGGCGCACTGGAGTTCGGCGTACGGCATCTCGGCGGTCAGCCCGCCCGGAGGCTCGAAGGCATAGATCGGCGCCAGCGCCTCCCGCAGCTCGGCCTCCGTCCCGGCGTAGACGCCGATGACGCCCACGGCCCTGCGGTTTTGCATGTGCTCCGGCACGAACGGCTCCGGCGGACCGGTCAAGTACGCGAAGCCGCCACCGAGCTCGGTCGGCGCACCGGCCTCGATGAGGTCGCGGTAGGCACGCGAGAGCTCAGGACCCGCCTCGGCCGGCCACAGCAGCAGCGCCAAGGTCGACGCCGGGAGGGGATGCAGCCGGAAGACCAGCTTGGTCGCGATGCCGAAGTTGCCGCTTCCGCCGTGCAACGCCCAGAACAGCTCGCTGTTCTCGCTCTCGCTCGCCGTCACGACGCGCCCATCGGCGGCGACGATCTCGACCTCCAGGAGGTTGTCGCAGGCGAGCCCCCAGTGCCGCTCGAGCCAACCCGAGCCGCCGCCCAGGGTGAGTCCGGCGACACCGGTCGAGGAGACGCGGCCCCCCGTGCTGGCCAACCCGTGCTCCTGGGTGGCCCGGTCGAAGTGACTCCAGGTCGCACCCCCTGAGACGGTCGCGGTTCTCGCCGCCGGGTCGACGTCGACCGTGTTCATGCGTCGCATGTCGATGATCAGACCGCCGTCGATCGCGCTGGCCCCGGCGACGCTGTGGCCGCCCGAGCGGATGGCGATCTCCAGTCCGTTCGCCTGGGCGTGCGCAAGGGCTGCCTGGACGTCGCCCACCGACTCACATTGCGCGATGAGGGTGGGACGCCGGTCGATCATGGCGTTGAAGACCGTGCGCGCGTCGTCGTATCCGTCGTCGCCGTCGCCCAGCAGAATTCCGCCGAAACCCGGCACCGTTGTCGCTTCCATGGGTGCTCCAGATGTGCCTAGCCCCCGGTGGTCGGAATCTACTCCTTTGCCGCGGCCTTCGATAGGGCTCCGCGCGTGACCGCCGTCTCAGGCGAGACTGACCAGATCGGCGTAGGCATCGCTCCAGAGGTCCTCGTCGCCGTCGGGCAGCAGCAGCACCCGATCCGGTTCGAGCGCGGACACCGCGCCCTCGTCGTGGCTCACCAGCACGATCGCGCCCTCATAGGAGCGGATCGCGCCGAGCACCTCGGCGCGGGAGGCCGGATCGAGGTTGTTGGTCGGCTCGTCCAGCAGCAGCACGTTGGCGCTGGACACGATCAGGCTCGCCAGCGCCAGACGCGTCTTCTCCCCGCCGGAGAGCACGGCCGCGGGCTTGGCTGCGTCGTCGCCGCTGAACAGGAACGACCCGAGCACGCTGCGGGCTTGGGTGTCAGTGAGCTCGGGGGCCGCGGCCTGCATGTTCTCCAGCACCGAGCGGCTGACGTCGAGCGTCTCGTGCTCCTGGGCGTAGTAACCGATCTTGAGGCCGTGGCCAGGAACGACGTGGCCGGTGTCGGGGTCGTCGGTGCCGCTGAGGATGCGCAGCAGCGTGGTCTTGCCGGCACCGTTCAGGCCGAGCACGACGACACGGCTCCCCCGGTCGATCGCGAGGTCGACGTCGGTGAAGATCTCCAGCGAGCCGTACGACTTCGACAGCTCCGACGCCGTGAGCGGGGTCTTGCCGCAGGGCGCCGGTTTCGGGAACGTGATGCGGGCGACCTTGTCCTGGGCCCGCTCGGCCTCGAGGCCCGACACCATCTTCTCGGCCCGCTTGAGCATGCTCTGGGCCGCGGTGGCCTTGCTCGCCTTGGCGCGCATGCGATTCGCCTGGTCGGTGAGCTGCTCGGCCTTCTTCATCGTGTTCGCCCGCTCCCGCCGACGTCGACGCTCGTCGGTCTCGCGCTGGGTCAGGTACTGCTTCCACCCCATGTTGTAGACGTCGATCTCCGAACGGTTCGCGTCGAGGTGCAGCACCCGGTTGACCGTCTGCTCGAGCAGCTCCACGTCGTGGCTGATGACCACCAGTCCGCCCCGGAAGCCGGCGAGGAAGCTGCGCAGCCAGACGACGGAGTCGGCGTCGAGGTGGTTGGTGGGCTCGTCCAGCAGCAACGTGTCGGCGTCGGAGAACAGGATGCGCGCCAGCTCGATCCGTCGGCGCTGACCACCGGACAGGGTGCTGAGCTGCTGCTCGAGGACACGCTGGGGCAGCCCGAGGCTCGTCGCCATCGTGGCGGCCTCCGACTCGGCGGCGTAACCACCTCCGGCGCTGAAGTCGGCCTCGGCGCCGGCGTAGCGCTTCATGCCCCGTTCGGCGACCTCGGCGTCAAGCGAGGCCATCTCCTCCTCGGCCACGCGCATGCGGCGCATCGCGTCGTCGAGGCCCCGGGCCGACAGGATGCGGTCACGGGCGGTGATCGAGACGTCGCCGATGCGCGGGTCCTGCGGCAGGTACCCGATGGTGCCGGTGGACGTGATGGTGCCTCCGGCGGGACGACCGTCGCCGGACAGCATCCGGGTGAGCGTGGTCTTGCCTGAGCCGTTGCGGCCGACGAGGCCGATCTTGTCGCCGGCGGCGACGCGGAACGACACGTCGGACATCAGGAGGCGAGCGCCGAAGCGCAGCTCCACGTTATGGACGGTGAGCATGAGGACTTTCCGGTGGGAGGGCGTGGACGGGGGCGACAGCCCGGCCTACATCAACAGCGGAAACCTCATGACAGCCAGTCTACGGAGGACCGCCGAGATGTCCGAATCGCGACCCTGTCACCGCGGGGTCGTAGCGTGGCGGCCATGACCACGGAGTCCTACCGGTTCACGGCGGCGCTGTGGCTGTGGAAGGACGACGGCTCGTGGTGGTTCGTCACGGTCCCCGACGACGTGAGCGACGACATCGAGGATCGCCACGGGTCGTCCGCCGGCGGGTTCGGGTCCGTCAAGGTCGAGGTCACCGTGGGTGCCACCACGTGGCGCACCTCGCTGTTCCCCTCGAAGGCCCAACGCGCCTACGTGCTGCCGGTGAAGAAGTCCGTGCGCACCGCTGAGGCGCTGACCGAGGGGCGGCCGTTCGAGGTCGTGCTCGCGTGCGTGTGAGGCTCAGCCCACGTTGAAGCCGAGGGCGCCGAGCATCTCGCGGCCCTCGTCGGTGATCTTGTCCGGGCCCCACGGTGGCATCCAGACCCACTCGATCCGGAAGTCGTTGACCAGGCCGTCGAGCGCTGCCCGGGTCTGGTCCTCGATGACGTCGGTGAGCGGGCAGGCCGCCGAGGTCAGCGTCATCGACAGCACGGTGTTGCTGTGCTCGTCGACGTCGACGCCGTAGACCAGGCCGAGGTCGACGACGTTGATGCCGAGCTCGGGATCGACGACGTCCTTCATCGCCTCGAACACGTCAGCCTCGGTGGTCGCGCCGGCGGGTGCCGCGGCGGCCTCGAGGTCGACGTCGGGCAGGTCGGAGTGGTCGGTGGTCATGATGTCTCCCCATGGTCGGAGTTGAGGGCTTGCACGGTGGCGTCTTTCCAGGCCATCCACGAGAGCAGGGCGCACTTGATGCGAGCCGGGAACTGGGCGACCCCGGCGAAGGCGATGCCGTCTTCCAGCGTGTCCTCGTCGGGCTCGACGTTCCCGCGTCCGTGCATGAGCTCGGTGAAGGCGTCGAGCACGGACATGGCGTCGTCGACGCTCTTGTCGATGACGAGATCGTTGAGGACCGAGGCGGACGCCTGGCTGATGGAGCAGCCTTCGGCGGCGTAGGAGACGTCGGCCACGCGGTCACCGTCGAGATGGACCCGCAGCGTGATCTCGTCGCCACAGGTGGGGTTCACGTGGTGGACCTCGGCTTCGTAGGGCTCGCGAAGGCCCTGCCCGTGCGGGCGCTTGTAGTGGTCCAGGATGATCTCCTGGTACAGCGAGTCAACGTCCATGGCGCGCCTCCTCTCAGGCTCCGAAGTACTTCTTGGTGTGATTCAACGCATCCACGAGCGCATCGATGTCCGACGTCGTGGTGTACAGGTAGAACGAGGCCCGGGCCGTCGACTGCACGCCGAACCGCAGGTGGGCCGGCTTGGCACAGTGGTGGCCGGCACGCACGGCGACGCCCTGGGAGTCGAGGAGCTGGGCGATGTCGTGCGGGTGCACGCCGTCGAGGGTGAAGCTGACGGCCCCGCCGCGCATCTCGGCGGTGGTCGGGCCGACGACGGTGAGGCCGTCGATCTCCTGCATCCGCTCAAGGGCGTAGGCGGTGATCTCGCGCTCGTGATCGGCGACGTTCTGCATGCCGACGGCGCTGAGGTAGTCGACGGCCGCCCCGAGGCCGACGGCTTGGGCGATCGGTGGGGTGCCGGCCTCGAACCGGGACGGGGGCGGCGCGAACGTGGAACGCTCCATCGTGACGGTCTCGATCATCTCGCCGCCGCCGAGGAACGGGGGAAGCTCGGAGAGCAGGTCGTGGCGCCCCCACAGGACGCCGATGCCGGTGGGGCCGACCATCTTGTGACCGGTGAACGCCACGAAGTCCGCCCCGAGCGCCGCGACGTCGACCGGGACCTGCGGCACGGCCTGCGAGGCGTCGACGACCACCAGCGCACCGACCTCGTGGGCGCGGCGGATGACGGCGTCGAGCGGGTTGATGGTGCCGAGCATGTTCGACACCCAGGTGAGCGACACGACGGCCGTGCGCTCGGTGACGAGCTGGTCGAGCTGGTCGAGGTCGAGTCGGCCCTCGTCGGTGATGCCGAACCAGCGGAGCGTCGCGCCGGTGCGCTCGGTGAGCAGCTGCCACGGCACGATGTTGGAGTGGTGCTCCATCTCGGTGATCACGACGTCGTGATCGGAGCCCACCCGACCGGCGTCACCGAGCACGCGGGCGACCAGGTTCAGCGCCTCGGAGGCGTTCTTGGTGAACACCACTTCGTCGCGGCTGGGAGCACCGATGAACTCGGCCACCTTGGTGCGACCGTTCTCGAACGCCTCGGTGGCCTCGGCGCCGAGCTGGTGCATGGCGCGGGCCACGTTGGCGTTGTGCAGCCGGTAGTGGTCGTCGATCGCGTCGATGACGGCGGTGGGCTTCTGCGAGGTGTTCGCGCTGTCGAGATAGACCAGCGGCCGGTCACCGGACATGCGACGCGCCAGGATCGGGAAGTCGTCCCGGATCCTGGTCGCGTCGAACGCGCCCTGTCCGTGTGAGCGCTGGGCCATGGTCGTCATCGGTGCTCGCTCAGGCCTGGGCCGCAGCCTTGACGTACTTGTCGTACCCCTCGGCCTCGAGCTGGTCGGCGAGCTCGCGCCCGCCCTGCTCGGCGACACGTCCGGCCACGAACACGTGCACGTAGTCGGGCTTGATGTACTGCAGGATCCGCGTGTAGTGGGTGATGAGCAGCAGGCCCCGGTCGCCCTGCGCGGTGTAGCGGTTCACGCCGTCGGAGACGGTCCGCAGCGCGTCGATGTCGAGACCGGAGTCGGTCTCGTCGAGCACCGCGAACTTCGGGTTGAGCAGCTCGAGCTGGGCGATCTCGTGGCGCTTCTTCTCGCCACCGGAGAAGCCCTCGTTGACGCTGCGCTGCGCGAACGACGGATCGAGCGTCATGCGCTCGAGGACGGCGTTGACGTCCTTGACCCAGGTGCGCAGCTTCGGGGCCTCGCCGTCGAGGGCGGTCTTGGCCGTGCGCAGGAAGTTCGCGACGGACACGCCGGGAACCTCCACCGGGTACTGCATTGCCAGGAACAGTCCTGCGCGAGCCCGCTGGTCGACCGTCATCCCGAGGATGTCCTGGCCGTCGAGCGTCACTTCGCCCTGGGTGATGCGGTACCGGGGGTGGCCGGCGATGGAGTACGCGAGGGTGGACTTGCCGGAGCCGTTCGGGCCCATGATGGCGTGCACCTCACCGGAGCTGACCGTGAGGTCGACGCCGCGGAGGATCTCCTTCTCGCCGTCGTCGGTGTCGACGGAGACGTGCAGGTTCTTGATGGCCAGGGTGGTCATGCGTTGTCAGCTCCTGTGATCGAGAGGTCCACCATCACGGTGTCGCCCTCAGTGGTCGTGGGGTAGGTCTGGACCGGCTCGGTGGCCGGGAGGTTGACGGGCTTGCCGGTTCGCAGGTCGAAGCGCGAGCCGTGCAACCAGCACTCGATCTCGCAGCCCTCGACGTCGCCCTCCGACAGGGGGATGGCGGCGTGGGAGCACTCGTCCTCGATGGCGTAGACGACGTCGCCGTCGCGCACGAGGGCCAGTGCGACGCCCTCGACCTCGACGGCGACCGCGCCGCCGTCGGGGACTTCGGCCAGGGCGATGGCAGGGACGTAGCTCATCGGCCGATCCGTCCGATGTGCTCGGCCAGCTCGTCCTCGATGGCGCTGACGAGCCGTTCCTGCAGATCAGGCACGCCGATGCGGCGGATGATGTCGTTGAAGAACCCGTGCACGACGAGCCGGCGGGCTTCCTCCCGCTCGATGCCGCGGCTCATCAGGTAGAACAGGTGCTCGTCGTCGAAGCGGCCGGTGGTCGAGGCGTGACCGGCGCCGGCGATCTCACCGGTCTCGATCTCCAGGTTGGGCACCGAGTCGGCGTGTGCGCCGTCGGTGAGCACCAGGTTGTCGTTCTGCTCGAACGTCTCGATGCCTTCGGCGACCTTGCGGATGAGCACGTTGCCGATCCAGACGGTGTGCGCGTCCTGACCTTGCAGTGCGCCCTTGTAGTCGACGTTGCTGCGGGTGTGCGGCGCCGTGTGGTCGACGAACAGCCGGTGCTCCATGTGCTGGCCGGCGTCGGCGAAGTAGACGCCGAACAGCTCCACGCTGCCGCCGGTGCCGACGTAGTCGGCCGAGGTGCTGGCCCGCACGACGTCGCCGCCGAGCGTCACGGCGACGTGCTTGAGCGTGGCGTCGCGACCGACCCGGGCGTGCTGGTTGACGACATGGACGCTGTCGTCGGCCCAGTCCTGGACGGTGACGAAGGTGAGCTCGGCGCCGTCACCGAGGACGACCTCGATGTTCTCGGCCCACGTGGCCGAACCGGCGTAGTCGACGATCACGACGGACTTGCTGAACGCTCCGGCGCGAACCAGGAGGTGGCCGGCGGCGGCCCGCTCGACGTCGCTGCCGGTGAGCCGCACCGTGGTGGGCTCGTCGGGCACGGCGTTCTGCGGGATGGTGATCTCGAAGACGGAGGTCGCGGCGGCCCAGGCGCGAGCCGACACGCGGTCGACCGGCACGTAGCCGGACACTCCGCGGGCCGAGTCGCCGACGGGAACGGACACGGCGGTGATGCCGGAGGCGGCGTGCGCCTCGACCGTGATGCCGTCGACGTCGGCCCCGGCGCCGGTGAGCTCGGTGTCCTCGTGCAGTCCGCGGAGTCGCTTGAGCGGGGTGAAGCGCCAGATCTCCTCACGTCCCGTGGGCACGGCGTGGTCGTCGACCACGAACGAGCCGTCGGGGTGGAGGTGGCTGCTGACGTGATCCAGCTCGAGCGCTTCTCCGAGACCAGGTGCGTCGGTTTCGGTGATCGTGCTCAACCAACCGCTCCTTCCATTTGGAGCTCGATGAGCCGGTTTAGCTCGAGCGCGTACTCCATCGGCAGCTCCTTGGCGATGGGCTCGATGAATCCGCGGACGATCATCGCCATCGCCTCGTCCTCCTCCATGCCGCGGGACATGAAGTAGAAGAGCTGGTCGTCACTGAGCTTGGAGACGGTGGCCTCGTGGCCGAGCGTCACGTCGTCCTCGCGGACGTCGACGTACGGGTACGTGTCGGAGCGGCTGATCTGGTCGACCAGCAGCGCGTCGCACTTGACCGTGCTGGCCGAGCCGTACGCGCCGTCGTTGACCTGCAGCAGGCCGCGGTACGACGTGCGTCCGCCACCGCGAGCGACCGACTTGCTGAGGATGGAGCTCGACGTGTGCGGCGCGCAGTGCACCATCTTGGCGCCGGCGTCCTGGTGCTGGCCCTCGCCGGCGAACGCCACGGACAGCGTCTCGCCGCGCGAGTGCTCGCCCATGAGGTAGACGGCCGGGTACTTCATGGTGATCTTGGAGCCGATGTTGCCGTCGACCCACTCCATCGTGGCGCCCTCCTCGCAGATGGCGCGCTTGGTGACGAGGTTGTAGACGTTGTTCGACCAGTTCTGGATGGTCGTGTACCGGACGCGAGCGTTCTTCTTGACGACGATCTCCACGACCGCGGAGTGCAGCGAGTCGCTGGAGTAGATCGGAGCCGTGCAGCCCTCCACGTAGTGGACGTAGGAACCCTCGTCGGCGATGATCAGCGTCCGCTCGAACTGGCCCATGTTCTCGGTGTTGATGCGGAAGTACGCCTGCAGCGGGATGTCGACGTGGACACCCGGGGGCACGTAGATGAACGAGCCACCGGACCACACGGCCGAGTTGAGAGCGGAGAACTTGTTGTCGCCGACCGGGATGATGGTCGTGAAGTACTCCTTGAAGATCTCCGGGTACTCGCGGAGCGCGGTGTCGGTGTCGAGGAAGAGAACGCCCTGCGCCTCGAGGTCCTCACGGATCGAGTGGTAGACGACCTCGGACTCGTACTGCGCGGCGACGCCGGCGACGAGGCGCTGCTTCTCCGCCTCGGGGATGCCGAGCTTGTCGTAGGTGTTCTTGATGTCCTCGGGCAGGTCTTCCCAGCTGGTGGCCTGCTTCTCGCTGGACCGCACGAAGTACTTGATGTTCTCGAAGTCGATCGTGTCGAGGTCGGCGCCCCAGGTGGGCATCGGCTTGCGACGGAAGAGGCGGAGCCCCTTGAGGCGCAGGTCGAGCATCCACTCCGGCTCGTCCTTCAGCGCCGAGATGTTGCGGACGACGTCCTCGTTGAGCCCGCGTACCGCGGTGGCGCCGGCGTCGTCCGAGTCGGACCACCCGAACGCGTAGCGCCCGACGTCCTTCAGACCGGGATTCGCCTCTTCGATGGCGTTGGCGCCGGGAGTCTCGTGTGACGTTGTCGTCATGAAGGCAACCTCTCTGGTTCGGGCTTCGTGGTGATCTGATGTGGCAGGTAGGTGGTGCAGACCCCGTCGCCGTGGGCGATGGTGGCCAGCCGCTGGACGTGGGTGCCGAGCAGGCGGGAGAACATCTCGGTCTCGGCCTCGCACAGGTGCGGGAACTCGCCGGCCACGTGGGCGACCGGGCAGTGGTGCTGGCAGAGCTGTTCGCCGGAGGTGGTGCTCTCGACCGAGGCGGCGTAACCGTCGACGGTGAGCGCCTCGGCGAGCACCTTCGCGCGGTCGGCCGGTGCGGCCTCGTCGATGAGGGGGCGGTACCGGGCCTCGAGGTCGACGAGCCGGGCCTTGGCGAACGCGCTGATGGCGTCGTCTCCCCCGGTCTCCTGGACGAAGCGGAGCGCCTCGGCGGCGAGCGCGTCGTAGGCGTGGCCGAACAGGTCGCGGCCGGCGTCGGTGATGACGAAGACCTTGGCGGGGCGGCCCCGGCCCCGTCGGCCCCGGACGCGGGGCTCACGGGTCTCGAGCACGCCTTCGATGAGCAGCTGGTCGAGGTGGCGGCGCACGGCGGCCGGCGTCAGTCCGAGCCGATCGGCGAGCACGGCGGCCGTCGACGGGCCGTTCTCCATGATCGTGGTGGCCACGCGCTCGCGGGTCGGGGCGTCGTCGGTGACCGACGACGTCTCCTCAGTACCCACTTCGGGCCGCGCGTTTTTCACAACACCAGTGTGCCGTTATTCGCGGTGCGGGACAACAAAGGTCATCCTTACCCGGCTGGTCGGTTTACCAGGTTATGTCGGCAAGCCTGCACTCCTCCGGGCAAATTTGCCCGGAGATGTGACGAGGTGCCTACTTAACCTGGTAAACCGACCAGCGGCCCGGGCACGCCTAGAGTGGCCGCATGCCGAAGGCTGCAGCGGTGGAGGTCGACGCGGGTGGGCAGGCCGTGCGGGTCTCCAGCCCGGATCGGGTCATCTTTCCCGCCTCGAACCTCGGGGGCGAGATCACCAAGCTCGACGTCGTCGAGTACTACGTCGCCGTCGCCGACGGGATCGTGCGGGCGCTGCGCGACCGTCCGGTGTCGCTGGAGCGGTGGCCCAAGGGCGTCCTGCCCGGCATGACGCTCACGGCGCGCGACGCCACCCACGGGCGCGGCCCACAGGGCGACGCGTTCTACCAGAAGCGGCTGATGCGCGGGATGCCCGACTGGGCGAACTCGGTGCGCGTGCACTTCCCGTCAGGGCGGCACGCGGACGAGCTGTGCCCCGACCACGTGGCCGTCGTGGCCTGGGCCGCCCAGATGGGCACGATCACGTTCCATCCGTGGCCCGTTCGCTACACGGACGTCGACCGCCCCGACGAGCTGCGCATCGACCTGGACCCGCACGGTGCGACGTCCTTCGTCGACGCCGTCCGTGTCGCCGGCTCGCTCAAGGAGCTGCTCGACGAGCTCGGCATCGTCGCCTACCCCAAGACCAGCGGCAAGAACGGCATGCACGTGTACATCCGGATCGAGCCGCGGTGGACGTTCACCGACGTCCGCCACGCCGCCATCGCCCTGGGCCGCGAGCTGGAACGGCGCACCGATGGCGTGACCACCGCCTGGTGGAAGGAGGAGCGCGGCGACAACATCTTCGTCGACGTCAACCAGAACTGCCGCGACCGCACCATCGCCTCGGCGTACAGCCTCCGCCCGAAGGAGGGCGGTCCCGTGTCGACGCCCCTGGCATGGGACGAGCTCGACGGCCTCGACGACCCGAACGAGTTCACCCTCCACACCGTGCCGGCGCGGCTGGCCGAGATCGGCGACCCCCACGCGACGATCGACGACGTCCACCACTCTCTCGAGCCGCTGCTGGAGTGGTGGCGCCGCGACCTTGCCGACGGGCTCACCGACATGCCCTACCCGCCGGAGTACCCCAAGATGCCGGGCGAGCCGAAGCGAGTGCAGCCGAGCAAGGCCCGCAACGACTAGAGCGGCTGGTCAGGTGAGGACGTCGGCGAGGTCGTAGTTGGCGACCTCCTCGAGCTGGGCGTAGCCGCAGGACTCCGGCTCGCGGTCGTCGCGCCAGCGCTTGAACTGGGCGGTGTGGCGGAATCGCCCGCCGTCGGCGGAGCCCTCCATGTGCTCGTAGCCGACCTCGACGACACGCTTCGGCGCCAGCGGGACGAACGAGAGGTCCTTCGTGCCGGTCCAGCGACTCTGGCCGCCCGGCAGGCGGCCACTCGCCTGGGCCGCCTCGTCCTGCCACGCCCCCCACGGGTGGTCGGCGAACTCCACCCGGAGCGGCTCGAGCTCGTCGATCAGCTCGGCGCGACGGGTGTCGGAGAAGGATGCGCAGACGCCGACGTGCTGGAGGCGGCCGTCGTCGGCGTACAGGCCGAGCAGCATCGACCCGACCAGCGGGCGCTCGGGGGTGGAGGTCTTGTGCAGGCGGTAACCGGCGACGACGACGTCGGCGGTGCGGGAGTGCTTGATCTTGAGCATCGTGCGACCGTTCGGGACGTATCGACCGTCGAGTCGCTTGGCGACCACGCCGTCGAGCCCCGCTCCCTCGAACTGCTCGAACCACCGTTCCGCCTCCGCGGCATCGAGCGTTCGCCGGGTGACGTGCACCGGTGCCGCTGCATCGGCCAGCGCGGTCTCCAGGCGGTCGCGCCGGACCGAGAACGGCTCGTCGGTCAGCGCGTCGTCGCCGACGGCGAGCAGGTCGAACGCCACGAGGCTCGCGGGCGTCTGCTCGGCGAGCATGGACACCCTCGTCTCGGCCGGGTGGATGCGCTGCGACAAGGCGTCGAAGTCGAGCCGGCCGTCGATGGCGACGACGATCTCCGCGTCGACGACGCACCGCTCCGGCAGGTTCTCCTTCACCGCGGCGACGACCTCCGGGAAGTAGCGCGTCAGTTCCTTGGTGGACCGACTGGCGATGGCGACCTCGTCGCCGTCGCGAAAGACGATGGCCCGGAAGCCGTCCCATTTCGGCTCGTACGAGAGGCCGCCGTCGACGGAGTCCGCCGCCGGCACCCCCTTGACCGACTTGGCGAGCATGGGCCGCAACGGCGGCATCACGGGCAGGTCCATGGACGTCAGACTCTCACGCCGGACCGACGATGCCGCCTCAGATTCCGCCCGAGTGGCGGCGACCGACCATTCGGGTACGTTCGGATCGACGGCATGGCGTCGTCGCACCTAAGAAAGGGAGCGTCATCGTGATTGTCTTTGGTGTGGTCCTGCTGATTTTGGGCCTCGTGCTCGACGTGTCGATCCTGTACACGATCGGCATCATCCTGCTCGTCGTCGGAGCCGTCCTGTGGATCCTCGGCTCGATGGGTCGTCAAGTCGGTGGTCGGGCCCACTACTGGTAGGCCTTCGACGCTCGATCCAGGAACAGACGCCGGGTTGGTCTCCTCTCGCGAGGAGACCAACCCGGCGTCTCTACACTGAGCAGGTGAATCAGCCCGCCGTCGAGGTCACCGACCTCGCCATGCGATACGGGAGCACCATCGCAGTCGACGGGCTGTCGCTCACGGTCGACGCCGGTTCCGTGACAGCGATCCTCGGACCCAACGGCGCCGGCAAGACCACCACCATCGAGACGTGCGAAGGGTTTCGGCGCCCCCAACGCGGTGCGGTCCGGGTGCTCGGGCTCGATCCCGTCGCCGACGCCCGCGAGCTCCGCCCGCAGGTCGGCGTCATGCTCCAGTCGGGTGGGGCCTGGTCCGGCGTCCGAGCCGACGAGATGCTCCGGCACATGGCGTCCTTGCACGCCCATCCGCTCGACGTCGACGTCCTCACCGAACGCCTGGGCCTGGCTTCGTGCGGGCGCACCCCGTACCGGCGGCTCTCCGGTGGTCAGCAGCAACGACTCAGCCTGGCCATGGCCGTCGTCGGTCGCCCCCGGCTGCTGTTCCTTGACGAGCCGACCGCCGGCCTCGACCCCCAGGCGCGTCGCGCCACCTGGGACCTCATCGACGAGCTGCGCTCGGCCGGCGTCACCACCGTGCTCACCACCCACTTCATGGACGAGGCCGAGGTCCTGTCCGACTGCGTCCACATCGTCGACGCCGGCCAGGTCATCGCCTCGGGATCACCGGCGGAGCTCGCCGAGTCCGGTGCGAAGAACACGGTCCGGTTCACCGCACGGCCCGGACTCGACGTGGAGGCGCTGATGCTGGCCCTCCCCCACGACACCAAGGTCGACGAGTCCCAGGCCGGTCACTACGTCATCGCCGGGGACGTCGATCCCGAGCTGCTGGCCACGCTCACCGCCTGGTGCGCCGGGCAGGGTGTGCTGGCCGAATCGGTCCTGGTGGAGCGTCAGACCCTCGAGGACCGGTTCCTCGAGCTCACCGGGCGGGCCCTGCGATGACCGCCGCAGTCCACCACGACCTCTCCCCCCGGCCGGGCTCGGCGTCGACGAGGGCGATGCTGCGGGCCCAGACCACGATGGAGCTGCGGTTGCTGGCTCGCAACGGCGAGCAGCTGCTCCTCACCCTGATCATCCCGTTGCTGCTGCTGGTAATGGGCACCCGCTCCGACGCCATCGTCGACCTCGGACCCGGGCGTCCGATCGACATCATCACGCCCGGCGTGCTGGCCCTCGCCATCCTCTCCTCGTCCTTCACCTCACTCGCGATCGCGACCGGCTTCGAGCGCCGGTACGGGGTCCTCAAGCGGCTCGGCGCGTCCCCCCTGCCTCGGTGGGGCCTGATGGTCGGCAAGCTCGGCGCCGTCCTCATCCTCCAGGTCGTCCAGCTCGTCGTGCTCACCGTGGTCGCCCGTCTCGTCGGCTGGGAGCCGAGCGGGAACGCGTCGGCCGTCGGCTGGCTCGTGGTCCTGGCCCTGCTGGGCACGGCGGCGTTCGGATCGCTGGGCCTCCTCATCGCCGGCGCGCTGAGGGCCGAGGCGACGCTGGCCGTCGCCAACCTCGTCTACGTGCTCCTGCTCGTCGGCGGCGGACTGATCGTCCCGCTCGACCGCTACCCCGGCGCCACGCACCGGGCCCTCGAGCTGCTGCCGTCGGGCGCGCTCGGCGAAGGGCTCCGCGACGCCTTCAGCGGCGGCTCACCGGGCTGGATGCCGATCGTCGTCCTCCTGGCCTGGGCGCTCGTGGCCGGAGTCCTCACCGCGAGGACGTTCCGATGGGAGTGAGATCGGCCCTCCTCGAACCCGGCCGAACCGCGGTCGAGAGGTGGGCCTGGGCCTCGCTCGCGGCGAACACGATCATCGTGCTCACCGGCGGGCTCGTCCGCCTCACCGGTTCCGGGCTGGGCTGCCCGACCTGGCCGCGGTGCACCGACGAGTCGTTCGTCCCGCATCGTGAGCTCGGTGTCCACGGTGCCATCGAGTTCGGCAACCGGATGCTCACCTATGTGCTGATTGCCGTGGCGATCGGCACCCTGGTGGCCGTGTGGCGCTGGTCGGCCACGTCGCGCACCGCCCGACGCATTGCTCTCGTGCTGGCGCTCGGCATCCCGTTCCAGGGCGTCATCGGTGGCATCACCGTGCTCACCGACCTCAATCCCTGGATCGTCTCGCTGCACCTGCTGCTGTCGATGGGACTCATCGCCGGGTCCGTGCTGCTGATCACGCACGTCCGCGGCGGCTCCCCCACGCGGCTTCCCGCTCGAGCCGTGCTTCTGACCCGCGGCACGTTCGCCGTGCTGGTCGTGGTGGTCTATCTCGGCACCGTCGTCACCGGCAGCGGACCGCACGCCGGCGACGCCGACTCGCGGCGCAACGGCCTGGACCCCCAGGTCCTGAGCCACGTCCACGCCGCCGCCGTGTACGTCCTGGTGGCGCTGACCATCGCGACCGTGGTCGCACTGCGGTCGACCGCGGCGTCGGGCGCGGCCGTCCTCGTCCTGGTCGTCGAGCTCCTGCAGGGCGGCATCGGCTTCGTGCAGTACCGAACGGATCTGCCGATCGCCCTGGTGGCCGCCCACCTGGTCGGCGCGGCGGTCCTGGTGGCTGCGGGGACCCGCCTGGTCCTGGCGGTGGACACCGCCACGGTCAGGGCCGACGAGCCCAGCGTCGCCTGACCCCGGCCAGGACTGCGCCGGTCAGGACCAGGGCGTGGTCGCCTGCAGGACGGCTTCGGACAGTGACTCCGTGCGCAGACCGGTGATGCGCTGGTAGTCCGGGTCGGCGACCATCGCGCTGAACGCCTGCCGGTTCGGGTAGGAGACGAGGAGCACGACGTCCCAGCCCGTGCCCTCGGCCGGGACGAGGGAGGTCGAGCAGTCGCCCACGTACACCACACGTCCGCCGACCTTGTCCAGGAAGGGCTCGATCTCGGCCGCGTAGCGCTCGTAGGACGCCCGCCCGCCCTCGACGAAGCGCAGCATGTTCATCATGACGACCTCACCGCCCGGGTCCTCGGTGAGAAAGCGCTTCAGGTCGGCACCGGTGGGGTCGACGGGCATCGGGACTCCTTCATCTACGGGGTGGCTTCGCCGGTGACGCGCGGGACGACGCCGTCGGTGGGCGTCAGCACGATCGGTTCCAGCGTGTAGCCGAACGTATACCGGTGCTTCGGGTCGAGCTCGAGCACCAGGTCGACCAACGCGTTCTGGATGTCGACCAGACGCCGGACGTCACCGGAGGAGACGAGCTCGATGCCGTCGTCGATCGATGCGAACCAGCGGCGGAACTCCGCATCCTCGCGGTAGCGACGAGCGAACGCGGCATACCCCAGCACGTGCGGCTCGAGCAGCTCCGCGTTCCGCGTGGGCTGCCACGAGAACATCAGCTCACCGATGGCCCGCTGCTCGGAGGTGAAGAACAGGAATCCGCCGCTGTCCTCACTGCGTCGCAGCACCTTGACCACCTCGGCGATGAGCTGCTGGACCGTCTCGTCACGGCCGCCCTCGCCACTGGAGGACAGGACGGCCTGGCGTCGCGCCTCGACCCACCCGAAGTAGTGCGCGAACAGGAACGCGGTGCTGGTCTTGGTGTAGTCGTCGTGGCCCTCGTATCGCTTGACGATGCCGACCCAGCCGGTCTCGACGATGTTGTAGATCCGTGACTGGAGCTCGGCCGCGGCCTGGGCCAGCGGCTCGTAGACGCGCTTCGCGGCCTTGATCGCCGACTGCTCGTCCTGGCGGCGCTCGCGATCAGCCTCGAGCTCGTGACTGATCCGCGCGGCCCGGAGGGAGAACCATCCGGCCAGGACGACGCTGACCACACTGAAGACCATCGCGAGGACGGCGATGGTCGTCTGCGAGTCCATGGCCGAATACTAGGGCGATCGGTACATGGCGCGGCAGCCTTCGCCGTCGGGGCCGCCGGCATCGAGCACGAATCCGCACCGTTCGTAGAGCTGGACGGCGGTGGCGTTGCCGTCCATGACCCGCAGCCACAACGGTCGCCCGGCGGCGGCCGCGATGACCCGGCCGACCAGGGCGCGCCCCACCCCGTGGCCGCGCGCCGCCGGTGCCACCCACATCGAGATCAGCTGGTGGCGGTCGACGCCGTCGGACGCCGAAGGGTCGTCCGGTCGCATGGCGACCATCCCGACGGGCGCGGCCCCGTGCTCGGCGACGAAGCAGGCGCCGGGTGCGGCGAGGCGGGACCGCCAGTTCTCCTCGCGGTCCTGGTCGCCGGTCCATCGCTGCGTCGAGGCGGCGAACGCCTGCGGGTCCTCGACGAGGGAGCGCTGACGCAGCAAGCGCCAGACGACCCAGTCGTCGGGTCCGACCTGGCGGACCCGCATCGTGACCCCGGCCTCGAGAGACCAGTCGCCACGCGACGTGGTCATGCCGGTCGCAGCCTGTCGGTCGGGACGGCAAGGGTCGTCCGTTCACCGAATGATGAGATTCGGCCGAAGTCGGCGTGACTGACGACGATCTGGTCGGCGTCGATCTCCACGATCACGACACGTTGGTCGGAGCCGTCGTCGTTGCGGAGCAGCCACTGCTCGGCCAGGCAGGACAGGCCGACATCCTGGAGGGTCTGCTCGGCGGTGAAGACGTCCATCGCGGCACCGACCGGATGTCCGACCAGGTTCACCGGGACGACGAGGTCGCCCTCGTCGGGCATGAGGTAGCCGAGCAGCTCACCGTCGTCGAGGCGGTGGTAGGGCCGCCAGTCGACCGCCCGCTCCATCCGCCTGGGCATGCCCGGAGTCACCGCAGGAACGGGTCGGCCGCCGCGGCGACGAACAGCAGCGCGAGGTAGGCGTTGGAGAGGTGGAACAGACGCATCGGCTTGATCACCGACAGCTCCTCGGTGTCGCGGGCGCGGGCCTTCAGGTCGTACGCCTCGACCAGGAACACGATGCCGAGGGTGATCGCCACACCGGGATAGAACCAGCCGGTGACCGCCACCGGCCACAGGACCAGCGACGTGGCCACCATGATCCACGAGTAGGTGACGATCTGGTGCGCCACCTCACGTGAGGTCGCGACGGACGGGAGCATCGGCACACCGGCGGCGGCGTAGTCGTCGCGGTAGCGCATCGCCAGGGCCCAGAAGTGCGGCGGCGTCCAGAAGAACACCACCAGGAACAGCACGACCGGAGCCCAGGCCAGCTCGTTGGTGACCGCCGTCCAGCCGATGAGGGCGGGGAAGCAGCCGGCGGCACCGCCCCACACGATGTTCTGCGACGTGCGCCGCTTGAGCAGCATCGAGTAGCCGACCACGTAGAAGACGTTCGCGACCAGGGCCAGCGCCGCGGAGAGCCAGTTGACCAACAGGCCGAGCCAGATCGTGGAGACCACGCCGAGGATCAGGCCGAACAGCAGGGCCGCCCGCGTGGAGACGCGGTGGCGGGGCAGCGGCCGCCTGGACGTGCGCCGCATCTTGGTGTCGATGTCGGCGTCGACGACGCAGTTGAGCGCGTTGGCGCTGCCGGCCGACAAGGTTCCGCCGACGACCGTGGCGACCACCAGCCACAGTGGCGGGACACCCCCGGCGGCGAGGAACATGACCGGAACGGTGGTGAGGAGCAGGAGCTCGATGATGCGCGGCTTGGTGAGGGCGACGTAGGCGCCGACCACCGAGAGGACGTGCGTGGGTGGGGTCTCGACGTCACCCCGGGGTGTCCGGGTCTCGAGGGCACTCACGGGGCGAGTCTAATCCCACCCGAGTAGGGTCGAGACGACGGCATGACGAGGCCGTCAGGCGACCCAAATGTCGAGTGACCAGGAGCCAACAGGTGAGCAGTGCAACCCCCGAACTGGACTGGAACGGCCTCGATGACACGGCGGTGAACACGGCCCGGCTGCTGGCTGCGGACGCCGTCGAGAAGGCCGGCAACGGACACCCCGGAACCGCCATGAGCCTGGCTCCGGCCGCCTACCTGCTCTACCAGAAGATCATGCGTCACGATCCCACCGATCCGCTCTGGCCCGGGCGCGATCGCTTCGTCCTGTCGTGCGGCCACTCCAGCCTCACCCAGTACGTCCAGCTGTACCTCGCGGGCTACCCGATGACGCTCGACGACCTGAAGAGCCTGCGCACCTGGGGCAGCCAGACGCCGGGCCACCCGGAGTACCACCACACCCCGGGAGTCGAGGTCACCACCGGGCCGCTCGGGCAGGGCATCGGCAACGCCGTCGGCATGGCGATGGCCGCTCGTCGCGAGCGCGGGCTGTTCGACCCGGACGCGGCCCCCGGCGAGAGCGTCTTCGACCACCACGTCTACGTGATCGCCTCCGACGGCGACCTCCAGGAGGGGGTGTCGTCCGAGGCGTCGTCGCTCGCGGGCCACCAGATGCTCGGCAACCTCACCGTCCTGTACGACGACAACTCCATCTCCATCGAGGACGACACCGACGTCGCGTTCAGCGAGGACGTCGCTCTGCGCTACGAGGCCTACGGGTGGCACGTCCAGACCGTCGACTGGACGAATGGGGGAACCGGGTACGACGAGGACGTCGTAGCCCTGAATGCCGCGTACGAAGCGGCCCGCCAGGTCACCGACCGGCCCAGCCTCATCGTGCTGCGCACGATCATCGCCTGGCCGGCACCCACCAAGCAGAACACCGGAGCCTCCCACGGCTCGGCCCTCGGGGCCGACGAGATCGCCGCCACCAAGAAGCTGCTCGGCTTCGACACCGAGCAGTCGTTCATCGTGGCCGACGACGTCATCGCGCACACCCGCGAAGCCCGCGACCGCGGCAGCGCCGCGCACGCCGAGTGGCGACAGCGGTTCGACGCCTGGGCGAGCGGCGACCCGGACGGCAAGGCGACCCTCGACCGGATGACGGCGCGCGCGTTGCCGGCCGGCTGGGACGCGGACGTCACCTCCTACCCCGCGAGCCAGAAGGGCGTCGCCACCCGCAAGGCGTCCGGCGACTTCCTGTCCGCCGCCGCGCCACACCTGCCCGAGCTGTGGGGCGGTTCCGCCGACCTCGCCGGCTCCAACAACACCACCCCCGCAGGCGAACCGTCCTTCATCCCGCCGGATCGCTCCACCAAGGAGTTCCAGGGCGACTGGTACGGACGGGTGCTGCACTTCGGCATCCGCGAGCACGCGATGGGCGCCATCCTCAACGGCATCGCCCTGCACGGGCCCACGCGTCCATACGGCGGCACGTTCCTCGTCTTCAGCGACTACATGCGGCCGTCGGTTCGCCTCGCCGCCCTGCAGGAGCTGCCGGTCACCTACGTCTGGACGCACGACTCGATCGGGCTCGGCGAGGACGGACCCACCCACCAGCCGGTCGAGCACCTCGCCGCGCTGAGGGCCATTCCCGGGCTCGACGTCGTCCGTCCGGCCGACGCCAACGAGACCGTCGAGGCGTGGCGCACGCTGCTCGGCATCACCGACCGCCCGGTCGCCCTGGCGCTCAGCCGGCAGAACGTGCCGACGTTCCCGCGTGGCGGCTCCACCGGCTACGCGGTGGCCTCCGAGGTCGCACGCGGCGCCTACGTGCTCGTCGACTCACCCGGTGGCGAGCCGGACGTGGTGATCGTCGCCACCGGATCGGAGGTCCAGCTCGCCGTCGAGGCCCGCGAGGCGCTCGAGGCCGACGGCGTGCGGGCGCGCGTGGTGTCGATGCCGTGCCGCGAGTGGTTCGAGCAGCAGGACGCCGCGTACCGCAACAGCGTCATCCCGCCGGCCCTGCGGGCTCGCGTCTCCGTCGAGGCCGGAGTCTCCTTCGGCTGGCGCGACGTCGTCGGCGACGCCGGACGCACCGTGGCCCTGGAGCACTTCGGAGCCTCGGCGGACTACGCGACGCTGTACGAGCAGTTCGGCCTCACGGTCAGCGCCGTGGTCACCGCGGCACACGAGTCCATCGCCGCCGCAGCGTCCACCGAACCGGTCGGGTTCCACGCCCGGCCGGCCGGCCCGGTCGGCCCGGGAGACAACCCGGACGCCCCGGGCTGACCGTCCGCACCGACACACTTTGACCCACCCCATCGAAGGAGTCTCATGAACGACCGTCTACAGGCCCTCAGCGACGCCGGAGTGTCCATCTGGCTCGACGACCTCTCCCGCGACCGCATCGAGACCGGCAACCTGGCCGACCTCGTCGAGTCGTCCGGGGTCGTGGGAGTCACGACCAACCCGACGATCTTCGCCGGAGCCCTGTCCGACGGTGAGCGGTACGGCGACCAGGTCGCCGAGCTCAAGCAGCACGAGGCGAGCGTCGACGACGCCGTGTTCGAGCTCACCACCACCGACGTCCAGAGCGCCTGCGACGTCCTGCGGGACGTGTACGACGCCACCGACGGTGTGGACGGGCGGGTGTCCATCGAGGTCGATCCGGGCGCGGCACGCGACACCGACCGCACCATCATGCTGGCCGAGAAGCTGTGGGAGCGCGTCGACCGTCCGAACCTGTTCATCAAGATCCCGGCCACCGAGGAAGGGCTGCCGGCGATCACGGCCACCATCGCGAAGGGCATCAGCGTCAACGTCACGCTGATCTTCTCCCTCGACCGGTACCGCGGCGTCATGGATGCCTACCTCGCCGGGCTCGAACAGGCGGCCGAGGCCGGCATCGACCTCGGCAGCATCCAGTCCGTGGCGTCGTTCTTCGTCAGCCGGATGGACTCAGAGGTCGACAAGCGGCTCGGCGAAGGGCACCCACTGCGCGGCAAGGCGGGCATCGCGAACGCCCGGCTCGCCTACGAGGCCTACGAGGAGGTGGCCGGCGGACAACGCTTCGCCGCCCTGGCCGCTCGTGGCGCGAACACCCAGCGCCCGCTCTGGGCGTCCACCGGCGTGAAGGACCCCGCCTACCCCGACACGATGTACGTCACCGAGCTGGTCGTCGCCGACACAGTCAACACGATGCCGGAGAAGACGATGGAGGCTTTCGCCGACCACGGCGAGGTGCGCGGCGACACCGTGCACGGCACCTACGACGACGCCCGCGACGTGATCGCTGCCCTCGAGCGCGAAGGCATCGGCTACGACGACGTGGTCGCCGCACTCGAGGACGAAGGGGTCGAGAAGTTCGACACCTCCTGGGCCGAGCTGCTCGACACCGTGTCGAACGAGCTCGACAAGGCCTGACCGTGACTGCCAACGCCCCCATCGGCGTCACGCTCGCCGTCCCGTCCAGGCACGAGTACGAGCGGGTCCTGAGCGACGCCATCGACGACCAGGTCGCCTCCCGCCTCGCCGATCAGGACGCCACCTTGTGGGGCCCCGAGGCCGAGCCGGAGGCGAGCGAGCGCCTGTCCTGGACCTCCCTGCCTTCGACGTCCCGACCCTTGGTGCAGGAGATCGCCGCCCTGCGCGACGAGCTCACCGGCCGCGGGCTCGACCACGTCGCGCTGTGCGGCATGGGCGGGTCGTCGCTCGCGCCCGAGGTCATCTGCGCCGCCGCCGGCGTGGAGCTGACCGTCCTCGACTCCTCCCAGCCCGACATGGTCCGCCGGGCCTTGGCCGACCGGCTCGAGCGCACCGTGGTCGTCGTGTCCAGCAAGTCCGGCGGCACGGTCGAGACCGACAGCCTCAAGCGTGCCTACGAGCAGGCGTTCACCGACGCCGGCCTCGACCCCGCCCAGCACATGGTCGTGGTCACCGATCCCGGGTCGCCGTTCGACGAGCAGGCCTCCGAGGCCGGGTACACCGTCTTCCGGGCCGACCCGGACGTCGGTGGTCGCTACTCCGCGCTCACCGCCTTCGGGCTGGTGCCCAGCGGCCTGGCCGGGGCCCCGATCGGCGAGCTCCTCGACGAGGCGGAGGCCGCGCAGCCCGGCCTGGCCACCGACGACGGCGACAACCCGGCTCTGCAGCTCGGTGTCGCGCTCGGGGTCGCGGCCCGGCACGGCGTCGACAAGCTCGTTCTCGCCGACCAGACGCGGCACGGTCTCGGCGACTGGATCGAGCAGCTCGTCGCCGAATCCACCGGCAAGAACGGACGTGGCATCCTGCCTGTCGTCGTGCCGTTCGAGAACGCCGTCAACTTCAACCCGAGCACCGCCGACTCGGTGCTGGTTGCCCTGGGTGGCACCGACACGCCCGAGGCCCAGTCCGGCTGGGCCGCCGGCGTGAGCGGTGGTCTCGGCGCGCAGATGCTCCTCTGGGAGACGGCGGTTGCCGTGGCCGGACGCCTCATCGGCATCAACCCGTTCGACCAGCCCGACGTCGAGAGCGCCAAGGAGGCCGCTCGCGACCTCCTTGGCGGCGGGCAGGAGCCCGACCAGCCCGACCTGCGGGCCGACGGCGTCGCCGTCTTCGGCACCAGCGCAGACACCCCGCGCGCGGCGGTCGACCAGCTGCTGGCCGAGCTCGACCTCTCCCACGGGTACGTCTCGATCCAGGCCTACCTCGACCGTCTCGGGCTCCCCGACTACGCCAAGCTGCGCGAGGTCCTGGCCAAGCGCACCGGCCGTCCGGTGACCTTCGGCTGGGGGCCGCGGTTCCTGCACTCCACCGGCCAGTACCACAAGGGCGGCCCCGGAACCGGGGTCTACCTGCAGATCACGGCCGATCCGGTCGAGGATCTCCCGGTGCCCGGACGGGAGTTCACGTTCGGTGACTTCATCGCCTCCCAGGCTGCCGGCGACGCCCAGGTGCTGCGCGACCATGGTCGGCCCGTGCTGCGCCTGCACGTCGACGACGTGGAGGCGCTGGAGCGGCTCCGGGAGCTCCTTGCATGAGCAACCCCCTGCGCGACCCCAACGACCGGCGCCTGCCTCGAATCGCCGGTCCGTGCAGCCTCATCCTGTTCGGCGTCACCGGTGACCTCGCCCGCAAGAAGCTCATCCCGGCCGTCTACGACCTGGCCAACCGCGGACTGCTGCCCCCGGGTTTTGCCCTGGTCGGGTTCGCGCGCAAGGACTTCGGCCACCAGGAGTTCGCCAACCTGATCAAGCAGGCCGCCCAGGACGGCGCACGCACGCCCTGGCGCGAGACGGTCTGGACCCAGCTGGCGGCCGGCATCCGTTTCGTCCCGGGCGAGTTCGACGACGACGCTGCCTGGGAGCGTCTGGCCGAGACGATGCAGGAGCTCGACGAACAGCAGGGCACGAACGGCAACCACGCCTTCTACCTGTCCATCCCGCCGGCGCTCTTTCCCGTCGTGGTCTCCCAGCTCAGCAAGCACGGACTCGCCACGGCAGACCAGGGCTGGCGCCGGGTGGTCATCGAGAAGCCGTTCGGGCACGATCTCGCGTCGGCGCAGGAGCTGAACCGTGTCGTCGCCGATGTCTTCCCGAGCGAGTGCGTGTTCCGCATCGACCACTACCTCGGCAAGGAGACGGTGCAGAACATCCTGGCGTTCAGGTTCGCCAACGGCATGTTCGAGCCGATCTGGAACAGCAACTACGTCGACCACGTGCAGATCACCATGGCCGAGGACATCGGCATCGGCACCCGCGCCGGATACTACGACGGCATCGGAGCAGCCCGCGACGTCATCCAGAACCACCTGCTCCAGCTCATGGCCTTGATCGCCATGGAGGAGCCGGTCTCGTTCAAGGCGTCCAGCCTGCGCGTCGAGAAGCAGAAGATCCTGGCGAACGCCCGGCCGACGCCGAGGCTCGACTTCCACACCGCGCACGCGCAGTACGTGTCGGGCTGGGCCGGCGGCAGAGGAGGTCGCCGGGTACCTCGAGGAGGAGGGCATCCCGAAGGACTCCACCACCGAGACCTACGCGGCCCTGCGCATCGACATCGCCACGCGCCGGTGGGCCGGCGTGCCGTTCTACCTCCGCACCGGCAAGCGGCTCGGCCGTCGCGTCACCGAGGTGGCCGTGGTCTTCAAGCGCGCCCCGCACCAGCCGTTCGCCAAGCACGACGTCGTGGAGCTCGGCCAGAACGCCTTGGTCATGCGGATCCAGCCCGACGAGGGAGTCACGCTGCGGTTCGGCGCCAAGGTGCCGGGAACCACGATGGAGATCCGCGACGTGCTGATGGACTTCGCCTACGGCGGTGCGTTCGTCGAGAGCAGCCCGGAGGCCTACGAGCGCCTCATCCTCGACGTGTTGCTCGGAGACCCGCCACTGTTCCCGCAGCACGAGGAGGTCGAGCTCGCCTGGGAGATCCTCGACCCCGTCATCCGGCACTGGGCCAAGCAGAAGACCATCGACACCTACACCTCCGGTACGTGGGGTCCGTCCTCGGCCGATGAGATGATGGCTCGCGACGGTCGCGTCTGGAGGCGTCCCTGATGCGCATATCCCTGGAGGACACCACCTCCGCCGAGATCGCCCGTGCCATGGTGACTGCGCGCATCGGGGCCGGCAGCCCGTCCATGGACATGGTGCTGACCCTCCTGGTCGTCACCGACGACGATTCGGTCGGCGAAGCGCTCCAGACCGCCGCTGTGCTGTCGCGCGAACATCCCGCCCGGGTCATCGGCATCGTCCTGGGCGACGGTCGCGGCTCGCCGCGCCTCGATGCCAAGGTCCGCGTGGGCGAGAACTCTGCCGGGGAGTCCGTGCTGCTGCGGATCTCCGGAGCCCTCACCCAGCACGCCGAGTCGGTCGTGCTGCCGCTGCTGCTGCCCGACTCCCCCGTGGTCGTGTGGTGGCCGCACAACGCGCCAACGGACCCCTCGGCCGACGCCATCGGCCGGTTGGCCCGGCGTCGCCTGACCGACGCCGAGAGCACCGACTCCCCCATCCGCGCACTGAAAGCCACCGCTCGTCACTACGCGCCCGGTGACACCGACCTCGCCTGGACGCGGCTCACGCCGTGGCGAGCGTTGCTCGCGGCCGCCCTCGACCAGTCCACCGGCAAGGTCACCGGCGGCATCGTGGAGTTCGGTCCGGGCAACCCCGCGGCCATCCTGCTCGTCGCCTGGCTGGAAAGCCGCCTGCGGGTGCCGATCACCCAACGGCGCGGTGGCACCGACCAGATCTCCAAGGTCGTGCTCCACCTGGCTGACGGCGACGTCTGCATCCAGCGCATCGACGCCACGTCGTGCCACTTCAGCGTGCCAGGGTCCGCGCCGCGCGAAGTGCCGCTGGGTGCCCGCACCCTGGCCGAGCTTCTCGCCGAGGACCTGCGACGTCTCGACGCCGACGACATCTACGCGGCCACCGTCAAGCACCTGCTGGCCGCATCATGACCGTCGAGACCCTGCCGGACGCAGACACGCTCGCCCAGTCGATCGCCGACCGCCTGAGTGAGCGGATCGGCGGACTCCAGGCGCAGGGCCACACTCCGCGCATCGCCCTGACCGGCGGAACCATCGCCACGGCCGCCTACGCACTCATCGACGCCGACGCTGCCGACTGGACGGACGTGGAGTTCTGGTTCGGCGACGAGCGGTTCGTGCCCGAGGGGCACGCCGATCGCAACGACCAGCAGGCCCGCGACGCCTTCCTCGACCGGGTCGGCGCCACCGCGGTCCACGCTGTCGCCGGCAACGACTGCTCCCTCAGTGCCGCCGAGGCCGCCAACAACTATGCCGCGACGCTGCCCGACCAGCCCTTCGATCTCGTGCTCCTGGGGGTGGGGCCGGACGGCCACGTCGCCTCGCTGTTCCCGGGCTTCGCGCAGCTGAACGAGGTCGACCGTGACTGCGTCGAGGTCTTCGACTCCCCCAAGCCCCCGGCCGTGCGGATCACCTTGACCTATCCCGCGCTCAACCACGCCGAAGCCGTGTGGCTCCTGGTGTCGGGTGAGGAGAAGGCCGCAGCGGTGTCACGATCACTGGCGGCCGAAGGCTCGAGAGACCAGACACCCGCCCGCGGCGTCGGCGGTCTGCAGGAAACCCTGTGGCTCCTCGACGAGGCCGCAGCGTCGATGCTGGCGTAGGGGCGTCGCGTCAGAAGATGACTTCCCCGGACTTTCGCTTCGTCCGGAGGGTCTCGATGGCCTCGGTGAGGATCTCGGCGGCCTCGGCCTCGCTGCGACGCTCTTTCACGTAGGCGAGATGGGTCTTGTATGGCTCGATCTTGGGAGCCGTCGGACGGTTCTTCTCATCGATGCTCGCCGGCATGCCGCAGCGGGGGCAGTCCCACGACTCCGGAACGTCGGCCTCGGCAGAGAACTGCAATGCGGTCTCGTGGTCGTTGGTGCAGAAGTACGTGATCGACTGCCGTGGGGCTGCCTCACCGCGTTCGGCCTCACCCATGGGGCCGGAACCGATACGGCTGCCCCGGATGGCACCTGCAGCCATGTCAGTTGCTCACCTTCAGCAGGAGCCCCAGCGCGACGATGGACACGGCCCACACGACCGCCACCCCGACGGTGATCCGGTCGAGGTTCTTCTCGGCCACCGACGATCCGCCCAGTGAGCTGGAGATGCCGCCGCCGAACATGTCGGACAGACCGCCACCACGCCCCTTGTGCATGAGGATCAGCACGATCATCATCAAGCTGGCGATCGTGAGAATGATGGAGAAGAGAAGGATCACTTCTCACCTTTCGTGGTGCTCGTCAGGTCAGGAACCGAGGTTCGGCATGTCGTAGAACCGGGCGATGGCAGCGAATTCCTCCGCCTGGAGGCTTGCACCGCCGACCAAGGCACCGTCCACGTCGGGCTGCGCCATGATAGCCGCGATATTCGCCGCTTTCACCGATCCGCCGTACAGAATACGCACCGACTCCCCTGCTTCGGACGTGAAGGTCTCCCCAACGCGGGATCTGATGGCCGAGCACACCTCTTGGGCGTCGTCGGGCGTCGCGACTTCGCCGGTGCCGATGGCCCACACGGGCTCGTAGGCGATCACCGATCCGGCGACCTGATCGGCGCTCAGGCCCGCCAGGGAGCCGTCGATCTGCGCCAGCGTGTACGCCACCTGATCGCCGGCCTGCCGGACGTCGAGCCCCTCGCCGACGCACACGATCGGCGTCATCTCAGCCTCCAGGGTCTTGATCGCCTTGGCGTTGACCACGGCGTCGCTCTCGCCGTGGTGCTCGCGGCGCTCGGAGTGCCCGACGACGACGTAGGAGCAGCCCAGCTTGGCCAGCATCGCCGCCGAGATCTCGCCGGTGTAGGCACCACCGTCGTGCTCGGAGACGTCCTGGGCGCCATAACGGATGCTGAGCCGGTCGCCGTCGACCAGCGTCTGGACGCCGCGGATGTCGGTGAACGGGGGGATGACCACGACCTCGCTCTTCTCAGGGTCGTGCTTCTTGTCCTGCAGGGTCCAGGCCAGCTTCTGCACCAGGACAACAGCTTCCTGGTGGTTGAGGTTGGACTTCCAGTTGCCTGCCATGAGCGGGGTGCGAGTCATGCCGAATCACCTTCCGGACTCCCGGCATCGCCTGCGGAGCCGTCGAGAATTGCCAGGCCGGGGAGAGTCTTGCCCTCGAGGTACTCGAGGCTGGCGCCACCCCCGGTTGAGATGTGGCCGAACTGGTCGTCGGCGAAACCGAGCTGGCGGACCGCGGCGGCCGAGTCGCCACCGCCGACGACAGAGAGCCCGTCGACCTCGGTGAGAGCCTGGGCGACCGCCTTGGTGCCGGCTGCGAACGCCTCCATCTCGAACACGCCCATGGGGCCGTTCCAGAACACGGTGTGGGCGGCTCGGACGATGTCAGCGAAGTGTGCGGCGGAGTCGGGTCCGATGTCGAGGCCCATCTGGTCGGACGGCATCTCGCCGGCCGGGACGGTCGTGGGCGGAGAATCGGCGGCGAACTCCGGGGCCACGACGATGTCGGTGGGCAGCACGAGGTCGACACCCTGCTCGGCAGCCTGCTCGATGTAGCGCCTCGCCACCTCGATCTGGTCGCGCTCGAGCAGCGACGACCCGACTTCGTGGCCCTGCGCGGCGAGGAAGGTGAACACCATGCCGCCGCCGATGAGCAGGCTGTCGGCCTTGCCGATGAGGCTGTCGATGACGCCGAGCTTGTCGGAGACCTTGGATCCGCCGAGAACCACGACGTACGGACGCTCCGGCCGCGTGGTGAGCCGTTCGAGCACCTCGACCTCGGCCTGCACGAGGCCACCCACCGCCGCCGGGAGCCGCTCAGCGATGTCGTAGACGCTCGCCTGCTTGCGGTGCACCACTCCGAAGCCGTCGGAGACGAAGACGTCGGCGAGGTCGGCCAGCTGATCGGCGAACACGCCGCGCTCGTCGTCGTCCTTGCTGGTCTCACCCGGGTTGAACCGGACGTTCTCGAGCACGGCGACGTCACCGTCGTGCATCGCCGAGGCGATCCGCTGGGCTTCGTCGCCGACCGTGTCGTTGGCGAACAGCACGGGCGAGCCGAGCAGCTCGGCGAGTCGCTCGGCCACCGGCTTGAGCGAGAAGGCCGGGTCGGGGGTGCCCTTCGGGCGTCCGAGATGAGCCATGACCAGCACGCGGGCGCCGGCATCGGCCAGGCGACGGATGGTCGGAACGCTGGCCCGCACTCGACCGTCGTCGCCGATCGTGGTGCCGTCGAGCGGCACGTTGAGGTCGCTGCGGACGAGCACGCGGCGACCGCGCAGGTCCCCGAGGTCGTCGACGGTCTTCACCGGTGCAGTCGGTTTCGGGTGGTCAGAGCGTCGAGCCGACGTGGCCGACGAGGTCGACGAGCCGGTTGGAGTAGCCCCACTCGTTGTCGTACCACCCGACCACCTTGACCTGGGAGCCGAGGACCTTGGTGAGCCCGGAGTCGAAGATGCAAGAGGCGGGGTCCTTGACGATGTCGGAGGAGACGATCGGGGCGTCGGTGTAGTCGAGATACGGCGCGAGCGGACCCTCGGTGGCGGCCGCTCGAACGATCTCGTTGACCTCCTCGACGCTGGTCTCGCGCGGCGCCGTGAAGGTGAGGTCGGTGGCCGAGCCCGTGGGCACGGGGACGCGGAACGCGAAGCCGTCGAGCTTGCCCTTGAGCTCCGGCAGCACCAGGCCGATGGCCTTGGCCGCACCGGTGGACGTGGGCACCATGTTGATGGCGGCGGCGCGGGCGCGGCGGAGGTCCTTGTGCGGGGCGTCCTGCAGGTTCTGGTCCTGCGTGTACGCGTGGATGGTGGTCATCAGGCCGTGCTCGATGCCCAGGCCGTCGTTGAGGGCCTTGGCCATCGGGGCGAGGCAGTTGGTGGTGCACGACGCGTTGGAGATCACCGTGTGGGCGGCCGGGTCGTAGTGGTCGTGGTTGACGCCCATGACGATGGTGATGTCCTCGTTGCTGGCCGGCGCGGAGATGATGACCTTCTTGGCGCCGCCGTCGACGTGGGCCTTGGCCTTGGCGCCGTCGGTGAAGAACCCGGTCGACTCGATCACGATGTCGGCGCCCACGGACGCCCAGTCGAGCTGGGTGGGGTCGCGCTCCTCGAAGGCGACGATCTTCTGGTCGTCGACGGTGATCGAGTCGCCGGTGTGGCTGACGTCGCCGTCGAGCCGACCGAGGATCGAGTCGTACTTGAGCAGGGTCGCCAACGTCTGGTTGTCAGTGAGGTCGTTCACAGCGACGATCTCGATGTCCGCGCCGGCGGCGCGGGCTGCTCGGAAGAAGTTGCGGCCGATGCGGCCAAAACCATTGATGCCTACGCGAACGGTCACGGTGGACGAGCTCCTGCGGTCGAAGGTCTGGAGGCTTCAGCCTAACGAGTGGCGCAGGGCGATGGCGAACCGCCCGCCCGGGTTCGTACGGGGGTTCAGCTGTCGGACAGGGCCTCGTCGGCGAGGCCGGCCTCGGTGTCGGGAATGCCGAGGTCCTCGGCCACTTTGTCCGCCATGGCCAGCAGCCGGCGGATGCGACCGGCGATGGCGTCCTTGGTGAGCGGCGGGTCGTGCAGCTGGCCGAGCTCCTCGAGGCTGGCCTGACGGTGCTCGACCCGCAGCGTGCCGGCCATCTTCAGGTGGTCGGGGACGTCGTCGCCGAGAATCTCGAGGGCGCGCTGGGCGCGGGCCCCGGCCGCCACCGCTGCGCGGGCGGAGCGGCGCATGTTCGCGTCGTCGAAGTTGGCGAGCCGGTTGGCGGTGGCGCGGACCTCGCGGCGCATGCGGCGTTCCTCCCAGGCCAGCAGGGACTCATGGGCCCCGAGGCGGGTGAGGAGGGCGCCGATGGCTTCGCCGTCGCGGATGACGACCCGGTCGACGCCCCGGACCTCGCGCGCCTTGGCGCCGATGCCCAGACGTCGGGCCGCTCCCACGAGGGCGAGCGCGGCCTCCGGCCCCGGGCAGCTGACTTCGAGCGAGGAGGATCGGCCCGGTTCGGTGAGTGAGCCGTGGGCGAGGAACGTGCCACGCCAGGCCGCGACCGCATCACACGAGGCACCGGAGACGACCTGCGGCGGGAGGCCACGGACCGGACGGCCGCTGGAGTCGACGAGCCCGGTCTGACGGGCCAGGGCCTCGCCGTCACGGGCGACGCGGACGACGTAGTGGGTGCCCTTGCGCAGGCCGCTGCTCTGCATCACCACGACCTCGCTGTCGTGGCCGTACACCTCGGCGATGTCCTTGCGCAGACGGCGCGCGGCGGCGCCGGTGTCGAGCTCGGCTTCGATGACGATGCGGCCCGCGACGATGTGGATGCCGCCGGCGAATCGGAGGATCGAGGAGACCTCGGCCTTGCGGCAGCAGGACTTGGTGATGACCGTGCTCGAGAGCTCGGACTTGACCTGTGCCGTCATGGCCATGCGGTGAACTCCTCCGCCGTCGAGATGGACAGTGTCACTCTATGGCCCCGTGCCTACCGCGTGATCCAACATCGGTCGGAAAGCCTCGGCCAGACGGTGCGGATCGTGCTGATCGGACCCGGGAGCGGTCGCGACATCGGCGGTGACGAGCCGGGCGCCGAGCTCCCCGGCCATGGCGGCCAGGCTGCCCCGATCGTCCGTGAGAGACGTGTCGGCGACGACGACGTCGAGACCGAGGTCGGGGGCGTGGGCCGACAGCACCTCGAGATGATCGGTGGGCGAGAGTCCGTCGGTCTCGCCGTCCTGCTCGCCCAGGTTCAGCACCAGCGCCCGGCGGGCCGTGGTGCCGACCAGCGCGTCGCGCAGCTCGGGCACCAACAGGGTGGGCATGACGCTGGTGAACCACGACCCGGGCCCGATGACGACCCAGTCGGCCTCCATGACCGCCTGCACCGCCTCGGGACACGCGGGTGGGTCGGTGGGGTCGAGCCGGACGCTGACGACCTGCCCGTCGACGCCGGCCACCTGCACCTGGCCCCGCACGACGCTGAGCCGGTCGGGAGCCGACGTCAGGTGGACGTCGGCCTCGATGTCGAGCGGCACGGCCGCCATCGGCAGGACCCGGCCGCGTGCTCCGAGCAGCTGGCCGACGAGGTCGAGTCCCTCGACGTGATCGCCGAGGATGTCCCAGATGGCGGCGATGAGCAGGTTGCCGACGGCGTGGTTGCTCAAGGACCCCTCGCCGGCGAACCGGTGCTGGAGAATGCCGGCCCAGGTGCGGCCCCACTCGTCGTCGGCGCACAGCGCGGCGAGAGCCATTCGCAGGTCGCCGGGCGGGAGGACGCCCAGCTCGTCGCGCAGCCGCCCCGAGGACCCGCCGTTGTCGGCGACGGTGACGATGCCGGTCAGGTCGGTGTGCAGGCGCCGGAGGGCGGACAGGCTCGCGGCGAGGCCGTGTCCCCCGCCGAGCGCGACGACCTTGGTCCCGGCGGTGTCGGGATCAGTGCGTACCGCCGGCCCCTGGATCACTCGCGACCCAGATCTCGATGGACGACGAGCGTGCGGACGTCGTGCGCGCGCAGACGCTCGGCGAAGGCTTCTGCCATCGCGACGCTGCGGTGACGTCCGCCGGTGCACCCGATGGCCAGGGAGAGGAAGTGCTTGTCCTCGTGCAGGAAGCCGTCGGTGAGCAGGGCGACCAGGCCTTCGTAGCGGTCGAGGAACTCCTCGGCCCGCGGTTGGCCGCGGACGTACTCACGGACGGGCTCGTCGAGCCCGCTGAGCGGTCGGAGCTCGTCGACCCAGTGCGGATTGGGCAGGAAGCGCATGTCGGCGACCATGTCGGCGTCGATCGGGATGCCGTACTTGAAGCCGAACGACATCACCGAGGCCCGCAGACCCTTGGACCCCTCGTCCTCGAAGGCGGCCTGGATCCGCTGGCCCAGCTGGTGGACGTTCAGGTTGGTGGTGTCGATGACGATGTCGGCGCGCCCGCGGAGGCGCCGCAGCAGCTCACGCTCGCGGTCGAAGCCGTCCATCAACCGGCCCTCGCGGCTCAGCGGGTGCGGGCGCCGGGCCGCCTCCTGACGTCGGACCAGCACGTCGTCGGAGGCTTCGAGGTAGAGGATCTGGACCGGTGTGCCGCGCTTGCGCAGATCCTGCAGCACGTCGGCGAGCCGGTCGAAGAACGGACCGGACCGCGCGTCGACCACGACCGCCATCAGGTCGTTGGCGCCGAGCCGCTCGACCGTCTCGACCGTGTCGACGAGGAGGTCGGCAGGCAGGTTGTCGATGACGTAGTAGCCGAGCTTCTCCAGACCCTTGGCGGCAGTACCGCGGCCCGCGCCCGTCATGCCGGTGACGACGACGAGTCTCGAGATCGCGGTCATCCGGGGTCCGTGGGAAGTGGGGGGGTCATCGGTCCTCCAGGATCTCTCCGGTCGCCATGTCGATGGCGGGCGCCGGGGTGTCGCCGGACAGCGCCGCCACGATGGATTCTGCCGTAGCCGGGCCGATGCCGGGCACGATCGCGATCTCCTCCGCACTCGCGGCGCGCAGCTTCTTGACGGAGCCGAAGGTCTTGAGCAGGGCCCGGCGGCGGGTGGGTCCGAGCCCTGGCACGTCGTCGAGCACACTGCCGGTCATCGCCTTGGCGCGGCGCTGCCGGTGATGGGCGATGGCGAAGCGGTGCGCCTCGTCGCGCACGCGCTGGAGCAGGTAGAGGCCCTCGCTGGTGCGTGGCAGCACGATCGGGTCGAGCTCGCCGGGAAGCCAGACCTCCTCCAGTCGCTTCGCGAGGCCGCACAGCGCGATGTCGGTGATGCCGAGGTCGCGCATGGCCGCCTGCGCTGCCGCCACCTGGGGCGGGCCACCGTCGACGACGATGAGTGACGGCGCGTAGGCGAACTTGCGGGGGCGCCCGGTCTCGGGGTCGATGGGCCCGTCGTCGTCGGAGGCCTGCTTCGCCTCCTCGGCGCGTGCCTTGAGCAGGCGTTCCAGCCGGCGGGTGATGACCTCGTACATCGCGCCGACGTCGCTCTGGCCCTCGTGCCGCACCGTGAAGCGGCGATACTCGGACTTGCGCGGAAGTCCGTCCTCGAACACGACCATCGACGCGACGATCTCGGTGCCCTGCAGGTTGGAGACGTCGTAGCACTCGATGCGCAGGGGCGCCGTGGGCAGACCGAGGGACTCCTGGATCTCCTCCAGTGCCCGACTTCTGGCCGTGAGGTCGCCGGCACGCTTGAGCTTGTGGCGGGCCATGGATTGGTGCGCGTTCTGCTCGACCGTCTCCATGAGCCGCGCCTTGTCGCCGCGCTTGGGGACCCGGATGGTGACCGGACCGCCGCGCAGCTCCGACAGCAGCTCGGTGACGACGTCGGCGTCGGCCGGCAGCTCGGGCACGAGCACCTGGCGGGGTACCGCCTCGCGGGCGGCCTCCCCGTAGAGGGTGACCAGGGCCCGCTGGACCAGCTCGGGAACGTCGGTCTCGTCGGCTCGGTCGGCCACCCAGCCGCGCTGGCCGCGGATGCGCCCGCCGCGGACGGAGAAGATCTGGACCGCGACCTCGAGCGGGTCGACCTCGAAGCCGAGCACGTCGGCATCCGTGCCGTCGCCCAGGACCACGGTCTGCTTCTCGAGCACCCGGTTGAGGGCCGCGAGGTCGTCGCGCAGCCGGGCGGCGAGCTCGTACTCCTGGGCCTGGGACGCCTCGCGCATCCGGGTCTGGATGCGCCGGGTGAAGCCGGCCGTCTGACCACCCATGAACGACAGGAAGTCGTTGACGATCTCGCGGTGCTCCTCCGGACTGACCCGGCCGACGCACGGAGCAGCGCACTTGCCGATGTCGCCGAGCAGGCACGGGCGGCCGACCGCCTTGGCCCGGCGGAAGACCCCGGCACTGCAGGACCGCATCGGGAACACCCGGAGCAGGGTGTCGACGGTGTCGCGGATGGCCCAGGCGTGACCGTAGGGGCCGAAGTACCGCACGCCCTTGCGCTGCGCACCCGCGCATCACCATGACGCGGGGGAACTCCTCACCGACGGTGACGGCGAGCCACGGGTAGGACTTGTCGTCGCGGTACTTGACGTTGAATCGCGGGTCGAACTCCTTGATCCAGGTGTACTCGAGCTGCAGGGCCTCGACCTCGGTGTCGACGACCGTCCAGTCGACCGACGACGCGGTGGTGACCATCTGGCGGGTGCGCTGGTGCAGGCCGGCGAGGTCCTGGAAGTAGGAGTTCAGGCGCGCCCGGAGCGACTTGGCCTTGCCGACGTAGATGACCCGGCCGGTGTCGTCGCGGAATCGGTAGACCCCCGGGCCCACGGGGATCTCCCCCGGAGCCGGGCGATACGTCGCGGGATCTGCCACGCGTCCAGCCTACGGGCGGCATCGGACGTGCCGCCCGCCGACGAAGGTCAGCTGACGACGAGGTCGTCGCCCTCGACGGCGAGCTTCTTGGCCGCGAGCGGCTTGGGCGCCGGGCCCTTCTTGACCGAGCCGTCGACGGCCGAGTACTGGCTGCCGTGGCAGTTGCACTGGATGATGTCGCCCTCGACCGACCCGACGGTGCAGCCGGAGTGCGTGCAGACGGCGGTGAAGGCCTTGAAGTCACCCTTGGTCGGCTGGGTGACGACGACCTTCTCCTTCTGGAAGACCGTGCCGCCGCCCACCGGGACATCGGCGGTGGTGCCGATGACGCCGTCGGCGGCCGCGTCGGGTCCGCCGCTCGATCCGCCGGAGTCAGCCGTCGGTGTGGACGTGTCGGAGCTGCCGCCGCCGCAGCCTGCGAGCACTGCACCGGCTCCGACGACCGCGACACCTCCCAGGACGGCTCGACGGGTGGTCTTGTCGGTGATGTCGGTCATGACGTGCTCCTTCGGGGGCAACAAGTCGATACTGCGTCAACGACCTCGCGTCGTCGTGGGTTCCTTGAGTATGGGGGCGAGGAAGGTCCCGGTGTGGGACTCGGCGTTCTGGGCGATGTCCTCCGGCGTGCCCTCGGCGATGAGCAGTCCGCCGCCACTGCCACCCTCCGGGCCCATGTCGATGACCCAGTCGGCGGTCTTGATGACGTCGAGGTTGTGCTCGATGACGATGACCGTGTTGCCGGCGTCGACGAGGCGGCCCAGCACGCCGAGCAGCTTGCGGATGTCCTCGAAGTGCAGGCCGGTGGTGGGCTCGTCGAGCACGTAGACGGTGCGACCGGTGGAGCGCTTCTGCAGCTCGGCGGAGAGCTTGACCCGCTGCGCCTCGCCTCCGGACAGGGTCGGCGCCGACTGGCCGAGACGCACGTAGCCGAGCCCGACGTCGACGAGCGTGCGCAGGTGGCGGGCGATGGCGGGAATGGCCTCGAAGAACTCCACCGCCTCCTCGATCGACATGTCGAGGACGTCGGCGACGGTCTTGCCCTTGTAGTGGACCTCGAGGGTCTCGCGGTTGTACCTCGCGCCGTGGCAGACCTCGCAGGGCACGTAGACGTCGGGCAGGAAGTTCATCTCGATCTTGATCGTGCCGTCGCCCGAGCACGCTTCGCAGCGCCCGCCCTTGACGTTGAAGGAGAACCGTCCCTGCAGGTAGCCGCGCATCTTCGCCTCCGGCGTCTGCGCGAAGAGCTTGCGGACGTGGTCCCAGACGCCGGTGTAGGTGGCCGGGTTGGAGCGAGGGGTGCGGCCGATCGGCGACTGGTCGACGTGGATGACCTTGTCGACCTCTTCGGCGCCGCTGATGCTGCGGTGCCGGCCCGGGATGGTGCGGGCCCCGTAGATCTGGCGCGCCAGCGACATGTAGAGGATGTCGTTGACGAGCGTCGACTTGCCCGACCCGGAGACCCCGGTGACCGCCACGAACTGGCCGAGCGGGAACGTGACGTCGATGTTCTGCAGGTTGTGCTCGCGGGCACCGTGGACCGTGACCTCGCGGCCCTGCGTGCGCGGCCGGCGGACGTCGGGGACGGGGATGAGCTCGCGGCCGGAGAGGTAACGGCCGGTGAGCGACTCGTCGCTGTTGAGCAGGTCCTCGACCGGGCCGGACACGATGACCTGGCCGCCGTGCTCGCCGGCCCCCGGGCCGATGTCGACGACCCAGTCGCTGGCGAGGATGGTGTCCTCGTCGTGCTCGACGACGATGAGTGTGTTGCCGAGGTCGCGCAGCCGGATCAGCGTCTCGATGAGGCGGTGGTTGTCGCGCTGGTGCAGCCCGATGGACGGCTCGTCGAGCACGTAGAGCACGCCGACGAGCCCGGCGCCGATCTGGGTGGCCAATCGGATGCGCTGCGCCTCGCCGCCGGACAGCGAACCGGCCGCGCGGTCGAGGCTGAGGTAGTGCAGGCCGACGTCGAGCAGGAAGCGCAGGCGCTCGTGGATCTCCTTGAGCACTCGCTCGCCGATCTGGCGCTCCCGGTCGGTCATCTCCAGGGTGGAGAGGTACTCGGCGGCTTGCTGGATCGACAGTGCGGCGACCTCGGCAATGTTCTTCGGTCCGTGCTCCGCACTGTTCAGCTGGACCGCGAGGATGACCGGCTTGAGCCGGGTGCCGTTACAGGTGGGGCACGGCACCTCGCGCATGAATCCCTCGAGCCGTTCGCGGCTGGTGTCGGACTCGGTCTCGGCATGGCGGCGCTCGAGGTAGCTGACCGCGCCCTCGAACATCGTGTAGTACGAGCGCTCGCGGCCGTACCGGTTCTTGTAGCGCACGTGCACCTTGGTGGGGTGCCCGTGCATGAGGGCTTCCTTGACCTCCTCGGGCAGCGACCCGTACGGCGCGTCGGGACTGAAGCCGAGCTCATCGCCGAGTGCGCCGATGAGGCGGGAGAAGTACTCCGAGACGTGTGCTGACGACCACGGAGTGATGGCGCCGTCGTTGAGCGACCTGGAGTCGTCGGGCACGACGAGCTCGGGGTCGACCTCCATCCGGGTGCCGATGCCGTGGCACACCCCACAGGCTCCGAAGGGCGCGTTGAACGAGAACGACCGCGGTTCGAGCTCGTCGACGGCCAGCGGATGGTCGTTGGGGCAGGCCAGCTTCTCGGAGAACCGCCGGGTGCGGTGCTCGTCGTCGTCGGGAAGGTCGACGAAGTCGACGATGACGAGGCCGTCGGCGAGCCCGAGAGCCGTCTCGACGGACTCGGTGAGGCGCTGCTTCATGGACGGCTTGACCTGGAGGCGGTCGACGACGACGTCGATGGAGTGCTTCTTCTGCTTGGCGAGCTTGGGCGGCTCGTCGGCGAGGTTGTGCGGCGCGCCGTCGACGAGGGCGCGGCTGAATCCTTGGGACTGCAGCTGGCGGAACAGCTCGCCGTACTCGCCCTTGCGGCCGCGGATGACCGGCGCCAGCACCTGGAAGCGCGAGTCGGCCGGCATCGTCAGGATGCGGTCGACGATCTGCTGCGGCGTCTGGCGGGCGATCGGCTCGCCGCACTCGGGGCAGTGCGGGCGACCGGCGCGGGCGTAGAGCAGGCGGAGGTAGTCGTAGACCTCGGTGATGGTGCCGACCGTGGAGCGCGGGTTGCGTGAGGTGGACTTCTGGTCGATCGAGACCGCTGGCGACAGGCCCTCGATGAAGTCGACGTCGGGTTTGTCCATCTGCCCCAGGAACTGCCGGGCGTACGCGGACAGGGACTCGACGTACCGGCGCTGGCCCTCGGCGAAGATCGTGTCGAACGCGAGCGAGGACTTGCCCGACCCGGACAGCCCGGTGAAGACGATCAGCGAGTCGCGCGGGAGGTCGATCGAGACGTCCTTGAGGTTGTGCTCGCGGGCGCCGCGGACGACGAGGCGATCGGTCACTGAAACCCCTGCTCTGGCGGTGGCGGACATGGGCATACAACGGCCGTTCTCGGCCCTCCCCCATCGTATCGGCGTCCCCCGACAGAACATCTCGAGCGGCTGGTCCGGGGTCGTCAGCGGCTTGCGGGGGACGAAGACATCGACATTCGGGCAGCCCCAGCAGCCGCAATGTCGATGTGTCCGACCTCGGGGCACGAAGGCATCGACATTTGGGCTGTCCCAGTGACCGCAATGTCGCTGTTCGCGTCTGGCAGGCTGGGGCCATGACATACACCGGAGACGTCGAGGTCGGCGGACAGGCGGACGTGCGCGAGGCGGGCGACCTCGTCATCACCAAGGTCGCGGTCGGGCCGATGTCGAACAACGCCTATCTCCTGCGGTGCGCCCTCACCGGCGAGCAGGTCCTCATCGACGCCGCCGACGAAGCCGACACCCTGCTGGGTCTCAGCGGTGACGCAGGCCTGGCGCGGGTCATCACCACCCACTCGCACCCCGATCACTGGCAGGCGCTGGCCGCCGTCGTCGACGCCACGGGCGCCGAGACGGTCGCGAGCGACATCGACGCCGAGCAGATCCCCGTGCCGACCGCCGTCGAGGTCACCGGTGGCTCACGCGTGCGGGTCGGCTCGTGCGAGCTGGAGGTCATCCACCTCGTCGGCCACACTCCCGGGTCGATCGCCCTCGTCTACGACGATCCGGACGGCATCGTGCACCTGTTCACCGGCGACTCCCTCTTTCCCGGCGGCGTGGGCCGGACGTCGTCGCCGGACGACTTCACCAGCCTCATCGACGACGTCGAGACCAAGCTCTTCCACCGCTTCCCCGACGACACCTGGGTCTACCCCGGCCACGGCAACGACACGACCCTCGGCGCCGAACGACCGCAGCTGGCAGAGTGGCGCGAGCGCGGCTGGTAGTTCCGGACCGGCCTCGCCATGCGGCAGAGCGCCGATGCAAGCCGCGGCACACGCGCCTCCCCGAGCAGGCTGAGCGGTCCTCGTCATCCCAACCTGTCGAGGAAGAGGGCAAGGACCAGCCCCAGGGCGACGACGGCCCCGGTGGAGTAGCCACTCTCCTTGAAGGCCTTCGGGAAGACCTCAGTCGCCAGTGAGCCGATCACGGCCCCGCCGGCGAAGCTGCGCATGAGGCCGAGGGCGGCGTCGGAAGCACCGCCCAGCAGGAGGTTGCCTGCCAGCGCCGCGGCCGTGAGCAGCGCGGCCGTCGCAACCCACAGTCCCAGGACGGCTGAGTTCGAACGCCCGCCGGCACTCATCTCTCGAGCACCCCCGGCTGCCTCGGGGAGGTTGGAGAGCAGGATCGATCCGGAAAGGGCAGCGGCCCCCAACGGCCCAGTCCCGATGAGGGCGACCCCGAGGGCGAGATTCTCCGGGATCCCGTCGAGCGTGATGGCGGCGAGCAGGCCCCCGCCGGCCTCACCGCCCCATCGATCCTTGATGAGGAAGTCGAGCCCCGCGAAACACACGGCGCCGCCAAGAACCAGCGCTGCCACAGCCCAGAACGGTGCGACGTGCGAGGCTGGTTCGACGAGCTCGAGGACCGCCGAGATCATGAGCGCCCCGCCGGCCAGGGCGATGATGAGCCCTTCCAGTCGGACGGGCAGGTTGCCGTACACGCCCCACGCGGCGCCAACCACGAGGGAACCGGACACCACCGCGATCACGACGACGCTCATCATGGGATGACCTTCAGTGCGGTGCGCTGCTTTCGCAAGTCTGGGACAGAAGCGACGTGGATCGGCGTGGATCGAGTACGAGTTTGGGCTCGGCTAACAACTGATCATGGTTTCTCCGGTGGTGCAGACGTCGGAACCACTGCCGCCGTTCAGGAAGTCGACGTCAGGACCGCCATCGAGGGTGTCGCTGCCGGAACCGCCCTTGACGTTGTCGTCTCCGGCGCCTGCCGAGATCTGGTCCCGACCGCTGCCCCCATCGATGACGTCGTCGCCGGCTCCCCCGTCGATGACGTCGTTGCCAGAACCGCCGTTGATGCGGTCGTTCCCGTCGCCTGCTGAGATCTGGTCGCGACCGCTGCCCCCATCGATGACGTCGTCGCCGTCTCCACCGTCGATGACGTCGTTGCCAGAACCGCCGACGATCCTGTCTTTCCCGGCGCCGCCGTGAAGAACGTCGCCGCCCGATCCGCCGACGATCCTGTCGTCTCCGTCACCGCCGTAGGCCGTGAACCCGGCTCCGTCCTTGGACCGGATCACGTCGTTGCCGCCACCACCACAGACGACCGCGCCCGCTCCGCCCTGGAGGATGTCGTTTCCGGGCGTCCCGGTGACCGTGCAACCCAGGGCATCGTCGAACCCGTCGCCGTCCGCATCCGGGTCACACGCGTCGCCGAGACCGTCACCATCGGTGTCGGTCTGCTCCGGATCGGGCTCGCTCGGGCAGACGTCATCGTCATCGGCGATCCCGTCCCCGTCGCCGTCGGGCGGCGGTGGCGCCCCCTCGACCTCATACCTCACCGTTCGCGTCCGGGTGTTCCCGTTCTTGTCGGTACCGGTCACGGTGAACGCATGACTCCCGGCGGAAGTGTCCAGCGGGCCCCGTCTTCCACCGTCCCGGTGCAGGTCTCCACCCCCACCCCGAGAACGTCGTCGCAACCGTAGTCAGCACTGACCTCTTGGCCGACCTCGAACGTCTGGCAGTCGATCGGCGTCTTCAGCTCCAGCACCGGACCGGTGATGTCCGGCGACGGCGGCGCATACACCGCCTGGTAGGAAACCGCCTTCCACGGCACGTCGTAGTAGCGCTGCAAGGTGGGCTCGGACTCGCCGACCGGGCCGACGTACGACTGGACGCCGACCCCCGCCGAGTAGCGGAGGTCACCAAAGGACTCGAAACCGGGGTAGTCGGCAGCCCCGCGGTCGTCGTTGCTGACGATCCCGAGCTCGCCGGTGTCGCAGAACTCAGGACCGTGATAACCCCCCTCGATCTCCCACTCGTGGAACGTCAACGGTTCACCGTCCAACGTCTCGGCGCTCAACGGCGCCACATGACCCCACAGGCCACCCTTGGCAGACAGGTCCGACGTCGAAGGACATGCTGTAGCACTGCGACATGTCCAGATAGCCCTCCGGCAGGCGATACGCCGACAAGATCGGCAGCTGAGGCTCAGGGCAGTCGCGAGCTCCGAGACTCATCAGGTGAGGGATGAGCTCCCCCCGGCCATACCAGGCGATCACCCGCTGGCCTCCGCCTGAGACAAGATGCGCCCCGGACCGGTTGTTCAGGTAGTAGAACGCACCGAGAATCGGCTGCCCGTCGATGGTGGTCGCCGACAGCGGCAGGGTGGTCGGAACCACGGAGCCGTCCGGAACATACGGCTCGGGTTCGGCCGCGGAGACGGTCGTCGCACCGCCGAACAGTGCCACGAGACTCATGGTGGTGGTGGCGACGAGCAGCGCTCCGCGCCACCGTCGAGTGTTCTGGTGTCGAGTGTTCTGGTGCATGGAACGTCGCTGGCCCATGGCGATCCCCCCGGTTCATCCGCGTTCCACAAAAATATCTCCGGAAGCCGGACGACGTCAGGAAAACGCATCACTCGGTCCCGATCCCCACGACGAGGTGCTGCTCGTCGACGTCGTCCGACGCGGCTCAGCGCCTCGCCACCGGGAGCTCGAGCTCCTTGGTCTTCTTCACCATCTCCTCTCGCGGGCTGATCGTGCAGCGGTAGTCGTCCATGCTCGTCGACTGCGCCAGCACGGCGAGGTTCACGTCGTCGTCCACGGATCCGTCGATCTTGACGTTCGTCGTGGTGTCCTGGCCGTAGATGCGCAGGCTCGGGAGATCGTTCGCGTTCGGTGCGTAGGCATCGGTGACCGCGCGACAGATCTCGTACGCTGCGACGTACGAGCGGACGTCGTCGTGCGGGTAGTCGGTCTTGACCGTGAGTGACAACCTCGTCCCCCAGTCGGTGACGTGGTCCATCCAAGGATCGTCCGCGTGCAGGCGTTGAACCGTCCCGACGACTCGCTCGTTCGGTCCTTCGCGTCCCGCGACACCTTTCACCGCCCCGAGCAGGGCCATCAGGCCGACGACGGAGATGACGACGACCGGCCACTTCATGCCAGCGACGATAGCCCGACGAGGTGGCGCCTCAGAACGTCACGGGCAGCTCTTCGACCCCGTACACGAAGCTCAGCTGGCGGAACGCCAGCTCGGACTCGGGCTTGGCGAGGGCGAGGTCGGGGAACCGGCGGAGCAACCGTGGCAGCACGGTGCGCAGCTCGATGCGCGCCAGCTCCGCGCCGATGCAGCGGTGGATGCCGTGGCCGAAGGCGAGGTGCGCGCTCGCCGGCGCGCGGAACGGGTCGAACTCCTCGGGTCGTTCGCCGGCCGACACGGTGTCGCGGTTGGCACCGGACAGTGAGGCGATGAGCACGTCGCCCTGGCGGATCTGCTGGCCGAACAGCTCCATGTCCTGCTTCGCGAACCGAGGAAAGGCCACCTGCACGACCGCGAGGTAACGCAACAGCTCCTCGACGACCCGGTCGACGTCCTCCCGTGAACCGTTCCGCACGAGCTCGGCGTGCGCGGGATCACGCAGGAGCACGATCGTTCCGAGCGCGATCATGCCCGCCGTCGTCTCGAACCCGCCGGTGAACACGCCGTCGGCGAGCCCGGCGAGGTCGATGTCGCTGATGCTGTCGCCCTCGTCGCGGATGATCTGCCCGAGCAGCCCGGGCCCGGGGTTCAGGCGCTGCCGAGCGACCGCCTCGAACAAGAACTCCCGCTGGGCCGACACGGCCCCGAACGCTGCTCCCCCGCCGGTGACGTCGAATCTCGCGCTGCCGAGCTTCTCGAACGCGTCGCGGTCGTCGTAGTCGAGGCCAAGCAGGTCGCAGATCGTCTGGAACGGCACCGGGAACGCCAGATGCTTGGCCAGGTCGACCGGCGAACCGAGCTCCTCGACGAGGTCGAGCTGACGATCGACGATGCCCTCGACGATCGGCTCCATGCGGGCCAGCCGGCGCATCGTGAACTCCGGCGTGACGATCTTGCGCAGCCGAGTGTGCAGCGGCGGGTCGGTGAAGCCGAGCCCGCCGATGTCGTCGGACGTGGCCGGTCCGTCGCCGCTGAAGAGGTGCCGGATGTCGTTGCTGTAGCTGGAGCGGTCGGTGAGGACGGCTCGTGACTCCTCGTAGCCGGTGAGCAGCCAGATGCGGAAGTCGAACGGCATCGGCAGGCGGTACAGCGGGGCCTTCGCGCGCAGCTCGGCCAGACGCGGCACCGGGTCGGTTCCGACTCGTCGCAGGGGCACCTTGGTGGGCTCGGGGATGAACGAGATGCGGGACAGGTCGACACCGTGCTTGCGCATGCGGCGGAGGGCCACGCGGCCGACCCAGCCCCCTACTCGGCCACGTACGTCCACCACCACCACTTGAAAGTACACGTCCTGTTGCGGGCCAGGGCCGACCATTGCAAGGTGAGGGCACTCCACATCATCCGCACACGGGTATCGAGGGGACATCCATGAGCACCGACACGTCCGAGTCCGCATCCGGCTCCACTGAGCTACGACGGGTGATGGGGCCGAAGCTCCTTCTGCTGTTCATCGTCGGCGACATCCTCGGGACAGGTGTCTACGCGCTCACGGGGCAGGTCGCGGCCGAGGTCGGGGGCGCCGCCTGGCTCCCGTTCATCGTCGCTTTCCTGGTCGCGCTGCTGACCGCGTTCTCCTACTTGGAGCTCGTCACCAAGTACCCCCAGGCCGCCGGTGCCGCCCTGTACGTGCACAAGGCGTTCGGGCTGCACATCCTGACCTTCATCGTGGCGTTCGCGGTGATGAGCTCCGGCATCACGTCAGCCTCGACGGCCTCGCAGGCGTTCGCCTCCAACCTCGCGGACGGCATCGGCTGGGAGGCGTCGAGCACCGCGATCCTGCTGATCGCCCTGGGCTTCATGGCCCTGGTGATGGCCGTCAACCTGCGCGGTGTGGGCGAGAGCGTCAAGGCGAACGTGGTGCTGACCCTGATCGAGCTGTCCGGTCTGGTGCTCGTGATCCTGATCGGCGTCTACGCCATCAGCGGCGGCGAGGCCGACTTCTCCCGGGTGGTCGCCTTCGACACACCAGATGACAAGAACATCTTCGTCGCCGTCACCACGGCCACGTCCTTGGCGTTCTTCGCCATGGTCGGGTTCGAGGACTCGGTCAACATGGCCGAGGAGGTCCAGGAACCCCGACGCATCTTCCCCAAGATGATGCTCACCGGACTCGGGATCACCGGTGTCATCTACGTGCTGGTCTCCATCGTCGCGGTCGCGCTGGTCCCGGTCGGCGAGCTGGCCGACAGCGACACCCCGCTGACCCTCGTCGTCCAGCAGGGTGCCCCGGACGTCCCGATCGACGACCTGTTCCCCTTCATCGCGATGTTCGCCGTGGCCAACTCCGCACTCATCAACATGATGATGGCGAGCCGGCTGCTGTACGGCATGGCCAAGCAGGGCGTCATCCCCACGTCACTGGCCAAGGTCCACCAGCGGAACCGGACGCCGTCGGCGGCGATCGCCTTCACCACCGCGCTCGCGTTCGCACTGATCGGCTACGTCTCGTACGCCAGCGAGGACGCGGTGGCCGTCCTCGGCGGCACCACGGCCCTGCTGCTGCTGGCGGTCTTCGCCGTCGTCAACATCGCGGTGCTCGTGCTGCGACGCGATCGCGTCGAGCACGACCACTTCCGCACCCACACGGTCGTCGCGCTGACCGGGGCGGCCGCCTGCGCCTACCTGGTGACGCCGCTGTCGGGGCGCGACGTCCAGCAGTACGAGGTGGCCGCGCTGCTGCTCCTCGTCGGCCTCGTTCTCGCCGTGCCGGTGCACCTGCACCGACGCGCCCAGGGCGACAGGGTCGAGATCTCCGACGCCGAGGACATCACCTGACGCATCAGCGGGGGTCGACGACGCGGGTCTTGTAGAGGCTCGCGGCTGCCGTGATGACCAGCGTCACCACGATCACCCCGAGGCTGAGCAGCGTCGGGATCTCCGGGACCGGGACGTGCTCGCCCCCGTTGACGAACGGCAGCTCGTTCTCGTGCAGCGCGTGCAGCACCAGCTTGACGCCGATGAACAGCAGCACGACTGCCAGGCCCTGCGAGAGATAGACGAGCCGCTTCATCAGGTCCCCGAGCAGGAAGTAGAGCTGCCGCAGGCCCATCAGGGCGAACACGTTGGCCGTGAACACCAGGTACGGCTCCTTCGTGAGGCCGTAGATGGCCGGGATGGAGTCGAGCGCGAAGAGGAGGTCGGTCGTGCCGAGCGCCAGGATGACCAGGAACATCGGCGTCAGGAGGCGCTTGCCGTTCACGTGGACGTAGAGCTTCAGGCCGTCCCAGGTGTCGGAGATGTTCAGATGGGTCCGCGCGAACCGCACGACGGCGTTGTCGCCGTCGTCCTCGTGGTCGGTGTCCGTGGCCAGCTTGATCGCCGTGTAGACCAGGAAGAACCCGAACAGGTAGAAGACCCACGAGAACTGGTTGATGGCCACCGCGCCGAGAGCGATGAAGATGCCGCGGAAGATCAGCGCGAGCACGATGCCGACCATCAGTGCTTCCTGTTGGAACTTCCTCGGCACGTTGAAGCTGGCCATGATGATGATGAAGATGAACAGGTTGTCGACCGACAGGCTGTACTCGGTGAGCCAGCCGGCGAAGAACTCCACGCCGTAGGTGCCGCCGTGGAAGTACCAGACCCAGCCCCCGAAGAGGACGGCGAGACCCACGTAGATCGACAGGTAGGTCACGCACTCGCGGGTCGACGGCTCGTGCGGCCGCCTGGCCACGATCACGACGTCGAACAACAGCACGGCGATCGTCACACCGACGGTGATGAACCATTCGAGGGCAGACACGTTCATGTGGATTCCTCCGGGTCGTCAAGGCAACGCCGGAGGTCTCTTCCGCAGCCGCACGATCTGGGGCTGCCCGCAGCACCGGTCGTCCGATGACGGTCGACGTGATGACGACACTGCGGCGAAGGAATACTCCCCTCCGCGACACAGTCTGTCAGGTGGCCGGGGAGCGCGCGCGGCGACCGCTCAGACGCCGGCCTCGAGCATCCCGCGCAGCTCCTTCTTCAGGTCGCGGATCTCGTCGCGGAGACGCGCTGCGACCTCGAACTGCAGCTCGGCCGCGGCGGCGTGCATCTGGTCGCTCAGCTGGTCGATGAGATCGGCCAGCTCCCCGGACGGCAGGTCGGCGAGCTCGGCCGTGTGCTGGCCGAGCGGCACCGGCGCGCCCTTGCGTCGCCGGTCGCCCGTGGCGGCCAGCAGCTTGGAGGTGTCGGCGTCCTCGCGGGCGAGGAGGTCGGTGATGTCGCCGATCTTCTTGCGCAGCGGTGTGGGGTCGATGCCGTGCTCGAGGTTGTAGGCGACCTGCTTCTCGCGCCGGCGATTGGTCTCGTCGATCGCCGAGGCCATCGAGTCGGTGATCTTGTCGGCGTACATGATGACCTGCCCGGACACGTTGCGGGCCGCGCGGCCGATGGTCTGGATGAGCGACCGCCCGGAGCGCAGGAAGCCCTCCTTGTCGGCGTCGAGGATCGCGACCAGGCTCACCTCCGGGAGATCGAGGCCCTCGCGGAGCAGGTTGATGCCGACGAGGACGTCGTACTCGCCCATGCGCAGCTCGCGCAGCAGCTCGATGCGCCGCAGGGTGTCGACCTCGCTGTGCAGGTAGCGGGTGCGGATGCCGGCCTCGAGCAGGTAGTCGGTGAGGTCCTCGGACATCTTCTTGGTGAGCGTGGTGACCAGGACCCGCTCGTTCCGCTCCGTGCGCGTGGTGATCTGGCTGATCAGGTCGTCGATCTGCCCCTTGGTGGGCTTGACCACCACTTCGGGATCGACGAGGCCGGTGGGCCGGATGATCTGCTCGACGACGTCGCCGCCGACCTTCTCCATCTCGTACGGTCCGGGAGTCGCGGACAGGTAGACCGTCTGGCCGATGCGCTCGAGGAACTCCCCCCAGGTGAGCGGACGGTTGTCCATGGCGCTCGGGAGCCGGAACCCGTGATCGACGAGGGTGCGCTTGCGGGACCGGTCGCCCTCGTACATCGCCCCGATCTGCGGGATGGTGACGTGCGACTCGTCGACGACCAGCACGAAGTCTTCGGGGAAGTAGTCGAGCAGGCAGTTCGGCGCCGTGCCGGTGGCTCGGCCGTCCATGTGCCGGGAGTAGTTCTCGATGCCGGCGCACGTGCCGACCTGCTGCATCATCTCCAGGTCGTACGTGGTGCGCATGCGCAGCCGCTGCGCCTCGAGGAGCTTGCCCTCGCCCTCGAGCTCGGCGAGCCGCTCGGCCAGCTCCTCCTGGATGGTCTCGATGGCTCGCGCCATCGTCTCCGCGCCGGCCGCGTAGTGCGTGGCGGCACCCACGTAGAGCTCGGTGTCCTCGCTCAGGACCTCGCCGGTGAGCGGGTGCAGCGTCATGAGTCGTTCGATCTCGTCGCCGAAGAACTCGATGCGGACCGCCAGCTCCTGATAGACGGGGAAGATCTCGACCGTGTCGCCCTTGACCCGGAACGTGCCCCGGGTGGAGGTGACGTCGTTGCGGACGTACTGCCCCTGGACGAGCGTGCGGAGCAGGTGGTCGCGCGACATCTGCTCGCCGACGCGGAAGCCGATCATCCGCTCCAGGTACTCCTGGGCCGAGCCGAGGCCGTAGATGCACGAGACCGTGGCGACGACGATGACGTCGCGGCGGGTGAGCAACGACCAGGTGGCCGAGTGCCGGAGCCGTTCCACCTCGTCGTTGACCGAGGAGTCCTTCTCGATGTACGTGTCCGTCTGCGGGACGTACGCCTCGGGCTGGTAGTAGTCGTAGTAGGAGACGAAGTACTCGACGGCGTTGTTCGGCAGCAGCTCGCGCAGCTCGTTGGCGAACTGGGCCGCGAGCGTCTTGTTGGGGAGCATGACCAGCATCGGTCGCTGCAGGCGTTCGGCGAGCCAGGCACTGGTGGCCGTCTTGCCGGTGCCGGTGGCGCCCATCAGCACGACGTCGCCGACTCCTCCGGTCAGTCGCTTCTCCAGCTCGGCGATGGCCGTCGGCTGATCGCCGGCCGGCTCGTAGTCGGAGACGACGCGGAAGGGCGCAACCTGGCGCTGCAGCTCGGACACCGGTCTCATGTCGATCCAGCGTACGGGGCGCGCCCGACAGAACCCGCGTGTGACGGTGGCCCGGCCCCTCGGGCATAGGTTGGACCCATGCCAGCTTCCGATCGGCGGGCGGCACGTCGTCAGGAGATCCTCTCGGCCACCCGCACTCTCTTCGACGAACGCGGCGTCCGTGACGCTCAGATCGAGGACATCGCCCGACTGGTCGGCATCAACCGAGCGATCATCTACCGGCACTTCTCCGGCAAGGAGGAGCTGTTCGCGATGGCTCTGGTCGGGTACCTCGAGGAGCTCGACGTCGCTCTCGGCGCGGCTGCCGGCACGTCCGACGATCGGCCCGAACAGCTCGCCGCGATCACCCGCGCGTTCCTCGACTTCGGCCAGCAGCATCCTGCGTTCGTCGACTGCGCCCAGACACTGTTGCGACGTCCCGGTGACGAGTTGATGTCCGAGGTCAGTGAACCGGTGCTGTACCGCCTCGGCACCGCCATGACGGCCTGCACGGCGCACGCCGTGACCGTGCTCGAGAACGGCACCAAGGAGGGCGTCTTCGACGTGCCGGACGCCGACCTGGTGGCCAACATCTTCTACACCCAGGCTCTCGGAGTTCTCAACCTGGCGACGTTGCAGATCTCGGTGCGCGCGCTGGCGCCCGGACACCCCCAGGTCGATCCGGTGCCGTTCGAGGACGTCAAGGAATACGTCGTCGAGGCGGCCTGCGCGATGGCGCGCGGGCCGGCCCCGACGACGACCTGACGCTCAGGCCTCGAGGATGGCGACGACGCCCTGACCGCCAGCAGCGCAGATCGAGATCAGGCCGCGGCCCGAACCCTTCTCGTGCAGCAGCTTGGCGAGGTTGGCGACGATGCGACCGCCGGTGGCCGCGAACGGGTGCGCGGTGGCCAGCGATGAGCCCTTGACGTTGAGCTTGCTCCGGTCGATCGACCCGAGCGGCTCGTCAAGGCCCAGCTTCTCCTTGCAGAACGCGGGGTCCTCCCAGGCGGCGAGGGTGGTGAGCACCTGGCCGGCGAACGCCTCGTGGATCTCGTAGAAGTCGAAGTCCTGCAGGCTCAGACCCTGACGGGCCAACATCCGCGGCACCGCGTAGGCGGGTGCCATCAGCAGGCCCTCGGCGCCACTCACGTAGTCGACGGCGGCCGTCTCGTAGTCGACGAGGTAGGCGAGCGGCTCCCAGGAGCGGGCCTTCGCCTCGTCCTCGGAGGCCAGCAGCACCACCGACGCGCCGTCGGACAGCGGCGTGGAGTTGGCGGCGGTCATGGTGGCGGCCTCGTCCTTCTTGCCGAAGACGGGCTTGAGCTTGGCGAGCTTCTCCATCGAGGAGTCGACGCGCAGGTTGTTGTCGCGCTCGACCCCGAGGTACGGCGTGACGAGGTCGTCCTGCCAGCCCTCGTCGTACGAGGCGGCCAGGTTCTGGTGCGACGCCACGGCCAGCTCGTCCTGGGCCTCGCGGGTGATGCCCCACTCCTTGGTCGTCAGGGCCTGGCTGTCGCCCATCGACAGGCCGGTACGTGGTTCGGCGTTCTCCGGGCGATCGGGAACCAGGTACGCCGGGCGAATCTTGGCCAGCGCGGCGAGGCGGCCCTTGTTGTCCCGCGCCCGGTTGGCCTCGAGCAGGATCTTGCGCAGCTTGTCGCCGATGGCGAGCGGAGCGTCCGAGGTGGTGTCCGCACCGCCGGCGATGCCGTACTCGATCTTGCCGAGCGCGATCTTGTTGGCCACCTGGATCGTGGCCTGGATGCCGGTGTCACACGCCTGCTGGATGTCGGCGGCGGGCGTCTCGGGCGACAGCTTCGAACCGAGAACGGTCTCGCGGGCCAGGTTGAAGTCGCGACTGTGCTTGAGCACCGCACCGGCGACGAACTCGCCGGCTCGCTCGCCCTGGAGCCCGTGCCGCTCGACGAGACCGTCGAGGGCCGCAGTGAGCATGTCCTGGTTGGAGACGTCCGTGTAGACCGTGTTCGAGCGGGCGAACGGGATGCGGTTGCCGCCGATCACGGCGACTCGGCGTCCGGTGGCACCCGCGGCGGGCTTCGGGGCTGCCTTCTTTGCGGTCTTCTTCGTCGGCGACTGGTTCGCCATGACGTGCTCCTCGCTGTTGGTCGGTCCTCGTGCACATGGCCGGTGAGCGCTGCCGTCTGGGACGATTGAGTCCGCGTGTGCGCCTCACCACATGGGTGGACTGGTGCTGTCACCCGAGGCTACAGTTTCACAAGACATTCAGATACCGATGGTATGCGAGAGATAGGACACATCCGCTGATGACGGATCGTTACCAGGACCTGGCCCACAACCCGATCGGGAAGTTCCTGGTCAAGAACCTGGGCCTGCCCAATCCCCCGTACCTCGAGCGCTATGAGGGTGGACCGCTCGTCAAGGGCACGGTCCTCACCGGCGCAGCCGTCAAGGGACCGGTGACCAACGCCGTCACCGCCGCCCTCAAGGCGAGCAAGATCGAGGCCACCGGCGTCCGCGCCGACTCCAAGAAGTACAAGGGGCTCGTCTTCGACGCCACTGGCATCGACTCCGCAGCGGGCCTCGTCGCCCTGCAGGAGTTCTTCACCCCGGTCCTGCGCCAGCTTCAGCCCTGCGGCCGCGTCGTCGTCATCGGAGGCCTGCCCGAGGAGGCCGAGACCGAGGGCGCCGCCATCGCCCAGCGAGCGCTGGAAGGCTTCACCCGATCACTGGCCAAGGAGGTCGACGGTGGCAGCTCCGCCAACCTGGTCTACGTGGCCCGCGGTTCCGAAGGGGCACTCGGCTCGACGCTGGACTTCCTGCTCTCCCCCAAGTCTGCCTACGTCTCCGGCCAGGTGATCCGTATCGGCCTCACCGACCTCAAGGAGAGCGAGACCGCGGCCGACCCGGCCAAGCCCCTCGCCGGCAAGGTCGCGCTCGTCACCGGCGCGTCCCGCGGCCTCGGCGAGGCCGAGATCCGTGCCCTGCACCGCGACGGAGCCACCGTTGTCGGTCTCGACGTGCCGCCGCTGGCGGCCGACCTCGAGGCGCTCACGAACGAGCTCGGCGGCGGAGCGATCACTCTCGACATCACCGCTGACGACGCTCCCCAGGAGATCGCCGCCTACCTGAAGAAGAACCACGGTGGGGTCGACATCGTCGTCCACAACGCCGGCATCACCCGCGACAAGCGGCTGCGCAACATGAAGGCCGAGAACTACTCACTCGTGGTCGACATCAGCGTCGGCGCTCCGCAGCGGATCACCGACGAGCTGCTCGATCAAGGCCTCATCCGCCCCGGGGGGCGGGTCATCGGCATCTCCTCGATCGCCGGCATCGCAGGCAACAACGGCCAGACCAACTACGGCTCCGCCAAGGCCGGTGTCATCGGCTGGATCCAGTCGTTGAGCCAGCGGGTCGCCAAGGACGGCATCACCGCGAACGCCATCGCGCCCGGATTCATCGAGACCGAGATGGTCAAGACCATCCCGCTGGGCATCCGCGAAGCCGGACGCCGGATGAACTCGATGTCCCAGGGTGGACAGCCGATCGACGTCGCCGAGGCCATCGCCTGGTACGCGAACCCGGGCTCGTCCGCCGTGTCCGGCAATGTCGTCCGCGTGTGCGGGCAGAGCCTGCTGGGTGCCTGACATGACGACGCGGTCCTTCGACAAGGCGCCGTCCACTGCGCCGCTGATGCTCAAGGCTGTGCTCCCCGCCCTTCCGATCGTCGGCGGGCTGCCGGGCGTCAAGCACGGTGGCGACTCGGTGCCGGACCTGACCCTGGAGCGGAAGAACGTCACCACGGCTCCGGACCACCTCGAGAAGTACAACGAGGTGTGCGGATTCGGCCGCACCGACTCACTGCCGGCCACGTACCCGCACATGGCGGCGTTCGGGCTGCACCTGGCCCTGATGACCGACACGGCGTTCCCATTCGCGCCGATGGGACTCGTGCACCTGCGCAACTCCATCACCCAGCACCGTCCGATCGGCGTCGGCGAGTCGTTCGACGTCTCCGTCCGGGCAGCTGACCTGCGGCCGCACGCCAAGGGTCGCCTCGTCGACCTGCTCACCACGGCCACCATCGACGGAGAGCCCGTCTGGGACGAGGTCACCACCCTGCTGGCACGCGGACGCGGCAGCGGCGAGGAGACCACCCCGGCCCCGCTGGACGGCATCGACGCCCCCGACGGAGTCGTGCACTGGAAGCTCGGCGGCGACCTCGGACGCCGGTACGGCGCGGTGTCCGGCGACCGGAACCCCATCCACCTGTATCCGATCACCGCGAAGGCGTTCGGCTTCCCGCGCAACATCGCCCACGGCATGTGGACCACCGCCCACGCCCTGGCTGCTCTGCAGAACCGACTCCCCGACGCGTTCACGATCGACGTCGAGTTCAAGAAGCCGATCCTGTTGCCGAGCACCGTCGTGTTCGGCAGCCGTTCCGACGCGGGTGTCATCACCCTCGGAGTCACGTCGGCCCGCAAGCCGTCGACACACCTGGTCGGACGCGTCTCGCCCGCGTAACCCTCAGGTGTAACCGCTCGTTACAGCGCCGGAGGGAACACCATGCGTGAACGACCGACCACCCCGGCCCGTGCGGCCACCGCGATGCTCGGCGCAGCCCTGCTCGCCACCAGCCTGACGCTCGCCGGCGCCGGATCCGTGCACGCGGCGCCTGAGGCCCGAGCCGGCGTCGCCCAGACCACGTCACTCGCATGGTCCCCGAGGCCCGAGGAGTACCCCGGCACGGTCAAGCAGCGGGACGTGCCGATCCGGATGTCCGACGGCGTGGTGCTGCGCGGCGACGTCACCCGACCTGCCGACGCGTCAGGTCAGGCCGTCGACACCAAGCTCCCGGTGATCGTCATGATCACCGCGTACAACAAGACGGTCATCGCCGGCGGCGGAGGCGGGCTCGCCGGGCCCGCTCCCGACTTCCTCGTCAAGCGCGGCTACGTCCAGGTCGTCGTCGACGCCCGCGGCACCGGGTCGTCGGCGGGACGCTGGGAAGCGTTCGCCTCGCGGGAGAACAAGGACGCCGGCGAGGTCATGACGTGGGCGCACGCGCAGCCGTGGAGCAACGGCTCCACCGGCATGACCGGCGCCTCGTACATGGGCATCAGCCAGCTCTGGGCCGCCTCGGCGAAGCCGCCGGGCCTGAAGGCGATCTTCCCGCAGGTTCCCGGTGCCGACGTCTACCGCGACATCGTCGCCTCCGGCGGACAGCTCGACGTCGGCTTCATCCCGCTCTGGCTCGGACTGGTCACCGGGGCCGGGCTCGTCCCGCCCGCGTACGCGATGTCCGACCCGACCTCGGCGATCGGAATTCTGGTCGACCGCATCATGACCGCCGGCACCTTCACCGCACCGCTGTTGCTCAACGCCGGACTCGGCGGCGACCCCAACTACGACGGTCCGTTCTACGCCGAACGATCGCTGATCAACGTCATCGACAAGGTCGACGTCCCGACGTTCTTCATCGGCGGTGAGTACGACCTGTTCCAGCGCGGCACTCCCCTGCTCTTCGAGAACCTGCGCAAGCGAGGCATCCCGACCAAGATGATCGTCGGGCCGTGGGACCACCTGGAGGGATCGTCGGGCGCCCAGGTCGCCGACGCCGGCTACGGCACCATCGCCGAGCTCCAGCTCCGCTGGTTCGACCGCTGGCTCAAGGGCAAGAGCGACAAGAAGCTCAACTCCGACATCCCCAACCTCAGCTACTTCAACCAGGGACCCGACACGTGGAGCACCTCGTCGGGCTGGATGACGACCCAGCGGGCGACCAGCTTCCGTCTTTCCGGCTCGGCCACCAACGCCTCGCCGGGCGGGCTCACGACCGGCTCCGTCCAGGACGGCACGTCGAACGTCCTGCCCGTCCCGATCGCCGGCCTGTGCACCAGGTCGGCCAACCAGTGGACGGCCGGGGTGATGAACGCGAGCGGCATCCCGAACCCGTGCCTGAAGGACAACCGGCTCAACGACGAGCTCGGCGTGGTGTTCGAGACGGCACCGGTCACCGCCCCGGTCAAGATCCAGGGCCCGATCAACGCGCATCTGTTCGCGTCCAGTGACAGTGGCGACGGCATGCTCTCGGTCTCGGTGGAGGACGTCGCACCGGACGGGACGGTCAGCAGGCTCACCGGCGGCTGGCAGGTCATCTCGCACCGTGCCCTGGACTCGACCCGCACGCGATGGCTCGGCGGCAAGATCATCCAGCCGTACCACCCGTTCACGCGAGCCGCTCAGAAGACCCTCGCCGCCGGCGAGGTCGCACCGGTGGACGTCGAGATCTTCCCGACCGCAGCGACGATCCGCCCCGGCCACAAGCTCAGGCTCGCGGTCCAGGCGTTCGACATTCCCCACCTCGCACCCTCACTGGGTGGCGTCCTGGGCACGCTGACGGTCATGAAGGTGCATTCTTCAGCGAAGTACCCGTCGGAGCTGACGCTTCCCACGCTGCGCTGACGGGCGTCAGTCGCGCGGCTTCACCGGCCGGATGAGTCCTTCCTGGGCGATGGTGGCGACGAGGTCGCCACTTTCTGCGAACACCCGGGCCACCGCCAGGCCGCGGCCGCGGGAGGCCGACGGTGAGTGCTGGTCGTACAGGAACCACTGATTCGCCGAGGCCGGCCGGTGGAACCAGATCACGTGGTCGAGCGAGGCCACCTGAACGTCGGGTGAGCCCACCAGCCGACCGTGCGGCAACAGCGTCGGGCCGAGCAGGGTGAGGTCGGAGAAGTAGGTGAGCACCGCGTTGCGCAGGCGTCGGTCATCGGGCATCGCCCCGGCGATCCGGAACCAGAGCCGCTGGGTCGCCGGATCGGACCCGTCACCCGGGACGTGCCGCATGTCGACCGCCGACCATTCCTTCTCCCACCAGTCGGCAGCGTCGGGATTGACGCTGCGGATGACGTCGACCATCGGGGTGGAGTCGTCGGGCGAGGGGACGTCCGGCATCTCGTCCTGGTGGTCGAATCCCTCCTCCACCTTCTGGAACGAGACCGTCATGTAGAAGATGGTCGAGCCGTGCTGGCGCGCGGCGACCCGTCGCGTGGTGAACGAACCGCCGTCACGGACGTACTCGACCTCGTAGATGATCGGGATGCTCGGGTCGCCGCCGAGCAGGAAGTAGCTGTGCAGGGAGTGCACGTGCCGGTCCTCCGACACCGTCCGCTGCGCCGCGACGAGCGCTTGCGCCGCCACCTGTCCCCCGAAGACCCGCGTGAACGACGTGTCCTCGAGCTGACGGCCCCGAAAAAGCGTCTCGTCCAGCTTCTCCAGATCCAGCAGGTCGATGAGCTCACTCAGGGTCGCAGGCACGGCCCCACCCTATCCGCGCCGACGAGAGACTCCCGTACCGCCGACGAGAGAGTTCCCGCCTGCCGAGGAGAGAGTTCCGGACTGCTGAGGAGAGAACTGCGGCCCGGCCGGGGGCCAGGTCACGTGAGCCGACCGCAACGCTCCACTGAAGCGATGAGAAGCGCGATCGTCAGGGGTACGGGAGTCTCTCCTCAGCGGTACGGGAGTCTCTCCTCGGCGGTACGGGAGTCTCTCGTCAGCCGTCGTCGTTCTTGCGCTGGCGGGCGAGGAACTTCTCGAACTGGTCGGCGAGCTCCTCGCCGCTGGGGATCGAGTCGTCCTCGGCCAGGAGGGACTGGGCGGCACCGCGGGTGAAGGCGTCGTACTGCTCCTCGAGCCCGGACAGGACATTCTCGCCGTCCTGCTCGGAGATCTGCTGCTCGATCTCGGCCAGCGCCTCGCCCTGCGAGGCGCGCAGGACCTCGTAGTCGAGCTGCAGACCGAGTCGGTCGACCACGGCGTCGAGCAGAGCCACAGCAGCCGTGGGGTAGTCGACCTGGGCGAGGTAGTGCGGCACGTGGACGACGTAGCCGGCGGCGTCGAGGCCACGCTGCGCGAACCGGTACTCCAGCAGCGCCTGGACCGACGACGGCACCCGTACGTCGGCCGACCACAGGTTCTTGCGGTCGACGAGCTCGGGTCGCGAGCCGTGGGTCGTGATCATCGGGGGACGGGTGTGGGGGACGCCCATCGGCACGGCGCCGAGTCCGAGAGTGAGGGGCACGTCGTACTCCTCGACGACCTCCTGCACGCCGTCGATGAACGACTCCCACCGGAAGTCGGGCTCTGGTCCGGCCAGCAGCAGGTACGGCGTTCCGGCGTGGTCGCGCTCGAGCACGATGTCGAGCGTCGGCTCCTCGAAGTCCTGGTAGTGGTCGGCTCGGAAGCTGATGAAGGGGCGCCGAGCGCGGTAGTCGTAGAGCTCGTCGAGGTCGAACCGGCGCACCACTTCGCCCTGACCCGTCTGCAGCTGGCTCGCGGCGAGCCGCGGGGCGGCCCCCGCGGTCAGGAACCCGTCGAGGGCATGGATCAGGACCGGTCCCTGCACGGAACCGGACGCTTCGTCATCGCGTCGATTGGGCCACTTCATCGTCAGCGCCTCAGGTCCCCGGCTTATTCCGCCGAAGCGTGGCGGCGATGTCGTCGGCGACGGCCTCGGGTGTCAGTCCCTGACGCTCCAGGATCACCGCTCGCTTGGCGTGGTCGAGGAATTCCTGCTCGACGCCGTGGACCCGCACGCAGACTTCCGACCCGGCATCGCGCAGCGCCTGGGTGAAGGCGGCACCGACGCCACCCTGCCGGCCGTTGTCCTCGATGGTGACGACCAGATCGTGTCGAGCGGCCAGCTCGACGACGGCGGGGTCGAACGGCTTGACCCACCGCGGGTCGACGACCGTGACCCCGACGCCCTGCTGGCGGGCGATGTCCGCAGCGGCCAGAGCGGTCGGCGCGAGCGATCCGACGGCGAGCACGAAGACGTCGGTGGACTCGTCGCGATGCAGCACATCGGCGTACCCCAGCCGCTCGACGGCCGGGACGTCGGAACCGACCGGTCCCTTCGCGAACCGCACCACCGTGGGCGCGTCGTCGACCTCGACCGCCTCGCGCAGGAGCTCACGCAGCTGGGAGCCGTCGCGCGGGGCGGCCAGTCGAAGCCGCGGGACGATCTGCAGCAACGACATGTCCCACATGCCGTTGTGACTGGCGCCGTCGTCGCCGGTGACGCCGGCACGGTCGAGGACGAACGTGACACCGCACCGGTGCAGCGCGACGTCGAGCAGGACCTGGTCGAAGGCCCGGTTCAGGAAGGTGGCGTAGATGGCGACGATCGGGTGCAACCCGCCCATGGCCATGCCGGCGGCGCTGGTGACGGCGTGCTGCTCGGCGATGCCGACGTCGAAGACGCGGTCGGGAAACTTGTCGGCGAAGGCGTCGAGTCCGACGGGGTAGAGCATCGCCGCGGTGATGGCCACGACGTCGGGACGCTCATCGCCGATGCGCACGACCTCGTCGCGGAAGACCGAGGTCCATCCGGCCGGGGCCACGGTGGTGGCGTCGCCGGTCTCGCGGTCGAACGGCTGCGCCTGGTGCATCTGGTCGTTCTCGTTCGCGACGGCGATGTCGTAGCCCTGGCCCTTGGTGGTGATGACGTGCACGAGGACTGGTCCGCCGAACCGTTGTGCCTGGGCCAGCGCGTGCTCGAGCGCGACGCGGTCGTGACCGTCGACGGGGCCGATGTACTTGAGCCCGAGGTCCTCGAACATGCCCTGCGGTGCGAGCGCGTCCTTGATGCCCTTCTTGATCGCGTGCAGGGCGTCGTAGGTGGCCGGGCCCACGGCGCGTGTGCGGTTGAGCCGGTCCTTGATGGCGTGGAGCGCGGGCTCGTACCGGGGATTGGTGCGGATCTCGGTGAGTCGGTTCGCCAAACCACCGACAGTGGGGGTGTACGACCGTCCGTTGTCGTTGACGACGACCACGAGCTTGCGGTCCTGGCCGGCGGCGATGTTGTTCAGCGCTTCCCAGGCCATGCCGCCGGTGAGCGCGCCGTCGCCGATGACGGCGACGACGTGGTCGTCGTGGCCGAGCACCTGGTTGGCCTTCGCCATGCCGTCGGCGTAGGACAAGCTGGTTGATGCGTGCGAGTTCTCGACCCAGTCGTGCTCGGACTCGGCCTGGCTCGGGTAGCCGGAGAGGCCACCCTCGGTGCGCAGCGTGGCGAACTCACCCGCGCGGCCAGTGAGCATCTTGTGCACGTACGACTGGTGTCCGGTGTCCCAGACGACTCGGTCGCGCGGAGAGTCGAAGACGCGGTGGATGGCGATGCCGAGCTCGACGACACCGAGGTTGGGGCCGAGGTGACCTCCGTTCGCCGCGACCGAGCAGATCAACAGCTCGCGGATCTCCTCTGCAAGGAGGGTCAGCTCGTCGTCGGACATCCGCCGGAGATCGGCGGGTCCGGTCACGGTGTCGAGCACGGCCATTCGATCAGTCTAACGAGTTCGCGAGAACCGGCCGACGCGGTCGCGCGGCGGGTCAGGAGCCGCCCAGATACCGGCCGCGAACGTGGGTGAGGACCTCGGTCGAGCCGGTCTCGACGTGCTCGACCACGCCTTCCAGCAGCAGACCCCACCCGACGTGTCGCGGCGCCTCTGCGACGAGTCGCACCCCCAACCAGCCGGAGGCGTCGCTCAACACCGGACCCCACTCGGAGTCGTTCCACTCCCCCAGGGTGAACGGTCCGCCGGGCGCCGGAACGGTCCCGGCGAACGCTTCGGCGAGGTACGCATGGCCGGGCGCGAGCACGTTGACGGTGAGCGTGGTCGGCGGGTCGTCCCAGAGGTCGGACTCCTCGTCGACCAGTCCGAGCACGCGGGCCGGGTCGCCGGCCGCCACCAGCATCGACGACACGGTGAGACCGCGGCGCTCGCGGCCGGTGCCCGCCGCCCACACCGTGACCGGTGCCGGCAGACTCCCCCGCAGACGACGCAACGGATCACGCTCGCCCTCTGGCGGCACGAACGGATGGTCGGAGTGGATCGTCACGTCGCCAGCGTACGAGGACGGCTCGGGCCCGCCGGTCAGCCGGCCAGCGAGCCGGCGAAGATCTGCCAGGCCAGCGCCGACTTCGCCGCGAGGCTCAGCACGAGGTACGCCTTCTCGCCGAACGCGTAGCTGCGCCACGGTCCGATCTCCCGGTACTGCAGCCACTGGTTGACCGCGAAGCTGGAGAAGAAGATCGCCAGGGAGACGAAGATGCCGTACACGAAGCCGGGCACGGTCTCGGCGCCGATGATGCTGACCGTGATCGCGACCCACGGGGCCAGCCCGGCGACGGTGCCGAACCAGAACGCGATCATCGTGGTCGACTCGCGCCCGGGCGGATTCATCCGCTCCTGCAGCCAGCCGAAGAGGATCATCGCCACGTTGGCGCCGACGACGGCGATCACGGCGGTGATGCCGGTGACCCCGGCGTAGAACGCGATCAGGACGATCATGATCGTCGCGCTCACCGAGTACTCCGCCCACCGGAACCGGTTGATCCCGGCGCGCAGGTCTGCTTCGTAGCGTCGCTGGGCGACCGTTCCGGTCAGCAGGTGGTCGACGGCCGCGAGCGCGAGGAAGGCCGCGATGGCGGTGCCGATCCGGACGTCGAAGAGCCCTTCCGGCGCCGGGATGTCACTACCGGGGGGACCTTGGGGAAAGCTGGACGTGACCGAGATGGCGAAGTCCGAGGCGAGCACGAGCACCGCGACTGCTTGAGCGGCATGCAGCAGCCCGAGTCCGACGTTCCACCGGCGGAGGTTCGCCAGCCGTTCGTCGTTCACCCCCGATGCCTCGACCGATTCGGAGCCTTGACCTGGCGTTCGTCCCACCATGATTCTCCTCGTCGGGGAATGGCTGGCCAGCATAGTTCAGGGCGGGCCACGGCACCGTGCCGGCTTCGCTCAGGCGAGCTGGTGCTGGAACGCATATGCCGCTGCCGCTGTTCGCGACGTCACGCTGGTCTTGCCGAAGATGTTGCTGAGGTGGCGAGCCACCGTCTTCTCACTGAGGACGAGCTGGGTGGCGATCTCGTGGTTGGTCTTGCCGGCGGCGACCAGGCGCAGAACCTCGACCTCTCGGGCGGTCAGCCCGTCCGGGTGGGTGGCGCCGGCCAGCAGCCGTTCCACCCCCCGAGCTGCGGGTACCGCTCCGAGATCCTGGAACGTTCGCCCGGCCACCGTGAGCTCGGCGGCGGCGGAGTCCTCGTCGTCCATGGCCCGGAAGGCTTCACCGATGGCCATCCTGGCCCGCGCCGCGTCGTACCTGGCACCGAGGTCGAGCCACCCGCGCCACGCGGTGCGCAGGTGTGGGAGCGCAGCCGACGGGTCGTCGCGTGCGCTCAGGACACGTCCGCGGGCGTACGCCGCCGCAGCAGTCAGCGCCGCCGAGCCGAACGAGGTCGCCAGGCCCTCGAGCTCGTCGACCACGATGGAGGCAGCCTCCACGTCGCCGACCGCCAGATACACCTCCACGGCAGTCGGGAGCAAGCGACTGCGGTGGACCGGGTCGACGGTCTCCTCGAGAAGCCGCCGGACCGCCGCGGCCGCGGCGTCGGTCCGTCCGAGGGCAAGCCAGAGCTGCGTCAGCCCGGGTTGCGGGTCGTGACCCTGGTCGCCGGCGGCGGCGTAGCACTCGTCGGCCGCATCGAAGTCGCCCTGCAGCCGCCGCACTTCGCCGCGCTCGTAGTGGACCTGGCCCACAGCCGGGTCGAGGTCCTGTCGCTCATAGCGGTCCTGCGCGAGGTCGAGCTCGTCGAGGGCATCGGACCAGGCGCCCTGGATGCGCATGATCTGGGCCCGATGGACGGCGGACTGGCCGGTGTACCGGACGAGATCGGGCTGTTGCGCGCACCAGTGCGTCAGCATCCTGGTCCAGTCCGTCATCCGGCGGTAGTCATCGAGCTCTTGGCAAGCATCGATCATCACGCAGTAGATCCGGCCGGCCAGGATCGATGACACCTCCCCGGAGGTGACGGCGACCATCGCCTCGTCGAGCAGGGCGAGCCCTTCGGGTACCCGGCCCCGATAGATCGACATCCGTCCCTGGCAGACCAAGCCCATCGAGACGAGATCAGGCTCTCCGTGCCGATGGCCCGCCTCGACGACCTCCACCGCGAGACCCTGGGCTTCCTCGACCCGACCGGTGAAGACGCACTCCAGCATCTCCTGCATCTGCAGGAAGCCGTGTTCGGCCACGTCATCGGGAACCGCTTCGAGCAGTCGTGCCGCGCGCGCCTTCCACCCGTGCGCGGCAGCAGCGTTTCCCGACGTGGTGAGGATCGACGTGATGGAGAGCGCGTCGCGCGCCGCCGCGATCGGAGCATCATCACCGGTGTGCGCCTCGAACGACTGTTGCAGGGCCCGGACGCTCGTCTCGGTGTCCCCGACGAGGTAGGCGGCCGTGGCCAACGCGTGCAAGTCCGCGGGGTCCAGGTCAGTCAGGTCCGGCGCGGACAGCCCATCGCGCGCGGCCTGCCATTCGCGGCGGCCGAATGCCTCACGGCCTTGGCTGAGATGGTTGGCGATGTCCACGGCAACCTCCCTTGGTTGGAAGGCTACGCCGACGTGGCGGACTCAGGCAGCATCCGCCGCGTCGCGCGCTTGGGCTCCCCGATGCGCCACCAGGTGCTCGACGACGTGCCCGGCGTCGCGGCTCGCGCCGGAGATGAACATCGACGCGGCGGAGTACTGGAACCCGAGACCACAGAAGTACAGGCCAGGAGCCTTCTCGACCACTCCGCGCATCTCCGTCGGCCATCCGTCCGCGCCGAAGACGGGCAGATCGACCCAGCCGAAGGCCTGGCGGAACCCCGTGCACCAGACGACGTTCGCCACGTCCAACACCCGTCCACCGTCGAGGACGGGACGACCGTCCTGGACGCCGACGACCCGCTCGGGGAGCCGCTCGACCCCGCGCTGGAGGAGGTCGGAGCGCTTGACCCGCAACATCGGCCCCCCGTGGTGCCGGATCTCGTCCATCTGTTTGCGGCCCATGGGCGTCCCACGCGTCAGGACGTGCGAGAAGACGAACATCAGGATGGGGAACACGACCTTGAACATTGGTGATGCCAGGCGGACCGGGATCTGCCCTGGGTCCCGGCCGCACAGGATCGTCGGATGGTGCTCGGCGACCTCGAACGCCACGTCGGCGCCGGAGTGCGAGCCCCCCACCACGAGGACGGAACCGTCGCGGAGCTGGCCGGGTCGTCGGTACTCGCTGGAGTGGAGCTGCATGATCATCGGGTCGAGCTCGTCGGCGAAGTCCGGGACGCTCGGTGCCCGCCCGAAGGTGCCGCTGGCGATGATGACGTGGTCGGCGAAGATCGCGTCGCCGCCGCAAGCCGCCACGTAGCCGTCGCCGTGGGCGGAGAGCCGGTCGACGCGGGTGCCGAGCCGGACCGGGATCTCGAAGTGGGACGCGTATGTCTCGATGTAGTCCGCGACCTCGTCCTTGCCGGGGAATGACCACGGCGGCGCCGGGAACGGCAGCCCGTGCAGACCGTCGAACTTCGCCGGGCTGTACAGCTTGAGCGAGTCCCACTGACGTCGCCAGCCGTCACCGACGCGATCGTTGGCGTCCACGACGAGGAAGGGGCGCTTCCTCAGCTGCAAGTGGTGCGCGGCCGCGAGCCCGGCCTGACCTGCGCCGATGATCAGGGTCTCGACGTGTTCGTTCGACATGATGGCCTCCAGGTGTGAGGCCTTCACGCTAGGAACCGCGACGCCCGGGGAGCATCGGGCAAACCACCCATCTTCACCGTCGCCCGATGGGTGGTTCCGCCCACCCGGACCCGCGCTCAGTCGAGCAGGCTGCGCAGCACGTAGGGCATGATCCCGCCGTTGCGGAAGTAGTTCGCCTCACCAGGCGTGTCGATCCGCACGACGCCCTCGAACTCGACGTCACCGGCCTTCACCGTGACGGTCCGCGGCGTCTCGCCGTCGTTGAGGGCGGTGATTCCGGTGACGTCGAACGTCTCCTCACCGGTCAGGCCCAGCGACTCGGCGCTCTCGCCCTCGGGGAACTGCAGCGGGAGCACGCCCATGCCGATCAGGTTCGAGCGGTGGATGCGCTCGTACGACTCGGCGATGACGACCTTGACGCCGAGGAGTGCCGTCCCCTTGGCGGCCCAGTCGCGCGAGGAGCCCGAGCCGTACTCCTTGCCGGCCAGGACCACGAGCGGGATCCCGGCGTCGATGTACTTCTCGGACGCCTCGAAGACCGACGTGACCTCGCCGTCGTTGAGCAGGTCGCGCGTGTAGCCGCCCTCGGTGCCGGGCGCCATCTGGTTGCGCAGCCGGATGTTCGCGAACGTGCCCCGGATCATGACCTCGTGGTTGCCACGACGTGAGCCGTAGGAGTTGAAGTCGCGCGCCTGGACGCCGTGCTCCGACAGGTAGGCACCGGCCGGACTGTCCTTCTTGATCGCACCGGCCGGGGAGATGTGGTCGGTGGTGACCGAGTCGCCCAGCTTCAGCAGCACTCGCGCGCCGGTGACGTCCTCCACCGGCGAGGGCTCGACTTCCATGCCGTCGAAGTACGGCGGCTTCCGGACGTAGGTGGACTCCTCGTCCCACGCGAAGGTGTCGCCGGACGGGGTCTCGAGGTTCTTCCACTGCTCGCCACCGGAGAAGACGTCGGCGTACTCCCTGGTGAAGGTCTCGGGGTCCATCGACGCAGCGATGACGTCCTCGACCTCCTTCGGCGACGGCCAAATGTCCTTCATGTACACGTCGTTGCCGTCGGTGTCCTGGCCGAGCGGTTCCTCGAGCAGGTCGACGTCCATCGATCCGGCCAGCGCGTACGCCACCACCAGCGGCGGCGAGGCGAGGTAGTTCATCTTGATGTCGGGATTGATGCGTCCCTCGAAGTTGCGGTTGCCCGACAGCACCGAGACGACGGCGAGGTCGCCGGCGTTGACGGCGTCGCTGACCTCCGGGATGAGCGGCCCCGAGTTGCCGATGCACGTGGTGCAGCCGTAGCCGACCAAGTTGAAGCCGAGCTTGTCGAGGTAGGGCGTGAGTCCGGACTTCTCGAAGTAGTCGGACACGACCTTCGACCCCGGCGCGAGGGTCGTCTTGACCCAGGGCTTGCGGGTGAGGCCCTTCTCGACGGCGTTCTTGGCCAGGAGCGCGGCACCGATCATGACCGTGGGATTCGACGTGTTGGTGCACGACGTGATGGCGGCGATCGTGACGGCGCCGTGGTCGAGCTCGAACTCGGTCCCGTCTGCCAGAGTGACCTGCTGCGGGTTGCTCGACCGGCCCGCGGCCGAGGCCGCGGTCACTGGTCGGGGCTGGTCACCGTTGGTGCCGTCGGCGGAGCTGCTCGGCGTGTCCGAGGCCGGGAACGACTCGTCCACCGCCTCGTCGTAGCCGTTCGGCTCGTGCTTCTCGTCGTCGACGTAGTCGACCAGCGCCGTGCGGAACGAGTCCTTGGCGGCCGTCAGCGAGACGCGGTCCTGCGGGCGCTTGGGGCCGGCGATGGACGGGACGACCTCGGACAGGTCGAGACCGAGCTTCTCGGAGAACCGCGGCTCCTTGTCGGGGTCGTGCCACAGGCCCTGGGCCTTCGCGTAGGCCTCGACGAGGGCGATCTGGTCGTCGCTCCGGCCGGTGAACTTCATGTACTTGGTGGTCTCGGCGTCGATCGGGAACACCGCGATCGTGGAGCCGTACTCGGGGCTCATGTTGCCGATCGTCGCGCGGTTGGCGAGCGGCACGGCACCGACGCCGTCTCCGTAGAACTCGACGAACTTGCCCACCACCCCGTGCTCGCGCAGCATCTCGGTGATGGTGAGGACGAGGTCGGTGGCGGTGGCGCCTTCCGGCAGCTCACCACTGAGCTTGAATCCCACGACCCGCGGGATCAGCATGCTGATCGGCTGGCCGAGCATGGCCGCCTCGGCCTCGATGCCGCCGACACCCCAGCCGACGACTCCGAGCCCGTTGACCATGGTCGTGTGGGAGTCCGTTCCCACGCACGAGTCGGGGTAGGCGACGGTCCTGCCGTCCGCCTCGCGGGTGAAGACGACTCGCGCCAGGTGCTCGATGTTGACCTGGTGGACGATGCCGGTTCCGGGCGGCACGACCTTGAAGTCGTCGAAGGCGCCTTGGCCCCAGCGGAGGAACTGGTAGCGCTCGCGGTTGCGCTCGTACTCGATCTCCACGTTGCGCTCGAACGCTCCGGGCGTGCCGAACACGTCGGCGATGACGGAGTGGTCGATGACCATCTCGGCCGGCGCGAGCGGGTTGATCTTCGTGGCGTCGCCACCGAGGTCGGCCATCGCCTCGCGCATCGTGGCGAGGTCGACGACGCACGGAACCCCGGTGAAGTCCTGCATGATGACGCGCGCCGGAGTGAACTGGATCTCCGTGCTCGGCTCGGCGTCGGCGTCCCAGCCGGCCAGGGCCTCGATGTCGGCGCGGGTGATGTTCGCGCCGTCCTCGGTGCGCAGGAGGCCTTCCAGCAGGACCTTGAGGCTGAACGGGAGCGAGTCGACGTCGAGTCCGTCGCCGGTCACCTGGTCGAGTCGGTAGATCTCGAATGAGCTGTCGCCCACCTCGAGGGTGTCTTTGGCGTTGAAACTGTCGACGGCCATGGGTCTCTCTCCTTCGCGCGGTCGGGTCCATCCTTGCCCAGCCGGGTCGGTGGCCGCCATCTCAGGTCTGCCTTACCGTCCGACGAAAACTCTCTTGACATCAAGATACATTGCCGGACGGTCAGGTGCGACCGCCGCGATCACGAAAGATTCGGGAACTGCCAGATCAACGGCCAGTAGAACGCGACGTACGTGCTCATCACTGCGGCCACGCCGAGCACGCCCACGATGTCGAGGGCCACCAGGGCCCGACGGCGGCTCGGCCGGGTGGTGGCGTCGTCTCCCCGGGCCCGGACCACGGTGGTGCGCAGCAACCGGTCCGCGAGTCCTCGATCGGTGCGCAGCAGCAACGGGATCAGCAGGACGATCAGCGCGATGTAGGCGGTGGCGCCGACGTGCCAGCTCTCCGGCGTGGCGCTCTTCAGGACGGTCGGCAACCCGATGGGAATCGCGGCAGCGGCGAGGTCGAGCAGCACCACCATGATCAGGCCGCGGGCCAGACCGCGCACCACGCCGGTCGGCGCGCCGTCACCGGTGTCGACGACGGCGATGCCCAAGCGGTGCTTGCCGATGCTGTGGCCGCGGACGCCTTGGCGGTAGCCGTTGTTCCACAGCAGGAACAGCTCGCCCGCGGCGAGTCCGCTCAGGAGCAACCCGTCGGACAGGCCGATCGACCAGTAGTCGTCGCCCGCGCTCTCCCCGATGCCCATGGCTCGCGCGACGGCGTAGATCGCGGCACCGATGCTGAACGCCAGGCAGAAGAGCAGCGTGTCCTGCCCCAGCGCCTCGCGTCGGAGCTCGCGAACGGTCCTGAACTCGGGCATGCCCACACTGTCTCGTGAGGGCCGGGTCGACACAAGCACCACCCCCCGGCCCGGCGGATCAGCGCATGGCCCCCACGTACCGGATGGCGGCGCGGCCGTCGCGCACGCGGTTCTCCCACGTGATGCCGGCACCGCCCAGGAGCACGCCCGCCGAGGCGAGCAGCACCCAGCGCGGGACGGCGACCGCGACCGGTGCCACGTTGGCGAGGGCCAACACGGCCAGCACGACCGCGCCGGCCACGAGGGGCGCCTTCCAGCGTCGGGAGATCCCGACGACGAGCGCGACGACAGAGCCCACCCCGAGCAGCAGCGCGCGAAGACCCGCCGGGTCGTCGAGCGCCTGCGGCAGGCTGGGCAGCATCGCGAGAACGAGACCGGGCAGCAACGCCTGGACCGACCCTGGTCCGCTGCGGTCGCGCATCGCCCACAGTCCGGTCGCGAGCAGCACGGCGGCGAAGGGTGCGGTGTAGGCCTCGACCACGTCGACGTCGCTGGCAGCCAGACGCAGGACATAGGCGACGCCGAGCAGACCCGACCCCACCCAGCGGTACCAACGGCGCCGCGTGGACGCGAGTCCGAGCACCACCACGCCCGCGCCGGCCACGGACCAGACCAGCGCCGAGAAGGCCACCGTCGACTCGATCCCGGCGATCGTCAACCCGCCAACTCCGAGAATGGCCGCGGCGACCTCGCTGGCTCGGTGGGCCCAGAGGTCCCGCACCGCGAAGAGTCCGACCGCCAGTCCGAGCACGGCGGCCGCCACGAGCCCCAGCCCGATCCAGCGGTCGTCGACCTCGAGCACCTCCAGGACGACGGCCGTGGTTCCGAGTCCCCAGCCGGTCGCGGCAAACGTCGCGGCGGCACGCAGCACGACATGCTCGACCAGGACCGCGACCGCGGCCAGCGCGATGCCGGCGAGAGGCCAGACCACGGCTGTGGCCGGCCACGACGACAGCGACGCCAGCGGCGCGGCGGCGGCCAGGGCCGGGCCGACCCAGGTCCACGCGACGTGTCGATCGCGAAGCACGAAGAACAGCACCGCCCCGGCCGCGACAATCGACGTCCCGAGGGACACTGCCGGCGGGAACGTCGCCGCCTCGGCTGCCAGCAGCGCGCTCACCGCGACCGTCCACGCCACTGGCGCGAGATGGCGACGAACCGGCGTCGATTCCGGCCACCGGGCCGCGACGACGACCACCACCGCGATAGCGGCGCCGGCGACCAGGACGAGCCACCACGGTCCGGCTTCGAAGAAGTCCTCCGGACGCAGACGCGTCGAGAGGTCGTCCGCGCGCGGACCTGCCGCCCCCGCAGCCGCAACGGCCAGGAGCTGAGCGACCCAGGGCAAGGCGGCGACTGCGAGCCCGAGGGTCCCGAGCCCCACGCTCAGACGTGCTCCACGGGACCAGTCCCCACGTCCGACGAAGACCAGCGCGCCGACCACGACGAGGGAGGCCACGGACACGTAGCCACCGCGGCCGGGCCATGCCTCCTCGATCGGCAGGCAGATCAGCGTCGCCGATCCTGCGACCGCGACGGCCGACGCGCCCCATCGAGCGCTCGGCATCACCACACCCACAGCGACGGACGCCAGGACCACGAGGATGAGGGGGAGGCCGTGGGCGTCGACGACGAGCTCATGCAGGGCGGCATGATCGGTCGCCTCGACCAGCGCGGCGAACACAGCGAACACGGCGTAGACGACCAACCCGGCGAGCGCGAGGAGGGCGCCGACGCGCATGGAGCCCCGCCGCATCACCACCCAGGCAGCAGCCGCGACGGAGGCGGCGAGGACGCCGGGCCAGAACTCTCCCGACACGTGCCCGGCCAGCTCCGCAGCGAGACTGCCGGCCGCGATCCAGGCCGATCCGCCGCCGATGATGGACGGTGCGAGCAGCTCACGGCCGAGCCGACGTCGCCCCTCGGCGACCACGACAAGTCCGGTGCCGATCACCACGGCGCCCCAGACGGCGGCAGCCACCCCGAACGGCCACGCGTCGAGGCCCAGGAGCCCTTCGGCACGGGCGGCGAACCAGTCGAGCGTCACGAGCCCGAAGAAGACCGACCAGACGGCCTCGGACGAGCCGCGCAGACCACGTCGGGTCACGAACCAGCCGAGCACCCCGATCAGGACGGTCACCGCCAGGAGCACGGCCGCGCGGCCGGCCACACCGAGAGACCCCCACGACACCGTGATGAAGATGGTTCCGGCGACGAGGATGCACACGGCACCGAGACCGAGCAGCACCGCACCGGCGGACACCGATCGGCGCGGAGCAGCGGGCGTCGGGGGAACCGCTTGAGGCGCAGCCTCTGTGCCCGGGGCCGGGATTCCCGTCGTGCGCGGCACGGTGGCCCCGGTACCGGCCGCGACCGCGTGCTGCCGGGCGCGTGCGTGCTCGACCCATTGGTCGGCCACGGTCAAGGCCTGCCAGACGTTCTGGATCTCCGGAGTCGTCAGGTCGAGCCCGCAGTGCGGGCACACGGTGGCCTGCTCGATCCGGCCTCGGCAGCCCGGGCAGACGCTTGCATCGGCGAAACCCATGGACACACTGTGGAGCACCGGATGACCGACGGTCTCGCGACACACTCAGACTTCATGACGGCGGCATCAATTCCGTCGTGTTTCAGCGTGCATCGGTCTATGGTCGAGACATCCTCACCCGCCCGCGGTCAGACGAGGAGGTTCGGTGATGCACGTGACCGCCGACCGCGTCATGACCGATCATCGCGGTCTTCGACCCAGGGTCTGAGGAGCCGACCGTGAAAGATTGCCCGGCCTGCTCCTCTCCGCAGCCCGAGGGCGTCCGCTTCTGCTTCAGCTGCGGCACGGCGCTGGAGGCACCGTCGTGCGGTTCGTGCGGGGCGGCCCTGTTCCCCGGCGCTCGGTTCTGCGGCGAGTGCGGATCGGCCCAAGGTGCCGTGGTCCCGTCCTCGCAGCCGGTGGCCTCGCGCCGTGTCACGAGCGTGCTGTTCGGTGACCTGGTGGGCTTCACGTCCCTCTCGGAGAGTCGCGACCAGGAGGACACCCGCGAGCTGCTCAGCCGCTACTTCGACGAGTGCCGACAGATCATCCTGCGATACGGCGGCACGGTGGAGAAGTTCATCGGGGATGCGGTCATGGCCGTGTGGGGCGTTCCGACCGCCCACGAGGACGACGCCGAGCGTGCCGTCCGAGCCGGTCTCGAGCTCGTCAACGCCATGGCGGCGATGGGCGAGGACGTCGGCGTCGCCGGCCTGGCCATGCGCGTCGGGATCGTCACCGGTGAAGTTGCGGTGACGATCGGTGCCGAGCAGCAGGGCATGGTCGCCGGCGACGCCGTCAACACCGCCGCGCGCGTCCAGTCGGCGGCAACCGCCGGCCAGGTGTGGGTCGACGAGACGACCCGACTGCTGACGTCCTCGGCGATCAGCTATCTCGACGTCGGCAGCCACGCGCTCAAGGGCAAGACCGACCCGGTACCGCTGTGGTCGGTCCGCGCCGTCGTCGCCGGAATCGGAGGTTCACAGCGGGCCGACGGCCTCGAGGCACCCCTGATCGGCCGAGAGCGCGAGCTGCGGTTGGTCAAGGAGCTGTTCCACTCCGTGCACGAGAGCGGGCGGCCGGCTCTGCTGGTCCTGGTCGGCGAGGCCGGCGTGGGCAAGTCCCGCCTGACGTGGGAGTTCCAGAAGTACGTCGACGGTCTCACCCTCTTGGCCCGTTGGCACGATGGTCGATGCGTCGCCTACGGGGAGGGAGTTGCGTTCTACGCCCTCGCCGAAGCGATCCGAGCCCGGTTGCGCGCCCTGGTGCCCGATGCCGACCCTGATGTCGAGGGGTCGACCCGGGAGCCGGCCCACCTGCTCGAGCTGGGACTCGACGCATTCGTGGCAGACCCGGAGGAACGCGCCTGGCTGGGACCACGGCTCGGCGCGCTGCTCGGGATCGGCTCCGTCGGGGCATACCCGCGCGAGGACCTCTTCTCCGCGTGGACGGCCTTCCTGGAACGGGTCAGCGGAGCCGAGGAGCCAGTCGTGCTGGTGATCGACGACGCACACCACGCCGACGACGGCTTGCTCCAGTTCGTCGAGCACCTGCTCGCGGTGGCGACGTTCCCGTGCTTCGTGATCCTGCTCAGCCGCCCCGAGCTGCTCGAGTCGCATCCTGCACTGGCGATGAACCGTCGAGCCACGGTGAGTCACCTCTCGGCGCTCGGTGACTCCGATGTCGCCACGCTCCTCGACGGCCTCGTGGTCGGGCTCCCCGACCGGGTGCGCGACGACCTCATCGCGCGATCCGAGGGCGTCCCGCTCTTCGCGGTCGAGACCGTGCGTTCGTTGATCGACCGCGATCTGGTGATTCCCCAGGGTGGCCGCTACGTGCTCGCCGATCCTGACGGGCTCGACCTCGACTCGGTCGGTGCCCCGGCATCGCTGCAGGCCCTGATCGCGGCCCGGCTCGACACCCTCGATGCTGCACAGCACCGGCTCGTGGAGCGAGCGAGTGTGGTGGGGAACGTCTTCTCCCGCGAGCAGATCGCCGAGCTGTGCCCGGAGCTGGACGACCTCGACGGGGTGCTTGCGAGCCTGACCCGGCTGCAGATCATCAGCCAGATGGTGAGCCGGTTCAGCGCCGACTTCGGCCGTTACCAGTTCGTGCAGTCGGTCGTGCGCCAGGTCGCCTACGCCACGCTGTCGCGTCGCGACCGCCGCGCCACGCACCTCGCCGTGGCTCGACAGACCGAGCAGGTGGACGACGAGGCCGGTGACCTGGCCCCGATCATCGCCCAGCACTACCTCGAAGCCATCGAGGCACTCCCGTCGGAACCCGACGTTCCGGAGCTGGAGGCCTTGGCGATCGCCCAGCTCGAGAAGGCGGCGAAACGCGCCCGGTCGTTGGGCGCCATGACCGAGTCGGCCGGCCACCTCCTGGCGGCTCTCGAGCGCACCGAGGACCCGGCGACCCATGCGCGGCTGGACTCCGCTGTGGCGTGGGCCCTGAACGACGCCGGCGACTACCAGCGAGCCATCCCCCATGCCGCTGCAGCCACCGAGGCCTTTGATGCCATGGGCGATCCGCTGTCGGCCGCGCTCGCTGCAGCGGCGCACGGCGCCGCCCTGAGCGAGACCGGCGACAACGCCGGAGCGCTGGCTGTGGTGGAGCCCCGCTGGACGAGCCTCGGCGACACGGCCGGCGCGGAGACCGCGCTGCTCGCTCTGGGCAAGGTGGTCGGCAGGTCCATGTCACCAGGGAGGGCACGGCGGGACGTGGTCGACCGACGGATCCAGATCGCCGAGAAGATCGGCGCCCGCGACGAGCTCGCGCACGCCCTCACGGCACTGAGTGCCTCGTACAGCGAGATGGCGGCCCCGGAGACCGCGATCATTCTCATGCTGGCCGCCGCCGACCTGGCACGGACCCAGCACCACCCGGTTGCCCTCGCGCGATCCCTGAACAACCTGACGGTCGAGTACGCGCGAGAAGATCTCGACAAGGCCCTGGAGACCGGCCGGGAGGCCGTGGGCGTCGCCGCCCGAACGGGGATCGCCACGTGGCAGGACTACACCGGCATCAACCTGGTCCTGGCCTTGCTGACCTCGGGACGCTGGTCCGAGCTCGAGGAGCGGCTGGAGGAAGCCGAACCCACGTCGATCGGTGCGCAGCTGGCCTACGTCGCCGTTCGTGGTTCCCTGTGCTTGGCCCGTGAGGTGCCGTTCGTGCTGCCCTGGTCGGTCGAGGACGCCCCCCAGTCTGACGACCCGAGCTTCCTCGCCTGGCGCGACTTCGCCACCGCCCTGCAGGCGCAGTCCGAGGGAAGACTCGACGAAGCCGTGGCGCTCGCCGTCGGGGCCACCGACCTGATGTTCGCCTACGCCGGGATGTCCGACGACTTCGATCACCTGTGGCCGGCCGCAACAGAGCTCGCCCTCGTGCAGGGCGACGACGCGGCCCTGTCCCGCTTGCTCGACCTCGTGGACACCGCCGGTGAACGCATGATGGTTCCGCGCTCGATCCGCGCCCATCGCGCTCGGTTCGCCGGCCTGCGGGCGCGCGACACGGACCCCGACGCGGCCGAGGACCTGCTGCGCGTCGCCGTCGAGGAGTTCCGCGCCTGGAAGTCGCCCCCTCACCTCGCCCGAGCCGAGGCCGACCTCGGGCACTGGTACCGGACCCTGGGACGCGACGACGAGGCGGAACCGCTGCTGACCGGCGCACTCGAGGTCTTGACCGAGCTGGGCGCCAGCGCCTGGGTCGGGGCTATCCAGCACCAGGGCGTCGATCCGGCCTGATCGATCAGTCGGTCAACTCGAGGGTCGCGACGCACTCGACGTGGTGGGTCATCGGAAAGAGTGCAAAGGCTCTGAGGGAGTCGAGCCGAAAGCCGTGCGTCGCGAGAGCCGCGAGGTCGCGGGCGAGGGCAGCGGGATCGCAGGCGACGTAGACGATCCGGCGTGGCCCGAGCGCGGCGATCCCCTCGACGGCGCGCTTCGCCCCCGTGCGTGGCGGATCAAGAACCACGACATCGGCGGACTCCCCCACCGCTCCGGAGCGAAGGGCCTTCTCGACCGTCGTGTCGACCAGCCGAACGGTCGAGCGGTCGTGCAGGTTCCGGCGTGCGTCCTTGGACCCGGACGGATCCGACTCGACGCTGACGACCTGGCCGTCCGGACCCGCCGCGTCGGCGAGGAAGGCCGTGAACAGGCCGACGCCGGCGTAGAGGTCGACGACGCGGTCGCCGGGAACGACCTGGGCACCGTCGAGCACGGCGTCGACGAGTGTGGCGGCCGCCTCGGGATGCACCTGCCAGAACCCCGACCCGCTGACCCGGAACGGCACCCCGCGCACGTCCTCGCTCACCGAACCGCGCCCCCGTAGCCGCTGGCCCGTGGCGTCGACGACACCGTCGACCTCCAGTCCCTTCGGCAGCTTGCTGTCGGTGGTCACGAGCCGCTCGCCGCGCGAGGACACGGCGACCTCGACCGTGCTGCCGGCGGTCCAGGTGTGACCCAGCACGTCGGGCAGTCCGTCGTGGGCGATCAGGCACTCGTCGATGGGCAGGATGTCGTGGGACCGGTGGCGGCGAAGCCCGGGGCGCCCGTCGGCGTCCACCGCGAACGTCACGCGCGTGCGCCAGCCGAGGTCGCGCCCGACGGACTCCACCTCGCCGTCCCATGTCACGCCGGCCAGGTGCTCGAGCTGTTCGCGGACGACATCGCCCAGGAGTGCGCGTTGCACCACGGGGTCGACGTGCTGGAAGTCGCAGCCGCCGCACACCCCGGCGTACGGGCACGGTGGAGCAACCCGGCCCGGAGCGGCGTCGATCACCTCCACTGCGTCGGCGCGCAGGAATCGCTTGCTGCGCTCGGTGATCCGTATCCGCACCCGTTCGCCCGGCAGCGTGTGCCGCACGAACACGACCTGTCCGTCGAGGCGCGCGACGCAGTGACCGCCGTGCGCGACGGGGCCGACGTCGACGATCGGCAGGTCCGTCGTCATCGGTTCCTGCGGACGCCCCGCCGGACGTCACCCGGCGCCGGGCGCTCCGGATCGGACCTTGGCGTCGCTGGCCGACCGCAGCTGGAACGGCACGCTCGTGACCATGACACCGGGCATGAACAGCAGGCGCCCCTTCAGCCGCAGGGCGGTCTGGTTGTGCAGCAGCTGCTCCCACCACCGGCCGACCACGTACTCCGGGATGTAGACGGTGACGACGTCGCGGGGGCTCTTCTTGCGCACCTCCTTGACGTACCGGACCACCGACCGCACGAGCTCGCGGTACGGCGACGAGACGACCTTGAGGGGAACCGGGATGGCCAGCTCGCTCCAGCGCTCGCGCAGCGCGGCGGACTGGCCCGGCTCGAACTCGATGTGCAGCGCTTCGAGCGTGTTCGGCCGCGACACCCGCGCGTAGGCGAGCGCCCGCATCGTCGGCTTGTGGATCTTGCCCACGAGGACGACGGCATGCACCCGGGACGGGAGGGCGATGTCGGTGTCGTCGATCTCCAGCTCCTCGGTGATGCGCTGGTAGTGCCGCTCGATCGCCTTCATCGTCGAGAACAGCGCCATCATCGCCAGGATGGCGATGTAGGCGCCGGCGAGGAACTTGGTGATCAGCACGATCACCAGGACGGTGAACGTCAGCGCCAGGCCGAAGGCGTTGATGGCGCGCGACCGCATCATGCGGCGTCGCTCCTTGGGATCGGTCTCCTGGAGCAGGTGCCGGTTCCAGTGCCGGATCATGCCGGCCTGGCTGAGCACGAACGAGACGAAGACGCCCACGATGTAGAGCTGGATCAGCCGGGTGACCTCGGCGTCGAACACCTGGATCAGCACGACGGCACCCACGGCCAGCAAGATGATGCCGTTGCTGAAGGCGAGCCGGTCGCCACGCGTGTCGAGCTGGCGGGGCAGGAAGCCGTCGCGCGCAAGGATCGCCCCGAGGACCGGGAAACCGTTGAACGCCGTGTTCGCCGCCAGCACGAGGATGATGCCGGTGCACGCGATGGTGAAGTAGAACAACGGCGGGAAGTCGCTGTACAGCGCCTTGGCGACCTGCCCGATGACGGTCTGCTGTTCGTAGCCGGCGCCGACCGGCTTCCCGTCGAGGAGCAGCTGCCGGGCCGGGTCCTCCACGTAGCGCAGCTGCATCAGGTCGGCGAGCACCAGCATGCTCATCAGCATCGTGACGGCGAGCGTGCCCAGCAGCAGCAGCGTCGTGGCGGCGTTGCTGCTCTTGGGCTTGCGGAAGGCCGGGACGCCGTTGCTGATCGCCTCCACACCGGTGAGCGCCGCACACCCGGAGGAGAAGGCGCGGGTCAGCAGGAAGATCATCGCGATGCTCGTGAGGGCGCCGTCGTAGGGCGCCTCGCCGGCGAGGTCGAACTTCGCGCTCTCGGTCATCGGGAGGTCGCCGAACAGGTACCGCGCATACCCCCACACGCCCATCAGGAGGATCGCGATCATGAACAGGTAGCTCGGTACCGCGAATGCTGTGCCCGACTCCTTGGTGCCCCGCAGGTTCATCGCCATGAGCAGCAGGACGAGCCCGGACGCGGCCGTGGCCTCGTGGTTCTCCAGCCACGGCAGCGCCGACGACGCGTTCTGCACACCCGAGGAGATCGACACCGCCACCGTCAGCACGTAGTCGACGAGCAGGGCGCTGCCCACCGTCAGTCCGGCGTTGCGTCCGAGATTGACGCTGGCCACCTCGTAGTCGCCGCCGCCGCTCGGGTACGCATGGACGTTCTGGCGGTACGACGCCACCACCGTGATCATCACCAGTGAGACGGCGACGCCGATCTGCCAGTTGACGGTGTAGGCGGTGAGGCCGCCGAGCGAGAGGGTCAGGAAGATCTCGTCCGGGGCGTAGGCGACCGACGACAACGCATCGCTCGCGAACACCGGCAGCGCGATGCGCTTGGGGAGCAGCGTCTCCCCGAGCTGCGAGCTGCGGAGCTTGCGTCCGACCAGTGCCCGTTTGGCGACGTCGACGATGCCCACGGCGTGATCGTAGACCCGTCTGGTGACCCTGGGACGGTCAGGCAGCACGCGGTGTAGCGTCGCGTCCGTGCACATCGTGATCATGGGATGCGGACGCGTGGGTTCCACCTTGACGCGTGCGCTGGAGGAGCGTGGCCACACCACGGCCGTCATCGACTCCAATCCGGACGCCTTCCGCCGGCTCGGCCCCGGTTTCAACGGCGTCACGGTCACCGGCATGGGATTCGACAAGGGCGTGCTCGAGCAGGCCGGCATCGAGAAGGCCGACGGTTTCGCCGCCGTGTCCAGCGGCGACAACTCCAACATCATCTCGGCGCGGGTGGCGCGTGAGCAGTTCGGCGTCACGAACATCGTGGCGCGCATCTACGACCCCGGCCGCGCCGAGGTCTACGAGCGACTCGGCGTCCCCACCGTCGCCACCGTTCCGTGGGCCGCCGACCAGGTGCTCCGCCGCCTGCTGCCCGCCGGCTCCGAGCCGGCCTGGCGCGATCCGTCAGGCGAGCTGCGCCTGGAGACCGCCTACGCACCGTCGGCCTGGATCGGGAAGGAAGTCTCGGCCCTCGAGGAGCAGACGGGCGTGCGCGTGGCGTACCTGACCAGGCTCGGCTCCGGTCTGATTGCCCGGAGCGACACGGTCGTCCAGGAGGGTGACTACCTGAGCATCGTCATGCGCGAGGACACGGCCGAGGCCGCACATGCCGCGCTCGAGGCCGGACCGGAGGCGGAGTGATGCGCGTCGCCATCGCTGGAGCCGGGGCCGTCGGCCGCAGCGTCGCTCTGGAGCTCCTCGACAACGGGCACGAGGTGCTCCTCATCGACAAGGCGCCCGCCGCCATCCGCGCCGACCTCGTGCCGGATGCGTTGTGGTTGCTCGCCGATGCCTGCGAGCTCTCCTCGCTGGAGGAGGCGCAGCTCGAGACGTGCGACGTCGTCATCGCCTCCACCGGCGACGACAAGGCCAACCTGGTCATCTCGCTGCTCGCCAAGACCGAGTTCTCCGTTCCCCGCACCGTCGGCCGGGTCAACCACCCGAGCAACGAGTGGTTGTTCAGCGAGTCGTGGGGGGTCGACGTATCGGTCTCCACGCCTCGCCTGATGTCCGCGCTGGTGGAGGAAGCCGTCACCGTCGGTGACCTGGTTCGGCTGTTCACGTTCCGCCAGAGCAACACCAACCTCGTCGAGCTGACGATGCCCGGCGACTCGCCCTTCATCGGCAAGCGCGTCCGTGAGGTCCCGTGGCCGGCCGACGTCGTGCTGGTGGCGATCCTGCGCGACAACGCCATCCAGACCCCCGACAGCGACCGGTCGCTCGAAGCCGGCGACGAGCTGCTGTTCGTGACGCCCGAGGACGCCGAGGACCCGCTCGGTCAGCTGTTGTCGCCCAAGAAGTCCTGACGACCCGGCTCGTCGACCTGCAGCCAGCGGCGTGCGGTTGCGGCTGAGCATCCAGGCCATCACGGCGAACATCCCGATCTGCAGCGGCCACCCGAGGACGACCTTCGCCGTGCCGAGCAGGGCGATGTGGTCGCCGAGGTAGAGCGGATACTGCACGAGGACCCGCAGGATGCACGGAACGGCGAACAACCAGGTCAGCTGCGCACACAGGCGGACGATGGCGCGGTCGCGGTGCCAGCCGGTGGCATCGCCGGTGAGGCTGCCGATCATGAAGCCCACGATCGGCCAGCCGACGAGGATCGAGAGGATGAACACCGCGGCGTAGCCGGCGTTGTAGAGGATGCCCGGCAGGAAGACGTCGCGCGCCTCGCCCGTGCGGGAGGCGAACAGCGCCGCGATGCCGATGCCGATGAGGGCGTTGAGCACGAACTGCACCGTGCTGCGCTGCACCAGCCGGACCACGAGCAGCAGCACCGTCGCGACGATGCTGACCGTCAGCGACATCCGCAGGTCGTGGGTGCTGACGAACAAGATGGTGAACATCACCGTGGGGACGGCGCTCTCGACGATGCCTCGCCGACCGCCGAGTGCCTCGGAGAGCTTGGTGCGGATCAGCTGCTCGACCGTGTCGATCGAGGCGTCCGCCGTCATGCCTCGAGCTCGTAGCGAGGGTTGTAGAGCACCCGCTCCGTGCCCCGGCGCCCGATGCGTCCGTGCGCGGTGAGCTGGCGACCGGCCTCGAGACCCTGGATCGTGCGGCGACCCAGCCAGATCAGCGTGACGGTGTCGGAACCGTCGTACAGCTCGGCCTCCAGGGCGGTGACGCCGTCGACGGGACGCAGGGTGACGCACCGCAAGGTGCCGTGGACCGTGGCCACGCACCGGTCGGGCTGGGTCTTGATCAGGGAACAGCCGGCCTTGGCGGCGCCCTCCTGGAGCTCGTCCGCCTCTTGGTGCTCTGGAGAGAGCCGCTCGAACGTTCGGGCGAAGAGTCCTGCCATGAGGTCAGTGTAGGTCGGTGTCGGTGGTCACGGCTGCGGCGCGTCGGTGGTCTCGACCACGTCCAGGTCTTCGCTGATCGTCAGCAGGAGAGGGTCGCGTGGGGCCCGTGGGCCCTCGCCGCGGACGACCACGATGTCGCGCAGGGCCTGCATGAGCAGACCGTCGTCGTTCGGCTCCAGCGCGTCGCGACCGAGGAACGTGGCTCGCAGCATCCAGCGGGGGCCCTCGATGCCCACGATCCGGCTCGGCTGGAAGGCCTCCTCGCCTTCCGACGTCGTCATCGGCACCCGAATGTGGAGCTCGGTGCCGAACGGCCCGGAGACTGATTGGGCCTGCCCGTCGAGCTTCTCGGTCTCGACCACGAGGTCGGCGGCGACGTCCTCCCACAGGCCGCCGGAGCGGGCGTCGGCGAAGGCGCGCACCTCCAGACCCGAGTCCTCGGTGACCAGCACGACGGAGCCGATGGTGCCCTGGTCGTTGTCGGTGGGCAGCTGCAGGTTGAATCCCGGTCGACCTCGGACGAGCAGCGCCCCGAAGTCGAGGTAGGCGGGATCGCCGGTGACGTCCTTCTCGCTGGCGTCCCACGGGCCGTCGGCGCGAACCCCTCGCGGCTCAGAGCTCTCGTCGGCAGCCTGCTCCTCGGCGTTGTCCTTGCGTCTCTTGCGCATCATGCTCCCTCGTGGGCGGCGGCGAGATCGCCGGCCGCATGGCCTCCAGTCGAACCGTACCCACCGGCTCCGCGCGCGGATTCCGGCAGCTCGTCGACCTCGACGAAGGCCGCCTGCTCGACCCGTTGCACGACGAGCTGGGCGATGCGATCGCCACGCGCGATGGAGATCGGCTCGTGCAGGTCGTGGTTCACCAGCAGGACGGCGATCTCCCCGCGATAGCCGGCGTCGATCGTGCCGGGAGTGTTGACCACGGACAGCCCGTGCTTGAGGGCGAGCCCCGACCTCGGGTGGACGAACGCGGCGTAGCCCGCCGGCAAGGCGATCGCGATGCCCGTGGGCACGAGGACCCGCTCTCCGGGAGCGAGCGTGACGTCGACGGTGGTGCGCAGGTCGGCGCCGGCGTCGCCGGGCTTGGCGTAGCCGGGAAGGGGCAGATCCGCGTCCAGACGCGTGATGCTCACCTCGACCATGCTCGCGACCCTACCCGCGTCGGCACGGGTGTGCGGGTGGGGCAGGCTGGGTCCGTGACCACGTACCGGGAGCGACTGACGGCACCGCCGTCGTGGTGGGCGATCGTGGTCGTCTTCGGTCTGGTGTGCGGCTGGATCATGCTCGTGGCCACCACCACGGCCATCGCCGTCGGCGCCGCGGTGCTGGGCGCCCTGACTGCGGGCTCGCTGGTGTGGGGCTACGGGTCGGTCGTCGTCGAAGGGGGACGCGAGGGGCTCCGCGTGGGGTCGGCACACGTCCCGGCCGAGCACATCGCCGATGTCGAGGTCCTCGACCCGGCGGCTTTCCGTGAGCGACTCGGTCCCGCGGCCGACGCCCGGGCGTGGCTGCGCACCCGGCCGTACGTCGAGGCCGGGGTCCGGGTCAACCTGGCCGACCCGTCCGACCCCACTCCGTACTGGCTCGTCTCGTGCCGCCGGCCGGAGGCGCTCGCCGACGCCCTGAGAGACACTGAGGACACGAACGACGGAGAGGTGCACGGTGGCGAAGAAGAAGTCTGAGCCGACGAAGACGCCGAAGGGCGTCCCCGGCGGCAAGGGTGCCTGGAAGCTGATGGACCGCGGCGCGACGATCGGCGCCGGCCTGCTCGCGCGCAAGGTCTCGTCCTTGACGTGGCAGACGGCCACCCGCCGCAAGCCCCCGGCTTCGGGCAACCACCCGGAGACCGACGTGCGCGAGGTCATCGCCTGGGCCGTGGTCGGCGGAGCCATCGTCGAGCTGGTCAAGGTGCTGGTGCACCGCGGTGCCGCGTCCTACTGGGTCCGGTCCACCGGCGAGCTGCCGCCGGGCATGAAGTCGCTCAGCACGACGAAGCCGACTCCAGAGGAGCCGGCTCGGGCGCGCACGATGAAGGAAAGGCTCAACCCGCGCAGTCGCGGCAGATGAGCACGCCCTTCTTCTCCGAGGCCAGCTGGCTGCGGTGATGCACGAGGAAGCATGAGCTGCAGGTGAACTCGTCCGACTTCTTCGGCACGACCTGAACGGCCAGCTCCTCGTGGGACAGGTCGGCTCCGGGCAGCTCGAAGTTCTCGGCGGCCTCGGTCTCGTCCTCGTCGACCTTGCCCGAGCTCTTCTCGTGACGACGCGCCTTGAGCTCCTCGATGCTGTCCTCGGACTGTTCGTCCTCGGTCTTGCGAGGTGCGTCGTAATCGGTAGCCATGAACCCTCCGTGTATGCAGAACAACCGGCGCGATTGTTCCACACGGTGTCAGTTGGTGAGTCGGCGGTGGTTGCTCACCGCATTCAGAACCCACAAGCGCGGACGAGCGCGAAATATTCCTCGGCGATCTCCGGATGGGCAGCCATCACCATACGGTCATTCGGCACGCCGTCAAGCCCAGACACGACAAGACCCGCCTCGGTGGCCACGAGGCCTGCGGCGGCGCGGTCCCAGGGCATCAGGCCCTGCTCGGCGAAGACGTCGAGGCGGCCCGCGGCGACCTCGCAGAGGTTCAGCGCGGCCGAACCCGTGCGACGGATGTCACGGACGCGCGGCAACAGCTGGGCGAGTGCGGCCGCCTGCCTCGCCCGGATCTCGGGAATGTAGTGGAATCCGGTGCCCATCAGCGCGTGGGCGAGGACGGGCGGATCGGGCGCGACGAGGCGGATCCGTGCGTCGCCTTCGAGGCGCCAGGCCCCGGCGCCGCGGACGGCCGCCCACTCCTCGCCGGAGACGACGTTGACCACGTACCCGGCGATCACGGAGTCCTGCGCCGCACGCGGCCCGTCGCCGGTGCACGCGGCGATCGAGACGGCGTAGAAGGGGATGCCGTAGACGTAGTTGACGGTGCCGTCGATCGGGTCCACCACCCAGTCGACGCCGCTCGTGCCGGTGAGGTCGTCGCCCTCCTCGCCGACGAAGCCGTCGTCGGGGCGGGCGGTCAGGATGCGCTCGCGGATGAGCTGCTCGCAGGCGCGGTCGACCGCCGTGACGGCGTCGGTGGGGCTGGACTTCGTGTCCGCGACGTCGACCCGCCCGTCCGGACGGCTGGCAGCCACGAACGCGGACGCCTCCAGACCCACGGAGCGAGCGAGCGTCAGCAGCTCCTCACCGGTCGCGCCCGACGTCACGGGACCGTGGGCAGCGCGGAGCGGAGGTTCAGGCAGCAGTCGATCGCGCACGTGTCGGGGTTGGCGGCGATGTCGCCGACGGTGGCGCGAGGCGGTGCCTCGCCCCGTTCCACGGCCGACCGCTCGAGCACGAGATCGCGCACCATGCTCACGAAGGCCGGATGCGTGCCGGGTGTGGCGACCCTGACGTAGCGGAGTCCGAGACGTTTCGCTGTCTCCGCGCCCTCGGTGTCGAGGTCGTAGACGACCTCCATGTGGTCGGAGACGAAACCGATCGGGACGACGACCACCGAGGCCACCCCACCGGCGGCGAGCTCCTCGAGGTGGTCGTTGATGTCGGGTTCGAGCCACGAGACGTGTGGCGAACCCGACCTGGAGCAGAACGCGAGGCTCCAGCGGTCGGCACCCGCTCCGTCCGCGACCAGGGCTGCGACCTCCTCGTGCTGACGCTGGTAGGCGCGCTGCCCCGGCCCGCCGCTGGCGGCGTTCATCGCGTCGGGGATCGAGTGGGTGACGAAGACGACGTGCGTGCCGGCGGGCGCGTCGGTGAGCGCCGCGGACGTCGCGTCGACGAACGGCGTCACGAAGCCGGGATGATTGAAGTAGAGGCGCAGGCGCGTCAGGTCGACGTCGAGTCCGGCGCTGGCATCGAAGAGATCCTCCCGGTACTGGCGACACCCGGAGTAGGAGGAGTAGGCGCTGGTGACGAAGTAGGCCGCGTTCGTCACGCCGTCGGCGGCCATCTGGCGGAGCGCGTCGCGGAGGTACGGGTCCCAGTTGCGGTTGCCCCAGTAGATCGGCAGGTCGATGCCGTTCTCAGCGAAGTCCTTGCGGACGGAGTCGATCAGCTCACGGTTCAGGTCGTTGATCGGGGACCTGCCGCCGAACTGGAAGTAGTGCTCCCCCACCTGCTCGAGACGGGCTCGCGGGATGCCACGTCCAACGGTCACGTTCTCCAGGAAGGGGACGACGTCATCGGGGTGCTCCGGGCCTCCGAACGACACCAGCAACACTGCGTCGAACGGGCTGACGTCCATGGTCCACATGCTCTCACGGTCGGGCTAGGGTGAGGCACGAGCATTTGGAGGGGTGGGGATTCACGGTGGTGTCCGCAACCGCCCGCGTTGTCGCGGGTCAGGACCTCGAGCTCGGCCCCGACCAACTACTAACCTTGAGCCTGCCATGACCGATCTCCCCATCTCCGAGCGAAGCGTGGAGCTCGTCCGAACCTGGATCGATCCGGCTCGTGCGTCCTCGCGCCGGTCCGATCCCGCCGCCAAGCGGCTCGCCCACCTCCTGCAGGACCCCGACGGGCTCGACTTCACCGTCGGGTTCGTCGACCGGGTGATTCGGCCGGAGGACACCGCGGTGGCAGCCCGCAACCTCCGTGTCCTCGCTCGCCGCACGCCCACGTTCCTGCCGGCGCACCAACGTCTGCTGCTCAAGCTCGGTGCTGTCGTCTCGGTCCTCCTGCCCGGGCTCGTGGTCCGCCAAGCCCGTCGGACGTTGCGTCGGCTGGTCGGACACCTCCTCATCGACGCCCGCCCCGCCAAGCTCGGTCGGGCCATCGCCCGGTTGCGCAAGGGTGGCGACCGTCTGAACATCAACCTCCTCGGCGAGGCCGTGCTCGGCGAGAGCGAGGCCACGCGTCGTCGCGACCGCACCGTCGCCCTGATCCAGCGCGACGACGTCGACTACGTCTCGGTCAAGGTGTCAGCGGTCGCCAGCCAGCTCTCGATGTGGGCCTTCGACGAGACCGTCGACCGCGTGGTCAAGCGGCTGCAGCCGCTCTACGCCGAGGCCGCGGCGACCGGCGCGTTCGTGAACCTCGACATGGAGGAGTACCGCGACCTCGATCTCACGATCGCCGTCTTCACCCGCATTCTCGACGACTACCCCGACCTCGAGGCCGGAATCGTCCTGCAGGCCTACCTCCCCGACTGCTTCGCCGCGATGCAGGAGGTCCACGCCTGGGCAGCGGAGCGCCGCGCCAAGGGCGGCGCCCGCATCAAGGTCCGGCTGGTCAAGGGCGCCAACCTCGCCATGGAGCGGGTCGACGCGGCCATCCACGGCTGGCCGCTCGCCACCTGGAGCTCCAAGCAGGAGACCGACACCAACTACAAGCGGGTCCTCGGCTGGGCCCTCACCCCCGCCCGCACCGACGCGGTCCGCATCGGCGTTGCCGGGCAGAACCTCTTCGACATCGCGTACGCGTGGCTGCTCGCCGGCGATCGCGGTGTCCGCGACGACATCGAGTTCGAGATGCTGCTGGGCATGGACGGCGGGCCCATGAACGCCGTCCGCGACGACGTCGGCCAGCTCCTGCTGTACACGCCGATCGTCCACCCGGAGGAGTTCGACGTCGCGATCTCCTACCTGGTGCGCAGGCTCGAGGAGAACGCGAGCAGCGAGAACTTCATGTCGGCGGCGTTCGACCTCGACTCCTCGCCGGAGGCGTTCGAGCGCGAGTCCGGGCGGTTCCTGGCCTCGGTCAAGGCCCTCGACGAGTCCACGCCGGAGTCGCACCGGGTTCAGGACCGCTCCACCGAGCACATCACGTTGCACACCGACGGGTTCGTCAACACTCCCGACACCGATCCGTCCACCGAGGCCAATCGGAGCTGGGGCCGCATCACCCTGTCCCGCTCCACCTACACCCAGCTCGGCCTGCAGACGATCGCCGCCAACCGGGTCTACGGACCGGCCGGCGTGCAGAGCCTGGTCAACGAGGTCCGCGAGGCCGCGCCGGCGTGGGCGCACCGTGGCGCCGACCTGCGGTCGTGGGTCCTGCACCAGGCAGGGGCCGCGCTGGCCGCGCGGCGCAGCGACCTCGTCGCCGTAATGGCCGCCGAGACCGGCAAGACCATCGCCGAAGCCGACGTCGAGGTCAGCGAGGCCATCGACTTCGCGCACTACTACGCCGAGTCGGCCAAGCGCCTGGAGGCCGTCGACGGAGCCGAGTTCGTGCCGGCCCGCCTCACCGTCGTCACACCTCCGTGGAACTTCCCGGTCGCGATCCCGGCAGGATCGGTGCTGTCCGCGCTCGCCGCGGGCAGCGGAGTCATCATCAAGCCGGCGCCGCAGAGTCCGCGCAGCGCGGCCGTGATGGTCGAGGCGCTGTGGCAGGGCGGGATTCCCCGCAACGTCCTCCGGTTCGTCAGCGTCGAAGAAGGTCAGCTCAGCCAAGACCTCATCTCCCACCCCGGCGTCGACCGCGTCATCCTCACCGGCGGCTGGGAGACGGCCCGACTGTTCCGCTCCTGGCGACCGGACCTGCCGCTGCTCGCCGAGACGAGCGGCAAGAACGCCCTGGTCGTCACCCCGAGCGCCGATCTCGACCAGGCCGTCGCCGACCTCGCCAAGAGCGCGTTCGGGCACGCCGGTCAGAAGTGCTCCGCCGCGAGTCTCGCGATCCTGGTCGGCTCGGTGGCCACCTCGGAGCGGTTCGAGCGTCAGCTCCTCGACGCCGTCTCGTCTCTCGTCGTCGGCTGGCCCGACGATCCCGAGACCGACATGAGCCCGATCATCGAACCCGCGAGCGGCAAGCTCCTGCATGCCCTCACCACGCTGCAGGAGGGCGAGCGCTGGTTGCTCGAACCCCGGCGGCTCGACGACTCCGGTCGTCTCTGGTCACCGGGCATCCGTACCGGGGTCAAGCCCGGCAGCGAGTTCCACACCACGGAGTACTTCGGTCCGGTGCTCGGCATCATGCACGCCGCCACGTTGGACGAGGCCATCACGTGGCAGAACGCCACCGACTTCGGCCTCACCGCCGGGCTGCACTCCCTCGATCCCCAGGAGGTCAACTCCTGGATCGACCGGGTCGAGGCCGGCAACCTCTACGTGAACCGCGGCATCACCGGCGCCGTCGTGCAGCGGCAGCCGTTCGGCGGGTGGAAGCGCTCGTCGGTCGGCACCACCAGCAAGGCGGGCGGCCCCAACTACCTGACCCATCTCGGCAGCTGGAAGCCTCGCCCGCTGCGCGCCGTGCCGGCGGAGGTGTCACTCTCACCGGCAGCCGAAGCGATCCTCGCTGCAGTCGAGGGTTCACTGGGTGCCGTCGAGGTCGTCGGCCTGCGCGCCGCAGCGGCCTCCGACCAGACTGCCTGGAAGCGCGAGTTCGGCGTGATGAAGGACGTCTCGAAGCTCGGCGTGGAGCGCAACGAGTTCCGCTACCGTCCGGTGCCGGTCTCGATCCGCAACGACGGATCGCTCTCGGACCTCGCACGGGTGCTGCTCGCGGCGGCGCGGTCCGGCGCGAAGGTCTCGGTCAGCTCCGCGGTCCCGCTGCCCGACGGGCTGGCGGCGGACCACACGGTCGAGACGCACACCGACTGGCTGGCCCGGATGGCCACCGATCGTCCCGAGCGGGTCCGGTTGATCGGCGCTCCCGGTGACGAGCTCGCGGCGGCGGTCGATGGCGATCCGGACGTTGCGATCTACGCCGGCGCGGTCACGCAGTCGGGACGGGTCGAGCTGCTGCCGTTCCTGCGCGAGCAGGCGATCTCGATCACCAATCATCGTTTCGGCAACCGCGATCGGGCGTTCGACGCCGTACTCCCCCGGTCCTGAGACCCGTCACCGCTCGGCGCGTCACCACCGGATCGGTCATGGCTCTCCCTACGATGGAAGCACGAACAATTCTGGAGGCTCGCCATGCGTGAACTCGGTCTGGACAGACTGAGCGAGGACGGACGGTTCCTCATCGCACGCGATCACGCCACCGACGAGCTGTTCCACATCCCAGCCGATCACCGTCTCTCTTCCCTGATCGACGACTCCACCCGCACCGCTCGCGGAAGCACGTCCGGCCAGTTGGAGACCCGCATGGAAAGTTCGCTCACCCCCCGAGACATCCAGACGCGCATCCGACGTGGCGAGAGCCCCGACGAGGTCGCCGAAGTCGCCGGCGTGCCCGTCGAGCAGATCAGTGGCTTCGCCGCGCCCGTGCTCGCCGAGCGCGAGTACATGTGCGAGCAGGCCCGCAAGACCACCATCCGTCGCAAGCACGTCGGGGGTACCGGCGCGTTGCTCGGCGACCTCGTCGACGAGAACGTCGCCGCCGGCGGCTCGGTGGCCGAAGACGTCCACTGGGACTCCTGGCGGCGAGAGGACGGTCGCTGGACCGTGGTCGTCTCCCCCGCCGACTCCGACCGGGCCGCCACGTTCCTGTTCGACGTGAAGAGTCGTTACGTGCTTCCGGCCGATGAGTTCGCTCACGACCTCGTCGGCGACGTCGCCCTGCCCGACGCCAGCGACATGGCCATCGCCGACGCGCTGCGCGAGCAGGCGGTCGCCGCCGCCCCGGCCGCCGAGACCCCGACCGACGAGGTGGCCGAGATGCTCGACGACCCGGAGCTGGAGGCCATGGCCGATCTCGAGCAGCACGCGGCCGTCTCGTCGCTCAAGGAGGCCCGCGAACGCAAGGTCCTCGAGCAGCTCGCCCTCACCGACGATATCGATGCCGATGCCAAGGATGCGGAGTCCGAGTCCGAGGCCTCCGACTTCGAGATCACGATGGAGCACGACGTCGCCGTCCCCGACACCCTCCCCCGCAAGAAGAAGCACGAACGCCGCCGCGTCCCCAGCTGGGACGAGATCATGTTCGGCGGCCGCGACGACTGACCCGCCCCACCCCTCGCCTCGAGATTTGAAGACTTGCGGCCCACTTTTTCCTGAGAAGTGGGCCGCAAGTCTTCACATCTGGACGGCAGGCACAGGCAGGCTGACAGATTCCCGGTCAGTCCGTTAGGTTGCTGGAAGTTCTGGATCGGGGGATTCCATTGCGCACCATCGCGCTCACCATCGCGACGCTCGCCCTTCTCGCCTCCTGCGGCGACGAACCCACCCCCATCGAGCCGACGACGAGCTCGACACCTACCGCTGAGTTCCAGGGTCCAGCACATGCCGGATCAAGCTAGCGCAGGAGCACTCCCGAGGGCGCCGCTGCATTCGTCCGCTACTGGATCGACGTTCTGAACTTCGCCGCCGCCACCGGGGACGTAGGAACCCTTTCGCGACTCATCCGACCCAGAATGCAGCGGCTGCCAGACCTATACCGATCTCTTCAAAGATGTGTACGCCGCCGGTGGATTTTTCAAGGGACGGCGACTGGAAGGGTCCGGATTCGAACTCGAAGTCCGACCCGACATGACAACCGTGTTCCTACGCGATTCGAGCTCGCGCCGGCACTTTCAAACCTTCGTCGAGACAGTCCGTTCGTCCCGCCGCAAGTATCGACGGTGACGTCCTGGTTGAAGTCGATTCAGACGGCGACCATCGTCTCGTTAGGCGATTCGAGAGGCTCAAGAAGTGAAACGGATGCGGCCCAGTCGCACTCGGAATCGTGGCGACTGCTCTTCGATCTCCGCGGCGCACGCGGAGCCGTGACATGGAGATCTGACCGCCGGCGTCTCGAGCAACGGAGTGCCGCCAGGTCGTATTCGACCGAGTCAGCACCGGCCAGTCGAGCCGCGAAAGCGTCGAGCCAATATCCAAACCTCTGCTAGTCAGCACTCTTCGACGAACTCGACGCTCGCTACCGCTGCGCGTTTCAGGAGAATCCCGACCGCCGGCGATGCCGGCCAGCGCTGGGGAGCTGAGGGGACATCCTGACGCGCGGCGCGCGAGGTTGCTATGCCGGCGCTGGAAGTGAGGGTGCAGCCGGAGGGGAGGACGTTGGTGAACGTCGAGACGATCTTCTACACCGAGCCGACCACGCTGCGGCGGACGGTGGCGCTGCTGGGGCACCAGGTGCGGCTCGAGGCGACGCCGGTCTCGTACGGGTGGGTGCACGGGGACGGGACGACGAAGCGCACGTCGCGGCCGGGTCGGCCGTATCCGGCGAAGGACGTCACGCACCGATACCAGCAGCCCGGCGACGACCTCGCGGCGCGCGTCGACACCACCTACCGGGTCCGCTACACCATCGATGGCGGTAGCTGGGCAACGCTGAGCGAGACCCTCACCGCCCGCGGGCCGGTCACACCCGTGGACGTCGACGAGGCGGCCCCGGTCCTCACCCATTGACCCGGTCGACATGCACGGGCTCGATGCAAGAATGGGCCGCATGCGAATTGCCAATCACATCGTCGACCTCATGGGCAACACCCCGCTCGTGAAGCTGACCAACGTCGTCCCCGCGGGAACCGCGACCGTGGCGGCCAAAATCGAGTACATGAACCCCGGCGGGAGCGTGAAGGACCGCATCGCCGTCAAGATGATCGACGCCGCAGAGCAGTCCGGCGAGCTCAAACCCGGGGGAACCATCATCGAGCCGACCTCCGGCAACACCGGTGTCGGGCTGGCCCTCGTGGCCCAGCAACGCGGCTACCACTGCATCTTCGTGTGCCCCGACAAGGTCAGCGAGGACAAGCGCAACACGATGCGCGCCTACGGCGCCGAAGTCGTCGTCTGCCCCACCGCGGTGCCGCCCGACCACCCCGACAGCTACTACAACGTCTCCGACCGCCTCGTCCGCGAGACCGAGGGCGGCTGGAAGCCCGACCAGTACTCCAACCCCGCCGGCCCGCAGAGCCACTACGAGACCACCGGCCCGGAGATCTGGGCCGACACCGACGGCAAGGTGACGCACTTCGTCGCCGGCGTCGGCACCGGCGGGACGATCACCGGCGCCGGCCGCTACCTCAAGGAAGTCTCCGACGGGGCCGTCAAGGTCATCGGCGTCGACCCGGAGGGCTCGGTCTACTCCGGCGGCACCGGCCGCCCCTACCTCGTCGAAGGCGTCGGCGAGGACTTCTGGCCCGATGCCTACGACCCCGCCATCCCCGACGAGATCATCGCCGTCAGCGACGCCGACTCCTTCGAGATGACCCGGCGCCTCGCTCGTGAGGACGGCCTGCTCGTCGGTGGGTCGTGCGGCATGGCCGTCGTCGCCGCCATCGAAGTCGCGAAGCGCGAAGGTCCCGACGCACTCGTGGTCGTGCTGCTGCCCGACGGCGGCCGCGGCTACCTGTCCAAGGTGTTCAACGACGACTGGATGTCGTCCTACGGCTTCCTGCGTGTCCCACTCGACGGCCACACCGACCGCCCCACCGTCGGCGCCCTGCTCCGGCAGAAGTCCGGCGACATGCCGGCCCTCGTCCACACCCACCCCAGCGAGACGATCCGCGACGCCATCAGCATCCTGCGCGAGTACGGGGTGTCCCAGATGCCGGTCGTCGGGCCGGAGCCGCCGGTCGTCATCGGCGAGGTCGCCGGCAGCGTCAGCGAGCGGGGCCTGCTGAGCGCGGTCTTCGAGGGCCGTGCGACGCTCACCGACCCGGTCGCCGACCACATGGAGCCCGCGTTGCCGCTCATCGGGTCCACCGAGGACTTCGAGACCTGCCTCAAGGCGCTCAGCGAGAGCGACGCGGTGATGGTGATCGAGGACGGCAAACCGCTCGGCGTGCTCACGCGCCACGACCTCTTGGGCGCCCACGTATGAGCGAGAAGCGCAGCGCCCACGACAAGGACGCCTGGCAGGGCTTCGCCACCCGCGCCATCCACGCGGGGTTCGACCCCGACCCGCAGACCGGCGCCGTCAACGTGCCGATCTACGCGACGTCGACGTTCGCCCAGGACGGCGTCGGCGGGATGCGCGGCGGCTACGAGTACGCCCGCACCGGCAACCCGACGCGCACGGCGCTCGAGGCCAATCTCGCGGCCCTGGAAGGAGGCGCCTTCGGCCGCGCCTTCAGCTCCGGCATGGCGGCCACCGACGCGGCGCTCCGCTCGATGCTGCGCCCCGGCGACCACCTGGTCATCCCGGACGACGCGTACGGCGGCACTTTCCGGCTGGTCGACAAGGTCTTCACCCAGTGGGGCATCACGTACACGCCGGTCGCAGTCAACGACGTCGACGGCATCCGGGCGGCGATCACGCCGGCCACCAAGGTCGTCTGGATCGAGACGCCGACCAACCCGCTGCTGAACATCGCCGACATCGAGGCCATCGCCGGCGTCACCCGCGAAGCCGGGGTGAGGTTCGTCGTCGACAACACGTTCGCCTCGCCCTACCTGCAGCAACCGCTCGCGCTCGGCGCCGACGTCGTGCTGCACTCCACCACGAAGTACATCGGCGGCCACTCCGACGTCGTCGGTGGCGTGCTCGTCACCGACCACGAGGAGCTCCACGACGCCTTCGGGTTCCTGCAGAACGGGGCCGGCGGAGTGCCGGGACCGTTCGACGCCTACCTGACGATGCGCGGCGCCAAGACGCTCGCCGTGCGGATGGAGCAGCACTGCACCAACGCCGAGGCCGTCGTCGAGCTCCTGCAGGGCCACAGCGCCATCTCGCACGTGCTCTACCCGGGCGTGCCGGAGCATCCCGGCCACGAGGTCGCGTCGCGGCAGATGCGCCGCTACGGCGGCATGGTGTCGATCCGGCTGGCTGCCGGTCGCCAGGCCGCCCTCGACCTGTGTGCGCGCACGGAGATCTTCACCCTCGCCGAGAGCCTGGGCGGCATCGAGTCGCTGATCGAGCACCCGGGCGCGATGACGCACGCCTCGACGGCGGGCTCGGCACTGGAGGTGCCGGACGACCTGGTGCGGCTCAGCGTCGGCATCGAGGACGAGTCCGACCTGCTGGGCGACCTGGAGCAGGCGCTCGGCTAACCCGCCTGCTCGTCGGTGTCGACGACCTCGGCCTCAAGCGCGAAGTCGAGCTCGGGACGCTCGAGGTCGTCGAAAGCGCCGAACTCCTCCTGCGTGAGTCGCTTCGCCTGGGCCTCGATCGGCTCGGGCCGGGCGATGAGCTTGGACTCGTCGAGGCTGTCGAGCTTGCGCGCGGTGATGAGGACTCGCTGCTCCAGGGAGCTGGCGAAGCTGTTGTAGTTCGTGACCGTGGACTCGATGGAACGACGGAGCTTGTCGGCGTGCTCGGCCAGCTTGGCCAGACGCCCGTACAGCTCCTTGCCGAGATCGAACAGCCTCTTGGCGTCGTCGGTGAGGACGTCCTGCTGCCAGGTGAAGGCCACGGTCTTGAGCACCGCCCACAGGTTGACCGGGGTGGCCAGCACCACGCCCTTGGCGAAGGCGTGCTCCATCAGCCCGGGGTCGGCGTCCAGCGCCACGTTGAGGATGGAGTCGTTCGGGATGAAGGCGACGGTGAACTCCGGGCTGGCCGACAGACCGGTCCAGTAGAGCTTCCCGGCCAGTGCATCGACGTGAGCCCTGACCTGCTTGGCGTGCTGCACGACGAGGGCGGCCCGCTGGTCGTCGTCGAGGTCGCCGCGGTTCGACTCGATGAAGGCGGAGTAGGGGACCTTGGCGTCGACGGCCAGCTGCTTTCCGCCCGGGAGGTGGATCAGCATGTCGGGCCGGCGCGCGCCGGACTCGGCCGAGATGGACTCCTGGGTGGTGAAGTCGACCCGGCGCAGGAGCCCGGCCGACTCCACGAGCGACTTCAGCTGCGTCTCGCCGAACGCGCCGCGCACGGTGTTGCTCCGCAGCGCCGAGGCCAGCGTCTCCGCGGCCACCTTCGACTTCTCGGCCGTCTCGCGGGTGACCTTGATCTGGGCGGCGAGATCGCCGTGCTGCTGGTGGCGCTGCTTCTCCAGGTCGACCACCTTCTGGCTCATCGAGCGCAGCTGGTCGGCGACCGGAGCGAGCTGCTGGAGCACCTTGCTCTCGGCCTGCTCGGCGGCGGCGTGCTGTTGCCGCTCCTTGGCGTGCAGCTCGATGATCTCGCGGTACTGGGCCCGGGCCGACTCCAGCTGTTCGCGCAGGCCGCAGGCCGTGGCCTCGGCCTCCGCCAGTCGCTCGGCAACCTCGGCCCGCGCCGAGGACTCCTGCTGCCGGATCTCGGCCACCAGCTGGGCCTGCTGCGCCCGCAGGACGGCCGGGTCGTCCGCGACGGCACCGGCAGCACGCTGGCCGCGACCGAGCAGCCACCCGAGGGCAGCACCGACCGCCAGGCCGATGAGCAGCACCAAGACGAGATCCATGTCGACAGTCTCGCAACGACCACCGACAACTTCGTGGAGACGTGCCGCAGCACCGCCCAGCGATCGCGGTACGGCACGATGGCGCCGTGAGGTTCGACGCGTTGACCGCAGCCCTGGTCGGCGCTGCCTTGGCGCTCATTCCCCCGGTCTGGCACTACTCCCGTCATGTCGTGACGCTCGTGCACGAAGCCGGCCACGCCGTCATCGCGCTGGCCACCGGACGACGCCTGAACGCGATCCGCCTGCACACCGACACGTCCGGCCTCACCGTCTCCAGCGGCCGCCCCCGCGGACCGGGCATGGTCGCGACCGCGGCCGCGGGCTATCTCGCCCCGTCGGTGCTCGGTCTGGTCTGCATCGGCCTGGTCGCTGCGGGGCACACCTCGTGGGCGCTCTGGGCCGGCCTCGCGACGCTCGCGCTGATGCTGCTGCACATCCGCAACTGGTTCGGCCTGGTCGTCGTGGGCCTGGCCGGCGGCGCCGTCGCGGTGCTGATCTGGCGCACCACGTCCGACGTCCAGGACGCCGCCGCCTCGGTCTTCGCCTGGTTCCTGCTGGTCGCCGCCCCGCGGTCGACGCTCGACCTGTGGAGCCATCGGCGTCGCTCCCGCACCCGCACGAGCGACGCCGACATCCTCGCCCGGCTCACCCATCTGCCGGCCGGCGTCTGGAACGCGGTGCTGCTGCTCCTGACCGGCGGGGCGCTGGCCCTCGGCGTCGCGCTGCTGCGTTCGGCCTGATGATTGGATGGTCGGGTGTTCACCGTCGGACGTCGCCTGGAGGGTGCCGCAGGCCGCACCGGCGTCCTCTCCACGCCGCACGGTGACGTCCACACGCCCGCCTTCGTCCCGGTGGGCACGAAGGCCACCGTCAAGGCGGTGCTGCCGGAGTCGGTGCGCGACCTCGGCGCCCAAGCCGTGCTCGCCAACGCCTACCACCTGTACCTGCAGCCCGGAGCGGACATCGTCGAGGAGGCCGGGGGTCTCGGCCGCTTCATGAACTGGCCCGGTCCGACGTTCACCGACTCCGGCGGGTTCCAGGTGCTGAGCCTGGGCGCGGGGTTCAAGAAGACCCTCGCGATGAAGGCCACCGGAGTGACGTCCGACGACGTCATCGCCCCCGGCAAGGACCGGCTGGCGGTCGTGGACGACGACGGCGTCACCTTCCGCAGCCACCTCGACGGCTCGAGCCACCGGTTCACGCCCGAGGTCTCGATGCAGATCCAGCACCGGCTCGGTGCGGACGTCATCTTCGCCTTCGACGAGCTCACGACGCTGATGAACACCCGCGACTACCAGGAGAAGTCGGTGGCTCGCACCCACGCGTGGGCTGAGCGGTGCGTGGCCGAGCACCGGCGTCTCACCGACGAACATCCCGATCGCCCCGCACAGTCGCTCTGGGGGGTCGTGCAGGGCGCCCAGCACGAGGACCTCCGCCGCCACGCAGCCCGGGGGCTCCGCGACATGGGGTTCGACGGCTTCGGCATCGGTGGGGCCATCGAGAAGGAGAACCTCGACCAGATCGTCGGCTGGGTCGTCGACGAGCTGCCCGACGACCGGCCCCGGCACCTGCTCGGCATCGGCGAGCCGGACGACCTGTTCATGGCCGTCGAGCAGGGGTGCGACACGTTCGACTGCGTGCAGCCGTCGCGGGTGGCCCGCTCGTCGCGCGTCTACACCACTCGCGGCCGCCACAACCTGAACGTTGCGGCGTCGCGCCGGAGCTTCGGCCCCATCGAGGACGGCTGCGACTGCCACACCTGCGAGCACTACACGGTGGCCTACCTGCACCACCTGTTCAAGGCGAACGAGTACCTGGCCGCGACCCTCACGACCGTCCACAACCTGCGGTTCATCGTGCGGCTGGTCGACGACATGCGGGCGGCCATCGACGCCGGCGACTTCGCCGCGATGAAGACCGAGTTCCTCGGGGCCTACTCGGTCTGACCCGAGACGTTCCAGTACGTGGGCTCGTGCCGCTTGAGCCAGCCGATGACGACGACCGTGAGCGGCATGACCACCAGCTCGACCGCCACCTTGTACACGTAGCCGACCACGAAGTAGTTCCAGAACTGGCTCATGGTGGTGATGCCGATGGCGGACGCGGCGATGGCGCAGAAGATCAAGGTGTCGGCCATCTCGCCGACGCCGGTGGACCCGGCCAGCCGCGCCCACAGGTGTGGCTCGGCCGAGCGGGCCTTCATCTTCACCAGCACGTAGGAGTTGAGGATCTGCCCGGTGACGTAGCCGGCCAGCGAGGCGATGACGATCTGCGGCACGAAACCCAGGACGCTCTCGAAGGCCTGCTGGTTCTCGTAGAACGAGGCGGCCGGAGCGTGCTCGACGACGAGGAACGTGACGGCCGCGACCACGGCCATCGCGAACCCGGCGTAGATCGCGCGGCGAGCGGCGCGGAAGCCGTACACCTCGGAGATGACGTCGCCGAGGATGTAGGCCAGCGGGAACAGGAAGGCTCCCCCGTCGGTGACGATCGGGCTGATCTGCACCGAGCCGAGCGACCAATCCCACGACCCGAGCTCGATGCCCTTCGTGGCCGCGATGTTCGAGACGACCAGCACGACGCAGAACGCGGCCAGGATGAGGTCGAAGTAGGACGAGCCGCGGGACGCATAGTGGACTGCTCGCCGGCGCTCCGGTGCAGGCAACGGCTGAGCGCTCATGGCCCACATCCAACCATGGGGATCGGGGTGGAAGAATTGCCGCATGAGCCTGCCGACCCGCACCGACGTCCTCGTCGTCGGCGCCGGACCGGCCGGCGCGTCCGCGGCTGCCTGGGCGGCCCGGCTCGGTTCCGACGTCGTGCTCGCCGACGCCGCCACGTTCCCCCGCGACAAGACCTGCGGCGACGGGCTCACGCCCCGGGCGATCGCCGAGCTCGACCGGCTCGGCCTCGGCCCCTGGGTCCGTCAGTACGGCACCAACCGCGGCTTGCGTGCGGCCGGCTTCGGTCAGGAGCTGCTCCTGCCCTGGCCCGGCGGCTCGCTGCCCGACCACGGGTCGGCCGTTCCCCGCACCATCCTCGACGACCGCATCCGTCAGGTGGCCCTCGACGAGGGCGCGGTGCCGTTCGAGCACGCCCGCGCCGTCGACGCCGAGCGCGACCCCAGCGGCCGCGTCACCAGCGTCACCTTCCGGGTCGGCACCGACAAGCAGCTGCACACCGTCGCCTGCGACCGGCTCGTCGTCGCCGACGGCGTCCGCTCCCCGCTCGGGCGCGTGCTCGGACGCGAGTGGCACCGCGACACCGCCTACGGGGTGGCGGGGCGCTCGTACGTGAAGTCCGGACGCAGCGACGACCCGTGGATCTCCTCACACCTGGAGCTCCGCGGCCAGGACGACGAGCTGCTGCCCGGCTACGGGTGGATCTTCCCTCTCGCCGACGGCGAGGTGAACCTCGGCGTCGGGGCGCTCGCCACGTCCAAGCGGCCCGCCGACCTGCAGATCCGTCCATTGATGGAGTACTACGCCGACCTCCGGCGCGACGAGTGGGCGCTCGGCCCGGACCTGCGGCTCCCGACCTCGGCGCTCCTGCCGATGGGTGGTGCGGTTTCCGGTGTCGCCGGACCGAACTGGATTCTCGTCGGCGACGCCGCCGGCTGCGTCAACCCGCTGAACGGCGAAGGCATCGACTACGGGCTCGAGACCGGCCGCGTCGGTGCCGAGCTGCTCGACTCCACCTACGACCTCCAGGACGCCTGGCCACACCTGCTCACCACGCACTACGGGGAGTCGTTCTCCATCGCCCGTCGACTGGCCGGGCTGATCACCATCCCCGGCCTGCTGCCCACGGTGGGCCCGCTCGGCATGCGCTCGCACCGGCTGATGACGATCGCGCTGCGCGTGATGGGCAACCTCATCACCGACGACGACCGCGACGTCACCGCACGGGTGTGGCGGTGGGCCGGCCGCCGGTCGGTGCGACTCGACGACCGCCCTCCGTTCACCGCCTGAGCACCATCCGGTCCGACCAGGACGGTGTGCGCGGCAGGCATCGGATTCCGCACGCGCGACCCGGGCAGGGCTCGCTCAGCCGCGAGATCGTCGCGTCCGGCAGGCCGCGACGAGCTCGTGCTCGGCATCGGGACCTGGTCCGATCCGCGGCAGCCGGAGCACGAGCACCGCACCGACGCCCCACCACGCGATCAGGATGAGCCATTCGTACGGCCAGACGAGTGCGGCTGGCATCCCCGGCATGAACAGGATGCCCAGCACGAAGGTGAGCACGGCGGCAGCCACTCCGACGCCCGAGCCGCCGAGAACCCGGAAGGGACGCTCCATCTCGGGCTCTCGGGAACGAAGGACGACGAACGTGACGGTGACGAAGAAGAAGGCGACGACGATCACGAACCCACCCGCATCGACCAGCCAGACCAGCATCTGACGGCCGAAGAGGGGCGCCAGGATGGAGAGTCCGCCGATGAACAGGATCGCGTTGGTGGGGGTGCGGTAGGTCGGGTGCAGCTTGCCGAACCAGCTCGGCAGCATCCCGGAGCTGGACATCGCGTACAGCAGCCGGGTCGCGCCGATCATGAAGCCGTTCCAGCTGGTCAGGATGCCGGCGATACCGCCGACCACCAGGACGTTGCCCATCGTCTCGCTGCTCCACAAGGCCGCCATCCCATCGGCCGCGGCGAGGTCGGACTCGGCCAGCGAGTCCACCGGCAGCGACGCCCCGACCGTGAGCATCACCATCGCGTAGAAGGCGCCTGCGCCGAGCACCGCGACGACCACGAGCTTGCCGATCTGCTTGAACGGGAGGTTGATCTCCTCCGCCGACTGCGGGATCACGTCGAAACCCACGAACAGGAACGGCACGGCGACCAGGACCGCGATGACGCCCCCGACGCCACCGTTGAACAGGGGCTGCAGGTTGTCGGTCTCCCCGCCGACGAACGAGCCGAACAGCAGCAACGCACCCACGACGAGGAGAAAGGCCACCGCGAACGTCTGGAAGACGGCGGCGGGCCGGACGCCTACGTAGTTCAGCCCGGTGATCACCACGGCGCCGAGCACCCCGACCGCCACCCAGGAGGCGTACACGTCGTAGTCGGCAACCCTCCACAGCTCCCCCGCGAGCATGTCCGGCGCGAGGAACAGGACGGTCTGGGGCAGCGCCACCGCCTCGAACGCCACCACCGAGACATAGCCGAGCACCAGGCTCCACGAGCACACGAAAGCCGAGCGCGAGCCAAGCCCCCGCAGCACGTAGTTGTGCTCGCCGCCGGCCTGGGGCATCGCGGAGACCAGTTCCGCGTAGGTCAACCCCACCAGCGCCATGATGACGGCGCCGATCACGAAGGCGAGAGCTGATCCGAAGCTTCCGGCGTCCTGGAGGAAGCCACCGGTCAAGACGATCCAGCCGAAGCCGATCATCGCGCCGAAGGCGACCGCCAGGACGTCCCAGCGCCCGAGAACCCGGGTGAAGGTGCTGTCAGCGGAGTCAGCGAGATTCATTCACCGCACGCTATCAACGCAGTGGACGAGCGGCGAGCCGGCGAATGAAGGCTGCCGTTGCAGCCCGCTTGCCCCATCAGGTGACGAGCAGCTTCTCGTCGGAGTCGCGGAACGTCAGGACGGCGAACACCGTCAGCACGACCGCCATGACGATGAGAAGCCAGCCGGACCATCCGGGCCCGACGTGGGCGCCGGGCGCCGAGGTGCCGGCGGTGAGCGCCCGCACGATCACCAGCAGCGTGCCGAGCACCGCGGCGACGACCGCGACCAGGTACCACGGCACCGCGCCCGGCAGGGCGGCGTCGTTGAGTGCCTTGAAGCCGACGACCATCGTGGCTCCCAGGATGAGCAGCATGCCGATCGTCGCGGACCCGGTCCACGCATTGGTCGACACGTCGAACCCGTTGCCCTCGAACGTCACCCGGATGAATCCGGGAAAGAACGACAGGATGGTTGCTGCCGCACCGGCGAGCAGGACGCCCTGCTGGTGGCGGTTCATTGCGCTGATGTCATCAGCCATGGATGGTTCCCCCTAGAAAAAATTGTGCGGTTCGAACCTACCGACATCTGCGTCGCACGTCACGACCCCACATCGCCGTAGACGCCGCATGCAGGCATCGGCGGGCGGGCGCGCGGTCGCGGCGAGCGTCAGCTGACCACGCGTCGTAGCGTGGAGGCATGACCGCTCCACTGCTCGACCTGAACGACGGCCACCAGATGCCGGCCCTCGGCTTCGGCACCTACACGATCGAGGGCCCGAACGCGCCGGAGCTGTTCGTCGCGGCCATCGACGCCGGCTACCGGCTGCTCGACACGGCCACGCGCTACGACAACGAGGCCGAGGTCGGCGCGGGCGTCCGGGCGTCGGGCATGCCCCGAGACGAGCTGTTCATCACCAGCAAGCTCCCCGGTGCCGACCAGGGGTACGACGAGGCCCTCCGCTCGTTCGAGGGCTCGCTCGGCCGGCTCGGGCTGGATCGGCTCGACCTGTTCCTCATCCACTGGCCGCAGCCGGCGATCGACAAGTACGTCGAGACGTGGCGAGCGCTCATCCGCCTGCGGGAGGAGGGCGCCGTGACGTCGATCGGCGTCTCGAACTTCCTGCCGGAGCATCTCGACCGCATCGTGGCCGAGACCGACGTCGCGCCCGCGGTGAACCAGGTCGAGCTTCACCCGTTCCTACCGCAGGCAGAGCAACGTGCCGCCGACGCCCGGCACGGCACGGTGACGCAGAGCTGGACTCCGCTGGGCCGCGGCTCCGACCTGCTCGAACGACCGGAGATCACCGAGATCGCCGACAAGCACGGCCGCACCCCGGCCCAGGTCGTGCTGCGCTGGCACCTCGACGTCGGCGCCGCCCCCATCCCCAAGTCGGCGACGCCAGAACGGTTCCGCAGCAACCTCGACGTCTTCGACTTCCACCTCGACGCCGACGACCTCGACCGCATCGGCTCGCTGGAGACCGGCGAGCGCATCGGCGGCGATCCGGCCACCGAGATCCAACCCTGACCGCGGAACGGCGTCACGGGTCTAGGCTGCGGCCATGACCGCAGTCGCCCTCGTCCTCGCCGGCATCGCCGCAGCCCTGCACGTGTTCATCTGGACGATGGAGTCCCTCACCTGGCGGCAGCCCGCCACGTGGAAGCGGTTCGGGCTCGACTCGCAGGCCGACGCCGACACCACGGCGCCGATGGCCTACAACCAGGGCTACTACAACCTGTTCCTCGCGGTCGTGGCGATCGTCGGCATCGTGCTGGTCGTCGTCGACCGTGACGACGCGGGGTGGGCACTGGTCATCGCCGCCTGCGCGAGCATGGCCGCCGCGTCGCTGGTGCTGCTCTCGACCGGGGCCGGGTACGCTCGCGCCGCCGCCACGCAGGGCACCATCCCCGCGCTCGCGGTGCTCGCCGCGGTCGTCGCCATCGCCTGAGGGACCGGTCGTAGGCTGGCGCGCATGCTTCGCCTCGCCACGATCAACGTCAACGGGGTCCGCGCCGCGTACCGCAAGGGGATGGAGGCCTGGCTCGCCGATCGCGACTGCGACGTCGTGACCCTGCAGGAGGTTCGGGCTCCCGACGAGGTCGCCCGACAGGTGCTCGAGGACTCCGGCTACCACGTCGCGCACACCGAGTCGGCCGCCAAGGGCCGCGCCGGAGTGGCCGTGCTGAGTCGCACCGAGCCCAAGGAGGTCCGCCCCAGCTGCGGCGACCCCTATTTCGACGACACCGGGCGCTGGGTGGAGGCCGACATCGCGCTGCCCGACGGTTCGCTGCTCACCGTCGCCTCGGTCTACGTGCACTCCGGCGGCGTCGGCACCCCCAAGCAGGACGACAAGATGCGCTTCCTCGACCAGATGGTCGCCCGCATGCGCGACATCAGGGCCAGCGGCGCGCACGGCATCATCACCGGCGACCTCAACGTCGGCCACACCGAGAACGACATCAAGAACTGGAAGGGCAACGTCGGGAAGGCCGGCTTCCTGCCGGCGGAACGGGCGTACCTCGACCGCGCCTCCGACGAGGCAGGCTGGGTCGACGTCCATCGCGCCCTGAGCGGCGATGTGCCGGGGCCGTACACGTGGTGGTCGATGCGCGGCAAGGCGTTCGACACCGACACCGGCTGGCGCATCGACTACCAGCTGGCCACCCCGGAGCTCGCCGCCACGGCGACGTCGGCCTCGGTCGACCGGGCGCCGAGCTGGGCCGAGCGCTGGTCCGACCACGCGCCTCTGGTCATCGACTACGACGTCGGATGACCGTTCACCCGCTCCGCTGACACCGGCCGGAGGACGGAGGCGGCACCCCCCTGATGCGCGCCCCCGCCCCGAACCGGGTCAGGTCGTCAGTTGAACCTGACCTTCATGGAGGTGCCGTCTTCCTCCAGCACCTTGATCTTCACGCCGACCCCGGGCAGCTTCACGCCGTGGTTCGGCAGCTGGGAGTACCAGTACTTCTCGGTGTCCTTGAACACCGGCTGGGCCTCCTGCCCGCGGATGTAGCTCGGCTGGCCGTTGGTGTGCAGCGTCATCGAGTCGGCTTTGTGCAGCGAGAACGGCGCGTCGTACATCTGGATGCGTGCCCGCCACGGTGAACCGGTCGCGATGTTGATGATCGGCGCCGGGTTGGCGTCGATGATCAGGTTGCGGCCCATGCCCGGGTGCCTGCTGGTGTTGTTGTCGGCCTGGGAGGTGTCCCAGTACGAGATCAGCAGGCCGTGACCGTACTTGTAGTGCTCCACGAAGTCGGGCTTGGTGTTCGCGAACCCGAAGTTGTACGGACCGGTCTGGAGGTACTTGTCGTAGCTGACGTACGAGCGGTGCCCGGCGATGTAGTAGTTGCCGTACGCCTGGTCCGTCGTGGCTCCGACGATGCTGAAGCCGTTGAACGTCCAGGCGGCCCCACCATCCTCTGCGCCGTCGTCGAGCACGGTCGTGCCGTCGGCCACGACCTTGAGGTCGTCGAGGAACAGTCCCTGCTCGGCCACGCCACCGTCGGTGCGGTACAGGGCGCGGAACGTCACGTCCTTGCCGGCCACCGAGGACATCGGCACCTCGAGGTCGCCCCACTCCGGGTGCTCCCCGGAGAACGTCGGCGTGCCCGAGGCGTCCTTCTCCATCGGCTGGCCGTCGAGGGTGCCGTCGAGAGCCGTCCAGGTGGAGCCACCGTCGTCGGAGACCTGGAGGTAGGCGTAGTCGTAGCCCGCTTCGATCGAGTAGCGAACCTTGGCGGTCAACGTCGCGTCGGACGCGCCGGTGAGGTCGAGATCGGTCGACATCGAGTTGTTGAGGTCGTCAGCGCTGCCCGACCAGAACTGCTTGCTGCCCGATGCCGGAGCGCCGTTGTCGATCGTGACGTTCTTCTTCGGCAGCACGACGACCGCGCCTTGTGCCTTGGCGGTGTTGTACTCCTGCGGACCCATGTCGAGCGTCCGCTTCGAGCCCGCCTGGATCGCCTCGTAGTCGAGCCAGCCGAGCTGCAGCTTGTTCCACGCACCGAGGTCACCGGGTCGGGTGCCGAGCGGCTCGTCCTTGCCGTTGAGCCGGCTCTGGGCCATCAGCGTCCAGTACTCGCTGTTGTTGTCGCCGCCGCCTGAGGTGTCGTAGTCGTCGGGCAGGCCGAGGTCGTGGCCGTACTCGTGCGCGAAGACCGACAGGCCACCGTTCTCCGGCTGGATCGTGTAGTCGCCGACCCAGATGCCGGTGGCGCCGACCTGGGTGCCGCCGAGCTTGTTCTGCTCCGGACCGGTGAGTCCCTGATCGGTGTAGAAGGCGTACCAACGGTGCGACCAGATGGCGTCCTCACCCTGCTGCGGATCGCCGTCGGCCTCGTCGCCGCCGGCGTGCACGATCTGGAAGTGGTCGATGTAGCCGTCGGGCTCGTTGAAGTCGCCGTCGCCGTCGAAGTCGTAGCGGTCGTAGTGGTCGTACTCGTCGATGGCCGCCTTGATCTGGGCGTCGGACTTGCCGGCCGCCTTCTGGTCGGCGACCCACGACTCGAGGGCATCCTGGATCAGGTTCCAGACCGTCGCGTCCTCGCGTCCGTACCGGGCCTCGTTGTAGGGGACCTTGACCCAGTCGGAGACGGTGCCGTCGACCGTGTAGCGGCCGGACGACTGCTTCTCGTAGTAGGTCTTGACCGACTCGGCGCCGCCGCCCTTGCCGAAGTAGAGGTCCTGGTAGTGGCTGCGGTTGTAGTCGGGCTGCCAGACCGTGGTGTTGTCCTTGGTGCGGTCGGGCTCGGGGATCTTGTTGTGCAGCGGGCCCTCGAAGGTGGTCGGCCCCGGCGTGCTCGGGTCGGTGTCCTCGTCGGGGAAGTCCGGATGACGCTGGTTGCCGAACTCCGTGAGGATCACGAAGATCTTGTCGGAGCGCTCCTGCCTGAGCTCGACGTACTGATCCTTCTGCGTGCTGTCGCTGGCTGCCTTGCGCTGCTTGGCGGTCGCCTTCTTGTTGGCCAGCGCCGCGGCGTCGGCCGGCGTGTGTCCCTTGCCGACCTTGACGACGGTGGTGCCGTTCTTGGTGACCGGCTTGGCGTCACCCTCCAGCACGGACGTGATGGCCGAGTCGCGCATGGCCTGCCGCTTGGTGGCCAGCGGGTTGGGCAGATCGTCCTGGCTGACGTCGACCCGGTCCGGACCTGACACGTTCGGTGTGGGCAGGGCACTGCTCGGCAACGCGAACGCGCCCAGCGATACCGCGAGCCCGAGGCCGACAAGGCCCGTGGTGACACGCTTCACTAGTTCCCCCTCGAGGATCCCTCTGATGGTGGACCGGACGACTGCCCGGCCGGCACGGCCTCGCCTCGTGGACGCAGACCACACCGCCGCTCAATGTAGGGACTTTCCCGTGGGAACTGCAGTCTTGACTTTCCCCGCGAATAGTTCTAATGGGCTAGTTCCTTGGGACCAGATGCGCACCATCTCGGGCGGCAGGTGGCGCGCCGGGTGTGTCCGGTGTCGTCAGTTCGCCGATCGTGCCCTACGCTTGACCCTGTTGTGAGTTTGGCCGTTTGACATCTCGTTTCCATTGCGGGGCTTGTGTTCCTTTCGGGTGAACGACGCACGAACGTTTGCGACAGTCGCGGACGTGCACGACTCGAAGGAGTAAGTAATGGCAACAGGAACCGTCAAGTGGTTCAACGCCGACAAGGGCTTTGGATTCATCGCCCCCGACGACGGCAGTGAAGATGTGTTCGCACACTTCAGCGCGATTCAGTCCAGCGGCTACAAGACGCTGAACGAGAACCAGAAGGTCGAGTTCGACGTCGAGCAGGGCCAGAAGGGCCTGCAGGCTGCGAACATCCGTCCCCTCTGAGGACAACGAGCTCGCCAGAGCTCAGGCGAAGGCCCCGGGAGCATGGCTCCCGGGGCCTTCGTTCGTCCGGACTCGGTTTCGTCGGACTCGGGGCGGTGTGGCAGGAGTCACCACCGCAGACAGCCTCTCCAGGTTGTGCCCTCACGGCCAGCCGGTAGACAGGAGTCATAGCCGCTTCAGGCGGATCTCGAACCACAGGAGGATCCATGGGTCTGGACGACAAGATCAAGAACACTGCCGACAAGATCACCGGCGCCGCCAAGGAGAAGTTCGGCGACGCCACGAACGATGACGAGATGAAGGCCGAGGGACAGGTCGATCAGTCCGAGGCCGACCTCAAGAACGCCGGCGAGCACGTCAAGGACGCCGCCTCAGATGCCAAGGACGCCTTCAAGCACTGAGTGAAGCCCTCCGACAGGAACGCCCACCGTCTTTCGACGGTGGGCGTTCGTGTGTGAGGGAGAAACCAACAATCCGTCAGGAATGCCCGCCCTCGTCCCAGGCGTGTCGACCGAACTCAACGCTCGACGCGGTCCGCAGGTAGCTGACGTCGACATCGAGATGGGCCGCAGTCGCATTGCGACGGCGGGCCGGGAAGAGCCTCGATACCTCCATGAGCTGGGCGACCTCGTACTCGAACGTGGTCTCGTCCATCCGTGCGCTCCTCTCGTCAGTATCGGCAATGAAACCGACCGCTGGTTGTCGAACGGGAAACTGACTAACTTGAGGCTAGTCTCATGTTCTCGGCGAAACCACCGATACCCACCAGTAGGTTTCTGCGCAGGTCACATCAGAGCGTGACGCGAAGGATGCGGTCGTCCTTGGCACCCGGATCGCCGCGACCGTCGGTGTTGCTGGTGGTGACCCAGAGGCTGTCGTCCGGGGCGACGACGACGGTGCGGATGCGCCCGTACTCGCCGCGGAACAGGGCCCGCGGCTCGCCCGCGTCGGTGCCGTCGAGGGGAACCTCGAAGAGGCACGTGCCCCGAAGTGCGGCGACGAACGCGGTGGAACGGGTGATGGCCAGTCCGGACGGCGAGCAGTCGCTCGTGGCCCAGGTGACCTTCGGGGTCACGAAGCCGGCCTCGTCGGAGGCGCCCTCGAACCGCGGCCAGCCGTAGTTGCCACCCTTCTCGATGAGGTTCAGCTCGTCGAAGCGCGACTCGCCGAACTCCGTGGCCCACAGGCGGCCGTCGGCATCGAAGGCGAGGCCCTCGACGTTGCGGTGCCCGTACGACCACGTGCGGTTGCCGAACGGGTTGCCGGCCGAGGCCTTGCCGTCGCGGTCGATCCGCAGGATCTTGCCGCCCAGCGAGCCCTTCTTCTGTGACTCGGGCGGGTTTCCGGCCTCCCCGGTGCCGACGAACAGGTGGCCCTCGTCATCGAACAGCAGCCGGCCGCCGTGATGCCGCCCGCCGACCGGGATGCCGGTGAGGATCGGGCTCGAGCTGCCGAGGCGACCGCCGTCGAGCTCGATCCGGACGATGCGGTCGTCCTGCGCGGTGGTGACATAGGCATACAGGGCGTTCTCGTCCTCGGGGTCGATCGCCAGGCCGAGCAGGCCGCCCTCTCCCCCGGCCCGGCCGACGGAGCCGCGCACGTCGCCGATGTCGCTGACCTCACCGTCGGCGCCGACGCGGACGATCGAGCCGGCGTCGCGCTGGGCGACGAGCGCGTCACCGTTCGGCAGGAAGGCGATGCCCCACGGCACGTTGAGACCGTCGGCGACGGTGTCGACCACGGTGGGGTCGAGACCACCGCTCGGCGGGTCCGAGCTCGGCGGAGAGGTCCGCTGGGCGGTGGGCTTCTGGTCGTCGCTGCTGCAGCCGATCAGGGTGACGGCGCCCACACCGGCCAGGCCGGAGAGGAAGGTGCGCCGGTCGACCATGGCTCGATCATGCCCGCACGACCCAACCACGACCAGTGCGAACGGCATTCGAGTGGACGTCGTGGAATGTTGCGGCCATGGTGCTCGTTATGACACATGTACACCTGATGTCGAATGAAAGGCCATCATGAGCACGGTCGAGCTGACCGCGGACACCTTCGAGAGCACCGTCTCCGCCGAGGGCATCACCCTCGTCGACTGGTGGGCTTCGTGGTGCGGTCCGTGTGTCCAATTCGGGCCCATCTACGATGCCGCGAGCACCGAGCACGATGACGTGACCTTCGGCAAGATCGACACCGAGGCGCAGCAGGAGCTGGCCTCAGCGGCCCAGATCACGTCGATCCCGACGCTGATGGCGTTCCGTGACGGTGTCCTGGTCTTCAACCAGGCCGGTGCCCTTCCGGCGCCCGCGCTGGAGCAGGTCATCCAGGCCGTCAAGGACCTGGACATGGACGACGTGCGGCGCCAGATCGCCGACCAGGAGTCCACCAGCCAGACCGGCTGACGCTCCTCCTCACCACCCGGGTGGCCGGACGACGTTGTCGGGAGCCGCCGCGAACAGCGGCGCGACGACGTCCTCCGGGTGCCCGGCGATCCCACAGCCGACCTTCGTCAGATAGAAGCGCAGCTCCGGGTGCCGCTCGGCGAAGTCGATGAAGCGCTGGGCCGCGCCGCGCAGGGCGTCGAGCCCCTCCATGGTGGGCAAGCCGTAGCTCTGGCCCTGCAGGCCTTCGCCCTGCCCCCAGATGGCTCCGAAGTTGTCCAGCGCGACCCGGGCGGCTCCCCCGCCGTGTGCCCCGGACTCGTTGCTGCCGAACACGAAGATCGACCCTTCGGGCAGCTCGCTGATTCGTTCCGGCGTCGTTTCCATGCGTCTACTCTGCCGCCCGCATGGCCGCGCTGCCCAGTGCTCTGCGAACGCGGCACCCTCGCCGATTTCGTCCTGTTGGGTCAGCGCGGGACAATGGAAGGATGCCCACCCAGACGGACCTTCGCTTGATGCTGCGGGGTCCGATCGACTTCGAGGTGGGCGACTCCCCCGCCGAGTCGCGGTTCGTGTTCTTCACCTCCGACGGCGAGCACCGCGCCACCGCGAGCGAGGCCATCGGCCCGCTGAGCCAGGGCATCCGCATCATGAACGCCGATCCGACGGCACGGGCGTGGGCGACGCCGGCGATCCTGGCGCTGCGCATCATGGCCCGCGGAAACCTCGCCTCGCTTGAGCATTCCGAACGCAGCCGACTTCAGGACGCCTCGCAGGGCGTGGACCCCGATCCCGCCGTGGCCCAGGCGAAGGTGAAGGCGTTCCTCGAGGCCCTTGCCGTCGATGCGCCGGCCGTGGCGTCCATCCCGCAGGGGCGACGCGACGACGACGCCCCTCCGATCGTCGAGGCCGAACCGCGCAAGCGTCGCCCGTTCAGTGGGCGTCTGGTCGTGCGGTTCCGGGCCCTGGACGACGATGTCGCCGATGGCCCCGTCGCCGACGTGACGTTGCGGGTCCGACCCACCGACGCTGCATGGGGCGCAGCCGACGCGGCGGACCTGTGGGCTCGCGAAGACCATCACTTCGGTCCCGGGTCCCGCAACGCCGTCCGCACGATGCTGCTCAACGCCGAATCGGCGTGGTCGCCGCTGGACCGCATCCTCGCCCAGCCGGAACCGGGCCGGGTGGAGGTCACCGCCGAGGAGCTGTCCCAGCTCGGGTCGCCCCGGGTCACCACCCTCCTGCTGGCCCAGCGGATCGAGACCGAGTGGCCCGCCGACCTCGTGCGAAGCATCGACACCCACGGCACGGTGCAGCGCGTCGACACGCCTGCCCACGACCGCCCGAGCGCGTTCTCGCGCCACCACCTGTTCCGGTTCGACTGGCGTCTCGCCATCGGCGACGAGACCCTCACCGAGGCGGAGATGGATGAGCTGGCGCGGTCCCAGCACGGGTTGCTCCGGCTCCGCGACCAGTGGGTGTTCGTCGACCCGAGCCGGCTGCGGCACGTGCTGGAGCGTCCCAGCCGGAACCTGACGGCGATCGAGGCGCTCCGCGCCACCATCACCGGAACCGTCGACGTCGACGGCGTGGTCACCCACGTCGAGACCGTCGGCTGGCTCGACGACCTGCGGATCCGCCTCGCCGGACGCGGCGAGCGGGTCACCATCCACCAGTCCGAGCGACTCGACGGGACCCTGCGCGACTACCAGCTCGACGGCCTGCGCTGGATGGCCCAGCTCGTCGAGCTCGGTCTCGGCGGAGTGCTCGCCGACGACATGGGCCTCGGCAAGACGGTCATGCTCATCGCGCTGCACCTGCACCGCGTCGACCTGGGCCTCGACTCCCCCACGCTCGTCGTCTGCCCGGCGTCGGTGCTCGGCAACTGGGAGCGCGAGATCCATCGTTTCGCTCCAAGCTCGGACGTCCGTCGCTATCACGGACCCACGCGGTCGCTCGAGGGAGTCACGCGCGGTTTCGTCGTCACCACCTACGCCACCATGCGTCGCGATGCCGCCAAGCTCGCCGCCCACGAACCCGGCTGGGGTCTGGTCGTGGCCGACGAGGCGCAGAACGTCAAGAACGTCCGGGCCGGCGCCGCGCGAGCGCTGCGCACCATCCCCGGCGCCGCGAAGCTCGCCCTCACCGGTACGCCGGTCGAGAACAACCTCGCCGAGCTGTGGGCCATCGTCGACTGGACCACTCCGGGCCTGCTCGGGTCGTACGACGACTTCCGGCGCCGGTGGTCGCGACCCATCGAGTCGCGCCGCGACACCGGCCGCGCCGCCGACCTCGCCCTTCTCATCCGTCCGTTCGTGCTGCGCCGCCGCAAGAGCGATCCGGGCATCGCCCCGGAGCTGCCGCCGAAGACCGAGACCGACTACAGCGTCAACCTGACCCGCGAGCAGGTCGGTCTCTACGAGGCAGTGGTGCGCGAGACGCTGGCCGAGATCGAGGCGTCCCACGGCATGCAGCGTCGCGGCCTGGTGGTCAAGCTCCTCACCCAGCTCAAGCAGATCTGCAACCACCCGGCCCAGTTCCTCCGTCAACCCGACGGCCGGCTGGCCGGCCGGTCCGGAAAGCTCGGCATCCTCGACGAGCTGGTCGACGAGATCGTCGCCGAGGACGGCGGCGTCCTGCTGTTCACGCAGTACGCCAAGATGGGCCACCTGCTCGCCCGGCACCTGCGGGAACGGCACGTCGACAACCAGTTCCTGCACGGCGGCACGCACATCCGGACCCGCGAGGACATGGTCACGAACTTCCAGAACGGCGACGTCCCCGTCTTCGTGCTCTCGCTCAAGGCCGCCGGCACCGGGCTCAACCTCACCCGCGCCGACCACGTCATCCACTACGACCGCTGGTGGAACCCAGCCGTCGAGGACCAGGCCACCGACCGCGCTCACCGCATCGGCCAGACCAAGCCCGTCCAGGTGCACCGGCTGATCAGCGAGGGCACGATCGAGGAGTCGATCGCCGAGCTCATCACGTCCAAGCGCACGCTGGCCGACGCCGTCGTGAACGCCGGCGAAGGCGCACTCACCGAGCTCTCCGACACCGAGCTGGCGCAGCTGGTGCGGCTGCGCAAGTAGCCGCAGCTCAGCGCATGGCGGCGAGGATGCTTCGGGTGAGCGTGTCGGGTGTCGCAGTCTGGGCGTCGTCCGGTTCCGTGCCGAGACGCACCGCGACGATCGCCTCGCTGGGCAGGACCCCGACGAGCTGGCGGCCCGCGCCCAGCGCCCAGATGGCGTTGGCCGGTGCGTGAGGCGCAAGGCGGCCGGCCTTCGCTGCCTCCTCACCGCCACCGAGGGCCGTGGCGGCGCCCACCGCGCGCCCCTTGCGGTTGATCCACCACAGCAAGCCGTAGGCGGTGTTGAGCTTCGACGACGCCCGGGCGGTTGCCTCGTCGACGTAGTCAGCGGGGACGATCTGCTGGTTCTTCCACGAGCCGTGGCGGAGCACCAGATGACCGAAACGGGCCAGGTCCCGGCAGGTGGAGTTGATGCCCGCGTACATGGTGGTGTGCCCGGCGACGTCGCGGTCCCAGGTCGTGTCGTCCATGCCGAGCGGGCCGAACAGTCGCTGCTGCGCGTAGTCGGCCGGCTCGACCCCCGTGGCGACCTTGAGCACGACCTGCAACGCCTGGATCGCGGAGTTGTTGTACACCCACTCGGCGCCCGGTTCGGCGTCCTGCCCGAGACCGATCGACAGTGCCGTCTTGTCACCGACCCCGAACACCATCTTCTGGTAGTCCGTCACGTCGTCCCAGTGCCGCCCGGAGGTGTTCGAGAGCAGGTGGCGCACCGTCACCTGCTCCGAGGGCGTTCCGCGCCACTGGGGGATGTAGTCGGCGGCGAGGTCGTCGAGGTCGAGGTCGCCGTCGTCGACGGCCATCCCGACCAGGATCGAGGTGACCGACTTGGTGATGGAAAACGTCGCACCCGGCGTGTCCGGGTCCACACCCGGAGCGTAAGTCTCATGCACGATCTTTCCACGCCGGCTGACGAGGAAGCACGACGTGTTCGCCCGGCTCAGGCGTTGGCCGATGGCGTCCAATGCATTGCCGTCGAAGCCCGCCTCGGCCGGGTCGACTCGCTCCCAGGACTCGCCGGGGAAGGTGCTGACCTCCTCGGTGGATGTCGTGCAGCCCGTGAGGACGACCGCTGCCAGCACCGCACCGAGCGCCGCCCTCAGCACCGTCGGGTGGTCCCGGGTCGTGCGGTCACACGAGGCCGCCGGGATCGTTGATGCAGCTCCTGATCTCAGCGAGCGTGTAGAAGGGACTGTTGGCTTCGATGGGCTTGCAGGCCTTGCTGAACCGCGACGGTTCCTCGTTGAAGCGCAGGGTCAACAGGACCTTGCCGCCCTTGTTCCGGTACGCGGCCCACTCGATGCTCCCGGCAGTCAGACCGGACTTCCAGCCGCGGAACGGGTTGAGGTCGTACTTGTAGAGCCCGCCCTTCGGCTCCTGCTCGTTGGCGCTGCGCAGCTGGGTGAGCGCGGTGAACGGCATCATCGTCTCGCCATGGCCGACCCGGAAGACGGCCGCAGTCTTGCCGCCGTCGACGCGGGCGTTCAGTCGCTTCATGAAGTCGTCGAGCAGCGGCTTGGCGCCGCGGAAGGAGCTGTCCTCACCGCGGATGCCCGGGCCGTAGCGGTAGAACTTCTCGCCGGTCTGCTCGTGGCCGAGGATCTCGGCGTCGGCCGCGTCGACGTACTGCTCGAACGTCACGTTGGTCTCGGCGATGAGACTCGGAGCACGCTGGAACACCTGGTAGAGGTCGAGTGCCACCTTGACCGGGTTCTTCAGCGTGGCCACGAACTCGGGGCTGAAGATGTTGGCCAGCACGTTGTGGGCCGCAAGGATGAGGTCGGGCTCCTGCTTGAGTCTGCGGATGTGGTCCTGGCCCAAGGCCGAGGCGCCGGCCTTGATGACGAGGGTGCGTTCGGACACCGCGTCCTTGCTGAACGCGAGATCGGGGAACGCCTTCGCGATCGCGCCCTTCATCGCCGCGGCGCTCTCCTTGGTTCGATTGACCGGAGACGACACGAACGAGACCTTGTCGCCGTCCTCGCTCACTCGCTGGAAGAAGTCGGCGTAGTTCTCGGCCGTGCGGCGTCCGAGACCGGCGAGCTCGGCCTTGCCGATGCTCGACAGCTCGCCGTAGCCGATGGCCTTCTCGGCCTGCTGGAACCGCTCGATGTCCCCCTTGAGCTTGGTGCCCACCTCGGTGAGGGCATCGGCCTTCTCGGCCTTGCCCCAGACCTTGAGGACGCGCTTCTCCTCGGCGGCGCTGGTGGCGGCGCGGGAACCGTGGCGGCCGATGGTCTCGACGAAGAACAGGGTGTAGCCCTTCGGCGGAGCCGCGATCTTGGAGGAGGCCGCGTTGCCGTAGGGGGCTTCGCTGGCGTAGAGGCGCGCGGCGGTGCCGTTGCCGTCCTGGGGGCCGGGAATGAGTCCGGCGAGAATGGTCACCGCGGTGACGAGGAAGTTCAACAACTGAGTGGGTCTCCCGGGAGTCGGCGCACGTAGGCGGTCACTCTACCGATGCCGATTCGTCCCCGTCAGCCAAGACAACTCTTCAGCTCAGAGACCCGGTAGAAGTAGCTGCCCTTCCGGTACGGCTTGCATCCGGCGTGGAACGGCACCGGGCGCTCGTTGTACCGCATCGTCACGAGGACCCGGCGGTTCGCGTTGCGGAACGCCGTCCACTCGATGTTGCCCCCGAGCTTGCCCGCCACCGCCCCGCGCCACGGGTTGGTGCCGCGGCCGAACGCCTCGTCCTTCGGCGTCTGCTTCTGGCTGCGCGGTGCCTTGATGAGGGCGGCGAACGGCATGGTCGTCTCGCCATGGCCGACGCGGAACACCGCTGCCGTGGAACCGCCGCGGATGCGTCGGTCGAGGCGAGCGAAGAAGTCCGCGAGCAGTGGGCGGGCGTCCTTGAAGGTGCTCGTCTCGCCCCCCACGCCCGGGCCGTAGCGGTAGAACGTCCGGGCGTCGGTGGCGTAGCTCATCGTCTCGCGGTCGACCGCCGGCACGTACCGGGCGAACGTGATGCGGGTTTCCTTGGCCATGCCCGGCGCGGTGGAGTACAGCAGGTAGAGGTCGAGGGCGGCGCCGACCGGGTTGTTGAGCGAGTCGACGAACGAGCGCTTGTACGACGTGGCCAGCAGGTGCTTGGCACGGTCGCGGACCGACCGGCGGTTGTAGATCTGGTTCGTCATCGCCCGGCCTGCCGATGAGGCCGAGTTGCTGATCCGCAGCTGGCTGGACGCGGTGGGCCTGGACAAGAGGCTGTCGACCTTGACCTTGCTGCCAAGACCGGCCTTGAGCCCGCTCCGGAGGGCGGATGCGCTCTGATTCGTGCGGGTGGCCCCGCTGGTGACGGTCGCGATCGTGTTCTTCCGCTTCTTGACCGCGGCGAAGAACGACGCGTAGTTGTCTGCGGTGCGTCGGCCGATGCCCCGCATCTCCGCGCGGCCGACACCGCTCAGCTTGCCGTAGCCGACCCTGCGCTCGGCAGCCTGGAACCTCTTGATGTCGCGCGACAGCGTCAAGCCGACGGTGGTGAGCGCATTCTTCTTTTTCGCTGCGTTCCACACGGCGAGGGCGGCTCGTTCGGTGCCGTCGGTGGTCAGCGAGCGGGCGCCGTGCCGTCCGACCGTCTCGATGAAGAACAGGCCGTAGCCCTTCGGCGGAGTGCGGACGGCAGTGTCCCTGGGGTTGCCGTAGGGCGTCTGATTGGCGTAGTCGTCAGATGAGGCTGCCGAGGCCGCTGGGACGAAAGCGGCCAGAGTGAAAGTGACGACGGCGCAGATCTGCCAAGGCTTGAAAGGTGTCATGGGAGTAGTCCCCGCGAAGCGGTTTCCCTGAATGGTAGGGCCCTGGGCGGGTTTGCGACACCCTCACGCTCAGCCGAGGCAGCGCTTGAGCTCGTCGACGGTGTAGAAGTAGCTGCCGTCGGACTCGGGGGCGCAGCCGTCGTGGAACGGCACCGGCTTCTCGTTGTAACGCATCGTCACCAGGACCCGACCGGCGTCATTGCGGAATGCCGACCACTCGATGTTGCCGCCGAGACGTCCCGCCTCCGCGCCGCGCCACGCGTTGGTGCCACGGGTGAAGCGCTCGCCTTCGGGTACCTGCTTCTCGCTGCCCGGTGCCTTGATGAGCGCCGCGAACGGCATCGTCGTCTCGCCGTGGGCCAGGCGGTACACGACCGCCGTGGACGACCCGGCGATGCGCTGGTCGAGCCGGGCGAAGAAGTCGTCGAGCAGCGGTTGGGCCTTCTCGTACGTGTTCGTCTCGCCCTCGACGCCGGGACCGTACTGGTAGAACGTCTCGACGTCGGTGGCGTAGCTGAGCGGCTCGCGGGTGGCCTCGGGCACGTAGCGAGCGAAGGTGATGTCGGTCTCCTTCGCCAGGCCGGGGGCCGTGGAGTACAGCTTGTAGACGTCGAGGGCCGCACCCACCGGGTCCTTCAGGCCGTCGACGAACTCGCGGGAGTACAGCGAGCGCAGCAGCTCGTCGGCGTAGCCGTGGATCGCCGAGCGGTCCAGGATCTCCTTGGTGATCTGGCGCCCGACCGACGAGGCGCGGTTGCCGATGTGCAACAGGTCGTCGGCCTCGGTGGGGGGCTTCAGCTCCGTCCGCAGGTCGAGGCCGCCCTGGCTCAGCCCCTCGTGCAGCGCCTCGGCGCTCTGCTTGGTGCGCTCGACGTTCGTGGTGAGGGAGGTGATCGTCTCGTCACGACGATCGACCCGTGCGAAGAAGTCGCCGTACTCCTTGGCTTGGCGGCTACCGATGCCCTGCCACTCCTCGCGGCCCAGCCCAGTCAACCGGCCGTAGCCGATGGACTCCTCGGCTGCCTGAAACTCCTTGACGTCGCGGGCGAAGGTTCGGCCGAGATCGGTGAGGGCGCCTGCGGACTCCGCGCGCCGCCATGTTGCGAGCGCGTGCCTCTCGGTGCTGTCGGTGGTGAGGGGGCGCGCCCCATGGCGTCCGACGTTCTCGAGGAAGAACATCCGGTAGCCCTCCGGCGGCGCCTGCACGCGCGCGTCCGGCTGGCCGTAGGGCGTCTGGTTGGCGTAGTCGTCGATCGGGTCGGGCGAGACCGCCGATGATGCTGGGGCGAGGGCGACCAGCGTGACGAGGCTGGCGGCACAGATCTGCCAAGGCTTGATGCGTTTCACGACATGCTCCGAGTGGTGGGGAAGTACTCGAATTCTAGGCCAGTCGGGCTGTTCGACCCGGGATTGACGTGTGACGGATGTGGCGCGTGTGGTTCGTTCAGATCGAGCGCACGAGCTCGACCTGAGCCGCCACCGACTTCTCGAACGGGTCACCGAGGTAGATGTCGAAGTGCCCGACGTCGTACCACTCGACCCGCACGGGGCCGCGGACGCGGGAGGCGACCTTCTCCACCGCCGACACCGGGGCGATGGAGTCGTGCGTCGCGATGACGAGCAGGACCGGCATCCGCAGCTTGCGCGCCTTCGTCACCGGACGGTTGAGCAGGATGGGGACGATCCCCCGCGCCGCCATCGAGTTGATGAACGACGGGCCGATGATCGAGGAGTAGCCCGGCAGTCCGTCGTCGGAGGTGATGGCGGCCAGCGACTCGGGCTCGCCGACGATCGGGATGTGGTGCGGGCGGCGATTCAGGAGTCCGCCCACCACGTCGAGCAGCGCATGGGCCGTGAGCCGCAACAGCTGACGCGGCCCCGCGTACGACCAGATCTGCGCCACCGCGGCGAAGCCGTCCATCGCCGCGCCCTGGGAGATGACGCCCGCGATCAGCGGGTCCTCGGTGGCGACCGCGATCACGTGCCCGCCGGAGTACGAGCTGCCCCACAGCACGATGCGGTCGGGGTCGACGCCCGGCAGCGCCCGCGCGTGCGCGACGGCCGAGCGGTAGTCCTCGCGGTGGCGGCGGTGGTCGATGAACTGCCGCGGCTGCCCCTCCGACAGGCCGAAGCCGCGGTAGTCGAACACCACGACGTCGGCCCCCGCCTCGGCGAAGCGCTGCGCGAACGGCTCGAGCCCGGAGTCCTTGGTGCACCCGAACCCGTGCGCCATGACGACGCACGGCCTGCCGCGCCGCGTCGTCAGGTCGTCGACCTCGGCCTCGAAGTGCCACGCCGACAGGTGGTCGCCGTGGCTGATGATCTCGATGTCGCTGCGCATGCGTCGATCGTGTCAGAACTGCGCGCGGATGAAGCCGACGAGCAGAAAGCCCATCGCCCCGATCTCCCCGATGATGAGCGCGATCATATACCCACGGGTGCCGAGGTCCGATGACGCGGCCTGGTTCTCGGTGTCCTTGAGGAATCCGTGGACGACGTAGGAACCGATGGCCGTCCAGAAGAAGAAGACCAGGACGCCGAGCGCCGCGAGGTGGGCGTTCACCGACCAGTCGGAGAACTCGATGAGGCCGGCGATCGTCGTCAGCGCGAACGAGTACAGCAGCGCGGCACGGTGGGCGATGTCGATGTAGACGTGGGCCCGGTGCTCCGGCGTCGTCGCGATCTCGCGGTACTTCCACGCCCCCAACACCATGGCGACGAGCAGCGTGATGCCGGCGGCCAGCAGTGCCAGGCGGGTGTCGAGCGTGAGAGTGGTCATGGGCACATCCTCGTCCGTCCGGCACGTGCCATCCACGGCGGCCGTCAGGCCGGCTCGAAGAGCACGCCGCCGATCTCCTTGCTGCGTCCGACGAACTCGGCCACCACGTCGCCACCGACGGTGACCGTGACGTCGTAGACGCCGTCCCGCTCCTCCCGACTCCGCTCAGTGGCCTCGGCGACGAGCACGTCCCCGAGGCGGGTCGGTTTGCGGAACCGAATCTCCGCCCCCGCAGCCACGGTGACCCGGTTGTAGGAGTTGCAGGCGAACGCGAACGCCGAGTCGGCCAGGCTGAACGTGATCCCGCCGTGCCCGATGTCGTGCCCGTTGACCATGTCGGCGGTGATCTCGAGTCGCAGTGTCGCCGTCCCGGGGCCGACGTCGACCAGCTCCATCCCGAGCCACTGACTCGCCCGGTCCCCCGCCCACATCGCCTCCGCGCTCCGCCGCGCGATCTCCTCGGGATTCATCACCTCAGGCTACGACCGAAGCCGTTCGGCCACGATCGGCAACGCCTGGCGATCGGCGTCGAGCCAGTCGACGCTCTCCAGCTCGTCAGCGCTCAGCCACCTCACCTCGTCGTGCGACTCCCCCGGAGACGGTTCGCCCGTCAGGATCTCGGCCAGGAAGAGGCGCAGCTCGAGTCGATCGGAGATCGGCCAGGTTCCGCCGGCCGACGTGAGTTCTTCGCCCAGTACGAGCGTCACGTCCAGCTCCTCCTGGATCTCCCGAACCACAGCGGCTACCGCCGACTCGCCGGGCTCGACCTTGCCGCCGGGGAACTCCCAGTGCCCGTTCGATGCATCCAGCCCGGTGCGTCTCGCCGCAAGCACTCCACGCGGCCGGGCGAGGGAGTCGACGATGACCGCTCCCACGACAAGCTGCATCACGCCACATTAGGGCCCGACGTCAGCCGCCGCGCATTGGTCCTGCCCGTGCTGGCCCCGTCTGGGGCGCTGTGCATCGATCGAGGCATAAGGCCCGAGCGCGGAAGCAATCACAGCGCAACGTGCCATTGCGTTCCGCCTCGCTCCGATTGATCAGCAATGCAGGCGGCTCCTCGGTGGCGCTGACTGTGTGATTGATCCGGCACGCTCCGACGGCGCCCGTGGACGGACGAGGGCAGGCCACATCAGACGCCCGGCCGGGACAGCCCGGCCGGGACGTCTGAGTGGTGAGGAATCAACCGAGGACGGTCAGTTCCCGTTCTTCGCCTTCTTGATGCAGGCGCTCAGGTCGACCTTGGACTGCTCGCCCCGGTCGATGACCACCGGCACCTGCTGCAGGGCCTTGCCGTTCTGTTCGCACGTCAGGGTCCAGTTCTCGATCAGCCCCGGCACCTCATGCGACGACACGACGGTCGAGTCGAACAGCGTGGCCTTCAGGTCGTACGTCGCCGTGGTCGACGCGTAGTTGATCACGCGCAGCACGTAGTCGCCTGGTGCGGGCGCGGCGATCTCCGCACGTTCCTTCTCGTTGGCGAAGTTGCCCGACGAGCCGACCATGGTCAGCGAACCATCGGCGTTCTTCTTGTAGACCTCGAGGTCGAGGTCGTCCGGGGTGGGCCAGTCGAGATCGACCTGAAGGAGATCGATTCCGGTCTCGGTGATCGTGAAGTCGTGGTCGACTTCCTGGCCGACCGTGGTCGGGCCACCGGTGTAGCTCTGGGAGCGAACCGGCTCGTCCTCGGTGATCTCCACCAGCTTGTCCTGCACGACCGGTCGCGTCGACTGGTTGATGTGCCAGATGAACTTGCCATTGGCGCCCACCTGCATGGTGGTGTCGAGCTTGTCCGTGAACGAGCTCTCCCAGGTGGGAGTCGAGAACTCCTTGCGCAGCCGCAGCGTGGCTCCCGCCGGGGCGTTGCCCCGGATCACCGAGTGCGTCGCGGTGTCGACAGTGTTCTCCAGGGCGAGGAGGTACGCCTCCCGGTTGCCCTTGCCGGCGTACTGCCCCGCGCCGACGTACTCGTCGACGACCTCCGGGAACGGCGGGTGGAACTCGTCGGGGCCGATCTCGAAGGTGTACCCGTAGCCGCCGGTGGCGTTGTAGGACCAGTCCTCGGTGGTGCCGGTGGTGTCGTAGAGCTCCCAGCCGTGGATGTTCCGGAACCCGTTCGCCGCGGTCATCTTCGCGCCGAGCGCCTTCAACCCATCCTCGTCCGGCGCGTTCCCGACCGGGTTGCCGTCCGGGCCGATCGTGTCCGGGTGCACACCGTTGGGCCGCAGCACCAGGTTGGAGAACGTGTGGTTCGAGATCAACGTGGTGACCTGTCGGCCGCTGACCAGCTCACGGATGTTCTGCGTCTCCGGCTCCGAGAACGGACCTGCGCCACGGTAGGTGGGGTCGGCGAACGTCGCCGACGCACCCGGGCCGCCCCAGAATCCGCCGTAGTTGCGGTTGGGGTCGACGCCGATGCCGTAGCCGCCGGGGCTGGTGGCCGAGAAGGCCCGGCAGGTGCCGTCGGGGGTGTCCTGCCCGTCGACGGTGCGGCAGTTCTTCCGCTTGTACGCGTTTCCGGGCGTGCCGAGGATCGTCACGGTGCCGCCGTTGTCGGACTCGCGCAGGTCGACCAGGGCGCCATCGGTGCGGGACAGGTCGAACCCGTCGACATTGACCACGGGCACCACGAGCACGCGGGCCTTGTCGAGCAGACCGGTGATGCGCGCGTTCTGTCCGTAGTTCTTCACCAGGTCGTGGGCGAACTCCATCGCGAGCTCACCGGACGGCCACTCGCGGGCATGGTGCACGCCCATCAGCAGGAAGACGGGACGGCCGTCCTCGGGAGCCTTGACGTTGGCGCCGATCTCGATCCCGTGGACGGTCTTGCCGTCCAGCGAGGGGTGCGGCAGATCGAACTGCTTGGCGATGTTCGGTCGGGAGGTGGCGAGGTCCCGCATGTCGTTGTTGTAGTCGGCGAGCGTGCGGTAGCTGTCACGTCCGGACGGAAGCGCTGAGGTGGAGGTTGCGGCGGCGAACGCTGCGTTGGCCTGGTTGTTTCGGGCCTCGCGCTCGAGAAGGTTGGCGATCCGCACGTCGTACGTCAGCCCGGATTCCCGGAGCGCGTCTGCGTCGGACTGCCGGTGCAGCACCACCTCGATGTAGTCGTGGCCGGCGTGCTCGGTGAGGTCGAGCCCCAGCGTCTGGAGCTTCCTCTTGTCCGCACGGGTCGGCGTGTCCACCTTGACGAGCTTCGGAGCGAAGGTGGTGTCGGAGTCGGCGGCCTGAGCTGACCCGGTGATGACCGAGGGTGCGAGGCCGAGCAGCGCGGTGGTGAGCGCTGCGGCAAGTGCCGCGCGGGCGCGACGAGATCGGTAGAACATGGATTTCCCCCTGATAAAGACAGGGCGCAGCATGACTGAACGCCCCCTTTGCTCACGAGAAACGAGCCAGGCAACGCCAAGTCACGGTGGCTCCGGAACGTGGAGCGGAGTTGACATGCACCCAGTTCGCGAACTCGTACAGGATGTCCAACGACGTCAGCCACGCCGCGGGGCGATCCTCAGTGCACGCTGACGGGTTGATCGACCTTGTTCGGCAGGAACACCGAGAGTCCGACGACGACGACACCGAAGATCGCACCGACCACGAACGCCCACTGCAGGCCGTTGACGAACGCGACGTCGGGCGCCGCACCGGCGTCCATCAGGCTGGTCGAGCGGTTCTGCAGGATCACGACGAGCACCGCCGTGCCGATCGCCCCGGCCACCTGCTGCAGTGTGCCGAGGATGGAGCTGCCGTGCGAGTACAGCTCTTGCGGCAGGGCGCCCAGTCCGAGCGTGAACACCGGCGTGAAGATCGTGGCCAGGCTCACCATCAGCACGACGTGCCCGGCCAGGATCAGCCAGAACGGCGTCTCGAGTCCCACGCGGCTCAGCGCAGCCAGTGCGGCGACCATGACGATCGAACCGGGGATCACCAGCGGGCGGGAGCCGAACCGGTCGTACAGGTGCCCGACCCGGGGACCGAGCAGCCCCATCGCGATGCCCCCGGGCATGACCAGCGCGCCGGTCTGCATCGCCGACAGCCCGCGCAGGTCCTGCAGGTACAGCGGCAGCAGGATCATCGTGCCGAGGAAGGCCATGAACGCCGCCGACATCAGCAGCAACGTGATGGTGAAGGTGGACGACCTGAGCGTCCGCAGGTCCATCAGCGGGCTGCCGGACTTCTGCAGCCGCAGCTGGTAGGCGATGAACGCGGCCACCAGCACGGTGCCGACGCCGATGATGGCGGTCAGCTGGCCGCCGCTGCGCGCGCCGACCTCGCTCAGGCCGTAGACCAGGGTCGCGAATCCGACGCCGGCGAGCGCCACGCTCAGCCAGGAGACCGGCCCAGCCTGGGTTTCGCCGACGTTCTTCAGGTGCCGCAAGCCGGATGCCGTGATCAGCATCGCCACCGGCAGCACGAAGAGGAAGATCAGCCGCCACGAGCCGACGTTCAGGATGAGTCCGGAGATCACCGGGCCGAACGCGGGCGCGACGGAGATGGCGAGCATGACGTTGCCCATGACGCGGCCGCGGTCGTTCTCGGGAACGACGGTCATCAGCGTCGTCATGAGCAGCGGCATCATCACCGCGGTGCCGGCGGCCTGGACGGCGCGGCCGGCCAGCAGCACCTCGAAGGTGGGCGCGAGCGCGGCCAGCAGGGTGCCGGTCATGAACGTCACCATCGCCACGGTGTAGGCGCTGCGGGTGGTGACGCGTTGCAGGAACCACCCCGTCACCGGGATGACCGCCGCCATCGTGAGCATGAAGATGCTGGAGAGCCACTGCGCCGCGCGCGGGGTGACGTCGAAGTCGGCCATCAGGCGCGGGATGGCGTTGATCATGATCGTCTCGTTGAGGATCACGACGAACGTCGAGGCGACGAGCAGCTTGATGATGAGGGGAGTCTTGGCAGGGGCCGGTGGAGCCGAGTCGATCGGCCCTTCGGTGACGTCCGTTCGCGTAGTCATGTCAGTCCTTTTGGTGCTGGTGCGGTGATCCGGTCGACCATCCGCTCACCCACACCACGAACGAGTCACTCCCGATACGACAAGTGCCAACCTACGGAGCCCCGCTGACATTCCCGAAAAGCCGAGATTCGTACCCTGTCGTTTTCGGCCACCCTCGTTCGTGGTCATGATGAAGGCAGCCCACCGGGCCGCCACCGACGAAGGGATTGACCATGACGCAGTACATGTTCTCCGTGATCCACGGCGAGCTCGACTGGACCGAGGACGACATGCACCGCATCGTCGCCGCCGTCGACACGTTCAACGACAAGATCAAGGAGCAGACGGTGTTCGCCGGCGGCCTGGAGGCACCGGAGACGGCCACGACCGTCGACGGCACCGGATCCTCGGTCGTCGTCACCGACGGGCCGTTCCTCGAGGCGAAGGAGCACCTCGGCGGGTTCTGGATCCTCGAGCTGCCCGACCTCGACACGGCGCTGAAGCTGGCCGGCGAGGCGTCGGAGGCGTGCGAAGGGCCCGTCGAGGTCCGACCGTTCCAGGCGGAACCGCCCGCGTGACGGACGCGGTTCACGCCCGGATCGAGGCGATCTACCGCGAGGAGTACGGCCGAGTCGTGGCCTCGCTCGCCCGTCGGTTCGGCGATCTCGACATCGCCGAGGACGCGGCGGGCGAGGCCCTCGTCACCGCCCTGGAGAAGTGGCCGGTCGACGGGATCCCGCCCAACCCGGGCGGGTGGCTCACCACCACGGCCGGCAACCGCGCCATCGACAGGATCCGACGCGAGAACCTCCGCGACGCCAAACACCGAGGCGGCCGAGATGATGCGCGACGACACCCCCCATGACCCGACCGGCGTGGTCGAGGACGACCGACTGCGCCTGATGTTCACCTGCTGCCACCCGGCCCTCGCCCCGGAGGCGCGGGTGGCGCTGACGCTGCGCCTGCTCGGCGGCCTGACGGTCGACGAGATCGCCCGCGCGTTCCTCGTCGCCGAGACGACGATGGCGCAGCGCATCACCCGCGCGAAGGCGAAGATCAAGAAGGCGAACATCCCGTTCACGGTCCCCTCGCCGGACGACCTGGCCGAGCGCCTCGACGCGGTGCTCGCGGTGCTCTATCTCGTCTTCAACGAGGGCTATCTCAGCGGCGGCGAGGAGCCGATCCGCGCCGAGCTCTCCGACGAGGCGATCCGCCTGGCCCGCATCGTGAGCCAGCTGCTGCCGGACGAGCCCGAGCCCACCGGCCTGCTGGCGCTTGATGCTGCTGACCGACGCCCGACGCGAGCGCGCGGATCGCTGACGGCGAGCTCGTCGTCCTGGCCGAGCAGGACCGGGCCGGCTGGGACCGCGAGCGGCTCAGCGAAGGGAACGCGCTCGCGGTGGCCGCGCTGGAGCCGGGCGTGCCCGGCCCGTACGTGCTGATGGCCGCGATCGGCGCCCTGCACACCGCCGCCCCCAGTACCGCGGAGACGGACTGGGCCCGCATCGCGTCCCTGTACGACCAGCTGTACGCGCTCTCCCCCACCCCGATCGTCGCGCTGAACCGCGCCGTGGCCATCGCCGAGCTCGACGGCCCCCAGGTCGCGCTCGCGCTGGTGGACGACCTCGACCTCACCGGCTACCACGCCTGGCACGCCACCCGCGCCGACCTCCTGCGCCGGCTGGGCCGCTCGGACGAGTCGCGCGACGCCTACGACGCGGCGATCGCCGCCACCGAGAACCCCGCCGAGCGGGCCTACCTCGAGCGCCGGCGGGGGCAACTGGCGTGATGCCGAACGGGGCCGTTAGCCGACCAGAGGCATTCTGTCGCAACAGCCTCTCAGCACCTGAGCCGTAAGCAAATCGAACGCCGCCCGACGCAACTCGCATTCGGAGCCCAGACACTCCCCTTGGCTCCGGATAGCATCCCAAGGGGACACGCCCATCTGCTTACGCCTCAGGAGCGGACGATGGACAATGAGATTCAGCTGATCAGTGACGGGGACGGATTGGCCGTCATCGGGGACTCGACGGCTGTTGAACGCTTCCTCGCCTCGGAGGGGCTGCCGTCGAAGGATCTCGGACTGCCCCGGCTCGGAACTGTCCTCAGTACCGGATCTGCCGGTGCACAGGCCGGCTCTGCCCTCGGCCAACTCAGGTCGCTGGGTGAAGCTGACTGAAGAGTCCGTACAGAAGATCAACAAGCTTGGGCTGCGGGAAAGTGCGAAGTCGGGCCTCAGCACGGGGGTGCTGAAGGGGAACGGAGGCCAGATCGGCGGATTTGTCGAGTTCGCCAAGCATGGATCGATTCTCACCAACCCGGCGGTCCTGGCTGGTGCAGCCGGAATCATGGCTCAGTTCGCAATGCAACAGACCATGGACGAGATCACCCACTACCTCGCTGCGATCGACGAGAAGGTCGACGACGTGATCCGCGCGCAGAAAGATGCTGTGGTGGCGGACATGCTTGGCGTGGACTTGGTGATCGAAGAGGCCATGACGATCCGAGAGCAGGTGGGTGGGGTCTCCGAGGTCACGTGGTCAAAAGTCCAAGCCACGACGATGGCCATCGCACGAACGCAGGCATACGCGCTTGGCCAACTCGGTGCACTCGCAGATAAGCTGGAAAGCAAGACGACGATGGGCGATCTCGCCAAAGCAGCTTCGGAAGCCGAGACCAAGGTCCAGGATTGGCTCGCAGTCCTCGCTCGGTGCTTCCAGCTGCAGGATGCGATCGCGATCCTCGAACTCGACCGGGTTCTGAAGGCTTCTCCAAGTGAACTGGACAATCATCGCCTCGGGCTGAGGGCTGCCCGGAAGGCCAGGCTGGACCTCATCTCACGGAGCACCGAGCACCTGCTGATCCGCATGAACGCAGCAGCCAGCACAGCCAACAGCAAGGTCCTGACGAATCCGATCCAAGCCCCCGTCATTGTGCGGTCGAGCAACCATGTCGGGTCCGCCGTCGTTGAGTTCCACGGGCGACTCGGGATCGAGCACGGCCGGGCGTCGTTGGAGACACGGCGCTGGACAGATGCGGCCATCGATACCAGAGACAAGGCGCTCGAGAGGGGCGCCGACGGTGCCGGTGCGGCAAGGCGTCTCGGCAACGTGACCCGTGACCGAGTGAAATCTGCGAAAGACTTGGTCTCCAACCGGATCGCCGAGCGAGCGCGCCGCCAGGCAATGGACGACGAGGAACGGGACGAGAAGGATTGAGCGCTCGCCGACTCAGCGAGCCAAGCAGGCGCTTTGACACGCCCCGGGGGCGACGCCGGCCGAGATGGCGAACCGTCCGATTACATCTCGACTAGCTCCATCCCGAGCCACCGACTCGCCCGATCACTCGCCCACATCGCCTCTCCGCTGCGACGCGCGATCTCCTCCGGGCTCATCGGCTCAGGCTGACGTCACTCATCCAGGATCACGGGTGCGAAGCTCTACTAGGTCGTGACATCACGAAGAGCGTTGTCCTTTCGAGGTTAGGACTACGGGAAGCCCGTGAAAATCCGCACCGGCCTGATCTTTCGCGGCGGTGCTCCAATGGCGAGCATCGCCTGCCCGCGTTGGCGTCACCTGGTTCCACAGCGAGTGAGTTCTTCCGTATTGCCATCGAGTCGCATGCACCTAGTAAGAACTGGGGCAAACTGGGCGGTGTGATTGACTTCGACGCCGTCTGGAATCGGATCCGCAGTCACGCCGGGGAGACGTTCAAGACGAAGACCGGGTTGGCGTTCAGCTACCACGTTCCAGGCGCCTATTTACGGGTTGACCGCAACGGCCATGAGATCGAACGGTCACTCTCTAGAACCAACTTCGAGAAGGCAGCCGCTCAGCTTCCCGCAGGAGGGCCGGGCGATCTCAAGGATCGACAGGGCGCTTCCTATACCTGGGGCATTCTGATGGATCCACGCATCAGACGTTCCGACTGGTGACCGAACGGCGTGTTTCGCTCGGAGCAGTTCGACCGCCTGATCAAGGTTTTTACCCCGCGGAGACGCACCCAAAATTGGCCGGACTGCTGAACATGTCGCCCTGAGCACGGTGCGGCGAGGGTCCCGAACATGGTCGGTGGACCCTCATACAGTGATTCGCATGCCCGCGCCGTCAGAATTTTCCTTCGTAGACCTCTTCGCCGGCATCGGCGGCTGCCGAATGGGCTTCGAGCGCGCTGGAGGCGAGTGCGTCTTTACGTCCGAGTGGGACGACTACGCCCAGCAGACATACAAGGCAAACTTCAGGGTTGACGAGGACCATCCATTCGTTGGAGACATTACCGAAGTTGATGCCAACGTCATCCCCGATCATGACGTTCTGGTGGGTGGTTTTCCGTGTCAGCCGTTCAGCCTTGCGGGAGTGTCGAAAAAGACTTCACTCGGTCGGCCACACGGGTTCAAAGACCCAACTCAAGGAACGCTGTTCTTCGACGTTGCCAGAATCATCGAGAAGAAGCGCCCGAAGGCGTTTGTGCTTGAGAATGTCCGGAATCTCATATCGCACGACGGCGGGAACACCTTCCGTGTCATCCGGCACAGGCTGGAAACAGAACTGGGTTACGAGTTCCACGCTCAAGTGATTGATGCGTCCGCTGTCGTGCCGCAAGGACGTCGGCGCATCTTCGTTGTCGGCTTTGACAAAGACGAGTACGTCGACGGCACGAAGTTCAACTTCGATGGCCTCGACTTGGGCACAGCCTTCCCAAGGTTGTCGTCCGTCCTCCACCAGAGCGGAGTCACACCGGTCGAAGAGCCTTACACAGACAAATTCGGCGCCGCGGCTGCGAAGTACACGCTCTCGAATGGACTCTGGACTTACCTCCAGAACTACAAGACGAAGCACAACGCCGCAGGGAACGGCTTCGGCTTCGGCCTTGTGGGTCCGGATGATGTGGCTCGCACGCTATCTGCGCGCTACTACAAGGACGGCTCTGAGATCCTTGTGGACCAAGGCGGATCGCTGAACCCACGGCGCCTGACGCCACGCGAATGCGCTCGCATCATGGGCTTTCCAGACAGTTTCAGGATTCCAGTGAGTGATACCCGGGCCTATCGGCAGTTCGGGAATAGCGTCGTAGTCCCGGTGGTGGAGGCGGTCGCACGGCAGGTTGCGCCTTGGCTGACGTCTGGTCACCACAATCGAGCGGTCATTGCCGGCTAGGCTCGCCGATGTGGCGGACGTTGTCGATGCGGCTACACGTAGCAGGATGATGGCTGGGATCCGCGGCAAGAACACGATGCCTGAGATCGCGGTCCGGAAGGCACTTCATCACGATGGATTCCGATTCCGCCTGCATTCCAGCAAGCTTCCCGGTCGTCCGGATATCGTATTGCCGCGATACCACGCCGCCGTGTTCGTGAACGGCTGCTTCTGGCACGGGCACGTGGGGTGTCCGTATTTCAAGGTGCCTGCAACGCGAACCGAATTCTGGGTCGAGAAAATCGCCACGAACCAGAACCGAGATCGCTCTAAGCGTGAGGCCCTAGATACCACCGGGTGGCGAACAGCTGTGTTGTGGGAGTGCGCCGTGAGGCATTGCTTCGAAAAGGCGCTCCAGCAGCTGGAGGGATGGATACGGACGCCCGCCGTGGCCCGGCTTGACCTCGCTTGGGAACCAAACGATGCCTAAACAAGTCCTAGGCGTCTGGCGTCTCGCTGCCCAATTCTATTTCTTCAGCTCCCAACGGAATCGGGATCACAGCGCCGAGTCGTACCAGCATGAATTCGTCGGGAAGCAGGACCAGGCCAGTTTGCGCGACTAGCCTTCCGATGGTGGAGGAGCCGGAATGAACCAGGGGATGCTTTCCGAACTGCGACAGCACGTCATCAATTACATGACCCGTCAGCGCGCATCGTTGGAAGAGGCAATTTCGTCACTGACAATGATCGGCGCAGATTCAAGCGCGCTCGAACAGGTTGCTGCCGAAATCCAAGCAGACATGGCGGACAACGTTCTCCTAGATTCTCCGTTCGGTGTGTCAGACGGCTCAATGGCTGAAAACGCGAGGCTCGGGCCTTGGTACTCAGGCCCGGAAACTGGCGATTCCTACTGGCCAGCCCTGGAACAACGACTCCTTGCGAGTCGAATGGCGGAGGTAGTCCCGGAGATCGACCGCGCATCGACAAAGGTGGTCGCGCATTTGGCGAATCCCCGAATCTGGGACCTGTCCAAACGCGGCATGGTGCTTGGATATGTGCAGTCCGGCAAAACAGCCAACTTCACTGCAGTGATGGCCAAAGCAGCAGACCGCGGATATGGGCTGTTGATTGTCCTATCCGGGATACACAACAATCTCCGCCGACAGACTCAGGTCCGCATCGCGAAAGACCTCGGGCTGGCGAGCGGCCGCTGGGTTGCACTAACCAATGAGGACGCCGATTTTGCAAATGACGCCCGACACAGCGGGGCGTCCCAACTGCGACCCGATCGTCCAGTTGTCATTGTCGTCAAGAAGAACCAGAGCCGCCTAAAGGGCCTGAAGGAGTGGCTCGAGGAAACGCCGATCGACATTCGGAGTCGCACGCCCGTACTCCTACTCGATGACGAGGCAGATCAAGCAACCCCCAACAGCGCGACTGGACGGCAGCGCCGTACAGCGATCAATCGGTTGATTCGGGAGATTTGGGCCCTGATCCCTACCGGGACCTACGTCGGCTATACGGCCACTCCGTTCGCAAATATCTTCATGGACCCGAACGATGAGGAAGACCTCTACCCAAGCAACTTCATCATCGATCTGCCGCGTCCGGACGACTACTTTGGGGCGGAGCGCCTTTTTGGGCGTGAACCCCTTTCCGAGGATGACGAGCCGGAACCTGGCCTGGACATGGTCCGAAGAATCCCCGATCAGGAAGCGGAGCAGCTTCGTCCACCCTCAAGCAAGGATGATCGCGCGGCGTTCGATCACCCGTTACCTGACTCGCTGAAGAGAGCAGCCGAATGGTTCCTCGTCGCTAGTGCCATTCGTCGAGCACGTGGACATGTGGATCACAGTTCGATGCTTGTCCACACAACTCACTTCGCCATGCCTCATTTCACGATGCAACGCCACCTCGAGGAATACTTGACTGAACTAGGCGCCCAGTTCCGGGCGGGTGACACGACCGCTCTTCAACGTTCGTTCGCTTCAGAAAGGGACCGGACAGCAGAGGTCGCAACTGAGCGCATGCCTACGTGGGAAGAAGTCTCGACGCACCTCCAGGCCGTTCTGCCTGTCGCTCGAGTAGTTGTCGACAACGGGTCCTCCAATGATCGTCTCGACTACGATCGACACGCTGAGAACGGCGAACCCATCATGGAGGTTGTCATCGCCGTTGGCGGTGGCACATTGTCACGAGGGTTGACCCTGGAGGGTCTGATCGTCTCCTACTTCACACGGACCTCCAATACGTACGACACCCTTCTCCAGATGGGTCGCTGGTTCGGATACCGACCCGGGTACGAGGACCTGCCGAGGCTTTGGGTGCAACGTGCCTTGGCCGAGGACTACCAGTTCCTCGCTCTCGTTGAGGCCGAGATTCGGTCCGATATTGCCGACATGGAACGCCAGCTACTTTCACCCGCAGAACTAGGAGTACGCGTACGGGAGCATCCGGGTCGTCTCTCGATCGTGGCACGCAACAAAATGGGCGCTGCCGGCTTGGTGCGGGTCTCGTACGCGGGAGAACGGCTCCAAACGTTCATCTTCTCGAAGGACTCGACGACCGCCGAGGAGAACATCGAGGCGACTCGGAGGTTCGTTGACCAATGTGCGGCTTCCGGCGAGGTTACATCGACCGCAAAACCCCCGCGGTGGCGATTCCGCGATATCCGGGCCTCGGCGGTCCGCGACCTGATCGACGATTACTCCTTCCATCCCCACCAGAGCTCGATGCGCACCGAGTACATGTCCGGGTGGATTTCGGAAGTCGCGCCAGATTCCTTGTGGAACGTGGCAATCATCGGAACCTCGAAGCCGTCTCGAGATCCGGACGGACAGCAGGTCGACCTCGGCGACATCGACCTCGGGCTTGGCCCCGTGCCCGCCGTTAACCGCGCGCCACTGAAGACTTCAGCTCCCGGTGTCGCGAATATCAAGGCTCTCTTGACTCACGATGACTGGTTCGCTGACCTGGATCAGGAGCGAATTTCAGCCCTCCCCGAGGATCAACGCAAGCGGCCGCGCGAGGTGCGGCGGGCAATGGCTGAAGGTAGAGGCCTCGTGCTGATCTACGTCGTTAGCAAGTCCTCGATACCGCAGACCGTCGCATCTCGACTGAGCCGTGACCCCATGGAAGCCGACCAGCATTTCGTGGGACTTGGGATCGTGTTTCCGGAACTGCTGGACACCGCGGCTGGGGATGCCACCTACTACGCCGTACGACCGGACTGGCAGCCTGAAATCGATCCGTCCGAGGAGGAGGACCTGCCGGAGGATAGCGAGGGGAATGCCGAACTTCGGGAAGGGGCAGCGCTACAGGAGAGCGGAACATGACGAGCGTCGGTGACCTGTTCGGTCTGCTTCTTGCTGGTGAGCGTCCGGGCGAATTGACCCAGCTCTTGACACGCCCGGCCGAGGTCGCAGTCGACGAAGGCTCCGTGCTCTTGGCTGTTGATAACGACGCCCTCCTCCATTTGCTGATCCCGGCTGGCTCTGCACGCGTCCCGGAGGACCACAGGAGCCAAGGCGTGAAGATGACCGCTCGAAAACTATCGACCGACACCGGGGATGTTCGCTACGCAGACCTCGTGTGTGACGTGCCACGACTGAACCGGACGTTCGAACAGTTGGTAGAGGACATCGTCACGAGGCTTCGAGCCACACCGACGAATCCCCTGATCACAATCGTGAAGGCACTAGATGAATGGCGAGCGCTTCTTCGAACAGCGCTTGAAGGCATCCTGCGCGATGAGATCGTTGGACTGATTGGCGAGCTTGAGGTGCTGGGTCTTCTGGCGGGTCACAACCCATTAGCGGCGCTAGAGGGGTGGGTCGGTCCGAGTGGGGCCACGCATGATTTCGCTGGTGGAGGTACCCACATCGAGGTGAAAACGACCTCGTCTGTGAGTGGAGTAGCGGTTCACATTTCCAATCTCGATCAGCTTGACTCATCAACCTCCGACAGCCTGTGGTTGGCCGTTGTGCACGTCGTCGAGTCAGAAAACGCCCCCACTCTCGATCAGCGATTGGAGGCCCTCGTGACGCTTGGCGTCCCGCGTGAGGAACTGTTCGCACGCGTTACGAAGCTCGGTTACGTCCCGGGCGCCAGCGAACACATCGTTTCGCGCTTCAACGTGAGATCCACGCGCTGGTGGCGAGTCGGCGACGACTTCCCCGGCTTGCGGAGATCAGAGCTTCCGCCCAAGGCCACATTGGCCATCGACCGGGTTCAGTACGACCTCATTCTCGGGGCACTCGATGAGCCGGCCTCGCAGGAAACGGTTGCGGAGGTTTTGGCGGACTGGAAGGTATGACCATGGAAGATCTGGAGGAAGCGCTCGAGCCAGTACGCGACTACCGACGTTCCAAGGAACTCAATCCGAACACCGTTCTGGCAGCACATATGCGGGCGATAGGTGTAACGCCGAACGGGCAGCCTTGGAGCCGGGCCAAGGAAGCATTGGTCAGAGGTGCCACCTTCGCCGAGGCTGCAAGGATCGGCGCCGGCCACCCTGAAGAGCGCGTGATCCCCACTCATGCCGATGCTCCCGGCGACCGACGGCCGCGCGATGCGGTAGCCGTTGTTGTTACCCCAGCGACCGAGCTGACTCCACAGCGTCGATCCTCCGCACCGATGGACTGGTATCCGCAACGATTTCAACCGGGTGCGATTCAGGGCGACGGCGCGAAGAAACTGCTGGGATCGCCGCGAGTCTCACTGGAAGACATCTGGTTCGCGGACCGCACAAAAACAGCTCGGGATGCTCGTGTCGGAGGGCGCCCCGTCGACTTCACTATGAACCTGCGGACACTTCCACCTGAGACAACAGAACTGCTTCGCGACCAGGTTTTCACTGGCGACGCGAGTGGCACCGACATTCACCGCACGCTGACGGACGATGAAATGTGGGTCATTGAGATCTCAGACCGCGGCACAGTTGGTCTGGGGGGCCGGTCCGGAACGACACAGCGGTGCCTGCTGGAGCCGTCACGCACTTCATCGACTTGGTCTTCAATATCGGCTCGACGAAGAGCGACGCTGCCGCCGGAGGCACCTACGGATTTGGCAAGTCGGTTGCCTACATGGTGAGCGAAGTCGGTGCGGTCTTGATCTGGTCTCGCTGCCAGACGGATCAGGGCACTGAACACCGCCTCATTGCTTCTGCGATCGGCGACGTCTTCGAGCTGGATGGCTACCGATATACCAGACGGCATCGGTGGGGACGCAACATTGATGGACACCCCGAGCCTTGACAGGCGAGGTTGCCGAGGCCCTCGGCGTGAAGCTTTTTGCAAAAGGCTTTGACGGCGATGAGCTTGGCACGAGCATCATGATCCTCGCACCGAACCTTGGTGAGCCAGGGCCGGAAGACGATGCCGAAGTTCTCGCCAACTCAGTGCTTTGGAATCTTTGGCCGAAGCTCCTTCCAGACAGCTCCGGTGCACTTCCAATGATCGTCAAGGTTCAAGCCGACTCGGCAGGATCGAGCGATCCCAGACCCGGCCACGCATCCCGTTCTAGCGGGCAACGTTGCGTGCCTTAATGCGGTTCGCGCCGTACAGGAGGGGCATGAGCCTGCCGCCGCGCTCTTCTCTCCGACCGTTGTTTCAATTGAGCGGTATAGCAAGCCTGTCGGTCACCTTGCACTGGTGAAGTACCCGGAAGGTTCGCACCGCCCTACGGGTGAGGCCGATGAGCGTTATCCCAGCCGGTCCGTGACCTTGATGCGACACGGGGCAGAGCTGGTCGTAAAGCAGCTGGAGCGCGCCCAGCTCTCAGCGCCGGGCTTCCAGTGGGCAGGAGTCTTCAAGCCGATCGCGGAGCTTGACGCAACCTTTGCCCTGTCAGAACCGCCCGCTCACGACGATTGGTCTCCACAATCCCCCTCGGACAAGATCCAGCGCAGTCAAGTAAAAGTTGCCATTGAGAAGATCAAGGCCGTGGCAGACACGTTCATCGCCGGCGTCTCGGAAAGCCCCAAAGGTTCATCAGATACACCTGTCGCCGCAGTGGGTGACATGCTGGCTGGCCTGTTGGGCGGTGCGCTGGGTTCAGCTCCATCGCGTGGGCAGTCCGGGGGCAGCGGATCGCGGAGCGCTCGCGCAACCACACGCGCCCGTCCTGTCGAATGGCAGCCCGCAGCGCTTCCTGGCTGGACCCGCACCAGGGTGCAAATCGAAGTCAGAGGCGGGCCACCTGAGGGTTCACTCATCCGCGCGGTGCCCAGAGTAGGTGTCGATGGAAGCACAGAGCGAGGCGAACAGCCCGAATTCATCCGTGCAGCAAGATGGGAAGACGACCCTTCAGACTCGGATGTCGCATTGGTGCGTCCAGACTGAACCACGTTTTGTCTGGTTCGAGGCCCGGGATGACGTCGCCGTCGATCTGAGTGCATTAGTCATTGGGGATGACTCATGAGTGGCACCCGAATCCTCCCCTATCGGTCGTTGGCAGTCGACAGTCTCAGGCCTGCCTGGTGGTTTGAGCGGACCGGCACGCGTCAGCCGCTTCCCGACCTCCTTCCCGGCTGGGACTACGCGCGGGAAGAGCTCCTCGGCGCAACCCTTGATGTTGTGAGGTCGGAGATCGAAGACGGGACGGGCTTGACGTCCCTTGAGAACGTCGGCTCCGGTGCTGATCGCGGACTGTCCCAGTCTCCTACGTCGCTTCGCTGCGGAACGGCGGT
>CAWAGS010000014.1:0-24159 GCA_963781445.1 uncultured Actinomycetota bacterium
CGGGCAGCTCGAGCTGGCCCAGCGCGTCGCGGTAGAGGTCGGCGAACGGCACGAACGCCGACGGCGATCCGCCGATCACGGCGAGCATCAGGGGCATGCCGTAGCGGGCCGCGCGGACGACCGACTGGGGCGTCCCGCCGACGCCGATCCAGGCCGGCACCTTGCCGGCGGCGGTGGTGGGGTAGACCGGCTGGTCGACCATCGGCGTACGGATGCTGCCCTCCCACGAGACCGGCTGCTCGTGCTGGAGCGCGGCGAAGAGGTCGAGCTTCTCCTCGAAGAGCCGGTCGTAGTCGCCGAGGTCGAGACCGAAGAGGCCGAACGACTCGATGAACGAGCCGCGGCCGAGCTGCACCTCGGCGCGGCCGTTGCTCACCGCATCGAGCGTCGCGAACCGCTCGTACACCCGGATCGGGTCGTCGGACGACAGCACGGTGACGCCCGTGCCGAGGCGGATCCGCTCGGTCCGCCCGGCGATCGCGGCGAGCACGACGTCGGGCGCGGAGATCGCGTAGTCGGCGCGGTGGTGCTCGCCGAGCCCGATGTAGTCGACGCCGACCCGGTCGGCGAGGACGGCCTCGGCGACGACCTCGCGCAGGGTCGCGGCGTGGTTGCCCGGGGCGCCGTCGAGGGGCGCATCGCCGAACGTGTCGAGGCCGAACGAGGGGTGCTCGCGGGTGCCGAGAACCGAGTGGTCGAACGTTCCGGCATCAGATCAGTCATGGCGCTCCTCCGGGTGGTTGAAGGGTGAACCACCGGTGGCGGCCGACATTCCAGCGATCCCCGGAAATCAGGCTCTCGCTGACCTTGCAGGCTCCAGGGAGACTTCAGGATCCGGGCAGGAGGACGCTGAAGGTGGTCGAGAAGGGTCAGCGACCGCGGCTGAACGACGACGCGCTGTGCGCGCGAGCGCCGGTCGAGGCGCCGGCGGACTGGCCGCCGCCACCGGAGCGACGACGACGGTTGCCGCCACCGCCCTGGCCCTGGCCCTGACCGCCACCCTGGCCGCCACCGGTCGCCGCCACCGGAACGACGACGCTGGCCGCCGCCGGTCGAGCCCGAGCCGGAGCCGGGGGTCTCGCTGGTGTACGACGTCGGGTTGCCCCGGCGCGACTGGCCGTTGGTCTGGCCGGTGCTGCGGGCGCGCTTGCGCTGGGCGTTGGCGCCGTTCGAGCGGCCACCGCCACCGGTGGACGTCGGGACGTCGATGGTGAGTCCGCCGGGCGTGCTGCGCACGCCGGGGGCGAGCTGCTCGAGCATCGCGTGACCGGGGCCGTTGACCTTGGTGGTGGTCGGCTTGATGCCGGCCAGACGCGTCAGGTCGCGCACGTCGCGCTGCTGCTCGTCGGTCATCAGGGTGATCACGGTGCCCTCGGCGCCGGCGCGCGCCGTACGACCGGAGCGGTGCAGGTAGGCCTTGTGCTCGGTCGGCGGGTCGGCGTGGATCACGAGCGCCACGTCGTCGACGTGGATGCCGCGGGCGGCGATGTCGGTCGCGACCAGCGTGGTGGCGGTGCCGGAGTGGAACGCCTCCATGTTGCGGGTGCGCGCGTTCTGCGACAGGTTGCCGTGCAGGTCGACGGTCGGCACGCCGCTCTTGTTGAGCTGGCGGGCGAGCGCCTTGGCGCCGTGCTTGGTCCGGGTGAAGACGACCGTGCGGCCCGGAGCGCTGGTCAGGTCGACGAGCACCGGCACGCGCTGCTCACGGCTGAGGTGGAGCACGTGGTGGTGCATGGTCGAGATCGGCGACTGGGCCGAGTCGGCCTCGTGGGTCTTCGGCTGGTCGAGGTAGCGCTTGACCAGGACGTCGATCGCCTTGTCGAGGGTCGCGGAGAACAGCATCCGCTGGCCCTGGCGGGGCGTCTTGTCCATGATCCGGCGCACGCCGGGCAGGAAGCCGAGGTCGGCCATGTGGTCGGCCTCGTCGAGGATGGTGACCTCGATGGCGGACAGGTCGGCGTAGCCCTGGCCCATGAGGTCCTCGAGCCGGCCGGGGCAGGCGATGACGATGTCGACGCCCTTCTTGAGCGCGGTGGTCTGCGGGTTCTGGCCGACGCCGCCGTAGACGACGACGGACGACAGGCCGGCGGCGCGTGCCAGCGGCTGCAGTGCCGCGTGGATCTGGCCGACGAGCTCGCGGGTCGGCGCCAGGATCAGCGCGCGCGGCTTGCGCGGCATGGCCGGCATCTTGCTCGCGTCGAGGCGGGCGACCAGCGGGAGGAGGAAGGCGTACGTCTTGCCGGAGCCGGTGCGGCCACGGCCGAGGACGTCGCGGCCGGCGAGGCTGTCGGGCAGCGTCGCGGCCTGGATGGGAGTGGGAGTGGTGATGCCCTGCTGCTCCAGGATCTGGGCAAGCGAAGCGGGCACGCCGAGTGCGGCGAAGTTCATGTGAGTTGCTTTCGGTTGGCGTCTCGCCACCGTGAGCCGCTGTATTTGCTGCGGCGTACGTGCCTCAAGTACTGAGGAAGGGTGTCGCGGTTCGAGCGACGACCTGCGCCCGGGGCAAGACCGGCCGGGCGACTTCTGTGTACACCACGTTAGCGGGACGGGTGGTGTTCCCGTGAATCCTGTGTGGTGTGAGCCCGGCCTCAGGCGCTCTCGCGCCGTACGAGGGTCGGCGGGATGATCAGCCGCATCGGGTGGCTGCCGTTGACGGAGTCGACCCGCTCGATGAGCAGCCGGGTGGCCCGCTCGGCCATCTGCTCGACCGGCTGGCGCACCGTCGTGAGCATCGGCGTGGTCCGCTCGGCGACACCGAGGTCGTCGAAGCCCACCACGGCGATGTCGTCGGGCACGCGGCGGCCGAGCTCGGCCAGCACGCGGAGCGCGCCGGCGGCCATCAGGTCGGAGGCGACGACGAGGCCGTCGAGGTCGGGGTGCCGCTCCATCAACGTCCGGGCCGCGACGACGCCGCTCGCCTCGGTGAAGTCGCCGTGCTCCACGGCCTCGTCCGAGAGCCCCGCCGCGGCCATCGCCTGTCGCCAGCCGGCGAGGCGGTCGGCCGACGCCGTCATGTCGGAGGGTCCGGCGATGGTGCCGATGCGCGTACAGCCGCGTGCGATCAGCAGCTCGGTCGCCTCGCGCTCGCCCAGGGTGTTGTCGACGTCGACGTAGGCCACCCGGTCGCCGCCGGTCCACGGCCGGCCGCCGAACACGCAGGGCAGGCCCAGGTCGGCGAGGTGCTCGGCGAGGCGGTCGTCGCGGTGGTGCGAGACCACGAGCGCCCCGTCGACGTGCCGGCCGTTGAGGTAGCGCAGGGCGCGCGTCGCGGACGCGCCCGGGCGGGCGAGGAGCAGCACGAGCTGGATGTCGCGCTCCCCCAGCACGCGCGTGACGCCGCGCAGCGTGCCCGCGAAGAAGGGGTCGGAGAAGACGCGGTCGTCGGGCTCGGGCACGACGACCGCGATCGAGTCGGTGCGCCGGGTCACCAGGCTGCGCGCCGCCGGGTTGGGGACGTAGCCCAGCGTGCGGACCGCCTCGTCGACCGCCGACTGGGCGCGCGCGCTGACCCGCTCCCCGCCGTTGATCGCGCGCGACGCCGTCGCCCGCGACACGCCAGCGATCCGCGCGACCTCGTCGAGGGTGGGCGAGCCCGGGCTCGACGGCGACCGCGGGGTGCTCACGCGCGCCACGCTAGTGGTCCATCGCGGGGGCTGCCGGGAGGGTCCCGGTGCGCGACAGCTCGGCGTACCAGCGCGCGCTCGCCTTGGGCGTACGCCGCTGCGTCGCGTAGTCGACGTGGACCAGGCCGAAGCGCTTGGCGTAGCCGAAGGCCCACTCGAAGTTGTCGCAGAACGACCAGTGGAAGAAGCCGCCCACGTCGACCCCTCCTCGAGGGCGAGGTGCACCGCCCGCAGGTAGGAGTCGAGGAACGCGATGCGGTCGGGGTCGTGCACCTCGCCGTGCTCGTCGGGCTCGTCGGCGAAGGCCGCACCGGTCTCGGTGAGGTAGATCGGCAGGTGCGGGTAGTCGTCGTGCAGGCGGCGGAGCAGGCGGTGGAGGCCGTCGGGCTGGATCTCCCACCCCATGTCGGTGACGGGCAGGCCGCGGCTGGGGAAGGTGACGTGCTCGGAGCCCACGAAGGGCGAGAGCGCCAACCGGTCGGGGTGGTCGGCACCGAGACCCACGACGTCCGTGCGCGGGTGACCCGACACCTCGTTGCCGTGGTAGTAGTTCACGCCGAGCACGTCGATCGGCGCGGCGATGACGGCGAGGTCGCCGTCGCGCACGACGTCGTACCAGTCACCTCCCTGCCAGGGCAGGCCGGCGGTGTCGTCGAGCAGGTCGCCGGGATAGGCACCGCGGAAGATCGGGTCGAGGAACAGGCGGTTGTGCAGCGCGTCGATCCGCCGCGCGGCGTCGACGTCGACGTGGTCGTCGGGGTCGCTCGGGTCGGGCACCGTGAGGTTGAGGCTGATGCCCAGGCGGTCGGCGCCGCGGCTGCGCAGCTCCTCGGTCGCCATGCCGTGCGCCAGGAGCAGGTGGTGGGCCGCGACCAGTCCGGCCGCGCCCTCCTGGCGTCCCGGGGCGTGGTGCCCGGCGGAGTAGCCGAGGAAGGCCGAGCACCAGGGCTCGTTGAGCGTCGTCCAGGTCGGCACCCGGTCACCGAGCACGTCGTGCACCGCGGTGGCGTACTCGACGAAGCGGTGCGCGGTGTCGCGGTTGGTCCACCCGCCGGCGTCCTCGAGCACCTGCGGCAGGTCCCAGTGGTAGAGGGTCAGCCAGGGTGCGACGCCGCGCGCCAGCAGCGCGTCGACGAGTCGGTCGTAGAACGCCAGTCCGGTCGCGTTGACCGGACCGGCGTCCGGACGCACCCGCGGCCACGCCACCGAGAAGCGGTACGACGTGGCGCCGAGGTCGGCGAGGAGATCCACGTCGGCCGGCATCCGGTGGTAGTGGTCGCAGGCGACCTCGCCGGTGTCCCCGCCCAGCACGGCGCCGGGGATCCGGGAGAAGGTGTCCCAGATCGAGGGCGTACGTCCGTCCTCCGCGACGGCCCCCTCGATCTGGTAGGACGCGGTGGCCATGCCCCACACGAAGTCGCTCGGGAAGCGCACCGCGGCTGCGGGGGACTGCACCGGGTCGAGCCTGCTCTGGACACTCATCCCTTGACTGCTCCTTGCATGATGCCGGCGACCATCTGTCGGCCGGTGACGACGAAGAGGACCAGCAGCGGGATCGTCGCGAGCGTCGCGCCGGCCAGCACGAGGCTGTAGTCGACGTAGTAGCCGCTCTGCAGCTGCTGGAGTGCGATCTGCACGGTGGGGTTGCTCGCGGGCAGCACGATCAACGGCCAGAAGAAGTCGGTCCAGGTGGCCATGAAGGTGAAGAGCCACAGGATCCCGGCGGCGGGCCGCGCGGCCGGGACGGCGACGTTCCAGAAGGTGCGGAACAGCGAGCACCCGTCGACGCGGGCCGCGTCGATGAGCTCGTCAGGCACCGCTTCCACGAGGTACTGCCGCATGAAGAAGACACCGAACGCGGTGACCATGCCCGGCACGATCAGCGCCCACAGCGACCCGACCCACCCGAGCTTCGCCATCACGATGAAGAGCGGGATCACGCCGAGCTGGGTCGGCACCGCGAGCGTGGCGACGACGAAGACGAGCATCGGCGTACGCCCCTTGAACGCGAGCTTGGCGAACGCGAAGCCGGCCAGCGTGGAGAAGAAGACCACCGACGTGGCCACCGTGCCCGACACGATCATGCTGTTGGCGAGGGCCTTCCAGAACGGTACGGCCTCGACGGCGCGCTGGGCGTTGTCGAAGAAGTGCCCGCCCGGGAGCAGCGGCGGCACCCGCTTGGTGAGCACGTCGCGGCTGTGCGAGCCGACGAGGAAGGACCAGTAGAGCGGCGCGCACGAGCCGAGCAGGAACGCGGTCAGCAGGCCGTAGACGAGGAAGCCGGGGCGACGGTTCACGAGCGCAGTCCCTTCAGCGCGCCGGCCCGGCGGCTCAGCACGAGGTTGAGCACCGCGAACGCCACGATGATGAGGAACAGCAGCCAGGCGACCGCGGAGGCCATGCCGAGGTCACGCACCCGCCAGCCCAGCTCCCAGAGGTACATCGTGAGGGTCTGGTACTGCCGGTCCGAGCCACCGAGGCCCTGGGTGTCGAAGAGCCGGGGCTCGGCGAAGACCTGGAGGCCGCCGATGGTGGAGGTGATGACGACGAAGAGGACGGTGGGCCGGATCAGCGGCACGGTGATCGAGGCGAACTGCCGGATCCGTCCGGCGCCGTCGAGCGCGGCCGACTCGTAGACGTCGCGCGGCACCGCCTGCATCGCGGCCAGGAAGATCAGCGCGTTGTAGCCGGTCCAGCGCCAGTTGACCATCGACGCGATGGCGACGTGGCTGGCCAGCGTGTCGACGTGCCAGCGGATCGGGTCGAGGCCGACGCCCTGGAGCATCTCGTTGACCAGGCCGTAGCGGTCACCGAACACGTTGCCGAAGATCAGCGCGACCGCGGCCGGCGCCACGACGAACGGCAGCAGCACGCCCATCCGCCACAGGCCGCGGACCCGGAGCTGGGTGTCGAGGAGACCGGCCAGGCCGAGCGCGATGAGCACCTGCGGCACCGAGGACAGCAGGAAGATGCTGATCGTGTTGCGCAGCGCGTTCCAGAAGTAGCGGTCCTCGAGGACCCGGCGGTAGTTGTCGAGCCCGGCGAACTCGCCCTGCCCGGAGAGCAGGCCCCACTGGTGCACCGAGACCCACGCCGTGTAGCCGAGCGGGAACATCCCCACCAGCAGGAACAGCAGGAAGAACGGTGACACGAAGACGTAGGGCGTGACCTGGCTGTCGAGCCGCGTGAGTCGCTGCCGCCACTCCGGACGTCGTACGCCTCCCCTGTCGGGCCGCGCCCCCGTCGGGGGCACCGGGTCACCGGTGTCCCCGACGGGCTTCACGGCCGTGGCACCTGCCTCCATCGCGATCGGTCAGCCCAGTCGCTCGACGTCGGCGAGGAACGAGGTCCAGGCCTCGTCGGCCGACTCCTTGCCCTCGTCGACCCGCTGGATCGCCTGCTGGAAGGCGGTGTTGATGTCGGCGAACTTCGGGCCCTTGTGCGCGATGAAGGGCACCGCCTCGGCACGCTCGGCGAGGATCTGGCCGGTGGGGGCGTCGTTGAAGAACGCATTGGTGGCGCCGGTCAGCGCCGAGTCGTCCAGCGCGTCCACCTGGCTCGGGAACGTGCCCTTGGCCTCGAAGGCCTTGATCTGCTGCTCCGGCGCGGTCAGCCAGGCCGCCAGCGCCGTGGCCTCCTCGATGTGGTCGCCCTGGGCGGGGACGGTGAGGTAGGACCCGCCCCAGTTGCCGCCACCGCCGGGGAAGACGTTGGCGATGTCCCAGCCCTCGACCCCGTCGGCGTTGCCCTCGATCACGCCGAGCATCCAGCCCGGGCAGGCCATGGTGGCGAAGCCGTCGTTCTGGAAGGAGGCGGTCCAGTCCTCGCTCCACTGGGTGAGCCCGGTGGTCAGGCCGTCGGCGACGTTGCCGGTGACGGTGTCGAAGACCGCCTTGACCTCGGGGTTGTCGGCAGCGACGACCGTGTTGTCCTGGTCCTCGAAGGAGTACTCGACCTGGTTGATCATCGCCTGCGCGGTGCCGCCCGAGCTGTCGTACCACGCGGTGCCGGGGACCTTCTTCACGAAGTCGCGACCCGCCTCGAAGTAGCCGTCCCAGTCGGTGAAGAGCGCGGCAACCTCCTCGCGGTCGGTCGGCAGGCCGGCCTTCTCGAAGAGGTCGGAGCGGTAGCACATGCCCTCGGGGCCGATGTCGGTCCCGTAGCCGATCAGGGCGCCGTCGGGCGTCGTGGCCGCCTCGGACTTCCAGTCCAGCCACCGGCCGTCGACCTCGGGGTCGGAGAGGTCGGCGAAGGCGTCGGACTGCTCCATGAGCGCGGACCACCAGTCGACCTCGATCGCCTCGATGTCGGAGAGTCCCGACCCGGCAGCGAGCTTGGTGTAGAGGTTGTCCTGGTGCTCGTTGGCCGTGCCGGCCTTCTTCTGCTCGACGACGACGTCGTCCTGCATCGCGTTGTACTCGTCGATGAGCTCTTCGTAGCCGAACTCGTTGAAGGTGGCGACGGTGAGCTTGATCTTGCCGTCGGCGGTCGTGCCCTCGTCGTCCCCGCCGCCACAGGCAGCGGCCGTCGTCGCGAGGGCGAGCGCCAACAGGGCGCTCGTGGCGAGCCGAGCTCGCGGGGTCCTGGATGTCTGCACCACTGCACTCCTGCTGTCGCGGGCCGTTGCGCCGGACTGGTCGCCCGACGTGGACGCCAGTGGGTGTGAGAGCGCTTCCACTTCCGTCCGCGGCTCACCATGGCACTCGTCACATCCAGTGTCAACGGTGCGCTGGAAAGTCACCGGCAAATTGTGGGAGCGCTTCCACTACGACCAGCGCAGCACGCCGTCGTCGAGCCTGGCGGTGCGGATCGCGAGGGCGTCGTACAGGTAGCTCTGCTTGAGCGACCACGGCGCCTCCGTGCCCTGGCGGGGCAGCGTGTGCACCAGCCGCTGGACGTAGCCGGCGTCGAAGTCCATCAGCGGCACCTCGGCGACCGACGCGTCCCGCACCGGGACGACCGAGCGCGACCCGGTGGACCGCCTCCGCTTCAGCAACCGGACGACGTACTCCGCGACGAGGTCGGCCTTCAGCGTCCACGAGGCGTTGGTGTAGCCGATGGTGAAGGCGAAGTTGGGCACGCCCGACAACATCATCGCGCGGTAGGCCATCGTCTCGTGCGGCTTGACGGTCTCGCCGTCCACGGTGAGCTCGGTGCCGCCGAAGATCTGCAGGTTGAGGCCCGTCGCGGTCACCACGACGTCGGCCTCGAGCCGGTCACCCGACACCAGGTCGAGGCCGGTCTCGGTGAAGGTGGCGATGCGATCGGTGACGACCGACGCCGAGCCGTCCTTGATCGCCGCGAACAGGTCACCGTCGGGTACCAGGCACATGCGCTGGTCCCACGGGTCGTAGCTCGGCTTGAAGTGGGTGTCCACGGCGTAGCCGGGCGGCAGCTGGGCGACGTTGGTCTTGCGGACGACGCTGCGGACGAGGTCGGGCCTGCGGCGACTGATCCGGTAGAGCGCGGACTGCAGGACGATGTTCTTCCACCGCGTGACGGCGTACGACCTGCGCTCGCCGACAAGCGTCGTGAGGCGCTTCTTGACCGCGTCCTTGCCCGGCACCGAGATGATGTACGTCGGCGAACGCTGCAGCATCGTCACGTGGGCGGCGCCGGCCGCGGCCATCGCCGGGACCAGCGTCACCGCCGTCGCGCCGGAGCCGACCACGACGACGCGCTTGCCGGCGTAGTCGAGGTCCTCGGGCCAGTGCTGCGGGTGGACCACCTCGCCGCGGAAACGGTCCTGGCCCTCGAAGTGCGGCGTGTAGCCCTCGTCGTAGTCGTAGTAGCCGCTGCACGCCCAGAGGAAGTCCGTCGTGATCACGCGCGTCGCCCCGTCGACCTCGACCGTCACCGTCCAGCGCGCGGTCGCGGACTCCCACGCAGCGGAGACGACGCGGTGGCCGTAGCGGACGTGCTCGTCGACGCCGTACTCGCGCGCGGTGTCGCGGACGTAGTCGAGGATCGACGCGCCGTCGGCGAGCGCCACGTGGCCGCGCCACGGACGGAACCGGTAGCCGAGGGTGTGCATGTCGGAGTCGGAGCGCACCCCCGGGTAGCGGAACAGGTCCCAGGTCCCGCCGCTCGCGTCGCGCCGCTCCAGGATCGCGTACGAGGTCCCGGGCAGGTCCTTGGCCAGGTGGGCCGCCGCGCCGATGCCCGACAGCCCCGCCCCGATGATCAGCACGTCGACGTGCTCGGCCTTGGTCACGCTCCCAGCCTAGGCACGACGACCTCGACTTGTAACTATGAGTTACCACGCACGTCGGTGATCGAGCAGCGCGCGAGAACGGATGGGCACATCGAGACTCCCGCCTGCGTCGCCGCTGGTCAGCCATGCGGCCGCCGTCCCGTCGGCGACCTCGGGCCGGCTACGCCAGGCTGCCCGCGACCGACGGCTCCAGCAGGTTTCCCCGCGGTGCCGGCACCTGCTCTGCGAACGTGCGCGCGATGTCGATGCGTCGCATGAATGCCACGTCGTCGAACTGCTGCGCGTAGGCGATGAACCTCGCCAGCGCGTCGGAGCGGGCCGGGTTGCCGGTGATCCTCGGGTGCAGCCCGATCGACATCATCCGACCCACGTCGTCGCCATCGTTGCGCAGCCGGTCCAGGGCCGCCTTCGCGTACTCGAAGAAGTGCTCCGGGCTGCCGTACCCCGTGCCCATGATGTATCGCGCGTCATTGGTGACCAGCGAGTACGGGACGACGAGGTGGTCGCGGCCGGCGACGTCGGTCCAGTACGGGATGTCCTCGTTGTAGGTGTCCGAGTCGTAGGTGAAACCGCCCTCCTCGACGACGAGGTCGCGGGTGTTGACACTCATCTCGCGGCAGTACCAACCCTCGGGGCGCGAACCCGTCGTCCGCTCGATGGAGGCGATGGCGCGCTTGATGGCCTCCCGCTCCTCGTCGCGGGTCATCTCGTAGTGGTTGCTCCACCGGTAGCCGTGGCCAGCAGCCTCGTCGCCACGGCGCCGGAGCTTGTCGGCCACGTCCGGGTTGCGCTCGAGGGCAACGGCGGAGGCGAAGAAGGTGACGGGAACGTCCGCTGCGTCGAAGATCCGGAACAACCTCCAGATCCCGGCCCGTGAGCCGTACTCGTACATCGACTCCACCGCCAGGTCGCGCTGGTCGTCCACGGCGAACGGCAGCTCGTACATGCCGTCGTTCATGCCGTCGCCCATGGCGAAGGTCTTCTCCGACCCCTCTTCATAGTTGACGACGATCTGGACGGCGACCTTGGCACCGTCCTGCCAGCGCACGTGGGGCGGGTGCTCGCCGTAGCCGACGAGCTCGCGTCGGGGTCCGGGGACGTCGTCGAGGTCGGTCTGGCGGTAGAACTGCGGGTCGAGCGTCATGGCGGGATCCTCCGGGGGTGTCGGGTGTGGGGTGCGTGTGCGGTGGGGCGTCAGTCCAGGCCGGCGAGGTGCCGTGCTCCGTCGACGACGAGCAGCTGGCCGGTCACGTAGGCCGCCTGCGGACTGGCCAGGAACTGGTAGGTGTAGGCGACGTCATCAGGCGTGCCGACCCGGCCGACCGGTGTCTTCGTCGCTGCGAGGGCGACGCCGTCGGCCCCGAGCGAGTTGACGGGGTCGAGCGCCTGCGGCGTGCGAATGACGCCCGGCGCGACCGCGTTGGCCGTAATGCCGTCAGGTCCGAACTCGACTGCGAGCGACCTCACCAGACCGACCAGTCCGGCCTTCGCGGCGGCGTAGTGCGAGTGCTGCGGCCAGCCCGATACGTTGCCCGCCACCGACGACGTGGCGATCAGCCGACCGTACTCGGCGCGCTGCATGTGCGGCAGCGCTGCACGGAAGCATCTCCACGCCCCGTTGAGATCCACGTCGAGCACCTGGTTCCATGCGGCGTCGTCCAGGTCCTCCAGCTCCACCTTCCGAGCGATGCCGGCGTTGGCCACGACGATGTGCATGCCGCTCAGCTCGTCCACCGCCTGTTCGACGGCGGCGTCCACGTCGGCGGTGCTGCAGACGTCGACTGCGACGACCAGCGCCCGTCGACCCGCCTTCTCGACCGCCTCGCGCACCGGATCGATGTCGTGCCCGTCGGGTGGGTACCAGGCGAGCACCACGTCGGCGCCGGCCTCGGCGAAGACGCGTGCGGTGGCAGCGCCGATCCCGGAGGCAGCCCCGGTGACGAGGGCGACCTTGCCGTGCAGGTCGAACATGTGAGCTCCTGTCATCAGTCGGTGACCGTCGGCACGTCTCGCGCCGCGGAAGAGGGAAGCGGGAGGGCGCGCCCGAAGGCGCCACCGGCCTGCATGTCGTCGACGTGCTGATCGGAGTACCCGAGCAGCTCGCGCATCACCACCGACCCGTGTTCGTCGCGGTTGGGCGCGCGTCGGTGAGTACTCGGCTCCGAACCGACCTTGGCCGCCGTGGGGACCTGGACGATGGTGCCGAAGTGGGGGTGCTCCGTGCGGACCAGCATGCCCCGCGCTGTCGTGTGCGGGTCCGCCAGTGCCTCCTCGACCGAGTTGACGGGTCCGGAGGGAACCCCGCCCTCACGCAGCCGGAGCAACCACTCCTCGGTGCCGCGCTCGAGGAAGACGGCCTCCAGCGTCGCCAGCAGCTCGGCGGCGTGCTCACGGCGTCCCGCGAACGTCGCCAGCCGCGGGTCCTCGAGGAGGTCCGGGCGCTCCACCGCCACCGCGAGCCGCTGCCAGAACTTGTTCTTCGGGCACGCGACGACCAACCAGCCGTCCGCCGTCGGGAAGGCCTGGAACGGCACCAGGGACGGATGCGCTGAGTGATGGGTACGGGACGGGACGAAGTCGCCGTTCAACGACCACGCTGCGGGGTAGGTCAGCATCGAGAGCGCCGTGTCGAACAGGCTGATGTCGCAGTCGGCCCCGACACCATCGCGCCTTGCCGCGTGCACGGCCGCCAGGACCGAGACGGCCGCCACGAGGCCTCCGCTGTAGTCCACCAGAGACAGTCCCGACTTCGTCGGCGGCCCATCGGGCTCACCGGTGAGGTCCATCCATCCCGCGATCCCCTGCAGGACGTAGTCGTATCCCGGTTCGGCACTGCGCGGTCCCGACATCCCGAAGCCGCTGAGCGAGCAGCAGACGATGGCCGGGTTGAGGTGCTTGAGGTCGTCGTACCGGATCTTGAGCTTGGCCGGCACGTCACCTCGCAGGTTCGAGAACACCACGTCCGCCACGGCGACGAGGTCCTCGAAGACCTTGCGGCCGGCGGGGTTCGCGATGTCCAGGCTGATGCTGCGCTTGTTCCGGTTGAACACCTCGAAGAACAGGCTGTCCTCACCGTGCTGCTCGGGAACGACGTACCGCCCGACGTCGCCGCCCGAGGACGGATCCTCGATCTTGATGACGTCGGCGCCCAGGTCAGCCAGGTGGACCGTCGCGAACGGACCGGCGCCGTACTGCTCCAGCGAGATGACGACGATGTCCTCCAGTGGCTTCATGCGGGGAGTCCTGCTGGCGGTCGGGCGACGGACGCGTTGCTGCGCCGGCGTGCCAGCGCGGCGGTGCGCACCATCTCGTTCCCCACGATCATCAGACCCTCGTCGACCCCCATGCCGGGTTTGGCCAGGACTTGGTCGGCGCCGCACGCCATGGCGAGGTGAGCGCTCACCCGTCCCGAGACGTCGGTCTCGTTGCACGTCCCCCCGCAGTAGGCGGCGAAGCCGCTGCGGCGCACGTGCAGCATGGCCTCCACCGTGTTGCCGATGCCCCCGAGGTCGGGAGTCTTGACGTGGATCACGTCGGCGGCCTCGGCCTCGACGAACACGTCGATGTCCTCCCGGGTGTTGCACCACTCATCCACCACGAGGTCGACGCGGACCCCGCGACGAGCAAGGGTCGTGCGAAGCTCGGCGTACACCTCGACCTGCGCGTCACGGCTGCCCGCGTCGATCGGGTGCTCGATCCGCAGGTCGAAGGGCGCAGCCAGGTCGGCGAGCCGGCCCAGGTAGTCGGCTACGCGACCGACGTCTCCGTCGAACGCCAGCCCGATCGTCCCGTAGGTGTCGAGGTGCAGGCGCGGGACGTAGTCCGGTCGGGCGCGGGTGGCCAGGATCCGCTCGCTGAGCCACGCCACGTACTCCGCCAAGAGCCCGCCGTCGTGGCCGAGGACGGTCCCGACGTGATTCACCAGACCATGAGGGAGGACGTCCACCTCCTTGAGGACCATCTTGTCCACGTTGAGGTGGCGGTCGTCGCCGGTCTGGGCGTAGAGCGGCACGGGGACCAGGTCGACCCCGGTGGCGTACTCGTCCCGCACGACCTCAGCCATCGTGACGGCGGCGGCCAGCGCGGTCGCGTGCAACAACGCCTGGCTCACGCCGTACCGCACGGGGGTGCTCAGCAGACGGTCGTCCACCCGCTGGCCGTCGACCTCCTCGGCCAGCCGCCGGAAGCCCTCCACCGAGCGCCCCACCAGCAGCGGCGCCACCCGGTCACGGATCTCCGCCATCGCGTCGAGGGCGTGGAACACAGGGGCCCGGCCCCCCGCGCCGGAGTACTGCACCTCGGCGCAGTCCCCCAGCGCGACCTGCCCGTCGGACAGGACCAGCATCACCGAGACCGCCTCGCCCGCCTCACGGACGTCGCGGAAGCCGGGCGTGAGCGGTCGACCCGTGTAGCGGAAGCCATCCCGTTCTGCGCCAGCCCTGACCGCGGCCTGGTCGTCACGGTAGAAGCCCGTGCGGACCGGCTCGCACAGGACGTCGACGATCTTCACAGCATCACGTCCCCGCCGTTGGGACCCAGGGTCTGGCCGACGTAGTAGGCCCCTCCCGCCGAGGCGAGCAGCACCGCAGTGGGCGTGACCTCGTCGACCGTGCCGAAGCGGCCGATGGGTAGCTCCGCGAGCTTCGCGGCACGCCACTGCTCCGTCTCGGAGTCCAGGAGAGGGGTGAGGATCGGACCCGGTGCGATCGCGTTGACCAGCACGCCGCGACCCGCGACCTCACGCGCGAGGGACTTGGTCAGGCCGATGACCCCGGCCTTGCTGGCCGCATAGTGCGCAACGGACGCGCCTCCGATCTGACCGAGCTGCGAGGCGATGTTGATGATCCGCCCGTCGCCGCGCTCCAGCATCTGACCGATCAGCGCGCGCGTGCAGAGGAAGGTCCCCCGCAGGTTGACACCGACCACCTTGTCCCAGGCCTCGACGGACATGTCCTCGAGCAGGGACTCGGTGAAGATCCCGGCGTTGTTGACGAGCACGTCCACGCGGCCGAAGCGCGTCACCACCTCGTCGGCCATCGCCTGGACCGACGCCTGGTCGGAGACGTCCGCCTGTACGTACGCGACGCCGTGCCCGTGCTGGGCGATCCGCTCGAGGAGATCGGCGACGGCATCGGGCTCGACGAGGTCCACGACCGCGACGTCCGCACCCTCCGCCGCGAAGGCCAGCGCGATGCCCGCCCCGATGCCGGACGCGGCACCCGTCACCACGGCGACGACGCCGTCGAGACGGCCCGACGCGGACCCGTCGACACTCACGGCGTGACCCCAGTGGTGGCACTCGTTCGGTCGGGTGCGCTCTGCGACCAGACCTCGGAGACGTCGGCGCCCTCGGCGAGGTCGAAACGGTGGTTCATCAGCACCATCGACGCCTCGTGCTGCACCCGATCGTCGCTGGCGACACAGTCGGTGGGGATGACGACGTAGTAGTTGCTGAACATCGCGTCGCGCGCGGTCGACTCGACGCAGCCCTCGGTCGTGCAGCCGCCGACCACCACGGTGGCGATCCCGTTGCTGCGCAGCAGCAGGTCGAGGTTGGTTCCCCAGAATGCGCTCGACCGATACTTGCGCACCACCGCCTCCTCCCCCATCGGAGCCAGTTCCGGCACGAACTGGTGCCCGGGCGTGCCCGGAACCGTGTAGCGAAGGGGCTCCTCGCCCTGTCGGGCATCCGAGTGCATGCGCAGGTTGAAGCGGATCTGGGACGGGGAGTCACTGATCCGTCCGGGGAGCGCGGTGTTCTGGACGTGAACGACCATCACTCCGCGCCTACGTGCGGCATCGAGGAGAGCACGCAGCCTGGGCACGCTCTCCCGATACATCGTGAGATCGACGCCCATCCTGCCGAACGCACCGGCCGAGTCGATGAAGTCGTGCTGCATGTCGATGAGCAGGAGCGCGGTGTGCTCCGGAGCGACCAGCTCGTCGAGCTCGGTGCAGACCTGCTTGCCGTCGACCGTGATCACGGGACTCTCCACTCTGTGGTTCGGCGGGATGGGTGCTCGCTGCTGGCCGCGAGCGCATCGCCTCGTCGGCTCGATCGAGCGACCGGTGCCACGAGGCGACGCGGCCGGAGTACGGGCGTCCGGTCCCCTCGCCTCTTCGGCGTGGGACCGGACGCCCGCACGTGCTACGGGGTGACTTCGCTGACGAAGCTCGCGACGCCGTCCTGGACCTCGATGATGGTCACGGACTTGGTGGGCTTGCGGCTCTCGCCCTCGTAGCTGATCGTCCCGGTGACGGACACCAGCTCGGAGGTCTCTGCGAGAGCGTCGCGGATCGCCTCGGGGGAGGCGTCGTCGGCCCGCTCGATGGCGTCGGCGATCAGGTTCATGGTGTCGTAGCCGAGCGCGGCGAACGCGTTCTCCGGGCCCGAGCCGTACTCCTCGGTGTAGGCATCCACGAAGGAGGACACGACCTCGGCGTCGCTGTCGAGCGACACGTGGGTGGAGAAGTAGACCTCGTCGGCGTTCTCTCCGGCGACGTCCGTCAGCAGCGGGGTGTCGTAGCCGTCACCGGACAGGATGGGCTGGGTCAGTCCGGCGGCGCGGATCTGCTGGGTGATGATGCCGGCCTCGTTCGGGATGGCCGAGACGAACAGCACGTCCGGCTGCTCCGGCAGCGCCTGCAGCCGCGCGATCTGCGCGGAGTAGTCGGTGTCTCCCGACCGGTAGCTGTCCTCGAGGACGACTTCGCCACCGTCCTCGGTCCAGCGCTCCTGGAAGAAGCTCGACAGCGCCGTCGTGAAGTCGTAGGCCTGGTCCACCAGCACCCAAGCTGTCTGGGCGTCGAGCTCCTCCTTGGCATAGTCCGCCACGGCGTAGGCCTGCGAGTCGTCGCCGAAGGGGACCATGAAGAAGTAGTCGCCCACCTGCTCGGGCAGCGTGGGGAGCGTGGCCCCGGAGACCACGAACGGGATCTCGGACGACTGCGCGATGGGTCCCGCAGCGAGAGCGAACGTCGAGTCGTTGATCCCACCCAGGGCAACGGCCCCGTCGTTGTCGATCAGCTCGGAGATCACGTTGGTCACGGTGGTCTGGTCCGAGGCCCCGTCGACGTGCGCGACCTCGATCTTGCGGCCCAGGAGTCCACCGGCGGCGTTGATCTGGTCAGCAGCCAGCTGGAACCCCTTCAGGCCCGGCTCGTCGATGGAGGCCTGGGACCCAGTGACGCTGTACACGGCACCGATGACGATGGGATCGTCCGATCCTCCGCCGCTTCCGCCGTCACCTCCTGAGCAGGCTGACAGCATCAGGGACAGTCCTGAGGCGGCGGCGAGTGCGTTGACGACTGCACGGTTCATGGTCGTTCTCCTAGGGTGAGGTGCTTCATGAGCCTGTCGGGGGCGCGGAGGCCGGCCTGTCAGGGTCCGAGTGAGTGGGGCTCGACCGTCGGCGGGCGAGCCAGAGGGATGGACGCAGTTCGTTCGTGCCGAGGAGTCCCTGCCGTCGGAACACCATGAACGCGATGAGCCCGCCGGCGATGACGAGCTGCGAGGCGCCGGCCAGGTCCAGTGCTCGCTCGAGGTCGCGCAGCACGACCGGAACGATGGTCATGACGGCTGCACCGACGACCGAGCCCGTGACACTCCCCATGCCGCCGACCACGAGCATGATGACGATGAGGAACGTGATGTCGAACGAATAGGTCTTGGGATTGACAGCCGTCACCTGGTGGGCCAGAAGCGAGCCGCCGACGCCGGCGAAGAACGCGCTCACCACGAATGCGATGAACCGGACACGGAACACCCGGACACCACGGCTGGCGGCGGCCATCGGGTCGTCGCGCACGGCCACCATCGCTCGCCCGAACGGCGAGTAGGCCAACCTCCAGATGACGAACACGGTGAACGCCGCCCAACCGAAGGCCCACCACAAGGTGGTCAGCGGCTGAAGGCCGCTGAGCCCACGAGCGCCTCTCGTCACGCTCTGCCAGTTGGTCGCGATCCCCTGGACCACGACGAGCAGGCCGATCGTCGCGACCGACAGGTAGTGCCCGCGCAGTCGCAACACCACCAGTCCGATCGGCAGGGCGAGCAGTGCCGCCAGCAGCCCCCCGATGACGGTGGCCACCACGAAGGGGAGGGCGATCCCCTGCAGCCACTGGGGTCCGTCGGCGAGCTGCAGGGCCTTGATGGTCACCGGCATGGTGAGCAGTGCCGCGCTGTATCCCCCGACAGCCATGAAGGCCGCGTGACCGAGGGAGAAGTCACCGGTGAAGCCGTTCGGAAGGTTGAGGCTCACGGTGAGCACCACGTAGATGCCCAGGAGCTGCAGGATCCGCAGGTAGAAGCTGTTGAGGGTCAGGTCCGCGACGCCCAGGCCGATGACCAGCAGGGCGAGTCCGAGGAAGAGTGGCAGGTGCCGACGCATGTCAGGCCCTCTCGATCTCGGACTTGCCGAACAACCCGTGGGGCCGGACGAGCAGCACGACCAGCAGGAGGCCGAAGACGAATGCGTCGCGGAAGCCGGAGAACTCCGGGGGCAGGAAGCCGATGAAGCCGATCTCGGCGACCCCGAGGATGAACCCACCGACGACCGCGCCGCGGATGGAGCCGATCCCACCGATGACGACGGCCACGAAGGCCTTCAGTCCGGGCAGGAACCCCATGAACGGGTCATAGATGCCATAGCGACCGGCCCAGAGGAAGCCCGCAATGCCCGCCAGTGCGGACCCGATGATGAACGCGGCACCGATGACGTAGTTGACGTTGATCCCGATCAACCGGGCTGCCTTGAGGTTCTCGCTCGAGGCCCGCATGGCCATGCCGGTGATCGACCGGTTGATGTACAGACTGAGAGCGACCATCAGTGCCAGGACGAGCAGGAAGGTCAGGATGTCCAGCCGGGTGAGCCTGATTCCCGCCACCGTGATGCTGCTGGTGAGGTCGCCGGGGAGCCGGAACGACTTGGGCTGCGGGCTCATGGCGATGACCGTGCTGTTCTGGATCAGCCGGCTGACGCCTAACGAGGTGATGAGCATCGCCACCTCTGGCGCACCGCGTAGCGGTTTGTAGGCGGTCCTCTCCACCAGCAGGCCGAACAGGCCGATGACCACGGTCGGAACCAGGACGGCGAGCAGGATCGGCATGAAGCTGCCGCCGATCATCACCGCAGCCAGGTAGGCGCCGAGCATCATCATGTCGCCGTGGGCGAAGTTGATGAGGCGCAGGATGCCGTAGACCATCGTGAGGCCGATGGCGAGGAGAGCATAGATGCTGCCAAGGGCCATGCCGTTGACGAGCTGTTGCGCAACATAGGTCATCTGTTCAGTCCAAACCTAGGTAGGCCTTGCGGAGCTGCGGGTCCTTGAGCAGGTCCGATGCCTTGCCCTGCACGGTGACCGTTCCGGTCTCCAGGACGTAGGCACGGTCGGAGATCCGCAGCGCTTCGTTGGCGTTCTGTTCGACGAGCAGGATGGTGACGCCCTGTTCGCGCAGCTCGACCACGACGTCGAAGATCTGTGCGACGAGCAGCGGTGCGAGACCGAGCGAGGGTTCGTCCAGCAGGAGCAGCTCCGGTCGACTCATGAGGGAACGGCCGATGGCCAGCATCTGCTGCTCGCCGCCGCTCAGCGTCCCTGCCTTCTGGGTCCGGCGATCGCCGAGCACCGGGAACATGTCGTACATCCGGTCCAGGTCGGACTTGATGCCCGACGAGTCCTTGCGGTTGTACGCCCCGAGTCGCAGGTTCTCCGCGATCGTCAGGCGACCGAAGACCATCCGGCCCTCGGGAGACTGCGAGATGCCCTGCCGAACCACCATGTCGGGTTGCAGGCGGGCGAGGTCCTGGCCCTTGAAGGTGACCGATCCGCTGACGGCCTTCAGTGCGCCGGAGATCGTACGGAGCGTGGTCGTCTTGCCGGCTCCGTTGCCGCCGACGACGGTGACGATCTCCCCTTCACTGACTGTGAGGTCCACGCCGCGCAGGGCCGCGATCTTGCCGTAGGAGACATGTAGGTCACGTACCTCAAGCATCACTTGCCCCCGCTCCGAGGTAGGCCTCGATCACCGCAGGGTGCTGGCGGATGTACGAGGGTTCGCCCTCGGCGATCACGCGGCCGTAGTTGAGCACCTGGATGCGCTGGCAGATCGTCATGATGAAGTGGACGTTGTGCTCGATCAGCATGATCGTCATTCCGAACTCACGGTGGATCCGCTGGATGAGGGTCAGCAGCTCGCGCGTCTCGGTCGGATTCATGCCGGCCGCGGGCTCGTCGAGAAGCAGCAGCTTGGGCGACATGGCCACTGCGCAGGCGATCTCGAGTCGGCGCTGAGCACCGTAGGGCAGTCCGTCCGCGGACACGTCCCTGACGTCGTGCAGCTGCAGGAGCGTCAGCAGCTCGTTCGCCCTATCGTCCGACCGCCGCTGCGACGCCCTGTATCCCGGGGTGTTGAGGACCGTCTGCCACAACGAGGGTGACTCGTGGAGCTGCAGGGCGAGCCGGACGTTGTCCAGCACGCTCAGGCTACGAAAGTTGCGGATGTTCTGGAACGTGCGCGCCAACCCGGCTTCCGCCAGCTGGTGGGGCTTGGCTGACGTGGTGTCCCGGCCCTGGAACCGCATGGTGCCCGAGGTCGGGGCCACCCATCCCGTGAGCACGTTGAAAAGCGTGGTCTTCCCGGCGCCGTTCGGCCCGATCACGCCCAGCAGGTCTCCCTGGTCGACCTGGACGTCGTAGTCGGACAGCGCCTTGAGACCGCCGAACGTTCGGCTGACGCCTACCGCCTCGAGCAGGGGCGTCGCCTGGCCTGCGCCGCGCGGAGCGTCCTGCTGGCTGATCCCCGCCATGACGTCCTCCGGATGCTCGGTTCCCGAGCGGGTTCGCTCGGCAGGCAGAACATACACACTGATACGTCACACTGTCTACCACTTGTATATTGGACGTGCGAGACTGCCACTTCAGAGGTCAGCGTCATTCCGACAACCGTCCGAACGGTGTACCTTCCACTCAGCCGAATGTGGCTCACAGACGAAGGGGCACCCCATTGGCCACCGTGAGGGCCAGCGACCTGGCCTACGAGACGCTCCAGGCGATGATCCTTGACCTACGACTCGCACCTGGGACGTTCCTCAACGAGCAGGCCATCGCCAATGACATCGGCATGGGTCGGGTCCCCGTCCGCGAGGCGCTGGCGCGGTTGGCCAAGGACCGCTTCATCACCGTTCTTCCGCGACGCGGAACCGTGGTGACGCCGTTGATGCTCGACGATGTGCTGGACATGTTCGAGGCCCGCGAGGCCATCGAGTGCGGCGTCGCCTACATCGCCGCAACCCGCGCATCATCGGCCGATCTGGAACAGCTGAAGGAGCTGGCCGCCACGGTCGATGCGTCACGTGTCATCGCCAACCACGAGCAGTTCCTGGTCGACGACCACGCGGTGCACACGTTCCTCGTGCACATGGTGCGCAACCCGCTGCTGCAGGACGCCGCAGACATTCTCCTGCTGCACGCCCTGCGGTTCTGGCGCCTCTACTGGAGCACCCGTCCCCCCCAGACCGAAGCGATGCTTTCCCACTCTGCGCTCGTCGACGCACTAGAGAGCCGCGACCCGGCGCGAGCCGAGGAAGCCATGCGGACCCACCTCCACGCGTCGCGCCAGATCGTCCAGCTGCTGTTCTGACCCACCGACACCGAAGGAGGGCAGACGTGGAACAGATCCACCGACCGCTGGCCCGCAGCTACCTGTACGTCCCCGGTGACCGGGCGGACAGGCTGGCCGGCGCACCCGGACGCGGACCGGACGCGGTCATTGCCGACCTGGAGGACGCCGTAGCCGCCGAGCACACTGACGACGCCATCGACATCGTGCGGGCGTGGCTCGAAGCCTCCGCAGGCGACAAGGTCCAGCGGTGGGTACGCGTCGAACCCGGCGAACGAGGTCTGGATCAGATCCGGTCCGTGTTCCGCCCCGCTCTGAGTGGCATCTGCCTCGCCAAGGTAGGTGGACCAGAGATCGTCCATCGCGCTGCCCGGCTGCTCGACGCACTCGAGCAGGAGGCAGGCCTCACGGCCCGTCCGACTGCCCTGATGCCCCTGATCGAGTCCGCAGAGGGCGTCCAACGGCTGGCGGGGATCGCCGCCTCCCCGCGCGTCGAGAAGCTGCAGCTCGGTGAGCTGGACCTCTCCGCCGACCTCGGTCTCGAGCCCGGGGAGGACGAGGTGGAGCTGGCGCCCTACCGGGCCATGGTCGTGCTGGCCTCTGCGGCCGCACGCCTGCTACCACCGGTCGGCCCGCTGTCGCCCGAGTACCGAGACCTGGTGCAGCTGGAGTCCTCCACGCAACGACTCAGACGCGCCGGCTTCGTCGGGCGAGCAGCCATCCATCCCGCACAGCTTCCGATCATCCACGCGACCTTCACCGTCACCGCCCAGGAGGTCTCGGAGGCACGCAGCGTGCTCACCAGCTTCGAGGCCGCTCGCGCCGAGGGATCCGGGGTGTTCGTCGGTGCCGACGGTCGCATGGTGGACGAGGCCGTCGTCCGAAGATCTCGCCGGATGCTCAGCATCGCGGCACTACAGCAAGGAGAACCATGATGAACGCGATCGTCGGCTGGCAAGGGCGATTCTTCGAGGACTTCACCGTTGGTGACGTCTATCAGCACAGCTTGGGACGCACCGTCACCGACACCGACAACGCATGGTTCACCCTCCTGACCCAGAACACCGCTCCGCTGCACGTTGACCAGCACTATGCGAGCCAGACCGAGTTCGGCAGGGCACTGATCAACTCGGCATTCACGCTCGCCCTGGTCACCGGTCAGTCGGTGTCCGACATCTCGCAGAACGTCATGGCGAACCTCGGGTGGGACAACGTGCAGCTTCCACACCCGCTGTTCGAGGGCGACACGGTCTACTCAACGTCCGCCGTGCTGCAGACCCGGGAGTCTGTCAGTCGGCCCCACGTCGGCATCGTGACGGTGCACACCACCGGGTACAACCAGGACGGCACGCCGGTCATCACCTTCGACCGGACCGTCATGGTCTACCGCCGTGGGCACGCGCCTGAGATTCCCCGCGTGACGCCGCCGACTGCACGTGACCGGGTGCCGGGGTAGCAGGACGAGGCGCGCCTTCTCCCGGTGATCGAGTAGCCGGCGAGGAACGAGCGGGCGTATCGAGATTCAGGCCTGCGTCGCGGCCCCGTCGGCCACGAGCGCATCCACGTCGTCGATCCCCCACGCAGCGAGCGCCTCGCGGGTGTGCTCACCGGGCAGCGCTGGCGGCGCACCCAGGCTCGCGCCGGTCCGCGAGAAGCGTGGCGCGGGCGCCGGCTGGGTGACGCCGTCGCGCTCGACGAAGGTGCCGCGGGCGGCGAGGTGCGGGTGTTGCGGCGCATCCGACAGGGGTACGACCGGCGCGACGCAGGCGTCCGTGCCGTCGAAGACCTCGGCCCACTCGGCCTGCGTCAGCTCCCGGAACCTCCGCGTCAGGGCACCGCGGATCGTCGCATGGTTGGCCGGGTCGTCGCGGTCGGGCAGCTCCACGCCGATGCGGGAGACCAGGTCGGCCCAGAACTGGGGCTCGAGCGCACCCACGCTCATGTGTCGCCCGTCGGCGGTCTCGTAGACGTCGTACCAGGGGGTGCCGCCGTCGAGCAGGCCCGACGCGCGCCGTCCGCTGTCGAGGCCCACCGCCGCGAACGTCGACGCGATCGCGTTGAGGTGGGCGGTGCCGTCGACGATCGCGGCGTCGACGACCTGGCCCTGTCCGCTGGTGCGCGCCTCGACGAGGGCGGCGAGGATGCCGATGACGAAGTAGGTCGAGCCGCCGCCGAAGTCGCCGAGCAGGTTGCTCGGGAAGTGCGGGCGGTCACGGTCCTGGCCGAGGCCGTGCAGGGCTCCGGTGATCGCGATGTAGTTCATGTCGTGGCCCGCGGCGTGCGCCCACGGCCCGTCCTGGCCCCAGCCGGTCATCCGCCCGTAGACCAGCCGCGGGTTGCGCGCCTGGCACTCATCGGGACCGAGCCCGAGCCGCTCGATCGCGCCCGGCCGCATCCCCTCGACCAGGACGTCCGCCTGCTCGACGAGGCGCAGCACCGTCTCGACCGCGGCCGGTCGCTTGAGGTCCAGAGCGACGCTCGGCCGCCCCCGGTTGAGCAGGTCGGCCCGCCCGCTGGCGAACATCCCGCCGCCCGGCCGGTCGATCCGGATCACGTCGGCGCCGAGGTCGGCCAGGATCATGCAGGCGTGCGGCCCGGGCCCGATCCCGGCGACCTCGACCACCCGCACGCCCCGCAGCGGCCCGGTGCCCTCGCCCAGCTCGTACGTCATGGGGTGGAGTCTCCCATCGCCGGGCGAGGTC
>CAWAGS010000015.1:0-9554 GCA_963781445.1 uncultured Actinomycetota bacterium
GGCCGCCAGACCGATGGCACCGAGCAGGCATCCCGACATCGTGGGAGCGACCACCCGATGCGAAGGAGAGACCTGTGACCACCACGACCACGGCCCAGGCCGAGACCCCGACAGCCCTGCACGATCCGCCCCTGCCGGTCCGGGCGAAGCTCGCCGCCGCCTGGACCAGCTTCATGTTCTTCTACATCTACGTCGACTACTTGCACCTCTACAAGCCCGGTGCCGTCGACGACATCCTCGACGGCATCGTCTTCGAGTTCGACATCAGCCAGACCTTCGTCGTCACCTCGCTCATGATCGTGGGGGTCCCGGCCCTCATGATCCTGCTCTCCACGACGCTGCCCGCCCGGGCGAACCGCATGCTCAACCTCGTCGTGGCATCGCTCTGCATCCCCATCGCGGCGTTCAACGTGGTCGGCGAGTCCTGGGTGTACTTCTACGGCCTCGGCGCCGTGGTCGAGATCGCCATCCTTGCCTTCATCCTCCGCTCCGCCTGGACCTGGCCGCGGACGAGGGCGATCGCATGATCACCGTCGAGTCACTGACCCGGACGTACGCCGGCTTCACCGCCGTCAACGACGTCTCCTTCACCGCCCAGCCCGGCCGGGTGACCGGCTTCCTCGGCCCGAACGGCGCCGGGAAGTCCACCACGATGCGGGTGATGGTCGGGCTGACCGTCCCGACGTCCGGCACCGCGACCATCAACGGCCAGCGGTTCGCCGACCTGCCCAACCCCGGCCTGGAGGTCGGCGTCCTCCTCGATGCCTCCGCCCAGCACGCCGGCCGCACCGGACGCGAGATCCTCACGATCGCCGCCGACACCATGGGCCTGCCCCGCCGCCGCGTCGACGAGATGCTCGAGCTCGTCAGCCTGACGCCCACCGAGGCGAAGCGCCGCGTACGCCACTACTCCCTCGGCATGCGTCAGCGGCTCGGCATCGGCACCGCCCTGCTCGGGGACCCGCGGGTGCTGATCCTCGACGAGCCGGCCAACGGCCTCGACCCTGCCGGGATCCGGTGGATGCGCGACCTGTTGACGGGCTTCGCCGGCCGAGGCGGCACCGTGCTGCTGTCCTCGCACCTGCTGCACGAGATCGAGGTCATCGCCGACGACCTGGTCGTGATCGGCAACGGCAGGATCGTCGCGTCCGGCAGCAAGGACGAGCTGCTGGCCGCGGCCGGGACGCTCGTACGCTCGCCGTCGCCGCGCGTCCTCGCGCACGCCCTCGAGCAGGCCGGGATCCCCAGCACGCTCGCAGGGGACGGCTCGGTCCGTACGGACGCCGATGCCGCCCGGGTCGGGGCCGTGGCCCTGACGGCGGGCATCGCCCTCACCGAGCTCCGGTCCGCCGAGGGCGCCGGGCTCGAGGACATGTTCCTGTCGCTCACTGCGGACACCCAGCGCGAAGGAGTGGCGGCATGACGATCCCCCTCACCCGGCTCGTCAAGGTCGAGCTGCGCAAGATGTTCACCACCCGCTCGGGGTTCTGGATGCTCGTCAGCATCGGCGTCCTGACGCCCATCTCGGCCGGTTCGGTCGTCGTCCTCGCGCCCGACAGCGACGTCACGTACGAGAACTTCACGCGGGCCACCGGGTTCCCGCTGTCGGTGATCCTGCCGATGATCGCGATCCTCGCCGTCACGAGCGAGTGGAGCCAGCGCAGTGGGCTCACCACGTTCACGCTGGTGCCGAGCCGCGGACGCGTGATCGGTGCCAAGGCGGCCGCGACCCTGCTGGTGGGCCTCGGCTCCGTGGGCCTCGCCTTCGCGGTGGGCGCCCTCGGCAACGTGGCCGGATCCGCAGTCGCCGGCGTCGACACCGTGTGGGACATCTCGTGGGCCATGGCGCCCCAGATGGTGCTCTTCAACCTGATCGGCATGGCCATCGGCTTCACCCTCGGTGTCGTGCTGCGCAACTCCGCGGCCGCGATCGTGGCCTACTTCGTCGTCTCCCTGGTGCTGCCGGGAGTCCTCCTGCTGCTGGCCCAGGTGCGTCCGTGGTTCGCGGACCTGCAGCCGTGGATCGACTGGAACGAGACGCAGGTGGCGCTCCTCGAGGGCGCCATGGACACCGGTGAGGAGTGGGCGATGCTCGGCTCGACCACGATGATCTGGATCGTCGTCCCGCTCGTCGTCGGGCTGCTCTCCCTGCGCCGCTCCGAGGTGAAGTGATGCTCGAGCCCCGTACGCCGACCAGCTCCGCTCCCTAGGCTGCACTCGTGGTCACCGCCTCCGTCCGCTCGGTCCTCGCCGAGCCCCGCGCCCCGGACCCGCCGGCGCGGACCTGGTGGGACTGGGTCCTGGTCGGCGCCCTGCTGGTCACGGCCGCGGGAGAGGCGGCCTTCCGCTCCGACGTAACGGAGCGGCCCCTCGCCGCCGTGGTCGCGCTCGTGGTGATCCCGACCCTGCTCTGGCGGCGTACGCATCCGCTGCTGGCGACCGCGGTCGGCTTCGGCGGCGCGATGGTGCTGCTCGTCCCGACGCTCCTCGGCGGCCCCGACGTGGGGCTCAACTCGATGATCGTCGTCCTGATGCTGCCGTACGCCTTGTACCGCTGGGGCTCCGGCCGCGAGGCGCTGATCGGCACGGCGATCGTCGCCGTCCCGGTCGGCGTAGGGCTGGGGCTCAGTGAGAACCTCGGGGACGTGGTCGGCGGCACCACCGTGGTGGTCGCGTCGTTCGCCCTCGGGGCCGCGATGCGCTACCGCGCGGTGGCGCGCCAGCGCGAGGTGCAGCAGGTCCGGATGCTCGAGCGCGGTGAGCTCGCCCGCGAGCTCCACGACACCGTCGCGCACCACGTGTCGGCCATCGCGATCCAGGCCCAGGCGGGTCGGGCGGTGGCGGCCACCGACCCGGCGTCGGCGGTCGAAGCGCTGGCGGTGATCGAGGCGGAGGCGTCGCGCACCTTGTACGAGATGCGCACGATGGTCCGGGTGCTCCGCGACGGCGAGGCCGTCGACTACACGCCCCAGCGGGGCATCGGCGACCTGGACGAGCTGACCCGGATGAGCCCCGTCGTGCGGGTGCACCGCGGCGGTGACCTCGCCGGCCTGCCGCAACCGGTGGAGGTGGCGATCTATCGGATCTGCCAGGAGTCGGTCACCAATGCGATCCGGCACGCGCAGAACGCCACGGCCGTCACGGTGGAGGTCACCGGCGACGGGGGCGTCGTACGGTTGCGTGTGCACGACGACGGAGAGTCAGCCCGCCCAGGGACCACCACGGGCTACGGCCTGGTCGGGATGGCCGAACGGGCCAAGCTGCTCGGCGGCTCCTGTCACGGCGGCCCGGACCCGGGCGGCGGCTGGACCGTCGAGGCGACGCTCCCCCGGAAGGTGCCCCAGTGAGCATCCGGGTCGTGGTCGCCGACGACCAGCTCCTGGTCCGTACGGGGCTCACCATGATCCTCAACGCGCAGCCGGGGATCGAGGTCGTCGGCGAGGCGACGGACGGTCACGAGGCAGTGGCCGTGGCGCGCGAGCTGCGTCCCGACGTCTGCCTCTTCGACATCCGGATGCCCGGCATCGACGGCGTCGAGGCCACCCGCCAGCTCGCCGGCCCGGGCGTCGAGGACCCGATGGCCGTCGTCGTCATCACGACCTTCGACCTCGACGAGTACGTCCACGGCGCCCTCAAGGCGGGCGCCCGCGGCTTCCTCCTCAAGGACGCCGGCCCCGAGCTGCTGGTGCAGGCGATCCACGCAGCCGCCAACGGCGACGCGCTCATCTCGCCCGACATCACCCGCCGACTCCTCACCACGCTGGCCGGCCTGGAGCGCGCCGCGCCACCGCCCCAGCCGATCGAGCCGCTCACCGAACGCGAGGAGGAAGTGCTCCTCGCCGTCGCCCGCGGCCGCACCAACTCCGAGATCGCCGACGAGCTCCACATCAGCCTGAGCACGGTGAAGACCCACATCGGCGCGCTGATGAACAAGCTCGGCGCCCGCAACCGCGTCGAGGTCGCGATGTGGGCGTACGAGACCGGGCGGGTGAGGGGCTAGACCGCGGCAACTTTGTGCTCGAGTGGCGAGTCGTACCGAGGACCGATCACCGCAACCCGAAGGAAGGCAGCGACGGTGTCACCGGCACCGAGGGAGGCGACGTGGTCGTGACCACCGAGGCCTAGCGGGACGCAGGTCGGCCGACGCGGTGAGCAGGGAGCCGGTGAACCGGGAGCGGGCCCTGGAGGTGACGGGCTACGACTACGGCAAAGAATTCGACTCCGGACTCTCGCTGGTGCTCAACGGCCTCGCAGCACTGAGAGATCGTGCCTGAGGCCGTCGACCGTCCCCCACGGAATCGCCGGAACCGGGCCAGGAAGAACCGGCAGGCACGTCCACCAAGCGGCGGAACGGCGCAACTCAGCGAACCTCGGCATCGCCTTCGTCCGAGAGCCGCGCTCACAGCTCGCGTCAGTGGTCGAACCTCATCCTCTATGTCGGGACGAGGTCTCCGCGGAAGCGATGCCGATGATCTCCGGGAGTGGTGCTGAGACGCCTTTGGAAGCATCGGTGCATGGTTTCGGTAGTCCCGAACCCACAGGTCCTTGCGACCTGTTCTACGGTTCGTTCCGTCGTTTCGAGGAGCCGGCAGGCCGACTCGAGGCGGACAGCTTCGACGTAGCTCGCTGCGGTGACGCCCACTTCGGACTTGAACACGCGTGAGAACTGGCGTTCCGAAAGGTTGGTTCGGCGCGCCAGCGTTGCCACCGACAAGTCATCGGTGAGGTGGTCGCGAAGCCAGGCGAGCAGATCCCGTACTGGTTCGGTGTCGGCGGCCTGGCCTGCAAGGACCGCGGAGAACTGGGCTTGCCCGCCGGAACGCCTCAGGTAGACGACCAATTGCCGGGCCACGGTGGCTGCCGCGTCGTTCCCGTGGTCGTCGGCGACGAGCGCCAGGGCTAGGTCGATACCGGCCGTGACGCCGGCCGAGGTCCACACGTTGCCGTCTTGGACGTAGATGGCGTCAGCGTCGACGGTGACAGTGCCATAGCGGTCGTCGAGTTGTTCGCATTCAGCCCAGTGCGTGGTGGCGCGACGGCCGTCCAACAACCCGGCCGCGGCGAGGACGAAGGCCCCGGAACACACAGAGGTGACCCGGCGCGCGTCGACGGCCAGGCGCCGCACATGCTCGAGGAGCACTGGGTCGGCACATGCAGCGTCCATGTCGGCACCGCCAGCCACCATCAAGGTGTCGACTGGCCCAGCGATGTCCCCGATCGGGGAGGATGCGAATTCCAGGCCGCAGCTTGCCGTGATGGGCCCGCCGTGGGACGACACGACCTCGGTCCGGTACTGGACTGCTGCGAGGAACCGCGTCGCGCTCGAAAAGACCTCCAGGGGTCCGGTGACGTCGAGGATTTGCGCCTTGTCAAAGGTCGCCATGACGACTCGCGACCCGTTCATCTGCGGTCCATCCACTCACCCTAGGCCCGTGAGTGGCCGAGATCGTCACTCTTGTGTCCTTGTGGCCCTTGGGGGTTGAGCGCAGTCTGACTGTGTTGAGGAGGACGCCTCGTTTGCCGGGCTCGGAGCCCAGTCGCGCAAGCCCGTTGCCCTTGACCTAGGACAATCGAGGAAGCGTTCCTATGACTAGCACCGCCGTGCCTACCGTCCGTCCTCTCGAGGACGTCGATCATGAGGCGCCTTCCCCTTCACGTTCGTGGCTCCGGCGAAGGGTGGTGCTCGTCGGCTTGGCGGTCGCCGTCTTCGTGGCCGCGTTGCTCGGCTTGGGACCGGACGCACTTGTCGCGTTCGGCCTGCTCCTCGCGTTCAGCGCAGACATCGACGAGGAGGAGTCGGGGCGTGCAGTTGTGGTGACGCGCCGCAACATCGGACTCGCCGCGGTGACGGTCGCGATTTTTGCCTGGTTCTGTGTGGAGCGCCTGTCTGTCACCGACCTGGGACTCCTGCTGGTCGGTGCGGCGCTCATCGCGATGCCGCTCGCCCTGCAGGACGGCGTCGTCGCTCCGGAGCGGAGGCGCGCCGTGTGGGTCACCAGACGCAACCTGGTTCTGGCGGTCTCGGGCGCCGTCATCTTCGAGAACTTGTACTTCGCGTACGGCGAGAACTTCAACATGCTGGTGGCCACCTGCGTGGTACTGCCGCTCGTCCTCGCGGTGTCGCGATTGTGGAGAGGTCGTCGCGGTGAGCTCGAGCTCGGGCTGTTGCGCCATCCCCTACGGCGCGAGATGCGCGTCCACCTCGTCCAGCTCGCCAACATCTGGGTGTACGGCGCCCTGCTGGCCGGGGTGGTCGCCGCGGGAGGCACCCACTTCGCGCGCACGTGGTTCTCTCTTGACGACGGTCAGATGGGGCTCGTGCTGACCGCCTTCTGGCTCGGGCTCCTCCTGCTGACGGCTCTGGCGCTGGTGCCTCGCAGGCGGGTGTACCTGGCCACCAACGTGCTCGTAGCAACCTTCTCAGCGTTCCTAGCCGTTCAGCTGGTCCACGTCTCCGTCCCCGCCACCGAGCCGGTCGCGCTCGGCCCACCCCTCGCTGGCGAATGGCTGGTACTCAACGGCGGTCACAGCTCCCTGCTCAACGGTCACTCCCCGAATGAGAGCAACGCGTTGGACTTCGTCCGGCTGGGCGCGAACGGAAAGACGCACACCGGAGGCGTCTACGCCGAGCTGAGCGACTACGCCGGCTTCGGGTGGCCGGTACTAGCACCCGCTGCTGGTCAGATCGTCCACGTCACCGACGACTTTCCCGACAACCCGCCGGGAACCAACGGTGACCACGCCAACCACCTCGTCATCGACATCGGCGACGGTCGCTACGTGTCGATGGCACACCTCCAGCAGGGCAGCGTGACCGTGGCTGTCGGCGACGTCGTGCACCGGGGTCAGGTTGTCGGCGCGGTCGGCAACAACGGACACTCGAACGAACCCCACCTCCACCTGCAAGTGCAGGACTCCCCAGCCGCCGCGGACGCACCCGGAACTGACCCGTTCGTCTTCGACAGCGCCTCCATCGATCGGGGTGGTCTGTGGCCATGGGGCGACAGCCAAGAGCCTCGAACCGGGGACCTCGTTCGGTGGCCGACACCATGAGCACCCGCTTCCTCCCTGCGCTGCGACCGCCTCACGGCCGAACCGCAGCCTTGATGGCAAACATCATCAGCGGGCTACTCCTGCTGAGCGGGTGCGGTGACCCCTCCGCTGACCCGCCCGCACAGTCGACAGACCTCTATCAAATCGACGGAGAGACTTCGCACCTGGAGTGCCAGGGTGCCGGATCGCCGACGCTGGTGCTCCTCGGCGGCATGGGCTTCACCACAACAACGTGGGAGGACCTGCGCGAAGTCTTGGGACCCGACGTACGCACCTGCGCGTGGGACTACCCGGGCGTCGGACACTCCACCGGTGCGCAAATGATGACCGCCGCCACAGCCGCGTCCTCGTTACACAGCACTTTGAAGGCCGCGAGGGTGCCACAACCCGTCATCATTGTCGGTCACAGCGTCGCAGGTCTGACCACGCGACTGTACGTCGGCCAACATCCAGACGACGTTGCTGGAGTCGTGCTCCTCGACCCGACCGTCCCTTCCTTCGCGCGGAAGTACGACGACAAAGAGTTCAGACCCGCCTGGGACGGAACCACGAGCGCCGACCAAGCTGAAGCCATCACAGCGTGGCCAGACATCCCGTTCGAGATCATGCTGCACGACCCCGCCGTCTACGCCGCCGAAGACGTGTGGAGTGCAGCCGTGGAGGCCCAATGGGGCACCGACGAGGCGTCGTTCGCGACCCTCACGCCCCAAGGGAACGTCCAGGCGGTCGCGGGTTCTGGCCACAACGTGCACCTGGACGCCCCCAATGAAGCCGCCGCAACCATCCGGAGCGTTGTCGCGGCGGCCACGTCTAGAAACTGATTCGGGACAGGCACCGACAGGAGCCGGTATGACGCGTCGTTGACCCGCCTCTCGACTTCCGTTGCTCGCGGGCCAGCTCGCGGGAATGGTCCAGCGATCGACCACTAGCCTTCATCCCCTCCAGGAACGGACCTTCGCGGAGGGGTTCGACGTCCGGAAGCCCTTGACGATCAGCCAGGCCGGGAGGAACGCCACCTCGAACAGCCCGCCGGGCACGAGGAGGAACAGCCCGGCACCCTCGTTCATGTTGAAGACGCCAACGAGGTCGAGCGGCACGCCGATGGTCAGCACGGCGTACCCGACGAGGCCGAGCATCGCGATGGCCCGCGGCACCAAGCGTGAGACCAGGAGGAGGTGGGTCAGGATCATCCCGCCGATCCCGGTCGGCACGTAGACCCACAGCATGTGGTTGGGGACGACCTCCGAATAGGCCAGGAGGTAGACCCCGCAGAACGTCGAGACGAGGAACTCGATGATCCTGAGCGCCGGGTACCACGGGGCCAGGCGGGGATCGATGTCCTTGAGGACCGGATACATGAGCAGGCCGATGGCCACGACTGCGAGACCGGCACACATCATCAGTGCGACTCCGATCGTCAGCGGGACCCGGTCGGTGTCGCCGTCGACGAATGCTTGCGTGAGGGACGAGCCGACCATGGCGGTCAGCATCTGGACGATGAAGAGAACTCCGACGGCGATGGCGGTGGTCCTGCGAAACGTCGGGTGCTTCGTGCTGGAAAGTGCAGCCCGTGTGGTGCCTGTGATGGTCATTGTCATACCTTCCGGAAGGGTCAGCGAAACGCGAGTCCTAACAGTGTTAGATTAGATTTTGGACGTTACTCTAACGGCGTTAGATTGTCCATGCGAAGAGGGAGCGATAAGTGGGACGCAGGTCGGCCGACGCGGTGAACAGGGCGCCCTTGAGCCGGGAGCGGGCCCTGGAGGTGGCACTGGCGGTGGCGGACGGTGAGAGCATCGAGGCCGTCACCATGCGCCGCCTGGGGCGAGAGTTGGGTGTCGAGGCCGCCTCGCTCTACCACCACGTCGAGGGGAAGGACCAGATCCTCGACGGGCTGGTCGACGTCGTCGCAGCTGAGATCGATCTCCCCGAGCCGTCGACGGACTGGCGCGCGGCCACCACCCGGCGAGCCCACGACACGCGAGCGGTCCTGCTCCGCCACCCCTGGGCCGTGAGCCTGATGGCATCCCGCACCACCCCCGGGCAATCCACCCTCGGACTGCTGGAGGCCGGGATCCGGTGCTTCCGCGAGGGGGGATTCTCGATCGCGTCGGCGGCACACGCGATCTCGACGGTCGACAGCTACGTGCACGGGTTCGTGCTGCAGGAAGTCAACCTGCCGTTCCGGGACAAGTCGGAGCTGGCGGCCATGACTGGAGCCATCATGGAGGCGTTCCCGGCCTCGACCTTTCCCTACCTCTTCGAGATGACCGTCGAGCACGTCCTCCAGCCGGGCTACGACTACGGCAACGAATTCGACTCAGGACTCTCGCTGGTGCTCAACGGCGTCGCAGCACTGAGAGAACGTGCCTGAGACCGGCGACAGCCCGTCCCCCACAGATTTGCTGGAACTGGGCCAGGAAGACCCGGCAGGCATATCCACCAAGCGGCGGACTGGGCTACACCGATCGCTCGATGGTCGTCACCACACTGGTGACCGA
>CAWAGS010000016.1:0-332733 GCA_963781445.1 uncultured Actinomycetota bacterium
CACGCACGGGCTCTATGAGCAGGCAGACGCCGTGGTTGGCGTGAGCGGCGGCGGCTACACGAGCACCGCCTACCACGTGATGCGTTGGCAAAGCGGTGACACTGCGGCGGAGAACGTTGACCATGGCCAGGTCTGGACTTTGCCCATCCAGGATGCGTACACCCCGCAGAGTCCCGAGCTGCATTGGCTGCGCCGGCACACGCACTATGTGCTCGATTCGGTGCGGGTCGCCCTTACCGGAGCCGTCACACTGACGTTCGGCATCGCAGTAAACCTAGTCCTGCTTGCGGTCGCGATAGGTGCGACGGCCTGGCTGCTCGCGTGGACCTACCTCGCGTCCGGCACGATCGAGTTGCCGAAGTCGGAGTTCAGCAGCCTGGACGACAAGGGCAGCGGCATTGGCCTAGACGTCGGCGGCCATTGGTGGGTCCTCCAGCACGTGCATTGGGTGCTGCTAGCAGGGCTTGTCGTCTTCCTGGTCGAGCGCGCCTGGGACCGCTTCCGCACGGTTCCGCATCGCGCACGCAAGACCCTGCAGTCTGGGTTCACGTGGTTGGTCACCGCCGAACCTGCTATTGCTGCTCTTCGCAGTGCTGCCAGCAGTGGTCACCACCTTGTTCGACTACGCCGATTCCAGTGGCTCGACGTATGCGAAGCTGATCTATTCACTCGGGGTCGTGCTGCAGGAGCATTGCGAGACCGTGATCAAAGCCCAAGGAGCGTCGGCCGCTTGCGGTGAGAAAATAGCGGCCGGTGCCGGGACCCCGGGAATCGCCGCGCATCTATCGCAACTATGATGACATCGGTCCTGGCGGTCCTAGCGTCCGTGAAGGCTGCCTCCAAGTCCGCCGGTAACGGCTCTGGGCGAGCGGGCTACTCAGGAGGGTCTCGGCAAGATCAGGACCCGGTCGTGCCCTGGCTAACGATCACCCTCATCGTGTTCGGTCTGCTTGGCGCAGTTCGTGCGCTCGACCGCCACGCTGACGACGCAGCCCGACCGGCTGAACGACTGGCGCTACACTCAGGTCGCCGCAATCGTGCTTCTCCTGCTCAAGGGTCACGAGCCCAACCGCACTCGCTTCATCACTTCTTCCGCGAGCGCATAGCCTATGCATTCCTGGTGCGTCACCGCTTCGGCAAGATCAGCCACTGCCTTACCGCGGCCCCTGCGATCCTCGAGGTCACGCCCGCAGGAGACGAAGGGTAACCTCTCGGTGGTGACATGCGCCGTCGCCAACGCGGCGACCCCACCATGATTCCGTCCCAGCGTGGATGCACGCCGTTCGTGTTCGACGATGAGGCGATGGACTCACTGACCGCCTGCTCCCCTCGGACGCCGCCCGTCGAGGAACCTCGACGTATGAATTCGCGGACGACTCGACTACCGCGACGACCATCCCGGCCGCGGTCGCGATGAGTGCGCCGCGTACTCGCCCCTCGCCGGCGTGAGACGTGGCCTCGGGCCGTACACCGCTGCACTTGCTCTGGGGAACGCCCGGCTCAGGGTCTGGCTGCCCAACCCGCTCTGGGTCGATGCGGAAAAGTCGCCGGGCGCCAGGCCCGGCTCCATGACCCGGACTTGCAAGACGTGGAGCGACTGTCATGCCGGACGCCGCGCCTATCGGTGAAGCTCGGATCGGCGAAATCGTCGGCTCGCGGGATCTACTCCGAGGCGTCGCCAACGGTCCCGCTCCGACACGGAACTTGGGTTGATGCCGCCGGTACGGACGTACCGCGCGGCCATCGTGGGTGATCGGGGTGCTCGGCTTCTTGAGCACCGCCGAACGGTGGTAAAGAGTCTGGCATGACGCGCGTCGTGCGCAAGCAGTCGGAAAGGCTTCGATCTATGACCGGTTTCTCTATGTGACAGACGGCGGGCACTCCGACAACCTGGGCTCATCGAGGCACTAAGACGCAAGCCCAGACGGATTTTCGTCATCGACGCCTCCAATGATGCCGAGGACACGTTCCGGGCGCTCGGCTCGCAGTGGCCACGGCCCGTATGGATCTCGACTGTGAACTTCAGTTGGATCCGCGCCCGATGCGACGGCTCGAAGAGCAGTGGGCGGCAGCGGCTGGTGCACGGGCACCGCCACCTTCCCCGACGGAATCGTGTGCGCGATCTACCTTGTCAAGGCGATCATGCTCGACCACATGCCATGGGATGTCGAAACATATGCCGCGTCCAACCTCGACTTTCCTCGGACCAGCACCGGCAAGCAGCTCTACAGCGAGTTTGACTTCGAGGCATACCGAATGCTCGGCATCCGAGCCGTAGATGAACTCCTGAGTTCCCTCGGCTATCTAACGCTGGAGGCGAAGGTGGCCCGTGACGAAGCAGCCGATGAGGAGCCTTGAGCACCGCCGCCGAGACTGGAGCGAAGCCGTGAGGATCGCCATAGAAACACCAGAGATACGGACTGTGACCACACGAGTCGACGGGCCGGTAGAAATTCACACCTGAACACAACAGGAACACTGGGTAGCCAAGGAGGCTTTCATGTCTGAACCCAAATCGCCGTTCGAGCAGCGTCTAATCGAACTGGGCTGGGCCACATGGGCTATGGGTTTGGTCGCCTCGACCAGTCTCACGGGATTCCTCGCACAACTGGTCGACCTACCGGGCAAGGCTGGCCTCGGCGATGCCGCCCTATTCGTCGTGGCGGCGTTCGGTGGTCTGGCGCTCACTCTGGGTACTGCCTTCGCATACAGAGTGTTGCATACAGGGGAGTACCAAGGCTGGCCGGCCGTCTTGGTTGCCACGCTATGTGTTGGTGCTGGCATTCTTGTTTCCAACGTCATCGGCATAGCGGCGGTGGGAACCGATGCCATCAACGAAGCCAACCTGACCACGTCGGCGCCAGGCCCCCTCGATCCGCTGGCCGCGCTGATCTTCGCGTGCGTGCTGGTCTACGGCCCGGTAGCCAGTCTCCAGGCAGCGATCGCCGGACTACTGCTCGGCTACTGGGCGACGCTTTTCGAATGACTGAAGAGACTGTCTGGGACCGAAGGAACTTCGGCGAGACCAACTAGTTGCGCGGGGGCGCGTTCCGCTACTCCCCAAAACCAGGCCCCCTGCTCCGGCTCAGATTCCAGCAACTCCGCAGGGTACGAGTTTGGCGGCATCCTCTGATGGAGAGTCTGCGAAGTGGATGCTCATGTGCGGCGAAATGGCGCTCAGCAGCGCTCAAGCACCAAGGCCGGTTCGGGCCAGACCGGCGTGATCCCGCTACTGTCGCGAACGTGAGGTTTGAGCGATCGCTTGCACATGGATACTTCCCGGCAGAGGTACCGCCGTCCTTCTCGACGGCCGCGTTTGCGACGAAAGCTTCCGGCTTGACTCAGGTGGCGGGGAGACCTCGGACCAATCCTGTCCGATTTAGCCTGGCGCGGGCTGGGGGCCTGCGCAGAGCAACGGAACTTCCCAATCCGCTGGCGCAGATCAAACTGGCCAGCTTGTGCTCCAAGAACTGGCGTGACCTTCAGCGGCTGACCGCTAGGAGTCCAATCTCACTAAGCCGGCCATTGGTGGGGCGCGGAGGGTCGCTTAGGTACAAGGCCGTACTCGGTAAGAAGCCAGAAATCGCAGTCTCCAGAATGCCCGGGGGTTCGGGGACACTGCTGACCGATGTCGCCAGTTCTACCCGTCGATCTACACGCACGCCGTTGACTGGGCTGTCCGCGGTAAGGCGAAGGCAAAGAAGCACATGCAAGCGGCTCATCTTGGCCGGTTCCTTGATGAAGCGCTCAGGGAGTCTCGATCGGGGCAAACGGTTGGTCTCTCCATCGGGCCGGAGACGTCCTGGATTGCCTCTGAGATTGTTTTGGCTCGCGTCGACGAGGCGTTATGTAAGGAATTTCCGCAAGTCGCCAAGCGCGCATTCCGATTCGTCGACGACATGACCTTCTACTCGTCCTCTGCGGGAGAGGCCTACGAAGTCCTGGCGAGTTACGAGAAGCTGCTCGCGAACTTCGAACTCATACTGAACCCTACGAAGGTCCGGGTCCTGGACGCCTTGGAGCCACCCGAAGCGCCATGGGTTACTCCTCTGCGCCAGGCACGCTATCGAGACGAGAGCGACGCTCAGCTCGTCCACGACTTGATAGACCTCTTCAGTCTGGCTATGGACGCCGCCGGCCGTTACCCGACCGAGGGAGTACTCAGCTACGCAATTAAGCGATGCGATCCGTTCCCCGGCGGGGACCATAGTTGGCCGATGTATCGAGACCTGACGTTGGCGTCGATCTCCCGGGACGCCAGCACCCTCAAGCACGTCTACCCGGTCCTTATCTTCGCGAAGTCGCGTGGTTTGGAAGTAGACGACGATCGACTCGTCGAAGTGCTAAACGAAGCGTGCGAAGCGCACGCACTCTTGGACCACGGCTTCGAAGTTGCGTGGATTCTCACCATCTTGCGCGACCTCGACCTTCCTTTGGAGACCTCCACTGCGCAACAGGTCGCACTGATGGAAGACAACTACTCACTCGTCCTACTTATGGACATGATTCAAGCCAGCACGAAACTTCGTTCGGCGGTGGACATGTCACCGGCCGTCCGGAGAGCTGAGGCTGTGAACGCTCTCTCATCTGACAACTGGCTGCTGGCCTACGAGTTCCGCGCGGGACGATGGTGCGCACCGAAAAAGTGGGATGACATTGTCCAATGGAAGGAACTGAACGACGCGAAGGTTCGGTTCTTGGTTCTTCGATCGGCGGTTCCTCCTCACGCGCGCCTCCGTAGGCGACGCCCAGCCTTCATATCTGGCTGGTCCTACGCCTAAGTGGTCATTAGGAAGGGGGACAGCGGCAGCCGCTGTCGTTAGCCCGCTCGGCATCTGGCGCAATTGCGGCGGAATGACGCGCTCGCTGTCAGCGGAATGAGAAGCGGATCTGAGCGGCCCTCTGAGTCTCCAGCGCAACGGTCAGGTCGTCCTCGTGCTTGGCAGTCTCGATCATGGACTGCGATCCTCAGCGAGGATCCCATGAGCCAACTGCAAGGCATCCACGTAGGAAATCTCCGACCCAGGCTGTCGTTCGGTCGAACCATTCCAGAGCCTGGCGACAACTTGCCGCGTCGAGGGATCGGACAGATCGGGCCTCGAAGTGGCTCCGACCAGTTTGAGCACTGCACACCGCGTCGCATCGACATCCGCCAAGGCGCACCGCGAAGCGAAGAGGACCCAGCGTGAACGTCCTCCAGCGGCCAAACACCACGACGCGATCCACTCGCCGGATCTAAAGGCTGCGGGACGCTCAGTCATCTCGACAAGTGCTATAACTCAGAGCGCTTTCACGAGCACCACCCGATCGCCCGGCCGCTCCTGGTCGATGACGCCGGTCATGCGCTGCACCAACCGCTTGAAGCGTCGACCCGCTGCGGTTCTACGAAGTCTCCATCGATAGCGCTCTTCGAACGTCGACGCCGGGGAGAGTTGTGCTTGTTGGTTCACTGTTCGAATGGGCTTCCGGCGCTCATTCGCCGCTCGCTCGCCGTCCGACCTGCTTCATTTGAATCGATCGGTACGCGCCTTTGAAGAGGGCGATCCCGAAACCGACGAGCACCAATGTGATCAGCCAGTCGCGAAGCAGCCCGAAGAAGTAGTTCCAGACATCGCCTTCCGCCGCTGACCTCATCATTTCAACGATGGCCCAACCAGCAAATGCGCAACCGGCATAGACAAGCAGCAGAAGAAGAAAGACCGCTGAGACCTCCCAGTCGGTTCGCGATACTCGCGCAGGAAGACCACTGAACACTGCGGGCCAGATTAGAAGACCTGCTGTCAGGACTCCGGCAGCCACCACGTCAATCCGATTCAGGCCGGACAGCGACAAGATGATTCCAAGCAGCATTGGGTACGCGAAACGACGAATAACTGCCCACCGCATCACATCTGACTCGTACCAAGCTGTGCCGTCAATGCCCTCCCAGCCATGGACAAGCGCCTGAAAAGCAAAGTATGGCCCGATCAGAAGCGAATCGAGCCGGATGGCAAGTGCCGTAAGTACGCAAGCAAGAACGATCCAGTACCACTCCACGGTCACCTCCGGTGAACAGATTGAGGATCATTCCAACAGTAGGCAGTACAGCCATCCTTCGACTCGATGACTCGGCCGCAGACGGCCAGAGATTTGATAGACAAATCGAAAAGTGGTCAACGAAGCTTTCGGGCCGTCTTGAGATTTGTCACGGTGGCCCTCGCCCAGGTACATGCGGGCCTGTTCCATCCACGACTTGTGGTCGTTGAAATAGGCACAGTCAGTTGATCCAAGACCTGCCGAGGTGCCGACCTCCGCCACGTTGTCGGATTGGGAGCATGGGCGTATGGAAGCCATCGAAATGCTCAATGCCATTGCCACTTGGATCGCCGAACTCGACTATGGCAGCGTGCCCGAATGGCTTGAAGCCATCGGCGCGCTCCTCGCGTTTGGTATCGCCCTGACGATATTCAGAAGAGACGCTCATCTCCGACGCACCGCACAACCGCGCCTGGTTCACGCGCAAATGAATTCGCTGAGGTTTCACCAAGCGAACGCCAGATTCACGGTGCCGGTCTCGTTCAACTTTGAGGCCGTGGAGCACACGAGGTCCGACCGCGGGACAGTGAAGATGTTGGAAGATTTTGCGGTTGCCACGTGCACCATCCACAACAACAGCGAAGAGGCGGTCTTCGAAGTCAAGACCTTCTTCAGCTACAACGACAATGACCTGACAGACGGGCAGGATGCGTACCTGACAAGCGATGACTACACCGATGATCGTGCGATGAATCCAGGCGGCACGAAGAATGTGTCCATCGCGTTCTCAACTCGCGGTCTGGAGTTCGACCGTTACCACTACAAGGTTGGCGTACTGTTTCACGACGCGGTGGGCACTCAATGGTGGCGGCTCGAAGGAAACCCAGTTGAACTGGTCACCGGGCCGCACATCCTGACAGATCATCTGAATGTCCTAGCCAGACCACTGGAGGTCGACGACGATCAACCATGAATGTCTGGTCAGGGCCTGCACGCGCAATGTTGGACTGAGAAGCAGCTCTTGATGTCGCCGGACGTCTCCATGGCCATGGACATCACTGTGGGATGGCCTCTCCGTTTGCAGCGCGCGTAGACGTTCTCACGAATCGAAGAGCCGCCGCGTATACCTTGTCTTCACCGGTCGATCCATCGAGCAGTTCAGTCAACTTTGCTGCGATCTCCGGTGAGTCAGCCAGCCCGGCAGCGATGGCCTCGTTAGCCCGTGTGTCGTGTGTGCAGGTCACAGCGTGGAGGCTCAAGGCCAACCATGCGGCAACAGAGTCTCCCAGTAGGCGGTGGCCAAGATTGACGTGAATCTGGACCGTTTGTCGATGCTGTGGCCGAGCACGTCCCATGAAAGTCGGTCGAGCGCATCCCGCTTGCGGATGTGTCGCCAGGCGGCCCGTGCAGCCTTGCGAGTGACACGAATCGAGTACTCCCCGTGTCGCCGCTGGCGTCGTCGCTGCTGTTTCAGCCCTAGCTCGTCGACCAGTTCGTAGAGGATCGCCTCGAGGAAGACATCGCGCCACTCATTCGGGCCCTCAGCCATCAACTCCTTCGAAAGAGCCTGGGCTTCGGCGTACGCGCCCACGTGCATCAAGGTGTCGCAGAGTTGCGATCCGATCTCCCGCATCGTCGCGCCATTCGCCTGCGCCCGCCGATAGTGTTCGAGGGCCGCTTCGTGGCGGCCTCCGTGCCACTCGATCCCGCCGAGAGTCATGTACGGCTGCCAGGTCTTGCCGTAGCCGTCCGGATCGTTCTCGATCCGCCATCGTTCGATCTGGGCCAGATCATCAGGCTGCCACTTTGCCCGGACCTGAAACGCGTCCGCTCCCGCCGCGTAAGCCGCTTGGACTTCTTGTAGGTCTGACTCGCTCAACCGGACGAAAAGGCAGTCCGACCGCGCGTTCAAAGCTCCCGGCTATCCCGAGCAGCTCCGACATGGACGCCGAGGGTGCACACTGTGACGGGAAGTACTCGTCGCTGGATGGCGGCCAAATGCGTTTGGCGAAGCCGACGTCATTCACGGCCTCCTCGATGAGGTCGAGCATCGGTGAGTCGGCTGCGGGAGCGACTGCAGCAAAGAGGACGAGTCCGTTGTAGGCCAAGTGGCCGAACCCGGCGTTGTCTGGTGCAGCCGCCAGATCTGGGACCTCGCCGTCGGGCGTGATCAACGTCGGCAACAAGCCCATCCCCACATACGCCGTCGGCGCGTCAGAGTGCATCAACCAGACGCGCGATCGGTCTAATGGTGCCGGTTCCGCCACCATGGCACGTCGCTCAACATCGAAGAACGGGCCGGTGTCCTTCGCTTGGCTCAGGGCGTATGCCATCCACGACTTAGTCGCCCACACGGCAAACAGCCTCTGCGAGTCACCGTCAAGGTGAAACGGCCAGCCGACCTTCGTCCACGGCGTCACCAGGTGTTTTGCGGCGTCCTCGAGGCGCTTCATCCAGCCGGTGTTGCACTTGCGGCACACGTCAACAGTGACATGGGGCAACAGCTCCGCGACGCGAACAACCTCACCTGGAACCAGCTCGGTATTTGCCATCGACATCTACGAAGAGATTCTCAATGCCACTTCTAGACGCCTACCGGTGGCGCCCGAAAGCAATTGCCGGGCACCAGGCGACTTCCTCATCCACCGAGCCCATACGTGCTCTGCGGTCCGCTTCCCTCTGTCGCCGCAAAACGGGCAACGAAACGCGCGGTCTGAGCTCACCGCTCAAGAGTACGAAGAAGTGGATTGCTGCACGGAAAGGTGACTACCTGGCGGGTCAAGAACCGTCGACTAGGCTCGGCGCGTGCCTCAATTGCGTCTGAGGAATTTGCCTCAGGTAGGTCAAAGTCTGGGTCGCGGAGCTTGTCGACGTGACGGAACTCGTTTGTTTGCGCGACCTGCGCTGCTCGCCCCTGGGCCAGCGTCATTCTGGGCGGTTCGACTCACCTGAACCCAACCGACGACAGGTGCTGCGACCTTGATGACCGAGCACTTCAAGAACCGGGCGGCGCCGATTCCCAGACCCTTTCGAACGAGTCGAGGTAGCTGTCGAAGAGCTGACCGTCCTCCACCTTTTTCAGATGAATGACCGGATTGCGAGGAGCCGGGGAACCGACGATGTGGGTGTTGACGAGCAACTCGTCATCGAACCGATAGAGCGAGTTGTACAGCACAGTCTCGTGTAGCCGGACTTCGAGTCCCGGCGCGCCAGCGATCGGTGCCAGGTAGGTCAGGCTGAGTCGGATGCGTGCAGCCAGGTCTTCGCCAATGCCTTCCTCTTCGCCACGCCAGGTGACGATCTCGGAGTCTGGGTTGCCGTAGAGAAGGCGGGCCTGGAGCCCGTTCTCTGCGCGTTTCACGAGCTTGGCCGGCAGATCGGGTTGGCTGTCGAGCAGAAACAGGCCTGAGTAGACGAGTATGTCGACGTTCGACGTTGCGGTCTCCACGAGCCGGCGCCACAGGTCGAACGGCACGTCGCCGCGGGTCGGGTAGATCCCGAGCACCCCGGCGCTGCCGGGTGAATTGATCAGCCCGTTCTCCACGAGCTGTGGCCACAGGTAGGCCTCATCCACGTCGAGCGCGTTGGCGGTCACTGCTCGTTGCCGCGGATGTGGGATTCGGCCACCGACGACCCAGCGTTCGACTGTCTTCGGATCGACCTCCACAACCGACGCGAGGTCGGTCACGGTCATTCCGAGCGCAGCGATCTTGCCGCGGAGTCGTTGGTTGGACATGTTCCCCCGAGGGACGTTTAGGGACGTTTTCAGGACGTTTTCCTTGACCGTAAACGTCCCAAGACGTCCCGAAAAGGTGGTGTAAACGTCCCTGTGGATAGCGGTGGAGTGGGGTCATCAGATCCACACGAAGGAGAGATCCATGGCAATGCCACGAAAGCTTCCCGTCGACTTCGGTCTCGCGTTTCCCTACGGCGCGTACATGGTCGGCGAGATCAAGCCGCTGAGGGACTACGACAGGTCGACCAAGGATCAGGCCGTCCAGGCGACCGATCCCGATACTGGCGTCCTGCTCTGGACGGTCGAGGTCGTCGACGCTGATCCCGAGGTATCGAAGTCGGACCGAACAGTGACGGTGAAGGTTCCGGCCAAGGTCCAGCCGGTTCTGGAGAAGGGTCCTGAAGGCGGCGGTCCGTTCACGCCGGTCGAGTTCAACGGCATGACGGCGACGGCCTGGCTGGACGACAGTGGCAACTTCGCGCGTCTGGCGTGGTCGCTCCGAGCTCAGTCCGTCAGCAACGTCGCGCAGCGTACGACCAGCCGGTCCAGCGACAAGGACAAGGCGGCCGCGTGATGACGGAAGCGTCGGACGAGTGGGGCGAGTGGTCCTTGGGCGACCTCGCCGACGTCGGCCGGGAGATCGCCAACCTGCTCGGCCCCTCCGAGGACGTCGAGATGTTGGTCATCGAGAAGCCGAGCGAATACCACCCGCATGTGCGGATCACGGTCCGTGACGCAAGCGGCGTCTTCCGCCTCCGGAACGCTCTGAAGACCTGTGGGTACGAGGCGCAGTTCACCGGCTACCCGAGCAGTCGTGAGTGGACTGTCGAGGTCGCGGAGATGGTGGTCACGATCGAGCAGGACCGAGGTGCATCATGACTCGCGCCCAGCCGCAGGAGTGGTACCGGTTCTTCGACGTCGTCACAGGTGAGGATGCCGCCAGCGAGCTGCGGCGTGTCGTCGTCCGGCTCGAAGGTGTTCACAGCGACCTCGAAGCGATCGCTGGTCCACTCGCCGACGCGCCCGAAGGCGACATCAATGAGGCGCTCTGGATCGCGCGGACCGCCGTGAGCGATGCGATCGACCAGCTCGAGATGGCCGGCGCGCGCTTCTGGACGTCAGAGCATCAGAGCGTCTGACATGACCAGGACTGCAACGGCGACGTGGCCACGCGTACAACCGGACAGTGGTGTCCCCGGGCTGGATCGCGTTGGCTACGTCGCCGTTGCCCTGGCCGGTGCCTGGCTCCTCCGAGATCACGTGGCGACAATTGCCATCGCGACCGCGTCCATCGCTGCGCTGCTGATCGTCTGGCGGCTCAAGTCACCCGCAACGTTCACCAGGTGGGTGACCGGACCGCTTCTCAGCCGGTACTGGCGCCGCCGCATCCTTCGACGCTGGGACGACGTGGCAGCCGGGTGCGGCTTGGCTTCGCACGCAACGCCCCGTATCCGCCGGACTCGTCGCAGTTGGCCGCGAATCGAGATCGTCGTCCGTCCGGCACTCGGCCAGACACACGCTGACTTCGAGAAGGCCGCCGAGGCGATCCGCGTGGCGATTGGTGCGTCCCAGATCCGGATCACCCTTGTCCGCAGCCGCGATGTCTCGATCATGTTCACCATCGGCGACGTGCTCCGCGTGCCGTTTGATGCCGCGCCCGCTGAGCACGCTGATGACCTGGCAAGTGTCGTCATGGGTCGCCGCTCAGATGGTCAGCCCTGGCGGCTGCCGGTCGGGCCGCACACGCTCATCGCAGGTTCGTCTGGCTCCGGGAAGGGTTCACTCTTCTGGTCGTTCGTCTTCGGCCTCGCCCCGGCGATTCACGACGGACGCGTGCAGGTGCACGGGATCGACCTCAAGGGCGGGATGGAGATCCTGATGGGTGAGAACCTCTTCACCACCCGAGCGACCTCCGCCGGCGAAGCTGTCGAGGCCCTCGAACGTCTCGTGGTGCTGATGCACGAGCGCACCCGCGAGTATGCGGGACGGCTGCGCTCCCATGAACCGACGCGCGACAAGCCGCTTCACATCGTGCTGATCGACGAACTGGCTGCGCTGACGGCGTACTGCCCCAACCGCGAATTGCAGCGTCGAGCCGAGAACGCGATCAATCTGTTGTGCTCCCAAGGCCGGGCGCCGGGATTCATGGTGTTCGCTTGCCTCCAGGATCCGCGTAAGGAAGTCATCCCGTCCCGCGGATTGTTCACGCAGATGGTCGGGCTTCGCCTCAAGGACCTCTCCGAGACGGCGATGGTCTTGGGCGACACAGCGGTCCTCAACGGCGCACACTGCCACCGCATCAGTCCGGACGCACCCGGAACTGGCTTCGTCGTTCCCGAGGATGCCGGCCATCCGATCCGTGTTCGCGCGGGATTCGCCTCCGACGATGCCATCCGTGCAGCTGCTCGTCGGTTCGCTGCACCCAACGGAGGCGAATCATGAGCGACGAGTGGATCGATCTGGCGCTGTGCAAGGCCTTTGCCAACCTTCCATGGCTGGACGACCAGCGCACTCCCGCGGCGACGTGCGCAATGACGGCGGTGTGCCTCGCCTGTCCCGTCCTCGAAGAGTGCCGGCAGTTCGTTGCCGAGCACGACGTCGTCGCTGGCTTCTGGGCCGGCCACGATCGCACGGCAGACTTCCGCACGGGTGGTGAGGCGGCATGACCGCATCACTCCATCTCACGGGCGAGGCCCTTCGCGACGTCGCTGAGTCGAATGGTGTCTGCGTCCGGCCGATCTTGCACGAGGTGCGCGACACGGAGACGGGCCGCATCCATCTGGTGCCGACTCCCTGCGGAGCGCGTCGGGCCAGCAAGTGCAAGCCGTGCGCCGACAAGGCAAGGCGCATCCGCATGCAGCAGTGCCGGGAAGGGTGGCACTTGGAGACCGAGCCGGATCGCCCCCAACGCCAACCACGGGAGAAGGACCCCGACTCAGGAACCGACCGCCGGACCCGGTCGACACGGCGGCGCCAGGATGCGCCCGACCTTCCCCGCGTCCCGATCGAGGACCGCACCGTCGGGCGCGCCTTCACTGGCCGGTCAGGGACCGTCTACCGCCCGAGCATGTTCCTGACGTTCACGTTGCCGTCGTACGGGCGCGTCCGGTCGGACGGCACCCCAGCTCATCCGTCGTCCTACGACTACCGGCGGGCCGCGCTCGACGCGCTGCACTTCTCCAAGCTCGTCGATCGCGTCTGGCAGAACGTCCGTCGCGCAGTCGGGTTCAAGGTGCAGTACTTCGCTGCTGTCGAGCCACAACGGCGGCTGGCACCCCACCTGCATGCGGCGGTTCGCGGCGCAATCCCCCGCGAGATCCTGCGGCAGGTCATCGGCGCGACCTACCACCAGGTGTGGTGGCCGGCGTGTGACGAGCCGGTCTACGTCGAGACGTTGCCGATGTGGCAACAAGGCGTCGGCTTCGTGGATCCGATCAGCCGAGCCGCGCTTCCCACGTGGGCACAAGCGCTCGACGCACTCGACGCGAACCAGTCGGCCGCACCCACGCACGTACTCAGATTCGGCAAGCAGATGGACGTGCAGGGGATCCTCGCCTCCGAGGGCGACGCCGACCGCCGGGTGTCCTACCTGACGAAGTACCTCTCGAAGAGCTTCGGCGACGCCTACGCCGATGCCGAGGACACGACCCGACGTCAACGCGCACACCTGCTGCGTCTGCACGAAGAAGTGCGGTGGCTTCCCTGTTCGCCGTTCTGCTGGAACTGGCTGCGCTTCGGAGTGCAGCCGAAGGACGCGAGCGAAGGCATGGTCCCCGGTTCATGCCCATCCAAGGCACATGACTCCGAGCACCTCGGCTGCGGTGGGCGTCGCGTGCTGGTCTCTCGACTCTGGACCGGCAAAACACTCAAGGATCACAAGGCTGACCGAGCCGAGGTCGTGCGCCAGGTGTTGCTTGCCGCTGGCATCGAGAAGCCGGAGGTCGATCGACTTTCGGTGCTGGCCAAGCGCAAGGACGGTGCCCAGCGCTTTCACTGGACCGTCCACGACCCGATGGACTCGACAGTTCCGCTGTACCGCCAGGTGATGACGGTGGCGATCCGTGAACGCATGCGATGGCAGGCGGAGTTCGAAGCCGCAAAGGCTCGAGCGGGACCGGTGACCACGCTGGCCCGTCCTCCCGACATCCAGCCAAATTCGGCTGGCGGCGCGTCGGTCAGGGGTGAGCGAAGCGAATCACGAAGTGACACGAAGTGCCCTTGACGGGCGCGACGGCAGCCCAACACTCGCAAGTCGGGAGGACGGGCCCCACCACCACTCGGGAGGCAAACATGCAGGACCAACATCTGATCAACCTCAACAAGTCGCCCGACGATGTCGACGGCGTCGTCACAGTGAGACCCAACGTGTGGCTGCTCAGCTCGGAGGAGATCCCGCCGATCCTGTTCAGTCCGGAGGACCTGACGCGTCTGCTCGGCCTTGGTCGCGCCCGCGTCTTCGAGCTCCTTGGTCGTCAGGAGATTCGGTCGATCAAGGTCGGGCGGATGCGGAAGGTGTCGGCACGGGCGCTGAGCGACTACGTCAACGGTTTGGAGGCAGCGTCCTGATGGCCGGCAAGCGCCGTACCCGTGCATGGGGTGGAGGCACCGTGCACAAACGCAAGGACGGTCGGTGGAGCGCCCAGGTCTTCGTGACTGATGCGACCGGTCGCCGCAGCCGGCGGACTCTGTACGGCGCGACGCGTTCGGAGGTCGAGGAGAAGCTGGAAAGCTTGGTCGAGGCTGAGGCCCGACACGAACCAATCGCACCGTCCGGGCTCACAGTCACGGTCTATCTGCGTGAATGGCTGGAGACGATGGTCAGGCCGCGGGTTCGGCCGACGACTTTCTCAAACTACGAGTGGTACGTCGAGAAGTACCTCGTTCCCGATCTCGGGGCCAAGGCACTCGGCGCGCTGTCTGCCCGACAGGTTCGGGTCTATCTGGACTCGCTGCGTCATCGCGGCGTGGGAGATCGTTCGATTCAGTACGCGCACTCCACGTTGCGGGCGGCCCTCGAGGACGCAGTGAGGGAGGAGCTGCTCCCAAAGAACGTGGCCAAGCTGGTCCGGGTCAGGCGTCCTGCGAAGCGAGAGGTGCTGCCGCTGTCGGTCGACGAAGTCCGAACTCTGTTGGCTCACCACCGCGATCACCGCCTGCTTCCGATGTTGGTCGTGTTCGCGCTTCTTGGACTCCGCCGCAGCGAGGTCCTGGGGTTGAAGTGGTCGGACATCGACTTGGATGAAGGATCTTTGCGCGTTGCGCGAGGCGTGCAGCGGGTGAACGGTGAACTCGTCGAGCTACCCACCAAGACTGAACGCTCCCGCCGAACGATCCCGCTGCCAAGCATCGTCGTCGACGTCCTTCGGAAGCACCAGAAGCAGCAGGAGACCGACCGCTCAGCTTTGGCCGGGGCGTGGCCCTCGTCTGGCTACGTCTTCACCTCGTCGATCGGAACAGCGATCGATCCCCGCAACTGCACCCGGCTTGTTCAGAACGCGTGTCGGGACGCCGGCCTTCGGGTCGTCCGCCTCCACGACTTCCGGCACGGATGCATCTCGGTGCTGTTGGAGCTTGGCGTGCCGCCTCGCACCGCCATGGAGATCGTCGGTCACACGACCCTGGAGATGACGATGAACGTCTACGGCCATGTGAATCTCGATTCCAAGCGGCAAGCCATGGACCAGCTCGGAAGCCTGTTCAACGAGGAAGGTGACGCAAAGTGAGGTCAAAATGTGAGGTCAACGGCGAAGTGCCTTCGACAGCGCCGATCGGGGTCACACGTCCAGGAATGACGAAACCGCAGGTCGACAGGGTGGTCGTCTGCGGCTTTGCGTGGTGCGCCCGGAGGTATTCGAAACCCCAACCTTCTGATCCGTAGTCAGATGCTCTATCCGTTGAGCTACGGGCGCAGCGGCCCGGAAGGGCCGGGACGAGTCTAACGGGTCGAACCAGTCGGCTCGAAATCGGTCAGGAGTCGACCGTGTCCTGGCTGATGTGGCGGACGGTCCGGTGGCAGGCGCGCACGTCGGCGATGAACCCCTCGACGCCCGGGCTCGGCACGCGGATGACGAAGTAGGTGCGGTGGCCCTCCTCGACCCAGCGGTGCTCGTAGCGATCGCGGTACGGCATCAGCATCGACTGCACGCGCCCCGACGCGGACGTGTTCGTGTCCATCGCGAACGTGAGCTCCACTCCCATGGCGTCGATCCTGTCCGATGCCTCCAAGTATTGCGAGCCACCACGGCACGCTGTGACCAATTCCACCTCTGCCCCGTTTCGCCTGCTGAGCGGTTCCGGCGTACAGTCGGACGACCGTCGGTGCGTGCACGGACGGACCCATCCCACATCAGCTACCTGGGGCCTGCGTGGAGCCCGGGAGTGCGAGCCAGACCTTTGTCGGCCCGCGATGCGCGAGAAGGAAAAGTTCACACATGACCTCTGAAACCATCAGCTCGACGTACCGCTCGACCTACGAGAAGCTCCAGAACTGGGTCGACGACGTGGCCGCCCTCACCAAGCCCGACGCGATCCACTGGGTGGAGGGGACGCCGGAGGAGTGGACCGACATCACCGACGGCCTGGTCGAGGCCGGCACGTTCGTGCGGCTCGATGAGAAGAAGAAGCCGAACTCCTTCTGGTGCGCCTCAGACCCGTCCGACGTCTCGCGCGTCGAGGACCGCACCTACATCTGCTCGGTCGACGAGGCGGACAGCGGCCCCACCAACAACTGGATGCCGCCGCCGGAGATGAAGGCCATCATGCGCGAGCTGTATGACGGCTCCATGCGCGGCCGCACCATGTACGTCATCCCGTTCGTCATGGGCCACCTCGAGTCCGACCACCCGATGTTCGGCGTCGAGATCACCGACTCCGCCTACGTCGTCGCGTCGATGACTGTGATGGCCCGCGTCGGCGCCGACGTCCTCGCCAAGATCGAGGAGACCAACGCCGACTACGTGCCGGCGCTGCACTCCATCGGCGCCCCCCTCGAGCCCGGCCAGGACGACGTGCCGTGGCCGTGCAACGACACCAAGTACATCGTGCAGTTCCCCGAGGAGCGGATGATCTGGTCGTTCGGTTCCGGCTACGGCGGCAACGCCCTGCTCGGCAAGAAGTGCTACTCCCTGCGCATCGCCTCGGTGATGGGACGCGACGAGGGCTGGATGGCCGAGCACATGCTCATCCTCAAGCTCACCAACCCCGAGGGCGACGTCAAGTACATCGCCGCCGCGTTCCCGAGCGCCTGCGGCAAGACCAACCTCGCAATGGTCGAGCCGACGATCCCCGGCTGGAAGGCCGAGACGATCGGCGACGACATCGCCTGGATCCGCGTCGGCGACGACGGCCGCCTCTACGCCGTCAACCCCGAGTTCGGCCTCTTCGGTGTCGCGCCCGGAACCGGCTGGGGCACCAACGCCAACGCCATGCGCACCATCGAGCAGGGCAACTCGGTCTTCACCAACGTCGCGCTCACCGACGACGGCGACATCTGGTGGGAGGGCATGACCGACAAGGCCCCGGCCCACCTCACCGACTGGAAGGGCCGCGACTGGACGCCCGACAGCGAGGAGCTGTCGAGCCACCCCAACAGCCGCTTCTGCACCCCGATCAAGCAGTGCCCCGTCATCGCTCCGGAGTACGACGACCCGAACGGCGTCCCGCTCGACGCCATCTTGTTCGGCGGCCGGCGCAAGACGACCATCCCCCTCGTCACCGAGGCCCGCGACTGGACCCACGGCACGTTCATGGGCGCCACGCTGTCCTCGGAGACCACGGCTGCGGCCACCGGCGCCGTCGGCGTCGTCCGCCGCGACCCGATGGCGATGCTGCCGTTCATCGGCTACGACGCCGGCGACTACTTCAGCCACTGGATCTCGATGGCGAAGAACAACGACGAGTCCAAGTTCCCGAAGGTGTTCTACGTCAACTGGTTCCGCCGCGACGACGACGGCGGCTTCCTGTGGCCGGGATTCGGTGAGAACAGCCGCATCCTCAAGTACGTGCTCGACCGCGTTGCCGGCACTGTCGAGGCCAACGAGACGCCCATCGGACTCGTTCCGCCGCCTGAGTCGATCGACACCGACGGCCTCGACGTGAGCACCGAGCAGCTCGAGGCCGCGCTCAAGGTCGACGTCGATGAGTGGAAGGCCGAGATCCCGCAGATCAACGAGTGGTTCGAGCAGTTCGGCGACAAGCTGCCGACGACGCTCTGGACCGAGCTCGACGGGCTCAAGGCCAGGCTCGACGCCTGACCTCGCGCCGCTCAGGGAGCGGTGCTGTGGGCCCGCCGGTCGAGCACGAACGCCGCCACCAGGTAGGCGACGACGACCACCAGCAGGGCGAACTTCGCCGCGGCGAAGACGAATGCGACCACGGGCCACGGCTGCGCTGTCGTTCCGCCGAGCACGACCAGGAGGCTGACGTTCTCCACGGCGTCGTACGCCGCGGCGATCGGCGCGGCCCAGGCAACCTTCCGCCCGATGGAGGCCACTGAGCTCGCACCACGGTCCGACGCCCGCGCCGCCAGCACGACGCATGCTGCGCTGAGAGTCAACGCGTAGAGCACCAGGAACGGGAAGTCCAGATAGATCGACGTGCGGGTCGCGTCGACGCCGGCGGGGCCGAGTTGCGCGAGCAGCTCGTTGGCCCTCGCGCTGGTGCCCATCAGCTCGACGTCAATGATGTTCACGCCGCGCATGTCCATCCGGCCGAACGACGGCAACGCCAGCGCACCGGCGCCCAACGTGAGAAGAGTCAGGCCGAAGACGCGCAGTCCCCGGCGCGGGTTACTCACGAGTTCTGACCACATGGCCAGATCATGTCAGTCCGGACTCGAGTTGATCAGGTTTTCACCGCACGAGCACGAGGACCTGCCACACGAGGACCGCGAGCCCCAGCAGTCGACGTACCCACGCGTCGCCGCGCAGCAGCTCATCGGCGGCCCAGGCGATGAGCGCTCCCCTTCCGAGCCAGAGCAGCTCGGTGTCGCGACCGTCCCACGGCGACAGCCGCAGCAGCAGGGCGACGAAGAAGACACCGATCGCCGGGTTCGGGCGCTGGGCGAGGACGAACCGCCCGTCGGCGTCGCGGAAGAGCCGCGCCGGCCCGGTGGCCTCAGTCACGGGCGCCCGAGCGACCGGTAGAGCCAGCCGGCGTCGCGCCACGCGACCGGGTCGAGGGCGAGGCGACCGTCCATGATGCGTCGCTGCCGCACGACCGCGCCCAGCTTCTCCGGGTCGAGGGCGACGTACTCCGGCCACTCGGTGAGGAGCAGCACGAGGTCGGCGTCCGCAGCCGCCTCGAAGGCTGTCGCGGCGAAGCCGAGCTCCGGGTGCACGGCCCGGGCGTTGTCGATGGCATGCGGGTCGGTGACCACGACGTCGGCACCCTGCAGCCGCATCTGCTCGGCGACGTCGAGGGCCGGTGAGTCGCGGACGTCATCGCTGTTGGGCTTGAACGATGCGCCGAGCACGGCGACCCGGAGCCCGGTGATCGACCCGCCGCACTCCTCCCGGGCCAGCTCGACCATGCGTACGCGTCGGCGTCCGTTGATGGCGTCGACCTCCCTCAGGAAGGCGAGGGTCTGGTCGGCGCCGAGCTCCCCGGCGCGAGCCATGAAGGCCCGGATGTCCTTGGGGAGGCAGCCGCCGCCGAAGCCCAGCCCGGCGTTGAGGAACTTGCGTCCGATGCGGACGTCCTGCCCGATGGCGTCGGCCAGCATCGTGACGTCGGCGCCGGTGGCCTCGCACAGCTCGGCCATGGCGTTGATGAAGGAGATCTTGGTGGCCAGGAACGAGTTGGCCGCCACCTTGACGAGCTGGGCGGTGGCCAGGTCGGTGACCAGCCGCGGGGTTCCCTCCGCGAGGGTCGCCGCGTAGACCTCGTCCAGCAGCGACGTGGCCCGCTCGCCCACCGCGCCTCCGGGGACGCCGTAGACCAGCCGATCGGGGTGCAGGGTGTCGCGGACCGCGTGGCCCTCGCGCAGGAACTCGGGGTTCCACACCAGCGAGGCCGTGGTGCCGCCGGCGCGGATCATCTCCGAGAGGCGCTCGGCCGTGCCCACCGGGACGGTGGACTTGCCGACCACGAGGTCGTCGTCGGACAGGTGCGGAATGATCGACTCGACCGAGGCATCGACGTACGTGAGGTCGGCCGCCATCTCACCGGGCAGCTGCGGGGTACCGACGCAGATGAAGTGCACTGCCGAGCCGCGGGCATCGGCCATGTCGGTGGAGAACGTGAGCCGGCCCGTGGCGAGCGCCTCGTCGAGCATCGCCTCGAGGCCGGGCTCGAAGAACGGCGCGTGGCCGGCGGACAGTGCCTCGACCTTCGACTCATCGATGTCGATGCCGACGACGTCGTGCCCGAGCGTGGCCATGCACGCAGCGTGGACCGCGCCGAGATATCCACAACCCACGACTGAGAGTTTCACCCCGCGAGGCTAGCAAGAACGCGCGGAGTCCCGAGTCACGCCCTCGCTTGGAGATCGTCGAGGATGCGCTGATCGTGAGCAGGGATGACGGTCACGTCGGGCTCGGCGTCGAGACGGGCCAACGTGCGGTGGTTCTCGCGGATCGCCCGTCGATCACGACCCACCATCATCTCGAACGCCCGGACTGCCGGGACCTTCTTCAGCGGCCGACCGCTGGGCGAGGAGGCGGCGTAGCTGCTCGCGTCGAACACGGCGTCGCCGGCGTGGAAGATCGTGCCCCGCTCCCCGGCGTCCACGGCCACCGCTGCGTGTCCGCGCGAGTGGCCGGGCATGGGGATGAGCACGATGCCCGGCAGCACCTCATGGCCGGTCAGGTCGAAGCGCCAAGCATCGCCGCGCCCCTCGTGCGTGCGCATAATCGGGCCGTGCTCGAGCTGGGCCGGCCGGTAGCGACGCTTGTCGAGGAAGTCCGGGTCCGTGACCGCGGCGGCGTACTCGTCGGCGGTGGTGTGGATGACCGCCCCGGGGAAGTCGGCGATGCCGCCCACGTGGTCGATGTCCAGGTGGGTGAGCACGATGTGGGTGACGTCCTCCGGGGCGTGCCCGGCCGCCACGACCTGGGTCACCGCGGCGTGCCGGTCGTCGAGGTCCGGCCTCAGCAGGCGCCGGATCGGCCCGATCCGGCGCTTCGGGTCGGTGTGATCGAACGTGCCGAAGCCCGTGTCGACGAGCACGAGACCGGCATCGGTGTGGCAGAGCAGCACGTGCGCCGGCATTCCGCCGGCGATCGTCGGAGGTCTGATGAGGGCACAGTTGAGATGGTCGACTCGCATCCCCCGATCCTGTCGCACGTGCGCACCGCGATGGGGACAATGGCCGAATCCCGTGCCCGTCACGGTGGGCGGCCGACCTTTCCGAGATCTACCGGATGGCACGGCCCTACGATCGGGAGGTGCGACGTCGCCTCGGACCCACCCTTGTCGTGGCCGCGGCCTATGTCATAGCACTCGCACTCGTCGGCATGTGGCCACACACGATCGACGAGAACCTCGACGTGACCGCGTTTCCGCCCGTCCGCTGGATGACCGCCGCGTTCAGTCTCACCGTCGCCCAGGGATATGACGTCGTCCAGTTCGTCGCCAACGTGATGCTGTTCGTGCCGCTTGGTGTGCTGGCGCTGAGGCTGCGACGCAGCACTGGGCTATTCCACGCCACTGTCGCCGGTGCGGCCGTGTCCGGGCTGATCGAGCTGCTCCAGCATTGGCTGCGCCCGGAGCGCTTCGCCTCGCTGCTCGACATCGTCGCGAACACGCTCGGCGCCTCGCTCGGCGCCGGTGCGGTGCTGCTGTGGAGCCGGCGGTCGCGCGCCTGACGCCCGATGTCGGCGGAGTGGTCCCTCCTCGCTATCCTGAACCGGTTGTCGGTCACTGACCGCTGACAGGGAGATGTCGCATAGTGGCCTAGTGCGCCCGCCTGCTAAGCGGGTTGAGGTTCAAACCTCTCGAGGGTTCAAATCCCTCCATCTCCGCCCGAAAAGCCAGGTGCAAGTTTCACCGCAGTACAACGCAACTGACGCAGGTCCACCCGCGGTGGAAGTCGGGCGGAGCTTGCTCCGCCCGAAAAGCAAGGTGCAAGTTTCACTGCAGTACAACGCCACTGACGCAGGTCCAGTCGAGAAGTGAGCCGGGCGGAGCTCGCTCCGCCAACGCGAGGCGAAGCAGCGACCCGACCCCCTCTGCTGACGCAGGAATCGACATTGGGGCTGCACCGGCGACCCATTAGTCGATTCCTTCGTCCTCAGATCTCGAACCGCCGGTACCCGTGGGCGGTGTTGAGCCGCTCGTGCACGTCGCGCAGCAAGCGCATGCGGTCGCGGCCGACGAGGTTGAGAGGAAGCTGCTGCTCGCCACCGTCGGTGAGGCCGAAGCGCAGGACGCCCTGGTCCACGTCGACGGTCTCGATGTCGAGCCAGGGGCCGGCGAAGCGTCCGGCCGAGGAGCGAGTGCGGGACCGGTAGCCGGCGTGGTCGAGTCGGAGCACCACGGGCGGCCGGAGCGCGAACCACACGGCCCCGGCCAGAGCCAGGGCGGTCACGCCGACGGCGGCGTACCCGACCCACCGGAGGCCACCGTCAGCGGGCGCCAGCAGGAACGCGAGGAACACCGCGACGGCTCCCACCACGAGGAACGCGCCGACCGTCACCAGGGCGACCGCCCGGTCGAGTCGGTAGATGCTCACGCAGAGGGGGCGGGATTCGAACCCGCGACTGACATTGCTGCCAGCGACCGCTTTCAAGGCGGTTCCGATCGGCCACTCCGGCACCCCTCCTGGCGCCGGTGTCACGCTCGCGCGCATCACCGTGCCACTGAGTTGTCACTCAGGGAATTCTCGCATCACTTCAAGGCGGCGAGGCGGGGAGGTTCGACGCGGAGCTCCTGCTCCACCGCTCGCGCCGCCCGGGACGAGCGGTCGCGGACGACGAACTTCCGCACCACCAGGCCGACGGCGAGGCCGAAGATGCTCGAGTACAACGTCGAGAATCCGATGTATGACGGGAAGGCACCCGGGGACACCAGGGACGTCGTCAGGACGCCGGTACCGATGACGGCGAAGACGAGGATCCACCACCCCTCCCGGTGCCGCGAGCGCATCGAGACACCCACGATCAGCGCCGGGAAACCGATGAAGATCTCGACTGGTCGGGGGACCCCGCGGAACGTCTGCCGCATCCAGATGACGAGGTTGCTGATGCCGTCGGTGACGGTCTGCGACCCGTAGGTGCGCACGACGCTGGAGTAGGCGAGCAGCAGCACGAGAAGCGCCGCGACGCCGGCGAGGACGGCCAGGTGCTGGCGGCCCAGGCCGTGCAGACCCGCGCCGAGGTTCCAGACGACGGTGATCGCAAGACCGAGCGCCACCGTGAGCACCACGAGATTGAACCGCTGGTAGCTGACGGGGGCGTTCCAGGCCGCGACCGCGACCGTTCCGCTGAGGGCGACGACGAGCATGATCACGAACTCACGCACCGCCTGCAGCGCGGTGGCGGCCGGACGTGTGATGACGACCGCCCACACCGCGGCCAGCACGGCGCTCGCGGCGGCCGCAGCCCCCAGCAGCAGGTTCGCCTCGGTGACCACGGCAGCAATGCCGAGTGCCGCGCCCAGGCTGCCCCAGATGCGCATGTGCCCGCCCACGCGGTGCACCAGGCCGACGCAGAAGACGAGCAGCAGCAGTGCGGCGCCCGGCCGTTCGATGCTCACCGGCGTGTCGACGGCGACCACGGCCGTCGCCGAGGCGAGCGATCCGGCGATCCAGGCGACGAACACGCCGAGCATGAGCAGCCGCGCCGTTCGGGGCGACTCGATCCGTGGCTCACGCGTGGGGAGGTCGTAACGGGGCCGGCTGCCGGTGTCCGCCCGTCGGCGGCCGGCGGTGGCGGTCATGGCGCCACCGGTCGAGTCGAGGATCTCGCGACGGTGCTCATCACGACGCTCGAATCCTTCGGTTGGACAACGAGGGGTTGACGTCGCGCGCCCGCGCGATGTCACCGGGTTCGACGTCGGCCTCCACGAGGTCGTCGCCATCGCCCGCCTCGCTCACGATAGAGCCCCAGGCATCGGCCACGAGGGAGTGTCCGGTGTAGCGATCGCCACCTTGGGCGGCCGCCGCGACGGCGACCGTGTTCTCGACCGCACGTGCCGTGAGCAGGGTGCGCCAGTGGTGCAGCTTGTGCTCACCGGCCACCCAGGCCGCCGGCACGACGAGCATCTCGGCGCCGGCGTCGACGAGGGCCCGACCGAGCTCGGGGAATCGGAGGTCGTAGCACGTCATCATGCCGACGGCCAGGCCGCCGATGTCGACGACGACGGGGTCGAGGTCGCCGGCGCTCAGCCGGTCGGACTCGCGGTAGCCGAAGGAGTCGTAGAGGTGGATCTTGCGATAAGTGGCGGTCAGCGACCCGTCGGGCGCGACGACGACGAGCGTGTTGAAGGGCAGGGCGTCGGTGCGCTCGAACATCCCGGCCACGACGGTGGCGCCGAGGCGACGGGCGTGGTCGGCGAGAGTGGCCACGAACGGACCGTCGAGCGGTTCGGCCGCCGCGGCGAGATCGTGGTCGGGGGCACCGAAGTCGTGCATCGTCGCCTCCGGCAGCACCACGAGGTCGGTCGCGCCGTCGAGTCCCGTCAACCGGGCCTCGACGAGGGCTCGGTTGGCGGTCGAGTCGATGCTCGATGCCAGCTGCACCAGGGTCAGACGCATGCCTGCCATTGTCTCAAATCACGTCTGAGAGCCCGCTGAGTCGTCGGTCCATTCCGTTCGCAGCCCGAGACGACGCCCAGGTGGCGCATGCAACGGTGCGTCGTACCGTGGGTCCATGCGTGCCGTCGTCGTGAACGAACCGGGTGGGGTCGACGCGCTCGAGGTCGTCGAGCGAGCCGACCTCGAGCCCGGCCCCGGAGAAGTCGTCATCCAGGTCGTGGCAGCGGGGGTCAACCGCGCCGACCTGATGCAGCGTCAGGGCTTCTACCCGCCGCCCCCCGGGGCATCCGACGTGCTCGGCCTGGAGTGCTCCGGTGAGGTGGTGGCGGTCGGCGAGGGCGTCGACCGCTTCAGCGAGGGCGACCTCGTGTGCGCCCTGCTCTCCGGCGGGGGCTATGCCGAGCAGGTGCTCGTGCCGGCCGGGCAGGTGGCCGCCGTGCCGGAAGGTCTCGACGTCGTCCACGCCGCCGGGGTGATGGAGGCGGCCTGCACGGTCTGGTCGAACGTGGTGATGGTCGGTGGTCTCCGGGCGGGTGAGTCACTGCTCGTGCACGGAGGCGGAAGCGGCATCGGCACGACGGCCATCCAGGTCGCCACCGCGCTGGGAGCGCGGGTCATGACCACGGTGGGATCAGCCGACAAGGCGGCCTTCTGCGAGGAGCTGGGCGCCGAGATCGTGGTGAACTACCGCGAGCAGGACTTCGCCGCGGCCCTCGCGGACGACCCGGCAGACGTCGTGCTCGACATCATCGGCGCCAAGTACCTCGCCTCGAACATCGCCGTCCTCGCTCCCGGCGGCCGACTCGTGATCATCGGGCTGCAGGGCGGCGCCAAGGCCGAGCTGGACCTGTCGACCCTCATCCGCAAGCGGGCGTCCGTGACTGCCACCGTCCTGCGAGCCAGGCCGGCCGCCGAGAAGGCCGAGATCGTGGCCCAGACCGTCGAGCACGTCTGGCCGATGATCGCCGCCGGCACGGTGCGGCCGATCGTTCACGCCAGCTTCCCGCTCGCTGACGTCGCACAGGCCCATCAGGTGCTGGAGGAGTCGTCGCACACAGGGAAGGTGCTCCTGACGCTGTGACCGTAGGCTTGAGCCATGACTGATCCCGAGTCGACATCCCCCGAAACAGCCAAGAGCTCAGGTACGGCCACGGTCATCGGCCCGGACGGGCAGCCGATCGAGGTCCCGGTACCGGCCGAACGCGGCGAAGGGCCCCTCACCGACCTGGTGGAGCAGCCGGCCAAGGTCATGCGCATCGGTGGCATGATCCGCCAGCTGCTCGACGAGGTGAAGGGCGCGCCGCTCGATGAGAAGAGCAGGGCCCGCCTGCGCGAGATCCACGAGCAGTCCATCACCGAGCTCGAGGACGGACTGGCGCCCGAGCTCATCGAAGAGCTGGAGCGGCTGAGCCTCCCGTTCGGTGACGCCACCCCGAGCGAGGACGAGCTGCGCATCGCCCAGGCACAGCTCGTCGGATGGCTGGAAGGGCTCTTCCACGGCATCCAGGCCGCCCTCTACGCCCAGCAGGTTCAGGCACAGTCGCAGTTCCAGAACATGCGTCTGGCCCTTCCCGCATCAAACGACGGCAAAGGTGTCGATTCGGATACGTCCGGCGAAAACTCCGCATCCGGGGGGATGTACCTCTAGAATTGGTAGCGATGTGACGGGAAGAGGGAGCCCATGACCATCGTGTTTGACACGATACTGCCCCCATGCGCCGACGCGCCTGAGGCATTTCTGGACGAGAGCCTTCAGGCGACGTCCACCAGCACCATGTCAGCGGCTGAGCGGAGGCACGTCGACGCCGCCCGCGAGTCGGTGCACCGCCAGTGCGCTGGATGCCCACTTCTCGTCGACTGTCTCTACCGGGCCGTCGTCGAGTTCGACGTCTCGGGGTACGTCGCCTGCACCACGGAGTCCGATCGCTTGACCATGCGTGCGCTGCTCGGCATCGAGGTACCGCAGTCCACGCTGACGCCGTACGGTGCGCCACGGGTGGGGGGCGGACCAGTGAGTCACGAAGCGGTGATCACCGCCCGACAGGCGTACCCCAAGGACACCTGCCAGCAGCTCGCCGAGCGGCTCGGGTGTTCCACGTCGACGATCAAGCGGCACCTGCGCCGCGACCGGGAGCAGCGGGCGGCCGACATGGCCGTCCCCAGACCCGCCGTCCAGCAGGACGTGCCGACCCTCGACGAGGTGCTCGACGCCTTCGACGTGCTGGAGACGTCCCAGGTCGCCTGACGCGGGCTACACGTATCGGGCGAGCTCGGCGACGAGGCCGTCCTCGGCCACCGAGCCGGTGACGTCGTCGGCGACCGCCCGGACGGGTTCGGGGGCTTGGCCCATCGCCACGCCACGCCCCGCCCACTCGAGCATCTCGACGTCGTTGAAGCCGTCGCCCACGGCCAGGACGTCGGCCGGGGCGACCCCGAGCCGGGCGCACACGATCTCGAGGCCGGACGCCTTGGAGACGCCCTGCGGCGCGAGGTCGAGCCACGCCGTGTACCCGATGTAGTAGTTGGTGTTGGTGAGACCCAGGCCCTTGACGACCTCGGCGAACTCCGCGGCGTCGTGCTCCGGCGCACGGATGACCACGCGGGTGACCGGCTCGGACACCAGCGAGTCGACGTGCTCCACGGTGATGCGGCCGCTGACCTCCCCCTCGGGGAATGGCACGTTGACGCGGTAGCCGACCCCGACCTCCTCGACGGCGACCAGCGCGTCGGGCACGCGCTCGAGCACGCGGCGCACCGCCTCGGAGGCATCGAAGGTGACGCTGTGCAGCACCTCGAAGGGCCGGTAGCCGACGACGACGGCACCGTTGCTCGTGACCGCGAGCCCGTCGTCGAGTCCCAGCCGCTCGATGACCTCGGCAGCGCCGGGCAAGGCGCGACCGGTGGCCACGACGATGGCGACACCAGCATCGGCTAGCGCCCGGACCGCCTCACGGACGGCCGGGCTCAAGGCGTTGGTCTCGTCGACGAGGGTGCCGTCGACGTCGAGCGCCGCCAGCCGGGGGACGAACGTCACGCGATCGGCTCCAGGACCTCGCCGAGGAGCGGGTGCAACGCCGCGGGGAGGCGCACGGAGCCGTCCGCCTGCTGACCGTTCTCCAGCAGGGCGACGATCGTGCGGGTCATGGCGCAGAGCGTGCCGTTCAGCGTGGCCGCCGGGACCGTGCCGGCGTCGTCTCGGGTGCGGATGTCGAGCCGGCGGGCCTGGAACTGGGTGCAGTTGGACGCCGAGGAGACCTCGCGATAGCGCTCCTGGGTCGGGATCCACGCCTCGCAGTCGAACTTGCGGATGGCCGAGAGCCCGAGGTCGCCGGTGGCGATGTCGACCACGCGGTACGGCAGCTCGAGGGCGTCCAACCAGGCGCGCTCCCAGCCGAGCAGACGCTCGTGCTCGGCGTGCGCCTCCTCGACGGTCGTGAACACGAACATCTCGACCTTGTCGAACCAGTGGACGCGGAAGATGCCGCGCGTGTCCTTGCCGTACGACCCGGCCTCGCGTCGGTAGCACGGGCTGAAGCCGGCGTAGCGCAGCGGGAGGGCGTCGGGGTCGAGGATCTCGCCGGAGTGATAGGCCGCCATCGGCACCTCGGCGGTGCCGACGAGGTAGAGGTCGTCCTTCTCGATGTAGTAGACGTTCTCGGCAGCCTGGCCGAGGAAGCCCGTGCCCTCCATGGCCTCGGGCTTGACGAGGGCCGGCGGGATCATCGGGGTGAGGCCCCACTCTCCGGCCTTGGCCATGGCGAGCTGGGTGAGGGCGAGCTCGAGGCGGGCACCCGCACCGGTGAGGTAGTAGAAGCGCGCGCCGCTGACCTTGGCCCCGCGTTCGACGTCGATGGCGCCGAGCAGGCGACCGAGCTCGAGGTGGTCGCGCGGCTCGAACCCCTCGGCCGCGAAGTCGCGGGGGGTGCCGACGGTGTCGAGCACGACGAAGTCCTCCTCGCCTCCGTCCGGGGCCTCCGGCGCCGCCGGGTTGGGCAGCGAGCGCAGCAGGTCGCCAAAGGCCTGTGCAGCCTCGGCCTGGGCGGCCTCCGCCGTCTTGACCCGGGCGCTGAGCTCCTTCGTCTGCACGAGGAGAGCCTGCTTCTCGTCGCCCTGAGCTCCGGCGATGAGCTTGCCGACACTCTTCTGCTCGGCCCGCACCGACTCGAACGCCGCGATCGAGGAACGCCGGCGCTCGTCGGCGACGACGAGGTCGTCGACCAGCTCGGGCGGCTCGCCGCGGCGGCGTTGAGCCGTGCGGAGCGCATCGGGGTCGTCTCGCAGCAGTCGGGGATCGATCACGCCACCAGCCTATCGGCACCCCTGCAGGTCATCCCCTACGCTGAATCGACCGCACCCCGACTGAAAGAGTGAGTCCGTTGTCGTTCGACCTGCGCCGGGCCGAGCCCCCACGACGCGCCGTGTACTGGTGGGCCATCGGGGCCCCCGCGGTCGCGTTCGCCGTGCTCGCGGTCCTCGTCGGCACCGGCAGCTCGAGCCTGCAGCGGATCGACGACGACGTCGCCCAGTGGGGGTACGACCTCGGAGCCGGCGGCCTCGACTCGCTGGCCCAGGGCGTCAGCCTCGCCCTGTCCAACTGGACCGTGGGCGTCATCCTCCTGCTCGTCGCCGTCGCGACCTGGCGTCGGGAGCGGCAGGTGGCGGCGTGGGCTCTCTCCAGCGGCGGCATGGTCATCGGAGGCAACGCCCTGATCAAGCTGGTCTTCCGCCGCGACCGGCCGGTGTGGGACGAGCCGATGTACGAAGCGGTCGGCTACTCCTTCCCGAGCGGGCACGCTGCCGGCGCGGGTCTGCTCGCCGCCGCCGCGGTGCTGCTCACCATCGTGCTCACCGGGCGCGGATGGCGTCGACGCCTGCTCATCACCGCCTGGGTGGTTCTCGGGGTGCTGATCGGGTTCAGTCGGATCGTCCTGGGTGTCCACTTCCTCTCCGACGTCGTCGCCGGCTGGTCGCTCGGCGTCGCCGTCACCGTCGGCTTCTGGGTCGTGCTGGTGCCCGACGCCGCCCGCCTGCCGCACGAGCTGGCCGTGCTCACCGGCAGTGGGCGCAAGCAGGCGGCGGTGATCCTGAACCCCGCGAAGGTCGGCGACATCGACGCCTTCAAGGCGCGCGTGCTGGCCGTCGCCACCCGTGAGGGGTGGAAGGAACCGCTCTGGTTCGAGACGACCGTCGCGGACCCCGGTCCCGGCCAGGCGCAGGCTTCGCTGGAGGAGGGCGTCGACCTCATCGTCGCGGCCGGCGGCGACGGCACCGTCCGCGCCGTGTGCGAGGAGGTCGCTCGCACGGGCGTGGCGGTGGGCATCCTCCCCCACGGCACCGGCAACCTGCTGGCGCGCAACCTCGGCATCCCGTTGAACATCCGCGACGCGCTCGACGTCGTGTTCGGTGGTCAGGACAAGGCCATCGACCTCGCCACCTTCCGAGCCGATGCCGTGCTCGACGACCCGGCCGGCGAGCCCGCCGACGACGAACCGCACACCACCGACACGACCTTCCTCGTCATGGCCGGACTCGGCATGGATGCGGAGATCATGACCGGCGTCGACGACCAGCTCAAGGAGAAGGTCGGCTGGTTCGCGTACTTCGTCTCGGGCATCAAGGCGGCTCGATACCCGGCGATGAAGGTCGAGATCAGCGTCGACGACGGCGAGTTCCGCAAGTTCAAGGCCCGCACCGTCGTGGTGGGCAACGTCGGTTTCCTGCAGGGCGGCATCCCGCTGCTGCCGGACGCACGCATCGACGACGGCCTCCTCGACGTGGTGGTGCTCGCGCCGAAGCGGTTCATCGGCTGGCTGGCGATCATCGTGCGGGTGCTCGGCCGTCAGAAGCGGACCAACGAGCGGCTCGACCGCCTGTCCGGTCAAAAGGTCGTCATCCGGGCGGAGAAGCCGATGCCGATGCAGCTCGACGGCGACCCGGTCGGTGCGGGCACGGAGATCACCGCCGAGGTGCAGCACGGCGTGCTCCTCGTCCGTGTCCCCGTCCTCCCCGCTCCGCCGGTCGTCTGAGGTCGCCACTCGGCGGGCGGGCCCCCGACCGGCGAGGGTCAGGCGTCGTCGCCGGAGTGCCCCGCGGCGAATGCGTCGATCTCCTCGAGGATCGCGATCTGGACGGCCGCGTCGGCGAAGGACGCACGGACGGCGGCACGGGCGAGGTCGGCGACGCCGGCGTCGTCGAGGTCGAGCAGGTCGCGCGCCACCTCGTACTCCTGGTTCAGGGTGGTGGAGAACATGGGCGGGTCGTCGGAGTTGATGGTGACCTGCACGCCCGCCTCGACCAGGGTCGGCAGCGGGTGGGCGGCCAGCGACGGCACCGACTTGGTGCGGACGTTCGAGGTCGGGCAGACCTCGAGCACCACGCCCGTGCCGGCCAGGTAGGCCATCAGCTCGGGGTCGCGCGCCGCGGCGATGCCGTGGCCGATGCGCTCGGCGCCGAGGTGGCGCAGCGCGTCCCAGATCGTCTCCGGGCCCGTGGACTCCCCCGCGTGCGGCACGCTGTGCAGACCGGCTGCCTGAGCCTGGGCGAAATGAGGTGCGAACTGCGGCCGCGGCACGCCCTGTTCCGGGCCACCGAGGCCGAAGCTCACCAAGCCGTCCGGCTTCAGCCGCAGAGCGGTGTCGATCGTGGCGTCGGCACCCTCGAGCCCGAACTCGCCGGGGATGTCGAAGCACCAGCGCAGGGTCAGGTCGAGCTCGGCCTCCGCCGTCTGCCGTGCGTCCTCCACCGCCTCGCAGAACGCCTCGGCCGCGATGCCGGCCCGGATCGAGGTGTACGGGGTGAGGGTCAGCTCGGCGTACCGCACGTTCTGCGCGGCCAGGTCGTGGGCGATGTCGTGCGTCAGGGTCCAGATGTCCTCGGGCGTGCGCAAGAGGTCGACCACGGAGAGATAGACCTCGACGAAGTGGGCGAAGTCGGTGAAGTCGAAGTAGCCGGCCAGCAGCTCCGGATCGGTGGGCACGTTCGTGGAACCCTCGTGGCGCGCGGCGAGCTCGGAGACCGTCCGGATCGACGCGGATCCGACGTGATGGACGTGCAGCTCGGCCTTCGGTAGCTCTTCGACAAATGTCACGAATGAAGCGTATCGGGAGCCGGCTCGGTCTCGGCCTGCTGCCTGCGCTCCATGACGGTGCCGCGGTCGGCGAAGTCGACCTCGACCGTCACGACGTGCTCCTCGCCGAGGTGGAACTCGACGCGGCGGGCCTCGTCACTGAGGTGCCCGGCCGTCCCCTCCTCCAGCCATGTGGTGCTGCCGTCACCGGCGACGAGTCCCACGCGGGCGAGATCGCCGCGCTGGCCACGGAACACCACTGGTCCGGGACCACTGTCGCGGATGGTGAGAGCGCCGCGGCTGATGCGGGAGTCCTCGGACGGCACGTTGGGAGTGTCGTCGCCGCCCGGACGGCCGAACGTCCACTTGTCGTCGCCGACCACGACGTCCTCACCGGATTCCCCGGATTCCAAGTGGTATCTGACGATCAGCACGTCAGTCAGTCTAGAGGCGCACCCGCGCCCCCGTACGCGAATCGGGAGGGACGCTAGGCCCCCGGGACGATCGCGCCGATGACGCTCCCGTCGGCACGACGACGGCCGGCGACAGGTTCCGGCTCGCCGTCGAGCCGAGGTCCCTGACCCTTGAGCTGGACGCTGACCGGGGAGCCGGCGGAGACCGTGACCGACTCGCCGCGGACCTCGAGCGTGACCTCGTCGCCGTCCTCGATGTGGAGGTCCAGCTCGTCCGCGCGCACCGTCACCCGCACGCGACTGCCGTGCAGCGTGAGGCGGAACGTGAGGGACGGCCAGGACTCCGGCAGCCGTGGGTCCAGGGAGAAGCGACCGCCACGGTCGCGGAACCCTCCGAAGCCGTAGACCAACGCGCTCCAGACCCCGCCGGTGGACGCGACGTGAACTCCGTCGGCGGCGTTGTGGTGCAGGTCGGCCAGGTCGACGAAGAGGGCGCCGAGGAAATAGCGCAGGGCGAGCTCGTCGTAGCCCACCTCGGCCGCGATGATGGACTGGACGACACCCGACAGCGTCGAGTCTCCGGTGGTGATGGGGTCGTAGTACTCGAAGTCGGCGCGCTTCTGCTCGTCGGTGAACAGCTCGCCCTGCAGGAACAGCGCGAGCACGACGTCGGCCTGCTTGAGCACCTGGAACCGGTAGATGACCAATGGGTGGTAGTGCAGCAGCAGTGGTCGCTTCTCCAGCGGCGTGTTGCCCAGGTCCCAGACCTCGCGCTCGAGGAAGTGCAGGTCCTGCGGGTGCACGCCGAGGTGCTCGTCGTAGGGGATCGACATCCCCTCCGCGGCGTTCTCCCACTCGATGATCTCGTCGTCGCGGAGGCCGAGCCGCTCCACGAGCGCGTCGTACTCCGGGCCGTCGAGGGTTCGCAGCTCCCGCACGGCCGCGGCTGCCTGCTGCAGGTTGAAGCGGGCCATGACGTTGGTGAACAGGTTGTCGTTGACCACCGTGGTGTACTCATCGGGCCCGGTGACGCCGTGGATGTGGAAGCTGCCACCGTCGCCGTTGAACCAGAACCCGAGATCGGACCACATCCGGGCGGTCTCGACGAGGACGTCGATGCCCTCGCGCACGAGGAAGTCGATGTCACCGGTGGCCGCGACGTACTGCGTGAGGGCGTACGCGATGTCGGCGTTGATGTGGTACTGCGCGGTGCCGGCCGCGTAGTAGGCGGACGCCTCCTCGCCGTTGATGGTGCGCCACGGGAACAGGGCGCCGGTCTGGGCCAGCTCGCGCGCGCGGCGACAGGCGGCGTCGAGCAACGTGTACCGGAACCGGAGAGCGGCTCGGGCCGCGGAGGGACGCGTGTAGGTGAGGAACGGGAGCACATAGATCTCGGTGTCCCAGAAGTAGTGGCCGCCGTAGCCCGATCCGGTGACCCCCTTGGCCGGGATGCCGCTGCCCTCGGCACGAGCGGACGCCTGCGCCACCTGGAACAGGTTCCAGCGCAGGGCCTGCTGGACCTTGTCCTCGCCCTCGACCACGACGTCGGACCGCTCCCAGAACGCCTCGAGCCAGGACCGTTGCTCCTCGCGCAGGCCTTCGACGCCGATCTCGCTCGCGCGCTCCAGCGTTCGGCGACACCGGTCGAGCAGCTCGCGCGGCGGGACGCCCCGCGACGTGTGGTACGAGACGAGCTTCGTGAGGCGGATGACCTGCCCGGGCTCGGCGTCGATGCGGTAGACCATCTTGGCGAGGTCCTCGGAGACGTCCATCTCCGACCTGAAGGTGTTCTCGGTGCTGAACTCGTGGTCGGCCGCGACGCCGAGGGTCATGCCGCTGTCGGCGCACCGGTAGCCGAGCTCGACCCGGCCGAGCTCCTCGTCGCCGTCCTGCAGCACCGGCTCCAGCACCCGGCGGATCAGGCGTTCCGCCTGCCGGGGGTCGACGCCCTCGCCCATCGCCTTGTCGGCCACGTGGTACTCGTCCTCGCCGTCCTGGCGGTTCAGGATCTGTGATGAGATCGCGACCGGCGCGGCGTCGTCGAGCATCGTGACCTCGAACGTCATCACCGCGAGGTGGCGCTGGGTGAGCGAGACCATGCGGCTCGTGCGCAGGTGGACCCGTTTGCCGGCCGGCGTCCGCCACAGGACGTCCCGGTGGTGGACGCCGGTGCGGAAGTCGAGCACCCGCTCGTAGTCGAGCAGGTCGGCGACCGGCAGCAGCAGCGGCTCGTCGTCGACGTAGAGCCGGATGAGCTTGGCATCCGGCGCGTTGACGATCGTCTGGCCGACGCGGGCGAAGCCGTACGCCTCCTCGGCGTGCTGGATCGGCCACGTCTCGTGGAACCCGTTGAGGAACGTGCCGTGCGAGTGCGACTCGCGGCCCTCCTCGACGTTGCCGCGCATGCCGAGGTAGCCGTTGCCGAGCGCGAAGATCGTCTCGGTGGTGCCGAGGTCCTCGTCGCTGAACCGGGCCTCGACGAGGCGCCACGGGTCGACCGGGTACCGGGTTCGGTCGAGGAAGTCGATGGCGGGCGGAGCCTCGTCCGACGGACCCTGCACATCGGGATCCTGCGGCTGCGACTGGACGTCCGGCATCAGGGGCGCGTCGCCGGTGCCGCTCACAACAGCTCCGCGAGATCCGAGACGACCCGATGGGCGCCGTTCTCGGCGAGAGCGTCGGCGCCGACCCCGCGGTCCACGCCGACGACCAGGCCGAAGTGTCCTGCCCTTCCCGCGGCAACACCGCTGAGGGCATCCTCGACGACGACAGCCCTGGACGGCTCCGCACCGACCTGCTCAGCGGCGAACAGGAAGGTGTCCGGAGCGGGCTTGCCCGCCAGGTGCCGGTCGGTGGCGACGCGACCGTCGACGATGGTCGGGAAGTAGTCGATCATTCCGGCGGCCCGCAACACGTCAGGAGCGTTGCGCGAGCTCGAGACGATGGCCATCTTGACGCCGCGCTCCGACAGCGCCTCCACCAGGCGGCGGGATCCTGGGTAGGCCTCGACGCCGTCGCGTTCGAGCAGCTCCTCGAACGTCTGGTTCTTGCGGTTGCCGAGCCCGCACACCGTCTTCTCGTCGGGGCTGTCGCCGGGGCTGCCCTCGGGCAGCTCGATGTCGCGGGACTCCAGGAACGAGCGCACCCCGTCGTAGCGGGGCTTGCCGTCGACGTAGGTGAAGTAGTCGGCGTCGGTGTACGGCTCGTCGATGTCCTCACGGGCGAGGAAGTCGCTGAACATCGTCGCCCAGGCGCGCATGTGCACCTCGGCCGTCGGTGTGATGACACCGTCGAGGTCGAACAGTGCCGCGTCGAAGTCGCTCCAGTCCACGACACGAGCGTATGCCCGCGTGGCTCACGCCGAGGACGAACCCCCGCCCCACCACGAGCTCGATCGGTCCTGCCGGAATGTCACCGCTCACCCCCAGACTGGGTGGATGACGCGCACCACCTTCTACACCGCCACCAGCCTCGACGGCTTCATCGCCGATCCCGACGACTCACTCGACTGGCTGTTCACCCGCGACCAGGACACGGACGGGCCGTTGAGCTACGACGCGTTCATCGTCGACATCGGTGCCGTGGCCATGGGGCGCACGACGTTCGACTGGGTGCTCGACCACGAGGGACCCGATGCTGCCTGGCCCTACGCCATGCCGACCTGGGTCTTCAGCCACCGCGAGCTGCGCGCCGTCACCGGCGACATCCGCCGGGCGGAGGGAGACGTCGAGGCCGTGCACGCCGAGATGGTCGAGGCGGCCGACGGCCGCGACCTCTGGGTGGTCGGCGGTGGCGACCTCGCGGCCCAGTTCGCCGACCACGGCCTGCTCGACGAGGTGGTCGTCTACATCGCCCCGGTCTTCCTCGGCGCCGGCGCACCCCTGTTCCCGCGGCGCCAGGAGCTGCGGATCCTCGAGCTGGCCCGCAATCGCGACTTCGCCTGCGCCCGGTACGAGATCGTCAGACCCACCGCGTCGGTGTGAGACCCTGCGGTTCACGGAGGCCTGTCGGAGGACCGTGGCAGCGTGACGATCCCACCTCCTGAGGAGTCGCCGATGACCATGACCGATCCGATGCTCGCCAAGATCCGCAAGCTGCTCGCGAAGGCCGAGGACCCGGCCACCACGCCGGCCGAGGCCGAGCTGTTCACCGCCAAGGCCACCGAGCTCGTCGCCGAGTACGGCATCGACCAGGCGCTGCTGGAGCACGACCGGTCCGGCCACGACGTGGTCGGCAACCGCGTGGTCGTCCTCGACCGGCCCTACGCCGCCGACAAGGCCGATCTGCTGGCGACGTTGGCCCTCCGGTTGCGCTGCGCGTGCGTCCGGCGATCCCAGCTCGACGACGGTGCCAAGCAGCTGTCGCTGCACGTCTTCGGGCACGAGTCCGATCTGGTTCGCGTGGAGATGCTGTTCACGAGCTTGCTCGTCCAGGCCACCCACGCCCTCAGCGCCGTGCCCGTCCCGGCGTGGGAGCACAAGGCCGCCTTCCGCCGCTCCTGGATGGCCGGTTTCAGCGCTGCGATCGGCCACCGCCTGCGCCAGGCGGAGCACCGCGCCGAGCAGGCGGCGGACGTCGGCCGCAACCCCTCACGGTCGTCCACCGCGGTGGTGCTGGCGGACCGCTCGAGTCGCGTTCAGGACGCCCTGCGCGACGCCTATCCCCACCTGACCTCAGGTCGTCGGCGCTCGCTGTCCGGCAGTGGCGGTGCCGCCGGATTCGCGGCCGGCACCCGAGCCGACATCGGCGGAACCCACGTCGACGGCCGCAGGAGGCATCGACTGCCCTCGGCGTGAAGTCGCGGTCTCTGGCCCGGGTCAGGACCCGGAGGTCACCGGGGGGTCTCGGCCTCCATGACGACGCGGTGCGCCGCCTCGGTCAGCGAAGCGTGCCCGTTCGAGCTCGCGATCTCGCGGAGTATGTTGAACGCGTCCGACATCGACAGGCGACGCTGGTAGGCCAGGACACCCTTCGCCTGCTCGATGACGATCCTTCCGGCGAGGGCGTCGTCGATGCGTTGCGCCGCAACCCGCGTCGTGACCTCGTCCGTGTGCAGGACCGCCAGCATCGCGAGGTTGGCGAACATCTGGGCCTCGGTGACGTCGTCCTCGGTGAACGGGTGGCCTTCGCGCCGGTACAGGCCCATGGCGCCCAGCGGTTCGCCGGCCCACCGGAACGGAGCCACGAGAACGGAGCCGAACCCGGTTTCCCGCATCGCGTCGGCGAACACGGGCCACCTGGTCGTCATGGCCGCCGGGTCTGGCACGACGATCGACTCGTTGTGGAGCCATGCGTCGACGCAGGGCCCGCTCTCGGCCTGCATCCCATGGAGGGTGAGCTCGTCCTCCTGGTGCGAGGAGGAGCCGAGCACCTCCAGCATGCCGCTTCGGTTGCCGACGAGCAGACAGGACGCCTCGGCCTGCAACGCCACCGTGCTGGCCCGCAGCAGAGCGGTGAGGGTGCCGGCGACGTCGTGGGGCGCGACCAGCGAAGCGATGACGTCGCTCAGGGGAGCCGGGGGGGCGGGCATGCGATCAGTCCTCGCTCGTGGCGATGTCGGTGAATCCCACCCGATGGGCCACGACGTCCGCAGCCACATCCAGCAGGTCGGCGTTGCGCGCGAACGCGTGCGCGCGAAGCACGGTCAGCGCATCGGTGGTGGTCACGGCCATTTGAGCGACGACCATACCGGTGGCCTGATGCACGATCGCGCGGTCGGTCCAGAGGCCCGCCACGTCCTCGTCGGCCATGTTCAGCTGGGGGTCCTGAAGTACCGCGTGTCCGACGGCTTCGGCGACACGACCGATCGTGACGGGGTCGGCCGACAGCGGGCCCGAGTCCCGATGAAGTGTGAGGACGCCGATGGCGGTGCCCGCGGGGCGAAGAGGGGCGGCCCAATAGGTGCCCCGCAGCTCGGCGGACGCGACCATGACCGCCAGGTGGGGCCAACGACCGAACGCGGCGCCGCCGACCGTCGCCACCACGATCTCGCCCGTCTGTGAGGCCTCGCGAGCGGGTCCTTCGCCCACGATGTCCTGCAGGTACTCCAGCCGCTCGCACGAGGAGTCGGTGGCGCACACCGTCGCGCGGCTCCCACTGGTGAGGTCGATCGTCAGGGATGCCCCGTCGGCGTCGAGGGCCACACAGGCGGACTCACACACACGCTCCGCCAGCAGGTGCGTCTTGTCTGCGGCGGCCAGCGCCGAGGCAAAGGCGACCAGGGCGCGGCTCGCGCGATCGATCTCCATCGTCCCACCTTCCGGGCTAAACGCCGTTTGGCCAATCTGGCTCTTGCCGCGGGACGAGGCATGAGGTTCATCGAGCTCCCTTCGACCATTATGCATCCGATCGGGACCTGCCTCAGCAAAGTCCTCGTCTTGCCGCCTCGGTGACGCCGGGGCGACGGGTGTTCGACTCCTGTCGTAGCGTTCGATCCATGGTTCCCGTGGGTGCGAACAGCGAGGTAGGCAGACTGCGCACGGTCCTGCTGCACCGGCCCGGTCCGGAGCTCGCTCGACTGACTCCCCGGAACAACGACTCACTGCTGTTCGACGGGATCCCGTGGGTGGGGCGCGCGCAGGACGAGCACGACGCCTTCGCCCAGGCCCTGCGCGACCACGACGTCGAGGTGCTCTACCTCGTGGAGCTGCTCACCGAGACGCTCGAGCACTCGGACGCGCGACACCAGATCATCGAGAGCACCACGGCGACCTTGCACCTCGGCGACGGGCTGCGCGACTACCTCGCGGCCGCCATGACCGACCTCGCCCCGCCCGACCTCGCCACCGTCGTGACCGCGGGGCTGCGCAACGACGAGATCGGGCACCGGAGCATCGTCACGAGCCTTCTGCGCGCCGACGACTTCCTGGTGGACCCCCTGCCCAACCTGCTGTTCACTCGCGACTCCTCGGTCTGGCTGCCCGGGCGGGTCGCCGTCACGAGTCTCGCGATGCCGGCCCGAGCCCGCGAGACGCAGCTGACGAACCTCGTCTACGAGCACCACGCCCGCTTCGATGGCGTCGAGCGCCTGCACGGCCCGCACCTGGAGCACCTCGAGGGTGGTGACGTGCTGCTGCTCGCCCCCGGCGTGATGGCGGTCGGCGTGGGCGAGCGCACGACCCCGGCCGGGTTCGAGCGGTTCGCCCGCCAGGTTCTCGGCGACGACCTCGCCCACACCGTGCTCGCGGTGCCCATCGCGCAGGAGCGCGCCACCATGCACCTCGACACCATCGTCACCATGGTCGACGTGGACACCGTCGTGGTGTACCCCAACGTCGCCGACCACCTGCGCGCGTTCGCCGTCACCTGGGACCCGGGGTCCGACGGCCTCGTCGTCTCGCCGGAACAGTCGTTCTTCGCCGCCGCGGCCGCCGCGATGGGTATCGACACCCTCCACCAGATCGACACCGGGCTCGATCCCGTGACTGCCGAACGGGAGCAGTGGGACGACGGCAACAACACGCTGGCCATTGGTCCTCGGCTCGCCGTCGCCTACGAGCGAAACGAGCAGACGAACGCCCGGCTCGCCCAGCACGGCGTCGAGGTGGTCGCCATCCGTGGCTCGGAGCTCGGCTCGGGCCGAGGCGGCCCGCGGTGCATGTCCTGTCCCATCGAGCGGGACGCGCCATGACCGTTGCCCCGGAACCTCGACGTGCAGCGGTCGAGGACTTCGAGGACGAGCGTCCCCGGCTGCTGCGCGTGGCCTATCGGATCACCGGCAGCGTCGCCGACGCGGAGGACGCGGTTCAGGAGGCGTGGCTGAGGTTGGACGGCGCCGCCGAGCGGCCGTCTAACCTGCAGGCGTGGCTGACTCGGGTGGTCAGCCGCCTGTGCCTCGACCGGCTCGGCTCGGCGGCACGGCGGCGGGAGACGTACGTCGGCCAGTGGTTGCCGGAGCCGGTGGTGCGGCCCCTCGGAGCCGTTGCCGAGCCCGATCCGCTCGACGTCGTCGTGCGGGACGCCGATGCCCGACTCGGCGCGATGATCGTGCTCGACACCCTGACGCCGCTGCAACGGGTGGCCTTCGTGCTCCACGACGTGTTCGCGGTGCCCTTCGACGAGGTGGGCGAGGTGCTCGACATCGAGGCCGCTGCGGCCCGGCAGCACGCGTCGCGGGCGCGGCGGGCGATGGCCGACGCTCCGGCAGCGGTGCCCGATGCCGAGCACGACGCGGCGGTCGGTCGACTGCTCGCGGCCATCAGGACCGGCGACATCGACGCCGTCGTCGCGACCCTGCACCCCGACGTCGTCGTCATCGGCGACGCCAACGGAACCACCGGAACGGCGCTCAACATCATCCACGGGGCCGAGCGGTTCGCGCGGTTCTTTCTCGGACTGGCCGGTCGCTACGGCGACCACGTCACCGAGGCGCTGCAGCCGGTGCTCGTCAACGGGCAGCTCGGACTGTGGACGGCAGGGTGGCAAGGCAACAACCCCAATTCGAGCTCGCCGCCCCGCGTCACCGGCTTCACGGTCCGGGACGGCCTCGTCGTCGCCACCTACGACATGGCGAATCCCGAGAAGCTCAGCGGCGTCAGGCTGGCGTCGCTGGCGCGGCCTCGCTGACGTCCCAGGGGACGCGACAGGCGTCGCCGGAGGCGAAACCCTGGTCGGTGATGCCGAGGGCGTGGTTGAAGCGGGCGCGGTGGTTCTCCAGCGCGATCTGGTAGGTCAGCTCGACGACGCCGTCATGCCCGTACCGGGCGACCAGCGCGGCGACCTGCTCGTCCGTGACGCTCATCGGCGTCGTGGTGACGGCATCGGAGTAGCGGATGACCTCGCGCTCCTCCTCGGAGTACGCGGCCGAGGTCTCGAAGTCCGCGATGTGCTTCAGCCGCTCGTGGTCGAGGCCGTCCAGTCGGTGCAGCATGGCGGCGAAGTCGACGCACCAGGAGCAACCGACCGTCCAGGCGGTCCGGTAGACGGCCAGCTCGATCACGGCTTTCGGCACCACGCGAGTCGCTTTCTCGACCGCGAGCTCGTGACGTGCCGAGGCCATGAAGAGGCGGCGGTGGTGTGCCGTCACGGTGAACGGCTCCGGCACCTCGCCGAATCGGCGACGCGCGACGAGATAGGCGACGCGCACGAGTGGGCCGGCGTCGGACGGCTTGACGGCGGGGATTCGCGACATGCTGCGGGCTCCTGGCTCCGGCAGCCACTCGGCCGCCTCACCCTCCAGACGACGCAGCGGCGCCGAACGTGACGGGCCTCAGCGGATGGTGATCTGTCGGTGGGCGAGGCTGTTGCGGACCGCACGCTGTTCTGAGGTGAGGTCTGCCGGGTCGGCCAAGGCCTCGGCGAGGCGGGCGGCGAACGCGACGGCAGGGTCCTCGAGGGCGTCCGGGCCGTCGGTGACGTCGGGGTCCATCTCCCACACCGGCACGAGGAGCCCGTGCGCGCGGAACGATCCGAGCAGCCGGGTCCCGTCGCCGAGTCGGTCGTCGCCACGCTCCTGCAGCCGCGCGAGCGCATCGAGCATCGACCCCTCGTCGTGCGGCATCACCCACCGCAGATAGCGGCGGTCGCCCATCCGGGTCCAGTACGCGGCGTCGACCGAGCCGAGTCGGGTCGTCGGGGCGACCCCCTCGTTGGCCTCGGCCAGCAGATCGGATCCGGCCGCGTCGGTGCCCTCCGCCCAGAAGTCGAATCCCTCGTGGACGGTGACGTCGAACGACGAGGCGGGGTCGACGAGGTCCTGCAGTCGAGGACCGACGCCGGGGTCACCCATGGCGACCGGGTTTCCCGGCTCGGTGCGGTCGGCGAGCTCGAGCACGTGCGCGAGATCGCGGCTGATGTCGCCGAAGTTGTGCAGCACCTGCAACCCGAGCCACACCTCGCCGTCGGCGCGCACCAGGCCGGCACCCGTGCCGGGCAACAGGGTGCACACCCGCACGTCGGTGCCGTCGGTGAGACGCGCGGAGGCGGTGGCGGCGGGAACGAACTCACGCAGTGCGATCCAGTCGCCCTCACCGGGCAGACCGTCGAACGTGCGCGCCACGAACGGCATCCGTTCCTTGGCGACCTTGCCCTTGCGACGCGACTTCTTGCCCACGAGGCGCCACTCTATGTGGTGCTCGGTGCGGTCGCGTCAGGCGTCGTGCGACATGGCGAGCTCGGCATTGACGCGGGTGCCCTTGCTCATGTCGACCCACCACCGATCGGCCACGCGGTTGATGATCGAGAGGCCGCGGCCGCTGAGGGAGTCCTCGTCGAAGTCGATGGGGTCGAGCGACCCACCCTCGCCGGCGTCGTGGACGCTGAGCTCGAGGAGATCGCCGTTGATGGACCAGGAGATCTCCACCGTGCCGTCAGGGGTGGGGACTCCGTGACTGACCGCGTTCGCGATCATCTCGCTGATCACGATGAGGGCGTCGTCGATGACGGTGGCCGGTGCCCGGTTGATCGTGAGGAACCCCGCCAGCTTGGTGCGAGCGATGCTCGGGGTCGACGACGCGAAGGGCAGGCTGATGGTGTCGTGCACACGCATCGTGCTCACACCCCCGCTCGCAGGCGCACCGAGGCGCCCGAACATCGTTCCAAAACACCGTGCATATAGTCCAAAGTAACCATGTCAGGTGGTTCTTGACTACTCCCGGGCCACGAGTTCGCCCGTTGAGTCGCCACCAGTGAGGCACAGGAGGGGTGCATGAACGTTCCCACCATCACGGTCGAGGAGGTCGGCGAACCGGCCGCGGACCACTGGGTCGTCCTCGACGTACGCGAGCCCATCGAGTGGGCCGCGGGTCACATCGCAGGTGCGACCCACATCCCGCTCGGGCAGATTCCGGCCCGGGTCGGGGAGCTCGACCCGCAGGCTCGGACCCTGGTCGTCTGCCACCTCGGCGCGCGATCGGCGCGCGCAGCGGCGTGGCTGTACGAGCGCGGGCACGACGTCGCCAACCTCGAGGGGGGCATGGAGGCCTGGGAGGGCGCCGGCCGACCCATCGTCTGGGATTCGTCGCGGGCAGGACACGACGCCCCCAGGTGAACCCAGGGGCGTCGCGAACGGACCTGACCTACTTGGCGGCGGCCTTGAGCCGCGAGCCGGCGCTCACCTTGACACCGAAACCTGCGGGGATCTCGATCGTCTCGCCCGTGGACGGGTTGCGGCCCGTGCGAGCGGCGCGCTTGACGCGCTCGACGGAGACGATGCCCGGGATGGAGACCTTCTCGCCCTTGCCGACGGCATCGATCAAGATGTCGCTGAAGGCCGAGAGCACCGCGTCGGCGTTGGTCTTGCTGGTGTCGGCCTGCTCGGCGATTGCTGCCACGAGGTCGCTGCGGGAGATTGCCACTGATGCTCCTAGTGAGGACGGATTCGATAGTCATGGCCAGTCTAAGGAGCGGTCTCCGGCAATCGCCGGAACCCCTGTCCCTGGCGTGGTGATCCGCGTGATAAGCGCTGATCAGGCCCAGCGGGGCGGCGCCTGGTCGATGAGCCCGGGCAGAGCGGCGAGATACCGCTCCCGCGGCCACTCGACGGCACCGAGGGAGGCGAGGTGCGGGGTCTGCCACTGGACGTCCACCAGCGCATCCGCGCCCACCATCCGCACGAGCTCCATCAGTGCGACCTTCGAGGCGTCGCTGACGGCGTGGAACATCGACTCTCCCGCGAACAGCCGCCCGATGGTGAGCCCGTAGAGGCCACCGACGAGCGCGCCGTCGGCGTCGCGGGTCTCGACCGAGTGAGCCCACCCGAGCTCGTGCAGCCGCACGTAGGCCGCGCGGATGGCGTCGTCGATCCAGCCACCCGGACGCTCGCGGTCCGCGCACGCGTCCACGACGTCGGCGAAGGCCGTGTCCACGGTGACCGAGAACCGCCGCGCGGATCTCTGCATCGACCGCGTGACGCGCAGCGACGCCGGCTCGAGCACCCCCCGCCGGACCGGCGACCACCAGAGCAGGGTCCCCTCGTGCGGCATCGGGAAGGCGCCGTGGCGGTAGGCGTCGATGATGGTGGCCGGGTCGAGGTCGGCCCCGGCCGCGACGCAGTCGTCCTCCGGCCACGTGGCGGGGTCGAACGCCCACGGCGACGCGGGAAGGGGGCGCGGGAACGGCGGGCTGCTCATGCGGCGAGCACACGCCGCAGGTGGTGCAGGGGCGCCATCCCCCACTCGGCGAGCTCCTCCTCCGTCGCCCCGACCAGGCAGTCCCACCAGGTCTGCGCCCGGTTGACCGGTTGGGTGAAGGCGGCCGCCTCCCAGAGCGCATGCACCGTGCGGGCGTCCACGTCGCCGTCCCAGGCGGCCACGTAGGCATCGCGGATGGGCTGCCACGGGAGCCGGTCGTCATCGGTGATGACGCCGTACGGGACGCTCAGGACCTCGACAGCCGGCGCCCACTGCACGTCGCCGAAGTCGAAGACCCGCAACGACCGTCGCTCGTCATCGCCGGTGGCGAACACGTTCCACGGGTGGAGGTCGCCGTGCTGGAGGGTGACCGGCATCGGGCCCGCCTCGATCTGCTCGCAGGCCTCGGTGATGCGCGGGAGCGCCGCCTCGAGCTCGGTCGCCAGGTCGGCGTCGGCGAACGACGGATGGGTGGAGGGGAGGGCCGCCACGCCCTCGAGAAGGCGGCCGAACCGCTCCGGGACGGTCGGAGGGGAGCAGTCCGGCACACCGGTGGCGAGGACCTCGTCACGGTGTCCTGCCACTCGACGCTGCAGGTCTGCCGTGGTGGCCACGACAGCGCTCCAGTCGTCGACCGTCGGCTCGTGGCTTTCACCCAACGTCGTGCCGCGGTCCGTGGTCATCATCCAGCCGCGCTCCGCGTCGATCGCGAACGGCCGGTCGACGTCGTCGGGCACCAAGGTCGCGAGCAGGTCGTGCAGGGCCGGCTCGAATCCCATCGACGGGCAGTTGGCCTTGAACCACAGCGTTCCGTCGTCGGTGGGCACGACGACCTGCGTGGACCACGCGGAGATGCGGCGGTGGTCGAGCGGACCGGTGAGCCGGTGACCTCGCTCCTCGACCCGGTCGTGCACCCACGCCTCGACGTCCGCGCGCCACGCGGGGCTGCTCACGTGCACGGAGAAGGCCTCGGGGCCGGGCGGCATGGGCCCAGCGTATGACCGGCCCTCCTATGCTGGCGACATGGGAGTACGGGCGAACGTCGCGAAGAAGGCCGGGATGAGCGTTGCTCCGACCATGGCCTCCGGATACGTCCGCACGATGCTCGACAAGGCGATCGACGGCATCGGCCCGCTTCGCTCGGCCGCCGCGTCAGCCGACTCCAAGCTCGTCGACGCCGGTGGCGACGTGGAGCTCGCCGTCCAGGCCCTGGTGCGGCTGCACGTCGGTCTGGCCGGCGTTCAGGGATTCGTGACGAATCTCGGCGGCGTGGCCGCTCTCGCCGTCTCCATCCCCGCCAACGTCGTCGGCGTCACGCTGGTGCAGTGCCACCTGATCGCCGGCATCGCGCACCTGCGTGGCTACGACCTGGAGGACCCTCGCGTTCGCAACGCGATCCTCACCTGCATCCTCGGCGAGGACGCCGTCCGCGACCTCGTGCGCACCTCCAGCATCCCGTCGTCGCCGATGGGGTTGGCGACGTCACCGGTGCACGACCCGATGCTCGACGAGCTGATCTCACGCGAGGTCACCACCGACCTGGTGGCCCGCACGGCCGGTCGACGCGCGGTCACGATGGTGGGCCGCCGGGTGCCGCTGCTCGGCGGTGTCGTCGGTGGCGGCAGCGACGCGCTCACCACCTGGCAGATCGGCCAATACGCGACCCGAGAGCTCCGCGACCGCAACCTGCGACGCTGACGGACGAAAGCCTGGCCCTGGCTGCGGGAGAATGGGGCCATGCCCCTGCGCATCGTGGCCAACCGGCCGGACCCGGCCATCGTCGGCCTGCCGTGGAGCACGCCGCTCGAGGAGTGGACCGACGAGTTCGTCGTCCCCCTGCCACGCGGCCTGTCACGGCACATCGTGCGCATCGTCCGGCTCGGAACGCGCACGTATGCGATCAAGGAGACCACCGAGGAGATCGCGTTCCGGGAGTACCGGTTGCTGCGCGACCTGCACCGACTCGGGCTCCCGACCGTGGTGGCCCAAGGCGTGGTGGCCGGTCGCGTCGACCACGACGGTGCCGAGCTGCCGGCCGCCCTGCTCACCGAGCACCTGCGCTTCTCGCTGCCCTACCGCTCCCTGTTCTCCCACGGGCTGACCGCCGACAACATCCCGTCGCTGGTCGACGCGCTCGTCGTCCTGCTCGTCCGGCTGCATTTGAACGACTTCTACTGGGGAGACGTCTCGCTGTCCAACGTGCTGTTCCGGCGCGACGCGGGCGCCTTCTCGGCCTACCTGGTCGACGCCGAGACGGGCGAGCTCCACCGCTCGCTCTCGGAGCGGATGCGCGAGAACGACGTCGAGGTCGGCTGCGAGAACGTCTTCGCCGAGCTCCTCGACCTCGAGGCGAGCCGGGCCGTCGAGGGCGACGTGGCCGCACTGGAGATCGTCGACCGGATCCGCGACCGCTACGAGGCGCTGTGGGCGGAGCTGACCCACGAGGAGCAGTTCGGTGCCGACGAGATGTGGCACATCGAGCAGCGGATCGAGCGCCTCAACGACCTCGGCTTCGATGTCGACGAGCTGGACATCGTCACCGACCTTGCGGGCGACCAGGTGCAGATCCGACCACGTGTCGTCGAGCTCGGCCATCACCGCCGCGAGCTCCAGGAGCTCACCGGCATGAACGTCGAGGACAACCAGGCACGCCGCCTCCTGAACGACATCGCCGCGTTCGGTGCCGCGCACGCCAGCCTGGCCGACGAGGACCGGGCGCTGGTGGCGAGTCGCTGGCTGAGCGCCGTCTACGAACCGATCGCCGAGCTGGTGCCCCCGGAGCTGCGGGGCAAGCTGGAGATCCCGGAGATCTTCCACGAGATCCTGCACCACCGGTGGCGCCTCTCCGAGCAGGCCGGTTGCGAGGTCGACATCTTCGCCGCCGCCCGCGAGTACGTCGACCTCGTGCTGCGGGAGCGTCCCGACGAGGCCGTGGCACCGCCGCCGACCCCCGGTGTCAGTCGCTGAGCCGCTCGCCGGTGTCGGTGTCGAAGACGTGGACGTGCTGCGGGTCGGTCGTGACGTAGATCGTCTCGCCCTTGTGCACGGTGTCGCGGCCATGGACGCGCACGATGATGTTGTTGGGCGTGCCTTCGATGCCGCTCGTGCCGTACACGAACGCGTCGGCGCCGAGCTCCTCGACCACGGTGACCTTGACCGGCATGCCGCCCTCGCTCTCGGTGACCGCCCGCCATGCCTCGGGCCGCACCCCGACCGTGATGTTGCCCTTCATCTTCTGGGACGCTCCCGGATCGACCGGGACGAGGTAGTCACCGACCTTGGCCTGGCCGTCGTGCGCCGTGGCCGAGAGCAGGTTCATCTGCGGTGACCCGATGAAGCCGGCCACGAACAGATTGACCGGCTTGTCGTAGAGACCCAGCGGGGTGTCGACCTGCTGGAGCTCGCCGAGCATCATCACCGCAACCCGGTCGCCCATGGTCATGGCCTCGACCTGGTCGTGCGTCACGTAGACGGTGGTGACCCCGAGGTCGGACTGGAGCTTCGCGATGTCGGTGCGGGTCTGGACGCGCATCTTCGCGTCGAGGTTCGACAGCGGCTCGTCCATGCAGAACACCTGCGGGCTGCGGACGATCGCCCGTCCCATGGCCACCCGCTGGCGCTGACCGCCGGACAGGGCCTTCGGCTTGCGGTCGAGGAACTCGGTGAGGCCGAGGATCTTCGCGGCGTCCTCGACGCGCTTCTTGCGCTCGTCGCTGGGGACCTTCGCCATCTTGAGCGAGAAGCTCATGTTGTCGGCCACGGACATGTGCGGGTACAGCGCATAGTTCTGGAACACCATCGCGATGTCGCGGTCCTTGGGCGGGGTGTGGGTGATGTCGCGGTCGCCGATGAAGATCTTTCCGTCATTGATCTCCTCCAGCCCGGCGAGCATCCGCAAGGTGGTGGACTTGCCGCAGCCCGAAGGCCCGACGAGCACCATGAACTCGCCGTCCTCGATCTCGAGGTCGATGCCGGGAACCGTGGGCGCATCGGCCCCCGGGAACCAGCGCTGGGCCTTCTCGAACGTCACTGTTGCCATGTTGATGCTCCTTCACCGGCAGGTACGTGCCGGACGATCCGTTGTGAAGTGGTGCACGTCACACTATCCGCGTCGGCGGGTCACTGTAAACGTTTGCACTTCGCTGGGGCGGAGGTCGCCACAGCGTCGGGCCGTCGATCAGCCGAAGGCCCGTACCCTCGTCGTTCCAGGCGACGCGGCAGGGGTCGATGATCCCGCCGACGAAGTCGTCACCCTCGCGCCGGTTCTCGAACGCGAGGAAGCGCGTGGCGCCGTCGGACGGCGTGACGAGCTTGCCGACGTAGACGTGCTCGGTGGTCAGGCGCACCGCGCGGCTGACGTCGACCGGAGCGCCCGGGCCGTCGACGGCCACCGTCCACACACCGCCGGAGCCGACGTCCGAGCCGGGCATCTCGGGATGCATGCAGGAGAACATCAGCACCCAGCGTTCGTCGACCACGTGCAGGGAGATCACCTCCAGCTGGTCGAACCGCCCGGTCGGGACGCTCAACGGCGGGCCGACGACCCACTCACGCAGGTCGGCGGAGGTGGCGTGTCCCACGACGCCCTTCCCGCGCTTCCCCGGTGCCTGCGCGGTGAGGTACATGTGCCAGAGGCCCGACTCGTCGCGGACGACCCAGGGGTCCCGCCAGTGCTCCTCCCCGTCGGTCCCGCGGCCGCGGGCGTACCACCGGGCGTCGGACTCGATGAGGTGATCCGGTGACCGGGTCCAGGTGACGAGGTCGGGCGACGTCGCCATCCCGACGCGCTGGACCTGACCCCGCTCGGCCCCGGTGACTCCCGTGGTGAACATCAGCCAGAGTCCGTCCTCGCCGCGCACGACGCTGCCGGTCCACGTCGCGAGGTCGTCGAACGCGGGCACGGGCTGCGGGTCGAAGGCGTCCGCGACCCGCGTCCAGTGCACGAGGTCGTCGGACACGGCGTGGCCGATCGTCGCGTTCAGGTGGCGTCGACCGGGGTCCCCGAGGGACCGCGGCGCCTTGAGGAAGAACAGGTGATGGCGCCCGGACTCGGCGTGCGGGTCGTCCACGGTCCAGAAGTCCCAGACCCAGTCATCGGCCAGGTCAAACATCGCGCATCCCCACCGCCTCGACGTGGAGGACGTAGGCCGACTCCGGAGCCGTCGCGGGGAGCTGCACCCCCACCTCGGTGAGGACGCTCCCCTCCACGACGACACCCGTGCCGTCGACCCAGGTCTCGCCCAGATCAGTGAGCGGGCCGCCACGGCTCGGACTGACCTCCTCGAGGCGATAGCTCGTGGACGGGTCCAGCCCGGGCAGCAGGACCGGCGTCGGGGCCTGGGTGAGCGTCGAGTCGACCGTGGCGACGACGAAGAAGGCTTCCCGCGCGTCCGCCGCGACGACCCCGGTGACCGCGAGGGCCGGATCGGGGTGGTCACCATGGACGAGCCGGCCGGACGCGACGACGTCCCGCATGCGCTGGTGCAGCTCCACCCACGCGGACACCTCCGCGAGCTGGTCGGATCCGAGCACCGTGAGGTCGAGCTCGAGCCCGAGATGGCCGATCAGGGCCGTGGCCGCCCGGAAGCCCAGGCGGTGCGTCCTGCCGGTGGTGACGGACTCGGCCGCGCCGATGTGCGCGCCGAGCATCTCGGGCGGGACCAGGACCGAGGTCCAGCGCTGGATCCGCTGGCGCTCCACGGGGTCGACGGTGTCGCTGGGCCAGACCCGCTCGGTCCGCGTCAGCACCTCGAGGTCGATCCGCGCACCGCCGCTGGCGCAGGTCTCGATCTCGAGATCGGGCCACGCCGTGCGCAGCTCGTCGAGCAGCCGGTAGAAGGCGACCGTCTGCCCGTGCACCGCCGGTCGGCCGGCATGGGCGACGTCGACGAGATCCCGGTTGTGGTCCCACTTGAGGTAGGCGATGTCGTACTCGTCGAGCAACGCCGACAGGGCGTCCCGGACGTGGGCGTACGCCGCCGGCACCTGCAGGTCGAGCACCTGCTGGTGACGCCACTCGGCGGGGAGCTCGGCCCGCCCGCGCAGGATCCAGTCGGGGTGCTCTCGAGCCAGGTCGGAGTCGACGTTGACCATCTCGGGCTCCACCCACAGGCCGAAGTCCAACCCGAGCCCCTTCACGTGGTCGATCAGCGGGTGCAGGCCCTTCGGCCACACCAACGGATCGACGGTCAGGTCGCCCAGCCCGGCGCGGTCGTCGCGACGTCCGGCGAACCAGCCGTCGTCCAGCACGAATCGTTCGGCCCCCACGGTCGCGGCCGCGTCGGCGAGGCGGGTCATCGACTCGAGGTCGTGGTCGAAGTAGGCCGCCTCCCACGTGTTCACCACCACCGGTCGTGGACGCGCTCCTCGCGTGCTCTGACGCCGCCTCCAGTCGTGCAGCCGGTCGGAGACGCCGTCGAGCCCGGCGTCGGACCAGGAGCCCACCAGCCAAGGGCCGGTGTAGGTGTCCTGCTCGTCCAAGCTGATCTCGCCCGGGCCGAGGAGCTCGTACCCGCCGAGCAGGCACTCGCCTTCGGCCGTGCGTTCGGCATACGCCACGTGGTCGCCGCTCCAGGCCACGTGGGTGGCCCACACCTCGCCGTGACGGTTCGCGAACCCGGGGGTGCCGGCGGCCAGCACCAAGGTGGCGTCGTGGCCAGGACGACCGTGTCGGGACTCGCGCGCGTGCGTGCCGGCCAGCCAGGGTCGGCGCTGAGGGGTGCGCTCGCGGCACCAGCGGCCGGTGAGGTCGAGCAGCTCGGTGGCGTGCGGGCCCACCGGTAGGGCCGTCCGAACGGCTTGGAGATGCAACCGGTCCGGGGCGGAGTTCGTGACGGACGTCTGCATCCGCACCAGACCCTCGCGGCTGAGCTCGATCTCCACACCGACCCGCCAGCCGGCTTCCTCATCCGTCGACACCAAGGTCACGCGACCGTCCGCGTCATCGGAGGTGCGCCACGTCCAGTCGCGCAGCCGCGGCGCCCAGCTGCCCGACGTGCGAGCCGGACGGAACCCTTCCAGCGCGGGCATCCCGGTGAACCCCGAGACGCTCTCGCCGAGGAGACCCCGCCGGCGGGGGCGGTCGAGCGCGGAGTGCGGGACCCCGGGGGCCAGCACGGTGAGCAGGTCGGACCGTTCGTGATCGAGCTCTCCCAGGGCACGTCCCCAGTGCAGGATCAGGGGCACCCCAGACGGGGAGGGCGCGAGCACAAGGCTCACGCCCTCCCTCGACAGGTGGACCGGGTTCGAACTCACCCAGCCGTCATCCCTTCACCGCTCCCGACGTGAGGCCACGGACGAAGAACCGCTGCAACGTGAAGAACACGATCATCGGCAGCATCATCGAGATGAACGCTCCAGCGGTGAGCAGCTCCTTGCCCTGACCCTGGGTGCCGAGCAGACCCTGCAACCCCACGATCACCGTGGAGTTCGCGCTGTTCAGGAACAGCTTGGCGATGAGCAGGTCGTTCCACACCCACAGGAACTGCAGGATCGCGAACGCCGCCAGTGCGGGCACGGACATCGGCACGATCAGCCGCCAGAACGTCTGGTAGTGCGAGGCGCCGTCGATCTTGGCCGACTCGATGACGGTGCGCGGCAACGTCGTCATGTAGTTGCGCAGCACGTAGATGGCGAGCGGCATCCCGAACCCGGTGTGCAGCAACCACACCGCCAGGTACTGCCCGGAGATGTCGGCGCCCCGGGGGCCGAGCAGGTTGAGCATCGGCTGGAAGGCCACCTGGATCGGCACCACGAGCAGCGCCACGATGACGATGAACAGGAAGTCCTTGCCGCGGAAGTCCATGAACGTGAACGCATAGGCCGCGAAGGCCGCGAACATGATCGGGATCACCGTGGCCGGTACGGCAACGACGATGCTGTTGACGAAGCCGGTACCGAGGTCGGTGCCCTCGAACACCCGCCGGTAGTTGTCGATCGTCCAGCCGGTGCCGAACGGGTCGAACACGGCCGTCCACCACCCCGTCGCGGCCACGTCGTCGCGGCTCCGGAAGGACGTGACCAGCAGACCGAGCGTGGGCAGCGTCCACAGCAGGCACAGGAACACCATGGCGCCGATCGACACCGGGCTGCGCCGGCGACCGTCCTTCATCAGGCCCTTGGTCCGCTTGCGCCCGATCTTGTCGCCTTCCTCGGCCACCATCACGGCATCCATGCGGTCGCTCATGCATTCGCCTCCTCTTGACGGAAGTGGCGCACCTGGTAGATGAGCACCGGCGTGACGGCGAGCAACAGGACCACCACGATGGCCGAGGCGCGCCCGGCCTGACCGTTGGCGAACAGCTCGTTGAAGAACAGGTTGGCGATGACGTTGGTGTCGAACCGTCCGTTGGTGAGCACGTAGACGATGTCGAAGACCTTCAGGACCAGGATCAGCACCGTGATGAAGACCGTGATGATCGTTCCCTTGATCTGTGGGATCACGACCTGCGAGAAGATCTGCCACTCCGAGGCTCCGTCGATGCGGGCCGCCTCGACCGTGTCCTCGGGCACTCCCTTGATGGCCGACGACAACAGGATCATCGCGAATCCGACCTGGAGCCAGATGAGGATCACCATGAGCAGCAGCGAGTTGAGCTTGCCGGTGGGGATCTGCAACCAGGTCTGGGCGGTACCGCCGATGCCGGTCCAGATCGCGTTCAGCAGGCCGGTCTGCTTGTCGCCGACCGAGTAGTCGTAGACCAGGCCCCAGATCGCGGACGCGCCGACGAAGGAGATGGCCATCGGCAGGAAGATCGTGCTCTTCGCGATCTTCTCGCCCTGGGTGGAGAGCCGGTCCGCCAGCACCGCGACCGCGATGCCGATGACCACGGTGATCGCGGGGACCACCAGCAGCCAGAGGACGTTGTTGACGAGCGAGGCGCGGAACGCCTCGTTGCCGAAGATGTACCGGTAGTTCTCGAACCCGATGTAGTTCTCGCTCTTCTTGTCGGCGAACGAGTACTGAATGGTCTGCACGGTCGGGAACACCAGCATCAGGCCGACGAGACCCAAGCCCGGCGCCAGATACGCATACGGCATCAGGCCGCGAGAGAGCCGACCGGGCATTCCCTCCACGAACATGTTGAGGAAGTAGAAGAAGATGGCGGCGCCACCGACACCGACGGCGACGGCCACGACGCCGATGATCGCCTTGCTGTTCAGGAACACGTCGGGGTAGAGGCTGAACGCCAGGAAGACGTTGAGCATCAGCCACAGGACGACGCCCATGCCGGCCACGCCGCCGACGATCTTGCGCCAGTCGGCCCGGCCGTACACCTGCTCCGCGTCCGGCCCTGACACCGGCGAACCGGTGTCAGGGCCTTCCGTGGTGACGGTCACGACGCCGGCCAGGAGGCCTCGATCGCGTCGAGCGTCTCCTTGCTGGACTTCCCGCTCACCCACTGGACCATGCCGGTCCAGAAGGTGCCGGAACCGACCTCCTTGGGCATCAGGTCCGACCCATCGAAGCGGAAGACGTCCGCGTCGGCCGCGACCTTCGCGATGTCTCGCGTCGTCTCGTCCGGATACTGGCTGGCGTCGAACGTGGAGTGCGGGGAGAGCCAGCCACCGGCTGCGGCCCATTCGCCGCCGAACTTGTCGGACGTCAGGAACTCCATGACCTTCTTGACGTCCTCGTCGTCACCGTTGAACGATGCCGCGAGGTCGCCGCCGCCCAGAATCGGCTGACCGTCGTACCCACCCTGGAAGGGCGGGAACACGAACGTGCCGACCCGACCGTCGAGGTCGGACTGGACGTCCTCGGGGAAGAAGCCCGTGGCGAAGTTGCCCTGGCGCATCAGCATGCAGTCGGGCTTGGCCTTGAACGCCGGGTTCATCGCGTCCGCGAATCCCGTGTTCAGGATGCCCTTGACGCCGCCGAGGACCTGACCCTTGCCCTTGGCGATCTTGCCGAACTCATCGAGCGCCTTGACGATCTGCGGGTCGTTGAACGGGATCTCGTGCGTGACCCACTGGTCGTACACGTCGGGGCCGCCGGTGCGAAGGACCATCTCCTCCAGCCAGTCGGTGCCGACCCAGCCGGTGGCCTGGTCCGATTCCCAGCCCATGCACCACGGTGCCTTGGTGTCGGCCTTGAGCTTGTTGGCGATGCCCTCGAGATCCTGGAGGGTGGCCGGCTCCTTGGACTCGCCGGTCTTGTCGTAGGCGTCCTTCGGGTACCAGACGATGCTCTTGACGGCCATGCGCATCGGGGCGCCGTAGACGTTGCCGTCCTTGGTGGTCGCCTCGAGGAATCCGGGGATCAGCGTCGACTCGATGGCGGAGACGTCGATCATGTCGCCGATCGGGGTGATGTCGTCGGAGAGCTCCAGGAGTCCGCCGGGCTGCGGGAAGAGTCCGATGTCCGGCGCGGCGCCGGAGTTGACCTTCGCCTTGACCGTGGTCGTGAAGTCCTGGTCGTCGGTGTACTGGACGTTGATGCCCGAGGAGGACTCGAACTCCTTGAGGGACTCCAGGAAGGCTTCCTTCTCCTGGCCGCCGAAGGCACCGAGGATGGTCACCTTGCCGTCGCCGTCCTTGGATCCGCCTCCGGAGCTGCCGCCACTGCCACCTCCGCCCAGGCACGCCGAGGTGAGCATCAGGACGGCTGTGCCCAGTCCGATCGTGGCCAGCCGCTTCCGTGTGTGTTGTGGCATGAGTGACTCCCTTGGCCGGACTCGGCCGTCGCAGCGTTGACTAGCTCCCAGTGGGGCGCTTTTCCGCACCCGATTTCCACAGTGGCCCACGTCACACTTGTTCGTCAAGGGAGTTCGCAAACGTTTTCCAAAACGTTACCCTTCACCCATGGCCGACGCGTCGCGGGAGATCAACATGGTCGATGTCGCCCGCGAAGCGGGAGTCTCCATCGCCACGGTGTCCCGCGCGCTGCGCGACGTCCCGGGCGTCCGACCGGCCACGCGGGAGCGGGTCCGCCGGGTTGCGGAGGAGCTGTTGTACGTCGTCTCGCCCGAGGCATCCCGGCTGGCTCGGCGCACCACCGGACGGGTCGCGGTCGTCGTGCCCAGGATCGACGTGTGGTTCTACTCGGCCATGCTCGCGGCCATCGAGCCCATGCTGCGCGACTCCGACCTCGACGTCCTGATCTACCAGGTCGATGACGAGGATCAGCGCAGCACGTTCTTCCGCGAGCTTCCGGCACGCCGCAAGGTCGACGCGGTGGTCCTCATCGCGCTCCCGCTGAGCCCGGAAGAGGAAGTGCGTCTCGACCTGCTCGGCGTCCACGTCGTCGTCGCCGGCGGACGACTGCGCACGTATCCGGACGTCCGGACCGACGACGCCGCTGCAGCAGGGCTCGCGACGCAGCACCTTCTCGACCTGGGGCACAGGCGCATCGCGATGATCCGCACCGACGACACCGAGGGAACCGCCTGGTCCGCGAACCTGATCCGCACCCAGTCCTTCCGCGACGCCCTGGTCGCGCAGGGAATCTCCTCCGACGACGCCGTCGTCACCGTCCCGGCCGGCCCGCTGGCGGGCGCACAGGGCATGGCGCTGCTGCTCGACCGGAGCGACCCGCCGACGGCGGTGGTCGCCTACTCCGACGAGATCGCGATGAGCGCGCTGGCGCTGCTGGCCGAGCGAGGGGTGCCGGTGCCGTCACAGATGTCAGTGGTCGGCATCGACGGACACCCGCTGGGTGAGGCCTTCGGTCTCACCACCGTCTCGCAGCACGTCGCTGACCAGGGCCGCCTGGCCGCCCAGATGATCCTGGACGTCCTCGTCGGCCACCCGCCGGCGCCCGATGCGGTCCTTCCGTGCGAGCTCATCGTGCGCACGTCGACCGGTCCGCCGCCGGCGTAGCCGCGCCGGCGTCAGCCGAGGGCGCGGACGACGGCGCTTGCCGGTTCCTTGCCGAGCTCCACACCCATCCACACACTGGTCCGCACCAGCGCATCGAGGTCGACGCCGTGCTCGATGCCCAGGCCGGTGAGCATCCAGACGAGGTCTTCGGTGGCGAGGTTGCCGGTGGCGCTCTCGGCGTACGGGCACCCGCCGAGGCCACCGGCCGACGCGTCGAAGGTCGTGACGCCCCGGCGAAGGGCAGCATGCGCATTGGCCAACGCCTGGCCGTAGGTGTCGTGGAAATGCATCGCGAGCCGATCGACGCCGACGTCCGCCGCGGCGAACGCGTCGAGCAACGCGCCCACGTGTCCCGGCGTGCCGACGCCCGTGGTGTCGCCGAGCGAGAGCTGGGAGGCACCGAGCTCGAGGAGTCGGCGTCCGGTGGCGACGACCTGCTCGACGGGCACTCGGCCCTCCCACGGGTCGCCGAAGCACATCGACACATAGGCCCGGACGTCCAGCCCGGCGTCGATCGCCCGCGTGACCACCGGCTGAAACATCGCGAACTGCCCGTCGAGCGTGCTGTTCAGGTTCTTCGCCGCGAACGTGTCGGTGGCGCTGCCGAAGATCGCGACGTGCGTGCAGCCGGCAGCCAGCGCCCGGTCGAGCCCGCGCTCGTTCGGCACCAGCACCGGGAGCGGCACGGGACCCGCCAGAGGAAGGCGGGCGACGAGATCTTCGGCGTCGGCGAGCTGCGGCACCCACCGCGGGTGCACGAAGCTGGTGGCCTCGACGATCGGCAGCCCGGCCGCGATGAGCCTGGTGATGAACTCCGCCTTGACGTCGAGCGGAACGATCGCGGACTCGTTCTGGAGCCCGTCGCGCGGCCCGACCTCGTAGATCGTCACCCTCGACGGCAGCGACGCCTCGGGCTCGACCGCCGGGAGCACTCGGGTCACGGCGTGGCCTCCACCGTGAGCAGGACGTGGCCCTGCTTCACCTGGTCGCCGGCGGCGGCGCCGATCTCGGTGACGACGCCGTCGTGGGGGGCGGTGAGCGCGAGCTCCATCTTCATCGCCTCGAGAGTTCCGAGGCGCTGGCCGGCCGTGACGTCATCGCCCTCGGCCACGTCGATGGTCAGGACCGTGGCCGGCATGGGGGCGGTGACCGACGCGTCGCCAGTGGATGCGGCGGGCCGGTTGCCGCGCATCGGGTCGGGCGCGGCCAGGTCCCAGGGTCGGCCGTGCCAGGAGACGGAGACGCCACCGGAGGCGTTGCGGTGCCAGAGCGCGGCGGGGGCCCGGGCGTCGGCGTCGACCCAGTGCGTGACTCCGACGGCATCCATCACCGGCACGGTGCGTGGAGCCGGTGGACCCGACAACCGCCACCCGTCTCCGGCCGCGAAGGGTGACCGGCCGGGGTCGACGCGCTCGCGGCCGATGACCTCGGCGGCCACGAGCAGGACCTCGGCGGGCATCTCGGGGGTGGTGAGCAGATCTGTCGCGGCGTCGCTGTCGAGCCAGCCGGTGTGCACCGCGCCCTCGGCGAAGGCGTCACTGGCCACCAGCTCACGGGCGAAGCCGAGGTTGGTGGTCAGGCCGAACACCGCCGACGCGTCGAGCGCATCGACCATCAGCTGTCGCGCGGCCTCGCGGTCCGCCCCGTGGACGACGACCTTCGCGATCATCGGGTCGTACGCCGTGGTGACCTCGCCGTGGAGGTCGAAGGCGCCGTCGACCCGCGCGCCGGGCGCCCAGACCAGCTCCTCGACGGTGCCCGACTGCGGCAGGAAGCCGGAGTACGGATCCTCGGCGTAGACGCGCACCTCCAGGGCGTGCCCACTCACGGTGATCTGCTCCTGCGTGAGTGGCAACGCCCGGCCGGCGGCGACATCGAGCTGCCACTGCACGAGGTCGAGGCCGGTGACCGCCTCGGTGACGGGGTGCTCGACCTGCAGACGCGTGTTCATCTCCAGGAAGTACGCCTCATCGCCGTTCACCAGGAACTCGACGGTGCCCGCGTTGGTGTACCCGACCTCGCGGCACAGCGCGACCGACGACTCGAGGATGCGAGCGCGAACGGCGTCGGCCACGAACGGAGCGGGCGCCTCCTCGACGACCTTCTGGTGCCGGCGCTGCGCGGAGCAGTCGCGGTCGAAGAGGTGGACGACGTTGCCGTGCTCGTCGCCGAAGACCTGGACCTCGACGTGCCGCCCGCCCTCGACGAACGTCTCGACGAGGAGCGTGTCGTCGCCGAACGCCGACGCGGCCTCGCGACGGGCGGTGGCCACGGCATCGGCGAGGCCGGCGGGCTCCCGCACGACGTGCATGCCCTTGCCGCCACCGCCGGCAGCCGCCTTGACGAGCACCGGGTACGCGTCGTCGGGCACGGCGTCCGGCGCGAACTGGGGCGTGACGGGGACACCGGCGCGCTCGGCCACCTCACGGGCGCGATCCTTGCGGCCCATCGCGTCCATGACATCGGCCGACGGGCCGATGAAGACGAGACCGGCTGCGGTGACGGCTCGGGCGAACTCGGAGCGTTCGGACAGGAACCCGTACCCGGGGTGCACGGCCTCCGCGCCGGACTCCTTGGCCGCGGCCAGCACGCGGGTGATGTCGAGGTACGACTCCGCGGGCGACGTGGGGCCGAGCAGCACGGCGTCGTCGGCCTCGTGGACGAAGGTGGCATCGACGTCGGCCTCGGAGTACACCGCGATGCTGCGCAGCCCCTGCGCGCGGCACGCCCGCACCACCCGCCGCGCGATCTCCCCCCGATTGGCGATCAGGACGGAGGAGAACGTCATCGCTCGACCCCCCTGGCTTTCGGCCGGTTTACCAGGTTATGTGGGCAAGCCTGCACATCTCCGGGCAAATTTGCCCGGAGGAGTGACAACACACCTACTGAACCTGGTAAACCGACGCCGACCGCAGCCACCGCGATCACATCCGGAAGACGCCGAACTGCGGCATCGGGATCGGGGCGTGGGAGGCGGCGGCGAGGCCGAGGCCGATCACGCGGCGGGTGTCGAGGGGGTCGATGATGCCGTCGTCCCAGAGGCGGGCGGTGGAGTAGTAGGCGCTGCCCTGCTCCTCGTACTGGGCCAGGATCGGGGCCTTGAACTCCGCCTCCTCCTCGCTCGACCACTCCTCCCCGCGGGCCTCGAGGCCGTCGCGCCGCACGGTGGCCAGCACCGACGCGGCCTGCTCGCCGCCCATCACCGAGATGCGGGCGTTGGGCCAGGCCCACAGAAAACGCGGGTCGTAGGCACGGCCGCACATGCCGTAGTTGCCGGCGCCGTACGAACCGCCGATGACGACGGTGAACTTCGGCACCACCGACGACGTGACGGCGGTGACCAGCTTCGCGCCGTCCTTGGCGATGCCCCGGTTCTCGTACTCGCGGCCCACCATGAATCCGGAGATGTTCTGCAGGAACACCAGCGGGACGCCGCGCTGGTTGGCCAGCTCGATGAAGTGGGCGCCCTTGAGGGCCGACTCGCTGAACAGGATGCCGTTGTTCGCCACGATCGCGACCGGCCGACCCCAGATCCGTGCGAACCCGCACACCAGCGTCTCTCCGTACAGCGGCTTGAACTCGTGCAGCCGGGATCCGTCGACCACGCGACGGATGACGTCGCGGACGTCGTACTGGGTGCGCGGGTCGGTGGGGATGTCGTACAGCCCGGCCGGGTCCTCGGCGGGCTCCTCCACCGGGTAGGTGGGGATGCTCGACGCCGTCGGGCGCTCGAAGGTGTCGACGATGGACCGGACGATCTGCAACGCGTGGTCGTCGTCGTCGGCGAGATGGTCGACGACGCCGGACGTGCGGGCATGGACGTCGCCGCCGCCGAGGTCCTCGGCCGACACCTCTTCGCCCGTGGCCGCCTTCACCAGCGGCGGGCCGCCGAGGAAGATCGTGCCCTGCCCCTTGACGATGACCGTCTCGTCGCTCATCGCCGGCACGTAGGCTCCGCCGGCGGTGCAGGAGCCCATGACTGCGGCCACCTGTCCGATGCCGGCCGCCGACATCTGCGCCTGGTTGAAGAAGATGCGACCGAAGTGGTGCCGGTCGGGGAAGACCTCGTCCTGCATCGGCAGGAAGGCGCCACCGGAGTCGACCAGGTAGATGCAGTGCAGGTTGTTCTGCTTGGCGATGGTCTGGGCGCGCAGGTGCTTCTTGACCGTGAGGGGGTAGTAGGTGCCGCCCTTCACGGTGGCGTCGTTGGCGACGATCATGCACTCACGGCCCGACACCTGCCCGATGCCGGTGATGATGCCCGCGCTCGGCACGTCTCCCCCGTACATCCCGTAGGCGGCCAGCGGCGCGATCTCCAGGAACGGTGAGCCGGGGTCGAGCACGTGGTCGACCCGGTCGCGAGGCAGCAGCTTGCCGCGGGCCACGTGACGGTCCCGGGATTTCTCGGTGCCGCCCACCCGCACCTGGGCGAGGCGCTCGCGCAGCTCGGCGACCAGTTCCTGCATGGCGTCAGGCTAGCATCAAGTTAACAACCGTTAACTCCGGTTAGACTGCCCTCGTGACCGAGCGTCGGCAGCAGATCCTCGACACGGCCGCCGAGCTGTTCGCCGAGCGAGGCTTCCACGGCGTGTCCGTGCACGACATCGGTGCGGCCTGCGGCATCTCCGGGCCGGCGCTCTACAAGCACTTCACCGGCAAGCGCGAGCTGCTCGCCGCCTCGCTGGCCGACATCAGCGAGACGCTGCTCAAGGAGGGAACCGCCCGCGCTGCCGGCGCCGCGTCCGCGGCCGGGGCTCTGGATGCCCTGATCGACTGGCACGTCGACTTCGCCCTCGACCACCCCGCCTTCATCGTCGTGCAGGACCGCGAGTGGGCCAATCTCGACGCGGCCGGGCGCCGCGACGTCCGCGCCCTGCAGCTCAGGTACATCGACGTCTGGGTCGACACCGTCAGCCAGCTGCGCCCCGAGCTCGATCACGCCACGGCGCGGGCCGCGGTGCAGGCCACGTTCGGGTTGCTGAACTCCACTCCTCACAGCGCGCGCATCAAGCCGGCCGAGATGCGGGCCCTGCTGATCGAGATGGCGCACCGCTCGCTCGTCGGCTGAGCCGGTCAGCGATCGAGCGGCGCCTCCTGCACCGACCACACGTTGCCGTCCGGGTCGGCGAACCGGATGAACGAGTTCCATGGACCGCCCTTGCCTTCGACGAAGTCGGATCCTTCGTAGTGCCCCACGGGCCCGACGTCGGCACCACGCTTGACGAGCTGGGTGTGTGCGACGTCGATGTCGACGACCACCAGAAGGAGGCCACGCGACGAACCAGGCATCATCCCCTGCGAACCGGTCTGCAGGTGGATGGAGCACCCGGAGCCCGGCGGCGTGAGCTGCACGAGGCGGAACCCCGTCCCGAGCTTGTCGCCGGTGTCGAGGTCGACGGCGAACCCGATCTTGTCGGTGTAGAAGGCCTTCGCGCGGTCGAGGTCGGAAACCGGCACGAGGATTGCCTCCAGCGTCCACTCCATGAGCGACAAACTACCTAGACTGGCGGTCGTCCCAGCAAAAGATGTGTCAGGTGGTCCCCCCATGGTCGATCTCGGCAAGATCCTCGGCGCCGGCGCCGAGGTCACCCGGCTCCAGGACGTCGTCGACTTCGTGTCGTCCCACCAGGACGACCTCGCCACGAGCGTCCAGCTCGCCAAGGACTTGCCGCGGCTGCTCACCCTGCTCTCCTCCGGCCTGGCCGACGCCGGCGCGCACGCGTCCAAGGCCGGGAAGGCACTGTCCGGGGCATCCGGCGCCACCGGTCGAGTGGGCGACAGCGCCACCGCCCTCGCCTCCATCTCCACCAGCCTCAGCGCTGTCGGGACCTTGGTGGGCGATGCCGCGATCGACGTGTCGAAGGTGCCGCTGATGGGCGGTCCGTCCCGCCAGCTCGCCGCCGCGGCGCACGCCGTGGGCGACACGAAGGCCAACCTCGACGGTCTCTCCGACGACCTCCGGGACATCTCGGTGCTGCTCGACACGGTCGGTCAGGCGCTGCAGATGCTGGGCACCACGCTCGGCGCCACCGGTCGTGAGGCCCACAAGTTCGTCGGCCCGAAGAGCTGACTACGTCGACATCGAGGTCACGTCGAGCGGGTCGAACGTGTCGGCCCCAGCAGCCGCCCAGTCACGCCGCCAGCCCTCCGGAGGCTGGGCCAGCAGCTCGCCGGGAGCCAGCCAGCGGAACAGGTCGTGATAGGTCTTCGTGACCTGCGGGTCGACGCGCCGGAACAGCTTGCGCGGGGTCAGGTCGTCGAAGGAGTCCAGGCCCATGGACGCCACGATCTGCATCGCACTGTTCACCGTCTTGGACTGGAACTGGTAGACGCGCTCCTTCTTGTCCTTGACGACGAGGGCGCGGGCCCGCCACGGGTCCTGGGTGGCCACGCCGACCGGGCAGTGGTTCGTGTGGCACTTCTGGGCCTGGATGCAGCCGACGGCGAACATCATGGCCCGGGCCGCGAGCGTGAAGTCGGCGCCCTGGCAGATCCGCTTGACGATGTCGATGCCGCTGGCGACCTTGCCGCTCGCGCCGATCTTGATCTGGTCGCGCAAGCCGGAGCCCACGAGGGCGTTGTGGACGAACATCAAGCCCTCGGTCAACGGCATGCCCACGTTGTCCTCGAACTCGACCGGGCCCGCTCCGGTGCCGCCCTCCGATCCGTCGACGATGATGAAGTCGGGGCCCGATCCGCGCTCGATCATCGCCTTGCAGATGGCCAGGAACTCGCGACGCGAACCGATGCAGAGCTTGAACCCGACCGGCTTGCCCCCGCTCAGCTCGCGCAAGGTGTCGATGAAGTCGATGAGCCCCAGCGGGGTGTCGAACGCGTTGTGTGCCGGCGGCGACACGATCGTCTCGCCGACCTCCACTCCACGTGCGGCCGCGACTTCCTCGTTGACCTTCGCCCCGGGCAGGAGCCCGCCGAGGCCAGGCTTGGCGCCCTGGGAGATCTTGATCGAGACCGCCTTGACCTGGTCGAGGGCGGCGCGCTCGGCGAACTTGTCGGGGTCGAACCGGCCGGTCGGCGTGCGGCAGCCGAAGTAGGCGGACCCGATCTCCCAGATGAGATCGCCGCCGTGCTTGCGGTGGTACGTGGTGATCGAGCCCTCACCGGTGTCGTGGGCGAAGCCGCCCTTCGCCGCGCCGGCGTTCAAGGCCTCGATCGCGTTGCCGGAGAGCGATCCGAAGCTCATGGCAGACACGTTGAGCAGGGCGATGTCGTACGGCTGCGTGCAGCGGGGTCCTCCCAGGCGCACGGACGGGACGACCCCGTCGGGCTTGGGTTTCGCCCGCAGGGAGTGCGCGACGAACTCGTACCCGACCGCGTTGACGTCGCGCTGCGTCCCGAACGGTTCCTCACCGTGGTTGCCCTTCGCGCGGTCGTAGACGAGGTCGCGTGTCTCTCGGTCGTACGGCCGGCCTTCGGTGTTCGACTCGACGAAGTACTGCCGCATCTCCGGCCGGATCTCCTCCAGCAGGAACCGCAGGTGGCCGATGACCGGGTAGTTGCGCAGGACGCTGTGCCGCCGCTGCAGGAGGTCGTTGGTGCCCCCGAGCGAGACGACGATCAGGGGGCCCGCCGCGATCCACCACCACGGGGACACGGTCAGGGCGAGGAACGCCGTCGCCGCGGCCAACAGCATCAGACCGAGGACCGCCAGCCACCTGAACATGCGACGATCGTGCCACGCAACGGGCCGGTCAGGGGGCGTTCAGCGGGTCCTGGGTCCGACCGAATCCGCACCGCTCGGCGAGGTACTCGAAGATCTGCGCCTTCTGCGGCTCGGTGAACCGCAGATAGACCGGTGACGTCCCGAAGGCCGGGGACTCGACCCGGAGCGGGAGGATCCCACCGGTCCGGTCCTCCGCGACGACGTGGACGTCGCACCGGTTGGGGATGAATGTCAGGTCTGCGCGCACGGGGTCGCCGCCCGGAGTCAGGTCCTGGTCGATGGTGGTGGCGTCGGATCCCGCCGGCGCGAGCAGCGTCGAGCCCCCGACCTCGACGAGCCGGACCGGATCGCCGGACGACGGAGGAGTGAAGGTCGCGGCGATGCCGAGGGTGGCTTCGTCCCCGCTGCCGTGAACCGTGAGCTCGTCGATGGCGATGTCGCCCATCGACCTCTCGGCGCAGTCGCGCTTCATGAACCGTTCGACGCTGCCGAAGTGGTCGCTGGGACGAGCGACCGAGGTGACCGCGTCGCCGTCGCCGACCTCGTAGGTGAGGTGGACGCGGGCATCGAGACCCTGACCGCACCTGGCGCGCGGCATCGTCATGGTGAGGTTCACGGTCGCGGCGGTGGGGATGGTGGTGGGTCCGTCGTAGGTCACGCGCTTGTCGATCCGCCCGGACTCGAACTCGACGTGCTCGACGGTGAGGGGCTGCTTCCCCCCGTTGACGACCTGCACCTGGAAGGCGCGTCCCTGCAGGTCCTGCCGGGTCTGCTCGACCTGGAGCCGGACTCCGGACGGCACCGGCACCGTGCCTTCTCCACAGGCCCCCAGCAGGGAGGCGACGAGCAGAAGCGGAAGCACCACGCGCATGGCGCCGAGCCTATGACCTGCGGAGCCGCGCCTCAATCGAGGGACGCGCCGCGCAACGTGCGCCAGCTGACCCAGGCCGCGCCGAGCGCGACGATGATCGCCACCGCGGAGGTCAGCTGCACGGCGTTCTCGAACGCCGCGTGGGCGGAGAGCAGCAGCTCATCACCGATGACGTTCGGGAACGACCGCGCCTGCTCGACCGTGCCGCCGAGCGTCTCGAACGCAGCGTCCTGCTCGCCGTAGCGGGCCACGGCGGGCACCGTGAGGTTCGCCCGGTAGCTCGCGGTGAGCACGCTGCCGAGGACCGCGATACCGAGCACGGCGCCGATCTCGTAGGCCGTCTCGGACGCCGCCGATGCCGCCCCCGCCTGGTGCTCGGGCACGCTCGAGAGCATGACGTCGTTGGTGAGCGTCTCGGCGAAACCGATGCCGAGCCCCATCACCATGAACGCCACGAGGATCGACCACGTGGTCGGAGTACCGGCGAACGCGGCGATGGCGTACCCGGCGGCCGACATGACGAAGCTGAAGCTCACCAACGCGTGCACCGCCGTGCGGCGGGCCAGTCGCACGACCGTGAAGCTGGCGACGATCGTGATGACGAGCCCTGGGACCAGGACCGTGGCCGAGGCCATCGGGTTGAGGCCGACGACGAGCTGCAGGAACTGTGCGGCGAAGAACAGGAAGCCGGCGTACCCCATCATGCTCAGCAGGTTCGCGGAGATGGCGCCGCTGAACGCCCGGTTCGAGAACAGCTTCAGGTCGATCAAGGGGTTCACGGCCGTCGCTTGGCGGTGCACGAACATCATCGCGCTGACGATGCCGAAAGCCATCGCGCCGAGAGGGCCGGTGCGACAGCCCGTGCTCGGCGAGCTGCTTGATCCCGTAGACGAAAGGCAGCATCGCCATCATCGACCACGCGATGCCGGCGACGTCGAGACGTCCGGGCCGCGGATCGCGGGACTCCGGCACGAGCACTGCGGCCGCGACGAGGAAGACCGCGATGATCGGCACGTTCACGAGGAACACCGAACCCCACCACAGGTGCTCCAGAAGGTAGCCGCCGAGCACGGGCCCCAGGGCGGCACCGCCGGAGAACGTCGCAGCCCAGGCGGCCACCGCGATCCGGCGGTCCGCCCGGTGCACGAACACCGTACGGATGAGCGACAGCGTCGACGGCATGAGCGTCGCCCCGAAGACGCCGAGCAGCACGCGCCAGCCGATCAGTGCTTCCGCGCTCGGGCTGAAGGCGGCACCGACCGACGCGAGTCCGAAGCCGGCCGCACCGATGAGAAGCATGCGGCGGCGGCCGACGCGATCGCCGAGTCCGCCGGCACCGATGAGCAGGCCGGCGAGCATCAGCGGATAGATGTCGACGAGCCACAGCAGCTGTTCGCCGCTGGGCCGGAGGGCGATGCTGACCTGCGGCAGGGCGAAGGTCAGGACCGTGTTGTCGATCGAGATGAGGAGCACGGGCATGACGATGACGGCCAGCACGAGCCACTCGCGCGGGCCGGCCCGGTTCGGCCGAACAGTCAATGTCGTCATCCCGCCAACTATACCGGCTGGACGGTATAGGTCCCAGTCCGCGGACTGTGATCTCCGCCGCTATGCTCGGGCCATGCCGTCGACGGAGCGCTCGACTCGCGACCGGTTGCTTGATGCGTTCGAGGCGCTGCTCGTCACGGTCGGCAGCCGCGCCGCCACGCTCGATGCCGTGGCCGGTGCCGCCGAGGTCTCCAAGGGCGGGCTGCTCTACCACTTCCCCAGCAAGGACGCGCTGGTCGAGGGCATGCTCGACCGGCTGCGGGAGCAAGGCGCTGAGGATGCCGCGCGCATGAGCACGGCGAAGCAGGGGCCCGTGGCCTTCTACCTCGAGACCTCCGTCAACTCCGGCAGCGACTTCGATCGCGCGCTCACTGCCGCGGCCCGCATCGCCCAGGAGAACGACTCACGTGCGTCGGCCGCTCTGGCCGATCTCCGCGACGGCTGGTTCTCCGTCCTCCGCGAGCACCTCGGCGACGAGGCCCTCGCCCGGACGATCCAGCTGATCGGCGACGGCCTCTACTTCGACGACACCACGGGTCTTGCGGAGAAGAACGCCGTGAAGCACGTCCGTGACGTCCTCCGCCGACTCGACGTGCTCTAGCGATCCTGCTCGCGCCACTCGTCGGCGAGCAGCGCGTAGCCGTAGCTGTCCATCCACTCACCGGAGCGGTGCAGCGACTCGCGCACGGCATGCACCTCGCGCCGCATGCCCAGTCGCTCCATCAGCCGCCAGGACGGCTCGTTGGCCGCGAAGCAGTCAGCCGTGACCCGGCGCAGGCCGAGGTCCTCGAAGCAGATCCGGAGCACCGCGCGCACCGCCTCCGTGGCGTAGCCCTGGCCCTGGAAGCTCGGGTCGAAGCACCAGCCGAGGTCCGCCTGCACGTCATGCGCGGTCTCGGCCACCTCGGCCTGGGACCAACCATCCTGGACCTTGAGCATCAGGTCACCGATGATGTCGCCGTCGAGCTCGACGACCAACGACTTCGCCAGGCTGTCGGGGTCCGAGAACCACTCCGCGTGCTCGTCGAGCGTCGCGAGGTGCGCCGTGATCCAGCTCGTCACGGCCTCGAGCCGTCGATACCGCCACGTGGCCTCGTAGTCATCAGCGCGGGGCGGACGGATGGTGAGCCGGCTGGTGCGGACCGGCCAGGCGACGGCGTCGAGTGCGACGGGCACGTCAGACGGACGCGAGGGCGTCATCGAGGGCGGCGAGCACCAGCAGCACCGCGTCCGGTCGAGCGTTGCGTCCCATCAGGCCGATCCGCCACACCGACGAGGCATGGGCGCCGGCGCCGGCGCCGATCTCGATGCCGTGTCGTTCGAGCAGATACGTGCGGACGGCGGCGGAGTCGACGCCGTCCGGCACCTTGACCGTGGTCAGCTCGGGCAGTCGATGGCCCTCGGCCGCGAACAGCTCCAGGCCTCTCGCCTCCAGCCCGTCCTGCAGCATCTGACCTGCGGCGGCGTGGCGCTCCCAGACTGCGGGGAGACCTTCGTCGAGCACGCGCGTCAGCCCCGCGTGCAGGCTGGCGACCATCGCGGTGGGGGCCGTGTGGTGGTAGGTACGCCCGCCGGAGCCGGACGCCTCGCCGACGTAGCCGCCGAGGAGGCCGAGGTCGAGGTACCACGAGCGGGGCTTCTCGACTCGACGCTCGAAGGCGCGGTCGTTGATGGTGAACGGCGCGAGGCCGGGGGCCACGCCGAGGCACTTCTGGGTGCCGGCGTAGCCGACGTCGATGCCCCAGTCGTCGGCTCGCAGCTCGATGCCCCCGATGCTGGTGACCGCGTCGGCCACCAGCAGGGCGTCGCCCTTGCCGGCCCCGAGGGCAGCGATGTCGGACCGCACGCCGGTGGACGTCTCGGCGTGGACCGCCGCGATGATCGCCGGCGACGGGTGGGCCGACAGCACGCGATCGACATCGACAGGTTGGCCCCACTCGTGCTCCACCGGCACGACCTCCGCACCGCAGCGTGCTGCGACGTCGCACATCCGCTGGCCGAACAGTCCGTTCACGGCGACCACCACGACGTCACCGTCGTGCACCGTGTTGACGAAGCTCGCCTCCATGCCGGCCGAGCCGGTGGCCGACAGGGGAATCGTCCGCGCGTTGTCGGTGCCCCACACCTCGCGCAGCATCCGGCAGGTGTCGTCCATGAGGGCGAGGAACTGAGGATCGAGATGCCCGAGCAGCGGCCGAGCCAGCGCGGCGGTGGCTTCGGGGTACGGGTTCGACGGGCCGGGGCCGAACAGGTGACGCTCATGGATCATGCCCCGGACGCTACCGGGATCGCGGCAACGGGCGAGCCGCGCCTGCTACAGGACGGCGCCCGGGTTGAGGATGCCGTGCGGGTCGAGTGCGTCCTTCACGGCGCGGGTCAGCTTCATGACGTCCGGGCCGAGCTGGTCCGGCAGCGCCGCCTTCTTGGTGCGCCCGACCCCGTGCTCGCCGGTGATGGTCCCGCCCAGCGCGATCGCCGCGGCCATGACGGCGTCGAACGCCTCCCCGGCCCGGCGCGTGGATTCTGCATCCTTCTCGTCGAACACGATGATCGGGTGCGTGTTGCCGTCGCCGGCGTGCGCGACCACGGGGATCTCGATGTCGTGCTCGACGGCGATCGCGGCGATCGCGGCCAGCAGGTCGGGCAGCAGCGGGATCGGCGCTCCCACGTCCTCGAGCATCAGCGTGCCCCGGGCTCCGATGGCGGGGAACGCCTGCCGCCGCGCCTCGACGAACATCTCGCCCTCGTCGGGGTCGTCGGTCACGAAGACGTCGACGGCCCCGGCCGCCGTGCAGGCCGCCTGCATGGCGGCGACCTCCTCGCCGCGCGCGCCGGCGGGGGCATCGGACTGTGCCATCAGCAGAGCGCCCGCGGACCGGTCGAGTCCCATCGAGCGGTAGTCCTCGACCGCGTTGATCGAGGCCTGGTCCATCAGCTCGAGCATCGACGGACGCAGCGCTCGACGCACCTGCACCACGGCCCGAGCCGCCGCGTCGACCGTCGGGAAGGTGGCCACCATCGTCGAGCGGGCGGCCTGGGCCGGGACGAGCCGCAAGATGGCACGCGTGACGATGCCGAGCGTGCCCTCGCTGCCCACGAACAGCTTGAGGAGGCTGAGGCCGGCGACGTCCTTGATGCGCTTGCCGCCCAGCGTCACGAGCGTGCCGTCGGCGAGCACGACATCGAGGCCGAGCACGTAGTCGGTGGTGACGCCGTACTTGACGCAGCACAGCCCACCGGCGTTGGTGGCGACGTTGCCGCCGATGGAACAGATCTCGTAGGACGAGGGGTCGGGCGGGTACCAGAGGCCGTGCTCGGCGGCTGCGAGCTTGACCTCGCGGTTGAACGCACCCGGTTCGACCACGGCCACCTGGCACTCGGTGTCGATCTCGACCGCGTTCATCCGCTCCAGGCTGAGGACGATGCCGCCGTCGACGGCGCTCGATCCACCCGAGAGGCCGCTGCCGGCACCCCGCGGCACGACGGGGACCGCGTGCCTGGCAGCCCATCGCACCGTCGCCTGGACCTGGGCGGCGTCCTCGACCCGCACGACGGCCACCGGAGTGCCGGCGTTCGGGTCACGCGACCAGTCGTAGCGATACCCCTCGACGACATCGGGATCGGTGATCACGGCGCCCTCTGGCAACGCCTCGACCAAGTCCCCGAGAGCCTCCACGGCTCAGGCCCGGCGCAGCTCGAGGAAGATGCTGGGGCCGAAGTCGCGGGAGGCGAGTCGGCGCTGGGCCGCCTTCTCCGCGGTGAGCATGAGCCCCTGCGGAAGGACCTTCTTGAGCCGTTCGCTGCGCAGGTTCGAGACCGACAGCTTGTCGACCAGGCCGAGCCCGGCGACCGCGAGCTGTCCGACCACGGTGTCGATGTTGTGGTTGACGAAGGCAATGGCGTCGGGCTCGTCGGCCGGGGCCGTGCGGATGCTCACCGGCTCGGTGGGCAGCGGTCGGCCCTCCTTCTTGTACCGGCGACGGTTCTTGAAGTGGCCGAAGTTGGCCACCTCGATCAGAGCGGTGGCTCCCGGCTTGAGCACGCGGGCGATCTCGGCGAACTCCGCGGTGGGCTCGGGGATGTGGTGCATGACGCGCACCATGGTGATCAGGTCGAGCGAGGCGTCGTCGAACTGCAGGTCGTCGGCCTGCATCTGCACCTGGTCGATGTCGGTCCCGGCGAGAGCGGTCTTGGCCGCCTCGAGCTGGGTGAGGCTGGGCTCGGCCAGCGTGACGTGGTCGGCGTACTCGCGCAGCAGCAGGCACAGGCGCCCGAACCCGCCGCCGATGTCGGCGGCCTCGCCGAAGTGACGGCCGTCGAGGAGGCTCCGAATGGCGAGCTCCTCGGCCGCGTGCTCGTAGTCGCGGTTGTCCCAGTACTTGGTGTAGTCGTAGCCGCGGTCGTACTGGTCCGCGACCTTCTTTCCGCGCTTGTCCTCAGTCACCCGATCACCCTAACGCGGCCCCGGCAGGCCGCCTCGTGGAGCGCCTCGGGACGGGAGACCGGATCAGCCAAAGGTCCGCGGGCCGAACTCCGGGTCCACGCGCTTCATCCCGGCCTTCCGCGCTGCCGTCGTGTTGGCCGAACGGAACATCCGGAGCTGGTAACGGCGCTCGCGTGCGAACGCTCCGCGCAGTCCGCCTCGCCGGGACCGGTTGAGCAGCTTCTTCGTCGCGGCAACAGAGTCGGGCGAGCGGGCGACGAGAGCGTCGACGAGCTCCAGCGCGGGCTTCATCGGGTCGTCGGCCGAACCGGTGGCCAAGCCGTACTCGACGGCTTGGTCGCCGGAGAAGACCTCGCCGGTCATCGTGAGGCGCTTGGCCACGTCCGCGCCGGTGAGCTCGGCGAGCGGGACGGTGCCGCTCATGTCGGGGACGAGTCCCCACTTGGCCTCGAGGATCGACCATTGGCTGTCCGGCGTGGTGAACCGGAAGTCGGCCGCGAGCGCCAGCTGGAGGCCCGCGCCGAACACGTGGCCACGGGTGACGGCGAGCACCGGCACCGGGAGCTCGCGCCAGGCCCAGAGGGACTGCTGGAACAGGTTGGTGCCGCGGAACGGGTTCGGCAGGAAGAACTTGACGATGCGCGCACGGCTCTTGCCCGCTGCGGCGAAGTCGAGCCCGGCGCAGAAGGACTCACCCTTGCCCTGGAGCACGACGACCCGCACGTCGCGGTTGCGGCGGATCTCGGCGGCGGCATCGAGAAGCCCCTGCAGCATGTCGAGCTCGACGCCGTTGAGCTTGTCGGGCCGGTTCAGCCACACGTAGGCGATGGGGCCGTCGATCTCGGTGAGCACGCGCGGTTCGGTCATGCGTCAAGGCTACGGGCGAACGGCCCCGCGGCGTTGCGTCCGTGGGTCAGGTCACACGGTCGAGCAGGTGCTCGACGGCTCCGCCGACGTCGGTGGATACCGGCGCGGCGTCGAATCCGAACCTGAGGCTCACCTCGTGCGGCCAGGCCGGCAGGGCGCGCACCACGAAAGTGGCGTCGCCGAGACTCTCGACCGCCCGCCGCAATGCCGTGTCCGGTGGATGGCCCCAGGTCACCAGGACGGTGGGGCGCAGGTTGGTGACGAGCGTCGCCACCGCGCGGCTGCTCGTGTCGGGACCGACGGCCGCGGTGGAGACGCCGGCCTGGACGAGCGCCGCCTCGAGCGCAAGCATCGGAAGGGCCTCTGCCTCGGGGGCGTTGCGAGCCAACAGGACGGCGGCGCGTCCGGCCGCAGGCAGTCGCTCGGCGACGGTCAGCGCACTGAGCTCCCGCACGAGAACGGCGATCGCTTCGCCCTGAGTGCCCGGCGGCAGCACTCCGGTGGAGGACTCGCACGACATGCGGACCAGAGCCGGGGAAAGCACGTTTCGCCAGGCGTCGGTGAATCGACCGTTGCGCAAGAGCCCGACGAACAACTGGCTGAGCCGCTCGAGGTTGCCGGTGGCCGCGGCCGCCAGGATCGCGTCGACGACGTCGTCGGGGGCCAGCTGGGCGGGCTCTCGGCTGACCTCGTCGGTGAGGGCGACGTCGATCTCCTCGCGGTCCAGCGTCCGGGCGACCCGGGCGGCGTCCTGGGCGGAAACTCCGCGTCCGACGAGTCGGCGCATCAGCTCGACCCGGTCGATGTCGCGCTCGGTGTACCGGCGGTGTCCGCCCTGGGTTCGGAACGTGGGTCCGACCCCGTAGCGGCGCTCCCAGGTGCGCAACGTCGACGCGGCCACGCTGAGCCGGGTGGATACGGCACCGACTCCCCACGTCAGGTCGCTACCGGCATTGGGCACGTCATCGACGGCGGGCACGACCGTCCGTCCGGTCTCCTCATGCAGGGACGGAGGCGGTCTCGACACGGAGCCAGCCTCCTTCCTGCGGTGGGCAGTCACAAAACTCACTATAAATCTTGTTCAGACCCTTGCCATCCAAAGAAGCTATTGGATAAGTTCTGAACAAGTTGATGGAGGTCGGGGGTAGGGGCCGACTCTCGCTGGATCTTCAAACCGCTGGAGACGAACGGAGTTGCATCATGGTCAACATCAAGCGTCTGCCGATGCCCATCATGGAGTCCTACGAATGGCAGTACGACGGGGCCTGCCGCCACGTCGATCCGGATGCCTTCTTTTCTCCGGAGGCCGAGCGCGGCATGCGCCGCCAACGCCGCGAGGACGCAGCCAAGGCCCTGTGCGCCCGCTGCCCGGTCGTCGAGCAGTGCCGCGAGCACGCACTCGCCGTCCAGGAGCCCTACGGCGTCTGGGGCGGACTGAGCGAGAGCGATCGCCAGGAGATCCTGCACCCCGAGCGCGAGCACGCAGCCTGACGTGGGAGCGCTCTCCGGGAGGACGATCGCGTTCCTCACTGCGCAGGTCGGCGTCGAGAAGGCCGAGCTCGAGTCGCCGTGGCGAGCCGTCACGGAGGCTGGCGGGTCCGCCGTCCTGATCGCACCGAAGGTCGAGCCCGTCCAGTCAATGGTGGGCGACGTCGACCAGGACCGGCAGTTCGAGGCCGACGTCAGCGTCGGCGATGCCTCCGCGGACGACTACGACGCGCTCGTGCTGCCGGGCGGCACTGTCAACGCGGACAAGGTCCGCGGCGACGACGAATCCGTCCAGCTCGTGGCCTCCTTCGTCCGGGCCGGCAAGCCGGTCGCCGCCATCTGCCACGGTCCGTGGGCCCTCGTCGAGGCCGGCGTGCTGCCCGGCAAGACCCTGACGTCATACCCGTCGCTGCAGACCGACATCCGGAATGCCGGGGGCACGTGGGTCGACGAAGAGGTCCACCACTGCACGACCGGCGGCTGGGACCTCGTCACGTCCCGCAATCCCGACGACCTCGACGCGTTCAACGCCAAGCTCACCGAGGTCTTCGCCGGCTGACGTCAGCGGGCCTGCCAGGCATCCTCGTCCGCAGTGCGGTCGACGACGTCCTCCGGAAGGCTCCCGCTGGCGAGCGCTGCGATCGACACCGTCTCGAACACCGAGCGCAGGCTGCTGCGGGCGGCGATCCAGACGGTCTGGAGCACGCGGGCTGAGTCGTTGTACTCGACGCTCTCGGGCCGCACCCCGTAGACGCTCAGCAGCGGTCCATCGACCGCGCGGATGACGTCGGCCACGGTGACCGACGCAGATTCGACCGCGAGCCGCCACCCACCGGACTGTCCGCGCTGGCTCGCAACGATGCCGGCGCGACGCAGGTCGGCGAGGATGGCCTGGAGGAATGTGTGCGGGATCCCCTGACGGGTGGCGAGCTGCTCGGCCGAGACGACACCGTCGGCGCGGGTGATCTCGATCAGCGCGCGGAGGGCGTAGTCGGACTTCGTCGAGACCCGCATGCTGCCGAGTATCGCAGCCCTCGTGGCGGCGGCGGCCTCAGCCGAGCACGAGGACCCGTTCCGCGTCGCGGGAGGTGCGTTCGGCCAGGACGGCGTGGACGATCAGCGAGACCCAGGCGACGGCCAGCACGCCCATGGTCGACCACACGGCTCCGGAGTCCTTCGGCATGCCGACCAGCGAGCTCTCCAGAACCGTCTTGACGTTGGTCAAGATGATCAGTCCGCCGGCTGCAGTACCGAGCACCCGGGCTGCGAGATGCCGGACCAGGTAGGCGGCCAAGGGAGCGGCCAGGACGCCGCCGGCGAGCAGGGCGCCGGCCCACGCCATGTTGATGCCGGCCGAGCCGAGAGCGAGCAGGAATCCGAGCGAGGCGCCCACCGAGACCGCGAACTCGGCGGTGTCGATGGAGCCCACGACCTTGCGCGGCTCGACGCGCCCCGACGCCAGCAGGCTCGTGGTGCCGACCGGACCCCAGCCGCCGCCGCCAATGGCGTCCATCGTCCCGGCCACGGCGGCCAGCGGAACCAGGAATCTCGCTCGGACGCGACCCGAGAAGGTCGGGCGACGGCCTCCCAGGCGGAGGAACCGGTAGACGACGTAGATCCCCAGCGAGAGCAGCAGCACGGCCACCCACGGCTTGGCGGCGTCGCCGGGCAGGTTCGACAGTGCGGTGGCGCCGAGGAACGCGAACACGCCGCCCGGCACGGCCATGATCCCGACGATGCGCCAGTCGACGTTGCCGAACCGCCAGTGGGAAGCGCCGGAGACCAACGTCGTGCCGACCTCCGACAGGTGCACCGCGGCGGACGCGGCGGCCGGAGCCACTCCGGCGGCCAGCAGGAGAGAGGAGGACGTGACGCCGTACGCCATGCCCAGCGATCCGTCGATCATCTGGGCGAACAGGCCGACGACGGCCAGCACGATCAGCTTGCGCATCAGTTGTCTCTTTTCTTAGGTAAGTAACGTGACTCACTAGACTTTAACACACGACGTCAGACACCCGGCGCGGGAACCCATCCGCATGCGCGCTCGTCAGCACCGATGCGCGCGCGAGAACGGTGCGCGAGGGCGCAGATCTGGATGGGGTGAAGCCATGAAGAAGGGTGCGCGAGGGGGGATTTGAACCCCCACGCCCTTACGGACACTGGCACCTGAAGCCAGCGCGTCTGCCATTCCGCCACTCGCGCGCGTCGGTCCCGCGGGGGACCGGTGGATGAGTCTAACAGGGCAGATCGGGTGCCATTCCACGCCTCGAGGTCGCACGGGCAGGCGGACCCGGCATACCGCCCGTTACGATCTCAGGAGCGTCAAAACCATTGGTGCGGCCGGAGCGGGGAGGTGTGGACCATGGCTGGGGTGATCCAGCGCTTCGAGCAACGACTCGAGGGAGCGGTGACGGGCGCGTTCGCCCGTGCCTTCCGCAGCGCGGTCCAGCCCGTGGAGATCGCCGCGGCCCTGCAGCGCGAGATCGACAACTCCGCCCACATCCTCTCGCGGGAGCGGATGCTCGTGCCCAACGACTTCATCGTCGAGCTGTCCCCATCCGACCACGACCGTCTCGACCAGTTCAGCGAGACCCTCGCCTCCGAGCTCGGGCGCCTCGTCGAGGAGCACGTCAAGGAGCAGCGGTACACGCTCGCCGGTCCCTTGAGCATCGGCTTCAGCCGCAGTGCAGAGCTCGGAACCGGGCGCTTCCGCGTCCGCAGCCGCACCAACGCCTCGGTCACGCCGGTGTCCGGGCAACGGATGACCGAGACCGCCATCCGCTCCTCCGACGTCGTCATCGAGGTCAACGGCATGCGCCACCCCCTCTCACCACCCGGATTGGTGATCGGCCGCGGGCAGGACGCCGACCTCCGCATCGACGACCCCGGCATCTCGCGCCGCCACGCCGAGATCTCGCTGACCGACGGTCCCATGGGTACCGTCGTCACGGTGTCCGACCTCGGTTCCACCAATGGTGTCGTCCTCAACGGCCAACGCGTCGAGAGCGGCCGGGTCACCGACGGGGCGGAGATCCGGCTCGGCAACACCGTCGTCGTCCTCCGCGTGCACGGACAGTCCGAGCCCTCCGGAGGGTCCCCGACCGCCGGTTCACCAGGGGTGGGCGATGCCACTCCGGACCCCGTCAAGGAGAGTGACGTCTGATGTCGGAACTCACCCTCACCCTGATCAAGCTCGGCTTCCTCGCCGTGCTGTGGCTGTTCGTGCTGTCGGCCGTCTCCGTCATCCGCTCCGACATCTTCGGCGCCAAGGCACCTGTTGCGGCCGGCGCTCCCCAACAGAAGTCCAAGCCCAAGCAGAAGCAGCCGAAATCCCGCGCCCAGCCGGCCGCCAGGTCACGCAAGTCGACCCGCGGCGTGCCGAGCAAGCTCCAGATCGTGGGCGGACCCAATTCCGGCCAGAGCGTCCCACTCGGCGACGAGCCGATCCTCCTCGGTCGCGGCACCGACGCGAGCATCCGCCTCGACGACGACTACGTCTCCACCCGGCACGCCCGGTTCGCGACGAACGGGGAGCAGTGGTTCGTCGAGGACCTCGGTTCCACCAACGGCACCTACCTCGGCAGCCAGCGGATCACGAGCCCGGTGCCGATCGGCCTCGGCATCCAGGTCCGCCTCGGCAAGACCATCGTCGAGCTGCGGAAGTGATCGATGACCTCCCTGAGCCTTCGCTATGTCGCCCTGACCGACACCGGTCTGCGCCGCACCAACAACCAGGACTCCGGCTACGCCAGCACCAGGTTGATCGCCGTTGCCGACGGCATGGGCGGCGCCGCGGCCGGTGACCTCGCCTCGGCCGAGGCGATGAACATCATCAAGCGGCTCGACGGCGATCTCGACGGCGATCCCCTCGAGGCCCTCGAGACCGCGGTTCGCGACGCCAACCGACGGCTCGGCGAGCTCGTGGCCGACGATCCCGCCGTCGAGGGCATGGGCACGACGCTCGAGGCGATGCTCTGGGACGGCGAGCGCTTCGCCACCGCCCACATCGGCGACTCGCGGTCGTACCGTTGGCGCGACGGCACCCTCACGCAGATCAGCACCGACCACACCTTCGTGCAGAGCCTCGTCGACGAGGGCAAGCTCACCCCGGAAGAGGCGCGCACCCACCCACACCGTTCGCTCCTGCTGCGCGTCCTGCTCGGCCGCGACGACAACGAGCCCGACCTCGACCACGTCGAGGGCCAAGCCGGCGACCGCTTCCTGTTGTGCAGCGACGGGCTCACCGACATGGTCGATGACGAGGGGATCTCCGAGGCACTCGGTGCCGAGACGATCGACATGGCGGCCACCGAGCTCGTGCGGCTGGCCCTTGAGGGCGGCGGCTACGACAACGTCACCGTCGTCATCGGCGAGCTCGTCGATGCGAGCCAGGAACCGGACACCGATCTCTCGTCCACTGACGGCCGCCCGCAGCTGGTCGGGGCGGCCGCAGGCGGACCTCGCCCGCGCACCGGGCGCGCGGCCGGGCACGGCGACGCATCGCCGGACCAGGTCGACCCCGAGGAGCTCCGCTACGCCCCCCGTCCGCCGAGCCGGTGGCGCTGGTTCCGCCGGGTCACGGCGCTCGTGGTCGTCGTCGGGATCCTCGCCGCCGCAGGGGTCGTCGGCTACAACTGGACGCAGAAGCAGTACTACGTCGCGGCCTACCAAGGCAACGTCGCCATCTTCCAAGGCGTGCAGGCAGACATACCGGGCCTCACCCTCCAGCACGTCGCCCAGGAGACGACCATCGCGCTGAACTCGCTGCCGCAGTTCCGCCGCCAGAAGGTCGTCGACGGCATCGAGGCTGCGAGCCGCGCCGATGCCGATCGCATCGTCGCCGAGCTCGAACGGTCCGCGACCTCCGACCCGTCACCGTCTCCCTCGCCCTCACCGTCCGCATCGGACAAGTCCAAGGACGAGACGAAGGCGTCACCGTGAGCAGCCAGCCGACCTGGGTCCCGCGCAAGCGGCGAGGCGCCGAGTTCTTCCTCACCATCCTCGCGGTGCTGATCGGGATCGCGGCGTACTGCGCCGTGGGCCTCGGCGCCAAGGGCACCATCCCGGCCGGCGTCCTGAAGCTGGCCGGTGCCCTGATCGTCTTCGCCGTGGTCGCCCATCTCATCGTGCGACGCGTCGCTCCCTATGCCGACCCGGTCCTGCTGCCCCTGGTCATCTGCCTCAACGGCCTGGGCCTGGCGATGATCTACCGGCTCGACCTCGGCCGCACCCAGATGGACAGCGGCCGCCAGGCGTTCGCCAACTCCCAGCTGATCTGGACCGTCATCGGACTGGCCGCGTTCGCCGGCGTCCTCATGGCGGTCCGCGACCACCGGCGCCTGCAGTCGCTGACCTACACGTTCGGATTCGCGGCCATCGCGCTGCTCATCCTCCCGCTGCTGCCGGTGATCGGACGCACGATCAACGGCGCGCGCATCTGGATCAACCTCGGCCCGTTCAGCTTCCAGCCCGGCGAGGCGGCCAAGATCTGTCTCGCGATCTTCTTCGCCGGCTATCTGGTGGTCAAGCGCGACGCGCTCGCGCTGGCCGGGCGGCGCATCCTCGGCGTCGACCTCCCGCGCGGACGCGACCTCGGCCCGATCCTCGCGGGCTGGCTGGTGAGCGTCGGCATCCTCGTCTTCCAGCGCGACCTCGGGTCGTCCCTGCTGTTCTTCGGCCTGTTCGTCGTCATGCTCTACGTCGCCACCGAGCGTCCCGGGTGGCTGCTCGTGGGCGGCGTCCTGTTCGCGGGCGGTGCGTGGTTCGGCTACCTGGCCTTCGGTCACGTGCGGGTTCGCTTCGACGCCTGGCTCGACCCGTTCGCCGATCCCGACCGCAACGGCCAGATCATCAACGGACTGTTCGGCCTCGCCCACGGCGGCATCCTCGGACAGGGGTGGGGGCAGGGCAGCCCTCAGCTGACGCCGTTCTCGTTCTCGGACTTCATCGCCGCCTCGATGGGCGAGGAGCTCGGGCTCACCGGGTTGATGGCGATCCTGCTCATCTACGGCCTGATCGTCGAGCGCGGCCTGCGCATCGCTCTCACCTGCCGCGACGCATTCGGCAAGCTGCTCGCCGCTGGTCTGGCGTTCTCCTTCGCGTTGCAGGTGTTCGTCGTCATCGGTGGCGTCACACACCTCATCCCGCTCACGGGTCTCACGACGCCGTTCATGGCCCAGGGCGGCTCGTCGGTGGTCATGAACTGGGCGATCGTCGCCCTGCTGCTGCGCATCAGCGACCAGACCCGCCGTCCCGCACCGGAGATCTCCTCGTTCGACAGCGACGAGGAGACGCAGGTGGTGAAGCTGACGTGAACCGCCCCATCCGGTTCCTGGCGATCGCCTGCGCCGTCATGTTCGTGGCCCTGCTCGCGAACATCAACTACGTGCAGTTCGTCCAGGCCGACAGCCTGAACGCGAAGAACGGCAACAAGCGCGTCATCAACGAGGAGTTCTCCCGCGACCGCGGAGCCATCCTCGTCGGCGACACCCCGGTCGCCGAGAGCGTCGAGAGCGACGACGAGTTCAAGTTCCAGCGCAAGTACTCCGACGGCAGGCTTTACGCGCCGATCACCGGCTACTTCTCCTACGTCTACGGGCGCGGGGCGCTGGAGAACTCACAGAACCGCGTGCTGTCCGGAAGCGACAACCGGTTGTTCGTCAATCGCGTCGTCGACCTGCTGTCGAACAAGCAGCCCAAGGGCGGCAGCGTCGAGACCACCCTCGACCCACGAGCGCAGAAGGTCGCGACCAGCGGGCTCAATGCCCTCGGCGAGAACACCAAGGGCGCCGTGGTCGCGCTCGAGCCGAGCACCGGAGCCGTCCTCGCGATGGTCACGCAGCCCTCGTACAACCCCAACGTCCTCGCGAGCCACGATCTCGGCGATGTCCAGAAGGCGTGGGAGCGCCTCACCACCGACAAGAACCAGCCGATGCTCAACCGTGGCGCCCAGCAGATCCTGCCCCCGGGATCGACGTTCAAGCTGGTCACGGCCGCCGCGGCTCTCGACACCCTCGATCTCCAGCCGGACGACAAGGTCAAGGCCGGCCGCACGTTGTCCTTCCCCGGGATCACCTACCAGCTCGTGAACGAGAACGGCAGCAGCTGCGGTGGCGACCGGATCACCTTCGAGCAGGCGCTCAACGTGTCCTGCAACGTGAGCTTCGGCTGGCTGTCCGGCAAGATCGGCCAGGACGACCTCGCGGCCCAGGCGCGCAAGTTCGGTTTCGGAACCGATCCGCTCTCCGGCCTCCCGGCCAGCCCGAGCCGGTTCACCGCCGAGGGCACCGACCTCGAGGCCCCCCAGCTGGCGCAGTCGGGGATCGGCCAGTTCGAGGTGGCGACGACGCCACTGCAGATGGCCATGGTCGGCGCGGGCATCGCGAACGACGGCGACGTCATGAAGCCCTACGTCGTCAAGGCGTTGCGCTCGCCCAACCTCCGGGTCCTCGAGGAGACCCAGCCCGAGCTCCTCAGCCAGGCCATGACGCCCGGAAACGCCTCGCAGCTTCGACAGATGATGGTCAGCACCGTCGAGCGTGGCACCGCCACGTCGGCCCGCATCCCGGGCGTCGACGTCGCCGCCAAGACCGGTACCGCGCAGTCCACCGAGGACCGCCCGCCCTATGCGTGGTTCGTCGCGCTCGCACCGGCGGACAAGCCGAAGGTCGCGGTCGCGGTGCTGGTGGAGTCGAGCAACACGGTCCGCAGCGAGATCGCCGGTGGCCGGCTGGCGGGACCGATCGCGCGCGCCGTCATCGAGGCGGTGCTCGGCAAGTGACACAACCCCCCACCACCGATCAACACTCTGGGAGACTGACGCTATGACCGAATCCGGCGGAGAAGCCATACGCCTGGGCGATCGCTACGAGCTCGGTGGCCTGCTCGGGCGCGGCGGGATGGCCGACGTCCGTGCCGGACGTGACCTCCGACTCGGGCGTACCGTCGCGGTCAAGCAGCTGCGACCCGACCTCTCATCAGACGACACGTTCCAAGCCCGGTTCCGGCGCGAGGCACAGTCCGCCGCCGCGCTGAACCATCCGGCGATCGTCGCGGTCTACGACACCGGCGACGCCACTGACGTGCACGGCAACCACATCCCGTACATCGTCATGGAGTACGTCGAGGGTCACACGCTGCGCGAGCTCATGCAGGACGACGAGCGCAAGATCATGCCCGAGCGCGCGCTGTCGATCACCGCCGACGTGTTGAGCGCGCTCGACTACAGCCACCGTTCGGGCATCATCCACCGCGACATCAAGCCCGCCAACGTCATGCTCACGCCGACCGGTCAGGTCAAGGTCATGGACTTCGGCATCGCCCGCGCCATCGCCGACTCCTCCTCGGCCATGACCCAGACGGCGGCCGTCATCGGCACGGCCCAGTACCTCTCGCCCGAACAGGCACGCGGCGAGACTGTCGACGCCCGCTCCGACATCTACTCCACGGGCTGCCTGCTCTACGAGCTGCTCACCGGCCGGCCACCGTTCATCGGTGACAGCCCGGTCTCCGTCGCGTACCAGCACGTGCGCGAGGAGGCCCGGCCCCCGTCGCAGCTCAACCCCGACGTCACCAGCACCGTCGACAACATCGTCGCCAAGGCACTCGCCAAGCGCACCGACGAGCGGTACCAGAGCGCGGCCGACATGCGCCGCGACATCGAGCGCGCCATCGCCGGTCAGCAGATCGAGGCCCCGGCCACGCAGGCCCTCAGCGGCACCGCCGTCGGCGTCGGTGCCTTGGCCGGCCTCGGTGGCGGGCTGGGGGCCACGCAGGTCGGCGGCTCCCCCACCACCGAAACCGTCGCGGCCCGCCGCGACGAGGAGCCGCCGGAGGACGACCGCCGCGGCATGTGGTGGCTCCTGGGCATTGTCGGCGTGCTGCTGCTGGGTGCGCTCGCCTACGGCATCTACCAGTGGACGCAACCCGACGACGTCGCCACCTTCTCCGTGCCGGACGTCACCGGTCAAGATGTCGAATCGGCCACGAGAGCTCTCGAGAACGAGGGCTTCGTCGTCGGTTCCACCGAGGAGAAGACCGACCCGGACGTTCCCAAGGGCGAGGTCATCGAGCAGGACCCTGAGGCCGGTTCGATGGAGGCCAAGGGCACCGAGGTCACGCTCGTGGTGTCCAGCGGGCCCGACCAGGTCACGATCCCGTCGCTGAACGGCTTCCAGTACAAGGAGGCCAAGTCCCTGCTCGAGTCCGACAAGTACGGGCTCAAGGTCAAGAAGACCGAGCAGGACAGCTCGGCGCCCGCGAACGAGGTCATCAACAGCAACCCGCCCGGCGGAACCGCCGTCGACAAGGGCACCACGGTGACGCTGCTCGTCTCCAAGGGCCAGGTCACGGTCCCCAACGTCGTCGGGCTCAGTGAGGACGACGCGAAGAAGGCACTGAAGGATGCAGGCCTGAAGTCCAGCGTCACCGAGGACACGTCCGGGTCGGCACCGGAAGGACAGGTGACGGCACAGTCGGTTCCGCAGGGGCAGCAGCGTCCGCGGGGCACCACGATCGAGATCACGGTGGCCGGCCCGCCGGACTCGGACGGTGGTGGCGACGCCGAAGCCGATGTCGACGCCGACCTTCAGGCTCCCTGAGTCAGGCGCTCGACTCCAAGGCTTGCGCGTAGGAGAGTCCGACCGTTCCGCCGTAGGCCGGCATCGTGATGTCGGCGAGCGTGGACTGCTCCAACCCCAGCTGGTACTGGTCGACGTAGTCGCGGTACGTGACGACCTCGGGTGACTCCGCGAGCGCCGCATTGAGCTGAGCCGGATCGCCGATCGCCTCGATGACGTACGGCGGCGAGTACGGCACGCTGTCGAGCACCACGGTGTTGCCGACACACTTGATGCCGGTGGTGGAGATGAGGCGCTGGCCTTGCAGGGAGATCCCTTCGGCGCCCCCCGACCACAGCGCGTTGACGAAGGCCTGGATGTCCTGTTGGTGCACCACGAGAACGTTGGGGTCGAGGCCGGGGACGTCGACCGTGCGCGGAGCGTCGGTGAGTGCGACCCGGACGCCTGGACCACGCGCTGGCGCGAGCCCGCTGAGCTGTTGGAGCTGTGCCACGCGGGTGAGGAGTGCGTCGAGGGCACCGCCGCTCGGAGCGCTCTGGGACAAGGCGTCGATGTCGTTCTGGAGGTCTCGTGCCTCCGCACGCTGAGCCTCGACGCGCCGCGCTCGCTCCTGCAGGAGCGAGGCGACGTCGCCACCGGCCGGCCGCAGGTCGGATCCGTCGGAGGTCATGGCGGCGGCCGCGAAGAGGCCACCGGCGAGGATGCAGATCGTCAGGACCGCGACAGGCCACCGTCGCCCGCCCGCGTGGGAGCCGGTCTTCGCCATGCGCCCCTCCTCCGCTTCGTCCCGACGACTAGGCTAACCGAGAGCTCCGACCGGAAACCGACTGGAGTTCTGCGCCCATCGCGAGAGAGGTCACCGTGGCGAAGAAGGCCAAGAAACCGACACCCCGGCAGCTGCAACCGCCGTCGCCCCGCGGTGGGTGGAAACATCCCTTGGCGCTCGGACTGCTCCTGGTGGCTGTCGTGTGGGTCGTGGCCACAGTCTTCGCGACCACGGACAGCGACTTCCCGAAGGTCGGCGAGATTCCGGTGCTCTCCGGCATCGGCAAGTGGAACTACCTGATCGCCGCCGCCGTGGCGTTCGTCGCGATGTCCGTCGCCGACCGCACCCGTCCGGAGCCGCCTCCCGGCGACCCGTCGAAGCTCGCCAACCGGTGGGCCGGACCGGCCATGGTGACGTCGGCCATCGTGGGACTCATCTGGATCGTGGTGTTCTACGTCATCAGCGGAACCGACGCCCAGATCCCGCTGTACTCCGACCTCGGGCAGTGGAACATCGTCATCGGCATGGGATTCATCCTCGCGGCCTTCGGCTTCGCGATGAAGTGGGAATGACACCGGTGTTGTTTATCCACTCCTGTGGATGACCCTGTGCACAACCACACGTCGGATGGTCAGACGAGCTGGGCGGTGCGCAGCACCACGGCTGCGACGACGGCGATCCAGACGGCGGAGAACGCCGCCACCTGCACGGCCGACCGGCGCTCGCGCGGGGCATAGGCGAACACCGCGCCGAGCAGGACTCCGGTGACGAATCCACCGAGGTGACCCTGCCAGCTGATGTTGCCCTGCAGGCTGATGACGGCGTTGATCGCCAGCAGCACGAGCAGGGTGCGGACGTCCTGACGGGCCCGGATCAGGAGCACGAGAGCCAGGCCGAACAGTCCGAAGATGGCACCGGACGCCCCGATCGTGGCGATCTGCGGAGCCGTGAGCCAGTAGACGAAGACCGAGGACGCGATCGCCATCGTGACGTACGTGATGACGAACCGGGTGGTGCCGAGTGCCCGCTCCACGAACGGCCCGAAGAGGTACAGCGCATACATGTTGAAGGCGATGTGCAGGATGCTGGCGTGCAGGAACGCGGAGGTGAACAGTCGCCAGTAGTCGCCCTGCGCGACCGCGAAGCCCTGCATCGCGCCGAGCTGGAACACCGAGTTGTCGGACCCCTGCGTCGCCTGTTGCAGCAGGTAGGCGACGACATTGATGCCGAGCAACGTCATCGAGACGAAGCCGGCGCGGGCGGAGACCGTGCCCCCCGCGATCGTCCGCGGCGTCCGCACCGACTTGCGGGCCTCGGCCACACAGTCGGGACAGTGGAAGCCGACCGACGCGTCGCGCATGCAGTCCGGACAGATGAGCCGCCCACACCGCTGGCACGAGATGTAGGCCTCGCGGTCGGCATGCCGGTAGCAGCGTTGCTGCACCGGGGTGGGCTCGGTCATGTCAGGGCCGATCGATGGTGACCTTGCTGATGATCACCGGCTCCAGCGGTCGATCGAACCGATCGGTCTTCGTGGCGGCGATGGCGTCGATGACGGCCTTGCTGTCGTCGTCGGCAGCCTCACCGAAGATCGTGTGCTTGCGATTGAGCCAGTCGGTGGGCACGACGGTGATGAAGAACTGCGAGCCGTTGGTGCCCGGTCCGGAGTTGGCCATGGCCAGCAGATGGGGACGGTCGAAGCGAAGGTCGGGGTGGAACTCGTCGTCGAAGGTGTACCCGGGGCCGCCGGTGCCGGTTCCGAGCGGGCAGCCGCCCTGCAGCATGAAGTTCGAGATGACCCGGTGGAAGGTCAGGCCGTCGTAGAACGGTTCCCCCGACACCTGCCCGCTCGACGGGTCGAGCCACTCCTTCGTGCCCTCGGCGAGTCCGACGAAGTTCTCGACCGTCTTCGGGGCGTGATCGGGGAACAACCGGATGACGATGTCGCCGGCTGTGGTCGTGAAGGTCGCGGTCAGGGGGGCTCCCACGGCGCTGTCCTTTCGATCGGTTTCGCCTCATCTTTTCATGCGGCACCAACCACGGCTCGGTCGTGTGGGAAAGCTCAGGGATGGTCTGGCGCTACGGTGGTCGGATGCTCCGACGGATGATCTTCCTGTTGCTCGTTGCCGGCGCCATCGTCGCGGTCCGCAGGGCCACCGCCGACCGCGGCGGCAGCTACGACCCTGCGACCGCATGAGCGTCGACCTCGAGCGCGACGACCACGGCGTCGCGATCCTGACGTTCGGCGAACCGCCGGTCAACCTCTACTCCCTGCAGCTGCACGACGCCTTCGACGTCGCCCTCGACGACGTCGAGGCCGACCCGCCGCGGGCACTGCTCATCCGGGCCGCGGGGAAGATCGTCTCGGGCGGTGTCGACGTCGCCCAGTTCCAGGCGCGCACGTCGAAGGCCGACACCAAGGCTCTGTACGACCGGATGCTGGACCTGCCGGAGCGAGTCGCCCGGCTCGACGTCCCCACATTCTTCGCCGCCCACGCGCTCACCCTCACGTGGGCCTTCGAGGTCGCGCTCGCGTGCGACCTCGTCGTGGCGGCCGAGCGGGCGAAGTTCGGCCTGGTCGAGCGCGTCATCGGCCTCACCCCCACGATGGGCGGCACCCAGCGCCTGGCAGCCCGCGCCGGTGTCGCCCGCGCCAAGGAGCTGGTCTTCACCGGCGAGCTCTACGACGCCGCGACCCTCGAGCGATGGAACGTCGTCAACCGGGTGCTGCCCGACGACGGCTTCGACGCCGCCGTGCTGGCGCTCGTCCACCACGTGGCCGACGGCCCGACCCGGGCCTTCGGCGCGGCCAAGCAGATCCTGCGCCACCTCGAGGCCGGCGGCCTGCAGTCCGCGCTCGACCACACGACGTCCATCGCGTCCGACCTCTTCGACACCGACGACCTCCAGCACGGCATGGCCTCGTTCCTCGCCGACGGCCCCGGCCACGCCACCTTCACCGGCCGCTGACCCGGGGCCCGCGGTTTACCAGGTTATGTAGGAGAACTGGCACCCCTCAAGGCAAATTTGCCTTGTGATGTGCGGGTTTGCCTCGTGACGTCATGAAGGGATTCCCCGGGCGTCGCTCGTCGTCCCGCCCGACGTCGCTCACCGTCCCGCCCGACGTCGCTCACCGACCCGATCGACGTCACATGGCAAACGCGCACATCACCCATCAAATTTGCCGTGGGGAGTGCGAACTTGCCTACATAACCTGGTAAACCGTCACGCGGGGTCGGCGAGAACGGCGTGGGTGGTGCGGCGCTCGGCCCAGAACGAGACCAGCGGGATGGTGGCGAGCAGCATCGTGGTGATGGTGAACCGGGGCTGCCAGCGCTCGCGGGAGTGCAGCAAGGCGATGAGCACGAGCAGCACCATGAACAGCAGGCCGTGCACCTGGTCGATCGTGAAGATGAGGCTTTCGTTGCGGTTCCACCAGGAAAAGCCGTCCGTGACTCGCTGGGCCACTGCGGCGGTGATCACGAAGATCAGGTTGAGGCCGACGACGGTGGCCACGAGCTGGTAGGCGCGCAGGGTTCGACTCACGGCGTCAACCTACCGGGGGTCGAAACCCGGCGGCGACGCGTCCCGCACCCGCCGGCCGGCGACGTTCTCCGACGCCATGCGCCACCACATGTACAGGGCGAACGCGCCGAACACCCACCACTGGAGCGCGTAGGCGAGGTTGCGGAGGCCGGTCGTCCACGAGACGCCGGGCTCCGGTGGCGCGACGGCCGCCAGTCCCCCGGTCATCGCGGGCGTCGTCGCCAGCGCGTACCCGGAGTAGAGGTCGCCGGCGACCACGTTCGTGAGAGCCGGGACGGACAGCGTGCCGATCGTGCGCGTGTCCGGGTCGAACGGCTCACCGCTCCCCTCGTCCGCCTGCAGCACGGCGTCGAAGACCTGCGACCCGACCGGAACCGGAGGAGGGTCGCCCGGGCCGGGCGCCCACCCGCGCACCACGAGCAGCGACGCGTCGGTGTCGGCGACAACCACCGGAGCGACCAGCCAGGCTCCGCGACGTCCGTCGAGCTCACGCCCGGTGACCCAGACCTGCTCGCCAGCCGGCGCGAACGTGCCCTCGACCCGCACCCGTCGGCCGTCCAGGCGACGCTCGAACGGTTCGTCCGGTCCCCACAGCCCCACCAGCTCGACCTCGGGGTCCGACCCGACGTCGGCTCGCTCGTCCTGCTGCCGCGAGTCGTACAGGCCCAGCTGCCACAGGCCGGCCACCACGCAAGCGGCGACCGCCACGGCGGCGAAGGCGTGCAGCCCGAGCAGGCCGGGACGCAGCCACGGCGTCAGCCGTCTCGCCCGCCCTCCCGCTGCGTTCGTCGGAGGTCCTCCCGGGCTCAACGCCCGGTGTACGGCGTGACGTCCGGGTAGAGCGGGAACCGCTCGGCCAGGACGGCGGCTCGCTTGCGCAGGCCCTCGGTGTCGACGTCGCCCGGCTTGAGCGCCTCCGCGATGATGTCGGCGACCTCGGCGAACTCCTCGGCGCCGAAGCCGCGGGTGGCCAGGGCCGGAGTACCGATCCGCAGGCCCGAGGTGATCATGGGCGGCCGCGGGTCGTTCGGGACGGCGTTGCGGTTGACCGTGATGCCCACGTCGTGGAGCCGGTCCTCGGCCTGCTGCCCGTCGAGCTCGCTGTTGCGCAGGTCGACCAGCACCAAGTGGACGTCGGTGCCACCGCTGAGCACCTGCACGCCGGCCGCCCGAGCGTCGTCGGCCATCAGCCGGTCGGCCAGGATGCGGGCACCGTCGATGGTGCGCTGCTGACGGTCGACGAACTCCGGCTCCAGCGCCATCTTGAAGGCGACCGCCTTGGCCGCGATGACGTGCTCGAGCGGGCCGCCCTGCTGACCCGGGAAGACCGCCGAGCGCATCTTCTTGGCGACCTCCTCGTCGTTGGTGAGGATCGCTCCGCCACGCGGACCGCCCAGCGTCTTGTGCGTGGTGGTGGTGACGATGTGCGCGTGTGGGAGGGGGCTGGGGTGCAGGCCGGCCGCCACCAGGCCGGCGAAGTGAGCCATGTCGACGAACAGCTTGGCTCCCACCTCGTCGGCGATCTCGCGGAACGCGGCGAAGTCGAGCTGGCGCGGGTACGCCGACCAGCCGGCCACGATGACCGTCGGCCGGTGCTCACGGGCCAGGCTCGCGACCTCCTCCATGTCGACGAGGCCGTTGTCGTCGACGTGGTACGGCACGACGTTGTACAGGCGTCCGGAGAAGTTCAGCTTCATGCCGTGCGTGAGGTGACCGCCGTTCGCCAGGTCGAGGCCGAGGATGGTGTCGCCGACCGTGGCGATCGCGTGGTAGGCGGCGGCGTTGGCCGTGGCTCCGGAGTGCGGCTGGACGTTGACGTAGGCGGCGTCGAACAGCTGCTTCAGCCGAGCGATGGCGATGGTCTCGACCTCGTCGACGAACTCGCACCCGCCGTAGTAGCGCTTGCCCGGGTAGCCCTCGGCGTACTTGTTGGTGAGGACGCTCCCCTGCGCCTCGAGCGACGCCACCGGGGCGAAGTTCTCCGACGCGATCATCTCGAGCGTCGTCTGCTGACGGTTCAGCTCGGCGTCGAGCAGACGGGCGATGTCCGGGTCGAACGCGGCGAGGTGCTGGTTGTGGTCCATGGCCCAAGGGTAATCGAGTGTCCGGGCCCTCCCGAGGTGGTCCGGATCGGTGGACTCAGACGGTCTGCGCGTCACCAAATCGCAATCTTCGGGGGCTGAATCCCACCGTCCGGTCGGTGTAGCGTGCCAAGAAGTTGTGTCCGGCATGCGGACACCGTGTGCCAGATAGGCGACCACACCGGTCTCCTGGGGAGGAACACCATGAAGAACATCCGACGAGGAACACAGATCCTCGCCGTATCGGCCGCCGTCGGCCTCGTGCTCGCCGGCTGTGGCGCCGGCAAGACCGAGAGCTCCGGCGGCAAGTCGCTCGTCGTCGGCACCACCGACAAGGTCGTCTCGATCGACCCGGCGGGCTCCTACGACAACGGCTCGCTCAACGTGCAGACGCAGGTGTACCAGTACCTGCTGAACTTCCCCGAGGGCAGCACCGAGCTGACTCCGGACGCTGCCGAGAGCTGCGACTTCACCAAGCCTGATGAGTACACGTGCACGATGAAGGAAGGCCTGAAGTTCGCCAACGGCCACGACCTCACCGCGTCGGACGTGGCATTCTCCTTCAAGCGCGTCGTCGACATCGAGGACCCGAGCGGTCCTTCGTCCCTGCTCGGCGCGATGAAGTCCGTCGAGGCCAAGGACGACAAGACCGTCGTGTTCACCCTGAACGGTGAGAACGACGTCACCTTCCCGCAGATCCTCGTGACGTCGGCCGGTCCGATCGTCGATGAGGAGACCTACCCGGCCGACAAGGTGCTCGACGACAACGCCGCCGTCGAGGCCAACGGCTTCTCCGGCCCGTACACGATCTCCAAGTACGACAAGAACCAGCTCGCGCAGTTCAAGGCCAACCCGGACTACGACGGCACGTACGGCAAGGCGACACAAGAGACCGTCACCATGAAGTACTACGCGCAGGCGGAGAACCTCAAGCTCGACATCAAGAACGGCAACATCGATGTCGCGTTCCGCTCGCTCACCCCGACCGACATCCAGGACCTGGAGAAGACCGACGGACTCAAGGTCTACACCGGCGCCGGTGGCGAGCTCCGCTACATCGTGTTCAACCTCAAGACGATGCCCGGCGACAACGAGAAGCAGAAGCTCGCGATCCGCAAGGCCGTTGCCTCGTCGGTCAACCGCGAGGAGCTGTCGAAGGAGGTCTACAAGGACACCTTCACCCCGGCGTACTCGATGGTCCCGCAAGGACAGAAGGGTGCGACCGAGGCGTTCAAGGAGATGTACGGAGCCGCGCCCGACAAGGCGAAGGCCGAGAAGTTCCTCTCCGACGCCGGAGTGAGCACCCCGGTCACGATCAAGCTGCAGTACAACCCCGATCACTACGGGTCGAACTCCGACCAGGAGTACAACGCGGTGAAGCGGCAGCTGGAGTCGACCGACCTGTTCAAGGTCGACCTGCAGTCGACGGAGTGGACGACGTACCAGGAAGAGTCCAAGGCCGACGCCTACCCGGTGTACCAGCTCGGCTGGTTCCCGGACTTCCCGGACGCCGACAACTACCTGTCGCCGTTCCTGACGACGGGCAACTTCACCAAGTCCCACTACAACGAGGAAGGCTCGAAGTGGGAGGACCCGACGATGTCCAAGCTGCTCGATGAGCAGCGTGGCGAGTCCGACGAGGGCGCGCGTGAGGCGAAGCTCGCCGAGGTCCAGACCCGGCTGGCCGAGCAGATCCCGTTCCTGCCGCTGCTGACCGGTTCACAGGTCGCCATCGGTCGCGACGGCGTCAGCGGACTGGACAAGACCTTGGACCCGTCGTTCAAGTTCCGGTTCACGTCGCTGTCGAAGAAGTGATCCCGGTCCGACCCGAGTAAGTGGTGGGGCGGGCCCAGTTACACACTGGGTCCGCCCCACTTCTCGTCCCAGCGAGGTAGTTCCCCATGGCCACAACCGATGCCATCGTGCCCAGCGAGGCACCGCAGCACGAGACGCCCCAGCGGTCGAAGCGTCTCAGCCCTCTGACTCGATATCTCTTGGTCCGTCTCGGCCTCATCCTGCCGATGATGTGGATCCTCGTGACCATGGTGTTCCTGCTGATGCGGGTCATCGGCGACCCCATCTCCGCGGCGCTCGGCGGCCGGCTCAGCGCCGAGCAGATCGCTGAGCGCAAGGCCGCTGCCGGCCTCGACCGGCCGATCCTGACGCAGTACTGGGAGTACATCAGCGGTCTGGTGCACGGCGACTTCGGCCGCACGCTCACCGACAACCGCGCCGTGTCGGAGATCCTCGTCCAGAACGGCGCGGCGACGCTCGAGCTGTCCTTGTGGGCGCTGCTCGTCGCGTTCTCGTTCGGCATCCCCCTCGGGCGTCTCGCCGCCCGCTACCGCGACCAGCTGCCCGACGTCCTGCTGCGGCTCTTCGCGATCCTGGTGTACGCGGCGCCCGTCTTCTTCGTCGGCTTGCTGCTCAAGCTCGCGTTCACGCCGTTCGGCTGGCCGTCGTCCGGCCGGGCCTCCACCACGGCCGAGCTGGCCCTCACCGACGTCAGCCCCAAGACGAACATCATGATCGTCGACGCCATCCTCTACGGCGACGGCGGATACATCCTCGACGTGCTCCAGCACGCGGTGCTTCCGGCCATCGCGCTCGGGCTGCTCACCGGTGGCGTGTTCCTCCGGCTCATCCGGGTCAACCTGTTGCAGACGTTGCGCATGGACTACGTCACGGCGGCTCGTGCCCGTGGCGTCACCGAGCGGCGGGTGCGCAACAAGCACGCGTTCCGCAACGCCCTCGTGCCCGTCGTCACGGTCATGGGCCTGCAGATCGCCCTGCTCCTGGGCGGAGCGATCCTCACCGAGACGACCTTCGAGTGGAAGGGCCTCGGGTACCAGCTGGCCCAGTACCTGATCCGTCGCGACTTCCTGGCCGTGCAGGGCATCGTCACCCTGATCGCGCTCATCGTCAGCCTGGCGAGCTTCATGATCGACGTCATCGTCGCCTTCGTCGACCCGCGAGTGAGGTTCTGATGCTGTCGACCATCCGCTCCAGTCACGGCCTGCAGCGCTTCATGCTGCTGTTCGGCATCGGGCTCGTGCTCACCTTCGTCGTCATCGCCCTCCTCGCCCCATGGATCGCGCCCTACGGCTTCAACGACAACCGCACCGCCGACGGGGTCCTCTTCGGCACGCAGCAGGGTCCGTCCGCCGCGCACTGGTTCGGCACGACGGTCAGCGGCACCGACGTGCTGTCGCGCGTCGTCTTCGGCACCCGCACGGCGCTCGAGGTCATCGCCCTCGCGCTGGTCCTGTCCGGCGTCATCGGCGTGCCGCTCGGGCTGATCTCCGGCTACCTCGGCGGCTGGCTCGATCGCATCCTCGTGCTCGTGATGGATGCGCTCTACTCGTTCCCGTCGCTGCTGCTGGCCATCGTGGTCTCGATCGTGCTCGCCGGCGGAAGCAGCGGGGCGTTCGGCGGCATCCTCGCGGCGGCCATCTCGATCACCGTGGTGTTCATCCCGCAGTACTTCCGGCTGATCCGCAACGCCACCGTCGCGGTCAAGGTCGAGCCGTACGTCGACGCAGCCCGCGTGGTGGGTGTCCGCACGCCGCGCATCCTGACCAAGCACATCTTCGCCAACGTCACGTCGTCGCTGCCCGTCATCGCGACGCTGAACGCGTCCGAGGCGATCCTGACGCTCGCCGGGCTCGGCTTCCTCGGGTTCGGCATCGAGCCGTCGGCCGCCGCCGAGTGGGGGTACGACCTCAACAAGGCCCTCCCCGACGCCTCCTCCGGCATCTGGTGGACGGGCATCTTCCCCGGTACGGCGATCGTCCTGATCGTGCTGGGCACGACCCTGGTCGGCGAGAGCCTGAACGACATCCTCAATCCGCTGCTGCGCACCCGCGGCCACGAGACCACGTCCGCCGACGAGGAGGAGCTCGAGGCGATCGTCGCGCAGGACCACCTCGACGCCCCCGCCGTGGAGGTCACCCCGCGTGCCACCACCGCCGGCGAGCCGAAACGGGTGGCGGCGCTGTCGTTGTCCAACCTGTCGGTGGCGTTCCAGACCGACGCGGGTCGCGTGAACGCGGTTCGCGGCGTCAGCTTCGACGTCGCCCCGGGCGAGGTCGTGGCGGTCGTCGGCGAGTCCGGGTCCGGCAAGTCCGTCAGCTCGCGGGCCGTGCTCGGTCTGTTGCCGAGCACCGCCGAGGTCGAGGGATCGGCCCTGCTGGGATCGTCCGACGGCAGCGAGCGCCAGCTCATCGGCATGTCGGCCGGCAAGCTCCGTCCGATCCGGGGCGACGAGGTGTCGATGGTCTTCCAGGAGCCGTCCACCGCGCTGAACCCCGTGTACACCGTGGGCTGGCAGATCATCGAGGGCCTGCAGGCGCACAACGACATGAACAAGAAGGAAGCCCGGGCGCGGGCCGTCGAGCTGCTCGAGCTGGTCGGCCTGCCCGACCCCGAGCACCGTGTCGACTACTACCCGCACCAGCTCTCCGGCGGGCAGAAGCAGCGCGTCGTCATCGCGATGGCCATCGCGAGCGACCCCGACGTCATCATCGCCGACGAGCCCACCACGGCGCTCGACGTCACGGTGCAGGCCGCGATCCTGGAGCTGCTGCTGTCGCTGCGCGACCGCCTGGGCACCGCGATCGTGCTCATCACGCACAACATGGGTGTCGTCGCCGACATGGCCGACCGTGTCGTCGTCATGTACCGCGGCGCCGTCGTCGAGGAGGCGCCGGCCGCCCAGCTGTTCAGCGCGCCACGACACCCGTACACCCGCAAGCTGCTCGACGCCGTTCCGCACCTCGGCCACTCCAACGGTCCCCAGCCGATCACCGACGCGGACGTCGTGCTGAGCATCGACGACCTCGTCGTGGAGTTCGCCGGCCGTCTCGGGCAGCCGACGTTCCGCGCCGTCGACCACGTGACGCTGGACGTGCGCCGCGGCGAGGTCCTCGGCCTGGTCGGTGAGTCCGGCTCGGGCAAGACGACCGTCGGGCGAACCACGGTGGGGCTCCAGCAGCCGACCAGCGGTTCGGTCACGGTCTCCGGCACCACCATCTCGGGCATGAGCGACCGGCAGCTGCGACCGCTGCGGTCGCGGTTCGGCTTCGTGTTCCAGGACCCGGCCTCATCCCTCAACCCTCGCCTGTCGATCGCGGACTGCATCGGCGAGCCGCTGCACGTTCAGACGAAGATGAGCAACCGCGAGATCGACGCGAAGGTGCACGACCTGCTCGCGAGCGTCGAGCTGCCCGGGTTCTACGCCGACCGGTTCCCGCACGAGCTGTCCGGTGGCCAGCGCCAGCGGGTGAGCCTCGCGCGGGCCCTGTCACTCGACCCGGACCTGCTCATCGCCGACGAGCCGACATCGGCACTCGACGTCTCGGTCCAGGCGCGGGTGCTCGAGCTGTTCACCGATCTGCAGGCCCGGTTGAAGTTCGCGTGCCTGTTCATCAGCCACGACCTCGCCGTCGTCGACTCACTCGCCAACCGGGTGGCCGTGATGCAGAACGGCAAGCTCGTCGAGATCGGGCCGCGTGAACAGGTGCTCGGCTCCCCGCGCGAGGAGTACACCCAGCGCCTCATCGCCGCGGTGCCCGTGCCCGACCCCGAGGAACAACGTCGCCGCCGCGAGGCCCGCGGGCACCTGCTCACCGACATCAGCTGACGTCCCGCCCGGCTACGCTCGGAAGCATGACCGAGCGCGCACTCGCCAGACCCGCCGAGGCGGTGCGCCGCCGGATGGGCGAGGCGATCTTCGCGCGGATCGCCGGCGACGAGGGCCCGCAGCGCCGCGACCGGATCCACTTCGCCGAGGGCCCCCGGCGCTTCTCCGGGAACGACCCGATCTGCGTGGTCCACGGCGACGCCTCGATGTTCACCGGCGGCATCAGGGCCCTGCTGCTGCAGTCACTCCACCCGCTGGCCATGGCGGCCGTCGACCAGCACTCCGGCTACCGCGGCGACCCGTGGGGACGGCTGCAGCGCACCAGCACGTTCCTGGCCGAGACGACGTTCGGCGCCACCGAGGACGCCGACCGCGCCGTGCGCATCGTGCGGGCCGTGCACAGCCGCATCTCGGGCACCACCCCCGACGGCCGTGCGTACGAGGCGTCGGACCCGCATTTGCTGCGCTGGGTCCACGTCGCCGAGATCGACAGCTTCCTTCGTGCCCACGACCGGTACGGGGCCACCACGCTCGACCCCGCGGCACGAGATGAGTACGTGGCCCAGACGTCGGTGGTGGCCAAGGCCCTCGGAGCGACCGACGTGCCGGAGACCGTCGCCGAGCTCGACGACGTCATGGCCGCCTACCGGCCGGAGCTGGCCTCGACGCCGGAAGCCCGGCGGGCCGCACGTTTCATCCTGGTTCATCCGCCGGTGTCCCTCGCGATCCGGCTGCCGTACTCGATGCTCTCGGCCGCCGCGATCGCCATGATGCCGCGCTGGACCCGCCTCGCCCTGCGGCTGCCCTACCTCCCCATCACCGAGGCCACCGCCGTCCGCGCGAGCGGCATCGCCGTCACCAGCGCGATCCGCTGGGCCATGCGCCCCGGACCCCAGCTCCCCCGGTAACCCCACCCGGATGTGCGCCCCCGGGCACCGTTTCCCGTGAGGATTCGGTGCGAACGGGCGCAGATCCGGAGGGGGCGACACGATCGGGGTGTATCGGCCAATATCGGGAATCGGCTAGAGAGCCCCATACGCTTCAATCGTGGACCCGATTCGCAATCCCTACGCGCCCGGGGCGGGGCAACGGCCTCCTGAGCTGGCCGGACGCGATGAGCAGCTGCGCGCGTTCGAGGTCGTGCTCGAGCGCGTCGCGCGCGATCGTCCGGAGCGCTCCCTCATCCTCACCGGACTGCGCGGCGTGGGCAAGACGGTGCTGCTCAACGCCCTGAGGTCGTCGGCCGTCCGGACCGGGTGGGGAACCGGAAAGCTCGAGGCCCGGCCCGATCAGCGCTTGCGCCGGCCACTCAGCTCCGCCCTGCACACCGCGGTCCGCGAGCTCGGACATCCGCAGTCCGAGGACGTCGAGCACGTGCTCGGCGTCATCAAGTCGTTCGCCCAGCGCGACGCCGGCCCCGACGCGAAGCTGCGCGACCGCTGGAACCCCGGCATCGACGCCCCCGCCGTCCGAGGGCGTGCCGATTCCGGCGACATCGAGATCGACCTCGTCGAGCTGCTCAGCGATGTCGGAGGACTGGCCTCCGACGTCGGCAAGGGAGTGGCGGTCTTCATCGACGAGATGCAGGACCTCGGCCCTGACGACGTCTCCGCCCTCTGCGCGTCCTGCCACGAGATCGGCCAGGCGTCGCTGCCGGTCATCGTCGTCGGAGCCGGCCTGCCGCACCTGCCGGCGGTGCTGTCGGCCAGCAAGTCCTACAGCGAACGGTTGTTCCGCTACCAGCGCATCGACCGCCTCGACCGCGAGGCGGCCGACCACGCGCTGTCCGCGCCGGCCAAGGAGGAGGGTGCGGAGTTCACGCCGGAGGCACTGGAGGCGATGTTCGCCGCGACCGGCGGCTACCCGTACTTCATCCAGGCCTACGGCAAGGAGGTGTGGGAGCTCGCACCGCGCAGCCCGATGACCGCCGACGACGTCGCGGTGGCCGCCCCGGCCGCCCGGAGCGAGCTCGCCGTGGGCTTCTTCGGGTCACGGTACGACCGCGCGACCCCGGGCGAACGGGAGTACCTGCGAGCCATGGCCGATGCCGCCGAGCAGGAGCACGGCGCAGACTCCGTGCCGACGGCCGCCGTCGCCGCACTCCTCGGTCGCAAGCCCCAGTCGCTGTCGCCGGCACGCGACACGTTGATGAAGAAGGGCCTCATCTACTCCGGAGAACGCGGGCGCATCGCCTTCACGGTCCCGCACTTCGGCCGCTACCTGCGCGAGCAGTCGTGACGCCCTGACGCTCACCCGACCAGGTCCAACAGGCGCGACTGCTCCTCCGCCGTCAGCGGGATCCGCAGCTCGTGGAGCAGGCGCTCGAGCTCGCCGTCCCCGAGCGGGTGATGCTCGGTCGCCTCACCGGGGCGACGGACGATGACCGATCCGAAGGCGATGGCGGTGTGGCTGTCGTCGGCGTGCCGGGTGAGCATGAGGTGCTGGGTGAAGTGTGAGCTCGGATGCGTGCTGGTGAAGTGGTGGCCGACCTCGACGTCAGCCGGCAGCACGGGCAGCTCGTCGGTGGTGTGCATCAGCTCCCACCCGTCGGCACGGCGACGGCGAAGCTCCCACGTGGTCCCGGCCTCGGTGTCGACGCGCCGAACCTGGTGGCGCCAGCCGCGGAAGTCGTCCTCCGCCCCGTCCTCGAGAGGAATCGGCCGCAGGACGCTGATGCCGAAGCCCGGGTCGGCCAGCAGTCGCTGCCCGTCGAGCAGCACCTCCACCACGCAGTGCGTGCGGCCCGATGTCGGTGGGTCGCCCACTCGGCCGAGCCGCCGCTTCACGTCGTACCCGAGACGTTCGAGGACGGCCGCGAACAGCGTGCCGTGCTCGAAGCAGTAGCCGCCGCGGCCGCGACCGACGAACTTCGACTGCACGTCCTCCAGCACCACGCCGGGATGCTGCCCGAGCAGCACGTCGATGTTGTCGAAGCTGAACGCCCGCACATGGGCTTCGTGAATCTCGTCGAGGGCGGCACGGCTCGGTTCGCGAGCCGCCACGCCGACGCGTGAGAGGTAGGCGGGCAGGTCGAGCGCCTCGACGTGCCACGGATCATCGGTCATGGGACCAAGCCTGCCGTGCGCTTCCGCTCGTCGCCATCCCCGAGATGACAGTGCACCTGTTGTGCGTGAGGATCGGGGAGAAACCGAATGGCATCCAGGGAGTGTGGTCCTCATGAAGAAGTTGCTGATCCTTGCCGCGGCCGGCGCCGGCTACGTGCTGGGTACCAAGGCCGGACGCGAGCGTTACGAGAAGATCAAGCAGCATTCGTCCAAGGTGTGGAATTCCGATCCAGTCCAGCAAGGCGTGCATGAAGCCGAGGGAGTGGCCCGCCAGGCAGCCTCCGCCGCCGGCCGACACGCGGCCGACGCCGCCTCCGCCGCCGGATCGAAGGTCGCCGCCAAGGTCAAGGGTGACGACGGGTCCGACGGGGCCCCCGAGCCCGGTCCGGCTCCGGACGTTGCCGCGGCCGGTGACCCGCTCGGTGACGCGGTCGACGACGACGCTTCCGTCACCAAGCTCCAGAAGCCCTCGAGGAAGTCGTCCTGACGACACTCAACGTGATCGCCCTCCCGTACAGACCGCTATAGTTTCGGCACGGTCGACCTAGTCAGTGTCTGCGGAGGTGCCGATGCGGAACCTCCGCTCCCGTGGGGGTCGAGGGGGTCACGAGGTCTCGTTGATCGTGCACCGCTTCGAGTCGGAGCGCGTTCACCGGATGCTCGAACCCGGCTCGGCGCCGTCACTGATGATTCCCCTGCTGCTGAGCCGTCTTCGTCAGGACGGTTTCCTCAGGGCGATCCACCTCGTGTCCGAGGTTGCCGAACCCCGCTCCACCGCGGCCATCCTGCACGTCAATGCCACGCGGGTTCCCGATGACTACGCGCGACTCGCGACCTCCTACCGGCGATGCATCAACGGGAGGGTGCTCGACATCTCCAAGCGTGCGGTGAGCACGTCCTTGGTCGACGAGAACTGGTCCGGTGGCGTGATCGCCAAGTCGGACCTGAACTTCCACGGTCGGCCGGAGGTCATGCTCAACGAGAAGGCCCGACAGGCCGGCCGGCCGGAACCGTTCGCCGGCGCCCGGCAGGTGAACCAGTACACGATCTACCCGTCACCGTCGATGGTTCCGTCGGAGGTGAAGAACGACCCCTCGATCGTGCTGGAGCGCTTCCTCCCCGAACCCGACCCGAAGGGATTCGCGATACGCCACTGGATCTTCTGTGGCGCGCGCGGGTACTGCAACCGGTACGTCTCCGCTCAGGAGATCGTCAAGGGTCGCAACATCGTCAGCAAGGAACCCGTTCCGATTCCCCGGGAGCTGCGCCGGTGGCGGCGGCAGCACGGCCTCGACGTCGGAAAGCTGGACTTCGTCGTCCACCAGGGCCGCACCGTGCTGATCGACGTCAACAAGACCCCTGGCGCCTTTCCCGCGACGGTCCCCGACGCCGAGGCCAGCATCGCCACCTTGAGCCAAGGGCTCGCCGACCTGATCGCCGAACGCTCATGACGACGCCACACACGGCCGACGGCCAGTGGCCCGTGGTCGCCTCGACCTGGCGCCTGATCGGCCCGCCGCTGCGGCCGGCTCCCCAGGACCTCGGCGTCGTCAACGGTGCCGTCGCCGAGTGGACGGAGGCCGCGTCTCACCCGGCTCGCGCCCTGATCCTCGGGGTGACGCCGGAGCTGTTCCACCTGCCCTGGCCCGACGGCTCAGTCGTCCGAGCGGTGGACCGCACGGAACAGATGATCGACGAGGTCTGGCCCGGCGACCGGGCAGACGTCCTCATCGGCGACTGGGCTGACATGGTCTGGCCGCCGGCCTCCGTCGACATCGTCCTGTGCGACGGCGGCTGGCACCTGTTGACGCCTGGAGGACAGGCGCGACTGGCCACGACCTTGGCGGCTGCCATCGCTCCGGGCGGTCGATTCATCACTCGCCTCTTCACCCCGCCCGACCGACCCGAGACGCCGGATGCGGTCATCGCAGCACTCAGGTCGGGGCAGATCCCGGACCTGAACTGCCTGAAGCTGCGTCTGGGCCACGCACTGACGGATTCGACCTCGGCGGGCGTCGAGCTCGGCCGCGTCTGGGCCTTCTTGAGGAGCGAGTGCGGCGACTGGGTGAGCCTGGCCGAGAAGCTCGGCTGGGAGCTCGAGCACCTCACGGCGATCGACGCCTACCGCGGCTCCACCGCGCGGTACCACTTCGTGACGACGGAGCAGTTCGAGTCGACCGTCTGCACTCCCTCGACCGGTTTCGCGATCGGATCGATCCACACGGCGGACTACGCCATGGGGACGCAGTGCCCGACCGTGGTGGTGGAGAAGTCCGATGGCTGATCAGCACTCGACCCGGCTCGACGCCGTGGTCAACGGCTACCAGGACACGGCGATCGTCCTCGCCGCCGTTCGCCTCGACCTCCCCGACCTGATGGCCGGAGGGCTGACGGACGCCGAGTCGTTGGCGGCAGCGGCGGGCTGCCGCGTCCCGGAGCTGACGCGGTTGCTCCGTGGCCTGCAGATGATCGGCATGGTGCTGGACGAGGACGGCCATCACCGGTTGACCGACGAGGGGCGCATGCTGCTTCGCGACGCCCCGGAGCCGCACCGTCAGCTGGTCGAGCTCGTCGCGGACCAGTACTGGGGCGCGTGGACGAACCTGGCTCACGCTGCACGGACGGGCGAGCCGGGCTTTACCCACCTGCACGGCACCGGCCCGTTCGAGTGGCGAGCCCAGCACGCGGAGGCCGGCCGGCTCTTCAGCGCCTGGCTCCACAAGGAGACAGCCGGCCTCACGGAGTCGATCGCGGAGACGATCGACCTGACCGGCGTGCGGACGCTGGCCGACGTGGGGGGCGGCGATGGTGCCCTGCTGCGCTCACTCCTGGCGCGCCACCCGTCGATCCGTGGATCGTTGCTGGACCGCGACGAGGTCGTGCGGCGTGCTGCTGCCGACTGGCCCGCGGAGCTCGACGCCCGGACGAGCTTCGTGCCCGTCGACTTCTTCGACGAGATTGCGGTCGATGCCGATGCCTACGTGTTGAAGAGCGTCCTCCACGACTGGGACGATGAGGAGGTGGGCCGCATCCTCCTGAACTGTGCCGACGCCCTGCCGTCGGACGGCTCGCTCTTCGTCGTCGAGCGCGTGCTCGACCAGGGAACGGAGTCGACGATCCGGCTCGACCTCCACATGATGGCGGTGACCGGCGGACAGGAACGCTCGATGGACGCCTTGGCAGGGCTCGTCGTCGGTGCCGGTCTTGCCGTCGCTCACGTGGCCGAGACGACGACCGGTTTCACCGTCATCGAGGCGAGACATCCGTGAGCCGGCCCGACGTCACTCCTCGCGCGGTCGTGCTCCGGGCCGACGATGATCCCCGACCCGGCATCGAACGACCGTCGACCCACCAGCGCTACCGGAACCCCACGGTCGCCGTCGAGGATCGCGCGCTGGGTTCTCTGGACGGCGCCGACCTTCGGGTCCGGATGCTGTACGTCGGGGTGTGCGGATCCGACCTGCACCTCGCCCAGGCGGACGCGGCCGGGTACGTGGCGTCGTCCGTGCCCGCGGTCATCGGACCCGAGGGCCGAGTCCTCGGTCACGAGGGAGTGGGTCTCGTCATGGCCGCCGGGAACGAGGTGACCTCGGTGACGAGTGGAGAGCTCGTCACGTTCGCCTCCATCGTCGCGTGCGGTCACTGCGACGCGTGTCGCCGTGGCGCGCCGAACCAGTGCCGGACGTCCGAGCTGATCGGGGCCCAACGGGACGGGCTCTTTGCCTCCGTGGTGGACGTCCCGGCCGCACTGGCGATGCCCGTGACCGGCGCGATCCATTCCGACGCCGACCTGCAGGCGCTGACGTGCACCGAGCCTGCGGCGAATGCTCTCGTCGCCTGCACCCAGGCGGCGGTCACGGCTGCGGACTCGGTGGTCATCTTCGGCGCCGGACCGATCGGGCTGTTCTGCGCGATGCTCTCCCGCCTCCACCACGCAGCCCGCCGTGTCGTGGTGGTGGAACCCGTCGCGGCCCGTCGCCGCATGGCGGCCAAGTGGAGCGACGAGGTCTTCGACGTCGAGGAGTTCTTTCGCGTGGGCGATCAGGAGCTCGACGTCGTGCTCGAGGCGTCCGGCGACCTGTCGAACGTCACCCGGGTGCTGGGTCGGCTCGGTCCCCAGGGCCGGGTCGTCCTGCTCGGTCGAAGCGGTGAGCCGCTGGTCCTCGACGACGTGGACCGCCTCATCAGCCAGGCGATCACTGTCAGTGGATCGCGCGGGCACCTCGGCGGAGCCGTCCACGACGTCCTGCGCTCGTACGCCGACGGAACCCTGCCGCTGGGGGACGTGGTGACCGGCGTCCTCGGCTCCCTCGACGAGCTCGCCGCCCTGCTGTCATCGGACCAGGCAGCGATGGACGACCACGCCAAGCTCCTCGTCAAGGTCGGCGACGTCGATGCGGTGTTCTCCGGCACCGCACCACCGGCGCGAAGACGGGCCAAGGCGCCGGATCAGGCCTGATGCGACTCAGGACCGGCGATCGCGGCGACACGCGCTTCCATCTTGTCGATGGCCATGCCCCAACCCTGCGCTCCTGGCGAGTCGGCGGGAACGCCGACGTGGGTCAGCACCATGCTGGTGCGCTCGCCGAGGTCGGCGAGCTCGACCACGATCGAGGTCTCCGTCGATGCGTCGTCGGGCATCCCCATCTGCTCGGCCGTCATGACGTTGCCGTCGGCGTCGGCCATGGACTCGGTGTAGACGAGGCGGGTCTTCGGGTCGACCTCTCGGTACTCGCCGACGAAGACCATCTGCATCGGACCATCAGGGGTGTCCATGTCCATGGCGATGTGGCGACGGCCGCCGACGCGGACGTCCATGTCGGCGCGCGGGATCTTGGCGCCCATCGGGCCGTACCAGCCGGCGAAGTGCTCGGCGTCGGTCCACATCGCCCAGAGCAGGTCGATCGGGGCGTCAAACGTCCGTTCGATCCGGACATCGCTGGTCTCCGTCATCGTCCGTTCCCTCTGGTTGGTCGTGTGCTGGAGGATCTGACCGTAGTCGTCGTGACGGTCAAAGCGGTCGTCCTGTCGACGCGGCGCGTATTCCACCTCTGACCACGGCCAGTCCTCGGCGAGCCATCTGGTCACCGCCTCGAAGAGGGGTTGGTCGAGATCGGAGTGCTCGGCGGTGACCCACGACCGCACGTCGACCGCGCCGGGGCGGGGCGGGCTCGTGGGCTTGAAGTAGACGCAGCCGATCACCTCGTCACGGTCCGGCAACAGCACCGTGTACGCGAAGTCGCTGCCGGACGTCGACCTCTCGAGGTGAGAGACACAGTCGCGGAGGTTCTCCTCGATCGTCATGGGTTCCGGCCAGCTCGACGCCCCCCATCCCGGCAGGCTGCGGATGAAGTCCATGCTCTGAGTCCACGCGGCGTAGTCCGACTCGTGGTGTTCTGGGCCCAGCAGTGCGAGCCGGAACATGTCCGTCTCGACGGGCGTCGGCAGAACGTAGCCGGCCGGAACGAGGCTCATGCCCCCAGTGTTCCACCGGAGTACTCGGCATCCGGCGGACCTGATGGAGCGCTGAGCGCGGGCTACTTCGCGAGCTCGGTGAACGCCCGTTGCGAACCCGGGTGCACCTCGATCGGATCGGTTTCCGTCGCGACGTCCAGCGTGATCTCCTTGGCAGCCGGGTGGACCTGCGCCAGCTTGTCGGTCTTGCTGTAGATCAGCGTCGTCAGCGCACAGGCCAGGTTCTCCGCCATGTCGTTGCGGACCACCAGGACGTTGGGCACCACGATCGACGGGGCGTCCTCGTCGAGGTCGTACGTGTCCGCCGGGACGATCCCTTCCTCGTAGACCTCGCTGATCTTGTTCAGCTCCGGGAGCAGCGGCGTCGGGTCGATGAACTTCACGTCGTCACGAGCGGACGTGAACAGGTCGGTCAGCTCAGGGGTGGGCAGTCCACCTGACCAGACCAGACCGTCGATGCTCCCGTCCTTGATGCCGTCGCCGGTCTTGGTCAGGTCGAGCCGCTGTGCCTTGACGTCATCGAGCTTCAGGCCGGCAGCGTCGATGAGGCGCCTGGCGATCACCTCGGTCCCGGACTGGGGTGAACCCGTGGATATCGTCTTCCCGGCGAAGTCCTCCACGGAGTCGATGCCGGAGTCCTTGCGGACCACGACCTGCGTGTAGTTGGCGTAGATCCGTCCCAAGGTGGAGATGTCCTGCGGCTCCTTGAACGCTGCCTTTCCCTCGACGGCGTCGGCGGCGGTGTCGGCCAGGGAGAATCCGATGTCGTAGTCGCCGGCGACGACCTGCTGGATGTTCTGCACCGACGCGCCGGTCTCGGCCGAGCTGGCCTGGATGTCGGTCTCGTCGTTGATGAGCTTGGCGATTCCGCCACCGATGACGTAGTAGACGCCGGTGGAGTTGCCGGTGGCGATGTTGACCCGGCCGGACCCGGCTTCGCACCCGGCTGCGTCGGCGTCCCCACCGGCGTCGGAGTCGGTCTGCTGACCGCCGCACGCGGTGAAGGTCAGGGCGGCTGCCACGGCCGCGGCAGGCAGGGCGAGGTGACGGTTCATGGGATGGAAGCTCCTTCTGCTGGATCGGATCTGCTGTCAGGGTTCGTCGGCGATCGGTCGCGATCCCGGGCGAGGAGATGCAGGACGACGGCAGCGGCGAGCAACGCGGCTCCGATCCCGATGGACGTGGGCACGAGGTACAGCAGGAACAGGGCGGCGGCCAGGGCGAGCAGTCGCTCGACCGGGCCGGCCGGCCCGAGCATCCAGCCGGTGGTGGCGACCGCGAGCCCGCCGACGGCGAGGCTGCACACGACGGCGGCCCCGACCACCCAACCCAGCTCCCCGCGTCCGAGGAGCAGCGGCCCGTTGTCGGTCACCACGAAGGCGAGCGGCGCCAGGAAGGCAGGCAACGTGTACTTGCAGGCCTGCAGAATCGTGGGGATGACCTTGCCGCCGGTGATCGCCGACGCGGCGACGGCCGCGAGTGCCGTCGGCGGTGACACCTCGGAGAGCACGGCGTAGTAGAAGATGAACATCGCGACGGCCGGAGCGTCGACCCCGAGTGAGATGAGTGCCGGCCCGATGATGACCCAGCTGAGGATGAAGGACGCGGTGACGGGCACGGCGAGCCCGAGCACCAGGATCGCGACGGCGGCGAAGACCGCTGTCAGCACCACGAGAACGGCGTCGCTCGGCGCCAGGGACGCGGCCGCGCTGACGAGGAGGTCGGAGAGGATCTGGCCGAGACCCGTCTTGGCGATCGTCGACGTGATCACGCCCGCGGCCGCGCACACGGCGATCACGGGGAGGCAGGACCGGATCCCCGTGGCAAGAGCATCGAAGAGCCGCGCGCCGTACGCCTGCAGCGAGCTCCCGGTGGAAAGCCTGTCCGTCGCCTCGTCCTCGTCGCCCTCGGCCAGAGCGGTGACGACCGGTCGACGCGACAGCACCGCTTCGGCCAGTCCGAACAGCGCGGCGACGCCGGTCGCGTAGACGACCGCCCTGAACGGCGGGACGTCGATGGCGAGGAAGAACACGATGACACCGAGGCTGATGAAGTGGTAGCCGGATCGGGCCAACAGCTGCCACGGGCTCCCGATCGCGAGGTCGACTCGCCGCGCACTGAACCGCCGGGCGTCGATCTCGACGGCGATGAAGATCCCGAGGTAGTACAGGAGGGTCGGCACGACCGCCCAACCGAGCACGGAGATGTAGGAGACGCTGAGGTACTCCGCGATGATGAAGGCTGCGGCACCGAGCGTGGGGGGCGACAGGATGGCGCCGATGCCGGAGGCCGCCAGCATGCCTCCGGCAGCCTCCTTGGGGTATCCGGCGCGCTTGAGGATCGGCCATGCAAATGAGCCCAGGGCCACGGTCGTAGCAGTGCCGGACCCCGACACCGTGCCGAGGAGGAAACCCGAGGTCGCCACCGTTCGTCCGGGCGCCGTGCCGGACTTGCGGAACAGCGAGAACGAGAACTCCACGAAGAATCGACCGGCACCCATCTTCTCCAAGACGGCGCCGTAGATCGTGAACAGCACGATGTACGTCGCCGCGACGTCGAGCGGGACCCCGAAGAACCCACTCGCCTCGTTGTAGAGGGCGTTCACGATCTGCTCGATGTTCAATCCGATGTGCGAGATGGACCAGGAGATCGGGAGGTAGCCGCCGTAGTAGGCGTAGGCGAAGAAGGCCAGGCACACCAGCGGCAGCACGAGGCCGGTCGTGCGTCGGGTCGCCTCGAGCACGAGCACCATCAGCAGCAGACCCGCCGCGACGTCGAGGGTGAGCAACGATCCCTGGCGGTCGAGGAAGCCGCTGAACCCGCCGAACCCGTTGGCGGTCTGGGTCACCGGGAGGACCGGGTAGAAGCCCACGGCGAGCGTCAGCAACGCGAGGGCCCAGTCGACCGGCCCCGGGTCGTCGTCCTGGGGCGCCGCGTGGTCGTCCGCCGCACGCTCATCCGGATCCCGTCGGGTCGACCTGAACCGGTAACAGAGGAACGCCAGTGGGAGCGTCGAGGCCAGGAAGAGCACGAGGTAGTACTGGTTGCCCTGAGCGAGCGGCCAGAACACCTGCTTCAGCACGAACAGCGCGACCAGGAAGCACCAGAGGTTGACCAACCGGTCCACCCGCGTCGACAGCAGCCGCGACGGGCGCTCGTCGTCGAACTCCGCGGCGAGCCGGTCGGCGTCGACGTCCCCCGGGCCGGACGTTTCGCGAACGTGAGGCACGTCACTTCCCTATCACGACCCCCGCCGGCGCCCCACATCTCGGGGTGAGCCCTGCGACGAACGGTCCCTTTGGTCGTTCAGCGGTCCGCGTGAATTGGTGCGCGAAACATCCGGCTTCGACCGGCACATCCGGCGACGAGGAACTACCTTTGAGGTCGGCCAGGTCGAATCGTGACTCGGGGGTGCTGATGGAGACGGTGCGCGACCTCGACCACGCGTCACACTGGTTCGGCCTGCGATTCACCAATCGTGACACCGAGCGGCAGTACCGCGTGTGGCGCATCGCCACCGCCATGCCCTTCGCGCGAGTCGGCTACATCGGCTCGGCGCCGAGCTGGTTCCTCATGCTGGTGGCCTTCCCCTGGGTCGTGCCGGACGCCCACCCCGCCGCCACCCCGTTGATCGTCGGATGGATCGCGATCCTCGTGATCCTGACGGTCCTCACGTTCCCGGAGTCGATGAGGCCTCTCGTGATGCCGTTGGCTGCACTGGCCAACGGTGCGGCCGGGTTCTTGATCGTCGTCCTGCTGTACGACCTCATCTCCGCAGATCTCGACCCGCAATCGCGAGCCGGCGTCATGACCGCCGGAATGTTCATCGTGATGTTCTTCGGCTTCGCGATCTTTCGGATTCCACCCTCGCTCTGCATCGCGGCCATCACCCCGTACGTCGCCTTCGCGTCGTACCGCCTCTACGACAGCTACACGACGGGAGTCCTCGGCCTGGCGGAGGTGACCGCCCTGGTGACAGTGCAGTGGATCGCCTACTCCGGCTCGTTGCTGGTCTGCATCGTCACCGAGATCGTCACCCGCCGGGCGTTCCGCCAGGACCAGATCATCGATGCTCAACGGGAGGAGCTGCACCGCAGTCGCGATGCCATCCGCCGCTACGTCCCGCCGGCGGTGGCCGAGCACATCGTCGGCGGCGACATCGCCGGCATCGACGTGCCGGCCCGGCGGCGAGTGACGGTGCTGTTCGGAGACATGGTCGGGTTCACCACGCTGGCCGACCGCGTGGAGGGCGAGACCCTGACCCAGGTGATCAACGACTACATGAGCACGATGAGCCAGGTCGTGCACGACAACGGTGGCACGGTCACCGAGTTCGCCGGCGACGGCCTGATGGTGCTGTTCGGCGCACCCGAGGAGATGGGTCCTGAGGACCAGGTCCTGAGCGCGGTCAGAGCCGCCCAAGCCATGCAGGCGCACTTTCCCGCCCTGAACGACATCTGGAGCCGGACCGGTGTCGGCGACCCGTTGGCGATGCGGATCGGCATCAACACCGGCGTGCTCAGCGTCGGCAGCTTCGGGTCGGGCGGACGGGTCACCTACACGGCCATCGGGCTGCAGGCCAACATCGCGGCACGCATCCAGTCGCACTGCGAACCCGGTGGAATCCTGCTGAGTGATGCGAGCTGGCAGCTCATCAAGCACCAGATCGCCTGCGAACCCCGCGGCGAGGTGCTCTGCAAGGGGGTGCACTACCCGGTGAAGGTCCATGCGCCGAGTGCGGAGGAACCCGACGACCTCACGGATTCGCTGGAGTCCTCCGGTCGGTGGAGCTGAGGGGACTCGAACCCCTAACCCCCTGCTTGCAAAGCAGGTGCGCTACCAATTGCGCCACAGCCCCGTGAGGGTCAGACCGAGTCGGTGGCCTGGGCCCAGGGATCGGCCGGTGGGGCGGACGTGGACCGTCCCATCGCCCACGCCACACCTGCGGCTGCAGCGATGAGAACGAGGATCTTCTTCATGCGGCCTCCCGCGTGAGTGTGCTGGTGGGGTGGGCCTAAGAGGACTTGAACCTCTGACCTCTTCCTTATCAGGGAAGCGCTCTAACCAAGCTGAGCTATAGGCCCGCAACAGCGCGCAACGTTACCGTACGCGGCAGCGGTGAAACGAATCGGATCAGGGGTGACTCGGGAGTCGCCTGCCGCTCCGTCTCAGTCGTCGCTGAAGGTGACCTCGAGGCCACCGAGAAGCTGCGCGGCCAGGTTGTACAGGTGGGCGCCGATGGTGGCGAGCGCGGTCATCAAGATGACGTTGATCGCCGACAGCACCAGGGTGAGGCCGACGACACGGCCGAAGCCCAGGTAGTCCTTGATGTCGAAGGAGCCGCTGTTGTCGCTGAGCACCGAGGTGACGCTGTCGTTGATCTGGGTCCAGACGCCGGTCATGCTGAGCACGATCCAGAACGCCGAGACCGCGACGACCGACACGATCATCAGGGCGACCGAGACCACGAACGCCAGCCGAGTGACGGACCACGGTTCGACGTGCACCAGACGCAGGCTCGCGCGCCGGCCGTGCGAGACCTGCGGCGCGGGCTGGGCCGGCTCCGGGCGGGTCTTCGCGGCGCTCGGCCCCGGAGACGTGGGCTTCACGGCCGGGATCACGGCCGTGCTGGCCGGGGAGCCCGTGGTGGTGCGGCTGTACTCGGCCGCCGTCATGGGCGGCTTGTTGGGCTCGGCAGCCTTCTTCGCCGGTGCCTTCTTCGCCGGTGCCGGGGGTGGACCGGCGGCGTTCGACGGGCGGGCGGACGCGTTCTTGGGCGCGACGGCCTTCTTGGTGGGCTTGGAGCTCTGGGGCGTGCCGCCACGCTGGTCCGCCGGCCGGGGGATCTGCTGCGTGCGCCGCTGCTCGGGGCGCGGCGGACCCGGTGACTGGTCGTCCGGCTTGCTCACTGGCTCTGCCCCTCATCTGGCTGGGTCTCGGGCTGATCGGCGTCGATCTGGTCGGTGTCGGGCTCGTCGATCTGGTCGGGCGGCGTGTCGTCGGGCTGCGTCTCATCGCCGGGAAGCTCGGCGTTCCGGGCGATCGTGACCACCCGGTCGTCTCCCTTGAACTTGACGAAGCTCACCCCCATCGTGCCACGACCCTTGGCGGGCACACCCGCAACGAGACTTCTCGTGATCTGTCCGCCCTCGGTGACCGAGATGACGTCGTCGGTGTCGTTGAGCACCAAACCGCCCACCAGCTCGCCCCTGGCCTCGGTGATCTGCATGGCCTTGATGCCCAGACCGCCGCGTCCCTGGAGCCGGTACTGGTCGATGGTCGTCTTCTTCGCGAAGCCGCCGTCGGTGACCGTGAAGACGTAGAGCTTCTCGTCGGCGGGGACGTCGTCGGTGTCCTGCTCGGCGTCGCGCGCCCGGATGACCGTCATGGAGAGCAACGAGTCGTCCGAGCGGAACTTCATGCCCGTGACGCCGGACGTGGCCCGGCCCATCGGCCGCAGCTGGGTGTCATCGGCACGGAACCTGATCGCCTGGGCCTTGCGCGAGATCAGCAGGAGGTCGTCCTCGGGACACACGAGCTCGGCGCCGATCAGCTCGTCGTCGTCGTCACGGAAGTTGATCGCGATGACGCCGGCCTGGCGGGGGCTGTTGTAGTCGGCGAGACGGGTCTTCTTGACCAGACCCTTCTTGGTGGCGAGCACCAGGTAGGGCGCGTTCTCGTAGTCGCGGATCGCCAGCACCTGGGCGATGTCCTCGTCGGGCTGGAACGACAGCAGCCCGGCCACGTGACCGCCCTTGGCGTCGCGACCCGCCTCTGGCAGCTGGTACGCCTTCGTGCGGTAGACCCGTCCGGCCGTGGTGAAGAACAGGATCCAGTGGTGGCTGGTGGTCGGGAACAGGTGCTCGACGAGGTCGCCGTCGCGCAGCTGTGCTCCGCGAACCCCCTTGCCACCGCGGTTCTGCACCCGGTAGAGGTCGGTACGGGTGCGCTTGGCGTAACCGCCACGCGTGATCGTGACGACGACTTCCTCGTCGGGGATGAGGTCCTCCATCGACAGGTCGCCGTCGGCCGGGATGATCTGGCTGCGACGGTCCTCGCCGAACTTCTCGACGATCGCCGCGAGCTCCTCGCCGACGATGCTCCGCTGCCGGTCCTCGCTGGACAGAATCGCCTGGTACTCGGCGATCTCGGCCTCGAGCTTGGCGAGGGCGTCGATGATCTTCTGGCGTTCGAGGGCCGCGAGCCGGCGCAGCTGCATCTCCAGGATCGCCTTGGCCTGCACCTCGTCGATCTGGAGCAGCTCGATCAGACCCTCACGGGCCTCCTCGACGGTGGGACTGCGGCGGATGAGCGCGATGACCTCGTCGAGCGCGTCGAGCGCCTTCACCAGGCCCCGGTAGATGTGGGCTTCCTCCTCGGCGCGACGCAGCCGGTACTCGGTACGCCGGCGGATGACCTCGATCTGGTGGGTGATCCAGTTCGTGATGAAGCCGTCGAGGGTGAGGGTGCGCGGGACGTCGTCGACGAGGGCCAGCATGTTCGCGCTGAAGTTCGTCTGGAGCTCGGTGTGCTTGTAGAGGTTGTTGAGCACGACACGGGCGATGGCGTCGCGCTTGAGCACGATGACCAGCCGCCGACCGGTGCGGGAGCTGGAGTCGTCGCGCACCTCGGCGATGCCCTGGACCCGACCGGAGTCGGCGAGCTCGGCGATCTTGACGGCCAGGTTGTCCGGGTTCACCTGGTACGGCAGCTCGGTGACCACCAGGCTGATGCGGCCCTTGGTGTCCTCCTCGATCGAGACGACGGCCCGCATCGTGACCGAGCCGCGCCCGGTGCGGTACATGTCGGAGATGCCGTTCGTGCCGACGATCAGACCCGACGTCGGGAAGTCGGGGCCCTTGATGCGCTCGACGAGCGCCTCGAGCAGCTCCTCGCGCCCGGCGCCCGGATTCTCCAGCGACCACTGCACACCCTCGGCGACCTCACGCAGGTTGTGCGGCGGGATGTTGGTGGCCATGCCGACGGCGATGCCGGCCGACCCGTTGACCAACAGGTTCGGGATGCGAGCGGGCAGGACGCTGGGCTCCTGCGAACGTCCGTCGTAGTTGGGCTTGAAATCGACGGTGTCCTCGTCGATGTCGCGCACCATCTCCATCGCGATCGGCGCGAGCTTGCACTCGGTGTAGCGCATGGCGGCCGCGCCGTCGTTGCCCGGCGACCCGAAGTTGCCCTGGCCCGAGACCATCGGCGCCCGCATGACCCACGGCTGCGCCAGCCGCACCAAGGTGTCGTAGATGGCCGTGTCGCCGTGTGGGTGGTACTGACCCATCACGTCACCGACGATGCGACTGCACTTGCTGAACCCGCGATCGGGACGGTAACCGCCGTCGTACATCGCGTAGAGCACGCGCCGGTGCACCGGCTTGAGGCCGTCGCGCACGTCGGGCAGCGCCCGCGACACGATGACGCTCATGGCGTAGTCGATGTAGGAGCGCTGCATCTCGACCTGCAGCTCGACCGGCTCGATCCTGTCGCGCTCGGTGGGTGTCTCAGTCACAGGAAATGTCCTTCAGTCAGATGTCGAGGAATCGGACGTCTTTGGCGTTGCGCTGGATGAAGTGGCGTCGTTGCTCGACGTCCTCACCCATGAGGATGGTGAACATCTCGTCGGCCATCGCCGCGTCCTCGAGCGTGACCTGTCGGAGAATGCGCGCGTCGGGGTCCATCGTGGTGTCCCACAGCTCGTTGTCGTTCATCTCGCCGAGGCCCTTGTAGCGCTGGACCGCCGCCTCCTTGGGCAGTCGGCGTCCAGCCTCCCGGCCCGCTTCGAGCAGGGCGTCGCGCTCACGGTCGGAGTAGGCGAGCTCGGGCGATGCGTTGGACCACTTGATCTTGTACAGCGGCGGCTGTGCGAGGTAGACGTAGCCGCCGTCGATCAACGGCTTCATGAACCGGAACAGCAGCGTCAGCAGCAGGGTGGAGATGTGCTGGCCGTCGACGTCGGCGTCGGCCATCAGCACGATCTTGTGATAGCGCAGCTTGTCGATGTCGAAGTCTTCCTGGACCCCGGTGCCGAGCGCGGAGATGATGGCCTGCACCTCGGTGTTCTGCAGGATCTTGTCGATGCGCGCCTTCTCGACGTTGAGGATCTTGCCGCGCAGCGGGAGGATCGCCTGGGTGCGGGGGTCGCGGCCACCCTTGGCCGAGCCGCCGGCGGAGTTGCCCTCCACGACGAAGATCTCGCACTCCTCGGGGTTGCGCGACTGGCAGTCGGACAGCTTGCCCGGCAGCCCGCCGCCACCGAGCAGGCCCTTGCGGTTGCGCGCCAGCTCCTTGGCCTTGCGGGCGGCCAACCGAGCGCTCGCTGCGTCAATGGACTTGCGAACGATCAGCTTGCCGTCTCCGGGGTTGCGCTCGAACCAGGCGGCCAGCTCGTCGTTGAGCATCGTCTGCACGAACGAGCGTGCCTCGGTGTTGCCGAGCTTCGTCTTGGTCTGCCCTTCGAACTGGGGGTTGGCGAGCTTGACGGAGACGATCGCGGTGAGGCCTTCGCGGATGTCGTCGCCGGTGAGTGCGTCCTCCTTCTTCTTGATGAGGCCCTGCAGCTCGGCGAACCGGTTGACCGTTCGGGTGAGGGCCGTGCGGAAGCCCTCCTCGTGGGTCCCGCCCTCGTGCGTGTTGATCGTGTTGGCAAAGGTGTGCACCGACTCGGCGTAGCTGACGTTCCACTGCATGGCGATCTCCAGCGACATGCCGTCGCCCACGGCTTCGCGCTCGAGGGCGATGACCTCGCGGTGCAGGGGCGTCTTGGCGCCGGAGTTGATGTGATCGACGTAGTCGACCAGGCCACCGTCGTACCGGAAGGCGACCTCACGCTCGATGTGGTCCATGTCGGGGCCGCCGGCCGGAGCGTCGGCGGGATGGTCGCGCTCGTCGCGCAGCACGAGCTCGAGTCCCTTGTTCAGGAACGCCATCTCGCGGAACCGGGACTTCAGCGTCTCGTAGGAGTACTCGGTGGTCTCGAAGATCGTGTCGCTGGCGTAGAAGGTGGTGGTGGTGCCGTTGCCGTCGGTCTCCTCGTGCCGCTCGAGCGGGGCGTCGGGCACGCCGTACGTGAAGCTCTGGGTCCAGCGATAGCCGTCGCGCCTGATCTCGACGTGCAGCCGCGAGCTGAGGGCGTTGACGACCGAGACGCCGACTCCGTGCAGGCCACCGGACACCTTGTACCCGCCGCCGCCGAACTTGCCGCCGGCGTGCAGGGAGGTGAGCACCAAGGTGACCGCAGGGATCTTCTCGATCGGGTGCTCGTCGACGGGGATGCCGCGACCGTCGTCCTCGACCCGGACTCCACCGTCGGGCTGGAGGATGACTTCGATGTGGGTGGCGTACCCGGCGAGGGCCTCGTCGACGGAGTTGTCGACGACTTCGTAGACCAGGTGGTGCAGGCCTCGCTCGCCGGTGGAGCCGATGTACATGCCCGGCCGCTTGCGGACCGCCTCGAGTCCCTCCAACAGCTGGATGTCACTCGCGTCGTAGGTGGTGCTGTCTGGCGTTCCGGCAGGATCGGGAGTGTGGGTCACTACTTCAGTATACGGGCGATTGTGTGCGTCTCAGTGAGGGTGGGCCTGTGTCGATCGACGTGAACGCTCGCTCAGATGCCCCTGAGCGCCTCAGAAGTGCCTACGAGACGTGCTCGCAGGCCCAGTCTCATGCTTCCGTACGCCCGTGGAGGGCAAAAGTCGCTCAGGATGGCCCGTGGCGGGGAGGCGGGTTTCGCTGTGTTGGCGGGATCAGACATCGTGGAGCCATGAGCGGACTCGCCTCTCGCCACGTGTCGACAGCGCTCCCGTTGGCCGTTGCCGCGGGAGCCGTCGCCGTGCTCGTGGCGGTGGCCGAGATCGCCCTGCACACCGGCGCCGGGCAGAGCGTCGACGACCGGGCCATGGCCGCCGTCGTCGCCGGTCACGAGGCGCGGATCGCCGTGCTGGGAGTCCTCGGCAATGTCTCGATCGGCGCCGTGATGACGGTCGCGGTGGTGTGCGTGGCCTTCGCGGTGGCACGTGGCGGCGTCCGGCTCGGCGTCGCGGCTCTCCTGGTGATCACCGGCGCGAACATCACCACCCAGCTGCTCAAGCACGTTCTCCTGGAGCGGTCGGTGATCGAGATCATCGCTCCGAACAGCCTGCCGAGCGGGCACACGACGGTGGTCGCGAGCGCGGTCGCGGCGCTGCTGATCGTGACACCACGCGCCTTGCGCCTGGCCGTCGTCGCCGCCGGAACCTTCGCCGTGGTCCTCACCGGTGCCTCGACCATCGTCGCCGGATGGCACCGGCCGGCCGACATCATCGCCGCGCTGGCGGTGTGCCTGGCCTGGACGGCGGTCGGAGCGATCGTCGCCGGCGGTCTGCGCCAACCCAACCCCGGAGTCGCGGTTGCTTCGCTGGCCGGAGCCGCGGGCGCGCTCCTCCTGCTGGTGGGCATCGGCGTTCGGCCGGCCTACGGGTGGAGTGGCTTCGGAGAAGCCACCGTCGTGCTCGGCGTGATGGCTCTGGCGACGGCGTTCGCGGTGGTGCTGATGGAGCGCATCTCCCCGGCCTCCCGGTGAGGCTGACCTCCGCTCGCCTACCCATGGCTGGCACCTACCCATAGGTGTCACCTACCCAAAGGTGTCACCTACCCATAGGTGTCGCGGGGACCCCGCGCGTTGCGAATGGTGCGGCGGCCCTTCTTCCACGACGGCGCCTGCGGACCGCGGACCTCGATCCGGAGCACCGATCCGTGGCCGAGCTCCTCGTTGAGGCGGCGGACGACACGCGCCGCCAGCAGCTGCAGCTCCTTGGCCCACGCCGTCGAGTCGGTGCGAATCGACACGATGCCGTCGGCGAACCCCTCCACCCGGGAGTGCTCGGCGATCTCCGGCCCGACCACGCCCGCCCAGTCGGTGAACACCCGTTGGGTGCGGAGGCGTTCGTCCCAGCCGCGGTCGCTGGCCATCTCACCGAGGACATCCGACAGCGGAACGGGATCCTCGCGCTTGCCCCGCCTCGGGGACGGGGGGAGCGGTCGGCGCCGACGGCGCGGGCTGGTCGGCGTGGCACCCCGGTAGGAGTCGGCGATGTCGCGCGCCAGGCCCAGTGTGTCGTCGGGTTCGGCGTCGGGCGTCTGTGGTTCCTCCGGGTCAGTCATGCTGCACCCGCCCGCCCTCGACGCGGAAGCGGCGGCCGAGCAAGGCCTTCGGCACGTCGTCGGCCACGGCCGCGGTGACGAGCACCTGCTCGGCCCCGGCGACCAGGCCGGCCAGCTGCTCACGCCGGCCTTGGTCGAGCTCGGCGAACACGTCGTCAAGGATCAGCACCGGGTCATCGCCGTCGTCGCGCAGAAGCGCGAAGGACCCCAGTCGCAGCGCGAGCGCCAGAGACCACGACTCCCCGTGGCTGGCATAGCCCTTCGCCGGGAGGTCGCCGACCTCCAGCACGACCTCGTCGCGGTGGGGCCCGACGAGACTGATGCCGCGATCGAGCTCGTCGCGCCTCCGGGCGGCGATGCCTGCCAGCAAGGCGTCCCGGACCAGTGCGGGGTCGCCGGCGGAGCCTTCCGGCAGCTCGGCCGACGGTCGATAGGTGGCTCGGACGTCGCGACGGTCGACCGGGGCCTCCGCGGCGACCTCGAGGTAGGCCGCGGCGAGGTGCGGAGCCAGGTCCTCGAGCAGGGTCAGGCGTTGCGCGACCAGCTCGCCGCCGAGCGTGGCCAGCTTGTCGTCCCAGATGTCCAGTGTCGACAAATCGACCCCACCGGGCCGTCCGCGGGCCGACTTGAGCAGGGTGTTGCGTTGCTTCAGGGACCTGTCGTAGTCGGCCTTGACGCCGGCCAGGCGGGGGGTGCGGAGGGTGAGCAGGGCGTCGAGGAAGTGGCGGCGATCGGACGGGTCGCCCTTGACGAGCGCGAGGTCCTCGGGCGAGAACATCACGGTGCGCAAGATGCCGATGACGTCGCGGGTGCGGGGCAGCGGCGCCCGGTTGACTCGGGCGCGATTGGCGCGGCCCGGCGTGATCTCCACCTCGAGCAGGGCGGTGCGATCCTCGCGCCGGACCTCGACGCGCACCACGGCCTGCTCGGCACCGGCCCGCACGAGTGGTGCGTCTCCGGCGACGCGGTGCGAGTCGAGTCGCGACACGTAGTCGATGGCCTCGACCAGGTTGGTCTTGCCCTGGCCGTTGGCGCCGATGAAGGCCGTAGGCCCGGGCTCGAGGTCGAGTTCGACCTCCGGGTAGGACCGGAAGTCGTGCAGCACGAGCCGGGCGACGTGCATCGGCGGCCCTAGGCGTCCTTCGGGTCGTGACCCGCCTCGGCAGCAGCCTGCACGGCGTGGCCACCGAACTGCTGACGCATGGCGGCCACCGCCTGCATCGCCGGTGACTCGTCCTGGCGCGACGAGAACCTGGCGAACAGCGAGGCGGCAATGGTGTGCATGGGCACGGCGTTGTCGATGGCGGCCTCGACGGTCCACCGGCCCTCGCCGGAGTCGTCGGCGTAACCGCGGATCATGCTGAGGCCCGGATCCTCCTCCAGCGCCTTCACCAGCAGGTCCAGCAGCCAGGACCGGACCACCGTGCCCTCGCGCCAGGAGTCGAAGACGGCCGTCACGTCGTCGACCATGTCGACCTTCTGGAGGAGCTCGTACCCCTCGGCGTAGGCCTGCATCATGGCGTACTCGATGCCGTTGTGGACCATCTTGGAGAAGTGGCCCGCACCCACGCGGCCGGCGTGGACGAAGCCCGACTCGCCGTCGGGGCGGAGGGCGTCGAAGGCCGGTTGCGCGGTGGCGATGTCGCCCGCGTCGCCGCCGGCCATCAGGGCGTAGCCGTTCTCGAGCCCCCAGACACCACCACTCACGCCGCAGTCGACGAACCCGATGCCGCGCTCGGCCAGCATCGCAGCGTGCTTCTCGTCGTCCGTCCAGCGAGAGTTGCCGCCATCGATGACGACGTCGCCCTCGCCGAGGAGCTCGGCCAGCGCGTCGACCGTCTGGTGGGTCGGGTCGCCGGCCGGAACCATGACCCACACGACCTTCGGCGCCGGCAGCTGCTCGACCAGCTCGTCGAGGGAGCCGACGTCGCTGACGTCGGGATCGCGGTCGTACCCGACGACGGTGAGACCGGCTTTGCGCATGCGGGTACGCATGTTGCCACCCATCTTGCCGAGACCGATGAGGCCGATGTCCATGGTGTCCCCCGTTCAGCTCTGCAGTCGGACGGGCATGATCAGGTAGCGGAACGCGCCATCGGGATCGGCGCCGATCTCGGAGACACCGGAGATGGCCGCAGGCTTGGTGTGCTGGGTGAACGACAGGTGCACGACCGGTTCGGACATCACTGCCAGGCCCTCGAGCAGGTAGGTGGGATTGAAGCCGATCGAGATGTCTGCGCCGTTGATGGTGGCCTCGATCGACTCGGAGGCCTGGGCCTCGTCGCCGCTGCCGGCCTCGAGCAGGAGCTGCCCGTCGGCGAACGTCAGCCGGACCGGCGTGTTCCGCTCGGCGACCAGGGCGACCCGTTTGACCGAGTCGACGAACTCCTGGGTACCGACGTAGGCGACGGTCTCGGCCTTGGCCTGGAACAGCTGACGGACGCGGGGGAAGTCACCTTCGAGCAGGCGGGTGGTGGTGCGCCGTGAGCCGTTGCCCACGATGCCCTCGAACCCGATGAGTCCGTCGCCGGCCTCGCCCGAGGACACCGCGATGGTGACGTCGCCGCCGGCGACCAGTGACCGAGCGGTCTCGCCGAGCACCCGGGCCGGGACGAGGGCCTGAGCCGAGAGGTCGCCGCGCTCGGGGAACCAGCTCAGCTCACGCAGGCTGGCGCGGAACCGGTCGGTGGCCATGAGCGAGATGGTGGAGCCCTCCATCTCGAGGCGGACGCCGGTGAGCAGCGGGAGCATCTCGTCGCGACCGGCGGCCGCACTGGCCTGGGACACGGCGGTGGCGAACTCGTCGGCCTTGATGGTGCCCGTGGCGGTGGGCATCTCAGGAAGCTGCGGGTACTCCTCGACCGGCATGGTCTGCAGGCTGAAGCGGGCGCTGCCGCACAGGACCTGCACACGGGAGCCGTCGAGCGAGACGTCGATCGGCTTGGCCGGCAGGGACTTGACGATCTCCGACAGCAGGCGCCCGGACACCAGGGCCCGGCCGTCGTCGGCGACCTCGGCGGGAAGCGTGGCCCGGGTGGAGGTCTCGTAGTCGAAACCGGACAACGTGAGGCCGTTGTCGGACGTCTCGATCAGCAGGCCGGCCAGGACCGGGACGCTGGGACGGTTGGGCAGGCTCCGGGCGGTCCAGGCGACGGCGTCGGCGAAGGTGTCGCGGTCGATTCGAAATTTCACGAACAGGGGCCTTTCGGAGGGACGTGTGCCGTCGGGTATGAATCCTGCCACGCGACCGGCGTGGGAGATAGGTCGGGCGACCGGCCGAGGTGCGGCGGCGGAGGGGGCGAGTCGGGTGGGAAGAGGGATGTCCACACCCGGGGTCCGAAGTCACTTTGACGAACCCTTCTGACATATATACGGGTAGTAGTCGTAGTAGCCAGTGTGGAAACGGTGGACAAGTGCCGTTCGTGCTGGTGGGAGAGGGTCCTGGCCGGTGGACAGCCTGTGGCGTCAGCGGTGGGGAACTCCCCGTGCCCTGTGCGGTGACATCTGGCGTTCACACGCCATTCACACCCTGGGCACCGATGTCCACGGATGTGACCCGCTTTCCCACAGGGTCGTCCCCAGCTGTGCATCAGCGCTGGTGGAGCGATGTTCGGCGCATCCGCCGCCACACGCGCGATCAAGACTGACGTGCTTGCTGCTTGATGCGGTTCGTCAGCTCGGTGACCTGGTTGTAGACGGCGTGCTTCTCGGCCATGAGCTTGCGGATCTTCCGCTCGGCATGCATCACCGTGGTGTGGTCGCGGCCGCCGAACTCCTGGCCGATCTTGGGCAGCGACATCTCGGTGAGCTCACGGCACAAGTACATGGCGATCTGACGGGCCAGGACGAGATTGCGGGTGCGGTTCGCGCCGCAGAGGTCGTCGATCGAGAACTCTGAGTAGGTGGACGTCTGAGCCATGATCATGCCGATGGTGATGTCGGGCTCCTCGCCTTCGGCGACGAGGTCCTTGAGCACCATCTGGGCCAGCTGCATGTCGACGGTGGTCTGCTGCAGGTTCGCGAAGGCTGTGGCGCGGATGAGTGCGCCCTCGAGCTCGCGAATGTTGGTCTGCACACGACTGGCGATGAACTCCATGACGTCGGCCGGCACCGTGAGCTTCTCGTTGGCAGCCTTCTTGCGCAGGATCGCGATGCGCGTCTCGAGGTCGGGGGGCAGTGTCTCGGTCTGCAGACCCCACTCGAACCGGTTGCGCAGTCGCTCCTCGAGGGTGCGCAGCGCCTTGGGCGGACGGTCGGACGTCATGACGATCTGCTTGTTCTCGTTGTGCAGGGCGTTGAACGTGTGGAAGAACTCGGCCTGGGTCGACTCCTTCTTCTCCAGGAACTGGAGGTCGTCGACGAGCAGGACGTCGATCTCGCGGTACTTGCGTTTCAGCTCTGCGGTCTTGCGCTCCTGGATCGCGTTGATGACGTCGTTGGTGAACTCCTCGGTGTTGACGTACCGCACACGCGAGGAGGGGTAGAGGCTGAGGACGTAGTGCCCGATGGCGTGCAGCAGGTGAGTCTTGCCGAGGCCCGACTCGCCATGGATGACGAGCGGGTTGTACGACTTGCCCGGCGCCTCGGCGACGGCCACGGCGGCGGCGTGGGCGAAGCGGTTGGACGAGCCGATGACGAAGTTCTCGAACAGGTAGCGCGGGTTCAACCGGGCCTCGGCGGCGCTGCCGCGGGGTCGTCGGTCGGAGCCGGGTCGCTGGGCCCAGCTCGGCACGAACTCGTCGTCGTCCTCGTCGTCGTCGAGCTCGGCGAGGTCGAGGTCTGGTCCCACTTCGCGGAATGGAAGTGGATTTGTCGACATGTCGCTTTTAGGCTTGGCATCTCGCGGATGGTTGGTGTCGGGCTCACTCGGATCGATCGTGACGATGAGCCGGATCTCCTCGCCGACGGCAGTCGTGAGGGCGTTCTCGAGTGCGGGCCGGACCCGGGACTCGAGCTGGGCTCGGGTGAGGTCGTCCTGCACGGAGACGATGAGGATGCCGTTGTGCAGACTGAGGGGTGTGGCGTTGAAGACCCAGACCTTCGCCCCGGGGGAGAGGGTGTCGACCGCTGTTTTCCAGTGGGCGCCTAGCTCGGCATCTTCCGCGTGCTCCGGCGCCTCCGCCATCCTGGGAACCTCCGTTGCTCCACATGGTTTTCCACACAATGTGCATCGACAACGCAATGCATGGGTTCCACTGTGGAAAAGTTCGATTACCGCGGCGACGCTAGCAGCGGGGAGGGGCCAGTTCAAGCGGTTTTCCCCAACCCGCGTCGTCCGTGCGGCGTGTCGTCTGGACGAGCGTCCCACAAGGGCGTAAGGAGGTGGGTTTGACCCCCGACCAGCGCCCCCGTACCGTGGTGTGGTCATCCCCAGCGACACCCGCCGCGTGCTCACAGCGAGACAGAATTCTGTGGGCGAGCGGTGGCCGTCGACAGGTCGGCAGTCGTGCGATCGCCGCCCCCAGACCGTCAGCCCCAGCTGCAGCCAGATCCACCGCCCGAGTCGTGAGGAAGTCCCGTGAGCAAGCGTACTTACCAGCCGAACAACCGACGCCGCGCCAAGAAGCACGGTTTCCGTCTGCGCATGCGCACCCGAGCCGGCCGATCGATCCTGTCGGCGCGTCGCCGCAAGGGCCGCTCCAACCTGTCGGCCTGAGCCCGTTGCTCGACCAGGTCCATCGCATGCGCAGCAGCGAGGACTTCCGCGTCACCGTCCGGCGGGGCGCGAAGGCCGCTCGGCCGACACTCGTGACCCACGTCGTCCTGCCCACCGAGTCACGGGCCGGCTCCGCCACGTCGGTGGGGTTCGTCGTGAGCAAGGCGGTGGGTTCGGCCGTTGAGCGGAACCGGGTCAAGCGCCGGTTGCGTCACCTGATGCGCCTTCGACTGTCCCAGGTGCCCGCGGGTTCGCGAATCGTCATCCGGGCATTGCCCGCCGCCCACGGTGCGCCGTCGGGCACGTTGGGTGACGACCTCGATCACGCACTCCGTCGCGCCGGTGCCCGATGAAGCACCTGCTCATCTGGTTGCTCAAGGGCTACCGGTTCGCGATCAGCCCCCTGTACGGACAGGTCTGCCGCTACCACCCGACCTGTTCGGCCTACGCTCTCGAGGCGGTCCAGACCCACGGTGCGGCTCGCGGCACCTGGCTCGCCACCCGGCGGGTCGGCCGCTGTCATCCGTGGGCCTCCGGTGGGCTCGATCCGGTTCCCCCCGTCCGTCACCGCAGGTCATCGACGCTTGCATCGTCGATGAGCTCCCCCAACACAGGAGAACCATGGGCTTCCTAGGCGATATCGGCTCGGCCATCATGACGCCGCTCTACTACGCGGTGTCGGGGGTCCTGCTGGGCTGGCACTGGCTGTTCAGCCACGTCATGGTGGAGGACTCGGGCTGGACGTGGGTCCTGGCGATCATCGGCCTCACGGTCACCATCCGGGCGTTGCTCATCCCGCTGTTCGTCAAGCAGATCAAGTCGAGCCGCAACATGCAGCTGCTGCAGCCGCAGATCAAGGAGCTGCAGAAGAAGTACGGTCACGACCGGGAGCGCCTCACCCAGGAGCAGATGAAGCTCTGGAAGGAGACGGGCACGAACCCGTTCGCCTCCTGCCTGCCACTGATCCTCCAGATGCCGATCTTCTTCGCCCTGTTCCGGGTCATCGACCAGGCGGCCAAGAACGGTGCCGAGGGAGCGCGTGGCTTCCTGACCGGCGACGATGCGAGGTCGCTGTCCGAGGCGAAGTTCCTGGGCGCGAAGATCGCCGACACGTTCATCAACAGCGCCGAGGTCGAGACCAAGGTCATCACGTTCATCCTGGTCATCGTCATGTGTGCCACGCAGTTCACGACCCAGCGGCAGCTGATGAGCAAGAACATGCCGGCCGACGCGATGAGCGGTCCGTATGCCCGACAGCAGAAGATGCTGCTCTACGTCCTGCCCGTGGTGTTCGCGGTCGGTGGCGTGGCCTTCCCACTCGGCGTCCTCTTCTACTGGACGACGTCGAACCTGTGGACGATGGCGCAGCAGTTCTACGTCATCAGGAACAACCCGGCGCCGGGCACCCCGGCCTTCAAGGCGAAGCAGGAGCGCGACTCCCGCCACGGAAAGGCCACCACCGAGGATCCCCTGAAGGACCTCGAGGAGTCCCAGGAGCCGCCACCCCCGGTGCGGCAGCAACCGAAGAAGCAGACACGGAACCAGCGCAAGAAGAAGGGCAAGAAATGACCTCCGAATCCACGAAGCTCGAGGCCGAGGGCGACGTCGCCGCCGACTTCCTCGAGGAGCTGCTCGACATCGCCGACCTCGACGGTGACATCGACATGGACGTCGACGGCGATCGAGCCGCAGTCTCGATCGTGGGCGGCGACCTCCGGCACCTGGTCGGACGCGACGGCGACGTGCTGGAGTCCCTGCAGGAGCTGACCCGCCTCGCGGTCTACCGCGAGACCGGCGAGCGCAGCCGACTCATGCTGGACGTCGACGGGTACCGCGTCGAGCGTCGAGCCGAGCTCGTCGGGATCGCCGAGCAGGCGATCGAGAAGGTGCGTGCCGATGGCGACCCGGTGGCGCTCGACCCGATGTCCCCGTTCGAGCGCAAGGTCGTGCACGACGCGGTGGCCGACGCCGGACTGGCCAGCGAGTCCGAGGGCGTCGACACCGGCCGGCACGTCGTGGTCCTCCCGGCTCCCTAGTCAGATCATGTCGGTTTCACGTGAAACACCCCCGTCGTCCGCGGCGGGGGTTTTCTCTGATCGGCTGCCGTTGGCCGAGCAGTTCGTCGACGCGCTCGCGTCGGCCGGGGTCGAGCGCGGGCTCATCGGGCCGCGAGAGGTGCCGCGTCTCTGGGAGCGTCACGTGATGAACTGCGCCGTGGTGACGCCGCGTGTCCCGCTGGGCGCGACGGTTGCCGACGTCGGGTCGGGCGCAGGCCTACCTGGGCTGGTGTGGGCCATCGCCCGGCCGGATCTCGCGGTCACCTTGATCGAGCCGCTGCTGCGCCGCGTCACCTTTCTGGACGAGGTCGTGGAGTCCCTGGGGCTGCCCGGGGTCACCGTGCTCCGAGCCCGCGCCGAGGACGTCGAGGAGACCTTCGACGTCGTCACGGCGCGAGCCGTGGCCCCCTTGGCGAAGCTCGCTTCGTGGTGCCTGCCCCTGGTCCGCCCCGGGGGAGTCCTCCTGGCGCTGAAGGGACAGACCGCTGAGGCGGAAGTCACTTCCTCCCGAGAGATGCTTCACAAGCTGGGTGCGACCGATATCGTGGTGACGTCGTACGGTGACCTGCGGGTTCCGACGACCGTCGTGGAGGTGTCAAGGTGAACGTGGCTGTGTATCCGGGGTCTTCAGGCGCTGTCTCGAAACGCACGCCGGTGACGCCGGTCGCCCACCATGTTCCACGTGAAACAACATCGGCGCCCGAGGCACTGAACACCGCCACAGGGGCGGGCGGATGAGTCGTCCGGCTGGAGCCCCGTCCGCGAGCCAGGCTCCCTCCGCACCACCGTCAGCGGCAGCGATCAGCGACCGTCCCCCACCCGGCTTCGGCGAGGATGACACGCCCCTCGCGGCCGCGGCCCAGGAGCACGTCGACCTCGCCCGACGAGTCCAGGCGACGACACACCTGCCGCAGCCGGACAAGACCAGGGTCTTCGTGGTGGCCAACCAGAAGGGCGGGGTGGGCAAGACCACCACCACGGTGAACCTCGCCGCCGCACTGGCCTCCAAGGGCCTACGCGTCCTGGTCGTCGACCTCGATCCCCAAGGCAACGCATCCACCGCGCTGAACATCGACCACTCCGAGGGAACCCCGGGCGTGTACGAGGCCGTTGTCGAAGGCGTCGATCTCGACGAGCTGGTTCGCCCCTGCCCGGACATCCCGGGCCTGACGGTGCTGCCTGCCTCCATCGACCTGGCCGGCGCCGAGATCGAGCTGGTCTCACTGGTCGCCCGCGAGACCCGTCTCGACAAGGCGCTCGAGTCCTACCTCGAGGACTGCGCGGAGGCCGGTGACCGCATCGACTACGTGCTCATCGACTGCCCACCATCGCTGGGGCTGCTCACCGTCAATGCCCTCGTGGCCGGACGGGAGGTGCTCATTCCGATCCAGTGCGAGTACTACGCGCTGGAAGGCCTCGGGCAGCTCGTGCGCAACATCGATCTCGTCCGACGCCACCTCAACCCGAAGCTGGAGATCACCACCATCTTGCTGACCATGCACGACGCCCGGACCCGGCTCTCCTCCGGTGTGGCCGATGAGGTCCGCACCCATTTCGGCGACAAGGTGCTCCGCACCGTCATCCCCCGCTCGGTGCGAATCTCCGAGGCGCCGAGCTACCAGCAGACCGTCCTCACCTACGACAGCGCATCGTCCGGCGCGCTGTCCTATCTCGAGGCCGCTCGGGAGATCGCCGTTCCGAAGGAGAACCGATGACGACACGACGCGGCCTGGGACGCGGGCTCGAGGCACTCATCCCGTCGACACCGGCCGAGGCGCAGGAGTCCGGGCTGCAAGAAGTCGAGGGCGCCCGGTTCGCCGAGATCCCGTTGGACCAGATCATCGCGAATCCACGTCAGCCGCGACAGGTGTTCAACGAGGAGGAGATGCTCGAGCTCGTTCACTCCATCAAGGAGGTGGGCCTGCTCCAGCCGGTCGTGGTGCGGTCAACCGGCCCCGAGGCCTACGAGCTCATCATGGGGGAGCGGCGCTGGCGGGCGACGCGCGAAGCGGGCCTCGACTCGATCGGCGCCATCGTTCGCGACACCTCCGACGACGACCTCCTGCGCAACGCCCTGTTGGAGAACCTGCACCGTTCCCAGCTGAACCCACTTGAAGAGGCGGCGGCGTACCAGCAGCTCCTCGACGACTTCGGCTGCACGCACGAGGAGCTCGCCGAGCGCATCGGCCGGTCGCGGCCGCAGATCAGCAACACGCTGCGGCTGCTGAAGCTGACGCCGAGCGTCCAGCGCCGCGTCGCAGCGGGCGTCCTGTCGGCCGGTCACGCACGTGCCCTGGTGTCGGTCTCCAACTCCGAGATCCAGGACCGGCTCGCGCAGCGCATCGTCGCCGAAGGACTCTCGGTGCGGGCGCTCGAGGAGATCGTCACGGTGGAGGCCAACGGCAAGCGCCGGCCCGCCCGACGAACGACGGGAAAACTCCACTCGCCGCGGGTCGCCGAGCTGGCCGGACGTCTGTCGGACCGCTTCGACACCCGGGTGAAGGTCGACCTCGGCCGGAGCAAGGGCCGCATCACGGTCGAGTTCGCCACCGTCGAGGATCTCGAGCGCATCGTCGAGCTGATGGACCCGCGCCGCCGCCGCACGTAAGAAAGCCATATATCAACAAATCACTTTGTCGATATATGGCCTCTTGGCCGAGCTCTTCGATCAGGCGAACTCGGAGAGCTCGTTGAGGATGGCCGACTTCGGGCGCACGCCCACGATCGATCGGACGACCTCACCGTGGTGGTAGAGGTTCATCGTCGGCAGACCGGTGACGCGGTACTTCGCCGGAGTGGCCGGGTTCGCGTCGGCGTCCATCGCCACGATCGTCAGAGCGCCATCCTTCTCGGCGGCGATCTCCTCGAGGATCGGCTTGAGCTGACGGCACGGTCCGCACCAGGCAGCCCAGAAGTCGACGAGCACGGGTCCGTCGGCCTTGAGGACCTTCTCCTCGAAGTCGGCATCGGTGACATCGGTGATCGCTGCCATGGTTCTCCTTCAGGTCGGTGCTGGGGTCAACGCAGGATGAGCGGGACTATTCCACGAGTGCGACGTCCGGGGCTGGTGAGCCGGCATGCTCGAGGTCGGCGAGGAACCGCTCGGCATCGAGCGACGCGGCACAACCCGTGCCGGCCGCCGTGACGGCCTGCCGGTACGTGTGATCGACCAGGTCGCCGGCGGCGAAGACACCGGCGAGATTCGTGGCGGTGGAACCGTTCGCCACGAGGACGTACCCCTCGTCGTCGAGCTCCACCTGTCCCTTGAGCAGCTCGGAGCGGGGATCATGCCCGATCGCGATGAACAGGCCGGTGGCGTCGAGGCGACGGGTGCTGCCGTCGACGGTGTCGCGCAACGTGACGCCCTGCAGGCGGTCGTCGCCATGCAGCTCGGCGACCTCGGAGTTCCAGGCGAACTCGATCTTGTCGTTGGCGAAGGCGCGGTCCTGCATGATCTTGGAGGCCCGCAGCTCGTCGCGGCGATGCACGAGGGTGACCTTGGAGGCGAACCGGGTGAGGAACGTGGCCTCCTCGACGGCGGAGTCGCCGCCACCGACGACCACGATCTCCTGGTCGCGGAAGAAGAACCCGTCGCAGGTCGCGCACCAGCTGACGCCGTGGCCGGAGAGGCGGTCCTCACCCTCGATCTCGAGCTTGCGGTAGCCCGATCCCATGGCGAGGACGATCGCGCGGGTCCGGTACGTGGTGCCGTCGGCCAGGCTGACGGTCTTGATGTCACCCTCGAGATCCACGGACGTGACGTCGTCGGAGATCAGCTCGGCCCCGAACCGCTCGGCCTGGGCACGGAACTTGTCCATCAGCTCCGGGCCCATGACGCCGTCGGGGAACCCCGGGTAGTTCTCGACGTCCGTGGTCGTCATCAGAGCTCCGCCGGCGGTGACCGATCCCTCGAACACGAGGGGTGCCAGATTGGCGCGCGCAGCGTAGACCGCAGCGGTGTAACCGGAGGGGCCTGAGCCGATGATGATCAGGTCGCGGATGTCGTCGCTCATGCGTGAGTGCTCTCTGTGGGGACTACCTGGTGTAACGAAGTCTAGGTCGTGAACATTCCCCCGGCTCGGTCGCGCGCCGGGCCGCGGCTAGGAGCGACCTTCGGCGGTGACTTCGCGAATCTCGCCCTGAAACTCGCCCGGAGCGACCTCGGGGAGATCGGTCAGCCACACCACGATGTATCGGGTGAGCACCCCGGGCTGGAGGGTCACCGAGGCATCCGGACCGGCCGCGTCGAGGGTGGCCAGCTTGCGCAGCCCGGTCCGTGTCTTGGGCTCCGAGGTGCCCGGCGTGGACCCGTAGACGACCAGGTTGGTGGGTCCACCGGCCAGCCGGAGTCGAAGGCCGGTGAGCTCCCGAGTACCGCCCAGGTCGAGCACGACACCGACTCCTGACTTGAGCCCACCGAGCGCGGACTGGCCGAAGTACGTCGTGGTCGTCCACCCGGTCCGGGGGTCGCCGTCGATGACGGCCCCCACATCGTCGGGATTCTCGGTCTTGTCGTCACCCTGGGGATCGAAGTCGGTACTGCCCGTGAAGGGAAGAGTGCGGACGGGCGAGTCGGAGTCGACTGCGCCGACGGTGTCGTCGCCGCCCGTGGTCCGACTGACCACGAAGCCGAGGAAGACGGCAAGGGCGAGGGCGACGGTCGCGCCGGCGAGGATGTAGCGGCGGTCGCCGGTGGTGGCCTTCAGTGCCGTGGCCTTGCCGCGCTCGAAGGTCGACGGCGGGGCCGGCTCGTGCGCCTTCGGGCGGCGGCGCGGTGGTTCGAGGCCCGGTGGCGGTCCTTGCGGAACGACGACGGGGTCGAGGCGCAGCAGGTCGGGCGATGAGATCCGCGTGAGGGTGGTCGGCCCTTGCCGCAACAGCGACTCATCGCCGAGCAGGTGCAGCTCGATCGCGATGTCCTCGGCCGTCGTCAGCGGCGGGCGGTGATGAGCCGGCGGGTTGCCCAGGATGCGGTCGCAGACGGTGTCGAGCTCACGGGAGACGCCCGCCCGGACCTGGCGGGGACGCAGGAGCCGTCCGTGCTCGGTGGGAGCGGCGCGCAGCTGGTCGATGTGGGCGCCCGGCCACCGGCTCACCAGGCAGGCGTAGAGCAGCTTGCCGAGGGCCTCGACGTCGAGCCGCTCGTAGGCGTGCAGGTCGTCCATCGTGTCGTGGTGCCCGGCCGGGGCCAGCGCCGACGCGACGCCCAGGCCCACCACTCGCACGGCACCGGACTGCTTGAGCAGGACGTGGTGCGGCGTCAGTCGCCGGTGGTACACGCCGCGTTCGTGGGCGTGAGCCACGGCCTCGGCGACCTCGATCATCACTCGAGCGGCGCGCTGGCTCGGCAACGGGGACTGCGCGAGGAGCTGGTCGAGTGGGAAGGCTCGCGCCCACTCGCGGACGACGAGGTGCTGTCCGTGGTCGTCCTCGACGAGGTCGAGCACGCGCAGGAATCGCGGGTCGGTGACCGTGGTGGAGAGCCGGGCCGCCTCGAGGAAGTGGTCGGCGCGAGGGTCGGTGCTCGGCAGCATCTCGATGCCGACGTTGCGGTTGAGGATCTTGTCGTTCGCCCGCCACGTGACGGACCCGAGCCGTTCGGTGACGAGATCCTGGAGCTCGTAGCGGTCGGCGAGCACGTCGCCGGACGCCATCGCGCGCCGCTCGCTCATCGATTCCCCTCCGACAGGCTCAGGGGTCACCCGTCCGACAGTGATTCCCATGTTAGTCGGGCCGGGGTCGTACCCAAGGGATGCCGCGCGAAGGCGGCAAGCACCCGGGGCCGGACCGTGCCGTCAGCCCCGGCGGGTGATCGTCCGCAGGACGTACCCCAGCTGGTCGAGCCCGACCAGGCGAGCCGCGACGACGTAGCTGCCCGCGCCCAGCAGGCCGGCCAGCACCAGGACGCCCAGCGCGTCGCCGGAGCGATCAGTCGTCAGGCCGACCTCCGCGAGACCGAGAACCGAGCCGAGCATCACGACGGCCGCGACGGCGCAGGCGAGCGTCAGACGCACCGCGAACACCCAGGTCTCACGATCGAACACAGGTCCGATGACCCGCGAGAGCAGCGTCGTGGAGAGCGTCGCGCCGACGAGGTAGGCCAGTCCGTACGACAGGGCGAGCATCACCGAGACTCGGGCCGGGTCGACGTCACGGGTCAACGTGACGGCCGCGGCGATGTTGACCGCGGCGATCACGAGCTGCACGAAGAACGGTGTGCGGGTGTCCTCGTTCGCGTAGAAGCCGCGCAGCATCAGGTAGTGCACGGTGAACGCGATCATCGCGGGACCGAACGCGGCCACCGTGTGACCGATGACCTCGGCGTTGCCGCGGATGCCGCCGTACGAGATCGCGTCGGCGCCGACCGGGCCCAGACAGGCCGCGGCGACGGCCAGGGGAGCGATGATGGAGAGGGTCAGTCGAAGCGTGCGGCCGATCTCCACGCGCATCCGGTCGTACCGCCGGTCGGCGGAGAGCGCCGCAAGCATGGGAATGACCGCCGTGGCCAGCGACACCGTGATCACTCCGTGGGGAACCTGGCTGACGAGGAACCCGATCTCGTACACCGCCGCGCCGGCGGCGTTCTCGCCCGACTCGGCGCCGGCCAGCGTTCCTCGCGTGCCGAGCCGTTGGATGACGATGAAGGCCACCTGGTTGGCGAGGATGAACAGCAGGGTCCACCCGCCGAGCCGCAGCGTGTGACCGAGCCCGACGCCACGGAAGTCGAATCGTGGCCGGTACCGGAACCCGGCGCGGCGCAGGTAGGGCACGAGCACGAGCGTCTGGACCGCGATGCCGGCCGTGGAGCCCAGGCCGAGCAGCAGCGCCTGGTCGGTGCTGAACCCGTCCGTGCCGTTGGAGGTCCCGAAGATCCCGATGTACGTGCCGAGGACGGCCACTGCGACGAGGTTGTTGGCGATCGGGGCCCACATCATCGGCCCGAATCGGCCGCGTGCATTCAACACCTGGCCGACCAGCACGAAGGCCCCGTAGAAGAACACCTGCGGCATGCACAGCCACATCAGGATCCGCGCCGACTCGCGCTGCGCCTCGAAGCCGGGTGTGAACAGCTGCTGGGCGAAGACCACGTGCACGAGAGCCGGGACGATGAGCAGCAGCACGGCGGTGGCCACCGCGAGCACGAGGAGCCCCAGCGTGATGATGCGCTGGGCGTACGCGTCGCCGCCGTCGGGGTCCTGCTTCATCGTGCGCACGAGCTGCGGCACGAGCACGACGTTGAAGATGCCGCCTGCCACCAGGATGTACAGGGCGTTCGGGATGGTGTTGGCGTTGTTGAACAGGTCGGCGTCGAGCAGTGTGCCGATGGTGAACGCGATCAGCAGCAGCCGGACGAACCCGGTGATGCGTGACACCACGGTGCCGAGCGCCATCCAGGCGCTGCTGCGAGCAAGGTCGGCGCTCGACGGCTCGTCGGCAGGGCGTCCGGTGGGCTCAGTCATCGGGATCGGACTCCAGGATGGGCCGGTCGCGGACCCCGCTCTCGTCCTTGGCCCGCCGGCCCCGGAACCGGCGGACGAGCGTGAAGACCACGAAGGCCGCAGCGAGTCCGATGGCCACCCAGAGCGCCGCCCCGACGCGGCTGGACCGGACGTTGAAGACCGCTGGTTCGCCGAAGGACTGCCCGTCGGCCGTGACCATGCGCGCAGTCAGCGTGGCAGACGTCTGGCGCCCCATGTCGACGGCGATCGTGAGCGTGCGACGTTCGCCCGCGTCGACGTCGACCGTCCCGGACGGCTCGACGCTGAGCGACGGATTGCTCGACTCGATCGCGACGGCGATCCGCACGGGATGCTCGGTGTCATTGGTGAGGGTGACCGGGAAGCTGCCGGCCGAGCTGGACAGCGTGACGCCGTCCGGCCCGTCGACCGTGATGCGGCCGAGGTCGCGCTCGGAGCGGCGAGCGACCGTGCGGGCCGCCACGAGGCCGTCGTCCCGCATGGCGCGCCACCGCACGCCCAGCACGGAGGCGATGTCGCGGGCGCGCGCGGCCTGCGCGTCCGCGCTGTCCGGCATGATCTCGCCGAGGAGGGTGGCCGTGTCGGCCGCGGAGGCCGCAGCCGCCACTTGCCGAGCCCGGATCGCTCGGACCTTGGCGGTGCGAGGAGTGGCACCGTCGTAGCTGCTCAACGGCTGGTTCAGCACGTCCTCCAGGCCGGCACCGGCGACGAACGGTGCGTCGAAGACCGCGTCGAGCTGCGCCTCACCGCCGACAGGTCCGGGATCCCATAGCGGGTCGACGAGGGCGACGGCGTCCGCGCGCGACTCCGGATCGGCGCGGCGCTGCAGCGAGGCGAGCGCCGCCTCGCTGAGCAGCCGTTGCCGCAGGGTCACGATGGTGGTCGAGCCGGGAACCCCCGAGTCGAGAGCATCATCGACCAGCACGGGCATCGGGCCGGACCGTGCCTGGTACTCCACGAGCGACCCGTCGCGCGGCTCCCAGTCGGGCAGGCTCGACGACGGCACCACGACGGCTTGCTCACCGTTGCCCCGCAGCGCGGACAGCAGAGGTCCGGTGACCCCGCCTTCCGTGGGCCAGGCAACCCGCCGGCCGGAGAGCTGGTAGCGGTCGAGCGTGCTGGCGGTCGCCCGCTCCACCGCGGCGCTGAGCGCTCCGGCGTCCGAGGACTGGGTGATGGCGAGGACGTCCGGTCGGTCGAACCCGAGCACCCAGGTGGCGTCGCGCTGCGCCAGGGCCACGAGGTCGTCGAAGAACCGTGTGACCGTCTCGCGCTCGGCATCGGTGAGGGAGAGATCGTCGGGCAGGTGTCGTCCTCGACTGATGTCGTCGAGCCCCACCAGCAGAGCCGGGTCGATGATCGGGGTCGACCCGCGGGCGCGGACGGATCGGGCCAGGTCCAGCTGGTTGCGGAGCCGGCCACCGCGGGAGACGAGCTCGACCAGCTCGGCAGCATCGGCGTAGTCGCCGCCGATCTTCCGGAAGGTCGGCATCAGGAACGGCCAGACGATGCTCGCCGAGACGGACAGCGGACGGGAGCCGGTCACGAGGGGGAGGAACGTGGTGGCACGGCCGATCGCCACGGCGTCCCGAGTGCCGTCGACGTCCGTGCCGAGGATCTGGATTCCCATGGGGTAGACGCCCTGGGTGCCGGAGACGTTGAGCGCGCGGTACGGGACCTTGACCTGGAACTCGACGGTTCGTCCCGGCTCGAGGTCGCCGAGCTCGTCGATCGACTTCAGGTCGATGACTCGCTCGCCGGTGTAGACGGCGCCGCTCGCGATGGCGTCCTCGACCTGCTTCCGGGTGGTGAACGGTGACCGCGGCACGACGAGGTAGGCCTGCGCGTCGCCCCAGACGTGGTCGTCGCGGTTGGTGACGGTGCCCGACATGGTGACGATGTCGCCCTTGCTCAGGCGGCTGGGACTCACCGCGGTGATGGTGACGTCGAGATCGGGCTCGGCAGCCGCCGAGGTCGGTCGGGCCGAACCGACCACGGCCAGCAGGGGGAGAGCCAGCAGCGCCGCCACCAGTGCACTCGACATGGCACGGCGACGGGGACTCACGCGCTCATGGTAGACGTGGCCGGACTGCCGCCTCCGGCACCAGCCTGCCGGGCCGACTGCCGGGGGCGGGCCACCGTAGAGTGTGTGGTCGTGTCCACGCACCCCGCTCTCACGCTGGATCAGCGTGCCCGCCTCGACCAGCTGGTCGGCTCCGAGCCCGCCGTGGTCGACCTCGGCCGGCGGTTCGCCGAGGCCGGTCACGAGCTGGCCCTCGTCGGCGGACCGGTCCGCGACGCGCTGATGGGCCGTCCGGGTCAGGACTGGGACCTCACGACCGACGCGCTCCCCGAGACGATCGAGGCGCTCGTCGACGGCTGGGCCGACACGATCTGGGACGTCGGTCGCGAGTACGGCACCATCGCGATGCGGCACGGGAACCTGCACGTGGAGGTCACCACGTACCGGTCCGACGAGTACGACGCCTCCTCCCGCAAGCCTCAAGTACGTTTCGGCTCCAGCCTCGACGGCGACCTGTCACGACGCGACTTCGCCGTCAACGCGATGGCGGTCCGGATCCCGTCTGGCGAGTTCGTCGACCTGTTCGGCGGCCTGGACGATCTCCGGGAGCGGGTGGTTCGGACCCCTGTGGCTGCCGGGATCTCCTTCGGTGACGATCCGCTCAGGATGATGCGGGCCGCTCGCTTCGTCGCCCAGCTCGGCTTCACCGCTCACGCGGAGGTCGTCACGGCGATGTCGGCCATGGCCGACCGTCTCGACATCGTCTCCGCCGAGCGCGTGCGCGACGAGCTGGTCAAGCTGGTCTGCGCCGACCGCCCGGTCGACGGTCTTCGGCTGTTGGTGGAGACCGGCCTCGCGGAGCACATGCTGCCCGAGCTCCCGGCGTTGGCGTTGGAGCGGGACGAGCACCATCGACACAAGGACGTGTACGAGCACTCGCTCATCGTGCTCGAGCAGGCCATCGAGCTGGAGCACCGGCTCGACACGGCTCCGGACGTCGTGCTCCGGCTCGCCTCACTGCTGCACGACATCGGCAAGCCGAAGACGCGGCGGTTTCAACCCGGTGGTGCGGTGACGTTCCACCACCACGACGTGGTGGGCGCCAAGCTCGCCCGCAAGCGGCTGCGGGCGCTGCGGTTCAGCAACGACGTCGTCGACCAGGTGGCCACGCTCGTCGAGCTGCACCTGCGATTCCACGGCTACGGGTCGGGCGAGTGGACCGACTCGGCGGTCCGTCGATACGTGCGCGATGCCGGGACGCAGCTCGAGAGGCTGCACATCCTGACCCGGGCCGACTGCACGACCCGGAACCGGCAGAAGGCGGCCCGCCTGCAGCGCACGTACGACGAGCTCGAGGAGCGCATCGCGGTGCTGGCGGAGCAGGAGGAGCTCGACGCGATGCGTCCGGACCTCGACGGGAACCAGATCATGAAGATCCTGGACATCGGTCCCGGTCGCGACGTCGGCGAGGCCTACCGTCACTTGCTGGAGCTGCGCGTCGACCGCGGTCCGATGACCGAGGCCGAGGCGACCCAGGCCCTCACGGAGTGGTGGGCCGACCGCGCCTGACCACCGCGATGTGCGCCCGAACGCACCAGACCCCGCCGAGATGCGGTGCCCGAGCACGCACATCTGGACGGGGTGGCTGGTGGGGCGAGGGTCAGCGCTCCTCGGTGCCGGCGCAAGCGCCTTTGGCGCCGCGAGTACTCGAGTCAGCGCTCCTCGGTGCCGGCGATGAAGGCCTCGAGCTTGGCGCGGCCGATGTCGTCCGGACGCTGCTCGGGGGGCGACTTCATCAGGTACGAGGACGCACTCAGCAGCGCGCCGCCGATGCCCCGGTCCTTGGCGATCTTCGCCGCGCGGATCGCGTCGATGATGATGCCGGCCGAGTTCGGTGAGTCCCAGACCTCGAGCTTGTACTCCATGTTCAGGGGCACGTCGCCGAACGCGCGGCCCTCGAGCCGGACGTACGCCCACTTGCGGTCGTCGAGCCACTGCACGTAGTCGCTCGGGCCGATGTGGACGTTCTTGGTGCCGAGGTCGTGATCGATGTTCGAGGTCACGGCCTGCGTCTTGGAGATCTTCTTCGACTCCAGGCGATCGCGCTCGAGCATGTTCTTGAAGTCCATGTTGCCGCCGACGTTGAGCTGGTACGTGCGGTCGAGGACGACGCCGCGCTCCTGGAACAGACGCGCCAGGACGCGGTGGGTGATGGTGGCGCCCACCTGGCTCTTGATGTCGTCGCCGATGATCGGCACGCCGGCGTCGGCGAACTTCTTGGCCCACTCGGGGTCGGAGGCGATGAACACCGGCAGCGCGTTGACGAAGGCGACGCCCGCGTCGATCGCGCACTGGGCGTAGAACTTGTCGGCCTCTTCGGAGCCCACCGGCAGGTAGGACACCAGGACGTCGGCCTGGGAGTCCTTGAGCACCTGCACGACGTCGGCCGCCGGGGCGTCGGACTCCTCGATGGTCTCGAGGTAGTACTTGCCGAGACCGTCGAGGGTGTGCCCGCGCTGCACCGTGATGCCGAGCGGGGGGACGTCCGCGATCTTGATGGTGTTGTTCTCGCTCGCCGTGGTCGCCTCCGAGAGGTCGAAGCCGACCTTCTTGGCGTCGACGTCGAACGCGGCCACGAACTCGATGTCGCTGACGTGATACTCGCCGAGCTTGACGTGCATCAGTCCCGGGACATTGGCCTGCGGGTCTGCGTCGCGGTAGTACTCGACGCCCTGAATCAGGGACGTGGCGCAGTTGCCCACGCCAACGATGGCTACTCGTACCGAACCCATGGGTTCTCCTCCACTACTGGTCATTGCTGCTGGTCTGGTCGTTCCGTGCTGGCTGCCGGCTCGTCGCCCGACTCCCCGTAACCCCCCGAGCGTTCGCGGTCGATGAGCTCGTTCAGCCAGCGCACTTCACGCTCGACCGACTCCAGCCCGTGCCGTTGCAGCTCCAGCGTGTAGGAGTCCGCCCGCTTGCGACCGCGCTGGGTCGACGTGCGAACGTTCTCCAGACGCTCTTCCAACCGACTGCGGCGTCCTTCGAGGATGCGCACTCGGGTCGGCGAATCGGTGCGCGCGAAGAACGCGAACCGCACGCCGAAGCTCTCGTCGTCCCAAGCAGCCGGGCCCGAGTCCTCGAGGGCCTGGGCGAAACGCTCCTTGCCCTCTGCGGTGAGCCGATAGACGATCCGGTTGCGGCGACCACGGACGGCCGCGTCAGAGGCCTTCGGTCCGGGTTCGTCGGCCACGATGAAACCGTCCTTGCCGAGCGCCTTCAGGCACGGGTAGAGCGTGCCGTAGGACAGCACCCGACCCCAGCCCAGCAGGGCGATGAGCTGCTTGCGCAGCTCGTAGCCGTGCATGGGAGCGTCGTGCAGCAGTCCGAGGACTGCCAGCTCGAGTGCCGCTCCGCGCCGTGTCATGGAAGGTTCCGCCTTTGCTTGGTTCCCAGCCCCGTGATGGCGAACTGGTATATCGGAACGATACATCGAGTGAGCACATCGGGGCCAGCCGGGCCGATGTGACGAGTCGCACGCCGACTTTCACCCGCGGTCTCGGGGGGTGCTCGGCCTCCTCTCAGGTTCGTCCGTCAGAATGACGGGCAGTGAAACGGGCGTCCTGCATCGCGGGGCGCCCTCATCCCGGGGGAACCACACGAAGGACTCACCACCTTGAATCAGCGGATCAAACCGCGTCGTGACAACGCGATCACCAGGCTCTCCAGCAAGATCTCCGGCACCGGTCCGTGGTGGCAGAAGACCCTGCGCTGGATGGCCACCCTGACCGTCACGGGCGCCCTGACGGGTGCGGTCACCTTCTTCGTGCTCTATCAGCTGATCTCGATTCCCGACCCGAACGCGGACTTCAAGACCGAGACCACGAACGTCTACTACTCCGACGGCAAGCACAAGCTCGGCACGTTCGCGACGCAGGACCGCGAGGTCGTCCAGCTGGACGAGGTGTCCGACGAGATGAAGGCCGCGGTCGTCGCCGCCGAGGACCGCACGTTCTACACGAACCGTGGCATCGACATCAAGGGCATCATCCGGGCGGCCCGCAACAACGCGACGAGCCGCGAGATCACCGGCGGCGGGTCCACGATCACGCAGCAGTACGTCAAGATCCTCTACCTCTCGCAGGAGCAGTCGTACACCCGCAAGATCCGTGAGGCGATCCTGTCGATCAAGATCCACAACAAGCGGAGCAAGCAGGAGATCCTCGAGGGGTACCTGAACACCATCTACTTCGGCAACGGCGCCTACGGTGTCGAGGTCGCGTCGCAGACCTACTTCGACACGTCGTCGTCCAAGCTCTCGTACACCCAGTCCGCCGCCCTCGCGACGATCCTGAACCAGCCGTCCTTCTACGACCCGTACACCAAGGGCGGGCGCGACAACATGCTCCCGCGGTACAACTACGTCCTCGACGGCATGGCCAAGTCCGGCGCGATCACGGCAGCCGAGCGGGCCAAGGCCCAGGACAAGCTGCCGAAGTTCGCCAAGCAGAAGGACAACAACCGCTTCAAGGGCAGCAACGGCTACCTGCTCCGTCTCGTGCAGCAGAAGATGCGTCAGCTGGAGTTCACCGACTCCCAGGTCCTCGGCGGCGGCTTGAAGATCGTCACCACGATCGGGTACCAGAAGCAGAAGGCTGCGGTACGAGCGGTCAAGGCCGTGCAGCCCGGCGGTCTCAAGCAGCTGCACACCGCGCTGGTGTCCGTGCAGCCCGGCACCGGTGCGGTCCGCGCCATGTACGGCGGGCCTGACTACCTCAAGAGCCAGATCAACTGGGCGACCGTCGGCACCCAGCCCGGCTCGACGTTCAAGGCGTTCGCCCTCGTCGCGGCGCTCGAGGACGGGTTCAGCCTGCGCACCAGGCTCAACGGCAGCTCCCCGCTCAGGATCGGCAGCGACCAGATCGAGAACCAGGGCGACAGCGGGGGCCAGTCGTTCGGCCCGGTCACGCTCGAGCGCGCCACCCAGAAGTCCATCAACACCGCCTACGTCGACCTCACGCAGAAGCTCTCCGGCTCCGGCAGCGAGGCCGGCACGGCCGACTCGGACATCTCCGTCGGCACCGAGAAGATCCGTGAGGCCGCGCTCGAGGCCGGGATCCCGCAGTCGGCGCTCGACAAGTTCGATCCGGGCGCAGCCGTCACCCCACTGGGCTACGTGCCGGTCGCACCGGTGGACATGGCGAACGCGTACGCGACGCTGGCCGCCGGCGGCAAGCGCGCCGAGTGGTACGTCATCGACTCGGTCAGCGACCGGTCCGGGACCGAGCTGCACAAGCACAAGAAGCAGGTGGAGCAGGCGATCCCCGAGGACGTCGCGGGAGACGCGATCGCCGCGATGCGCAAGGTGGTCGACTCCGGGGCGGCCGGCACCGGCAGCCGGGCCCGCACTCTGTGCCCGACCGCCGGCAAGACCGGAACGGCGACAGCCGGAACCAACGAGGACCAGCACGTCTCGTCCTCGTGGTTCGTGGGGTACACCCCGAAGATGGCGACCGCGGTGATGTACAACCGCGGCGTCGGCAACGAGGACCTCGAGAACTACCTGTTGCCCTTCTATGGCGGCACGTTCCCGGCGATGACGTTCAAGGCCTACATGGACGCGGCGATCGACCCCGCGAACTGCGGCGAGTTCGTGCCGCCGGGCAACCTCCGGGGCACCAAGGGTCAGGTCTACACGCCGGTGCCGAGCTGCGGCAAGGACGAGACGCTCAACGACTCCCGCACCGCGTGCGTCGAGAAGAAGCAGCCCAAGAAGAAGGACAAGGGCGGTGGGGGCGGCGGGAACGGCGGCGGCGACCCCACGACGGATCCCACGGAGCCACCCACCAAGCCAGACAAGACACCCAAGCCACCCAAGCCACCGGGCGAGTAGTCGGTGCGGTGAGCTGAGGTCCGAGTTCAGTCGAGCGTGACGGAGTCGAACGTCGTCGTGGTGTAACGCACGGCTGCCCGCACCGTGTCGCCGATGTCGGGGGCGCGGGCCGTGCCGGGCAGGAAGACCAGGCTGGCCTGCATGTGCGGCGGCTCGGCGAACCAGCGTTGCTTCCCGTCGATGGTGAACGGGCTCAGGGCGAAACCGGCTGCCTCCAGGCCACCCTTGGCGAACGTCTTGCCCCGCTGCAGCGCGCTGCCGGACGGCCGCGGCGCCTCCAGGCCGAGCCCATGGCTGGTGCCGCCGGCGATCACGAGGAGATAGCCGTCACGCGGCATCGGCCGCTGGCGGTACCCGACGCGTTCTCCCCGGCTGACATGGTGCACGTCGAGCACCCTGGCGCGTACGTCGAACGCGCCCAGGTCGCCGAGCCACAGGGACGTGCCGACGCGGGGACGCACGGTGAGGTTCGGCCGACGCTCGCGGAGCCGGGCGAGCTCGCCGTCGGACAGGTGTGACACGAACAGGACGTCGGTCTCGACCTGCGACGCACCGAGGGCGGCCGCCCATGCCTCCGCCTCGGCGAGATTCGCCCCCGCCATCGGCAGGTGGACGGCGAATCCCTCGACCTTGAGGTCGCCGAGCGCGGACACTGCGGCGGCGAGCTCGTGCCGGTCGAAGCCGTGACGCGCCATCGACGTCTCGCCCTCGACCACGACGCGGTCGGCGTCGCCGCCACGGGCGAGGGCCACGACGTCCTCGACGCGCCCCACGGTGTGGATGACGCGGTCGTCGTAGGGAACGTCGGTGAGGAACGGGCGCCAGGGGCTGAGCACCATGACGTCACCGTCGAAGGCGAGCAGCGCGTCGGGCACCTCCTCGTAGGTGCCGACGGCGATCGTGGAGCAGCCCAGCACCACGGCCTCGTCGGCGAGCAGGTCGCGGCCGAGCCCGTAGCCGTTGCCCTTGATGACCGGGACGAGACCGGGGGTGGTCTCGACGACGCCGGCCAGGTGTCCACGCCACCGGGCCGCGTCGACCACCAGGTCGAAGGTCATCCGCGCCTCCGCAGGTAGGCGAGGAACGCGAGGTACAGGGGCCGGTTGAGCGGCAGGTCCCACTCGCCGAGATACTCCACGGCGTCGCCCCCGGTGCCGACCTTGAACTGGATGAGTCCGACGTGGGAGTCGTCGGCGTCGAGGGTGTCGGTGATGCCGCGCATGTCGTAGACGTCGGCGCCGGCCGCGAGGGCGTCACGCATCATCTGCCACTGGACGGCGTTCGACCCGCGGACGTCGCGCTTGGCGGTGGTGGACGCGCCGTAGGAGTACCAGGCGTGCGCGCCGACCCGCACCAGGGTGGTGGCGGCGACCAGCTCGCCCTCGTGGTGGGCGAGGTAGAGCGTCAGCCGACCGTCGTCCTCGGCGGTGAGTGCGTCCCACATGCGCTCGAAGTACGACAGCGGACGTGGAGTGAAACCGTCGCGGGCGGCCGTCTCGGCGTAGACGCGGTAGAACGCGCCGAGGTCCGATCGCTCGCCGTGGCTCACCTCGACGCCGGCCTTCGCGGCCTTCTTGATGTTGCGGCGCCACTGCTGGTTCATCGCGGCGAGCACGGCGTCCTCGCTCCTGGGGCCGTCGACGTCGGCGAGGGGGACCCAGAAGTTGTACTGCGGCTGACCTGCGGAGAACCCACCGGTGGTCGGCACCTTGCGCCAGCCCAGCTCGCCGAGACGGGTCGCGACGGCGAGGGCGTCGTCGTCGCACCAGTCGGCCGGCACGGCGTCCAGCGTCCTGAGGGTGGCGTCGGCGATGGCGGACTTGATGGTCGCGGCGTGCCACCGGCGGGTGACGACCGGCGGGCCCATGCGGATGCCGAACGCTCCCTGACCCTTGAGGTACGCGGCAAGCGGGGTGAGCCAGTCGTCGAGCTTCAGGTGATCGGACCCCGTCCAGGCGATCGCCGGACCCTCGGGGAGGTAGGCGAGGTAACGCTTGAGGCGCGGGACCTGGCGGTAGAGCACGAGCCCCACCCCGACGAGGTGGCCGTTGTCGAACCAGCCGAGGGACTCCCCGCGCCACTCGTTCTTGACCTCGGCCCACGCCGGGGTCTGCAGGAAGCTGACGGATGCCTGCTGACGGATGTGACCGAGGTGCTCCGGAGCGCTGATGGCCCGGACCTCCAGTGATGACGTCACGCGTCGAAGGCTACCAACGGGCGCCGGGCGGGGTCGGGTACCGTCGTTCGCGCTGTGTCGAGCAGGGGGAGAGGACCGATCGTGCGCACCTACGCCGCCACCGTGCGGGGGTCCCATCACCTCTCACCGAACCTGATCTCCGTGACGTTGGACGTCCCACCCGACTACCCGACCACCGACGTGCCCGACGAGTACGTCCGGCTGTTCATCCCGCCCACGGGCCAGGTGCTCGTGCTCCCGGACATCGACGACGACTGGACGGTCCGTCAACCCGAGGGCAGCGTCGCGCCGGTCGCCCGGGTGTACACCGTCTCGGACCACCGCGTCGTCGACGGACAGGTGCGGATCGACCTCGACGTCGCGCTGCACGACTCCGGCCTCGGGTCGGCGTGGGCGAGCGGGTGCCGCCCCGGCGACCAGGTCGGTCTGATCGACCCGCAGGGCCTGTATGCGGCCGCTCCGGACACGGCCTGGCAGCTGCTCGTCTGCGACCTTCCCGGTCTGCCGGCTCTGGCCCGGATCCTGCGCGGGTTGGTCGACGGACAGCGCGCCGAGGTCGTCGTGGTGGTCACGGACGCGGCCGACGAGCAGCCGTTGCCGAGCGGGGCCGACGTCGACGTCACCTGGGTCGTGGTCGACCGAGAGGTCGAGATCGGCGACGCCGTCGTGGCGGCCGTGCGCGAGCGGGACCTGCCGGACGACGACCGGTACGTCTGGGTCGCCAGCGAGGCGCACGCCACCCGAGCAGTGCGCAAGTACCTGCGCCGGGAGCTCGGCTGGCCGCAGCGAGACTTCTCCACCTGCGGCTACTGGCAGATCGACGCCGAACGATGGAACGCGCGCTACGCCGAGGTGGCGGACGAGGTGATCGCGGCCGCCGAACGGGAACGGGCCCGTGTCGGGGACGACGACGGCGCCTACCTCGATGCCCTCGAGGAGATCTACGACCGCGCCGGCCTCTGACCGGCCAGGTGAACCTGCCGGGCGATCAGGAACAAGGGAAGGGCGACGCTGATCGCCACCACGAAGGTCAGCAGCACGTAGACCCACAGGTGGCGCAGGCCCACCCGGCGCGCCTCGACGACCATGAACACCAGCCCGACCAGGGCCACGGCCAACAGGTCGATGACCGTGAACGTCGCGGCGGCGTTGACGACGGTGTTGCCGAGGCCCCCGATGCCGTCGCCCTCGTTGCCGGTGATGTGGCGGACCAGGGCGATCTGGGTGCCGACGAGCGCGGCCAGGGCCAGGACCGCGTAGACCGCGCACAGCGCCTTCTCACCAGTGGTCAGGCGGTCCACGTCGACTCCTCAGGCTGGTTGCTGGGCCGCGCTGCGTGCGTACGCCAGGCCGAACGGTGGCGGACCCGGCTTGACGAGCAGCGTCATGCCGGCCTCTGCCGGGGTCCGGTTGGCCTTGCGGTGGTTGCAGCGCAGGCAGGCGGCCACGGCGTTCTCCCACGTGAGTCCACCACCGCGGCTCCGCGGCACGATGTGGTCGACCGTCTCGGCCGATCCGCCGCAGTAGACGCACATGCGGTCGCGGGCCTTGATCGCCGACTTGGTGCACAGGTGGCCGCGGCGGTGCCGCCACTTCGCGACGACGTAGCGCACCAGCCGAAGGACCTTGGGAACGGGGAACGGGCCGAAGGTTCCGCCGGCTTCTTCCTCCACCACGGCGACCTCGCGGACGAGCATCTTGATCGCGTGGCGCAGCGAGACGCGTTGCAAGGGCTCGTAGCTCGCGTTCAGCACGAGGACGTAGGCATCCGCCATGGGTCGCACCTTTCTGGCGAAAGCGTATCCTCATCGGCCTCGAATCCGGCTGAAGACGGCTCGAACGGTGGTCAGACGACCCAGATGGAGGCGGCCAGCGTCGGGGTCACGGCGAGGGCGATCCAGGCCGGTGACCACCACCGAGCGCTGAGGATCGTGCGCACGACCGTGTAGATGAGGAGGGCGAGGACGCCGGACATCACGGTGAGCCCCACAGCGTCATCGTGCCGACCCTGCCCGACCAGTACGTGGGCGGCGCCGATGACACCGAACACGGCGTGGACCGCGGCCGCGAAGAACCCGATCGCGAAGACCCGTCGCTGAACACGTAGGAGCGACGCCGCCTTCGGGAGCGGAAGCGCGGCGGCAGGCAGGTCCGGACGGTCGAAGGACACGGGCCCAGTGTGTCGACCGTCGGCTCCCCGGACGACACGGGGCTGCAGGTTCGCACGCACTTCGGTAGACATGGGTGACGAATCCTTGATACTCGACCGACCTAGGGTGAACGCGTGAGCGAGACACATCTCTTCGAGGGCTACGGGCCCGTGGTCGGTTTCGACGAGATGATTTCGCATGCGGCCGACGTGGACGCGTCGACGGTGCGGGAGAACTACGCCCTGGTGCACGACTCGTTCCTCCAGATGGGCGACGACGAAGTTCGGCACCGGGCCGACGCCCTGGCTTCGTCCTACCTCGACCAAGGCATCACGTTCGGCGTCGAGGGCGAGGAGCGCCCGTTCCCCCTCGACATCGTGCCCCGGCTGATCGAGTCCGAGCAGTGGGCCCACGTCGACCAGGGTGTGCGGCAGCGCGTCCGGGCTCTGGAGGCCTTCCTCGCCGACGTCTACGGCCCCGCGGAGCTGTTCGCCGACGGCGTCATGCCCCGCTCGGTGGTCATGACGTCGCCGCACTTCCACCGCGTCGTCGCCGGGCTCGAGCCGCCCAACGGTGTCCGCATCCACGTGGCCGGAGTCGATCTCATCCGCGACGGTGAGGGCGACTTCCGGGTGCTGGAGGACAACGTCCGCGTGCCGTCGGGGGTCTCCTACGTGATGACCAATCGGCGCGCGCTCTCGGCCGCACTGCCGGAGGTCTTCGCCGATCACCGCATCCGGCCGGTGTCCCAGTACTCGCAGACGCTGCTCGCCGCGCTGCGCAAGGCGGCCCCGGCCGGCGTCAGCGACCCGAACGTCGTCGTCCTGACCCCGGGTGTCTACAACTCGGCCTACTTCGAGCACACGCTGCTCGCCCGCACGATGGGGGTCGAGCTCGTCGAGGGCCGCGACCTCGTGTGCCGCTCGGGTCGCGTGATGATGCGCACCACTCGCGGCCTCGAGCCCGTGCACGTCATCTACCGCCGGATCGACGACGAGTTCCTCGACCCGGTCCAGTTCCGCGCCGACTCCGCGCTCGGCGTGCCGGGCATCGTCAACGCCGCGCGCGCCGGTCACGTCACCATCGCGAACGCGGTCGGCAACGGGGTCGCCGACGACAAGCTGCTCTACACGTACGTGCCCGACCTCGTGCGTTACTACCTCAGCGAGGAGCCGATCCTGCACAACGTCGACACCTGGCGCATGGGCGACCCCGACCACCGCGAGGAGGTGCTCGATCGACTCGACGAGCTGGTCCTGAAGCCGGTGGACGGGTCGGGGGGCAAGGGCATCGTGATCGGCCCCGCCGCGAGCCAGGCCGAGCTCGAGGAGCTGCGCGGCAAGATCAACGCCGATCCGCGGGCGTGGATCGCGCAGCCCGTCGTCTCGTTGTCCACCGTGCCGACCTTGGTGGAGAACGGCATCCGGCCCCGCCACGTCGACCTCCGGCCGTTCGCCGTGAACGACGGCGACGACGTCTGGGTGCTCCCGGGAGGGCTCACGCGGGTCGCGCTGCCCGAGGGCGAGCTCATCGTCAACTCGAGCCGGGGCGGCGGGTCGAAGGACACCTGGGTGATGGCTGCTGCCGCCGAGGAGGCGGCCGAGCCCGATCACGCGCCACGGGGCTCGGCGCCAGGCGTGCAGACCGCTCCCGCGGGTCGTGCCCACCAGCAGAGTCCCGACCTCGACGTCCGCCGCGGGCCGGAGATGCAGGAGCAGCAACAGCAGCAGTCGACCGACTCCCCGGGAGGTGAGACGCCGTGCTGAGCCGCATCGCGGAGTCCCTGTTCTGGATCGGTCGCTACCTCGAGCGGGCCGACGACACCGCTCGGATCCTCGACGTCCAGATGCAGGTCCTCGTCGAGGATCCCGGCATGGACGAGCGCACGTCCTGCGAACAGCTGCTCACCGTCATGGGCGTCGAGGAGTACCAGGGCACGCCGAACCGCTGGATGATCCTGGACCTGCTCGCCCACAACCCGGAGTCCAGCACGTCCATCGCGGCCGCCATCGGCGCGTCCCGCGACAGCGCCCGGCGGGCCCGCGAGACGTTGTCCACCGACATCTGGGCGGCCATCAACACCACGTGGCGCGGACTCGGCCAGGCCCGGTCGCTGCGTCCGCCGGACATGTTCGCCTGGGTCCGGCACCGGATGGCGATGATCTCCGGGATCGCCGCGGAGACGATGTCGCGCGACGAGGGATGGCAGTTCTACATCCTCGGGCGCAGCCTGGAACGGGCCGACATGACCGCGCGGCTGATGTCCACCGCTGCCCTGGCCTCCGGTCCGCAGGTCGCCTGGCCCACCACGCTGCGGGCCTGCGGAGCCTACGAGTCGTTCATCCGGGCGTACCGCGGCATCGAGGCCGACCGGCAGGCCGCGGAGTTCCTGCTGCTCGACCGTTGGTTCCCGCGCTCGATCGTGTTCTCGCTCGCGGAGGCGGAGAAGGCGCTGGGCAAGCTCGCGAACGTCGGCCCGCGCTCCGGCTTCAGCGACGAGGCCCAGCGGCTGCTGGGCCGGGCCCGCACCGAGCTGGAGTACCGCCCGCTCGACGAGCTCGTCTTCGACCTCCCGGTGGAGATGGAGCGCCTGCAGCGCAGCTGCGCTGCCGCGAGCGAGGCGGTCAGCAACCGCTACTTCGCCGATCGGGACATGTACGAGTGGACTGGCGGGGTGGTGCTCTGATGCAGCTCCGGATCAAGCACGTCACCGGCTACCGGTACGAGAAGGGCGCCGTGGCCTCGTTCAACGAGGCACGCATGACGCCCCTCACCACCACCGACCAGATGGTGCTCCGCTCCCGCCTGGAGGTCGCCCCCACCCCATGGGCCTCGGAGTACCGCGACTACTGGGGGTCCACCGTCACCGCGTTCGAGGTCAACGAGCCGCACGCCGAGCTGACCGTGGTGGCCACGTCCATCGTGGAGACGAGCGTCCCGCACGCCGGGCCGGAGCGGCGCCCGTGGGAGGCGCTGGATGACGTGCAGGACGAGTGGTGCGAGTTCCTCGGCCTCAACGACTGGGTCCGACCGTCCGACGACCTGCGCTCGGAGCTGGCGCCCCTGCGTGCCGAAGCCGCGACACCGACCGACTACGCCGAGGCGGTGTGCTCGTTCCTGTACGGGACCATCCGGTACGTGCAGGGCGCCACCGAGGTCACCACGGTTGCGGCGGACGCGTGGGCCGAGAAGTCGGGCGTCTGCCAGGACTTCGCCCACCTGACGCTGGGCGCGTTGCGCGAGGCCCGGATCCCGGCGAGGTACGTCTCGGGCTATCTGCACCCCTCGCCCGAGCCCGTCGTGGGCGACGACGTCGTGGGCGAGTCGCACGCCTGGATCGAGTGGTGGGACGGCGAGTGGGTCGGGTTCGATCCCACCAATGCCCGCCCGGTCGGCGAGCAGCACGTCCTCGTCGCCCGCGGCCGTGACTACGCCGACGTTCCGCCGCTGCGCGGCATCTACTCCACCCGCGGCGACTCCGAGCTCTTCGTGAACGTCGAGATCACCCGCCTCCGCTGACCCCGCCCGCCACTCGGGGCCCGGTTTGCGCCACTCGCGGAGGTGGCCGTGGGTCGGTAGCGTGGACGGGTGAGCGAAGACGCGTACTACGCCCAGCCCGTCCCCGAGACCCATCGCCCGTACGTCGCGGCGGAGGACCGGCACCGGCACCTGGAGTACCGCCGGGTCGGCGACTCCGGTCTGCTGCTGCCGCCGCTGTCGCTGGGGCTCTGGTACAACTTCGGCGACAACCGCCCGTTCGACACGCAGCGCGAGGTGCTGCGCCACGCCTTCGACCGAGGCATCACCCACTTCGACCTCGCCAACAACTACGGCCCGCCCTACGGCTCAGCCGAGGAGAACTTCGGCCGGATGATGCGCACCGACTTCGCGCCGTACCGCGACGAGATGATCCTCTCCACCAAGGCCGGGTGGGACATGTGGCCCGGTCCGTACGGCAATGCCGGCTCCCGCAAGTACATCCTGGCCAGCCTGGATGCGTCCCTGGCCCGAATGAGCGTCGATCACGTCGACCTCTTCTACTCCCACCGTGTCGACACCGACACCCCGATCGCCGAGACGATCGGTGCGCTCGACACCGCCGTCCGGCAGGGCAAGGCCACGTACGTCGGAATCTCCTCGTACTCCCCGGAACGCACTGCGGAGGCGGTCGCCGTGGCCCGCGAGCTGGGGACGCCGCTGGTCATCCACCAGCCGGCCTACTCGATGCTCAACCGCTGGGTCGAGCGCGGGCTGCTCACCGTGCTGCAGGAGCACGGCCTCGGCTCGATCGCCTTCACCGTCCTGGCCCAGGGTTTGTTGTCCGACCGGTACCTCGGCGACGAGCCGGTCGACCGGGCCACCGACCGACCCTCCTTCGACGAACGACTCGTCAACGACGAGAACCGCGAACGGCTGCGTGGGTTGGCGGCGGTGGCCGAGCGCCGCGGCCAGACCCTGGCCCAGATGGCCTTGGCGTGGGTGCTGCGCCCGGGCGGGGTCACGTCGGCGCTCATCGGCGTCTCGTCGGTCGAGCAGCTCGACGAGAACCTCAAGGCGGCCGAGAACACCGACTTCAGCGACGAAGAGCTGGCCGAGATCGACCGCTGGGCCGGAGACGCCGACGGCGTCAACCTCTGGGCCGTCTCGTCCGACGCGTGACGGGAGCTCCGACCTAGGAGACGGCCTCCCGCTGGCGGCGGGAGATCTCGTCGGGCGTGAGCGGTACGACATCGACGAGCGTGAACCGGCCGACGCGCAGCATGCCGTCGTGCAGCGGTTCGGTGCGGATGCCGGCATGGCCGCGCATCGCCTGGTGGGCACCCTCGGCGAACGCCCCGTTCATCCAGGCGCACGGGTTGGCGCGGGTGAGGGCGCGAAACGTCATCGGTCCGTCGCCGGCGTCGATCGTGAACGCGGTGTGCACGAGCGACTCCACGTCGAGGCCCCGGGTGATGACGTTGCGACGGGCGAGGACCGGGTCGAAGGGTCCGGTCTGCAGCTCACCCTCCAGTCGCTCGATCGACTCCGACGCCAGGAAGGTCACGGCCGCGAACTGGTGCCGGGTGCCGAAGTAGCGGTCGCCCACCAGCCCGCGGTGCGCCCGCACCTGCACGTGGTCGACCGTCTCGACCCCGGTGAACGGTCGCGGCCCCTCGGCCGGGCGCCCGTCGTACCGCCGGACGGGGGAGACCACCAGCGTCACGACCTCGAAGTCCATGTCCTGAGCCTATCGAGCGCCGCGCCCCTCCCGCGCGAGCCGCGACCCGCGGATTTGGCGGGCGGGGCGGAGCCCCGATAGACTCGCCCGGTTGCCCGACGGGCGACTCTCTCCTGCTGCGGATGGTCCGCAGCCGTTCAGACCGAAGGAGGGCGCACCTTGACGTTGCGTCAGTACGAAGTGATGGTCATCCTCGACTCCGACCTCGAAGAGCGCACAGTCGCTCCGAGTCTCGACACCTATCTCAACGTGGTCCGCCAGGACGGCGGCAGCATCGAGAACGTCGACATCTGGGGCAAGCGCCGGTTGGCCTACGAGATCAACAAGAAGTCCGAGGGCATCTACGCCGTCATCGAGCTCAAGGCCGAGCCCGCCACGGTCAAGGAGCTCGACCGCCAGCTCACGCTGAACGAGTCGGTCGTCCGCACCAAGGTCACGCGACCAGACATCAAGTAGCGACCGCACTCCGGTGTGGACGGGCCCTCGCGCTTGTCCGGACCGTGCGGTTCACTGGACACCGACCACCCACCACCCGAAAGGCTGCGCCATGGCAGGCGAAACCGTCATCACCGTCATCGGCAACCTCACCGACGACCCGGAGCTCAAGTTCACGCCCTCCGGTGCCGCGGTGGCCAACTTCACCGTTGCGTCGACGCCTCGAACCTTCGACAAGCAGACCAATGAGTGGAAGGACGGCGACGCGCTCTTCCTGCGCTGCGCAGCCTGGCGCCAGCTGGCCGAGAACGTCGCGGAGTCCCTGCAGAAGGGTCAGCGCGTCATCGTCACGGGCAACCTGAAGATCCGCAACTTCGAGCGGCAGGACGGCTCCAAGGGCACCAGCGTCGAGATCAACGTCGACGAGATCGGGCCTTCGCTCAAGTTCGCCACGGCCAAGGTCACCAAGGCCAGCCGTTCCGGCGGTGGCAGTGGCGGCGGCTTCCCCGACAGTGGCCAGGGCGGCGGCAACGCCAACCCGTGGTCACAGCAGCCCGCCCAGGGAGGGTCGGCTCCCGCACAGGGAGGCGGCGACGCCTGGGGCGGCGGCGGCTCGACCGACGAACCCCCGTTCTGAGCACCACCCCACTTTTCGCACGAGGAGAACCATGCCCAAGCCAGTCATCCGAAAGCCGAAGAAGAAGAGCAATCCGCTCTCGGCCGCCGGAGTCACCAGCATCAACTACAAGGACACCGCGCTGCTGCGCAAGTTCATCTCGGACCGCGGCAAGATCCGCGCCCGCCGAGTCACCGGTGTCACCGTGCAGGAGCAGCGACTGATCGCCAAGGCGATCAAGAACGCCCGCGAGATGGCGCTGCTTCCGTACACGTCGAGCACCCGCTGAAAGCAGGACGCAGATGAAGCTCATCCTCACGCACGAGGTCTCGAACCTCGGCGAGCCCGGCGACATCGTCGATGTCAAGGACGGTTACGGTCGCAACTACCTGCTGCCGCGCCACTTCGCCATCCGCTGGACGAAGGGCGGCGCGAAGCAGGTCGAGTCGATCAAGGCCGCCCGCGACGCGCATGCCATCCACGACCTCGAGGAGGCCCAGCAGCTGAAGGGCCGGCTCGAGGCCGAACCGGTCAACGTCGGCGCCCGCGCCGGCGAGGGCGGTCGCCTGTTCGGGGCCGTCACGGTCTCCGACATCGCCGCCGCGCTCTCGGAGAGCGGCGCATCGGTCGACAAGCGGCGCATCGAGGTCGGTAACCCCATCAAGGCCCTGGGATCACACGAGGTGGCCGTCCGCGTCCACCCCGAGGTGAGCGCCAAGGTCCGACTCAACGTGGTCGCCGCCAAGTAGGTCGGCCTCGTCACGCAGGGCCCGCGGCGACAGCCGCGCGGTGGGTGGGCACCGTCAGACCGTGCGTCGATCCGGACACCATGACCCGAGCCCACCTCACCCAGCGCGGAGCACTTGCTCTGGGAGCCGTGCTGCTCCTGGGCAGCTGCTCGTGGTTCGGCGGAGACGACGCGGCTCCGTCGAGCAGCGGGCCCGTCGAAGGGGCCGACGACGGGTTGCCCGCGACGGCCTGGAGCCGGGCCGAGCCGGATGCCGTCGTTGACGGCGGAACGCTGCGGTTGGCCGTCGGCGCCCTGCCGAAGACGTTCAACCCGGTCCACGCCGACGGCATCGCCGCTCCGGAGACCATCAAGGTGCTGGCGCCCACCACCGGCAGTGCGGTGCGCATCGTCGCCGACGGCGGCTGGCGTGTCGACCCCGACTACGCGCGGTCCGTCGACGTCATCGACCGATCGCCTCTGACGGTTCGGGTCCGCCTCAACCGCGATGCGGTCTGGCAGGACGGCACGCCCATCACCGCCAAGGACATGACCGCGTTCCGGCGGGCGATGAGTGGCCGTGTCGCCGGTCTGGAGGTGGCCTCCACCGACGGCTACGACGACATCACGGTGAAGAAGGGCAGCAACCGGTTCGAGTACACCGTCACCTTCGGCACCCCGCGCGCGGACTGGCCGCGGTTCGTCTATCCGCGGCTGCCGGCGGAGGTCTCGACCCGGAAGAAGGCCTTCAACCAGGGTTTCCGGTCCCGGGCAGTTCCGTCCAACGGTCCGTTCGTCGTGGCGTCCATCGACACGACGACGGGCACCATCACCGAGAAGCGCAATCCCCGCTGGTGGGGGCGCGCACCGCGGCTCGACCGGGTCGTCTGGCGCATCGCGGAGCCCGACGTGCAGGCCAAGGCCTTCGCGGGGGGCGAGCTCGACGCCGTCGATGTCGACCCCAGCACCTACGAGTCCGCGAAGGAGGCCGGCTCCGTGCAGCGCGCGGGTGGCCGAGCGTGGTCCCATCTCACCCTCAACGGGGGCCGTGGGCCGCTCAAGGACGTGCGCGTGCGTCGTGCCGTCGCCGCCGCGCTCGACCGGTCCTCGTTGGCCGAATCCGTCGCCGAGCCGGTCGGGGCACCGGGTCGGACGGCCGGGAGCCTCCTGCTCGTGCCCGGCCAGCAGGGCTACCGCGATGTCGCGGCGACGTCCATCAAGGGCGGGGCGGACCGCGCTCGCGCCCTGCTCACCAAGGCCGGATACCCGCAGAAGGACGGCAAGGCGACCCGGAAGGGCAAGCCGCTCACGCTCACGCTCCCCGTGCCGTCCGGCACTCCGAGCAGCGCCGATCGCGCGCGGGCGATCGCCGACGATCTCAAGGCGGTCGGAATCACCGTCAAGACGCCCACGGTGAAGTCGTCGTCCTTCTTCGCCTCGACCGTCGTCCCGCTCGACTTCGACCTGGTCACCTTCACCTGGCCGGCATCGCCCTTCCCGGTCGAGCTCGCCGAGCCGCGGTTCCGCCCGGTCGACTCCCCGCAGAACTTCACCGGTCTGGCAGCCCGCAAGGCCCGGCCGCTCTGGGACAAGGCCTCGCGCACGGTGAACGCCAAGAAGCGCGCCAACGCCATCCACGAGCTCGACGCCACTCTCCTCGACCAGGCGGTCGTCGTCCCGCTGGCGGTTCTCCCGGAGGTCGTCGTCGTGCGGCGTGGACTCGTGAACTACGGCGCGGCAACGTTCGAGGAGGCCGACTTCACGAGGGTCGGATTCACGACGAAGAAGTAGGTGACGTCACGCGCCGAGCACCATCCAGCGGTCGCTTCGTTGGCGCAGCCACAACGTCACGAGCCGCGCTGCGATGAAGGCACCGTAGGTCACCCAGAGCCAGGTGAAGCCCGCGTCGAGAACGCCGACGGCCAGGGCGAACGGGGCGTAGACGGCCAGCACGCCCAGCCCGGCCCAGGCGAGGTAGGCGCCGTCGCCGGCGCCGATCAGCACCCCGTCCAGGACGAACACGACGCCCGAGAGCGGCTGGATGAGTGCGACCACCAGCAGCGCCGGGACGAGTGCGCTCTGCACGGCGGCGTCGGGGCTGAAGAGCCGGGCGAGCAGCGGAGACGCGGAAGCCAGCAGGACTGCGGCGACCACGCCGGTGCCCAGACCCCAGCCGACCATCCGACGGGTGAGGGCGCGCGTGCCGGCGGCGTCGCTCGCGCCGAGGGTTCGACCCGTCAGGGCCTGCCCCGCGATGGCCACCGCGTCGAGCCCGAACGCCAGGAACGTCACGATCGACATGGCCACCTGGTGCGCCGCGAGTGGAACGTCGCCGAGATCGGCCGCGACCGCCGTGGCCAGCACCAGAGAGGCGCGCAGCGTCACCGTCCGCACGACCAGCGGGACGCCGTCCCGCCCGGCCCGCGCCACCGCCCCGATGCGAGGACGGACCGACGCTCGCGCGGCCCGGGCTCGGCGGACGACGACCACTCCGAGCCAGATCGCCGCGATCCACTGGGCGGCCACGGTTCCGGCGGCCGCGCCGCCGATGCCGAGGTCGAGACCATAGACCAGCACGACGTTGAGCACGACGTTGATCGTGTTGGAGACGGCGGCCACGATGAGCGGGGTGCGCAGGTCCAGCACGCCGCGGAGCGCGCCGGTGGCTGCCAGGACGAGGAGCATCGCCGGAATGGCGGATGCCGAGATGAGCAGGTAGCGGTCGGCCTGCGCGGCCACCGGGTCCGAGCTCGACAGCGCCCGACTCAAGGGGCCCGACAGCACGGCGGTCCCCGCCCCCAGCACCAAGCCGAGGCCGAGAGCCAGCCACAAGCCACCCAGGGCCAATCCGTAGGCCTCGCCCGCCCGCCCGGCTCCGTGCCGACGGGCGACAGCCGCGGTGCTTCCGTACGCGAGGAAGATGCACAGCCCGACCACCGTCGTGAGCACGACCGAGGCAGCGGCCAGGCCGCCGAGCTCCGTGGTGCCGAGATGGCCGATGATCGCCGTGTCGGCGAGCAGCATCAGCGGCTCGCTGACCAGCGCGAGGAACGCCGGCACCGCGACCGTGAGGATCCGGCGATCGAGGTCGTCGAATCCCCTCACGCCGTGGCCCTCAGCCGCTGGTCGTGGAGCGGGAACGGGCTCGACATGCCTGCATTGTGCTATCCGGAGTGCCGGGGGCCCCGGACGGGCGAGCCTCATCGAGGATGACGCTGCCGGTGGCCTGTGGATGGAGGCCTGGCGGAGGGTGCTGCGGGCGACTTTGTCGACCTGTCGATCTGGGAGTCGTAGCCCGCGGACATTGGTCTGAGATTTCTTTGCTCCACATGGTGTGGACCATGAACGTGCAGGTCACAGTGTCGACATCGCTCGGTCGGTCGAAGCTGTCCACACCTGCGTCCACCGACTGTGCACACCGTCCTCGGCGTTTTCCACAGGTCGCGCACACCCCCTGTGGGGCGTGGGCTTTCACCCGGCTCCGCGAGAGGCCTACTGTGACGCGTCGGCCCCCCGCGACGAACCCGCTGTGACGAGCACACGCCGCGGAGGCGACCGTCCGAAGTTGTCGGTGTCGCCCCTTAGCGTGGGCGGGGTGCAGAGGAGTGCAGTGCGGTGAGTGTCGCGGATCTTTACGCAGCAGGTCCCGACGCCGGCGAGGAAGCACCCGGGGCACGGGTTCCCCCGCAGGACGTCGCCGCTGAGCAGAGCGTGCTGGGGGCGATGCTGCTCTCCAAGCAGGCCATCGACCCGGCGGCCGACGTCCTCCAGGGGCGCGACTTCTACCGCCCGGCGCACGAGTCGGTCTTCGACACGATCGTCAACCTCGCGAACCGCGGCGAGCCGGCTGACGCCATCACCGTCGCCGCAGAGCTGCAGCGCCGCGGTGAGCTCGCGCGGGTGGGCGGGGCGCCGTACCTGCACACGCTCGTCGCGGGCGTCCCCATGGCGGCCAGCGTCGAGTTCTACGCCGACATCGTGCGCGAGAAGGCCATCCTGCGCCGGCTCATCGAGGTCGGGCAGCGCATCGCCGGGTTCGGCTGGGCCGAGCAGGGCGAGATCGCCGACGTCGTCGACCGCGCCCAGAAGGAGATCCTCGACGTCGACGGCGCGAGCGGAACCGACGACTACCGTCCCGTCTCCGAGCTGATGGACCTCACGATCCAGGAGATCGACAGCCACCAGGGCCGCGGCGACATCGCCGGTCTCGGGTCCGGTTTCCCCGACCTCGACCGCTTGACCACCGGGTTCCGCCCGGGCCAGATGATCGTGGTCGCGGCACGGCCGGGCGTCGGCAAGTCCACGCTCGGGCTCGACTTCTGCCGGGCCGCCTCCATCCGGCAGGGCGTCGCGTCGGCCATCTTCTCCTTGGAGATGACCGGCGCCGAGATCGCCATGCGCCTGTTGTCCGCCGAGGCCAAGGTCGCCATCCACCACATGCGCGGCGGCGGCATGACCGATCCGGAGTGGGACGCCATCGGCGCGGTCATGCCGCGTGTTCAGGGCGCCCCCATCATCATCGACGACTCGCCCAACATGACGATGCCCGAGATCCGCTCCAAGGCCCGGCGCATCAAGAAGCAGCACGACCTCGGCTTCCTGGTCATCGACTACCTCCAGCTCATGACCTCGGGCAAACGGGTCGAGAACCGGCAGGTCGAGGTCTCGGAGTTCTCCCGGCAGATCAAGCTGCTGGCCAAGGAGCTGGAGATCCCGGTCGTCGCCATCAGCCAGCTGAACCGTGGGTCGGAGCAGCGCACCGACAAGACCCCTCAGCTGTCCGACCTGCGCGAGTCCGGTTCGATCGAGCAGGATGCCGACATCGTCATGCTGCTCAACCGTCCGGACGCCCACGGGCACGGCGAGTCCGAGCGTCCCGGCGAGGCCGACATCATCGTGGCCAAGAACCGCTCGGGCCCGGTCAACCGGGTTGCCGTCAGCTTCCAGGGCCACTACTCACGGTTCACCCCGATGGCCCGCGACGCCGAACCGTCCGGCGCCGCTGCGGGGGACTTCTTCTGATCTGAACGAAGGGACGCGCCAGTGATCGAGCTGTTGCTGATTGCCGCGGTCGTGTACGGCTTCGCCTTGGTGTCGACGCGACTCGCCATGTCCCCGGTCACCGGACCGATGGTCTTCACCACCTTCGGGCTCGCGGTCGGAAGTCACGGACTCGGCTGGTTCGACCTCCCGCTCGAGGGCGAGGGTGTCTCCATCCTGGTCGAGGCCACGCTGGTCCTGGTGCTGTTCACCGACGCCGTGCGCATCGACCTGCGACAGCTGCGGCGCGAGGCCGGGCTGCCGGTCCGGCTGCTCGGCGTCGGGCTCCCGCTCACCTTCGTCGCCGGCACCGCGGTGGCTGTCCTGGTCTTCCCGGAGCTCACGCTGCCGGAGGCGGCGTTGCTGGCTGCCGTCCTGGCACCCACCGACGCCGCACTCGGCCAGGCCGTGGTGAGCGACCTGCGCCTTCCCGTCCGGATCAGGCAGGCCCTGAACGTCGAGAGCGGGCTCAACGACGGCATCGTCGTGCCCGTCGTGACGGTCTGCCTCGCGCTGGCCGCCGCGGAGGCGGGCGGGCTCGAGGTCTGGGGCGGGTTCGTCTCCCGTCAGCTGGGGTTCGGGTTGCTCATCGGTATCGGGAGCGGTCTGCTCGCCGGCGTTCTGCTGCGGCGGCGCTCAGTGGCCGGGCAGGTCGAGGGAGTCTTTCGACAGCTGGCCACGCTGGCGATCGCTGCGGCCGCGTTCGCCGGTGCGGAAGCCCTCGACGGCAATGGTTTCATCGCCGCGTTCACCGCCGGCATGGCTTTCGGTGTCGTGGCCCGCGACCAGTGCGAGGGCATCCAGGACTTCACCGAGGACGAGGGCCAGCTGCTCAATGCCGTCACCTTCACCCTGTTCGGGGCCGAGTTCGCCGGACCGGCCCTGGCCCACCTCAGCTGGGAGATCGTCACCTACGCCGTCCTCAGCCTCACCGCCATCCGGATGCTGCCGGTGCTCGTCGCCCTGTGGCGATCCGGCACCCTGGTCGAGACCCGGCTGTTCGCGGGCTGGTTCGGCCCACGCGGACTCGCCTCGATCCTGTTCGCGCTGATCGTGCTCGACGAGCTCGACAGTCCGCGCGCCGACACCATCTTCGTCGCCGCCACCGTCACGATCCTGCTCAGCGTCTACGCGCACGGTGCCACGGCCAGTCCGTGGGCCGGTCGGTTGTCCCGCCGCCTGCGCGCGGCGCCGGCCACCCAGTCCGAGCATGCACCGGCACCGGAGATGCCCACCCGGTGGGGCGCACCGAAGACCCGGGGTGCCGGGCCCGAGTAGTCAGCGCGCGTAGGGGCGCAGCGGCGGCTCGGCGGGCAGGGATTCAGCGCCCATCGTGTTCTGCGCGGTCACGGCCATCGCTGCGGCGGCGTCGACGGCGAACGTCGCGACGTTGACCGCCGGCATGGTCGGCATCCCGCACGTGGCCCGCGGAACGCGCGACACCTTGGCCGGGCCGCGGTGCGTCAGCGCGTCGATGCCGACCAGCCAGGCGGCGTTGTCGTAGGCCATGCCGAAGTGTTCGACGATCTCCAGCGGGCAGATGTCCTGCGCCGTCGTGTTGGTGACGTTCGCGGCGGGCCGCAGGAATCCGGCCGTGGCGGGGGCCACGATCTCGTCGTACCGCGTGGCGATGACGGTGTAGCTGATGCCGGGGAACGTCTCCGGCCCGGAGTTGAGCGCGGTGAGGAAGCGCGATCCGGCGCTCTGCTGCCAGGTGGCCGCCGAGCAGCCGCGCTGGAGCGCACACGACGAGTTCCCCGACGTCGACCCGTGGTTGGAGCTGGCGAGACCGACGTAGTCGTCGACCATGGCCCGCGTGTCGGGCCAGTACTTCAGCGACCAGCGTCCGACCATGCCGCCCTGGCTGTGCCCGACGATGCTGATCTTCCGGCCGGCTCGTTGGTGCATGACCCGGATGGCGTTCACGACGTACTCGGCAGAGACCTGGATGTCGCCGGTGCCGCCGCGCGGGCTGTCGAGCTCGCAGTGGGGTCGGCCGGCGGCGTCCATGGCGCGGACCCAGTTCCACGACCAGTTGGCTTTCGAGCTCGAGGTCGTGCCGTGCAGGAACAGCACCGGCGCTTCCTTGCCGGCCTTGAGGTCGGGGGTGCAGGTGAGGGCGCTGTCCATGGTGGCCTTCGGCACCGTGAGCGGGGGCCCGGTTGACGTGGCGGCGGCGGCCGGGATCGCGACGAGGGTGGTCCCTGCGACGAGTGCGAGGGTGGGAAGCAGGCGCAGGATCCGGGTCATGGAGCCATCAACGAATCCGGGGGGCTGGCGTCACGACTCGCGACCGCGGGTGGCCGCGAGCGATGCACTACGTCGCTCGCATCGCCGTGCGCAGGCGACGTCCGAGCACCTCGGTCGCCACGCTGACCGCGAACGACGCCAGCAGCAGGCTGGTGACCACCGGGAATCGAAACACCGCCAGGTTCTCGGCGAACAGCCGACCGAGGCCGGCGGCTCCCACGACCCCCACGACGGCCGTGTCGCGCACGCAGATCTCGAATCGGTAGAGCGTGTAGGTGAGCAGGGCGTGCATCGACGGCGGTGTCGTCGCGGCCACGGCGGCCACCGTCTTGCCGACGCCGGCCAGGCGCAGTGCCTCGCGGGGTCGGGAGTCGACACTCTCCCAGGCCTCGGCCACCAGCCGCCCGAGGATGCCGCCCGTGTAGAGACCCAACGCCAGTGCGCCGGGAAGGATGCCGGGGAACAGGGCGAGCAGCGCGACGATCGCCCAGATCGTGGGCGGAACCGATCGCAGCACGAGCAGAACCATCCGAGCGAGCCACCAGGTGAGGTACCGCACCCACCTCAGCGGACCTCCGGACCGCTCGTCCGACGAGCCGCGGCGCGGTCGGGACGCCCACGGGCCGACGAGCAGGGTGATGACCACCGCCACGGCCATCGCCAGCACCGCCATCGCGACGGTGTCGAGCACCCCCGCCCCCAGGACCGACCAGCTGCCGGAGGGCAGGGCCGGTGGCCACATGTCGCCCAGCAGCCGACCCGTCAGCTCGCGTGTCCGGGACGAGGTCAGGCCCGCCAGCGAGACGCCGGAGGCGAGCCAGGCGACCACCAGGCCCGGCACCAGGGCAACGGCGGACCAGCGGGCCCACCGCGAGGTCTCGCCGCGCTCGGGGCCGCGCCCCGGAAGGGGAACTCGCGAACGCCGGCTGTCCTGCCCGCTGGACCAGTCCGAGCAGGCGACGACGGCCATGTCGGCCCGAACCCGGGTGCTCCACAGGTCGACGATCGCGGACAGGATCAGGACAGCGCCCACCAGCGTCCAGACCTCGTCCCAGTTCCGTGACTGCAGGCTGACCACGAGCTCCTGCCCCAGCCCGCCGACGCCCACTACGCCGAGCAGGACGGCAGAGCGGATCGCGCACTCGAAGCGATAGAACGAGTACGAGAGCAGCAGCGGCGTGGCCCCGGGAACCAGCCCGTAGAGGATGGCCGGCGCGGGTCGCGCCCCGGAGCTCCGGAGCAGGCCCAGAGGACCCTCGGGCACCCCGTCCAGCGTCTCGGCGAACACCTTGGCCGTCTGCGCGCCGAACGGAATGGCGATGGCGAGGACCGCCACGAGCGGATCGAGCCCGAGAACGCTGACCAGCAGCAGCGCCCAGATGAGCTCGTGGATCGAACGAGCCGCGACGAGCGCACCACGCAGGGCCGTCCGCAGCATCCGGATCGGCCACGGCGGCCGGTGCTGCCACACCACGTCGCTGAGCACGAGGGCCCCGACCAGGCCGATGAGCAGGGCGCCCAAGGTTCCGAGCGCCGCGAACACGACCGTGATCACCGCGGCATCGAGCACCAGGGCGAGGAAGCCGGCGTCGAGTGACGGGTGCAGCACGGTCGCGGCGAGGTCGTCGAGGAGGGCGAGGCCGCCGCGGTTCACCAGGCCGGTGCCACCGGCGATCGACCGCTGGGTCGCCCACGTCAGCGGCACGACGACGAGCAGGATCGCGACGATGCGGCGCGTCATGACGGTGCGGCCGGTGGTGCGCACGGCCGGTCCGGAGGTGCCTGCCGGGGAGTCGACGGGCTCGCGGATCAGCTGGTCGGTCATGTCGGACCGGTCAGGTCAGGGCGTACAGGTCGGCGAGCACGGTGTCGTCGAGCTGCTCCACCGGGACGTCGAAGGCGATGCGTCCCTCCCGCAGGCCGATCGCCCGCGTGCAGTGCTGTCGCGCCAGCTCGGGTTGGTGCAGGCTGACCACGAACGTGGCGTCCGCGGCCGGCTTCTTGAGCAGCCCGAGGATCTCCGCCGCCCGGGCGGGGTCGAGCGACGAGACGGGCTCGTCGGCGAGCATCAGCTCGGGCCGCTGGATGAGGACACGGGCGATGGCCACGCGCTGCCGTTCGCCTCCCGAGAGCCGCTCGGTGCGCTCGTGCAGGGCCCATTCCATGCCCACCTGACGCAGCGCGCCGACGATCGCGGGGTCGGGGCGCGGCCAGGCCAGAGCCACCACGGCTCGCCACGTGCTCCACGTGCCCAGGCGCCCGGCGCTGACGTTGTGCAGCACCCGCACCTGTTCGACGAGGTCGAGTCGCTGCGTGACCGTGCCGATGCGACGCTGAACCCTGCGCAGTCCGCCGGGTGCCAGGGTCGCGAGGTCGGAGCCGAACACCTCGACCCGTCCGCTGCTCGCCGACAGCGATCCGTTGAGCAGGGCGAGCAGGGTGCTCTTGCCGGCGCCGCTCGCGCCGAGGACGGCGACCTGCTCACCCTCGTCGATGACGAGGTCGACGTCGTGCAGTGCCTCGTGCGACCCGAATCGGCGGCCGGCCCCGTGCAGCCGCACCACCGGCGCCGCCGTGCTCACGCCAGCAGCCCCAGCTCGTCGGCGACGGCCTCGATCCGGTCGTAGTTCGAGTTCTTCGTCGGGACGAACGACTTCGCGCCGAAGAGCTCCAGGATGGCCGCGTCGTCCGGCTTCGACACATCGAGGCCGAACAGCAGATCGGTGACCTTCTGGGTGGTCCCGGACCCGAACGTCTCGTCGAGATCCGGTCGGGCCAGCCAGTGGTAGTCGGCGTAGCCCGGGGTTCGCCAGAGGACGACGACGTTGCCGAGGTCGACCTCGCCGGCGTCCTGGGTGGCCGTCCAGACCTGCTCGTTCACGGCGCCGACCTCGAAGCTGCCCGAGGCCACCGCCTCGATCGTCGCGTCGTGCGAGCCGGAGAACCCGGGGGACCCCTTGAGCTCCGCGAGGTCGAGCCCGGACTCCTGCAGGAAGTACTCCGGCATCAGGCGCCCGGAGGTCGAGGTCTCGCTGCCGAAGGTGAAGGTGTGACCCGCGACCTCCTTGAGGCCCTCGACCGCGTCGAACGGCTTGATGCCGGACTTCCTGGTGGCGATGAAGAGGCTGTGGAAGTCGGCGTCGATGTCTCGCTGCGCGATGGCCTCGGCCCCGTCGACGCGGGCTCGGGCCTGCACCCCGGTGAGGCCGCCCATCCAGGCCAGATGGATGTCGCCGACCTCGAAGGCACGGACGACCGCGGAGTAGTCGGTGACCGGGCGGTAGTTGACCTTGAGTCCGGTGGCCTCGGCGAACCGCTTGGCGACGTCGGGGTAGAGCCGGTTGAGCAGCTCGGGGTCCTGGTCCGGGATGGCGGAGATGCCGAGAGCGGCGGTGGACGTGGAGCCGGACTTCTCGTCCGTGCCGCAGGCGGCCAGGAGCAGCAGTCCGGAGGAGCCGAGCAGGAACGTGCGTCGTCCGACCTGGGTGGTGATGTCGTGGGGTTGGTTCATCGAGCGCCTCCGGCGTGCGGCATGGATGTGGATGGGGTCGACCGCGCCGCGCCGAAGCCGGCGAACCCGGCGACGAGGGCGAGCGAGTACAGGAAGGCGGCCGAGGTCGCCGTGCCACCGAGGACAGGATCGGAGAATCCGAGCTGCGCGGTCAGCGACAGCGCTCCGACCAGCGCGACGACGGTGGCGGCCTGCGCGGCGACTCGCGGACCGCCCCGCGCAGCCACCACGAGGAGCGTGCCGGCGGCGATCAGGACCAAGCCGCCCACCAGGTTGTACTGGCCGAGGCTGAGCGACAGGTCGGTCGAGCGGAGTCCGGGACCGCGGGCCGCCAGCGGGTCGTCGAAGGACTGCACGAGGCTCACGAGACCGACCACGATGGCACCGACGCCCCACACCTGGCCGAGCCCTCGGCTCGTGGTCACGCCGGCGCGGATGGCGTCGACCGCCACGAAGCGGCCGGCCGAGCTCACCAGCAGCAGGCCGTGCGCACCGATCATGAGCCAGTACGACCAGGGCCACTCATGCGGCGCGTAGGCGACGGACAGGGCGATGGCCACCGACTGGGCCAGCCCGAGCAGCGCAGCGACTCGGACCCAGGCTCCGGTGAGCAGGAGCACCGCGAGCAGGGTCTCGGCGAACAGCACACCCCAGCCGAACGGCTCGAACGCCTTGAGCACGACGTTCTCGACCACCCAGCTGTACGGCGGGAGCACGGGATCGCTGACGGCGTACGACGTGAACTTGAACAGACCGTTCCCAGCGTCCTGACCGAAGTCAGGGGGACGCTTCCAGGCGACGTTGTAGACCCACAGCAGGCCCACCAGGACTCGTAGGGCGGACGCGCCGATCGCGTGGCTGCGCGGGACGTCTTCGGTTGCGGGCGCAAGCACCCAGCTCGTTGCGGACTTCACTGACACCATCGGGAGGCACCTCCATGCCGGGACGTCGGGAGACGTCGTTCACATCACGCGCAGCGAAACACCTCACGACCTTCGCGAGCGGCGGCGTCCTGGACGGCCAGGGTGTCGCGGACGACACCGAACACCTCCGAGATCGGCAGCGGTCCGTCGTGGATGCGCATGTTGGGGTTGGTGACCGCGACCGGATGCCACCACGCACCGTCGGCCGTGATCGTGGGTTCGGGCTCGAGCGTGTCGATGGACACGTGCACGCCGCCGGAGGCGAATCCCTCGTTGGCCACCGGCCTGATCACGCGATCCTCCGCGGCGATGCCTTCGGCGTCGAGGCGGTCGTGGAGGGCCTGCACGCCGGCGGGGTCCTCGTCGTACATCGTGGCCGCGACGCGAACCCGGAAGCCGAGCGACTTCGCCAGCTCGATGCCGGTGAGGGCGCGTTCCCACGAACCGGCGCCACGCTGCTTGTCGTGCAGGTCGGCGGTCGCCGAGTCGAGGCTGACCTGCATGACCACCGAGCGGTCCATCGCCTCGAGCATCTCGCGGCGGCGTCCGCGGCCGAAGATCATCGCGTTGGTCAAGATGGTGCGCTCCAGGCCCTCGCCGGCGTCGACCAGCTCGCCGAGCCCGGGATGCATGAACGGCTCACCGCCGGTGAGGAAGAGCTCGCGGCCGCCGAGGGACGCGAACTCGTCGAAGGCGGCCTTCGCGACCTCGGGCTCGAACTGACGGGCCGCGGCCTTCGGGGACGACTCGGCGCAGCAGTACTCGCAGGCGAGGTTGCAGTTGAAGTTCGTGTAGACCCACAGCCGGCTGCCGACCGGGGTCCGCTCGCCCAGGCTGAAGACGGTCGACGTCGTGGCACCGGCCTTGCTCACCGCGAACCACCACGGTCCCTCCGGTGACTCGGCGACCTCGCTGCGGATCTCGTGGCCCACCAGCTCGGCCCAGACCGGCAGGTCGGTGACGACGGTGGGCTCGGCGCTGCGCACCCCGAGCAGCTGGCCCTCGTCGAGCTTGCGCATCGCGCGCGTGATGAGCAGCAGCAGCCCGCTGCCACAGTCCATGTCACCGCCGTCGATGAGCGTGGCGACGTCGCCGAGGGGAGTTCGACCGTCAGCGTCATCGGATGCAGCCACCATCTCTTCACTGTAGGCCCGCCGCAGGGTCGTCGCCGGGTGCCGGAGTGACAAATCGGAGACGCCGAGCGTGACCACGGGCCAGGCGGTCGGGCTAGCATCGATCCTCTGACGTCCCCGTGTGCGAGGAGGATCCCCGTGTCGGACCAGAACACCGCCAGACCCGCCGATCACGACGCGCGGCTGGAGTACTGGGAGGGTGTCCACGACGGCAAGGACGTCGACGGGGTCTCCTGGTGGCAGTCGGTCCCGGGATTGTCGCTCGGGCTGGTCGACGCAGCCGGGGTGCAGCGTGACGAACCGATCATCGACGTCGGGGCGGGATGGTCGACTCTCGTGGATCACCTGGTCGAGCGCGGGTACGGCGACCTCACCGCGATCGACCTGTCGATCAGTGCTCTGAACACCGTCCGGGACCGGCTGGGCCCGGCCGGTTCCGACGTGGTGCTCGACGTGGCCGACGTCCTCGACTTCCGCCCCGGCCGCCGGTTCGCACTGTGGCACGATCGCGCCGTCTTCCACTTCCTCACCGAGCCCGACGAGCGCGACGACTACCGCTCGTCCTTGGAGCGGTGTCTGCGAACACGCGGATGGGCCGTGGTCGCCACCTTCGGTCCGGACGGACCGACCACCTGCAGCGGGCTGCCCATCGTGCGTTACACCCATGAGGAGCTGGCCGCGGAGTTCCCGGGGTTCGAGCTGGTCGACACCGCCGGGGAGGACCACGAGACACCGTGGGGGACCACGCAGCAGTTCACCGCGGTCCTGCTCCGCCACGCCGCCTGACGCCGGCCGGATACGCTCGTGCCCGTGACCCTACGTGTGGAGCTCATGGTCAGGGCCGCTGACGCTCCGGCCGGCGGGCTGGCCGGGTGGACCGTCGACCTGATGGATCGACTCGGCCTGTTCGGGGCGGCGCTGGCCGTCTCGCTCGACAACTTCTTCCCGCCGATCCCGAGCGAGATCATCCTGCCGCTGGCCGGTTTCGCGGCCAGCCAGGGCACCTTCAGTCTCACCGGCGCACTGATCGCCACCACGGCCGGCTCGGTGTTCGGCGCCGTCGTCCTCTACTGGCTCGGTCGGGTCTTCGGCCGCGATCGCGCGGTGTGGGTGTTCGATCGCACCCCGCTGCTCAAGGTCAGCGATCTGGAGCGCACCGAGGCGTGGTTCGCCCGGCACGGCGGCAAGGCGGTCTTCTTCGGCCGGATGGTGCCGATCTTCCGCAGCCTCATCTCGATCCCGGCAGGTGTGGAACGGATGAACGTCTGGATGTTCACGCTGTTGACCACGCTCGGCAGCTTCATCTGGAACTTCATCTTCGTCTACACCGGCTACCGGCTGGGCGAGAACTGGGACCGCGTCGAGCCGTACGCGGAGTGGTTCCAGCGGCTGGTGATCCTCGGCGTGGTGGCGGTCGTCGTCGTGTTCGTGGTGATCCGCGTTCGCGAGCTCCGCACCAGTCGCTGACGCCGCCTCACTGCTCGTCGCCGGTGGTCGAACCCACCAGGAGGCGTCGGAGCGTGTCGAGCATCTCGGCGCGGTTCGTCGATCCCAAGCGGCGCCGAACGCTGGCGACGTGGTGCTCCACCGTCCGCGGGGAGATGAAGAGGCGTTCGCCGATCTCGCGGTACCCGATGCCCTGGACCACCAGACGAGCGATCTCCCATTCCCGATCGGTGAGCTGACTGGTCTGGGAGTGGCCCGCCGCCGACGTCGTCGATTCCGCCCGGTGACCGCCGTGGGCCGCGCGCGCGAGATTCAACAGGTCCAGGCTCACCCGACGATCCTGCGAGTGCAGGGCGGCCTGTGCCGCCAGACGGGAGGCGTCCCACCTCAACCCGACTCCGCTCAGGCCCTCCACTGCGCGACTGACGGCCGACGGGTCGATGTCGCGGGCCAGCACCCGGACCCAGGTGTGTCCGGCGGCGGCCAGCGTCTGTGCGTGGCGACTGACCCGGGCGGCTTCGCTGATGGCGTCAGCGTGCGGGATCAACGCATCGGGTCGGTCGCTGACGATGGCTGCCAGCACCCCGTACCAATGGAAAGCCGTCGACCACAGGGCCGGCTGCCCGAGCCGGTCCAGCAGCTCCTCGGCCTCCTGGAGCTGGGGGGCCAGCCAGTGCTCGTCCTGCAGCTGTGCCGCGCCGACGAGCAGCTCGCCCAGTGGCAGCAGATGGAACAGATCCACGGACATGCCGGCCGCTGCCGTGCGCGCGTGGGCCCACGCGTCGGCCAGCGCGCCGGTGTCGCTCGCGCGGCGGGCCGTGCCGACCCGGATGGCGTGCACGACACAGAGGTCCCGAGTGTCGTCGACGGGCGGTTGGCCGGCCGACTCCAGCGTGGCCGCCGCCTCGATGACGTCGCCGCGGGCCATGGACACCCAGGCCCGAAAGAATCTGATGGCGGCGACGAAGGAGGGGACCGCCGAGATCGGCGGTGACCGCACGCTCCAGCACGGACTCGGCCAGGTCGAGCTCGCCGAGGTGGAGCGCCACCAGTGCCGCCAGGGCCGCCGGGGAGTCGAGCATGATGCTGTCCCGCCCGACGGGAGCCAGCGCGGTGACGGCCTGCAGCAGGGGCGCCACCGAGGCGACGCCGTCACCGCGCACGCTCTGCACCAGTCCGGTGGTGGCCAGCCGCCAGCCGGCCGAGGTCGCGGTCGGCGCACCGGCGCGGCTCGCGGCGAGCATCCGATCGGCACCGCCGACGTCGCCGATCCCGACGAGGGCGACCGCTCCCTCCGCCGCGGCGTCCGCCAGGGACTCCGGAGCCACCAGCTGGAGCAGCTCGGCGCTGCGATGCAAGGTCCCGCGTCGGGCATGGATGGCGGCAGCGACCCGGGCCGCCGGGGCGAACTCCGCGTGGTCGACGTCGGCGAGGATGACCTCGAGGGTGCGCAACGCGTCGTCGTGATCGCCGCGGACGGTTGACTCCTCAGCGTCCATCACACTCATGCCGCGGCCTCCCGTGCTGTCAGGCGTCTTTCATGGCCGGCCGCCGCCACGGTAGCAGTCGGGGCGCACCTAGGTGGGCCATTCGCTGATCACGCGATCCCCTAGGGGAAACTCGCGGAGATCCGACATCCCCCATGCGCCGAACCCGACCGCGCGGATCGGGGATTCGGAGCCGGCCCCGATGGGCCGCGGGCCGTTTCGTTCCTACCCTCGAACAGGCGCGTCGTCACGGCTCGCCCCACGACCACAAGGAGCACTTGTCATGCCCGGCACATCCAGCTTGTTCGACTTCATCCTTCAGTTGCTCGCGAGTCCCGCGCAGGCGCAGGCGTTCCTGTCCGACCCGGACGGCGCCTACGGAGGCGTCAACCTGAACCAGACCGACATCACCGTCGTCGCCACGGAGATCAACAACGCCGCGTCGCTGCTGAACTCCAGCGGCGTCGCGTCCATCGCGATCCCGGTGCTCCTGCCGGGCATGACGGGCGGACAGCTCCTCGACAGCTTCGTGACGAGCTTCTACGCCGATCACCCCACCACGAGCAACGTGTGGGCCGATGACGACGTGACGCAGGCCTTCGTCGGCACCGACGGCATCGGTGTGGTCGGTGGTGACGAGGTCGAGCACGTGACGGCCGCTGCCGGCGGTTCGATCGCCGTCCGTGGCGAGATCGAGGACAGCGGCATCGCCCTCGGCGGCAGCATCGCCGCCGGCGAGGAGATCGAGTTCGAGGAGAACGGCGACATCACGATCGGCGACGGCAACGTCGCCGTCAACGGCAACAACAACAACGTGGTCGGAGGTGACCAGGTCAACCTCGACGGGTCGCCGGGGTCGAACGTCGCCACCAATGGTTCGTGGATCCAGGACGCGGACAACGGCGGCATGAACGCCGGCGTGAACGCGATTCGCGACAGCAACATCGCCGGCGACGATCTCGCCCTCGGAAACGGCATCGCGGCCGACGGCAACACCGCCGTGGGTACGGACTCGATCGCGACCAACGGACCGGTGGCCGAGGGCGCGAAGTCCCAGGCGGCCGGTGAGGACAGCAACCTGGTCAAGGACGATGACGTCTTCAGCCCCACGGTCACCCAGAGTGCGCCGGTGACGCTGGGCTCGATCACCCAGACCACGGGCGCCGCCACCAGCGGCGCGAGCGGTGCGAGCGGCGATGGTGGCCGCGGCGGCGCGAGCGGCGACGGTGGCGCCGGGGGTATCGGCGGCATCGCCGGCAGCGGTGGCAGCGGAACCGGTGGCGCGGCAGGCAGCGCCACCACCGGAAACGCCAACAGCGGCGACACCACGAGTGGCGACTCCACCAGTGGCGACTCCACCAGTGGCGACTCCACCACTGGCGACGGTGGCGACGCCACCACCGGCGATGCAACACCCGTCTCGACCTCCGCCGGCACGGTCGCCACGGCCACGGGCCTTCTCTCCAACGCGACCGCCACCAACGGCGACACCACCGCGACCGGTACCACCGGCACCGCGACGGGAGCGGCCAGTGGCACCTCCACGAGCGGCACCTCCACGAGCGGCACCTCCACGAGCGGCACCGCCACGAGCGGCACCGCCACGAGTGGCCCCGCCGCGGGCGGCGCCGGCGGCGCCGGCACGGGTGCGGCCGGCGGCGACGCAGGACCCACGGGTGGCGGAGGTGACTCAGGTGATGGCGGCGCCGGCGGTTTCAGCGGCAACACCGGCAACACCGGCAATGCGACCAGCGGCGACAACGCCGCGAGCATGGAGGCCAATGTCACCTTCGGCGACGTCAACCTCACCTTCAACGACAACGACGCGCTGTCGTCCGGCAACCAGTCCGGTGCCGCCAACGGCGGTGCGAACGTCGCGACCGGCGCGACCATCGTGTCGCAGGACAACGACGCGCTGGGCATCACCCTCGGCAACAACCTGACCGGTGGTGCGGGTGCTGCCGGTGGGGCGGCGACCGGTGACGGCGGTACCGGCGGAAACGGTGCTGCCGGCGGTGCCGGTGGCGCTGGTGGTGCCGGCGGCGACGGTGCCGAGGGCGGCCTGGGCGGTCCCGGTGGTGACGGCGCTGCGGGTATCGGTGGTACCGGCGGTGCCAGCGGTGCCGCTGCTGCTGGAGCCGGCGGTGCAGGCACGGGCGGAAACGGCGCGGCCGGCGCGGCCGGTGGATCCGGTGGAGTCGGCGGTGCCGGCGCGGCCGGTGCAGCCGGTGGAGCCGGTGGAGCCGGTGCTGCCGGCGGTGCGAGCGGTTCCGGTGGAGCCGGTGGAGCCGGTGGAGGCGTCTCGGTGAGCAACGCCGCTCCGTTGACCGTCTCGGTCGACTCGAACTCCGCAGTCGGCATCGGCAACGTCGCCGCAGACGACCAGTCGGTCGCCGCGGGCAACGGCGGTGCTTCAGCCGGTTACGCCGGGGGCGACGCCCAGGCTGCCAGTCTCGGTTCCCAGGCAGCCAACAACGGCAGCCTCAATGCCGGCAACAACGGCGTGCTGGGCAACAACGGCATCGCTGGTGACAACAACTTCGTGGCGTACTCCTCAGCCGGAGACGCGGCCGCCGTCCACGGAGGAAGCTCCTCGGCCCAAGGCGACGGGTTCGTCGCCGGTGGAGACGGATACGACGACATGGCTCAGGTCGGCTACACCGACTCGTACAACCAGGGCAGCAACATCACCCACGGTGACATGTCCCCGGTGTTCTCGGCCGTCGACCACTCGGAGATCGAGGACGTCGAGATCGAGGTCGAGTTCGACGACTGAGCTCGGATCACCTCGGTGGATCCCCTGGCCCACATTTGGGTCGGGGGATCCACCATTTGTGGCCGGTCTTGGATAGCGTCTCCCCTATGACGGACCCAGCAGAACCACATCTCCGCTACGAGAATCCGGAGCGACCTGTGGTCTCGAGTGCACTGCCACCGCTGCCGCAGATCCAGCGTCCGCGCATCGTCTGGCTGGTTCCGATCCTGGCCTTCGTCTCGGTGCTGTCGTCCGTGCCGGCGCTGGTGCTCACCTATCAGAAGTGGGGTTCGGTGCGGGTCGGTCTCGAGAAGCAGCTGGCCGATCTGCAACCGGACTACTCGGCGGACGATGTCCGCCGTGCGGTCGTGGTCGGCCTCATCATCATGGTCGGATTCGCCATCCTCTTCTCACTTGCCGAGCTGCGGGCATCCATTCGCCTCCTCGACAAGCGACGCGGTGCCCGGACGGCGCTGCTCTGGCTGGCCATCTTCCACGTGCCGCTGGTGGCGATCACCGCACAGCTGCGCGATCTCGGTCAGCTCAGCCACCAGGCCGCGTGGGTCCAGGGGGTATGCCTCGTCCTTGCCGTGCTGATCGCCTACTGGATCAGCGTCGGACGATGGCTCACGGCGGTCACCCGGCAGGGTCCCATCCCGCTGCGCCCGTCAACCGACCCGCGTTGAGACGCTGAGGTCCGCGACGATCCACTCGCAGCTGCGCGCCGTCACCCGGCAGGCATCGGCGGTGTCGGGGTCGAAGAACGGGTTGGCTGCGTAGGCGCGCCACTTCGACAGGGCGGCGAGAGCGTGCCGGCGAAGGTCGTCGTCGACACCCAGGCGCTCGCGGGCGGTGGGTCCGGACCCACCGAGCAGTCGCTCCATCTCGACTCGGTCATCCGGACGCAGGGTGATGCGCGAGGAGTTCACCCGACCGAGCAGCTTCATCTCCTGGAACGGGTGCGGATCGGCGAGCAGCTCATCGACCGCGCCGGCCAGCTGCTCGGCTCCCGGGGAAGGGTGATCGGCGAAGACCTGCTGCAAGCCGACCAGGACGGTGTGGGCCTTCAGGTGGGGATGGCGACGGCGGCAGTGCACATCGATGACACGCTTGAGCTCGTCCAGGCCGCTGTGCCTCACCAGCTCGTCCGCGAGAGCCGTCGCGTCCGACACCCCCATCTGGATCACCACCAGCGCCAGACGAATCCCGAACAGGCCGAGCCGATGGATCAAGTTCGTCCGATCACGTGGCGTCGGCAGGTCGTCCGACTCCGTCGACATGAATCGGTCCGTCGAGACCATGAGCGCCGACAGCCGATCCGAGGGAAGTGCGGCCAGCTTCTCCAGATGAGAGAACTCGGACTGGCGGAGGGATTGACCTGCGAGTGCCAGCAGGCCGGCGACGGGAACGACGGTCTCGCACGCCGCCTCGAGGGCGGGGTCCTCCCGGAGGCGATCAACAGCCTTGTTCGCCACGGCCATGGCGTTGAGGCGGCCCTCACCCAGCTCATCTGCGCGGGACAGGACCGCGATCGAACCCATGGACGACTCCCGGCCCGCACGGTCACCCAGGGTCCGGAGGAACTCGACGTCGTGGGCATGCAAGGACCGGAGCAGGTAGACGAAGGCATCGGCGACGGTCGTGCCACCCTCGGGTGAGACGAACTCGATCGTGCGTTCGCCCACGGCGGTCGAGATCGACGCCATCCCCGGTGTGTCGATCAAGGTGAACTCTTCGAGCGGGGCCGCCGGCCACGTGACGTCGAGCCAGTCGATCTCATCCGCGTCGAGGTGACCCAGATCGAGCTCGAGCCGGCCGTCCTGACGGAGGGTCGGGATCTGGATCTCGCCCTGACCGGCATGGCGCGCGCGAACGGAGGGCGCGTTGCCGTGGCGGTACCACGTGACGATGCGCGTGCACTCGCGAGCGTCGGTGGGGGCGAGCTGCTCGCCCAGCAGCGCGTTGACCAGCGTCGACTTTCCCGCCTTGACGGTTCCCACGAGGGCGACCCGCAACGGCTCGTCGGCCCGCTTGCGGAGGGTCTCGATCTGGGCAGAGGCCTCGGTGTCGCCGCGGTAGATGGTGCCGGCCTGATCGAGCAGGTCGCGAACGTGGTCCAGCGAGGCTGACGTCACTGGGCTCTCGGTCCGGTGGACAGCGCCTGCGCAGCGTCGGCGCGCTTGCGCACCTTGGCCAGGCGCTCAGTGAGCGCCTGGGTTCGGGAGTCCCGATGTGCGGCGGTGGTGCCGGCCCCGCGCTTGGCGGACTCGACCGACATGTTCAGCGACTGGCGGAACTCCTCGGCGGCCTCCTCGAACTCGGCGCGCATCTCCCGCCTCACGTCCGTCAGACTGGTCCGGGTCTCCTTGGCCACGTGGAAGATCGCTTCATCGACCGCTCGCCGAATGGCGTTGCGGGCTTCGTTGCGACGGCGCTCCAGCCGGTTGGTGCTCTCCTGCCTGAGCGAGAACCCGCCGAGCACCGCTCCGGCGAACACCGAGATCGGATTGATCAATGCCATCCCGGCCAACGTGGTGATGATGCCGGCCATCAGGATGCCGCTGTAGGAACCACGCATGGTCCCGATGAGCTTCTGCGACGGTGTCATGCGGGTCGTCCGGATCGGGTCGATACCGGCCACGTTGGCGAGCATGGTCCTCGTGTCGATCGCCGGGACCTCCGGAAGCCGGATCTCGCTCTCGAGCCGGAAGGACTCCGCCACGATCGTGGCCACGTGCTCGCAGCGCTCGTGGGCCCACACGAAGCTGTCGGCGATCGCCTCGGCGAAGGCGTCCGCCAACCACTGGGTCAAGGTCTCCCAGGTGTCGGCCGGATCACTCTCGTCGACGAGCTGTTCGGCGTCCCGACCGACAGCACGAAGACGGTCGCGGACGTCGTAGTCGACGTCATTGGTGAGATCGTTGAAGCCGTCATTGAGCGCCATCTGCCACTTGGAGGCGCGCTTGTTGAGATCGGCGGCCATCGCCTGGGCATCCTCGAAGGTCCGCACCAGCATGGCGGCTTCACCCGGCCGAACGAGGGTCTCGAGCTCGGCCTGGAGCACCATGCTGAGGTGGTTGCTCACGGTCGCGGCCTCGGCAGCCGCAGCCTCACGCAGAGACATGACCGCCCGGGGCAGGAGATCACGCTGGAGCCGCTCGACCAGCCGCGGGATCCCGGACTCCTCGGCAAGGTCGGCATCATCGAGAGTCAGTGCGGTGCGGTGCAGGTTCGCCGAGACCGGGAGGATCGGGGCATCGATGCCGGCCGACTCCAGATGCTGCCGGTTGGCTGCCATGACGTCGCGCCAATGCGGTGTCTGGTCGATCTTGCTCAACACGCACAACACGATCGGGCAGATGGTCGTCGCCTGGCGCAGGAAGCTCAGCTCGGGCTCGGTGAGCTCTTGGCTGGCGTCGGAGAGGACGACGAGCGCGTCGGCGCCGGGCAGCAAGGCCAAGGTGGTCACGGCATGGCGGGCCACCGAACCGCCGACGCCGGGCGTGTCGACCAGCACCAAGCCATCGCGAAGCGACTCGGCCGGCAGAGTCACCTCGATCTTCCCGCCGTCCAGCGTCCCGCTGCTCGCCGCGTGGTCCATCACGTGCTTGCGCAACCTGTTGATGTCGATCGGGATGCGGGTGGACCGGCCCTCGCCGGGTACGTCGAACGTGAGCGACGCGCTCGGCTCGGGCCCGTACTCGATGATGGTCGGTATCGCCGTCATGGCAACGTCATCGACCGGACACACCGGCGCCCCGACGATCGTGTTGACGAGCGTGCTCTTGCCCTGGTTGAACGGCCCGACCACGACGACGCGCACCTGGGGTCGGCCCAGGCGTTCGACCCACGGGTCGAGCCGTCGTGCGAGATCATCGCGGTCGAGCTCGCGCGCGTCAGCCCGCAGGCCCTGCAGGATTTCGGTCAGCTCGGACGTTTCGCTTGCCGGGGCACGCGTGCTCATCAGTCGAAGTCGATGTCCTCGACTTCGGAGGAATCGTCGGCCACGATGATCGGCGAGCCGTCGCCCATGCTGAAGTTGCTGTCCTCGTTGAACGCGTTCTCGTAGTTGACCACCGCGTTGTCGTCGTAGATGTTTCCGCCGGCCACGGCGGCGTCGCCCTGAGCGATCGTGCTCCCATCGGATGCGATGGCGGCGTCGGAGTTGTCACCGGTGGTGTACGCCACCTCGCTGTCGCTGGCAGCCACACCCCCGTCGCCCACGACGCCGTTGGTCCCGGCGCTGACGCTGCCGTTGTCGGAAACCTGTGAACCACCGCTGGCGGCCTGGGCGTCGCCACCGCCGGTGTACCCGGAGGCCGAGCTGCCGTCGGTCGCGGCCACCGACTGGTCGTCGGCGGCCGTGTTCCCGGTGCCGACCGCGGAGTTGGAGTCGATGTCGTTCGACTGGCTCAAGCCGCCGATCACGACGCCGTCACCAGTGGTGTTGGTGAGTGTGTCATTGTCCTGCGAGACCACGGCGGCGCCCGTGGCGACAACCGCGCCGTCGGCAGCTGCACCGGAGTTGTCGCCGGAGGAGATCGCGTCGGAGTCGTCGACGGTCATGGTGACGTCGCCCGTGGTGTTCACGGTCGGGCTGAACACGTCGTCATCGCTGGCGAGGTTGCTGTTGTCGCCGGCGGCCTGCGAGTGGTTGCCGCTGGCGACGTTGCCGTCGGTGGCGATCGCACCGTCGCCCTGGGCGACGTTGCCGTCGGTGGCCACGGCGCCGTCGCCGGCAGCGAGATTGCCGCCCGCCACGTTCGAGTCGACGATGGCGTCGCCGCCTGCGTTGACTCCACCGTTGTCGGCGACCTGGATGGTCGAGCCGTCGTCGGCCACGTTGACGTTGTCGGAACCGATGACGTTGATCTGGTCCTCACCGACGACCGTGTTGCCGTCGCCGTTGACGTTGACGTTGCCGTCGCCGATCGTGACGTCGTCGTTGCCCTCGAACTCGACGTCGCCGCCGGCAGCGACACTTCCGCCCAGCGCGATGCCGCTGTCCTCGACGTCGCCGTTGATCGCGACGGATCCGTCGGTGGCGATGTTGACGTCTTCGACTTCTCTGCCGCCGGCGACGGCGATGCCGCCGGGTGCGGCGATGGCCTGGGTGACGTCTCCGCCGGCCCACACGTTGTTCATGGTGTCGGCGTAGTAGTTGCTGACGAACGACTGCAGGATGTCGGCGGACGAGTGCGTCACCGAGTGCGTCACCGAGCCACCGCCACCTGACGCGCCAACCATGACGGGCACGCCGACAAAGTGCGGGACAGGCACGAAGTGGGCGGGTCCGCCCAGCAGCGTCGTCACCGAGTGCACGGCGTTCGAGGCATCCTGCGGCGCGACCTGGTTCAAACCGTGCTCAGCGAGGGAGCCCTCCGGGTCGGAGGAGAACGACTCCGCGAGCTCCGGGTCCGAGAGCAAGCGCAAGATGAAGTCGAGCAGCGTGGTGACTCCGACCATGTGGAAATACTCCTTGTTGTCATCCGGAAACTTCGCAGTCACTATAGGTCATTTTCGACCGGTCGCGGACCGGTATGAGAAATGGGTTCGGCCGGGGTGCCGTGGTGCCGATCGAGAGCCTGTCATGAGGGCGTTGACGCGTGGCACAGCAGGTCAGCTTGATACCGTCGGGTGCCGGGGCCGCCGAGAGGAGGGGTCGATGACTGTCGCCGTTGACTTGGGCTCGGGGGCCGTGAAGATCGCCGGTGGCGCCGAGTCGTACGTCACCTTGGCGCACCCGGTCGACGCCGAGCTGGCTGCGCGTGTGGGCACGACCGTTCCTCTGTATCGGCACGCCGGAAACCTCGTCATCGTGCAAGCACCCCATGACGCGTACGCCCGCGCTGTGGCCGAGGCGCTCGGCGGCATGCCAGCGGAGTCGGTCGCGATCGTGGCGCCCGACTGGTGGACGAAGCGCGCGCGCGAAGCGGTGCACCAGACTCTCGAAGCTCACGCATCCGGACCGTTCCAGCTGGTGTCGCCGGCGGCTGCCGCGCTGAAGGCGGCTCGAGCTCGACACCGCCTTCCCAGCACGGTCGCCGTCCTGGACATCGGGGCGGAGTCGAGCAGCGCGACGGTCCTCCACGACGCCGACGGTGTCCAACGCGTGGTAGGCCCTCCGGCGGTCCTGCACGGCAGAGCGGGCAACGACATCGACCGGCGACTGATGCACCACGTGCTCGGCTGGCTGCGCGCGGACGGCCACGACTTCGAGCCGACCGACCCGGAGATCGCCGCGGCCGGTGAGTCCATGCTGTCGCAGGTGAAGGCAGCGAAGGAACGGCTCTCCACCCGTCCGGCGGCCTCGCTGAAGCCGGACCTCCCCGGTGTGAGCGCCGAGCTGCGGCTGGTTCGATCGGAGTTCGACGAAGTCGTCCGGGAGACCGTCGACGCGATCGTGGCGATGCTCAAGGCCGTCGGGACCAACGCCACGGAGGGGGCAGAAGCGGTGCTGCTGATCGGCGGCAGCGTGTCCATCCCCTTGGTCACCCAGGTCATCTCGGTCGAGCTGGGGCTCCCCGTCGTCCTGGACGGTGACCCGGCGACGCTGGCCGTGCGCGGCGCGTTGACCACCGAGCTTCCGGCGCCACCGCGGCAGCGCACGTGGCGCCGTCGCAACGGTCGGCATCGCTCTGCACGCAACGTGTTCGACCTCGAGCTCGCGCCGCGGCCCCACAGCGAGCCCTGGCTCGACTCGGTCCCCATTTCGGTGGAGCCCGCCGTGATTCCCGACCCTCCGTCGGAGGCAGAGGTCGCCGATCCGGAGACGATCGTTCCCGAACCGGAGCGGCGGGAGACCAGCGCGGGCCACGACACCGCACCGAGGCTGGGCAGCTTCATCGAACGCTCCCGGCGCGAGGCGGTGGCGACCAGGCAGGAGACTCTGTCGGAGCCCGTCCATCTCCTCGTCGAGACGGAGGACGGACCGTCGCCGCGCCGGTCGACCCGCTGGAGCTCCGGATCCGGGCACGCCAGCTGGAACAGCTCACGACACTCAGTGATTGACGCCGATGGCCAGTTCCGGCTCCGGGTCAATGACCGGGACCATGACGTGGACATGGGACAGGAGCTGGCATCGAGGCCCGTGACGGTGCTTCTCATCGGGCTGCACGTGTTCGTCACGGCGTCGGAGTCCGGTGAGCTGTTGCGGGAGCTGCGACTCGACCCGGACCTCGACTTCGCCCCGGTGTGATTCACGGCCGAAGGGGCTGCTGATCAGGCGTAGCCTCCGGCGGGAGCCACCATCTCGGCGCGAACACCCAGAAGTCGGATGGGGCGATCGTCCTCGAGCCGGCGCAGGAGCTCCAGCGCCGTCTCGGCGATCGTGACCGACTCGAACGTGGGCTCGGGAAGCTTCCGGATCCGGGTGGTCGTGAAGAACGGAGCGAAGCGCACCTTGAGGTGGACCCGCATGCACGGGCGTCCTTCGCGTCGAAGGTCCTCGACCACGCGGTCGGCGAGCTCCCGGATCGCCGCGGTGATCTCCTCCGGCTCGGTGAGGTCGTGCTGGTAGGTCGTCTCGTGACCATGAGCCCGGGCCACCCACGGCGTGTCGTCGACGTGGGCGCTGCTCTCCCCGCGACCGAGACGGCCGAAGTGCGGGCCCATGGCGGGGCCGAACTCCGCGACCAGCCGGGTCTCGTCCGCGGCGGCCAGGTCTCGGACGGAGTCGATGCCGAGAGCGCTCAGCCGAGCCTTGATGCGGGTACCGATGCCCCAGATCGCGTCGGTCGCGCGGTCGCCCATGACGTCGAACCAGCTGTCGCGGGTCAACCGGAAGGTGCCCCGCGGCTTGCCGAAGTCCGTGGCGATCTTGGCCCGCACCTTGGTGTCGCCGATGCCGACCGAGCAGTGGAGCGACGTCGCCGCGAGCACGGCCGCCTGGATCTGGCGGGCGAACGCCTCCGGGTCGTCGGTCCGGACCCCGACGAACGCCTCGTCCCACCCGAGCACCTCCACCACGGGGCTGGTCCGGTCCGGCCCGTCGAGGCTCCGGAGCGTCGACATGACCTGCTCGGACGCGGCGGTGTAGACAGGGGCGTCGACCGGGAGCAGGATCGCCTCCGGGCACTTGCGTACTGCCGTCTTGAGCGGCATGCCGGACCGAACGCCGAACTCGCGCGCCTCGTAGGACGCCGTCGACACCACGGCCCGCTCCGTCGGGTCGCCCCGTCCACCGACGATGACCGGCTTGCCGGCGAGCTCGGGATGACGGAGCACCTCCACTGCCGCGAGGAACTGATCGAGGTCGACGTGGAGCACCCAGCTGCCAGGCACGATCCGACCCTACGACAGACCGCGGTCCGATGAAGGCTCTCACCGGCTCGCACCGGCGCCCACTGTCGACCGTGCCCTCCGGCCCGGCCGGCGTTAGCATCGCGGGCATGAGCACATCCAGCCATGAGACCTCGGTGGTCGAGAGCGTCCATCCCCAGCTGTTCATCGGCGGCCGTTGGCGCGACGCCGAGGACGGAAGCACGTTCGCCGTCCACGATCCGTCGACCGGCACGGTGCTGGCCGAGGTCGCCGACGCGACGGTCGCCGACGGCACCGCGGCGCTCGATGCCGCCGTCGCCGCCCAGGCCGACTGGGCCGCCACCGCACCGCGCGACCGAGGCGAGATCCTGCGCTCGGCGTTCGAGACCATCACCGAGCGGGCCGACGAGCTCGCGCTGCTGATGACGCTGGAGATGGGCAAGCCGCTCACCGAGAGCAAGGCCGAGATCACCTACGGCGCCGAGTTCTTCCGCTGGTTCTCGGAGGAGGCCGTGCGGGTGGCCGGCCGCTACTCCACCGCACCGAACGGCGCCACCCGGCTGCTGACGCTCAAGCAGCCGGTCGGTCCGTGCCTGATGATCACGCCGTGGAACTTCCCGCTGGCCATGGGCACGCGCAAGATCGGACCGGCCATCGCCGCCGGTTGCACCATGGTCGTCAAGCCCGCCGGACTCACCCCGCTCACCATGCTGTGGCTCGCCGACGTGCTCGCCGAGTCCGGCTTGCCCGACGGCGTCCTCAACGTCGTCACCACCACGCACACCGGCGACGTGATGGAGCCGCTCATCCGCGACCCGCGGTTGCGCAAGCTCACCTTCACCGGATCCACCGGAGTCGGTCGTTCGTTGGTCGAGCAGAGCGCCGAGGGCCTGCTCCGCGTCTCGATGGAGCTGGGCGGCAACGCGCCGTTCCTGGTGTTCGACGACGCCGATCTCGACGCCGCGGTCGACGGCGCGATGCTCGCGAAGATGCGCAACATCGGGGAGGCCTGCACAGCAGCCAACCGGTTCATCGTGCACGAGTCGGTGGCGAGCGAGTTCGGCGAGAAGCTGGCCGCACGGATGGGCGCTCTGACGATCGGGCGCGGCACGGAGGAGGGCGTCGACGTCGGGCCACTCGTGGAGGAGAAGCAGCGCGACTCCGTGGCCGAGCTCGTCGACGACGCCGTGTCCAAGGGCGCCACCGTCCTCACGGGAGGATCGGCCATCGACGGCGACGGCTGGTTCTACGAGCCCACCGTGCTTGCCGACCTCCCCACCGACGCGCGCGTGCGCCGCGAGGAGATCTTCGGCCCGGTCGCGCCGATCATCACGTTCACCGACGAGGACGAGGCGCTGCGCATCGCGAACGACACCGAGTACGGCTTGGTGGGCTACGCGTTCACGCGCGACGTCTCCCGCGTCGTGCGCGTCTACGAGGGCCTCGAGACCGGCATGGTCGGCATCAACCAGGGCATCGTGTCCAACCCGGCGGCGCCGTTCGGCGGCGTCAAGGCCTCGGGCTTCGGCCGAGAGGGCGGCAGCGAAGGCATCGAGGAGTACCTCGAGACGAAGTACGTCGGTCTGGCACTCTGACGTCGGCGCTACGGTGGGTCGGTAGATTCATCGCGAGTCGCCCCCCGAGGAAGTGGAGCCACATGCGCCGCGCCCTGATCGTCACCTGCGCGCTCGCCGTCATGCTCTCCGGCTGTTCCCAGACGGACGACACCACGCCGCTGCCGCTGCCGTCCACGTCTGCTCCGAGCATCGTCAGTCGTCACCCAAGCCAGAGCCGCGGGTCAAGGACGCGGAGGCCTGCACGCTCCTCACCTCAAAGGAGAGACGGTCAATCGCCGGAACGCGCGTGGACGCCGTTCTCCCGACTCCCCGCCAGCTGCATGGTTCAAAGTGTCTGTGGCGGCCGTCGCAGACGGCACCGTCGCCGACGATCGAGGTTGTGACAATGTCCGTGCAGTCGTGGGCGCTCACGGCACCGAAGGCGATCGACGCGGCCCTGCTCAAGTCCCGCACGAAGAAGCGCACTGTCTCGAAGCTCCTCGAGGCCAAGAAGCAGGTCAGTCGTGGCGCAGCGAAGCTCGGCAACAAGGAGGCCTGCGAGATCTTTTCCCTCCTTCTGAAGGCGAACAGAGGCAAGGGTGGTAGGACCTCGATCGCAGGTACCGTGGTGGAAAATCGAAGTGGTGCGTCCGCGGGAACGTGCTCGCGTGGAGTGGTCACGACGGTCGGCTATGCCGAGCCGGAGCTCCCGCTGACGGTCCCGTTGTTCAAGGCGCTGTTGAGGTTGTTGAAGATCGCGCACCAGCGCGCCGTCGAGCTCAGTCGAGTCAAAGGACACGTCAGCTCGGCGTTCGTCATCGTTGCGCTCGCACAGCAGCGACCCGTCGGCGTACCGGACCCCGTCGGTGAACCTCGCCTCGATCTGGCCCGAGCCGAACTGCTCCACGTAGAGCCGGGCGTAGAGACCGCCGGCGTCGAGCAGCTCGTCGTGCGTGCCCTGCTCGACCAGCGCACCGTCGTCGATGCCGTAGATGATGTCGGCCGCGCGGATCGTCGACAGCCGGTGGGCGATGGCGATGGTGGTGCGGTTCTGGGTGGCCCGCTCCAAGGCCTCCTGCACCAGCCGCTCGGTCTCGGTGTCGAGGGCGGAGGTGGCCTCGTCGAGGATGAGGATGCGCGGATCCATCAGCAGCACCCGGGCGATGGCGAGCCGTTGCTTCTCGCCGCCGGAGAGTCGGTAGCCGCGCTCGCCGGTGATCGTCTCGTATCCGTCGGCGAAGCCGAGGATGCGGTCGTGGATGTTCGCGTCGCGGGCGGCCTGCTCGATCTCGGCGGCCGTGGCATCGGGCTTGGCGTAGGCGATGTTGTCGCGGATGGTGCCGTGGAACAGGTACGGCTCCTGGGTGACCATGCCGACGGCCTCGGAGACCGAGGAGAGCGTCAGGTCGCGGACGTCGTGGCCGTCGATCAGCATCGACCCCTCGGTGACGTCGTAGAACCGCGGCACGATGTAGGTCATCGTGGTCTTGCCGGCACCCGACGGGCCGACGATGGCGGCCAGCTGTCCGGGTTTCACGGTCAGCGAGACGCCTCGAAGCGCCCACCGTGACCCACTGTCCGTCGGGGTGTCCGCTGCTCCGGTGGCGCGCTCGATCCGCACACCGGTGTCACCGAATCGATCGCGGTTGACGGTGCCGGTGAGGCTCCGCGGTTCCGGGTACTGGAACCAGACGTCACGGAACTCGATCTCGCCGCGGAGGTCGTCGCGGCTCAGGGGCACGGCGTCGGGGCGTTCGGTGATCGCGGGCTCCAGGTCGAGGTACTCGAAGATGCGACGGAACAGCGCGAGCGACGTCTGCACGTCGAGGGTGACCCGCATGAGCTGCAGCAGCGGCATCTGCAGCCGTGCCTGCAGCGTGGTGAAGGCGACGAGCGTGCCCGCGGTGAGCGTGGTGCCGCCATTGATCATCAGGCCGGCGACGAGGTACAGCAGCGCCGGGGTGATGGCGAAGGATGCCTGGACGGTGGCGAAGAAGGCGCGACCGGTCATCGCCTGGTCGACCTGGAGCCGCGCCTGCTGACGGTTGGCCTCGCGGTAGCGCTCGACCTCGGCGTCGGCGCGGTTGAACACCTTGGACAGCAGGATGCCCGAGACGCTGAGGGCCTCCTCGGTGATCGCGGTCATTTCCGACAGCGACTCCTGGGTCTTGCGGGCGAGACGCTGGCGGCGCTTGCCGACGCGCATCTGGACGGCGATGAACACCGGCATCAGGATGAGCGTGAGGATCGTGAGCTGCCACGACAGCACGACCATCGCGATGAAGGCAGCCGCCACCGTGACCGTGTTCTGCAGGATGCTCGTGGCGGTGTCGGTGAGCACGGTGCGCACGCCGGCGACGTCGTTGGCCAGTCGCGACTGGATCGCGCCGGTCTTCGTGGCGGTGAAGAAGGCCAGCTCCATCTTCTGCAGGTGGGCGAAGAGCTCGCTGCGGAGGTCGGCCATGGCGGAGTTGCCGACGGTGGAGGTGAGCCAGTTCTGGCCGATGGAGATGACGGCGGCCACGATCGGGATGGCGCACATGCCGGCGACGAGCCAGCCGAGCAGGTGCAGGTCGGGTCCTCCCGAGCGTGGGAACAGGGCGTCGTCGAAGACCGCCTTGGTCAGGAACGGCACGATCGACGTGAGGGTGGCTGCCGTGACCACGGCGACGGCGACCAGGACGAGCTTGACGCGGTATGGGTGCAGCAGGGCTGCGATGCGCCCGAGAACCGGCTCGTCGGCGGCGGCGGCGATCTCTTCGTCGGTCAGGTGGGTGACGATCCCGCCGGGGCGAGCCATCAGGTGTCGATCCTCGTGACGACGACCTCGGTCGGATCGGCGACCGGCACCAGATCCGTGGTGCCCCAGACCCCTGCGTCGGACCGCAGACGCGCCCAGATCAGCAGCTTGGCGGGATCGGGGACGTCGGCCGGATCGGCGTGGAGGGTGAACGGTGTCGGCCCGTTCTCGGCGTCGACGGACGTGGCGGCCAGCACCTCGCCGGTGGTGTCGACGAGCTTGACCGTGAGGACCCCGCCTGCGGGCATGGCCAGCCGCTCACGGAACAGCACGGTGCCCGTGACGGCGAGGACGTTCGCGGTCGACATGGTGTCGATGTTACGGCGGCTCACCCGGCGAGGGTCGCTGCGAGCGTTGCGCCGACAGTGAACACGGTCGGCGCCTGCCGCGTCAGCGCGCAGCGTTCGCGAGCTCGTCGAGGGCGGCGGCGAGGAGGACGGGGTCGTCGGTGTCGTGGGCGTAGTGCGCCACCGATGCTGCCGAGAAGATCGCCATCACGCGGGCACGGAGCTCGGTGTCGGCGTCGATGTCGCCGTACGCGGCGAAGAAGGCGGCTCGCTCCGCCCCGGCGAAGGCCGAGAATGCGATGCTGAGGTCGACCGACGCCGGGGCGGCGCACAGGTCGCCCCAGTCGATGACTCCGGACGCGTGGCCGGCCTCGTCGACGAGGACGTGCCGCGAGTACAGGTCGCCGTGGCTGAGGACGACCGACTTCGGCGGCCGGTCAGCGGCGCTCGCCTCGGCCAGCAGCCGTCCGATCTCGTCCGCGGGGTCGTAGAGGCCGAGGGCCGTCAGGTCGTCGAGCACGTCGCGCGAGCGCGCTGCGCGCAGGACCGCGTCGGCCCGTCCGAACGGATCGACCGGGAGCATCGGATCCGGAGTCAGCCCGTGCAGGTCGGCCAGGAAGGCCCCCACGTCGCCCGCGATGCTCTCGCGGTCGGCGTGGGAGCTCACGGCCAGCTCGGTGCCGGCCAGGTGGCGGCCACCCCAGAAGCGCCATGGCGGTCGGCCGTACACGCCGACGTGCTCGGGGAGGGGGATGGCGAGCCTCAGGTGTGGCGCCAGTCGAGGCAGCAGGGCGATCTCCCGGTCGATGCCCGGGAGCGCGATCTCGCGGCGGGGGAACCGGAACACCCAGGCGTCGTCGGCCAGGACGACGGTGTTGTCCCAGCCCGAAGCCAGCACCCGGACGTCGGTCGCGGCCAACCCGCACTCCCAGATGTACCGCCGGGCTTCCTCGAGCGTGACCTCACGCTCCGGCTGCCACGGATTGCTCACTCCGCGACCTTAGCCACTCACGGAGCACCGGCTCCGGGGTCCTAGAGTCGGCTCCATGACTCTTGTACCGGGACTCGACGGCATCCTCGGCGTCGAGCAGCTCGAGGTCGGCCCCGACCGGGTGGTCGTGCAGTTCACCATCGGCGAGCAGCACCTTCAGCCGTTCGGCATCCCGCACGGTGGTGCCTACTGCACCGTTCACGAGTCGACCGCCAGCCTGGCCGGCCAGGTGTGGCTCGGTGACCGGGGCATCGTGGTCGGCACGAACAACAGCTGCGACTTCCTGCGGCAGGCCAAGGTCGGCGACACGATCACCACGACCGCCACGCCGATCCACCGCGGACGGTCGCAGCAGCTCTGGCACCTCGACTCCACCGACGAGGACGGTCGCCTCGTGGCCCAGGGCCAGGTTCGCCTCGCGAATCTCGATCAACCTCTGCCCCCCGAAGCCCTCCAGCGTTTTCGCGAGTCGCTGCCCGCCCAGGGTGGGGAGTAGCGCGTGGCTCGGCGGGTCGCCCGGTCCGGCTCTCCGTACGAAGATGCCATCGGCTTCAGCCGGGCGGTTCGCGACGGAGAGGCCGTCGCGGTCTCGGGCACGGCTCCCGTGTGGCCCGACGGTCAGGTCGATCCCGATGTCACCGTGCAGACTCGCCGCTGCTGGGAGATCGCGCTGGCCGCGCTCGCCGAGCTCGGCGGCGACGTCGGCCACGTCATCCGCACCCGTCAGCTGATCGTCGACGCCGCTGACGCCGACGCGGTCGGGGCCGTGCACGGCGAGGTCTTCTCGGTGGTCAGGCCCGCCAGCACCATGGTCGTCGTGGCCGGGCTGCTCGACCCCCGTTGGAAGGTCGAGGTCGAGCTCGACGCGCTCATCCGCTGAACCCACCCCGCCGGGGGTCGCGCTCGGTCACGGGAAGCCGATCTCCGCGACATGGTCGGCGAGAAGGGCCGACACGTCGAACGACTCGCCCCGCTTGGCCGCCGCCAGGCCGTCGTAGAGGTTCTCGAAGAACTCGGCCGTTCGCAGGGCAGGTCGCACCTGCCAGTTCAGGCGAGCACCCGGCTCGCCGACCATCTGGTGGATGGTGCCCGAGGGCACGTGGAAGACGTCGCCCGTCTTGTAGTGCCGCTCGACGCCGTCGACCACCGCCTTGACGGTGCCCTCGAGCACCTCGAACCGCTCGTTCTGGCTCGGGTGGAAGTGCGCGGCGGGCAGCGTCCCGTCGCCGCCGTACGTCGACTCGAGCTCGAGGAGCTCGCCGTCGGTCTCCGCGGCGGTGCGGACGAACCGGACGTGGATGCCCGGGCCGTCGAACTCCTGCCCGGCGTGGACCACGATCAGCCGTCGCTGCGTTCGGGGGTGTCCGTCATGCATCCATCATCGGGGACGATGAGCCCGGGCGGCTAGACTTGACGACGTCGGACGCGACTGGCGTTGAGGTGGTTACCACCGGGAAGCCTCCGATGACCATGACCACGGGACCGTTCGCCTGGGCCCCTCCAGACCCGCGCGGCGCGAGCCGCTCCCGCCACGGAGGACAGCCGAGTGACCATGATGACCATGACCCCTGCCAACCCCTTCCCCACCGAACCGGTCGAGGACGCCGACGTCCGTGTCCTGCTGCTGGAGAACATCCACACCGACGGTGCTGACTTCTTGCGCGGCAAGGGCTACCAGGTCGAGACGCTCGATCGCGCCCTGTCCGAGGACGAGCTCATCGAGGCCGTCGAGGGTGTGCACCTGCTGGGCATCCGTTCGACGACGTACATCACCGAGAAGGTCCTGGCCGGGGCCCCCGACCTGCTCGCGATCGGCGCGTTCTGCATCGGCACCAACCAGATCGACGTGCCCGCCACCGCGCGGCAGGGCGTCGCGGTCTTCAACGCGCCGTACTCCAACACCCGCTCGGTCGTCGAGCTCGCGATCGCGGAGATCATCTCGCTGGCCCGTCGCCTGCACGAGAAGTCGACCGACATGCATGCCGGCATCTGGAACAAGTCGGCCGCCGGCAGCCACGAGGTGCGCGGACGCACCCTCGGCATCGTCGGCTACGGCAACATCGGCAGCCAGCTGTCCGTGATCGCCGAGGCGCTCGGGTTCAAGGTGATCTTCTTCGACATCGACGACAAGCTCGCCCTCGGCAACGCTCGCCGCTGCTCCACGATCGAGGAGCTGCTCACCGAGGCCGACGTCGTCACGCTGCACGTCGACGGCCGTCCCGGCAACGCCGGGCTGTTCGGCGATGAGCAGATGAGCCTGATGAAGCCGCGGTCGCTGTTCCTCAACTTGTCGCGCGGCATCGCGGTCGACCCGGCTGCGCTGCGTGCCCACATCGAGTCCGGCCACATCGCCGGTGCGGCGGTGGATGTGTTCCCGGTCGAGCCCAAGCGCCAGGGCGATCCGTTCGAGAGCGAGCTGCGTGGGCTGCGCAACGTCATCCTGACCCCACACGTCGGCGGTTCCACCGAGGAGGCGCAGCAGGACATCGGGCGCTTCGTCGCCTCGAAGCTGCGCTCCTACACCTCGTTCGGCGGCACGTCGCTCAGCGTCAACATGCCCGAGATCAACCTGGCCGCCGACACGTCTCGCCATCGGCTCGCGCACGTGCACCAGAACGCCCCCGGCGTCCTGGCCACGATCAACGGCCTCATGGGCGACCACGACGTCAACATCGAGGCGCAGTCGCTCGCCACGCGCGGCGAGATCGGCTACGTCATCACCGACGTCGGCGACGACCTCGGCCCCGACGTGCTGGCCGAGCTCGCCTCGCTGCCCGAGACGGTCCGTCTCCGCCAGCTCAGCTGATCAGTCGAAGCTGAACGGCGGGTACTCGTCGGTCAGCAGGTAGGTGTACGCGTTCACGCGGGTGCTCCACCGGATCAGCCCGATCATGAAGGTGCCGAGACCACCCGGCCAGCGTCCCAGGATGATCACCGCGAAGAAGCCGATGGTGATCACGACGTAGGCGGCGAGGAACAGAGCGAACAGGACGATCATGTGCGGGATGATCATGAAGTAGCGGAAGAAGATCGTCAGCCGGCTGCGACCTTCGACGGCTGGGACGACGTCCAGACGGACGCGGGCGTCGTCGCCGGGCTCGGCGAACGTGCTGTCGAACGAAAACGGCGGGTACTCCTCGCGGAGGAAGAACATGTAGGTGCTGACCCGTGCGTTGTATCGCACGTACATCGCGATCGGCTTCTGCAGGCCCTCGGGGATCTTGCCGGCGAACACCCCGGCGAACCAGGCGATGATGACGAGGATGCCGGCGACGATGCCGAGGACGTACAGCACGATGAAGTGCGGGATTGCCAGGAGCCAGTGCAGCAGCGGACGCCAGCGGGCGATCTTCTCGGGTGTGTCGAACGTGAGTGCCACCGGGTAACCACCGGGTGACGGCGACGTCGGCGGGGCGGGTGGCGGCGGAGGCGGCGGGGGTGCGGCGGGACCGCCCGTCGATCCGGGGTCACCGGGGTACGTCGGGGGCTCAGGCGGTCGTGGTGTCTCGGTCATCAGGGGCTCCGATCGATCGATCACGTGGCCACGACGGTACGGCAGCGCGACCTCGTTCGGCACGCATGGCGCGCCAGTTCAGGAGGAGAGAAATGCGCTCCCGGTCGCGCCGTCAAGGGCGGCGAGCGTCTCGGCGCAGCCGGCATCGACGCGGACGTCCGCCAGGTCGTCACCCCGGGTGGTGCCGCGGTTGACGATCACGACGGGCAGCCCGTTGGTGCGGGCTCGTCGCACGAAGCGCAGCCCGGACATGACCTGCAACGACGACCCCAGCACCACGAGCGCCTCGGCCTCGTCGGTGAGGCCGTAGCAGCGCTCGACGCGCTCCTTCGGCACGTTCTCGCCGAAGAACACCACGTCCGGCTTGAGTCTGCCTCCGCACTGCTCGCACGGCGCGACCCGAAAATCGGACGTGGCTTCGAGCACGGCGTCACCGTCGGGAGCCAGGGGGGCGTCGAGGTCGTTCCACCGTGGGTTCAGCTCGTCGAGCCGTCGCCTGAGCCGGCCACGCGAGGTGGACTCGCCACAGTCGAGGCAGATGACCCGGTCGATGCGCCCGTGCAGCTCCACCAGGTCGCGGTGGCCGGCTCGCCGATGCAGTCCGTCGACGTTCTGGGTGATGAGCCCGGTGAGCTGTCCAGCGGCCTCCATCGCGGCAAGCCGGTGATGCGTGGCGTTCGGTTCCGCATGACCGATCCGTCCCCATCCGAGGTGCGCGCGCGCCCAGTACCGCTGCTGCGCCATGGGTCCGGAGACGAACTCCTGGTAGGTCATCGGCGTCCGGACCGGTGCACCCGGGCCGCGGTAGTCCGGGATCCCGGAGTCGGTGGAGACGCCGGCTCCGGTGAGCACCAGCCAGCGGCGTCCGGCCAGGAGCCGGCCCATGTGCTGCAGCCGGTCGACATCCGCTTCCACCCCACCAGCGTAGGTCGGGGGACGTCAAAGCACTTGAGCGGTGAGTGTCACGCTGACGCGAGATCGATCAGCTTGTCGACGGTTCGCAGGTTGCGGGACGTCCCCGGTACGCCGAGCGCCTTCTGGATCGCCGCAGTCTTCATGTCCGAACGACCGGCGCCGTGGGCGTAGCGGATGTGCATCTCGCGGCCGATCACGGTCCAGGTGTCCTCGCCGGTCTCGTGGGTCGCGGCCTTCTTGATCGCCGACGCGGCGGGCTTGTCGAGGAGGAAGACGATGTGGCCGTTCTTGGGGTCGTCGACGTCGAACGGGTAGGAGTCCCGGGCCTTCACGAGCTCGGCCGGCCTGCGGACGATGCATTCTCGGAAGAAGCCGAACCTCGACTCGATGGCCTGCTCCAACGCGCGGCCGAAGGCCGTCACGTCGTCCGGGGGATCGCAGATCAGGTTGCCGGACGCGATGAACGTGGAGACGTCCGTGGCGCCGAGGCCCGCGGCGATCTCGCGCAGCTCAGCCATCGGCAGCGTGGCGCCACCGACGTTCACGGCCCTCAGCAGAATGACGCGCGTGCCGGCGCTCACTGCAGGACCAGGACGATGTAGCCGATGGTGAGGAGCACGAGGGTCACGATGCCACTGAACGGCCAGGGCCATCGGCGTCGGTCGCGGCTGATCGCGGCGATGATCATCACCGGCACGGCGATCGCCACCGCGAAGAGCGCTGCCAGATAGCCGTAGAAGATCACGGTGAAGTAGTTGCCGCTGCAGATGCGGGCGTCATCGACCCCGCTGAAGCACGAGTCGCCCATCATCACCGAGAACACCGCGAAGAGCAGGAGCACCGCCTCGAGAGCGAGCTGCAGGACGTACAGGATCCAGGCGACGATCGTGTCCGCCGTTCTCCGACCTGGCTCTGCGGTGCTGCTCACGTCCGAGATGCTAGGGGGTGGCGGGCGGCTCCGCCGCGAATTCCATGGTGCGGGGCACGATCGCCAACGCGGCCAGCATGACCGCAGATGCGATGATCCCGCCCACGAACACGTTGTGGATGGCCGGGTCGAGCACGCCGGGCGGCAGCGACTCCAGGTCCGGATGCGCATCGCCGGTGCGCCCCACCACGGCCGCGTTCGCCACGGCGCCGAACACGGCGATGCCGACCGCGCTGCCCACCGAACGGGCGAACAGGTTGGTGCCGGTCACCACGCCCCGGGTGGCCCAGCCGACCGACGACTGCGCGGCCACCAGCGTCGGCGAGGCGATGAGGCCGAGGCCGAGGCCGACGAAGAAGCTGGCCGCGGCCAGCTGCCACACCGAGCTGCCGGCGTCGACCAGGGCCAGCAGAACCGTTCCGACCATCAGCATCGCCGCACCCAGGAAGCCGGTGTCGCGGAAGCCGATGCGCATGTACAGCCAGCCGGCGTTCGCTGCGGCCAGCGGCCACCCGACCGTCATCGCCGCGACCGCGAAGCCGCCGACGAGAGCCGACGTTCCCAGCACCCCTTGCGCGTACAGCGGCACGTACGAGACGAGCCCGATCAGCAGGACACCGACGACGAGGCTGGCCGCGTTCGTCCCGTTGAGGATGCGGTGCCCGAAGACCCACAGGGGAAGGATGGGCTCGGCGGCCCGCCGTTCCACGAAGCCGAACGCCACGAGGAGCACGGCCGCGCCGGCGAGCACGGCGATGCTGGTGGGCGATCCCCATGCCCACGCGACGCCGCCCTCGAGGAGGCCCAGGATCAGCAGGGAGCCGCCCACCGCGAGCAGGCTCGCGCCGAGGTAGTCGATGCGGTGGCGTTTGCGCTCGACCCGCTCGTCGAACCGGCGCCACAGCATGCTGGCGGCGGCGATGCCGAGTGGGATGTTGACGAAGAAGATCCAGCGCCAGGTGAGGTAGTCGGCGAAGACCCCGCCGAGCGTGGGGCCGATGATCGACGCGACACCCCAGACGCTGGCGGTGTATCCCATGACCTTCGGGCGCTCGCGCAAGGTGTACAGGTCGCCGATGATGGTCATCGACATCGGGAAGATGGCGCCGGCACCGAGACCCTGGACGGCCCGGAACACGATCAGCGCCGGCATGCTCCAGGCGGCGCCGCACAGCACCGAGCCGAGCACGAACAAGCCGATGCCCGTGAGCATGACCGGTTTGCGGCCGACCTGGTCGGCGAGCTTGCCGTAGATCGGCACCGACACGGCCTGGGCCAGGAGATAGACCGAGAAGAGCCACGGGAACTGCGAGAAGCCCCCGAGGTCGCGCACCACCGACGGCACCGCGGTGGCGAGGATCGTGGCGTCGATGGCGACCAGTGCCGTCGACAGCATCACCGCCAACAGCACGGGCCCACGCTCGCTGCGCAGGCCCACGGACGACCGCGTGACGGGAGGGTGGCTCACGTCAACGGTTCAACCGGTTTCGGGGGCCAACCATTCCCGCTCGGCGGACCACCGCGCGGCTGGTCAGACGCGTGCGCGTCCGCCGGCGAACTTGTTGTAGGCCAGCAGGGCGATGACGGCACCGACGACCGACAGGATGAGCCCGCCGGTGTTGAAGTCGAGGATCTTGTCGTCGGTGAAGACGGACCAGAGCGCACCGCCGACGAACGAGCCGACGATCCCCAGGAGCATCGTGGCGAGAATGCCCATCGAGTCCTTGCCGGGAACGATGGCGCGGGCGAGCAGTCCGGCGATCAGGCCGACGATCAGAAAGATGATGATTCCCATCCCGCCAACCTAGGTGCTCCAGAGCATGGCCGCATTGCCGGGGCAGCCGGGCGGACCCTGCCATGGGTGCACGAGCCACTCGGTTCGCCCGCAATCGTCCAGGCGGCACGGCTCCGGAGTGGACTCACCGCCAGATGGCCACGTAGTTCGGGTCCTGGCTGAGCGACGCGCTCGTCACGGACTGGAGCTTCCTGTTTGCCTTGACCTGTTTGGCGTTCTCCGTCGTGAACTCGGCCGTCTTCATCGGTCCCTTGATGACCGTGGTGCCGGGCGGCAGCTTCTCATAGGTCACGACATAGCGGATTTCCTTCGGTGACCTGATGGCCACACTGTCGACCGAGATCGGGAGGTCCCCGCTCTTCCCGGCAGTGGCGACGGACTCAAGGAGGTCCTCGCCTGTGAGGAGCCCGCTGAAGGTCGTGCCACCCGATGTTCGCTTGCCGAAGAGCGCGGCGAAGGTCATCGTGCCGGAGTTGGAGGTGAACGCCGACACCGAGTTCAGGTGGAACCGCTTCGCTGCCTCCTTCTTGACGCGGTCGCGGAGCGCCAGCTTGGTCATGGAGCCAAGAGTGATGGTGGGGACGACGGCGCCGAGATTTCGGTAGCTGAGCAGATATTGCGTGGTGTAGTTGCCGGCCGACGCGTCCAGAGACTGCACGCTGTCGCCCTTCTTCGTGTGCTGGTCGAACCCCTTCTGCAAGTTCTGGACGCCCTCGTACACCTCCATGTGCGGAACGCCGGCGCCGGGTTGGAAGATCATGTTCACTCGGGGCTTGCTTCCGGGCTCGATCGATCCCACGAGTGAGAGGTCACCCGCCATCGGTTGGAGCTTCCGGTCGAGCATCTCGTCCCGTTGGGACTCGAAGCAGTCCGGAGAGACGTTGAGCCGGTGGAAGGAGGTGACGCCCGTACCCATCTCCGGGGGCGACCACCCACAGGGGTTGGGGAGGATGACCGAATCGTTCCCGAGGCTGGTCGGCTGGTGGCTGGGAATGCGCAGCCAGTCGTCGTGCTTGCTCTTCGGATCGTCGTTCACCCCATCGAACCCGGCCTTCTGGTGAACCTCGATGTTGTCGAACAGAAGCGGCAACGCGCGGATGCTGGTGTCGCCCTTGTACGGAATCGGTCGGGTGATCTCGAAGTGCAGGTGGGGTCCGCTGCTGCTGCCCGTACGTCCGACCCGCCCGAGGAACTGACCCTCGCGAATCGGGACGCCGGGCGTCGTGCCGGTCGGGTCGTTCACGATCGGTGTCCTCGTGGGGCACAGCGACTCGGGTACGGAGTTGTACTGAAGGTGGAAGTACGCGGCCTGCTCGCCGTTGGCATGCCGAACGACGAGGAAGTTCCCGTCCCCCGTGCTCGGGTGGGCGAGCGGTACGTCCTTCGTGTCACGTCCGCAGGCGGTCACCGTGCCGTTTGCCATCGAATAGACCTCGCGCCCCCAGACCAAGTAGTCGGAGTTCTTGACGCCTTGAAGCTGGATCGGCTGGACTTCATTCCCTGGGGGATCGACCCCGACCACGTCAGAGAAGTTGGGCGTGTGCGCCGCGGGTGGCGTGTTCTTCAGGGCCCTGTTCGGACGCAAGTCCGTCCATCTGCCGAGCCCCTTGTCGAAGCGGCTCATGCCCACGTCGTAGGCGTACATCTGAGAAAAGCTGCCCTGGTGAGGCGAGCCCTTCGCGTGCGTGTTCCCCACCGACCAGAACTCACCCGCAGCGAGGTCGTCAACCTTCGCGGGGAACCGGTACCCGCCGCTCGGGGTGTCGTTCTTGCGCACCTTGAACGCACCCTTCTCCACGACTTCGGCATGACCCTTGAACTTGAGTCGGAACTCCAGGTTGCCGGTGCCCGACGCGGTCTCAAGATCCGAGAGCGGCGCGAACGACAGCGACTTGCCCGGGGCGATCGTGAGAGATGGCAGCTCGTCGTCCTCCTCGGTGTTCGGGTCGTCATAGTGCGTGAGGTCGTCGTCGAAGGTGAGGACCTCCGTGGCGGAGACATTGACGATCGAGTACCTCTCGAGCACGAGCGGCGAGGTGGCAGTGTTCTTGATCGTGAGGATGAAGTTCGTCCGGTATCGCGTCGGTTTGCCGACGAGGCCGGGCGCGATCGGCTCCGCGACAGAGGCAGTGCCGGTGGTGGTCGATCGGATCCCCGCGCTGAACTGATACTGCGGACCCCCTGCAGCCGCCGGCGCGGCGAACAGTCCGAAGCAGAAGACGGCCGCTGCGACGGCACCCAGCCCTCGTGTCACGTGCATGTCAGTCTCCAAGGCTCGGGGCCGCTGCGGCATCGCGAGGACGGGAGTCGCCCCGCGCTGCAGCCATGAAGCAAGCACTCCCGGCTCTGCAGAGACGCGGATTTCGTGGAGGCTACTGGAATTTCGCCCAGCTCCGCCATGACGTCGGCCACACTCGAGGCATCGTGACGGTCCGGTCTGATCGCGCTGAATGGACCGCAACCGGTTCAGAGGCGAGCGGCGAGCTCGGTGGCCTGCTTGATGGCGCGCTTGGCGTCCAGCTCGGCGGCGACATCGGCTCCGCCGATGACATGGACGGAGACGCCGGCCGCCTCGAGCGGTTCGGCCAGGTCGCGTACCGACTCCTGCCCGGTGCACAGCACGATCGTGTCGACGTCGAGGACCCGCGACTCGGCGGTGTCCTTGCCGGTGCTCACCGAGATGTGCAGACCGTCGTCGTCGATGCGCTCGTAGGTGACGCCCGGCACCATCTCGACCCCGGAGTCCTTGAGCGTCGTGCGGTGGACCCAGCCGGAGGTCTTGCCCAGGCCCTTGCCGAGGCTCGACGTCTTGCGCTGCAACAGGTGGATCTGCCGGCGGGGCGGCGCCTGGACCTTGGTCGCGAGGCCGCCGCGGTCGTCGTCGGAGTCCGACACGCCCCAGCGCTCCATCCAGTGCTCGAGCGACTCGTTCGAGTCGTGCAGCAAGAACTCCGAGACGTCGAACCCGATGCCCCCGGCGCCCATCACCGCGACACGCTCACCGACAGGCACGCGCTCGCGGATGACCTGCTGGTAGTCGACCACCTTCGGGTGGTCGATGCCCGGCAGCGACGGGATGCGTGGCACGACGCCCGTGGCGATGACGACGTCGTCGAACGACGTCAGGTCCTCGACCGTGGCGCGGCGCCCGAGGTGGAGCTTGACGCCGCCCAGCTCGAGCCGGCGGGTGTAGTAGCGCAGGGTCTCGGAGAACTCCTCCTTGCCCGGGATGTGCATCGCGAGCCGGAACTGCCCGCCGACCTCCGCCTGCTCCTCGAACAGCTCGACGTGGTGGCCGCGATGCGCGAGCTCGCTCGCGGCGGCGAGCCCGGCCGGTCCGGCACCCACGACCGCGATGCGCTTGGCCGCGCGCGTGGGCAGCAGCACCAGCTCGGTCTCGTGCCCGGCGCGCGGGTTGAGCATGCAGGTGGCGCGCTGGTTGACGAACGTGTGGTCGAGGCAGGCCTGGTTGCAGGCGATGCAGGTGTTGATCTCGTCGGCGCGGCCCTCCTCGGCCTTCTGGACGAAGAACGCGTCGGCCAGCAGCGGCCTGGCCATCGAGATGAGGTCGGCCTGACCCTCGGCGAGGATCTGCTCCGCCACCTCGGGGGTGTTGATGCGGTTGGACGCCACGACGGGCACGGTCACGACGTCCTTGAGCTTGGCGGTCGTCCACGCGAAGGCGGCCCGAGGCACGGACGTGACGATGGTGGGGATGCGGGCCTCGTGCCAGCCGATGCCGGTGTTGATGATCGAGACGCCTGCGGCCTCGACGCGGCGGGCGAGCTCGGCGGTCTCGTCCCAGCTCTGGGCGTCGTCGACGAGGTCGAGCAGGCTCATCCGGTACATGACGATGAAGTCGTCGCCGACCGCCTCGCGCACGCGCTCGACGATCTCGACCGGGAACCGCATCCGGTTCTCGGCGGACCCGCCCCAGCGGTCGGTGCGGGTGTTGGTGCGGGCGGCGAGCATCTGGTTGACGAGGTAGCCCTCCGACCCCATGATCTCGACGCCGTCGTAGCCCGCGCGTCGCGCGAGCCTGGCCGTGCTGGCGAAGTCGTCGACGGTCCGGTCGACCTCCTTCGTCGTCATCGCCTTCGGGCGGCCGAGCGGGGTGATGGGCGACTTGATCGTGGAGGCCGCCCGCTTGAACGGGTGGTAGCCGTAGCGGCCGGCGTGCAGGATCTGCAGGGCGATCTTGCCGTCGTGCTCGTGCACGGCGTCGGTGACGACGCGGTGCTGGTCGGCGAGCTTCTTGCTCGTCATCAGCGAGCCGAACGGCAGCAGCCAGCCGTGCCAGTTGGGCGCGTATCCACCGGTGACCGACAGCGCCACTCCACCCTCGGCGCGCTCGGCGAAGTAGGCGGCGAGCTCCGGCAGGTGCTTGGCACGGTCCTCCATGCCGGTGTGCATCGAGCCCATGATCACGCGGTTGCGCAACGTGGTGTGGCCGAGGTCGAGGGGCGACAGGAGATGGGGGTAGGGGCTCACAGGCCTGCTCCTAGGCTGAGGGGGTGATCGGACGGACGGGTACGTGGCTGCTGATGGCGGCCGGGGTGTTCAACATCGTCATCTGGCCGCGATTCGCCCAGGCGATCGTCGACGACGACCGGGCCTGGTCGGGTGCGGCGTGGTCGAGTGCGCCGACCTCGTTCTTCTGGGTGCATGCGGTGCTCATCGGCACCGCGATGGTGTTCGGTGTCGTGGTGCTGGTGATCGGCTGGCGCGCTCATCGCTCGCCCAGCGCCTGAAGGATCTCGTCGCACCACTCGATGCTGACGGCCTCGGCGCGGATGCCGCCGCGCAGCACGAGGTAGGGACCGACCTGCTCGTCGTCGAGTGCACGGGGGTCCGGGTAGAACTTCTCCGCACTCTGCTCGTAGGCCGCGAGCTGGGCGGCGTGCTCGGACCGGCGCTGGCGAACCTGGGCGAGGAGTGCGTCGCGGTCACCGAGGTGCAGGGCCCGCAGCTTGACCGCGAACTCGCTGCGCAGCGCTTCGGGCGGCGTCGGCGTGGCCAGCCAGGTCGTCAGCTCGGCGTGACCGTCGGCGGTGATGGCGTAGACCTTCTTGTCCGGTCGCCCCGCCTGGGCCACGAGGTTCGACTCGACGAGCTTGTCGGACTCCATCCGGCCGAGCACCTTGTAGACCTGCTGGTGGCTGGCCTTCCAGAAGTGACCGATCGAGGCGTCGAACCGGCGCGCGAGGTCGTAGCCGCTCGCGGACCGCTCCGCCAGCGAGACGAGAATCGCATGCTCCAGCGCCATGGTCGACGAACCTACTATGCAACTCGATGCATTGCAACGAAGTGCATATCGTCTCGCTCCTGACGCGCGGCGGTAGCGTGGCCGGATGGACGATCCGGAGCTCGTCGAGCGTCTCGGCCAGGGTGCCCACGGCTACTTCGCCGGTGGAGCCGGCGACGAGATCACGCTGCGCGACAACGAGGACGCGTGGTCGCGGCTGGCGCTGCTGCCTCGGGTGCTCGTCGACGTCGGGCACCGCGACCTCTCCGTGCCGCTGCTGGGCGGGGTGCTGCCGCACCCGTTGATCGTCGCGCCGATGGCGTACCAGAAGCACGCGCACGAGGTGGGCGAGGCGGGGATGGCGCAGGCGGCAGCCACGACGGACAGCACCTTCGTCCTCTCCTCGCAGACGACCACCAGCATCCCCGATGTCGCGGCGGCCGCTCCGGACGGCAGACGGTGGTTCCAGCTCTACGTGTTCCGCGACCGGCAGATCTCCCTCGATCTCGTCGCGCAGGCTCGCGACCACGGGTACACGGCCCTCGTCATCACCGTCGACTTTCCCGTCGGGTGGCTGGCGAGAGCGCACGCAGCGAACGGCGTTCCGGGTGGAGCATCCCGTGGTGCTCAATCCCGGCGGCACGCCGATGTCCACCGACGAGCTGTTCGCGCTGCACGACCCCACGCTCACGTGGGACGACATCGCGGCCTTCGCCGAGGCGGCCGGCATGCCATTGCTGCTGAAGGGGATCCTGCGACCCGAGGACGCCCGACGCGCGGTGGAGGTCGGCGCCGACGCCGTCATCGTGTCGAACCACGGCGGCCGGCAGCTCGACACCGTGCTCTCCGGCGCCGACGCCCTGCCGCCGATCGTCGAGGCGGTCGGCGACCGCATCGACGTGCTCGTCGACGGCGGACTGCGGCGCGGATGGGACGTCGCGAAAGCCCTCGCGCTCGGTGCCGACGCCGTCCTGGTCGGCCGACCGCTGCTGTGGGGGCTCGCTCGAGAGGGGCAGGCCGGAGCCGAGTCGGTGCTGCGACAGATGCTCTCCGAGCTCGACTCCACGCTCGCCCTGCTGGGGTGCCCGAACGCTCGCGACCTCGACCCGTCGTACGTCACGCCGGCCCCGTGGGACCGCCCGCGAAGCCTGACGTCGTCAGGCGGCGCGACGCTGCTGCTCGGCCTCCGCGACCGTCTGCTCGATGACCCGGACCACGAGCTCCGGGTCGTCGGCGATCGGCACGTGTCCGCAGTTCGGCAGGTCCACGTGGCGGGCCTGGGGCAGGCGCTCGCGGGCCGTCCTGGACTGTGAGTAGGGAAGCACCCGGTCGTTGACGGCCCAGGCGATCGTCGTCGGCACCGGAACCTGGCTGTCGAACCGGTAGCGGGCGCCGGCGAGGACGGTGCGTTCGAAGGCCTTCGCGTGCTTCAGCCCCATGGCGTCGCCGAACGTGGACTCGGCACTGTGGCGCTGGGGATGCGTGTAGAGCAGCATTCCCGAGAGGGTGCGGCCGAACCGGGACTCCGACAGGCGCCGCAGCACGGGTGTCGGGGTGACCACGGCGATCACACGAAGCATCACCAGGGAGACGATGGCCTGGATGCGGCTGACGGGTCCGAAGAAGCCGGCCGGACTCAGGGCCGTCACCGACGAGACGAGCCCCCGGGCGCCGAGCTCGAGCGCAATCGCACCCCCGAGGGAGTTGCCCACGACGTGCGGCTTCTCGATGCCCCACGCGGCGAACTGCTCCTCGAGGTGGGCGGCTGCGTGCTCCATCGAGTAGGCATGCCCGCGGGGGTAAGGAGCCGACTCGCCGAACCCGGAGAGGTCGCACGCGATGACGTCGTGGTGCTCGGCCAGCTCGTCCAGGATCGGGTCCCAGATCTGGCGGCGGTGGCCGATGCCGTGCAGCAGGACAAGGGGAGTGCCGTGGCCACGGCGGGTGTGGACGAGGTCCGGGAGCATGAATGGCCTTTCGACGCGGGTATGCGACATTGATGATGTCACATACCGACGGAGCCGTCGCGGAACTGTGGCGCACCCCACTTGACAACCGTGACACCAAAACTGTCACAATCAGGGGATGACCACATCTGGGCCGCTCTCGGGCGTGCGCGTCGTGGAGCTCGTCGGCATCGGGCCGGGTCCGTTCGCCGCGATGATGCTGGCCGACCTCGGGGCCGACGTCATCCGCGTCGACCGAGCCTCCGGGGCGAACCTGCAGATGGTGGCACCGGAGCGGGACATCCTCGGCCGCGGCCGACCCAGCATCGCGGTCGACCTCAAGTCACCGCGTGGCGTCGCTCTCGTGCTCGACCTCGTCGAGCGGGCGGACATCCTCCTGGAAGGGTTCCGGCCCGGCGTCACCGAGCGGCTCGGCCTCGGTCCGGACGCCTGCCTCGACCGCAACCCGCGCCTCGTCTACGGACGCATGACCGGGTGGGGCCAGGACGGTCCGCTCGCGCACACCGCCGGCCACGACATCAACTACATCTCCGTCGCGGGCGGCCTCGACGGGCTCGGTCATGCCGGCCAGCAGCCCGCCTTCCCGCAGAACCTGCTCGGCGACTTCGGCGGCGGCGCGCTGTACCTCGTCGCCGGCGCGCTCGCCGCGCTGACCCATGCCCGCACGACCGGGCAGGGCCAGGTCGTCGACGCGGCGATCACCGACGGCGTCGCGCACCTGATGGCCATGGCGGTCACCATGCAGCAGTCGGGCCTCTGGGACGGAAGCCGGGGCACCGGCCTGCTCGGCGGCGGCGCCCCCTTCTACGACGTCTACGAGACCGCCGACGGCCGATGGATGTCGGTCGGCGGGTTGGAGCCACGCTTCTACGCGACGATGGCCGAGCTGTTGAAGGTCGAGCTGCCCGACCGCAACGACATGCGTGAGTGGCCCGCCCTGCGCAAGACCCTCGCCGAGGCGTTCTCCGAGCGCACCCAGGCCGAGTGGACCGAGATCTTCGACGGCAGTGACGCCTGCGTCGCCCCCGTGGTGCCGCTCGCCGAGGCCTACGAGCATCCGCACAACTCCGCTCGCGGCACGTACGTCGAGCGCGACGGTCTCACCCAGCCGGCTCCGGCTCCCCGGTTCTCGGCCACCCCGGCCACGTTGTCCACGCCGCCGGCGGCGCCCGGAGCGAACACCCGCGAGGCGCTGACTGCCTGGGGGATCGACGACGTCGAGACCCTCATCAGCGACGGTGTCGCCGTCCAGCAGGACCACGAGAGAGGCACAGCATGAAGCGCACCATCTTCGAGGCCGACCACGACGCCTTCCGCGACACCGTGCGGACCTTCTGCGAGAAGGAGATCGCCCCGAACCACCAGCAGTGGGAGAAGGACTCCATCGTTCCCCGTGAGCTGTGGCTCAAGGCCGGCGAGATGGGCCTGCTCGGCTTCATGATGCCCGAGGAGCTCGGCGGCGGAGGGATCGACGACTTCCGTTTCAACGCCGTGCTCCAGGAGGAGATCACCCGCGTCGGCGGCAGCGGCGTCGGCTTCGCCCTGCACACCGACCTCGTCTCGGGCTACCTGCAGCGGTACGCGACCGACGAGCAGAAGCAGCGCTGGTACCCGAAGTTCTGCTCCGGGGAGATGATCACCGCCCTCGCGATGACCGAGCCCGGCACCGGCTCGGACCTGCAGGGCATCCAGACCTCGGCCGTGCGCGACGGCGAGGAGTACGTCATCAACGGCGCCAAGACCTTCATCACCAACGGCATCAACGCCGACTGGGTGATCGTCGTCTGCCGCACCGACCCCGAAGCGGGGGCGATGGGGTTCTCGCTCATCGTGGTGGAGCGCGGCACGGAAGGCTTCGAGCGTGGGCGCAACCTCGACAAGATCGGCCTGAAGGCCCAGGACACCGCGGAGCTGTTCTTCGACAACGTGCGGGTTCCGGTCAGCAACCTGCTCGGCGAGGAGGGCCAGGGCTTCATCTACCTGATGGAGAACCTGCCCCAGGAGCGGCTGACGATCTCCGTCGTCGCGGCGGCCGCCTGCCGGCACATCATCGACATGACGCTGGAGTACGTGAAGGAGCGGCAGGCCTTCGGCAAGCCGATCGGCTCGTTCCAGAACACCCGGTTCACGCTGGCCGAGCTCGAGACCGAGCAGCAGATCGCCCAGGTCTTCGTCGACCGATCGATCATGGAGCACCTCGAGGGCAACCTCTCGGTCTCCGACGCCGCCATGGGCAAGTGGTGGACGACCGAGCTGCAGAAGCGCACGGCCGACACCTGCCTCCAGCTCCACGGGGGCTACGGGTACATGAGCGAGTACGGCATCTCCAAGGCCTACCTCGACACCCGCATCCAGACCATCTACGGCGGCACGACCGAGATCATGAAGGAGATCATCGGCCGAACGATGGGGTTGTGAGACCGCCTGAGCGCAGGCTCGATCGATGTGGTTTCGATGGGACTCACGTGCGCTTGCGCACCGTGGCCCGCTTCGACTCGTCGACGGCTTCCTCGTAGGACGTGACGAGGGCCTGCACGGTGAGCGGCTTGAAGCGCTCGATCATGGCCGTCAGGTCCTCCGGGGGCAGCGCGGACTCGCGCAGGTGGGGCCAGACCTGGGTGCGGAACACCTCGGTCATCTCCTCGGCGATGGCGCGACCGTGCGCGGTGAAGATCTTGCGGGCCGCGAGGGCCGCCTCCGTCGGCAGGCCGAGGTCGAGGAACGCGATGCCGATCGCGAGGTGCGCCGGCGCCAGCTGGAAGACGTCCTCGGTGGGGGTCGGCTCGACCACGCCGACCGCCACGAGCAGCTCGATGTCGTCGTCGGCGAGCCGCCGCCCGGCCCGCGTCTCGAGCTCGTCGCGGGTGACGCTCTCGGGAAGGTCGGGCGACCAGGGGGCGAGCAGCGTGCGGTGCAGCGCGACCTCGGCCGGCGTGGCGTCGGCGGGGATCCGATCGATGTAGCCCTCGATGGCCGACAGGGTGAACCCGTGGGCCTGGAGCTCGCGGACGAGCTCGAGTCGCGCCAGGTGGTCGGGACCGTAGTACCCGTTGCGCCCCTCGCGGCGCGGCGGCGGGATGAGCCCACGGCCGGCGTAGAACCTCACGGTGCGGACGGTCATGCCCACCCGGGAGGCGAGCTGCTCGACGCTCAGCGTCTCCGCCGGGGGCGTCGCGGCCGGTTCGACAACGGTCATGGGCACGACGATAGGCCCTCCGGTCGCGGCGTGACGGGTGCCACACGACCTGCCCTACCACTCTGACAGTGTCGGTGTCACAATCGAGGGAACCGATCGTCTGCGAGGACCGAACCATGACCGACGCTTTCGTCTACGACGCCATCCGCACCCCGCGTGGCCGCGGAAAGAAGACTGGCTCCCTCCACGAGGTCAAGCCCATCGCGCTCGTCACCGGACTGATCGAGGAGATCCAGAAGCGCAACCCCAGCCTCGATCCCAGTGGCATCGAGGACCTCGTCCTCGGCGTCGTGTCTCCGATCGGCGACCAGGGCGCCGACCTCGCCAAGACCGCCGCGCTCGCTGCCGGTCTGCCCGACAGCGTGGCCGGCGTCCAGCTCAACCGCTTCTGCGCCTCGGGTCTGGAGGCGGTCAACCAGTCCGCACAGCGCGTCCGGTCCGGCTGGGAAGACCTCATCCTCGCCGGCGGCGTGGAGTCCATGAGCCGGGTGCCCATGGGTTCCGACGGTGGCGCCTGGGCGATGGATCCGCGGACCGCGTTCGACACCGACTTCGTGCCGCAGGGCATCGGTGCCGACCTGATCGCCACCATCGAGGGCTACAGCCGTGAGGACGTCGACACGTTTGCCGCGGAGTCGCAGGCGCGAGCCGCCAAGGCGATCGCCAACGGCTACTTCAGCAAGTCGGTCATCCCGGTCAAGGACGAGAACGGCCTGACGATCCTCGACCACGACGAGTTCGTGCGCGAGGGCACCACGGTCGAGAGCCTGTCCGGCCTCGCCCCGTCGTTCGCCGGCATCGGCGACATGGGTGGCTTCGACGCAGTGGCGCTGGAGAAGTACCACGAGGTCGAGAAGATCAACCACGTCCACCACGCCGGCAACAGCTCCGGGATCGTCGACGGCGCCGCGCTGGTGCTCGTCGGCAGCGAGTCCGCAGGAGAGCGGCACGGGCTCACCCCTCGCGCGCGCATCCTCTCCACTGCGGTCAGCGGTTCCGAGCCCACCATCATGCTCACGGGCCCCGCCCCGGCCAGCCGCAAGGCGCTGGACAAGGCCGGCATGACCGTCGAGGACCTCGACCTCATCGAGATCAACGAGGCCTTCGCAGCCGTGGCGATGAAGCTGATGCGCGACCTCGGCGACTACCCGCACGACCAGACGAACGTCAACGGCGGCGCCATCGCCATGGGCCACCCGTTGGGTGCCACCGGAGCGATGATCCTCGGCACCCTGATCGACGAGCTCGAGCGCCGCGACAAGCGGTTCGGCCTCGCCACGCTGTGCGTCGGGGGCGGCATGGGCATCGCCACGGTCGTCGAGCGTCTCTGACCTGACGACCCGGACCGGTCGCCCCGGTCCACCTCTGACCCCTTTTCACGACCACCGAAGGACTGAACGTGACCACAGCCGAAGCCGTGCGGTACGAGAACGAGGCGGGCATCGTCAACCTCGTCATCGACGACCCCTCGCAGAACGCCAACACGATGAACCAGGCGTACCGCGACGGGATGGCGCAGGCCGTCGACCGGCTCGTCGACGAGATCGCCGCCGACGGCGACGCCATCAAGGGTGTCATCGTCTCGTCCGGGAAGAAGTCGATGTTCTTCGCCGGCGGGGACCTCAAGCTCATGACGCAGGCCACCCCGGCCGACGGCCCGGACGTCTTCGAGAACGTCGAGGCGATCAAGGCCACGCTGCGCAAGCTGGAGACCTGCGGCAAGCCGGTCGTCGCGGCCATCAACGGTGCCGCGCTCGGTGGCGGCCTCGAGATCGCGCTCGCCTGCCACCACCGCGTCGCGGCGGAGGGCAGCTACGAGATCGGCCTCCCTGAGGTGACCCTCGGCCTGCTTCCCGGCGGCGGCGGCGTCACCCGCACCGTCCGCATGTTCGGGATCCAGGACGCGCTGATGGGCGTGCTGCTGCAGGGCCCGCGCATGAAGCCGGGCAAGGCGCTGGACGTCGGGCTCGTCGACGAGGTCGTCGCCCCCGACCAGCTGCTCGACGCCGCGAAGGCGTGGCTCGAGTCGGTGCAGGACGACGAGGAGGCGGCCTCCCAGCCGTGGGACCGCAAGGGCTACCGGATCCCGGGTGGCGCACCGTCGTCCCCGAAGCTGGCCCAGTTCCTGCCCGCGTTCCCGTCGAACCTGCGCAAGCAGGTCAAGGGTGCCGACTACCGCGCCCCGAAGAACATCATGGCCGCCGCGGTCGAGGGCGCTCAGGTCGACTTCGAGACCGCCACCCGCATCGAGTCGCGCTACCTGGTCGACCTGATCACCGGTCAGCAGTTCAAGAACATGACCCAGGCGTTCTTCTTCGACCTCGGGTCCATCAATGCGGGCGGGTCGCGCCCTGACGGCATCGAGCCGCGAACGTTCACGAAGGTCGCCGTGCTCGGCGCCGGCATGATGGGCGCGGGCATCGCCTACGTCTCGGCCAAGGCCGGGATGGAGGTCGTGCTCAAGGACGTCGACCTCGCCGCCGCCGAGAAGGGCAAGGCGTACAGCGAGAAGCTGCTCGCCAAGCAGCTCGAGAAGGGCCGCACGACGCAGGAGAAGGTCGACGAGTTCCTCGGGCGCATCACGCCCACCGCCGACTACGCCGACCTGGAGGGCTGCGACCTCGTGGTCGAGGCCGTCTTCGAGTCGGTCGAGCTCAAGCACTCGGTGTTCGCCGACCTCGAGCCGGTCGTCAAGGCGGATGCCCTGCTCGGATCCAACACGTCGACGCTGCCCATCACCGAGCTGGCCGAGGGCGTCACGCGCCCGGAGGACTTCATCGGCATCCACTTCTTCTCGCCGGTCGACAAGATGCCGCTGGTCGAGATCATCGCCGGCAAGAAGACCGACGACGCCGCCATCGCTGGCGCGCTCGACTACGTCCAGCAGATCAAGAAGACCCCGATCGTCGTCAACGACAGCCGCGGCTTCTTCACCAGCCGCGTGATCGGCACCTTCGTCAACGAGGGCCTGGCGATGCTGGGCGAGGGCGTCAACCCGAACAGTCTGGAGCGCGCGGCAACGCAGGCGGGCTTCCCGACCGGCGTCCTGCAGCTCAGCGACGAGCTGAACCTCGAGCTGATGAAGAAGATCCGCGACTCCGCGAAGCTGGCCACCGAGAACGAGGGCGGCACCTGGGAACCCCACCCGGCCGAGGCCGTCGTCAACACGATGATCGAGCTCGGCCGACCCGGCCGACTCGCCGGGCAAGGCTTCTTCGACTACGAGGACGGCAAGCGTGCGGGCCTGTGGCCCGGGCTGGCCGAGAACTTCCCGGTCGCCGAGGAGCAGCCGCCGTTCGAGGACATTCAGGAGCGCTTGACGTTCGTCATGAGCCTGGAGACGATCCGCTGCCTGGAGGAGAACGTGCTGCGCACGGTTCCCGACGCCAACATCGGCTCCATCTTCGGCATCGGGTTCCCGCCCCTGCACGGTGGCGCGATCCAGTACGTCAACGGCTACGAAGCCCGCGACGGGCGCATCGGCGTCGAGGTGTTCACCGAGCGGGCCCAGGAGCTGGCGCAGAAGTACGGCGCCCACTTCGAGCCCCCGGCTCTCCTGCTCGACAAGGCCAAGAACGGCGAGAAGTTCGCGTAGCGCTCCGACCTGACAGTGGTCAGGTCGCCGTTCCGCACGTCATCGACGTGCCCAACGTGCCGATGGTCACCGGCTGGTTGGCGGACGCCGAGATCCACGTGCCGTTCGGCGACGGGAGCTTCGCGGTGATCCGGATGGTGTAGGTCTGATTCAGGATGGTGCTGAGCAAGCCGGCCGAGAAGGCGGTCTGTCGGTTGCTGCCCTGCGTCGTCACGGTCATCGATTGACCGGTCTCGACGATCGTCGCGGTGTAGTCGAGGGCGAACGGGGACGAGACGCCGGTCCAGGTGATCGTCGCCGTCTTCTGGGTGAGCCCGGTCACCGTGCAGGAGGTGATGACCGGCTTCGGCACGGTGTAGGTCGAGACGGTCGTGCCGCTCACGCTCGCGGAGTCCGTCCAGGCAGCGACGACCGGCGACGCTTGAGCGACAACGAGTCCGGAGGCACCCGTTCCGACCACGATCACCGCCGCCGTCAGGGACCTCGTGGACTTCCGCGCTCCGCCCCCGCGCCTTCGCCGTCCGCCGGCGAGGACCAGGAGCAGGAACATCGCATAGGCGCCCAGGACGAACAAGCCGACCGGGCCGGCGAGCCAGCCGATGGCGTAGCCGGCGAGGGGCAGGTGGAACAGGACCCGGGGCGCCTCGATGACTGGGTACGTCTCGGCGTCGGGGATGCGGTTCGCGTCGCCCTTCAGGACGAGCGTCGCCGATCCAGCGTGCTGTGTCACGTCCACGACCCGGTGGGTCACCCGTGCGCCGCGATCGGTCTCGACCATGACGACATCGCCGACCTTCAGGTCCGCCGCCGCCGTGGTCCGGGCGATGGCCAAGGATCCGGTCGTGATCGCCGGGCTCATCGATCCGGACTGGAAGACGAGCGGACGGAGGCCGAAGAACGCCGCGCCGGCGGCGAGGACGATGCAGACGACTCCGACGATCGCCCCGACGCTGAGGACGAGCTCACGCAGGATCCGCCGTGGGTGACGCGGGCTCACGACAGGTCCGACGTCCCGATGAAGGAGAACACGACATCGGTGGAGGCACCCTGCAGACTCGTCGATGCGCCGCTCGGGAGGGTGACCTGCACGCACAGGATCTCGCTGGCGCCGGGCGCGAGCAGTCGACCGGTGGTGACCAGACCGCCGTTCAGGGTTGAGCCCGTGCCTGCGGCTGCCCCGCCGCTGCACGTCGCTGACGGCGAGCTGCCGGTGGTCGAGGTGTCCAGGGTGACCTTTGCGGTCAGGGCCCCGCGCAGGTTTTTGGAGTCGGTGTTCGTCGCCGTGGTGGTGGCGGTGTACCTGAGCGGCGACAGTCCTTGGTTCTTGATGGTGAGGATGCCTGCCGTGGAGCTCCCCGGGACCATGGTGCTGATGTTCAGGGAGGTGTAGCCGGTCACGGTGTCCTGGTTGTTGACTCGCAGGTCGATCGATCCGGCGGTGAAGGTCGTGCCCGTGACCGTGACCGTGTCGGTCCAGAAGGCGAAGGTGCTCACCGAGCCGATGCCGAGCACGACGCCGAGGCTCAGTGCGGCGCGGAGCCGAGCCGATCGCCACCACGTCCGGGACGTCCTGCGGGAACCGGCACGGGTCGCGCGATGGCTAGTCATGGTCGCTCCCCACGCGTCGGCGGGTCGCGCGAAGCGCCAGGCCCCCGACGATCAGTGCCGCGGCGCCCACCGCCAGCCACCACCGGGACGGGCCGCCGGTGTCTGGCAGCATGCCGTCGTCGTTCCCGTTCGGGTTTCCCGTCGCTGCCGTGTCGGTGAGGGTGATCCGGAAGAGCAGACGGGTGCTGCTGAGCTGAGTGGCGTTCTGCGACAGTCTGTCGAACGCGACGGTGACGTGAACCTTCTCGATGGATCCGCTCGCAAGGCCGGGCACCGTCAGGAGGCGGTGCGTCCCGGGCCGGTTGACCTCGGTCCAGGTTCCGCCGCCGCCGCGGGCCGAGATGTGCAGGTCGCCCGAGTCGAGCAGGCCTCCGGCCGTCGACCCGATCACGTCGACCACCAGATGGCCGGGAGTGCCGCCACGGTGGCGGACGAAAAAGGACGCGGTCCGCGTGTCGCCGGGGATCCAGCGAAGATCGGCGTCGAAGAGCGGGTCGCTGATCGAGTCCACCCACGTGACGCCGTTCCGGCTGACGTCGAGGGCGCCCTCCGAGGCGCCGGCAGGGGCCATCGGGCCGATGGACCAGGACAGTGCCATCGCCAAGGCTGCCGCCAGCCGCCTCATGTGGTGCTCACCCCGGTGTCGTGCCCCGAGCGGGAGGGTCTGCGGGTGGCGGCGGTCGTGAACATGTAGGTCGCGTAGAGCAGCAGACCCGACACGGCGACGACGGTCACGACCCTTCTCTCGCCGCCCTGGATGTACTCGTTGGCGTACCCGAGGTACGGCACCTTGTACCAGAGCACACCCTTCAGCTGGACCGGACGGACCGGCTCAGGATCCGTCGCGTCGTTCGCGTCGCCCTGGGTGCGGAACCGGTACTTTCCCTGGGTGTCGATCCCCACGGAGGCGACCCGGTGGGTCACGACGGTGGGGTCGCCCGACCTGAGCTGGTACGTCACCACCGATCCGCCGGCGATCTGTTCCACCGGGGTCGGGCGTACGACGGCAAGAGTCCCCGGCGGGAGGCCGGGCCGCATCGAACCCGTCTCGATCGCGTACGGGGTCGCGCCACCCCAGCGGGGGATGAGGACGGCGAGGCTGATCGCGCTCACCGACGTGATGATGACCGCCCCGGCGACGATGCCGGTGCAGATCCGTCCCAGACGTCTGAAGTCCATGACCGGTCCCGAACCGACGTCGTCGCGACCCGAGCCGCGACGACGTCGTCCCGAGGTCCTACGGAGTGTGTGTCTGGGTCGCGGTGACCGTGATGTCGTTGAGCGTCGTGCTCAGACCCGGGCTCACGTTCGAGTCGTTGTCCTCGACGCCGTACGGCCAGTCGACCGTGATGGTCGCGCCGACCACGTCGCCGTCGACGACCGCTGTCGGCGGGGTGGCTGCGACGTCGTTGATCGTGTAGTCGGCAGTGAGATCCAGCTCGTCGGTGAGACCGTCGGACGTCGTGAAGCTGGGCGCGTCGACGCTGAAGGCGGCCGTCAGGTGCTCTCCTGCCGCGTCGATCTCGTAGGTGCACAGCTTCGTCAAGGTGTCGCCCGGCACGAGCAGCTGGGTCGTGTAGACGGCGCCGCCGTCGAGCGTCCAGTCGTCGCCGCAGTCGGCATTGATGAGCTTCAGGTACCCAGCGTTGATGTCGGCTCCCTCGACAGTGGCTTCGTCGGTCCAGAACGCCAGCGAACCGGCTCCACCCAACAACATGACTCCCGCAGCCGCGGCTGCGATGGCACCCTTCGTCGTCCTCTTCATGATTCTCCCTCGTGTTCGGCCTGCCGGAGGTTCGACGGCCTGGCTCAGTGTGCGCCCTGCGAATCGATTGCGTGCGACAACGGAAGAACCCGCGCACGGCGTCCGCTCAAAGGGACGAGACCCGACCCTGAGTCCCGCTCGTGAAGGGTTGCGGCCGGGTCGTCAGCGGGTGCGCGCGTGGCGGGCCCAGGCGAAGCAGAACAGGCCGAAGGACGCGAAGCCGAGGGCGACGAGGGTGAGCAGGTACGGGCCGAACGGCTGGTCGCGCAGGGTGGAGAGGGCGTCGTCGAGGCCACCGGCCTTGTCGGGGTCGTGAGTGATGGCGGCGACGGCGAACAGGACGGCGACGATGGCGAAGGCGACGCCCTTCGTGACGTAGCCGGTCCGTCCGACGGCGAGGACGAGTGAGCCCGAGGAGCCCGACGTCGCCGACGTCCTGAGGTCGTTGGTGAAGTTGTCGCTGATGCCGCGCCACGCCTGGCGAACACCCAGGACGGCGATGCCCACGCCGATGGCGGCGACGAGCACGCGCCCGGCCGGAGCTCCCAGGAGCTGGGCGGTCAGGCCCTCCTCCTTGGAGTCGCTGCCCGATCCGCCGGAGCCGGCGGCCACGCGAGCTGCCGAGTACGCGAGCGCTCCGTAGACCAGGGTGCGGCCGGCAGCGGAGAGGCGTTTGAGGGTCCGCTTCTTCTCGTCGTCCTCGGACTCATAGCCAAGGATCGCGGCGAGCAGCTGCCAGAGCGCGAGCACGACGAGCCCGAGCGCGGTGATCCAGAGCATGGTCCCGCCGAACGGTTGCTCGGCGAGCTTGCGCAGGGCTCCGCTCCCGCTGGCGTCGCCCCCACCGGACCAGGCGACCTGCAGGGCGATCCAGGCGATCAACAGGTGCACCACGCCGTAGGCCACGAGTCCGACCTTCGCGCCGGCCCGCATGACCGTGCTGTGCCGAGCCTGCTGGCCGGCACGCTCCCCCTGGTCGGTGGCGTCCTCTCCCATGTGATCCCTCCGGGGAGATCGTCTCAGAGCCCCGACGTCTCCGCCTCCTGTCAGGATCTCGTGGGCTTCTGTGCGAGGTTCCTGCTATTCCTAGTTGGAATATTGACGTAGAGTTTCTGCGGCAGCACGGACCACGAGGGGGACCCATGTCGGCCCATCCAGCGATCGAGGCACTCGACCTCGTCAAGACCTTCGACGACAACGTCGCCGTCGACGGGGTGAGCTTCGTGGTGCCTGAAGGCACGGTCCTCGGCCTCCTCGGCCCGAACGGAGCGGGAAAGACCACCACCACGCGGATGCTGACCACGCTGAGCGTCCCGACCAGTGGAACGGGACGGGTGGCCGGGCACGACATCCGCACCGCGCCGGACGCTGTTCGGCGCAGCATGGGTCTCACCGGTCAGGTGGCCACCGTCGACGAGCTGCTGACCGCCCGCGAGAACCTCCGACTCATCGGCCGGCTCTACGGTCTGCCCCGCCGCTACATCAGGGACAGCACCGACGAGCTGCTCGAGCGCTTCTCCCTCACCGAGGCCGCCGACCGCATCGCCAGGACCTACTCCGGGGGCATGCGCCGCCGGCTCGACCTCGCCGTCAGCCTCATCGCCGCGCCGCCGGTGCTGTTCCTCGACGAGCCCACCACGGGGCTGGACCCCCGCAGTCGGACCGAGCTGTGGGACGTCCTGCGTGGCCTCGTGCGCGAGGGCACCACGCTCCTGCTCACCACCCAGTACCTCGAGGAGGCCGACCACCTCGCCGACGACATCATCGTCATCGACAAGGGACGGGTCATCGCCGCCGGAACGCCCACCCAGCTCAAGGACCAGGCGGGAGCGGCGAGCGTCGTGCTCACCCTCACCCACGCGTCGGACCTGCCGAAGGCAGAGGAGCTGATGCGCGGCTGCTCGCCCGAGGTGCACGTCGACGTCAACGCGCGACGCCTCACGGCGCAGGCCGACGGACTCGGCGACATGACGCGCATCGGCACTGTCTTCGAGCGCAGCGGTCTGGAGGTCGACGACCTCGGACTCAAGCGGCCGAGCCTCGACGACGTGTTCCTGCACCTCACCGGCCACAAGGCGGAGGCCGAGACCGACGAGACCGATGGGATCGACGAGATGGAAGGTGCCCTCTCATGACCACGATGCTGACCGCGTCCCGTCCGCCCATCTCGCCGCCGTCGATGCTGCGGGCGTCGGGCACGATCGTGTGGCGCAACCTCATTCACATCAAGCGGATGCCCGAGATGCTGCTCGACGTCACGGTGCAGTCGGTCATGTTCGTCCTGCTGTTCGCGTATGTCTTCGGTGGTTCCATCGACCCGCCCGGCGCCGTCTCCTACAAGGAGTTCCTGCTCCCCGGGATCATGGTGCAGACGATGATCTTCTCCTCGGCGGTCGTCGCGATGGGACTCACGAACGACTTGCAGAAGGGCATCGTCGACCGACTCAAGTCGCTGCCCATCTCGCGGTCGTCGGTCCTGGTGGGCCGGAGCCTGTCGAGCCTGATCCACTCCAGCATCGGCATCGCCGTCATGGGCGTCACCGGGCTGCTCATCGGCTGGCGGATCCGCAACGGACTCCTCGACGCCGTGCTCGCCTTCGCGCTGCTCGTGCTGTTCGGTTTCGCGATGGTGTGGCTCGGCATCTGGGTGGGGTCGCTGATGCGCACCGTCGAGGCGGTGCAGGGGTTCATGTTCACGGTGATGTTCCCGCTGACGTTCGTGGCCAACACGTTCGCGCCGCCGGAGCAGATGCCGAGCTGGTTGCGCTTCGTCGCGGAGTGGAACCCGGTCTCGTCGCTCACGCAGGCCTGCCGGGAGCTGTGGGGCAACGGTGCGCCGGCGGCTGCGGACTCCGCGTGGCCGTTGCAGCACGCGGTGGGTTCGTCGATCGTCTGGTCGATCGCCCTCACCGCGATCTTCGCCCCGTTGGCTCTCGCGGCCTTCCGACGTCGCTCGAAGGACTGATCCCGCTCCGGATGCCGACGTCGCCGTTGTCCCCTACGGTCGGGGTGGCCAAGAACTGCGAGCCACGGGGGCACCATGTCCGAAACGACGACGAGCGAGTCGACACCGGTCGACGACGGTGATCTGAAGCGTTCGATCACCGGTCGACTGCTCTACTTCTACGTGCTCGGCGACGTGCTGGGGTCGGGCATCTACGTCCTGATCGGCTTGGTCGCCGGCGCGGTCGGTGGGGCGTTCTGGCTCGCCTTCGCCGTCGGCGTCACGGTGGCCACCATCACCGGGTTGGCCTACGCGGAGCTGGTCACGAAGTACCCGCAGGCTGCCGGGGCCGCCTTGTACGTCAACAAGGCGTTCGGCAACCGACCGCTGACGTTCCTGGTCACGGTGTCCATGCTGTCGGCGAGCTTCGCCGCGGCCGGCTCACTGGCCACGGGGTTCGCGTCCTACTTCCAGCAGGTGTGGGAGCTGCCGCCCACCCTGCTCCTCACGCTGGCGTTCATCGCGATCCTCGCGGTGGTGAACTTCATCGGCATCACCGAGTCCGCGGTCGCGAACATGGTCATGACGTTCGTGGAGATCGCGGGCCTGGTCATCGTGCTCGGCATCGGCGCCTGGTACATCGCCGAGGGCAGTGCAGACTTCGGCACCCTGACCGACTTCAAGGCCGAAGGCAGCCCGATCTTCGCGATCATCGCGGGTGTGGCTCTCGCCTTCTTCGCGATGACGGGGTTCGAGAACGCCGCGAACGTGGCCGAGGAGACCATCAACCCGAAGAAGAGCTTCCCCGTGGCTCTGGTGGGCGGCATGATCACCGCCGGTGTCCTCTACGTCCTGGTCGCGATGACCGCCGGGCTCACCGTGCCGATCGACCAGCTGCGCGACTCCGATGCCGCACTGCTCGAGGTCGTCAAGGAGGGCATCATTCCCGTCCCGGTCGGGGTGATGACCATCCTGTTCGCCATCATCGCGATGATCGCCATCACGAACACCACGCTGGTGGCGGTCGTCACGCAGTCGCGCATTCTCTACGGCATGGCTCGGGAGGACGTCGTGCCAGGCGTCTTCGCGAAGGTCCACGTCGGACGCAGAAGCCCCTGGGTTGCCCTGATCTTCGCTGCGCTGGTGGTCAGCGGCTTGTTGGTCTCCGGCGCCGACCTCGAGCGACTCGCCGCCGTGACCGTGGTGTTCACGCTGGTCATCTACGCGATGGTGATCATCTCCGCCCTCAAGCTGCGTGGACAGGACGAGGACGACGAGACGTTCCTCCCGCCGACGGTTCTGCTCGTCCTGGGCATCATCGGCAACGCGATCCTGCTCGTGTACGTCATCTACGACGACCCGACGTCACTCATCTACTGCGCCGCCCTCCTCGCCATCGGCTTCGTCCTGTTCCTGGCGGAGTACTTCTTCGGCCGGCGAGACCGTCCCGGAACCCGCGAGCGCGGCGAACCGACCGCCGAGACCAGGAGCTGATCGTCGTGCACGTCATCATCGCCACCGACGGCTCGAAGCCGTCGCTCGAGGCCGCTCGTCACTTCACGTCGTTCGCCGATCCCGCCAAGGTCGACGCCGTGTCCGTCGTCGCCGTGGTCCGTCCGCTCGCGGCGGTGTCCTTCGCCGACGACCTGTCAGTGCCCGGGAACGAGCAGGGCCAGCAGGACCTGTCGTTCCGTGCTGCGGCGCAGAGTGCGGCCCGGGTGATCGCCGATGAGCTGGCCGCCTGGGGACCACCGGTGCACATCGACATCCGCAGTGGTTCTCCGGCCACGGAGATCATCAAGGCGGCAGACGAGGCCAAGGCCGGGCTGATCGTCGTCGCCAGCGGCGGTCGCGGTCTCAGCGACCTCGTGCTCGTCGGCAGCACGGCGCAGCGCGTCCAGCACTACGCGTCGTGCCCGGTGCTCGTGGTGCGTCCGACCCGTCGGCCGCGGGCCACCCGCCGGAGGTCCCGGGTCTCCTGAACCTGCTCAGCGTTCCAGGGTCTCGGCGGCCTTGGCGATGTTGCGTTGCATGCTGCCGAAGATGATGCCGTGGAACGGCAGGACCGACCACCAGTAGAGGTGGCCGAGCAGGCCATGGGGATGGAACAGGGCGCGGTGGTGGAACGTCGTCGTGCCGCCGTCGGTCGAGCCGACCTGCAGCTCGAGCCAGGCCTGGCCGGGTACCTTCATCTCGGCGCGGAGCCGCAGGTAGGCGCCGTCGTCGGTGGCTTCCACCCGCCAGAAGTCGAGGGCGTCGCCGACCACGAGATCGTTCTCGTTCCGCCGACCGCGACGGAGTCCGGGGCCGCCGGCCATCCGGTCGATCCAGCCGCGGACCCGCCAGGCAAGTCCCCACGAGTACCAGCCGTTGCGGCCACCGATCCCCTCGATGACCTTCCACAGCGCTTCTGGTGACGCGTCGACCTCCCGCGTCCGCTCGTCCTTGTACAACGAGCCGCCCGCCCAGTCCGGGTCCGAGGGGAGTGGCTCGGACGGTGCTCCGGGTGTGGTGGCCGACGACCACCGGGTGGGGACGTCCAGGTTCTGGATCTTGGTCAGTGCGACCTCGAGCGACCGTCGGTAGCCGATCAGGCCCCCCGGCGGGTCGGGAACGTGGTCGGCGATGTCGTGGTCACCGGCGACCACCGTGTTGCGCAGGGACTCCACGAGAGGTCGAGCCAGACCGGCCGGCACCGGCGTGATGAGGCCGACCCAGTGGCTCGACAGCCACGGAGAGAGAACCGGCACGGGAAGGACGCGCCGCCGAGGCAGGTCCGCGACGTCGGCGAAGCCCTGCATCATCTCCAGGTAGGTCAGGACATCCGGTCCGCCGATGTCGAAGCGTCGGTTCACGTCGTCGGGCAGATCGACGCAGCCGACGAGGTAGTGCAGCACGTCACGGATGGCGATCGGCTGGATGCGCGAGTGCACCCAGCGTGGCGTGACCATGACCGGCAGGCGCTCGGTCAGGTAGCGGAGCATCTCGAACGACGCCGAGCCCGACCCGATGACGACCCCGGCCTGCAGCACGGCCGTCGGGACACCGGACTCCAGCAGCACGTCGCCGACCTGTTCGCGGGACGCCAGGTGCTCGGAGAGCTCCTCGTCCTCGGGCACCATGCCGCCGAGGTAGACGATGCGGCGCACGCCGGCGTCCGCGGCCGCCTCGGCGAACGTCGTGGCGATGCCGCGCTCGGTCTCGGCGAAGTCGCCGCCCGACCCGATCGAGTGCAGCAGGTAGTACAGGACGTCCACGGCCTCGAGCGAGTGCCGGACGTCTGCGGCGTTCGTCGCGTCGCCGACCGACATCTCGACCCGATCCGCCCATGCGTGGGCGCGAGCCTTGCCCTCGTCGCGCACGAGGACTCGAACCTCGTGGCCCGCGTCGAGCAGCTCAGGGACGAGTCGTCCGCCGACATAGCCAGTAGCTCCGGTGACCAGGGTGCGCATGTCACCAGTGTTCGCTACGGCACCCAATCACGCCGGACGAGCGTCAGCCCTGCCGAGCTCGCTCCTCGTAAGCGGCACGAGCAGCGGTGTCGGCATCGGCGAGCACCGAGTCGGCGTGCATCGCCCGGCCGATGGCCTCCTGGAGCCGGCGCGGCATCGCGTTCGTGACGCGCACCATCGACTGGGTCCAGCGCGGAACCCAGAGCTCGGCCTTGGGGCGGCGGATCGTCGACTCGATGACCTTGGCGACGTCGTCGGCCGTCACCGGCTTCACGCCGCGCGCGGTGGGAACGCCGGCTGCCAGCTCGGTCTGGACGACGGTCGGCAGGACCAGACTCACGTCGACACCGTGCGGCGCCAGCTCGGCCCTCGTCGCCTCGCTGAAACCGACCACGGCAAACTTCGAGGCCGAATAGGTCGCGCCGTCGGCGACGGCGATCCGCCCGACGGCGGAGGCGACGTTGACGACATGACCGTGCCCGCGCTCGACCATCCCGGCCGCGACCGCCTTGGTGCCGCAGATGACGCCGTGCAGGTTCACGTCGACGATGCGGCGGGTGACCTCGTCGGGCTCCTTGAGCACGGAGCCGAGCGGCATGATGCCGGCATTGTTGACGAGCACGTCGATCGGACCGATCTCGGCGACCTCGTCGAGGAAGGCCGCCCATGAGGCCGGCTCCGCGACGTCGAGCGCCGCTGCGACCACGCCGTGGCCGATCTCGAGCGCGACGGCTCGCGCGAGCTCGGCGTCCCGGTCGCCGATCGCGACGCGGGCCCCTTGGCGGGCGAGCCGGTCGACGGTCGCGCGGCCGATGCCGCGGGCGCCGCCGGTGACGACGATCGACAGGGTGGAGAGGTTGCGGCTCATCAGGGGGACCCTTCGTGGAGGGGACGGAGGTCGACCGGCAGGCCGTCCTTCGGGAACGGGAGGGAGTGGTAGTTCATCGGCATCGTGTAGTCGGCGTCAACCGTCCACGTGTACCGGCGTAACAACTGGTGCACGATCATCTTGACCTCTGCGCCGGCGAAGAACAGGCCCAGGCACTTGTGCACGCCGCCCCCGAACGGCTCCCACGCGTACCGGTGCACCTTGTCCTCGCGGCGGTCCTCGGCGAACCGCTCCGGGTCGAACCGCTCGGGATCGGGCCAGAGCTCCGGCAGGTGGTGCGAGAGGTGCATCATCACCGCCACCAGGCGGCCCTTCGGAATGCGGTGCCCCAACACCTCGGTCTCCTTGACGGCCTGGCGGGCGAGCACCGGCACCGGCGGGACGAGCCGCAGGCACTCCTTCATCACCAGGTCGAGCGACGTCAACGCGTCGAGCTCGTCGAGGCTCGGGTGGTCCGGGAGGGCGGCCGACTCCGTCCGGCACCGCTCCTGCCACTCCGGATGCCGCCCGAGCGCCTCCATGATGGCGGTGACCGTGATGGTCGAGGTGTCGTGCGCGGCCATCAGCAGGAAGATCATGTGGCTGACGATGTCGTCGTCGCTCAGCCGCAGTCCGTCATCGGTCTCGATGTGGCACAGCGCCGAGAACAGGTCGGTCCCCTGACCGGCGCGACGAGCCGGCAGGTGCCGTCGCAGGAACTCCTCGAGCAGGCGCCGGCCGCGAGTCGCGCGCCCCCAGCGGGTGCCGGGCAGCGGCAGCCTCACGATGGCCGTGGCCGCCTGGACGCAGTCGATGAAGGCCCGGTTGACCCGGTCGAGCTCGTGGTCGTCGGTGAGGCCGGCGCCACCCATGAAGAGCCGGGTCGCGAGGTCGAGCGTCAGCTCCTTGAGCGCCGGGTATGCCCGGAAGGCCGGATCGGGTTGCCACGCGTCGAGGCCCTGCGCCACGGCCGGTCCCAGATCCTCGGTGTACCCGACCAGGCGCCGGCGGGTGAACGCCTCCTGAAGGATGCGGCGATGGCGGTGGTGCTCCTCGAAGTCGAGCAGCATGAGCCCGCGGTCGAAGAACGGGCCGACGAGGTAGCTCCATCCGCCGTGGTTGCTGAAGGCCTTGTCGCGGTTCAGCAGCGCGGCCTGACACGCGTCCGGTCCGAGCAGGAGGGTCCACTTCCTGCCGACGAACATCGCCTCGGACACCGGTCCGTGGCGGTCGTACTGCTCGGCCATCATCGCGAGCGGGTCTGCGATGTAGGCCAGCGTCTGGCCGAGGTACGGGATGCTGCGCCGGCGCGGCAGCACGACGGGTGCGGTGGTGGTCGCGGTCATGACCTCTCCATCTGACAGGATCTCCTGTCAGTTTGTGGCACGGTGAGGCGACTGTCAAGATGTCGGCGTGACCGACGGTGCGCGTAGCTACGGGGGGAAGAGTGCCGACGAGCGCGCGACCGCCCGGCGCGCGCGCCTCGTCGACGCGGCGATCACTCTCCTCGCCACCACGGGTGAGGGCCGCACCACGATGACCGCCGTCTGCGCCGAGGCCGGTCTCACCGAGCGCTACTTCTACGAGAGCTTCTCCTCGCGCGACGAGCTCCTGGTAGCCGCCCTCGACCACGTGTCCGACGACGTCGCCCGCACGGCCCTCGAGGCGATCGCGGCGACGTCAGGCGAACCGGCGTCGCGGGTTCGCGCGGCGATCGGTGCGGTGGTCGATCTCGTGGTCGCCGCACCGGACACGATGCGGGTCGCGGTCATCGAGTCCAACGCCAACGTCGCCCTCCGCACCCGGCGGCACGCGCTGCTCGGGTCCTTCGCCGACCTGGTCGCCGACGAGGCCCGGGCGTTGTTCGGCGACGAGACGTGGCCCGAGCCACGTGCTCGCGTGCAGGGGATGATCTTCATCGCCGGGTTGTCGGAACTCGTGGCGTCGTGGCTCCTGGGCGAGGTCGAGCTGTCCGCCGACGAGCTCACCACCACCGCCAGCGACGCCTTCGTCGCGTTGCTGCGGCATCAGCCCTTGGCGTAGTTCGAGGCGCCCCACCAGTCGACGACGACCACCGGTTCGTCTCCGACGACCCAGGCGTCGTGCCCCTCGGGCAGGGACGTGACGTCGCCGGCGTGGGCGTCGAACTCGCTGCCGTCGGCCATCAGGACGTGCAGCGTGCCCTGCACGTGGTACTGGAAGTGCGGGGCCTCGCACAGGTCGGTCCCAGCGATCGGCTTGACGTGGTCGGACCACTTCCAGCCGGGCTCGAGAGTCAGCCGTCCGATCTCGCTGCCGGCGATCGAGAGGATGTCGGCCCGTCCGTACTCGAACGAGCGCGTCTCGTCCGGCGAGTGGAAGCTCTTCTGCTCGGTTGCCTGCTCAGCCTGGATGCTCATGGTCTTCCTCCTTCTTTCGGCGGCAAGGTGCCGCGTTCCGGCCACTGTGCAGGAGGGCGTTTGCAGCATGTTTGCAGCCGTTCCACCCTGCGATGGCGGAGTATTCTCAGGCGGATGGACCGCCTGTCCCTTCGTGTCCTGGGCGCCTTCGACGTCGATGGTGCGGACTCGTACGCGCTCGGCAGCCGAAAGGCGCGTCGTCTGCTTCGGCTGCTGGCGCTGTCGCACGGGAGGGTCGTCGGTGCGTCTGATCTGGTCGATGCCTTGTGGGGTGGGTCGCCGCCGGCGCGGCCGGCAGATCAGCTGTCCGTGCTTGCCAGCCGGCTTCGTCGCACGCTCGGCCGCGAACGCATCGAGCGCGTGGAGCAGGGCTACCGGCTGCGCTACGACTGGCTCGACGCCGACGAGCTGGCCGCGCTGACGTCGGAGATCGACCGACGCCGCGCAACCGGAAACCGGGCGGGTGCTGCGGCGGCCTCCGTCATGGCCATGGCGCTGATTCGGTCCGACATCCCGGTCGAGGACGACGACCCGGTCTGGGCGCTCGAGGCCATCGCCGAGCTGCGTGCCCTGGCCCGACGTGCTCGCGGACTGTCGGCGTCGGCCCTCCTCGAGGCGGGAAGCTGGCTCGAAGCCGCGGATCTGGCCGAGATCGACGTGCGACAGGACCCGTTCGACGAGGACGCGGTGCGGCTCGTCATGCGTGCCAACGCCTCGGGTGGACGGACCGGGGTCGCACTTGCCGCTTACGCGGCGCTTCGTCGGCACCTGGTGGACGAGCTGGGATCGGACCCATCGCCGGAGACGAGCATGCTCCACCGAGACATCCTCCGGGGGGCGGTGTCAGCGGCCCGCGATCCGGTGCGAAGGAGCTCGGGGTTTGTTGGTCGAAAGGCCCAGCTGGCCCATCTCGACACCCTCGTGTCGAATGCGCTGTCGGGAGACGTGCAGATGGCCCTGATCGTCGGCGAGCCGGGAATCGGGAAGTCGACCCTCATGTCGGTGTGGGCAGAGTCGCGCCAAGACGCCGGCGACACGGTGCTCGCTTGCACGTGCGGTCCGCTCGACCGGTCAGTCCCGCTCGACGCCCTCTTCGTGGCCCTGACCCGACACCTCCAGCAGCTCGATGGGCATGAGGCGGATGTCGTCCTGGGCCCGGAGAAGACCCTTCTCGCTCCCTTGCTCGGCCTGGATCCGGTGGTGGCTCCGGAGCACCACCCGCTGGTCACCGAGGCGGCCGCCACCCCAGCCCTGCTCCATGCAGCCTTGGGGGCCGTGCTGTCGAGGCTCCCGGCGAACACAGCGATCGTCATCACGATCGACGACGCCCACCTGGCCGGCCCAGCGCTCCTCTCCTGGTTGAGTCAGCTCGATCGGTCGCCGATCGCGCTGGTGGTGGTCGTGGCGTGCCGGGTCGGCGAGCACGAGGCCTTCGACCTGCGGGACGTCGTCGAGCTCGGGCCGCTGGACCGCGCCGCGGCCGCCGAGCTCGTGGGCGGCGATCGGGTCGATGCTCTCTTCGAACGCTCCTTGGGTCACCCGCTCTTCCTCTCCCAGCTCGCCGACGCAGACGGGGACGAGCTTCCCGAGTCGCTGGTCGAGACGATCTCGAAACAGTGTGATCAGCTCGGCGAGAGCGCACCGGTGGTGCGGGCGGCCGCCGTCCTCGGCCCGACCATCGATCTCGACCTCCTGTCGACGGTGTTGAACGAGCCGGCGGTCAGACTGCTCGAGGCGGTCGAGTCCGCGGCGCGCCGAGGGCTTCTCATCGAGCAGGGCGGCGAGTTCGCCTTCCGGCACGACCTGGTGAGGACGGCGATCGCCGAGGGCGTGTCGGCCGGCCGAACGACGCTGCTTCACCGTGAGGCAGGTCGGGCGCTCGCCACCCGACCCGACGCTGATCCGATCCGGGTGGCGGAGCACGCGAAGCTGGGGCGGGACGTCGTCCTTGCCGCGCGGTGCCTGCGCTGGGCGTCCAGGAGGGCGGCAGACCGGTTCGACCCCGCCACAGCGGAATCGCTGCTCGACGAGTCGCTCGAGCTCCGACCCGATCCACAGACGCGGCTGGAGCGAGCGCGGATCAGGACGCTTCGCGCGGACTATCCGGCCGCGTTGGCCGACGTCGAGGCCTGCGTGGTGTCTGAGGTGGCAGCCTTCGAAGTCGGTGCGTGGGCGGCGTACTTCCACCGTGACTTCGCACAAGCGTCTCAGTTCGCGGCGGACGGTGTCCTGGCCGCGGACGGGGTTGCACGCACCCGGTGCCTGATGGCCGGTGGGCGCATTCAACATGCACGAGGTGACCTCGGCGCTGCCGAGCCGCTCCTCGTCGACGCCCTCGATGCCGCGGTCGGCAGCGATCGGGTCGCAGCGGCTGCCTGGCTCGGGGTCCTTCGCGCCCACCAGAGCCGCGTCGACGAGGCGATCGCGCTGCTTCGTCCCGCCGCGTCTGCGCGTACCGAGTTCGAGCAGACGTCGGCGACCCTGCATGCCCTGTTGTTCACCGGGCACGCCCTCGCCCTCGTCGGTCGGCCGGCGCTGGCACTTGAACACTTCGACCGGTACACCGTCGAGGTCGACCGCCGGCACGTCCCGCGGTTCGCCGCCCGCGGACTCAACTTCGGCGGCTGGGTGCTGCGCAACGTCGGGGAGCCGACGCTGGCTGCGGAACGGCACCACAGCGCTCTGGACGATTCCGCTGCCAGCGGGACGCGCGAAGTCAGGGTCGCTGCGCTGGAGGATCTCGCCGAGGACCGGCTGCGGTTGGGCGAGGTCGACGCGGCGTCGGCCTACCTCGACGCGGCAGAGCACTCGCTGGGCGGCGACCTCGTCTTCGGGTGGCGTCTGGAGATGAAGCTGCGACTCCTTCGATCGCGAGTGGCACTGGACGTCGGGTCTCCGGAGATGGCGCTGGAGCTTGCGCGCGGCCTTTCCGCGGACGCCGGTCGGGTCGGTGTGCCTCGCTACTCGACGGTGGCTGACCTCGTGGCCCAGCGCGCCTTGCACGCACTGGGTGAGCCGGTCGACCATCGCCTCGTCGAGAGAACCCTGCGCCGGGCGCACGAGGCGGTCGGACTCGAGTGGTGGTGGGCGGGCGAGATGGGAGCGGCCCTGGGCGTCGCTTCGTGGATCGACCAGACCGAGACGTGGGCCGACGAGCTGGCGCTGCTGGCCGGACCCCACGAGACGGCGTTGCGCAAGGAGGCCGATCGACGAATCTCCGAGTGGCGGATGATCAGTGTGCGCTGAGCAGCTGGATCTCCACCGACACCGGGGCCAAGCCGGCCACGGCTTCAAGAGCTGCGTGGTGGACCTCGGCTCGGCGTGATGTCGACAGGCTCGCCACGAATGGTGCCAGGTGGGCCATGCCGAACCGCCAGGCGACCATCTCCTCCGGCGTGGCCAGACCGGTGTCGACGGAAGCTCGCGCCACGTCGATCCGCCGGTAGCCAGCCGCTCTCGCCAGAGCGGTGAGCGATCGCGGGTCCTCGATCCCGGGGCCCAGCTCGCTCTTGATCCGTTCGTACCACGCCGGCGGGACGAATCCTGACCCTTCCACGGCGTCGTCAACGGCTGTCTTGACGGGGTGCGGGGGGCCGGGCGCGAAGGTGCTGACGAGCACCCTCGGCGCCACTCGACGCCATTCGCGCAGTGCCGCCTCCGGGTCGACCAGGTGACCGAGGCTGAAGGCGGACACGACGAGGTCGAAGGCGACGTCGTCGAACGGCAGCCGCGCGGCGTCGGCTGCCACGGCCGGAATGGTCGGCGAACGACGACGCAGCATCTCGATCGAGATGTCACTCGCGACGGCGAGGCCGGCGCCGTGCGCGAGCGCTGCGTCACTGGCGACAGCCGTTCCGGCTCCGACGTCCAGAACGCGGGCACCGCGCACGTCGCTGGCCGTGTGCTCGAACATCGTGGCGGCGAAGCGGGCGTACACCTGCGCGGGCACGTCGGCCCACGCTGCGGCCGCCTCGTCGTACTCGGCCTTCACAGCAGCTCCGCGGCGTCGATCGCCTGACGCTCCCACCAGGCGAGCTCGTCGTCGTACCCGGAGAATGCCTTCTCCCAGCCGAACTGGACAAGCGTCCCGAGCAGGCACAGCCGGAGCTGGCGGGACCACCAGACGTCGGTGCTGACGCCGTGGAGCTCGAGCGACTCGCGGTACGCGTCGATCGCGTCCTCCTTGGAGTGGGGGAGGCGCCGACAGTTGATGGAGAGGTACCACGTGAGGTCGCTGAGTGCCGGCCCGCGTCCGGGCAGCTCCCAGTCGATCAGGATGGTGCGACCGTCCGCGTCGGTGCCGAGGTTGTCGAGCTTCCAGTTGCCGTGGACGAACGTCAGCGGCGTGCCTGTGAGGGCCCGGAGGATCGGGGCCGGGTCCTGGGCCAGGGGTGTGACGAGTGCCGCCGCGCGCGGCGCCACCTGGGCGAGCAGCGGCCATCCCCGCGCGATCAACGCGGTCAGGGGTTGCGCATGACCGAGCGTCTCCTCCCGTGCGGCCGTGTGGGGCGACAGCTCCAGCAGGCGCGCCCGGGTCGAGACGACGTCGATGTCGAGGTCCGACTCCCAGAAGGACGCGTGCATCGCGGCCATGTGGTCGAGGAACCGCAGGTGCTGGTCGAGGGTGATCGCATCGTCGGTGACCGGGACCATCCATGGGCCCATGTCGCGCATGAGCAGAGCCGTCACCTCGTCCTCGCGGGCCACCGCGACGATCGGCTGGTTGATCGAATCCGGCAGTCGGTCGAGGATGCCCCGGCGCCAGACCTCGAGCGCGGCATCGACGCCGGCGGCCCGCAGGGTCCAGTCGACGCGTGGATCCAGATACTTCACGATGTGGGGCTCCCCGCCGATGGTCAGTCGATCCAACCGGGCGCCGGACTTGCCCGGGCCGTCGACCGGCTCGACTCCGGAGGCTCCGTCGAGCAGCTCGGCGAACGAGCTCGTGACGACGGGGAGGCTTGGCATGGCGCTCCCTCCAGGGCTGGGAGAGTTCAGTTGTACTCCTGGAGAGCGGACCCTCGCTACCCGGCGGCGAGCAGCTCCACCAGAGCGCCGTCGCCCGGCGCCAGGGTCACGTGCTGGACCCGCTGCGTCTCGTCGGGTGCCGATGACGGTCGCAAGGCCCGGCGCGTGAGCAGGGTCGCCAGGACCGTCTCGAGCTCGAGCAGCGCCAGGCGGCCACCGATGCAGCTGCGGCTGCCGCCACCGAACGGGATCCAGCCGTCGAGTGCCGCACCGTCACCCATGAAGCGATCCGGGTCGAACCCGTGCGGGTCGGGGTAGGTGGTGGCGTCGGTGTGGACGAGAGGGATCGCGGCGGCGGCCCACCAGCCGGCCGGGATGGTGCACCCGCCGATCTCGGTCGACTTTCGGATGACGCGAGGCGTGTCGAAGACGACCGGACGCGAGCGCAGCACCTCGCGGATGACCGCGCCCAAATACTGCGCGTCCCCCTGCGCCAGGTCGCGGGTGAGGCGGGTGAGCACCTCCGGATGCCGGACCAGTCGCTCGACGGCCCAGGCGAGGGCGGTGGCCGTCGTCTCGTGACCGGCGGTGAGGAGCGTCATCAGCTCGTCGCGGATCTCGGTGTCCGTCATGCGCTCGCCCGCGTCGTCGCGGACGGTCACCAGGGCAGACAGCACGTCGGTCCGCTCGGTGCCGTCGGAGACGTCCTGGCGTCGGTGGGCGATCTCGGCGAGCAGCAGGCGGTCGGTCTGCTGGCGGAGCCGCACGAAGCGGCGCAACGGGTTGCCGGGAACTCGGCGGGCCAGCGGACGTTCGAGAAACGACCGCACCGTCGGCAGCCCGAAGATCAGCGGGTTGTCGACGTCCTCGAGCAGACGCACCAGGCACGACCGCAGGTCCTGGTGGTCGTGCGCGTCGTCGAGCCCGAAGACGATGCGGATGATCACCTCCAGGGTGATCCGTTGCATCCGGGGACGGGCGGCGAACGCCTCGCCGACCGGCCAGGTCTCGATCTCCGCGGCCGCGATCTCGGTGATCTCGTCGCGCCAGCGTCGGACCGCGTCGCCGCGGAACGACGGTGACAGCAAGCGGCGCTGGCGCTTCCACGGCTCGCCTTCGAGGCACAGGAGCGACTGGTCGCCGACCAGCGGCGCGAGATAGGGACGGCGCGCTTCGCCGGCCAGCGCGTCATGGTTCGCGAAGAGCTCCTGGGCAGCCGCGGGCTCGGTGACGTAGGCGAGCGGCGGGATGCCGGGGAACCGGATGCGGAAGACCGGACCGAACCGGCGCCGGCAGTCCTCGAGGTACGTGACCGGGTCGCGGTAGAGCCCATAGGCCTGCACCAGCCCCGGCGAGCGCGGCCCGGACGGACGAGGCGCGGGAGTCACGGGATGAGCGGCCGTCACGTCGGTGTCAGAGCCTGAGGTCGGGGTTGTGAGGTCCCTTGGGCTCGACCCAGAAGTCGAGCGCCAGGTCCTCCTCGCGACCACCGTTGAGGTAGACGGAGAAGTCCGTGACCCCGGCGTCCTCCAGCACGTCGTCGTCGATGAAGAACTGGCCGGTGACCTCGCGTGACGGCCGCGTGATGATCGCGTAGGCGGCGTCGGCCATGATCTGCGGCGTGCGGGAGTGCTGCTCCAGGCCGGCACCGACGACGTTGCGCACCGCCGCGGTGTCGATGGCCGTGCGGGGCCACAGCGAGTTGGCGGCGATGCCGTCCTCACGCAGCTCCTCGCTGAGACCGAGGGTCACCAGGCTCATCCCGTACTTCGCGATGGCGTACGCGGTCTGCTGACCGAACCACTTGCGGTCCAGCGAGATGGGGGGCGACAGCGTGAGGATGTGCGGGTTCGACGACTGGCGCAGGTACGGGATCGACAGCTTGGACAGCAGGAAGGAGCCCCGGCAGTTGATGTCGTTCATGAGGTCGTACGCCTTCATCGAGATGTCCTCGGTGCGCGACAGGTTGATCGCGCTGGCGTTGTTGACGACGACGTCGATGCCGCCGAACTGGGCGGCCGTCTGCTCCACTGCCCTGGCGGCGAAGTCGTCGTCACGGATGTCTCCCACGAGGGGCAGGGCGTGGCCGCCGGACTCCTCGATGGCCGCGGCCGCTGTGTGGATGGTGCCCGGCAGCTTCGGGTGCGGCTCGGACGTCTTCGCGAGCAGGGCGACGTTCGCTCCGTCGCGGGCGGCGCGCACGGCGATCGCCTCGCCGATGCCGCGACTTCCGCCGGACATGATGATCGTGGTCTCGGACAGGGACTGTGCAGGGGGCATGGGGTTCTCCTCGAGTCCGGGCAACGCTATCGTGCTGACGTGGAAAAACAGTCAAGCTTGACTGTAACTAAGGAAAGGCGCCCATGAGTACCCCGACCTGGTTCGCCGACGCGATTGCCGAGCCGTACGACACGTCCGACGTGACCGTCGATGGTGCCCGCATCGCCTATCGCGCGTGGGGCAAGCCCGGGCGAGCCACGGTGGTTCTCGTCCACGGCGGCGCCGCCCACTCCGGCTGGTGGGACCACATCGGCCCGCACTTGCGCGCCGAGCGTCGGGTCGTGGCGGTCGACCTGAGCGGCCACGGCGACAGCGACCGGCGCGAGACCTACTCGCTCGAGACCTGGGCCGCCGAGGTGCTGGCCGTGGCGCGCGCGGAGTCCGACGCCCGTCCGATCGTCTTCGGGCACAGCATGGGTGGGTTCGTGGCCCTCACCGCCGCGCGTGCCCACGGCCACGAGCTGGCCGGGGCCGTCGCGATCGACTCGCCGGTTCGTGAGATGTCCCCGGAGGCTCGAGCCTGGATCGACTCCGGACGCGAGGTCCCGGCGAACAAGGTCTACCCGAGCCAGGAGGAGAACGTGGCCCGGTTCCGCACGCTGCCGCAGGATGAGTCGTCGCTGGAGTTCGTGCGCGAGCACATCGCGTCCGGGTCGGTCCGCGAGGTCGAGGGTGGCTGGAGCTGGAAGTTCGACCCGCGCATCTTCCTGCGCTCGATGATGGAGCCGGAGGCCCTCGCCGAGGCGACCTGCCCGGTCGCGCTGGTCCGGGGCGAGCGGGGTCTCGCGAGCTCGGACCTGACCGAGATGGTGGCCGAGCGACTCGGTGGTGGCGTACCCGTGACCGTGGTGCCGGACGCCGGTCACCACATCATGCTCGACCAGCCGATCGCGTTGATCGCCCTGCTGCAGACCCTCATCGGGCAGTGGCGGCAGTCGTGAACGACGTCGAGGCGCTGGAGCGCCTGCTGGCCGAGCGCTGGAGCTGCCGGGGGTACACCGACGAACAGGTCCCTCGTGACGTCATCGAACGGTTGCTGACCATCGCGCAGCGCACCCCGTCGTGGTGCAACACCCAGCCGTGGCAGCTCGTGATCACCTCCGGTGAGGAGACGGTCCGGCTCAAGGAGGCACTGCTCGAGTCGTTCGACTGGACGGGCAGCGACTTCGACTTTCCGGCCGCCTACCAGGGCGTCTATCAGCAGCGCCGCCGCGAGAGCGGCTGGCAGCTCTACGAGGCGGTGGGCGTCGCGAAGGGCGACCGCGAGGCCTCGGCGTTGCAGATGCTGCGCAACTTCGAGTTCTTCGGCGCCCCGCACGTCGCGATCCTCACACACCGAAGCCGATCTCGGCGTCTACGGGGCGATCGACTGTGGCTTGTACGTCGACTCGTTCCTCCTCGCCGCGCAGGCCCTGGGCCTCGGAGCGTGCGCCCAGGCGGCCCTGGCAGCTGCGTCGCCGTTCCTGCACGAGTACTTCGACCTCCCGGAGACCCGCAAGGTGGTGTGCGGCATCGCGTTCGGGTACGCCGACCCGAACCACCCGACCGCCACCTACCGCACCTCGCGGGCCGGCCTCGAGGACGTCGTCACGTTCGTGGGCTGACGCGAAACAATCCGGAGCCGGACCAATCCATCCGGGCGACCGTGGCGAATGACCCACATGCAGACGATGACTGAGCGTTCCAGCGCCAAGGGCCGATACGCCCCGTGGTGGACCGGTGCGCTCTCCGGCGTCCTGGCTGCAGCGGTCGGAGTGGCGCTCGCCACCGGCTTCGCGGCACTCTTCGCCGGCGTCCCGTCTCCCATCGTCTCGATCGGCAACCGGGCCATCGACATGACGCCGCGGTTCCTCAAGGAATTCGCCATCCGCCAGTTCGGCACCAATGACAAGCCGGTGCTCATCGGCGGCATGATCGTCACCCTCCTCCTGGTCACGGCGATCGCCGGGTGGATCGGCCTGCGCCGTCCCCGCGTCGCCTACGGCGTCTTCATCGCACTCGGTGTGGTGGCCCTTGCTGCCGCCGCGCTCGACCGCACGGCCACTGCGTCGCTGGCCCTCACTCTGATCCCGGCGCTCGTCACCCTCGCGGTGGGCCTCGGTGCGCTCGTCGTCCTTCTCCGAGCGCTCGAGCTGGCTCCCAAGGCCGGTGACGATGTCCCCAGCGGGTTCAATCGTCGTGGCTTTCTTCGCGCGGTTCTTGGTGCGAGCGCCGGGATCGCCCTCGGCGGCGTGGTCGCGAAGTTCCTCGCCTCGGCCGGCGCTGCCGACTCCCGGCGCAACGTCACCCTCCCGGCCGCAGCCGTGGCAGCTCAGCCGGCCCCGGCCGGTGCGGCCGCCGACGTGAAGGGCATCAGCCCGTTCGTCACCCCGAACCGCGACTTCTACCGCATCGACACCGCGCTCTCGGTCCCGCAGGTTCCCGTCGAGGGCTACACGTTGCGCATCCACGGCATGGTCGACAACGAGATCGAGCTGAGCTTCCGCGACCTGCTCAAGGAGCGCCTGGTCGAGGAGCGCATCACCCTCACCTGCGTCTCCAACCCGGTCGGGGGCCCCTACGTGGGCAACGCCGCCTGGCTCGGCGTCCCGGTCCGTGACCTGCTGGAGCGTGCCGGCGTCAAGCCCGGCGCCGACGCCGTCAAGACCACCAGCGCCGACAACATGGTCATCGGCACCCCGCTCGACGCCCTCATGGACGAGAACCGCGGTGCCCTCATCGCCGTCGGCATGAACGGTGAACCGCTCCCCCTGATCCACGGGTTCCCCGTCCGCATGGTCGTCCCCGGCCTGTACGGGTACGTCTCGGCCACGAAGTGGCTCATCGACATCGAGGTCACCAGGTTCTCCGACTTCAAGGCCTACTGGACCACCCGCGGCTACGACGCCGAGGCACCGATCAAGCTGTCGTCGCGCATCGACGTACCCAAGTCCTTCCAGGCGCTCAAGAAGGACGCCGTTCGCGTCGGCGGCGTCGCCTGGGCCCAGAACACCGGCATCCAACGCGTCGAGGTCAAGGTCGACGGTGGACAGTGGCAGGACGTCGAGCTGGCTGACGAGGACAACGTCAACACGTGGCGTCAGTGGTCCTGGACCTGGGACCAAGCCACCACGGGGACCCACCAGCTCACCGTCCGAGCGACCGACCAGGACGGCAACACCCAGACTTCCGATCGTGCGCCCATCGCGCCGGACGGATCGACCGGATGGCACAACGTGCAGTTCCGCGTCGAGTAGTACGACCAGCACGATCCTCACGACCAGCACGATCCAACCGAAGGAGAAGGAAATGCGCACCACCAAGAGCAAGACACTCGCCATCGCGGCGGTAGCCTCCCTGTCGCTCTTCACGGCCGCCTGTGGCTCGGACAGCTCCGAGCCCACTGCCGAAGAGACCAGCTCGGCTCCGTCCACCGACGCCGCTGACCCGGCTGCCAACCTCGTTGGTCCCGGCTGCGCCGACTACGCCAGCCAGGTCCCGGACGGCGCCGGCTCGGTCGCAGGCATGGCTGAGGACCCGGTCGCCGTTGCCGCGAGCAACAACCCGATCCTCACGACCCTGACGGCCGCCGTCAGCGGTGAGCTGAACAAGGACGTCAACCTCGTCGACACGCTCAACGGTGGCGAGTTCACCGTCTTCGCGCCCGTCGACGACGCGTTCGCCAAGCTCCCCGAGAAGACGGTCAAGACGCTCGGGACCCCCGAGGGCGCCGAGACGCTGACCAGCGTGCTGACGTACCACGTCATCGCCGGCCAGATGAACCCGGACGAGATCGACGGCACCTTCAAGACCGTCAACGGCGCCGACCTCACGGTCAAGGGCTCCGGCGACACCATCACCGTCGGTGCCGACGATGCCGCGGTGATCTGCGGTGGCGTCAAGACCGCCAACGCCACGGTGTACCTGATCGACTCCGTCCTGATGCCCCCGGCCTGATCGACGGGAAGCACGAGGACATCAGGGTGACCTGATGAAGGGGGAGGGCCGGCTCGAGCCATCGAGCCGGCCCTCTGCCGTGTCCCGAGGATGGCCAACCGGTCGCTAGGCTCCGACGGGTGGGCGCCATCCATCTGATCCGGCACGGCCAAGCCTCCTGGGGCGCCGAGGACTACGACGAGCTCTCCGAGCTGGGGGCGCGGCAGGCCGGTCTTCTGGGGATGTCGTGGGAGGCGTCCGACTGGGCGCCGACGGCAGCGATCTCGGGGTCGTTGAACCGGCACACCCAGACGGCCGTCGCCACGATCGATGCCAGCGGCCGCGGCGACGGGTACGACGTCGACGCCGGGTGGGACGAGTACGACCACCGCTCGCTCACCGACCGCCTGCCCAGGACCGCGATGTCGCCGCAGGAGTTCCAGCCGCTGCTCGAGGAATCGCTGGCGCGCTGGATGGACGGCACGCTGACGGGAGCGACCATCGGTTACGCCGACTGGCGCGGGGGAGTCCTGGCCGCTCTCGCACGGGCTGTCGCCGCCGCCGGCCCGGGTCAGGACGTCGCGGTGTTCACGTCCGGCGGCCCCATCGCCACCGTCGTGTCCCACCTCCTCACCGGTGACGACACCCTGTTCATCCGGCTCAACGCAGTGGTCATCAACGCCGGCGTCACGACGGTCATCAACGGCAGCACCGGCCCACGCCTGCTCGCCTTCAACGAGCACACTCATCTGCCGCGTGACCTCCTGACGTTCCGGTGACGTCAGGCCCGCTCCGTCGGGCGTTCGTCCCACGGCTCTAGGATCGCCAAGCGGCCGCACCGGCCGTCGGACCCGAGCAGAAGGACAGACGATGCGCAAGAACGTGCTGATCACCGGAGCCAGCTCAGGGCTCGGCGCCGGCATGGCCCGCATCCTCGCGGCCAAGGGCCACCACCTGGCCCTCACGGCGAGACGAGTCGACCGGCTGGAGGAGCTGCGAGCCGAGCTCACCGCCCAGCACCCCGACATCGAGGTCGTCGTGCACCCCCTCGACGTCAACGACCACGACCAGGTCTTTGCCGTCTTCAAGCAGGCCATCCGCGACCTCGGCGGCCTCGACCGGGTCATCGTCAACGCCGGTCTCGGCAAGGGCGGGCGCATCGGCACCGGCAAGTTCCACGCCAACCTGCAGACCGCCCAGACGAACTTCGTCGCCGCTCTCGCCCAGTGCGAGGCGGCGATGGAGCACTTCTACGAGCGCAAGTCCGGTCATCTCGTGGTCATCTCCTCGATGTCGGCGATGCGTGGCATGCCGTCGTCGATGGCCACCTACGCCGCGACCAAGGCAGGCGTCGCGCACCTGGCCGAGGGCATCCGGTCCGATCTCATCGGCCGCAAGGGGCAGGACATCGCGGTGACGACGCTGTTCCCCGGCTACATCGCCTCGGAGATGAACGAGGGCGTCGAGCAGGAGGCCCGCATGATGGTCGACACCGAGACCGGCTGCAAGGCCATGGTCAAGGCGATCGAGCGCGAGGTCGCCGACGCTGCCGTCCCCACCTGGCCGTGGGCGCCGCTCGGCCAGGTCATGAAGCACGCGCCACTCAGCGTCGTGCGACGGATGGTCTGACGCTCACGCCCTGACCGGCCGGCAGCGGCGAAGCCACGCCGAGTAGTCCCACTGCTCCAGGAACGCCGCAGTGGCATCGTGACCGACCTCGATCAACCGTCGTTGCTCCTCCTCGGTGATCGAGAAGTCGACGGCGCCGGTGCCACGGGTGTCGACGTAGACGCTGCGGGCGATGTTGCACGGGTCGAGCACGTGCTCGGCCTGATTGGCCTCGATCGCCGTCTCGATGAGCGCGATACCCATGGACACCACGTTGCGAACCGGCCGCGCCGGTGGCTCGCTGCCGATGCCGAGGGCGTCGAGCCGGACCCCGAGAGTCGGCCAACGCGCCGGCAGCTCGTCACGGCGGTCGAAGGCGGAGATCGGGTAGTTGGACAGCAGGCCGCCGTCGACCAGCGTCGAGCGTCCCCGCGGGCTGTCGAGGGTGACCGGCTCGAAGAAGTACGGGATCGAGGCCGAGGCGCGTACGGCATCGGCGACGCTCTGCTCGTCGGGGTCGAGTCCGTACTCGGGGTAGTCCCACGGGAAGTAGGCCAGCCGCTTGCGGGAGATGTCGCTGGCCGTGACGACGAGTCCGTACTGGTGATGAATACGGCCGTCCCCGCCGGGATCGTCGCGCTTGAGGTCGCCGAACGTGTGCACGCCGAGATCGGCGAGGACGCCGCGGATCCAGTCGTGCAGGTAGTCGCCCTCGTAGGCGCCCTGTTCGAGGACGACGGAGACGGGGTCGATCAGCGCGCCGAGTGGCCCGAGCCAGCTGCCGGGGAAGCCTCGGTCGCGGAGCTTGCGGTAGTCGAGGCTCTGCGCGAGCTCGACCGCCCGGGAGAGCGGCTCGCCCGCGGACTGCAGCGCCGCGAGCACCGCCCCGGCCATCGCGCCGGCCGACGTGCCGGCGATGCGGGGAAAGGTCCAGCTCGCCTCGTCGAACGCCCCCACCGCGCCGGCCAGCGCGATCCCCTTGACGCCGCCGCCCTCGAGCACGAGGTCGGCCACGGTGTCGGTCAGCGGGTCGGGCTGCGTCGTCATGCTGCGACCCTACGACGGCACCGGCCGGGGGCCCGGAGCCTCAGCTCAGGGCGTAGTCGGAGAGCGGGAAGCGGGCGGCCTCGCGGAACGCACCGATCGTGGAGGTCGGGCGGAGCAGCGTCGCCTCCCCGTGCTGGTTGAAGTAGTAGCTGCGTGCCGTCGAGCAGGATCCGAGCGTGAAGACCGAGTCGTCGAGGTTGTGCTTCATCCGGGCGAGGAAACGCGCGTTCGCCTCCTCGGTGACCTCGAACTCGGTCTTGCCGTCGCGGCGCATGGCCGTCAACAACCGGGTGAGGTGCTTCATCTGGCTCTCGATCGTCGTGAAGTACGACAGGCCGGAGTAGGAGTAGGGGCTGTTGAGGCTGACGTAGTTCGGGAACTTCGGCACCGCGACCCCCTCGTACGCCTGGAAGCGGTTCTCGCGCCACCACTTCCCCAGGTTGCGGCCGTCGCGCCCGATGACCTCGATGGCCGGGAAGTTCGTGTCCCAGAGATTGAAGCCGGTCGCCAGCACCAAGGTGTCGATCTCGTGGCGGGTGCCGTCGGTGGTGACGATCGCCTCCGGTTCGACGTGCTGGATCGGCGTGGTCTCGAGGTGCACGTGCGGCTCGTTGAACGTCGGGAAGTAGGTGTTGGAGAAGGTCGGCCGCTTGCACCCGAAGGAATAGTCGGGAGTGAGCTTGCGCCGCGTCTCGGGGTCCTTCACCTGCCGGTTGATGTGCCTGATCGCGAACCGTTCGGCCAGGTGGTTGAACATCTTGAAGCGGCGGTACTTGAGCACGCCGGCCACCATGATGACTTCGAGGATCCCCGAGCCGAGACCCCGCGCCACCCGTTGTGTGAGGGGCACGCTCGCGTAGAGCCGCTGCAGCGCCTTCGGGACCGGGCCGTCCGACTTGGGGGTGACCCAGATGGCGGTGCGCTGGAACACCGTCAGCTCGGCCAGCTTCGGGGCGATCTCGGGGATGAGCTGCACGGCCGTGGCCCCGGTGCCGATGACGGCGGCTCGGCGACCGCTCAGGTCGAGCTCGTCGTCCCACCGTGTGGTGTGGACGACCGTGCCGGCGAACGTCTCGATACCGGGGATCTCGGGCATCCTGGGTTGCGAGAGGAAGCCCGTCGCGGTGAGCAGGTAGCGGGCCGTGAGGGTCTCGCCGTCGTTGAGGTTGACGACCCAGTGCCGCTCCTCCTCGTCCCAGCGGGCACCGTCGACGACGACACCGAACCGCATGTGCCGGCGGAGGTCGTACTTGGTGGCCACGTGGTCGCAGTACGCCTTGAGCTCGGCGCCCGGCGCGTACAGGCGGGACCAGTACGGATTCGGCTCGAAGGAGTACGAGTAGGTGGCCGACGGGATGTCGACGGCGAGGCCGGGATAGCGGTTGACGTGCCAGGTGCCGCCCAGGTCGTCCTCGCGGTCGAGGATGACGAAGTCGTCGATGCCGAGACGACGGAGCGCGATGGCGGCACCCATGCCGCCGAAGCCGGCGCCGACGATGACGGCCTCATGCGTGGGGCGGTCGGGCGTGCGGGCCATGGGGTCTCCTTGTTCAGATACCGGCGGTATCTGAATAGTGAACACCACGGGCCGTGATGTGACAACCCCGGTGTCCCGTTGTTCTCATCGTCGGCGACGCACGGTGGTGTACGGCACGATGGGCCCATGACCCTCGAGATCACGGTCCGCGGCTCGGCCGAGCAGCACTTCGCGGCGGAGCGAGCCACGGTGACGATGGCTGCTGCCATCGAGAGCGCCGACAAGCAGCAGGTCTACGACGACGCCGTCGCGGTGCTCGAGCCACTCGTCATGCAGCTGCACGGGCTGGCCGACCGCGGAGCGGTCACGACCTGGTCGAACGACCAGGTGCGCGTCTACACGCACCGGCCGTGGACGGACGATGGTGAGCGCGGCGAGATGGTGCACGTGGCCCGCGTGCAGGTCGAGGCCGAGTTCACCGACTTCGAGCGGCTGAGCGGGTTCATCGACTACTGGGGAGGCAAGGGTGGGGTCGAGGTCGACGGCATCCGGTGGGACGTCACCGCGCGCAACCGCCGGGTGTACGAGGCCGACGTCCGCAAGGCCGCCGTCGACAACGCCATCACCAAGGCGCAGGCCTATGCCGACGCCGTCCGCCGCGGGCGTGTCACCGCCCTGCACTTCGCCGACCCCGGCATGCTCAACGGCGGCGGCGACCCACCGCCCACGCCGGTCGCGATGAGCCTGGCGGGCAGCGAGTCGGGCCCCGCCGGTCTCGACCTCACCCCTGGCGAGATCGTCGTCCGAGTCGACGTCGACGCCCACTTCGCAGCCGACTGATCGTGGCCGCTCGGGGCGTGCCGATCATCACATCTGGCGCCTGACCTGCGTAAATACCAGATTCGGGGTTTGCTGCAGGCGAGTGCCGCCGGTACGTTGACGTTCATGTGGACCGAGCTCCGGGAGCGACTGCGGCGTGCCGTCGCAGCCAGACGTCTCCGCTCGGCACCTCGCATCGTGGCGGCCGTGCGCGACCGCGTCCTCCCCATGCTGTCCCGCCTCGCGCCCGACACGGACGAGCCCCGACGCCTCGGTCGACGGATCCGCATCACCCGTCCTGAGCTCCCCGGCCGCTCGCGCCGAGAAGCGCGCAGCCCCATGCGCGTCGTCTTCGAGCAGGCCGTGGTCCACGAGAAGTCCAGCATGCGCGCCCGCATCCTCCAGCGTGGAGCACGCCTGTTCGTCAAGCCACTGATGTCGTGGATGCCGATGAACGACCGCACGATGCTCGCCATCCGGTCGCTCGACCGCTTCTCCGCGCGCGGTCCGAGATCCAGGTACGTCGAGCCGCACCAGTTCGAGCTGGGCGGCGTGCGGGTGGAGGCCATGACCCACCGGTACGGGCCGTCCAGCGACATGACCGTGCTGTACCTGCACGGCGGCGGATTCTTCTCGTGCGGCATCGAGACGCACCGCCGCATCTGTGAGCGGCTCGCCCTCTACTCCGGCGCCCAGGTCATCTCGGTCGACTACGTCCAGCTGCCGGAGGGCTCCGTCGCCGACTCGGTGCAGGACGCCATCACCGCCTACGAGGCGCTGCTCGACATGGTCGAGCACCCGGACAAGGTCGTCGTCGCGGGCGACTCCGCCGGTGGCTACCTGACGATGAAGATCGCCGAGCTCGCCACACGGCGCGGCCTCACGGCCCCGGCAGCGCTCCTCACCTTCTCCCCGTTGCTCAGTCTCGACCCCGATCGCGAGGACAAGGCGATCGTGCGGGTCAGCCGCGTGCGCGACGCCTACCTCCCGGCGCGCCGCATAGCCGGCGTCCGCGAGCGCTGGTTGCCGGACGGCGTGGCCATCGAGGGCTACGCCTCGCCGCTGCTGGCCTCGGCCTACATCACCTCGCCGTCGTTCTTCGTCGCCGCCGAGGACGAGATGCTCCGCCCGGAGGTCGAGGCGATGGCCCTGCAGCTCGCCGACCGGGGTGTCGACGTCGAGACCCATCTGTGGCGCGGCCAGGTCCACGCCTTCCCGGTGCTCGTCGACGCGCTGCCCGAGAGCCGCGAGGTGCTCACCCTCGCCGCCGATTTCGCCCGCCGCGCCATCGGCGAGCCGGTCCGCCAGCGGCGGCTGGATCCGGACTCCCACCAGGAACCGCTCGTCGGAGAGCTCGTCACCGACGACACCGTCGCACCCGAGACCGAGGAGATCATCGACGTCGACCTCGCGGGCGACACGGGCAGGAAGCGCTGGTTCTTCCAAGCCAGCTGAGCCGGGTCGCGACCGGCCCGGTGCGGTAGTTTCGGTGCATGACGGGTGAGCTGACCGAGGTCGAGAGGCGAGTTCTCCGCGCGTTGCGCGCCGAGACCCTGCCCACGAACGACGTCGCCCTGGCCGAGGCCACCGGCCTCGATCGTGAGGTCGTCCGAGCCGCTCTCGTCAGGCTCGACGAGGACGAGCTGCGCGTGACGCCGCATCATGATGGTCCCGTCAGCGAGCGAGTCGAGGTCGCGCGCTCGCAACCCGTGTGACGGCGTCGAATCGAGCTGACACCTCGGTCACCCTCTCCGTCACACGGAGGCAGGTGAACCTCGGGTCATGGACACACACCGCGGAACATTCAAGGAACTCAGCGCGATGCTCGAACGCACCGCCCACCACGTCGCCGCCGCCGGCACCCAGACCGAGGCGCGCGCCCTTCAGGCCATGGCCAGAGCAGTGGAGGACGAGCACCCCGGCGCAGCAGCGGCGCTCGTCGACTGGGCGGGGCCGGAGATCGTGAGACTGCGGGCGTTCGGCGTCGTGCACGGCGCAGTCCTGTGGGACCTCGCACCGCAGGATCAGTCCCGCCTGCGGGCCGAGCTCCTCGGGTCGAACGCCCTGACGCTGGCTGTGTGAGGGCTAGGTTCGATGCCATGCTGCGGATTCGGCTGATCGGGAAACCGGGGCTCGAGCGCGACGGCGAGCCGGTACCCGGCCCGCGCGGGCACAAGGCCTGGGCCCTCCTGGGCCGCCTGATCCGGTCGTCGGACCCGGTGTCCCGTCAGGTTCTCGCTGCCGAGCTGTTCGGCGAGGCGGACGATCCGCTGGGCGCCCTCCGGTGGACGCTGGCCGAGCTCCGGCGCCGAACCGGGCTGACCGGGTCGCTCGAGGGTGATCCCGTCTCGATCCGGCTGGACGACCAGGCGACTGCCGACGTCCTCGACGTGGCAGTCGGCACCGTTCCGGAGCATCTTCCTGAGGGCGAGTTCCTGGAGGGCATCGACGTCCGGTCGTCGCCGGGGTTCGAGTCGTGGTTGCTGGTGGAGCGGCAGCGCGTCGACGGCGAGGTGTTGTCGGCGCTCCGACAGGCGACGCTCCGCGCGCTGTCGGGCCGCCAGTTCGATCGAGCGGTGAGCCTGGCAGGAGCGATGGTGCGGCGGGCAGCCTTGGAGGAGGGGCCGCACGTTCTCCTGGTCAAGGCCCTTGCCGCGTCGGGCCATGCGGACGCGGCGCTGCGGCAGGCCGAGGCGAGCGAGGCGATGCTGGCCGAGGAGCTCGGCGTCGAGGCGTCCCCGGCGATCCGGGCGGCCGCGCGACCTGCGGTGGCCGCGCCCGTGCCGGGGGTGTCGGCGCGAGCCTCCGCCGAGTCCCTGTGCGAAGCGGGCCTCGCCGCGCTGTCGGCCGGCGCTGCCGACGCGGGACTCGAGTGCCTCCGTGGCGCGACGGCGCTCGCCGAGGAGTCCGGGGACCAGGAGCTGCTCAGTCGCTGCCAGATGGAGCTGGGGACTGCGCTGGTGCATGCGATCCGCGGCTACGACGACGAGGGCGCCGTGGTGCTCCGCTCGGCAGCCGACATCGCCACCTCGGTGGGTTCGGAGGTCACCGCGGCTCGTGCGCTGTCGGAGCTGGGCTACGCCGATGTCCTGGCGGGCCGACGAGACAGCGCCGCACAGTACCTCCGGGCGGCCGGCGACCTGGCCAACGACCCGGCCCTGATCGCAGCCCTGGCCGGCTTCGAGGCGATGAACCTCAGCGACTGGGGCAGGCTCGAGCCGGCCACGGAGAAGTTCACCGAGGCGGTCGAGCTGAGCCGGAGCGCCGGCGCCGTCCGGCGCGAGGCGTGGAACCTCGGCATCGGATCGCGGACCCTCTGGGCGCTGGGACGGTTCGATGAGTCCACGGAGTGGGCCCGACTCTCCCTGGAGCTCATCGCCAAGGAACGGTGGAACGCGTTCCGTCCATGGCCCGAGGCCTGGCTGGCGCACGCCCGGCTGGCGCGGGGCGACGAGGCGAGAGCGGTGCGCGAGAGCGCCGAGGCGACGTTCACGCTTGCTCGACAGCTCCAGGACCCGTGCTGGGAGGGCGTCGCGGGCAAGGTCATCGGCCTGACGTACCTGGCCGAGGACGAGCACGGAACCGCTCTGGAGTGGATGGCGAACGCCGGAACGATGTGTCGACGGGTCAGCGACTCGTACCTCTGGGTCGACGTCGACATCTTGATCGCGGAGGCCGAGGCCGCACTGGAGCTCGGCGACCAGGACCGGGCAGAATCGGTCGCCCGTCGGGCCATCGCCGCTGCCGCGAAGGGCAGCATGGACGGCCTGCTCGACCGGGCGCTCCAGGTGCTCGCGGCCACGTCGGGGCCGTGACGACCGCCGATCGGACCGGCGCTTACAAGCAGGCTTGACTGTTTGTTTCCCATCGCCCATGCTGTCGGGGTGACTTCACCGACCACGGGCGCCACGACCCGCACGTCCCAGGGTGAGCGGACGCGAGCGATGCGGCAGCGACTGCTGGAGGCGACCGTGGACTGTCTCGTCGAGCTCGGGTGGGCGGGCACCACGACCACGGTCGTCAGCGAGCGGGCCGGGGTGTCGCGAGGGGCCCAGCTGCACCACTTCCCGAGCAAGCAAGACCTCGTCGTCGCGGCCGTCGAGCACCTCAGCGAGCGGCGACGCGACGACATGGCCCGGTCCCTCGCCGACCTCCCCGAGCAGGGGCGCACCAGGGCGATCCTCGACATCCTCGCCCGTCACTACGTGTCGCCGGTGTTCTTTGCGGCCCTGGAGCTGTGGGTCGCGGCACGCACCGACGCCGAGCTGCGGTCCGCCGTCGGTCCGCTGGAACGGCGGGTCGGGCGCGAGACCCACGCCTACGCCCTTCAGCTCCTCGGCGTCGATGAGTCCCGTGGCGACAACCGCGCGCTCGTCCAGGGCACCCTCGACCTGCTTCGCGGTCTGGGCCTGGCCGCCTCGCTCAGCGACGACAGTCGGCGGCGCGACGCCGTGCTCGACGCCTGGGCGCCCGTTCTCGACGACAAGCTCGTGCTCGACGACGACCTGGAGCCCTCATGACCGACCTGCGCACCGCAGTCATCGCCGACCTCGGAGCCGAGAGCGAGCTGCTCGACTCCTGGGTCGCGCCGCTCGACGACGACGACTGGGCGACGGTGACGACTGCCGAAGGGTGGACGGTCGCGCACCAGATCGCCCACCTCGCGTGGACCGATCTCGCGAGCATCACGGCGATCACCGAGCCGGAGGAGTTCGCGGAGAGCCTGAAGCTCGCGGCCGCCAACCCGACCGGCTACGTCGACGAGGCCGCCGAGGAGGGAGCGAAGACTCCGCCGGCGGAGCTGCTCGACCGCTGGCGGGAGGGCCGGTCCGCGCTCGCCGAGGCGCTCGCCGCGGTGCCCGACGGGGAGAAGATCGCGTGGTACGGCCCGCCGATGAGTCCCGCGTCCATGGCGACCGCCCGCATCATGGAGACCTGGGCGCACGGCCACGACGTCGCGGCCGCCCTCGACGTCGTGCCGCCGCAGACCGACCGCTGCAAGCACGTGTGCCACCTCGGAGTCCGCACGCGCGGCTTCGCCTACCTGGTGCGCGGGGAAGAAGCGCCGGAGGCGGAGATCCATGTCGCCCTCACCGGTCCGAACGGCGACCTCTGGACCTGGGGTTCGCCCGAGGCCGAGCAGCGCGTCACCGGTTCGGGCTACGACTTCGCCCTGCTGGCCGCCCGCCGTCGACACCCTGACGACGTCGACGTCCACGCCGAGGGCGCGGACGCCGCGCACTGGCTCACGATCATCCAGGCCTTCGCCGGCCTGCCGGGAACCGACCCGGCCCGAGTCTCGGGGCCCACACGATGACCGCCGGCGACGTGCGCTCCGCGTCCGAGCCGCTCCGCATCGGCAACTGCTCGGGCTACTACGGCGACCGGCAGTCGGCCATGCGGGAGATGCTCGAGGGCGGCCGGCTCGACTACCTCACCGGTGACTACCTCGCCGAGCTGACGATGCTCATCCTCGGCCGCGACCGGATGAAGGACCCTGCACTCGGCTACGCCAAGTCCTTCGTGCGCCAGATGACCGACTGCCTCTCGCTCGCCAAGGGACGAGGCGTCAAGATCGTCGCGAACGCAGGCGGGCTGAACCCGGCCGGACTCGCTGCCAGGCTGCGGGAGATCGCCGCAGAGCAAGGCGTCGACATCGTCATCGCCCACGTCGAGGGAGACGACCTCCGTGATCGCGCCGAGGAGCTGGAGCTCGGCCAGCCGCTCACCGCCAACGCCTACCTCGGCGCCTTCGGCATCGCCGAAGCGCTCTCGCGGGGTGCCGACGTCGTCGTCACCGGGCGCGTCACCGACGCGTCGGTCGTGGTCGGTCCGGCCATCGCGCATCACGGCTGGGGACGGCACGAGTACGACGCGCTCGCGGGCGCGGTCGTGGCCGGGCACGTCATCGAGTGCGGCACGCAGGCAACTGGTGGCAACTTCTCCGGGTTCACCGACCTCGACCTGTCTCGACCGCTGGGATTCCCGATCGCCGAGATCAGCCACACCGGCGACACGGTCATCACCAAGCACGACGGCACCGGCGGCGCCGTCACGGTCGACACCGTCACCGCCCAGCTCATGTACGAGGTGGGTGGACCGATCTACCTCGGCCCGGACGTCTCCACGCACCTCGACACGATGGCCGTGAAGCAGGTGGGCCCGGACCGGGTCGCCATCACCGGCGTGCTGGGACTGGTCCCGCCGTCGACCACCAAGGTGTGCCTCAACAGCATCGGCGGCTTCCGCAACAGCGTCGAGTTCCTGCTCACCGGGCTCGACATCCCGGCCAAGGCGGCGCTGATCGAGGCCCAGATGGAAGCCGCCCTCGACCGGGGCACCCGGCCCGATGTGGTCGAGTGGCAGCTCGAGCGCACTGACGTGCCGGATCCGGACTCCGAGGCCCGGGCCACCTCGCTGCTGCGCTGCCACGTGCGCAGCAGCGACCCCGAGCCGGTCGGACGAGCGTTCAGCGACGCCGCCATCCAGCTCGCCCTCGCGTCGTACCCCGGCTTCAGCGTGAGCCGTCCGCCGGCGGCCGGCGCCCCGTTCGGGGTCTACCGGCCGGCGTTCGTCCCGCAGAGCGAGGTACCGCACGTCGTGGTGCTCGCGGACGGCACTCGCATCGACATCGAACCTCCCGACGAGACGTCCGACCAGCCACCCGCGCGAGGTGTGGGCGTCACGCTCTCCGAGGACTGGGTCGATGCCACCGTCCGGGTGCCGCTCGGCCGGCTGGTGCACGCGCGGTCGGGCGACAAGGGTGGCGACGCGAACCTGGGCGTCTGGATCCCCGCCGACCATCCACACCGCGACGCGGCGTTCGCCTGGCTGGCGGCGTTCCTCGACGAGGACACCGTCCGCGACCTCCTGCCGGAGGCGGCGACGCTCGACGTCGAGGTCCACCCGATGCCGAACCTGGCGGCCGTGAACGTGGTCATCCAGGGCCTGCTCGGCGAGGGAGTCGCGTCGTCGACCCGGCTCGACCCGCAGGCGAAGGGGCTCGGCGAGTGGTTGCGGGCCCGAGATGCCGCCGTCCCGGTCTCGCTGCTTCCGGACGGAGCGCACCTGTGACCGTCTTCGACACCCCCGAGCGTCAAGCGTTGCGTGACAGTGCTCGCCGTTTCACCGAGCGAGAGATCGCTCCCCACGTCGCGCAGTGGGAGGACGACGGCCGGCTGCCACGCGAGCTGCACGCCGGCGCGGCCAAGGCCGGCTTGATGGGCGTCTCGTTCCCGGAGGAGGTCGGCGGCCAGGGCGGCGACATCATCGACTCCGCGGCGGTCACCGAAGGAGTGCTCGATGGCGGCGGCTCCACCGGCGTCCTTGCGTCCCTGTTCACCCACGGCATCGCGCTGCCGCACATCGTCCAGAGCGGCAACGCCGACCTGATCGACCGGTACGTGCGGCCGACGCTGGCCGGCGAGCTGATCGGCTCACTCGGCATCACCGAGCCGGGAGCCGGCTCCGACGTGGCGAACCTCCGCACGCGGGCCGTGCGCGACGGCGACCACTACGTCGTCAACGGCGCCAAGACGTTCATCACCTCCGGCGTCCGCGCCGACTTCGTGACCACCGCGGTGCGCACCGGCGGGGACGGGTACGGCGGCATCAGCCTGCTGGTCATCGACAAGGGCACGCCCGGATTCACCGTCGCCCCGCCGCTGCGCAAGATGGGTTGGCTCTGCTCCGACACCGCCGAGCTGACCTTCGACGACGTGCGAGTCCCTGCCGAGAACATCGTCGGCGAGGAGGACGGCGGCTTCGTCCTGATCATGCAGCAGTTCGTCAACGAGCGGCTCGGGCTGGCGGCCCAGGGTTTCGCCACGGCGCAACGCGCTCTCGTCCTGGCCGCGCAGTACAGCAAGGAGCGGGAGACGTTCGGCAAGCCGCTGTCGGCTCGCCAGGTCATCCGGCACAAGCTCGTCGACATGCACCGGCGCACGGCGGCGGCCCGCGCCTACGCGGCGCACGCCTACGAGCAGGCCGTCGCCGGGTCGACGACCGACCCGGGCGTCATCGCCGACGCGGTGCTCGCGAAGCGACAGGCGGTCGACGCCTGTGAGTTCGTGGTGCACGAGGCCGTGCAGATTCTGGGCGGCATGGGCTACATGCGCGAGTCCGAGGTGGAGCGCCACTACCGCGACGCCCGCATCCTCGGCATCGGTGGTGGCGCGAACGAGGTCCTCAACGATCTCGCCGCCAAGATCCTGGGATACGCATGACCACCCGGGGAGGAGTTCGATGACGACCACGACCGTGGACACCGGCAGCGAGACGTACGCGACGAACCGGGAGGCGATGCTGGCGCGGGTCGCCGACCTCGCCGAGCAGCATGCGAAGGCCCTCGAGGGTGGTGGCGAGCGCTACGTGCAGCGGCACCACGACCGCGGCAAGCTCACCGCGCGCGAACGCATCGAGCTGCTGCTCGACCCGGACTCGCCGTTCCTCGAGCTGTCCAGCCTCGCGGCGTGGGGCACCGACTTCACCGTCGGCGCGTCCCTCGTCACCGGGATCGGCGTCGTCGAGGGCGTCGAGTGCATGATCGTCGCCAACGACCCGACGGTGAAGGGCGGCGCGTCCAACCCGAGCACGCTGAGGAAGGGTCACCGGGCGGCCCAGATCGCGGCCGAGAACGGCCTGCCGAGCATCAACCTGGTCGAGAGCGGTGGCGCCGACCTCCCGACGCAGAAGGACATCTTCATCCCCGGCGGCGCGTCGTTCCGCAACATCACCCGGGCCAGCGCAGCCCGCCGCCCGACGGTCGCGCTGGTCTTCGGCAACTCGACGGCCGGCGGCGCGTACATCCCGGGAATGAGCGACTACGTGGTGATGGTCAAGGAGGGCGCCAAGGTGTTCCTCGGCGGCCCACCGCTGGTCAAGATGGCCACCGGCGAGGAGTCCGACGACGAGTCGCTCGGCGGCGCGGAGATGCACGCCCGCACCTCGGGCCTGGCCGACTATCTCGCCGTCGACGAGCGCGATGCCATCCGGCTCGGACGCTCGATCGTCCGACGCCTCAACTGGCGCAAGCGGGGGCCGGCGCCGGTCGCCGACTATGCCGAGCCGGTGCACGACCCCGAGGAGCTGTTGGGCATCGTGCCCACCGACCTCAAGATCCCGTTCGACCCGCACGAGGTGATCGCCCGCATCGTCGACGGGAGCCAGTTCGACGAGTTCAAGCCGCTGTACGGCTCGAGCCTGGTCACCGGTTTCGCGCAGCTGCACGGGTACCCGATCGGCATCCTCGCCAACGCCCAGGGCGTCCTGTTCAGCGAGGAGTCGCAGAAGGCGGCGCAGTTCATCCAGCTGGCCAACCAGATCGACACCCCGCTGCTGTTCCTGCACAACACCACCGGCTACATGGTCGGCGCCGAGTACGAGCAGGGCGGCATCATCAAGCACGGTGCCCAGATGGTGAACGCGGTGTCCAACTCCACCGTCCCGCACCTCTCGGTCGTCATGGGCGCCTCTTACGGCGCCGGCAACTACGGCATGAGCGGACGGGCCTTCGACCCGCGGTTCATGTTCAGCTGGCCGAACGCGAAGTCGGCGGTGATGGGTCCGGCGCAGCTGGCCGGCGTCATCTCGATCGTCGCGCGCCAGGCGGCGGAGTCGAAGGGCCAGACCTACGACGAGGACGGCGACCAGCAGATGCGCGCCTACATCGAGCAACAGATCGAGGAGCAGTCGCTGGCGTACTTCACCTCCGGGATGCTCTACGACGACGGCGTCATCGACCCTCGCGACACCCGGTCCATCCTCGGCATCTGCCTCTCTGCCATCCACACCGTCCCCGTCAAGGGGGCCGAGGGCTTCGGGGTGTTCCGCCTGTGATCGCCCGCGCCGTCGGTTTACCAGGTTCAGTAGGGAAGCTGACACATCACCGGGCAAATTCGCCATGTGGAGTGCAGGTTTGCCCACTGAACCTGGTAAACCGACCAGGGCCGAAGGAGATGCCGTGATCCGTTCAGTGCTGGTGGCGAACCGGGGCGAGATCGCGCGGCGGGTGTTCCGCACCTGCCGGGAGCTCGGCATCTCGACGGTCGCGGTGTTCTCCGACGCCGACGCGGACGCCCCGTTCGTGGCCGAGTCGGACCGGTCCGTCCGGCTGCCGGGCAACGCCCCGTCCGACACCTACCTGCGCGGCGACCTCGTCATCGACGCCGCCCGGCGCGCAGGCGCGGACGCCGTCCACCCCGGCTACGGGTTCCTGTCCGAGAACGCCGAGTTCGCCCGCGAGGTGATGGCGGCGGGACTGATCTGGGTCGGCCCGACGCCGGAGACGATCGAGGCGATGGGCTCGAAGATCCGGGCCAAGGAGCTGATGGCGAAGGCTGGGGTCCCGATCCTGTCGGTCGACCCGGACGCGGCCACGCCGGACGACTTCCCCCTGCTCGTCAAGGCGTCGGCGGGTGGCGGTGGCCGCGGCATGCGCGTCGTCACCGACCCGAAGGACCTCACAGGTGAGCTCGTCGCGGCCGGCGCCGAGGCGCTCTCCGCGTTCGGCGACGACACCGTGTTCGTCGAGCCGTACCTGCCCGCGGCCCGGCACATCGAGGTCCAGGTCATGGCCGACACGCACGGCACCATCTGGGTCGTCGGCGACCGCGACTGCTCCATCCAGCGTCGACACCAGAAGGTCGTCGAGGAAGCGCCCGCGCCGGCCGTCAGCGAGTCGGTGCGCACCCAGCTCCACGAGGCGGCCCGAGCAGCGTGCGAGGCAGTCGACTACGTGGGTGCCGGAACCGTCGAGTTCCTCGTCGCCGACGCCCACCTCGACACCGGGCGGGTCCACTTCCTGGAGATGAACACGCGCCTGCAGGTCGAGCACCCGGTCACCGAGTGCGTCACCGGTCTGGACCTCGTCGCGCTCCAGCTCACCGTCGCCGAGGGCGGTGCCCTGGCCGGCGACCCGCCGGCGCCGAGCGGGCACGCCGTCGAGGTGCGCCTGTACGCCGAGGACCCCGCCGACGACTACCAGCCGCAGACCGGTCAGATCCGGGCGTTCGACGTCCCCGACGGGATCCGCGTCGACACCGCGGTGGAGAGCGGTTCGGTCGTCGGGATCCACTACGACGCGATGATCGCCAAGGTCGTCGCCCACGACGTCGATCGCCCGAGCGCGCTGCGCAAGCTCGCGGCGGCTCTGGGCCGCACCCGCATCCACGGCCTGAGCACCAACCTCGACCTGCTGCGCGCTGCCCTCGTCGACCCGGACGTCGTGTCGGCCAACCTCAGCACCGCACTGCTCGAGGAACGCCTGGGGGAGTGGGCGCGCCCGTGGATCGGTGCGCCAGAGGTCGAGCGAGCGGCCGTCGCCGCGGCCCTGGCCCAGGCGGTCCAGGCCTCGGCGGCGTCGCCCGTGCTCTCCCGGATTCCGGTGGCCTTCCGGAACGTGCCGTCCCAGCACCGGACGCGATCGTTCGTCTCCGGGCCCGACGACGAGATCACGGTCGCCTACGGCCAGGTCGGCGGTCGTCTCGTGGTGCACCAGCCCGACGGTGTCGCCGTCGTCGAGGCGACGGCTCGCCACGTCGCGCTGGAGGCCGACGGGGTGGTCGAGCGCTACGACGTGGCGATCGGCGAGGGAGTCGTGGACGTCGACGGGCCGTTCGGCTCGATCGACCTCGTTCCGGTGCCCGAGTTCGTCGACCCGGCCGACGCGGTGGCCGAGGGCTCGCTGCTCGCCCCGATGCCGGCAGCCGTCGTCAGCGTGGCCGTCGAGTCCGGGCAGCACGTGAGCAAGGGCGACGTCATCGTCGTCCTCGAAGCCATGAAGATGCAGCACACCATCACCGCGCCGACCGACGGCGTGGTCAGCGAGCTCGACGTGAGCCCCGGCCAACAGGTCGAGGCGGGCACCGTGCTGGCCGTGATCGAAGGAGAGCAAGGATCATGACGACGTTTGACGAAACAGACGAGCGGAAGGCGTTGCGCAAGGCCGTCTCCGACCTCGGTCACAAGTACGGCCGCGACTACTTCGAGCGGGCCGCCAAGGAAGGTCGCAAGACCACCGAGCTGTGGCAGGAGGCCGGCAGGCTCGGCTATCTCGGGGTCGCGGTGCCGGAGGAGTTCGGCGGCGGTGGCGGCGACATCGGGGACCTGGCCGCCGTCTGTGAAGAGCTGGCTGCCGCCGGCAGCCCGCTGCTGCTGATGGTCGTCTCGCCGGCGATCGTCGGCACGATCATCGCGCAGTACGGCACCGACGCCCAGAAGAAGCAGTGGCTGCCCGGCCTGGCCGACGGCACGTCGACCTTCGCGTTCTCCATCACCGAGCCGGACGCCGGATCCAACTCGCACAAGATCATCACCACGGCCTCGCGCGACGACGGCGACTGGATCCTCAAGGGCACGAAGACCTACATCTCCGGTGTGGACGAGGCCAGCCACGTGCTGGTCGTCGCGCGGACCGAGGATGCCAAGACCGGCAACCTCAAGCCGGCGCTGTTCCTGGTCCCCACCGACGCCGAGGGCTTCACCTACCGCGAGATCGACATGGGCATCGTGTCGCCGGAGAAGCAGTTCACGCTCTTCTTCGACGACGTCCGGCTGCCGGCGGACACCCTCATCGGCAGCGAGGACGCGGGCATCGACCAGCTCTTCGCCGGGCTGAACCCCGAGCGCATCATGGGGGCGTCGTTCGCCTGCGGCACCGCGCGGCTGGCGTTGGCGAAGGCCACGGAGTACGCCAAGGAGCGCCAGGTCTGGAAGACGCCGATCGGCGCGCACCAGGCGATCGCGCACCCGCTCGCCGAGACGTACATCGAGATCGAGATGGCCCGTCTGATGACGCAGAAGGCGGCAGCTCTGTACGTCGCCGGAGACCACATGCGGGCCGGCGAGGCGGCGAACATGGCCAAGTACGCGGCCGGCGAAGCGGTCTGCAACGCCGTCGACCGAGCCATCCAGACCCACGGCGGCAACGGCCTGGCCAACGAGTACGGTCTCGTGCAGATGCTCGCCGGTTCCCGCCTGTCCCGCATCGCGCCCGTGAGCCGGGAGATGGTCCTCAACTTCATCGCCCAGTTCTCCTTGGGCCTGCCCAAGTCGTACTGAAAGGACGCGCATGACGGACGAGCTGGTGCACCTGGAGGTCGCGGACGCGGTGGCGACCGTGACGCTCGACAGCGAGCGGAACCGCAACGCCCTGGGCCGTCAGCTCGTCGCGGAGCTGGACGCCCATCTGGTCACCGCCGACGCCGACGACTCCGTGCGCGCGGTCCTGCTGCGATCGGCCGGACGGGTCTTCTGCTCCGGCGCCGATCTCTCCGAGGCGGCCGAGGGCAGTGCCAAGGACACCCCGCTGGGGATGGTGGCGCTGCAACGTCGGATCGCGTCGATCGCCAAGCCGGTCGTCGTCGAGCTCGGCGGACCGGTGCGTGCCGGTGGTCTGGGCATCGTCGGCGCCGCGGACGTCGTGGTGGCCGCGGAGTCGGTCACGTTCGCGCTCACCGAGGTGCGGCTCGGTCTTGCGCCCGCCGTCATCTCGCTCACGCTGCTGCCCAAGTTGTCGCCACGGGCAGCGTCCGACGTCTTCCTCACCGGGCGCACCTTCGGCGCCGCTGAGGCCGAGCAGATGGGTCTGGTCACGCGGGTCGTGGCCGACGACGAGCTCGACGACTCAGTACAGGCCGTGCTCATCGACCTCGTCCAGGGCTCTCCACAGGGACTGCGCGAGACGAAGGCCCTGCTCAACGCCGACCTCGTGGACCGGTTGGACGCCCGGGGCGACGCGACCGCCGCGCTCTCGGCTGCCCTGTTCGGCAGCGACGAGGCTCGCGAGGCCATGCTCGCGTTCCTCGCCGGCCGCAAGAAGTAGGGAGGGTTCTCGACCGGGGCCCGCACCCCGGCGCGACTACACTCACGTGGTGAGTCCTGGCCGTCCGTTGTCGCTGATCTCCGGAATCCTGGCGGGCGCACTGCTGCTGGTCTCGTGCGGTGGTCCGGACCCGGCCGACCCGGCGCCGGAAGCGACCACCGCAGCACCTGCGCCCGACGTCGCGGCCCCGGCCGGCGCCCCGTTGCGGGCCGGCGAGCGGTTCCTCGACCTCGCCATGCCCGAGCCGTACACCCCCCAGGCACCCACGACCGGTACTGACGACTACCGCTGCTTCCTGCTCGACCCGGGCCTGGAGAAGTCGGGGTTCGTCACCGGGCTCAACGTGGTGCCGGGCCAACCCGACGTCGTCCACCACGTGATCCTGTTCCGGGTTCCACCGGACGCCGTGACGGACGCCGAGGCCGCGGACGCCGCTGTACCCGGTGAGGGCTGGACCTGCTTCGGTGGCGCCGGCATGAGCGCCGCCGGCGGGAACGGCGACCCGGTCGGCGCCCTCGATCGTGCTCCTTGGCTGGGTGCGTGGGCCCCCGGCGGTGGGGAGAGCATCCTCGCGCCTGATGTCGGCATCCCGCTCGAGCGCGGCAGCCGCATCATCATGCAGGTGCACTACAACCTGTTGGAGGGCAGCGCGCCCGACGTCAGCAGCGCCCGGCTGCGGCTCGCGCCCGGCTCCGCAGACCTCGACGCACTGCGGACCATGCTGCTCGCCGGACCGGTCGAGCTTCCCTGCCGGAAGGGCCGTCCCGGCAAGCTGTGCGACCGCGACGCTGCCGTCCAGGACGTGACGACCCGCTTCGGCGCCGGATCCGGCCGGACGGTGGCCGGGCTGCAGCTCTTGTGCGGTGGCAGCTTCACCGACCCGAAGGCAGGCCCCGTGCAGACCTGTGACCGCAGGGTGACCGAGCGCGCCACCATCCGCGCTGTCGCGGGCCACATGCACCTCCTGGGGCGGTCGATCTCGATCACGGTCAACCCGGGGTCGAAGAACGAGCGGACCCTGCTCGACATCCCGGTGTGGGACTTCGACGACCAAGGGGCGCGGTCCCTCAAGAAGCCGGCCACGATCAAGCCCGGTGACGTCCTGCGGGTGAAGTGCCGGCACGACCAGAAGCTTCGGGACATGGTTCCCGAGCTCGAAGGGACCCCGGAACGGTACGTCGTGTGGGGCGAGGGCACCACCGATGAGATGTGTCTCGGCATCGTGATGCTGACGAAGTCGTGATCGAGGGGGCGTTTTTCTCCCGCGTGTGCGGCGTGTGACGAAAGTAAACTCCCTGTTCCTGTGATACAGGAGTGGTTTCGCAGCTATCGTGGCCCGGTGCGACGTGTGGGTGGGTTCCTGGCTACGGTCCTGGTCGCGACGCTGGTCGTCGCCATCGGGCCGGTCAGCGCACCCGCGACCGCCCAGACCACACTCTGCTCGGGCGTGAGCAACAGCGACGTCAAGAAGTGCGACGCCGGCTGGGCCGCGAACATGCACCTCATGCACTGGCGGATGTACCGCGGGCACAACTGCACCAACTTCGTCGCCTATGCGCTCAAGCGCGACGGCGTTGCGGAGCCGTCCTACCTGCTCGGCAACGCCAACACGTGGGCGTCGCGGGCCAAGGCGCACGGCGTCCTCGTCGACAACACCCCCCGGGTCGGAGCGGTCGGCGCCTGGCCGGGACGCAACCACGTCGTGTACGTCGAGGAGGTGGGTCCCGGCTACCTCATCACCAGCGAGGACAACTACCCCGGCTACTACCCCAAGGGCATGTACCGCAGGATCAAGGTCTACGCCGGTGAGAGCGCCTACCCGAAGCAGTTCATCCACTTCAAGCGTTCCGGCGCGAGTACCGGCACGATCAACGGTCCGGCTCCCACCGTCTCCGGCACCCCCGTCGTCGGTTCGACCCTGACGGCGAAGTCCGGGACGTGGACGCCGAGCGGCGTGACGCTCGCGTACCGCTGGCTGCGTGACGGCCTGGTCATCGGTTCGGCGACCGGTACGTCCTACACGCTCACGCCGGCCGACGCCGGACGGGCGATCTCCGTCAGCGTCACGGGCACGAAGTCCGGCCTTGCCTCGCGGACCGTCACCTCGGCGCCGACCGCCAAGGTCGCCGGCGGCGACATGTCCCCCGGCGAGCCCACGGTCTCGGGCTCCCCGCAGGTCGGGGCCACCCTCACAGCGGACCCCGGCACGTGGGAGCCCGGCGACGCGAGACTCGGGTACCAGTGGCTCGCGGACGGCTCGACGCTCAAGGGCGCGACCAACCGGACCTTCGTTCCCGCCACGGCCCAGCTCGGCAAGCGGATCAGCGTCCGCGTGACGGGCGAGGCACCGGGCTTCGAGACGGCGACCGTCGAGTCGGCCCGCACCGACGCCGTCACGCCGAAGGCGCTCGTGCCGGCCACGCCCACCATCGTGGGTGCGGAGCGGATGCGGGTCGGCGACTGGGTGAGCGTCGACCCCGGCGAGTGGCGCCCGAGCGGTGTGGCGCTGAGCTACCAGTGGTACCGCGGCACGCGAGCCGTCACCTCCGGGACCGGCACGCGCTACAAGGTGACCACGGCCGACCTCGGCCAGCCCTTGGTCGTCAAGGTCACCGGCAGCAAGAGCGGCTACCCCAGCCTCACCACAGCATCGGATCCGACTGCGGCGGCGACGTCGACGCCGGTCATCAACGCGTCGGTCAAGCCCGGGAAGGGCAAGGCTGTGGTCACCGTGATCGTCAGCGCCCCCGGTGTTCCTGTCCCCGCCGGACGGGCCGGCGTCTACGAGGGATCGAGGCGACTCAAGGAGCTCGACCTGGCCGTCGGCAGGCCCGGCCGCGCGACCCTGAGGGTGCTGCTCGGCAAGGGCATCCACACGCTGACCGTCAGGTACGGCGGCTCGTCGACGGTGGCGCCGGGCTCAGTGACCCTCAAGACGAAGGTGTCCTGACCGGCTTCATCCGACGCCGTGGTGGTCGATGTCGAGCTCGCCCGAGGCCTCGAGCTCGTCAGTGACCCCTCATCCTCTGAGGGGCGCCGCGCGGAATCCGTGGCCCCTGCCCATCCTTTCGACGGTTTCAGTATCTCGGCCCCCGCGCCTGATACCGGGTACCTCGGTGGGATCGGCGGGTCGTCCGGGGTGACCGCATTCTGGTCCCGCCGGCTGCGCGCGGCCACATCGACGGCATAGAATGGTCAGTTCTGTTTCCATGAACAAGGAGTCGGGTGGCCACCTCCAGCGCCGAACAGCACGAGATCGCTGTGGAGCAAACTTTTGTCGACACCGTCTACGAACGACTCGAGGAGTCCGCCAAGGTCGCCCAGTCGCTCGTGGCCGAAGGCTTCGCGCGCGGGCACATCGGCAACGAGGGCGGACTCGTCGAGCGCGACGCGATGGTCTACCAGGCGTCGCGGCGGCTGTCCGCGCTCAACGCGGCCCACGACGGCCTCGTGTTCGGCCGCCTCAACCTGCTCGACGGCGAGTCGCGATACATCGGCCGCATCGGGGTCCGCGACGCCGACCGCGAGATCCTGCTCGTCGACTGGCGGGCGCCGGCGGCCGCGGTCTTCTACCAGGCCACCGCCCAGGACCCGGCCGGGGTGGTCCGACGCCGCGTGCTGAAGTGCTCCGGCGCGAAGGTCGTCGGGGTGGAGGACGACCTGCTCGACGCCGAGCACGCTCCGGATGACCTCGTGGTGGTCGGGGAGGGCGCGCTGCTCGCCAGCCTCAGCCGAGCCCGCGACAGCTCCATGCACTCGGTCGTGGCCACGATCCAGAAGGAGCAGGACGAGGCCATCCGGGCCCCCAGCCGAGGCGCGACGATCATCGGGGGCGGGCCGGGCACCGGCAAGACGGTGGTCGCGCTCCATCGTGCGGCCTACCTGCTCTACACCGACCGTCGCCGCTTCGAGTCCGGAGGCGTCCTCGTGGTGGGGCCGTCGAGCGTCTTCATGAACTACATCGAGCGGGTGCTGCCCAGCCTCGGCGAGACGAGCGTGACCCTGCGCTCGCTCGGCGAGGTCGTCGACGGCGTGCGGGCCGCGCGGCACGACGACGCCGTGGCCGCAGCGGCCAAGGGCTCGTCGCGCATGGTTCCCGTGCTCCGCCACCTGGCCGCGTCCGCGCAACCCGGCGAGCCCACCGAGTTCCGCTACTTCTACAAGGACGACGTGCTGCGCCTCGACGCGCGCCGGCTCGCGGGCATCCGGCGGCACCTGCTGTCGGGCATGAAGCGCAATCGCGCCTACTCGCGAGCCCCGGCCGCCCTCGTCGATGCGCTCTGGCAGCAGGTCGCCGGCGAACGCGCACTCGAGAAGGGCGAGAGCGGCTTCATCGAGACCGTCACCACGGACGACGCCTTCATCGACTTCGTGGAGGCCTGGTGGCCACCGGTCGATGCCGTCGACGTGTGGCGCACGATGCCGCACCGCCTGAAGGAGGTCGCCAACGGCGCCTTCACCGACGCCGAGGCCACCGCCCTGGTGGAGTCATGGGCCGACGGCGAGCCGCGCGTCGAGGACGTCCCGATCATCGACGAGCTGCGGTACCTGCTCGGCGAGGTCCCGCCGCTCGACGACGACGACCACGATGTCCCCCGGCAGCTGATGAGCTTCGAGCGCCGCGAGCGCGAGGAGCACGACGACCGGCTGCGGTCGACCCGGAGCATCGAGGACGACGGCTTCGCCCACGTCCTCGTCGACGAGGCGCAGGATCTCTCGCCATTGCAGTGGCGGATGCTCGCGCGCCGAGGGCGGCACGCCAGCTGGACCATCGTCGGCGACCCGGCGCAGTCGTCGTGGCCCCACCCCGAGGAGTCCACCCGCGCCCGGACCGAGGCTCTCGAGGGCAAGCCGGAGCATGTCTTCCGGCTCTCCACGAACTACCGCAACTCGGCAGAGATCTACGACCTCGCCGCGAAGGTCGCCGCGCTCGCCGTCGACGAACCCGACCTGGCCGAGGCCGTGCGCCACACCGGTGAGCACCCGGAACACGTCGTCGTCGACGCGCCGGCAGTGCCCGCGCAGGTCCTCGAGAGCGCCGCGGCGTCCTTGGCCTCCGTCGAGGGCACCGTGGCCGTCGTGACCGCCCGGGCCCACCTGGCTGCCGTCGCCGAGGTCCTCGCGCCGTTGCTGGCCGAGCACCCCGACCGGCTGAAGGTGCTGGAGGGGCTCGACACCAAGGGACTGGAGTTCGACGGCGTCGTCGTCGTGGAACCCGACGCCATCACCGATGAGTCCGGCTCGGGCTGGCGCACCTTGTACGTCGTCCTCACCCGAGCGACCCAACATCTCACCACTGTCGCCAGCACGGACCGCTGGCGCTCCGCCCTCGCGTGAGCGCAGGGCCCGCACCCGCGGCCGGAGCGAGGCGCCGGTCGGTCCGACGAGCGTGGCAGGCGCTTGTCCTCACCCTTGTCGTCGTCGTCGTCGCTGCACCGGTGGCGTTGAGCACCTTCGTGCACAGCGAGCGGCAGCTCCTCATCGGGGCGCACGAGGCGACCGTGGCGCCGGCCTTCGACGGGTACGCGACGCTCGACTTCGGCCCGTTGCTGCCCGAGGTGCGGCTGCCCGCCAAGGCGCCGGCCGGCCTAGGAGTCGACATCACCCTGGGCAAGGCCGACGTCGACAACCTCAACGAGCTCGTCGCCCGCGACGCCGTCATCGCGAGCCAGCCGGAGGGCGAGATCGCCACCGTCCGTGCCGAGATCACCGGCATGGTGCGGGACGCCGTCCTGCGAGGGCTCGGTGTCGGGATGCTGGCGGCGCTCGGTGTCGGGCTCACGTGGCGGGCCGTCGGCGCCGAGCGGCGTTCCCAGCTGTGGAAGGCCGCGCGGCGTCGTCCGAGCCGCTCCACGGTGCTGGTCGCCGCGGTCGCAGGGTGTGTCGTCGCGGGGTCGCTGGCTCTGATCGCCGTGCCCGACGAAGGTGCCGCGCGGTCGAAGTCGTGGCTCCCGCTCTCGGAGGTCTTCCCCGAGGTGCCGCGCGACCCCGTCCTCGACGACGTCGAGGTGGTCGACGGCTCGGCCACGAAGGGAAGCCGGGCGGTCGTCGAGGGAGCGCTCCAGACCTATCGCACGTCGGTCGTCTTCTACGGCGCCCTGGCGCTCGAGGCCGCGACGACCGACGTCCGTGAGCCGCTGGACGGTGAGTCCACGGCCCTCGTCGTCACGGACCGCCACGACAACATCGGCATGGATCCGGTCGCTCGGGCGATCGCCTCGCGGGCGAAGGCGAGCCTGCTCATCGACCTCGGCGACGACACCTCCAACGGCGCCTCCTGGGAGGCGTTCAGCGTCAGCTCGCTGGCTCGTGAGTTTCGGGACCTCGACGTCGTGAGCGTCGCGGGGAACCACGACCAGGGCACCAGCGTCACCGACGCGATGCGTGATCAGGGGTTCACCGTGCTGGACGGCAAGCCGGTGGACGTCGGTGGTGTCCGGTTCCTCGGTGAGAGCGATCCGCGCAGCTCCGGGCTCACCGCCGGGTACGACGGGAACGAGAGCGACAACATCGCGGCGATCACCGATCAGGACCAGCGCCTCACCGAGGTCGCCTGCCGTGACGGTCGGGTCTCGGTGCTCGTCGTCCACAGCTCGGCGTCGGCCGACGCGGCCTCGAAGAGCGGGTGCGTCGACCTCGTGCTGTCGGGGCACCTGCACCGTCAGGTCGGTCCGACGCTCCTCGACGGTGAGAACGGTCGCTCCACCACGACCTTGACCACCGGCTCCACCGGTGGTGCGGTCTACGCGTTCGCCCTGGGCAGCAAGTTGCGCCGGGCCGCCCAGGTCACCATCGTGACGTTCCGCGAGGGGGTGCCGGTGGGCTTGCAGCCGATCACGTTCCGGCCCGGCGGCACCATCACGGTCGCCGACTACTCGCCGATCACGCCGTCGCCGCGGTGAGGCTCAACCGCAGCGGTTGAGCAGCAGGTGGGCGTAGGCCTCGGCGCAGCGCACCACGTCGTCGATGGGAACGTTCTCGTCGACCGAGTGGGCCTGGAGGACGTCGCCGGGACCGAACTGAAGCGTCGGGATGCCCATCGCCGCGTACTGCCGCAGGTCCGAGCCGTACGGCGCGCCGACCATGCTGGGGGCCGGCCATCCGGCGGTGATCGCGGCGTCGCGCACCTGCTCACCGAACAGGTGGCCGACGGGGAGCGAGCCGGCGGCGAACTGGCCACCGGGCCACGTGACGTCGATCGGGTGCTCGCGCAGCCAGGGCTCGTCGACCGCCGAGATGGCTGACTCGAACACCGCCATGGCGGTGCTGAACGACTCGCCCGGCATCACCCCGAACCGTCCCTCGGCGACCAGCAGGTCGGGGACGGTGCTGCTCCAGTCGCCGGCCTGGATCATCCCGACCGAGATGGGCCAGGGGCGTTCGCCGAACGGCTCGGGTGGCTCGACGTTGCGGTGCGCGTCGAGGTCGCGGAGCACGCCACGGATGTGCTCGAACAGGTCGATGGCGCTGATGCCGTGTCCGGCCATCGAGCCGTGCGTGGCGCGACCGCGGATCTCGAGCCGGAACGTCAGCGCTCCGGCGTTGGCTGACACGATCTGGCCGGCGGTGGGCTCGGCGATCAGGCAGGCGTCTCCGCCGTGCCCGCGGCGCAGCGTCGCGAACGTGCCGAGCCCGCCGTCCTCCTCGCCGACGACGGTGTGCACGGCGAACGGGCGGGTCAGCTGGGCGCCGACGGCGCGGATCGCGGCCAGGATCGCGACGATCCCGCCCTTCATGTCGCAAGTGCCGCGGCCGTACCAGAGTCCGTCGACCTCGTGGAGGTGCCACGGGTCGTGGCCGGTCCACCACTCGTGCTCGCCGGGCGGGACGACGTCGACGTGCCCGTTGAGCACGAGCGCGGGCGTGCCGGCTCCGGACGTGCCGACGCAGCCCCACGCCTCCTCGCGGTCGACCTCCTCACCGGGGAACTCCGGGTCGGCGCGGAGCGTGTCCAGGTCGAGTGGCCACAGGTCGACGTCGAGCCCGAGGCCTTGCAAGGTGGCGGCGCACCAGCGTTGGGCACCGGTCTCGGACTCGCTGCCCCCCACGCTGGCGTAGCTCACGAGCTGCGCGAGGTCGCGGCGGACGAGGTCGACGTCGATCAGGTCCATCGGGCCAGCATGGCAGCCGACTCCTGATGCGGGACGCGGCCTTCGGCGATTCCGAGCACGAGGTCGTCGGCACCGTCCTCGGGAGCGTCAAGGGTCACCCTGTTGCGGGCGTACATGACGGTGGCTGCCAGCCACCCGAGTCTTTTGTTGCCGTCGATCGAGGGGTGGTTGCGCACGATCGACTCCATCAATACCGCTGCCTTCTCCCCACCCGTTCAAGCACTAGGATCGTGCCCTCATGCTCGATGATCTCCTGGCCCAGCCGGCCTTCGCCCTGATCCGGGTGCGCGACGCCGACACGGTCACGCTCCTCGGCGGCCCCCGCACGGACATCGAGAACCTGGCCGACATCCCGCTCGATGCCGGCGTCGACCGCCGGTGGGACCACCTGGTGCTCGTGCCGTTCGCCCAGGCACGCGAACGCGGCTTCGAGGCGCACCAGGACGGCACTCCGCTGAGCGTCATCGAGGCGGCGGTCCAGCGCGAGGTCCCGCTGGCCGAGCTGTTGGCCGAGCTGCCCGACCTCCCGATCGAGCTGACCGACCGAGGAGGTTTCGAGACGTCCGACGCCGAGTACGCCGACATGGTGCGGCACGTCATCGACGAGGAGATCGGCGGCGGCGAGGGCGCGAATCTCGTCATCGGCCGGCACTACCGCGCCCGGGTGGCCGACTGGGGCCACGAGCGGGCACTGTCGGTGTTCCGCCGCCTGCTGGAGCGCGAACGCGGCGCGTTCTGGACGTTCTGCATCTTCACCGGCGACCGCTACCTCATCGGGGCGAGCCCGGAACGGCACGTGAGCGTCGAGGACGGCCAGGTCCGGATGAACCCCATCAGCGGAACCTTCCGGATGCGCGGGCTCGACACCCCCGCCGACCGCAAGCGCGAGCTGCTGCGGTTCCTGTCCGACGAGAAGGAGATCTACGAGCTCTTCATGGTCGTCGACGAAGAGCTCAAGATGATGTGCGACATCTGCCACGAGGGCGGGCTCGTGCTGGGTCCGTACCTCAAGCCGATGAGCCACCTCGTCCACACCGAGTACCTCCTCGCCGGACGCACCCGGCGCGACGTGCGCGAGGTGCTGCGCGACTCGATGTTCGCCGCCACCGTCACCGGGAGCCCGGTGGAGAACGCGTGTCGGCTCATCGCGAAGTACGAGGAGCACGGTCGCGGCTACTACGCGTCGGTGGCCGCCCTCATCGGCCGCGACGACGACGGCCTGCCCATGGCCGACGCTCCCATCCTCATCCGCACCGCCGACGTCGACCTCGACGGCAACGTGAAGGTCACTGCCGGCGCAACGCTCGTGCGCGACTCCGACCCCGAGTACGAGACCAGCGAGACGTGGGCCAAGGCCTCCGGCGTCCTCAGCGCCTTCGGACTGGTCGATGCCGCGCCGGATCCCGTCGACGGCTTCGACGCGTTCACCCGCGAGGACGACGTGCTCATCGCGCTCGGCTCACGCAACCAACGGCTCAGCCAGTTCTGGCTCACGGACCAGTCGGGCACGGCTCCCGTGCCGTCGCTCGTCGGCAAGCGTGTCGTGGTGCTGGACGCCGAGGATGACTTCGTCAACATGCTGTCGCACGTGTTCGGAGTGCTCGGCCTCACGACCGACGTGGTCCGGCACGACGCCTGGACCGAGGGGGCGCTCGACGGCTACGACCTCGTCGTCGTCGGCCCGGGGCCGGGCGATCCGCGAGATGTCGACGACCCCAAGATCGCGGTGCTCGACCGGGTGGTGCAGGGCCTGCTCGACTCAGCTCAGCCGTTCCTCGCGGTGTGCCTCGGCCATCAGGTGCTCTCCCGGCAGATCGGACTGGATCTCGCGTTCAAGGACATCGTGTTCCAGGGCACCCAGAGTCGCCTCACCGTGCTGGACCGACCGGAGACCGTGGGCTTCTACAACACCTTCGTGGCCCGGGTGCCGCAGGCGGGCGTGCCGCACGGCGTGGTCGTCGAGGCGGACGCGACCGGCGACGTGCACGTGTTGACCGGCCCGCACTACCGCGGGGTGCAGTTCCATGCCGAGTCGATCCTCACCCAGAACGGGTACGGAATCCTGCGCGACCTGGTGACCCAGCTGCTCGATTGAGGGTCAGGCAGGGGTCTCGGGTGGAAGGGCGGCTCGGACCCGCGGCTTGTAGCGGGTGATCGCCACCCCCACGAGGCACAGGCCGCCGCCCACGAACGCCAGCGCCGCCGGGACCTCGTCGAGCATCACCCAGGAGATGAGCGTCGCCACGGCGGGCACGAGGTAGGTGGCCGAGGCGACCTGGCCGGCGCTGAGCCGCTTGAGGGCGTACGACCAGGTGCTGAACCCGATGGCCGTCGGGAACGCGCCGAGGTAGACCATCCACGCGATGTCGGACGCCGGCGCGTCGCCCATCTCGCGCAGCAGCGACGGGAAGTAGGGCAGGCAGACGATCGTGCCGACGACGCACATCAGCCACACCGACATGACCGGGGTGACCACGGTCAGCGTCGGCTTCTGGGCCAGCGCGCCGACGGCGTACAGCAGTGCGGCTGCCAGGCACAGCAGCACGCCCGTCGTGCTCGCCGTCTCGACGGCGGACTCGTGCCGCGTGCTGAGGGAGATGAGCACGACGCCGAAGGCCGCGATGGCGATCCCGATCAGCAGTGGCCGCGGGAATCCCTCCTTGAGCAGGATGCCGGCGAACAACGCGATGAGGATCGGCCCGACGGTGACGACGAGTGCGGCCGTGCCGGCGTCGACCTGCTGCTCACCTGCGTTGAGCGCCACGTTGTAGGCGCCGAACCACGTGACTCCCGCGAGCAGGAGCAGCAGGAGTGGCCGTCCGGTCGGCAGGTGATGGCGCCACGGCCGGGCGAGGGCGGTGAGCACGACCGCAGCGACCAGGAGTCGACCGAGCGACAACGGCCCGGCCGAGAACGACTCACCGGACGCGCGGATGCCGACGAAGGCCGACGCCCACAACACGACCGTGGTGCCGAGCGCGACCACGGACAGGTCGCGCGGCACCACGGTGCTGGTGTCGGTGGAGGTGGAGGTCACCTCACCACGTTAGGGGTCCCCCACCACGGCGACGAGTGAAAATCGGACATCCTGCCCCGGTATCCCGCCGACCGTCAGCTGCCGAGCTTGCCGCCGTCGGACTCCAGCTGCACCTTGGTCGTCTTCGTCTCGTCGCCGCGCTGGAAGGTGACCGTGATGGTCTCACCGGGCTGGTAGCCGCGGATCGCCGCCACGAGGGCGTTCGAGCTGACGATCGGATGATCGTTGACCGCCGTGATGACGTCGCCCTTCTGGAAGCCCGCGTCGTCACCGGCGCTGCCCTTGGTGACTTCCTTGACCTCGGCGCCGATGCCGGTGATCTTGTCGTTGGAGACGGCGGGCGCCACCGTGACGCCGATGCGGGCGTGGCGCACGTTCTCGCCCTTGACCAGCTGGTTCGCCACGTTCTTGGCGAGGTCGACCGGGATGGCGAAGCCGAGGCCGATCGAACCGCTGTCGGTCGCGGTGGACCCGTTGGACCGGATGGCGGAGTTGATGCCGATGACGCGTCCCTGGAGGTCGACGAGTGGTCCGCCGGAGTTGCCGGGGTTGATCGCGGCATCGGTCTGGACCGCCGGGAAGACCGTCTGGTCGTTGCCGGTGCCGCCGGATGAGGCGACCGGGCGGTTCAGCGCGCTGATGATGCCGCTCGTGACGGTGCTCTCCAGTCCGAACGGCGACCCGATCGCGACGACCTCCTGGCCGACCTTCAGGTCGGCGGACGTCCCGAGCGCGGCCGGCGACAAGCCGGTCTTGCCCTCGGCCTTGATGACGGCGAGGTCCGTGACGGGGTCGCGGCCCAGGATCTTGGCCTTGGCCAGGGTCCCGTCGTTGAACGCGACGGTGATCGACCCGCTGTCGGCCGCCACCTCGACGACGTGGTTGTTGGTGAGGATCTGGCCGTCACTGCTGATGATGATGCCCGTGCCCGAGCCCGCCTCGCTCTGACCGGCCACGTTGATCTGCACGACGGACGGCAGGACCTGCTGGGCCACCTTCTCGATCTCCCCGGCAGGGGCGCGGCTGGTGTCCGAGTCGGCCTCGAGCGAGCTGACCACGCCGTTGCCGCTGTCGCCGCGCAGGGCGTCGTACCCTGCCGCGCCACCGATGCCGGCTCCCGCGGCCAGGACGACGAGCGCGGCCACACCCGCCAGGCGACGGCGGCGGCGCGGCGGAGTCGGCGGCGGGCCGTCGTGCGGACCGTCCGGCATCGTGACGGTGTGCTCGCGATCGTCCGGGGCGGCGCTGGCCGCCGGCATCTCGTGCGTCGAGTCGGGACGGGCCCGGTCGTCGTAGCGATGCGTGAACTGGTCGTCGCTCGGCGCGGCGGTCTCGGCCGCCGGCTCGGTGCCTGTCTGTGGGACCTCGACGGTCGGCTCGTCGTCGGGAGCGACAGGGGCGTCCTCAGCGGCGGACGGTGCCTCGTCGGCCGGCGACTCCGGCGTCGACGTCGTGGCCGGCTCGTCCGCTGCGGGCGTCTCGGAGGGGCCCGTCTCGGATCCGCGCCTCGACGGCGGGACGTACGGCTGGGCGGCGAAGGGATCGTTCGGGTCGCTCATGTCTCCACATTCTCCCCTACGACTGAGAACCCGCTGAACGACGTGTGTGAGCGTGGAAAGAATGACCGCCAGGACACGTCAACCGGCGTGCGGGAGCGTCATGGTGAACAGGCTCCCACCCGTGGACGGTGCGGCCGCGGAGACCGTGCCGCCGTGTCGCTCCGCAGCGCGTCGGACGATGGCCAGACCGAGCCCCGACCCGGGCAGCGTGCGCGCCTCGCTGGAGCGGTAGAAGCGGTCGAAGACGTGCGGGAGGTCCGCCTCGGCGATGCCCGGACCCTCATCGAGCACCGTGAGCACCCCGTCGGCGAGCCGTACCGTGACGGTGCCGCCGTCGGGACTCCACTTGGCGGCGTTGTCCAGCAGGTTCGTGATCGCGCGTTCCAGCAGGGGCGGCTCTCCGATGGTCGTCCACGACTCGGCCTCGACGTCGAACGTGAGGCCGGGCGCCCGGGGCTTGACCCGGTCGAGGGCCGAGGCGAGCGTGTCGGCGAGGTCGAGCTGTTCGGGGTCGCGCGCCATCGGCTCGTCGCGGGCCAGCTCCACGAGGTCGCCCACGAGCGTGGTGAGCTCCTGCAGCTGGGCGCGGACGTCGTCCATGATCTCGGTGCGCTGTGCAGCCGTGAGCTGACGGTCCGGGTTCTCGGCGGCCTGTCCGAGCAGCTCGATGTTGGTGCGCAAGCTGGTGAGGGGGGTGCGGAGCTCGTGGCCTGCGTCGGCCACCAGCTGTCGCTGCCGGTCCTGGGATGCCGCCAGCGCGAGCAGCATCTGGTTGAACGACGTCGTCAGACGGGCCAGCTCGTCGTGGCCGCTGACCGTGATGGGGTGCATCTCGGCGGTGCGCGCGACCCGCTCGGTGGCCGCCGTGAGCCTGCGGACGGGGCGCAGCCCGTTGGTGGCGACGACCCACCCGGCGCCGCCGGCCAGCACGATGCCTGCGGCGCTGGCGGTGAGGAGGATGACCTTGAGCCGCTCGAGAGCGCGGGTGACGGACTCCATCGGCTGCGCCAGCACCAGCGCCTGCCCGTCCCCCGCCTGCACGGCAATGACACGGTAGGGCTCCCCGTCGATCTGGGTGGTGCGTCGGGAGTGCTTGGCCTGGCCGATCGAGACCTCGATCTCGTGGCTGTTGAGGGGGAGCGTGGCCTCGTCGCCGCGGCGGCTGAAGATCTGCCCGCCGCGCACCACGTAGATCTTGGTGCCGACGACGTCCAGCTCCTCCGTCGTCGGGGTGTAGCCGGACGTCACGGCCGCGTTGGCGCGTCGCAGCATGGCGTCGTCGAGCGAGCTCTGGAACTCGGCGCGGACGGTCACGTAGACCACCGCGCTCACGGCAGCGAGGGTTGCGGCGACCGCCGCCGTCGTCAGGAGCGCGACTCGCAGAGCGAGAGAGGCGCGGGCGGCAATGGGCTGGATCGTCCGGTGGATCACCGCCAGCCCGGGCGGGACGCGGGTGCCGCGAGGCTTCGTGCTCTCCCGCGACTCGCCGACGGCGCCGCCGTTCGCAGCGCCCTTGGTCACGGCGTCCTTGGTCACGGCGTCCTTGGTCACGGGGGCGTCTCGCGCAGGACGTAGCCGACGCCGCGCACGGTGTGCAGCAGCCGGTCCTCGCCCTCGGCCTCGAGCTTGCGGCGGACGTAGCCGACGTAGACCTCGAGCGAGTTGGCCGTGGTCGGGAAGTCGAATCCCCAGACCTCTTCGAGGATGAACGAACGCTCCAGGACGCGCTTCGGGCGGCGCAGGAACAGCTCGAGCAGGGCGAACTCGGTACGGGTGAGAGACAACGACCGCTCCCCGCGCGTGACGTCGCGGGTGACGGGGTCGAGCGACAGGTCGGAGAACGTCAGCGGGGCCTCGTCGGCCTCCTGGTCGGCGCGCCGCGCCGCCCTCCGGTGCAGGGCCCGCACCCGAGCCAGCAGCTCATCGAGCGCGAACGGCTTGGTGAGGTAGTCGTCGGCACCGGCATCGAGACCGTCGACGCGGTCGGTGACGGCATCGCGGGCAGTGAGGACCAGGATCGGGACGTCGTTGCCGGCACTGCGCAGCGCCCGCGTGGCCTCGAGCCCGTCGAGCCGGGGCATCATCACGTCCATGACGATGACGTCCGGGTCGACCTGAGGCACCCGCACGAGCGCCTCGGCACCGTCCGACGCGAGGTCGACGGTGTAGCCGTTGAACTCCAGCGAGCGCCGCAGCGAGTCGCGCACCGCGCGATCGTCGTCCACGACAAGAATTCGCATGCCCCCAGTGTGCCGTGCGTGGCTGAGGTTTCTCTGAGCCTTCCCTCGAGGGGTGCGGTTGCGGTTTACCAGGTTATGTCGGCAAGCCGGCACATCGCAGGGCAAATTTGCCCATAGGAGTGTGGAGTTGCCTACATAACCTGGTAAACCGCGCCCCCCGCCAACCCGTGGCCTCCCGACCCCGACGGCTCAGTCGTCGCGGGGGCCGTCGAGGAGGGACTGGGCGGCGGAGGTGGCGCGGGCACCGTAGGTGCCGCCGAACAGCACCGTGTGGACGAGCAGGGGATGCAGCTGGTGCAACGCGACGCGGTCCTTCCAGCCTTCCGCCAGCGGTGCGGCCTCGTCGTAGGCGTCGATGACGCGCTGCAGGTGGGGCAGGCCGAACAGGGCCATCATCGCCAGATCGGTCTCGCGATGGCCACCGTGAGCCGCCGGGTCGATGATCCACGCCTCGCCGTCGGTGCCCCAGATGACGTTGCCGGACCACAGGTCGCCGTGCACGCGCGCGGGCGGTTCCGGGTCGCCGGCGAGGTCGTGAATGCGCTTCATCGACGTCTCGATCGTCATCGCCTGCTCGTGCGTGATCGCCTGACGGTCGAGCGCCGCGCGCACGTACGGCATGACCCGGCGGGACGCGTAGAACTCCGGCCACGTGGGGAGCGGGCGATTCGGCAGCGGGGCCAGGCCGACGAACCCGTCGACGTCCGCGCCGAACTGCGTCGCGCCCGCCGCATGGGTGGTGGCGAGGGCGCGGCCGAACCGTTCGGCGACATCGCCGGACGGCTTGCCGGGCTCGACCCAGGCCAGCACGATGCAGTCGTCGGACACTGCGAGCAGCTCCGGGACGTTGGCGCCTCCGGCCTCGGCAAGCCAGCGCAAACCCTCCGCCTCGCGGGCGAAGAAGCCCTCCGGCGGCTGCGGACGGGTCTTGATGACGGCGCTGCGGCCGTCACTCAGCCGAAGCCGGGTGGCGGTGCAGATGTCCCCGCCGGCCACCGGAGTGGTGGAGACGACGCCATGGCCGAGCAGTGCCTCCGCGCGTGCTGCGGTGCCGGTCATGCGTGCCATGGCGTCGACGTTACCGCTTGAGACCCGGTGCGATCTCCGGAAGTTGGGCGAGGATCGCGTCGGCCGTGCGCTCCACCATCGCGAGGACCTCGGCGAAGCCTTCGTCGCCACCGAACCACGGATCGGGAACCTCGTCGTCGCCCGGGGTCGCCTCCGGGTCGAACTCGCGGAACATCCGCAGCTGGGCGAGGGCCTCGACGGTCGGCGCCTGGTCGGCCATGTCGGCGCGGTTGCTGGAGTCCATCGCCAGCAGCAGGTCGTGCTCGGCGTACCAGTCGGTGGAGAACGTCTGGGCGACGTGGCGCGTCGGGTCGTAGCCGGCCTTGGCCAGGACGGCAGCGGCCCGTTCGTCCATCGGCTCGCCCCGGTGCCAGCTGCCGGTGCCCGAGGAGGCCACCTCGACGAGGTCGGCGAGCCCGGCTCGCTCGATCCGGTCCTCCAGCACGACGTGGGCCATCGGCGAACGGCAGATGTTGCCGAGGCAGACCACGGCGATCCGGAACGGGTCGGTTCGGGTCACGGCCGGGCGAACGCGCCGAGGACCGCGTTGACGATCGAGATGACGATCGCCCCCAGGACGGCCCACCCGAAGCTCTCCACGTAGAACGCCACGTCGAGCTGGTCGGCGATCCAGTCGGTGAGCAGCAGCAGCAGCGCGTTGATGACCAGCAGCGCGAGGCCGAGGGTCAGGACGATGAACGGCAGCGAGAGCGTCTTGACGACCGGCGCCACCCAGTAGTTGATGATCGTGAAAACCAGCGCGACGATCGCCAGGGCGATGAGCCGCTCCTGGGTCGTGTCGGCGGCCTTGCCGATGTTCATGTGCTCGCCCAGCAGTCCGGCTGCGGCCGCGAGGGCCGCGGCGCTGAGGATCCAGGACGTCAGGAATCGGGTCATGTCCCCGATTCTGTCAGCCGCGCTATTGGGGCGGCGGCAGGGAGGGCTCGACGTCGCGGGCGGTCTGGGCCAGCAGGATGCCGGCGAGCACCGCGGCCATGCCGAGGAGCTGCACCGGGTTGAGCGTCTCGCGGAACCACACCCACCCGACGAGCGCGGCCACCACCGGCTCGAGCATCGCGACGACGCTGACGACCGTGGCCGACAGCGATCGCAGGGCGACGAGGAGCAGGAAGAACGGCGCCACCGTGCCGAGCAGGACCACCCACACCATCGCGCCCCAGGCCGGCACCGACGTGTCGGCGAACCGGCCGAGCATCGACACGTTCGCGCCGAGGGCGTCCGAGGTCCAGGCCGGCTGGACGAGGTTCATTCCCACGGTCGCCACGGCGAAGGCCCACAAGATGATGTGGAGAGGCCCGCCGACGTCGGCGCCCTCGGCCTCGAGCCGACCCGCGTGCTCGCCCAGGAGGAAGTACGTGGCGAAGCACACCGCCGCTCCGAGGGCCATGGTGACGCCGAGGCCGTCGAGGGTGAGTCCGTCCCACACCTGGCTGACCACGGCGAGCCCGCCCACGGCGAGCGCGAGCGCCGGCCACATCCGCTGGTGGACCGGCTCACGACGGACGACTCGCACCCAGAGCACGACCAGCACCGGGCCGAGGTACTCCAACAGCAGCGCGATGCTGAGCGGCAGGCGGTTGATGGCCACGTTGTAGGTCCACTGGACCCCGGCGAACCCGACGATCCCGAGCCCGGCGATCAGCAGCAGCGCGCGACCGCGCGGGACGCGCAGCGCCGACCGGTCGACCAGCACCGCGATGAGCACGAACGCCAAGAACGCGGCGGTGATGCGGACGGTCGTGAAGGTGTCGGTCGGGGTGCCGGAGCGCAGCGGGATGCGGGACACTCCCGCGTTGAGGCCGAAGAGGGTGGCCGCGAGCAGCACGAGCGGGTAGCCGAGGCGGGCGTCACGAGCCATCACCCGACGATTCTGGCAGCGTGCCCTAGCCTCGCTGCATGAGCACCCCGTCTGCCCGCCGGGCGCTGGACGACATCCCCGTCTACCGGCCCGGCCAGCCTGCCGAGAGCGACGACCTCAAGCTCTCCAGCAACGAGAACCCGTATCCGCCGCTTCCCGGTGTCATGGAGCGAGCCGCCGAGGCGCTGGGCCGCGTCAACCGCTACCCCGACGCCGGCACCACCGACCTGTACGCGGCGCTGTCGCGCACGTACGACCTGCCGCCGGAGCGGTTCGCCGCCAGCACCGGGTCGGTGGCCGTGCTGTTCTCGCTGCTCACCGCGTTCTGCGAGCAGGGCGACGAGATCGTCTACGCGTGGCGGTCGTTCGAGGCGTACCCCATCGCCGCCGACCTCACCGGGGCGCGCACCGTCCGGGTGCCGCTGCGGCCCGACGGCACCCACGACGTCGACGCGATGGCCGCCGCCGTCACCGACCGCACCCGGGTCGTCATCGTCTGCACGCCCAACAACCCGACCGGACCGGTCGTGACCCGCACCGAGCTCGAACGGCTCGTCGCCGCCGTGCCCGACGACGTCATCGTCATCGTCGACGAGGCGTACGCGGAGTTCGTGCGCCGCGACGACGCCGCGAGCGGCCTCGACCTGGCCGACCACGAGAACGTCGTGGTGCTGCGCACGTTCTCCAAGGCGTTCGGGCTCGCCGGTCTGCGGGTCGGGTACGCCATCGCGGCCGAGTCCGTCGCCCTGAGCATCCGCAAGGCGATCGCGCCGTTCAGCGTCACCGACGTCGCCCAGGCGGCCGCGGTCGCGTCCTTGGCCGCGGCCGAGGAGCTCGGGGTGCGCGTCGAGTCCATCGTGGCCGAGCGTGGTCGTGTCATGGCGGCGTTGCGCGACCAGGGCTGGGAGGTTCCCGACAGCCAGGCCAACTTCGTCTGGCTCCCGGTCGGCGACGACGCCGTGGCGTTCGCGGCGGCGTGCGACCCGGTCTCGGTGCGCCCGTTCGCCGGTGACGGCGTCCGCGTCAGCATCGGCGATCCCGGCGTCAACGACCGGTTCCTCGACGCCGCGGCCCGCTGGCGGGGCTAGACACCGTCGGCACGTCGGGGCGGCGATTGGAGTTGATGGGCGCCTCGGGATACGGTGGGATCGCAGGTGTGACACCAGTCACGCTCTCGTCCGATCACCGTCGTCCACCACCCCCGAGACGGCAGTGACCGGCAACCAGTCGAACCGGTGCGGAAACCCCGCCGCCGGCCGAGATGAGGGAGTCGCATGAGCGCACCCATGCCAGAGCAGATCGATCCCGACGCGCCGTTGATCCAGCTGATGACGCCCGACGGAAAGCGCGTCGAGCACCCTGAGTTCCACTTCGACGGCGATGACGCCGCGATCCGCGATCTCTACCGCGATCTCGTGCTCGCCCGTCGCATCGACCTCGAGGCCTTCTCCTTGCAGCGCCACGGCGAGATCGGCCTGTGGCCGCCCGCGCTCGGACAGGAAGCCTCCCAGATCGGTTCCGGACGCGCGCTCCGCGAGCAGGACTTCGCCTTCGGCACGTACCGCGAGCACGGTGTCGCCTGGTGCCGCGGCGTGCCCCCGGAGAAGCTCCTCGGCTGGGTCCGGGGCGTTGAGCACGGCGGGTGGGACCCCGCCGACCACGGTTTCGGGCTGCCGAGCATCATCATCGGGGCGCAGACGCTCCACGCCACCGGCTACGCCATGGGCCTGACGTTCGATGGCGCCGTCGGCACCGGTGACGCCGACCGCGACGCGGCCGTCATCGCCTACTTCGGCGACGGGGCGAGCAGCCAGGGCGACGTCGCCGAGGCCTTCGACTTCGCGGCCGTCAACCACGCCCCGGTGGTCTTCTTCTGCCAGAACAACCAGTACGCCATCAGCGTGCCCATCGCCCGCCAGACGGTCGTCCCGATCGCGCAGCGGTCCGCAGGCTTCGGCTTCCGGGGGGTGCGCGTCGACGGCAACGACGTCCTCGCGGTCCACGCCGTCACGTCGGCCGCCCTGCAGCAGGCTCGCGACGGTGGTGGCCCGATGCTCATCGAGGCCGTCACCTACCGCATCGGCGCCCACACCACGTCCGACGACCCCACCCGCTATCGCGAGGCCGACGAGGTCGACGCGTGGAAGGCCAAGGACCCGATCGACCGGGTCCGGGCCTACCTCGACTCCGCCGGCACCCCACCGCAGTTCTTCACCGACCTGGACGCCGAGGCCGAGGAGCTGGGCGAGCACCTGCGCACGTCGTGCGCGGCCATGCCCGACCCCGACCTCGGTCAGCTGTTCGACGACGTGTACGTCGAGCAGACCGACGAGCTGCGCGAGCAGCAGGCCGCCTACGTCGCCTGGCGCGGGCAGTACGAGGGGAGCGTCGCATGACCACCAAGATGCCCATCGCCAAGGCCCTGAACGCCGGGCTGCGTGCTGCGCTCGAGCATGACGACAAGGTGCTCATCATGGGTGAGGACGTCGGCCCGCTCGGCGGCGTCTTCCGCGTCACCGACGGGCTGCAGAAGGACTTCGGCGCCAGTCGGGTCATGGACACGCCGCTGGCCGAGTCCGGCATCGTCGGCACCGCCATCGGCCTCACGTACCGCGGCTACCGACCGGTCGTGGAGATCCAGTTCGACGGCTTCGTCTACCCCGCCTACGACCAGATCGTCAGCCAGGTCGCCAAGCTGCACTTCCGCAGTGCCGGCCGCGTCCGCGTCCCGATCGTCATCCGAATCCCCTACGGCGGTGGCATCGGAGCCGTCGAGCACCACTCCGAGAGCCCCGAGGCGCAGTTCGCCCTCACCGCCGGACTCAAGGTCGTCTCGCCCTCCAATGCGCACGACGCCTACTGGATGATCCAGCAGGCCATCGCCTCCGACGACCCGATCGTCTTCATGGAGCCCAAGCGGCGCTACTGGGAGGCCGGGGAGGTCGACACCGACGTCGAGCCGGCCCCGCTGTGGGAGTCGCAGGTCCGTCGCGCCGGCAGCCATGCCACGCTCATCACCTACGGGCCGATGGTCACCACCTGCCTGCAGGCGGCCGAGGCGGCCCGCGACGACGATCTCGACCTCGAGGTCATCGACCTGCGCACGCTCTCGCCCCTCGACCTGCGTCCGGTGTTCGAGTCGGTGCGGCGCACCGGTCACGCCGTGGTCGTGCACGAGGCGGCTCGCTTCCTCGGCCTCGGCACCGAGGTGGCGGCCCGCATCACCGAGGAGTGCTTCTACTCCTTGGAATCGCCGGTGCAACGCGTCGCCGGGTACGACATGCCCTACCCACCCAGTCGGGTCGAGGATGAGTTCCTGCCGGGGATCGACCGCATCCTCGACGCCGTCGACACCGCCCGCGCGTTCTAGGAGAAATTGCATGAGCGAGTTCAAGCTTCCCGATGTCGGCGAAGGCCTCACCGAGGCCGAGATCGTCACCTGGCGGGTCGCGGTGGGCGACACGGTCAAGGTCAACGACATCCTCGTCGACATCGAGACCGCCAAGTCCATCGTCGAGCTGCCCAGTCCGTACGCCGGCGAAGTCACCGCGCTCCTCGTCGAGGAGGGCCGAACCGTCCCGGTCGGCACCCCGATCATCGCCATCGGTGGCGCCGCGCCCGCCGACCCGTTCCACAACACCACCACGGCTGGATCGATCGTGGCCGGCGAGAGCGACCCCCCCGAGCCGGCCCCGGCCGACGCGGACGAGCGGCAACCGGTGCTCGTCGGGTACGGGCCCCGTGCCGGCGAGGTCTCGCGGCGACGCAAGGTGTCGGGCGGCCTGCCCGATCCCGTGGAGGACCCGGCCGAGCCGTCGGACGATGCTCTCGCCCCGCTGAGTGGGGAGGCCGAGGTCGCTGTCGAGCCCGTGACGCGGTCCACCGGACCCGCCCTGGCCAAGCCGCCGGTCCGCAAGCTCGCCAAGGACCTCGGCATCGACCTCGCGCAGGTCCCCTCCGAAGGGCCGGTCGTGACCCGCGCCGACGTCGAGGCCTTCGCCGGCACCATCAGGGACGACCGTGCGCCGGAGGCTCCGCCCGAGGTGCCGCCGGCCAAGCGGGCCGAGGGCGACGTCCGTATCCCGATCAAGGGAGTGCGCAAGTGGACGGCCGATGCGATGGTCGCGTCCGCGTTCACCGCTCCGCACGTCACCGAGTGGGTCACCGTCGACGTCAGCCGCACCGTCGAGCTCGTTGAGCGGCTGCGCGCCGGCCGGGCGTTCTCCGACGTCAAGGTGTCGCCGACCTTGGTCGTGGCGAAGGCCGTCTGCCTGGCCATGAGCCGCACGCCCGAGCTCAACGCGACCTGGGACGGCGACCATCAGGAGATCATCCTCAAGCGCGCCGTCAACCTGGGCATCGCCGCCGCCACCGAGCGCGGGCTCGTGGTACCGAACATCCGCGACGCCGACCAGATGACACTGCACGAGCTGGCCGAGGCGCTCGACGCCCTCACCGCCACCGCACGGGCGGGAAAGGCGCAGCCGGCTCAGCTGAGCGGGGGCACCTTCACCATCACCAATGTCGGGGTGTTCGGCGTCGATGCGGGCACGCCGATCCTCAACCCCGGCGAGTCGGGCATTCTTGCCGTCGGCGCCATCAGCCGGCGCCCATGGGTCAACGACGACGACGAGATCGTCCCGCGGTGGGTCACCACGCTCGCGCTGAGCTTCGACCATCGCGTCGTCGACGGCGAACAGGGTTCCCGCTTCCTCGCCGACGTCGCCGCCATCATGAGCGACCCTGCCGTGGCGCTCACCTACTGACGTCCCGGATCACGGCATCCGCTCACCGGCCTCCACGCGAGCCTCGATGGTGTTGCCGGGCGACGCGAGCGGGCAGCGCCAGCGGTCGTCGTAACGACACGAGGGGTGGTACGCGAAGTTCAGGTCGAGCACGATGCGCTCACCGTCGCCCCCGAGCCACGACCCCTTCGCGGTGTCGAGCACGTAGCGTCCGGCGCCGTAGCTGCCGGCGCCCGCCGTGCCGTCCTTCATCGGCACGAACACGCCACCGGCGTACTGGTGCAGGGCCCAGACGTCCAGCGACCCGCCGATCGGTAGCTCCACGAAGGCCACGCGCCGCATCGTCAGCGAGCCGTCGTCGCCGGTGTCGAGGACACGCTCGTCGTGGTCGGCCGGCTGCAGGTCGACGGTGAACCGGAAGGCCTCGTCGTACGGCCAGTAGGGGAGCCCGGTCTCACGCAGCGGGTCGCCCGCGGGGAGCGGGGACTGTGGATGGGTGCGGAAGAGCTCGTCGCGCCCGGCCCGCCAGGTCGCATGGCCACGCTCGACGTCGTCGTCGGCACGGACGCGGGCGTAGAGGTCGGAGACGCGCGTGCGCCAGTCGATCAGGGAGAGTGCGGAGTCCATGACGCCACAGTCCCACGGCGGCCCCACCCCCGGCCTCCTAGACTGTCTCGGTGAGCGACGGGCAGCGAGCGAGCGGCGCGATCGCCATCTGGCTGGTGGGGCTGTCGGTGTACCTGCTCGCGGTGTTCCACCGGTCCTCGCTGGCGGTGGCCGGCCTGGCGGCATCCGACCGCTTCGGGATCTCGGCGGCCCAGCTGTCGACGTTCGCCGTGCTGCAGCTGCTCATCTATGCGGGCATGCAGGTGCCGGTCGGGTTGGTGCTCGACCGGTTCGGCTCCCGCCGCGTGATGCTCGTCGGCCTCCTGACACTCACGGTCGCGCAGACCGGGTTCGCCCTCGCCGACACGTATGCGCTGGCCCTGGTGGCGCGGGCGTTCGTCGGGGTCGGTGATGCGATGACGTTCGTGTGCGTGCTCCGGCTCGTGAACACGTGGTTCGCTCCGCGCCGCATCCCGCTCGTCACCCAGCTGACCGGAGTGCTCGGCCAGACCGGGGCGATCATCGCGGCCGCTCCGATGACGTGGTCGCTGCGCGAGCTCGGCTGGACCCGTTCCTACCTGATCGCCGCGGGCGCGGGGTTGGTGCTGATGGTGGCCCTGCTGTCGGTGGTGCGCGACAGTCCCGAGCACCGCACCCTCTCCGGCTCGGCGATGTCGATCGCGTCGGTGCGGCGGAGCCTCGCGGACTCGTGGGAGCATCCCGGCACCCGGCTCGGGTTCTGGACCCACTTCACCACGCAGTTCAGTGCGACGACCCTGGGGCTGCTCTGGGGCTACCCGTTCCTCGTGCAGGGCGAGGGCCGCTCACCCGGCGCTGCGGGAGCGCTCCTGACTCTCCTGGTGATCGCGGTGATGGTCGCCGGCCCGGTGCTCGCCTGGGCGATCACGACGCACCCGTGGCATCGCTCGACCCTCGTCATCGGCATCGTTGTCTCGATCGTGGCGGTGTGGACCGTCGTCCTCGCGTGGCCCGGCCCCGCACCGACCTGGCTGTTGATCACGCTCGTCATCGTGGTCGGCATCGGCGGCCCCGCGTCGATGATCGGTTTCGACTTCGGCCGATCGTTCAACCCGGCCCACCGGCTCGGCGCCGCCATCGGGCTCATCAACCAGGGCGGCTTCCTGGCGAGCCTGCTGCTGGTCCTGGCGATCGGGCTCGTGCTCGACTGGCGCACCCCGGGGGCCGGTGCCGACTACTCGCCGTCGGCCTTCCGGTGGGCGATGAGCTGCCAGTACGTCCTGTGGCTGCTCGGGCTGGTGCAGCTGGTTCGCTACCGGGCCCGAGCACGACGACGCCTCCGGGTCGATGACCCGGAGGCGTACGCGCGCATGTCTGGACTCGGCTAGGCCGCGTCTGGCTCGCGGACGAACATCAGGTTGGTCTTGCCGTGGTGCTCGAGCTCGCCGACTGTCTCGAAACCGCGGCCGCGATGGAACGCGAGCGAGGCGTCGTTGTCGTCGTAGACCTCGAGGGCCACGGGCTTCTCCTCGCCCTCGATCTCGTCGTACAGGCGGGAGGCGACGCCGAGGCGACGGTGCGTCTCGGCCACCACGATGCGATCGAGGTAGACGTAGTCGTCGAGGCGCTTCTCGAACCAGTCGTACCTGCTCGACTCGTACTCGGCGCCCGTCGGAAGGGTGATGACGAAGCCGGCGATGTCGCCGTCGTCATCGAGCACGAGGGCCTTGTGGGCCTCGTCGACGAGGAGCTCGAGGCGTTCGCGGTCGAGGGGACCGACACCTTCGAGCGCAGTCTGGTTGATGTCGATGACGGCGTCGAGATCGTTGGGGGTGATCTCGCGAATGGTCATCTCGTCGGCAGGAGTGGCGGGGTCGCGCAGCATGGTTTGGGTCATTGGGCTCTACATTACGTCAACCTGAGGGCACGGTCGAACGCAGAGCGCAGTTCCATGAGGCATCTCACATTTCGGGTGTGAGGTGCGTCACATCGACCGCCTCAATCGGCCCGGACGGCTCAGCGGACGTCGAGCTCCACGCCTGTGGCCTGCTCAGATGCGGCCCAGAGACGGTCGGCGAGGTCCTCGTCGCGGGCCCAACGGGTCATGCCGACGAGGCGTGGACGGCCTCGCGTCTGGCCCACCGAGCCGGGCCCGACGTACTCGCCGCCGGCGAGGTCGGGGTCCGTCGCCGCGAGCAGCAGCGGCCACGCACCCATCTGAGCCGACTGACCGATGATGCGGCTGACCTGGTGCATGGCCGTGCCGACCAGGGCGTTGCCCCCGCCGCCCATGCCGACCCCGGTCTTCTGCAGGTTCGTCGCGGCCAGACCGGGATGGGCAGCCACGCTGACCACACCGAGTCCCGCCGCCTTGACGCGCCGGTTGAGCTCGAGGGCGAAGCTCAGGTTCGCGAGCTTGGACTCGGAGTACGACTGCCACCGCCAGTAGCGGCCGGGGGACCCCTCGGGTGACAGCGCCCGCAGGTCGATGCCGCGCGCTCGGGCGTGCATGAGCGACGACACCGTGACGATGCGCGCCTCGCTCGCCTTGAGCAGCGGCCAGAGCGTGGCGGTCCAGGCGAAGTGTCCGAGGTGGTTGGTGCCGATCTGCAGCTCGTACCCGTCCTGGGTGGCCCGACGCGGCGTCGCCATGATCCCGGCGTTGTTGACAAGGATGTCGACCCGGTCGTGCGCCGCGGCGACCTCGGCTGCCGCGCGCTTGGCGTCGGCGAGGTCGGCGAGGTCGAGTGACACGACGTCGACCGTGAGGCCGGGCACCTCGGCGCGCAGGCGGGCGACGGCGTCGTCGGCCTTCGTGCTGTTCCGCGCGGTGACGACGAGCTCTGCGCCGTGCCGGGCGAGCTCGAGCGCGGTGGAGAATCCCAGTCCGCCCGTGACCCCCGTGATGACCGCGCGCTTGCCGGTCAGGTCGGGGATGTCCTCGGTGCTCCAGCTCATCCCGGGAGCCTAGCGAGCCGCGGCACTCAGGTGACGACGCTCATGGCGGCGAGGACGGAGGAGGCGAGGTCGTCGTCGCCGGCGATCTCGACGTCGACCTGGTCGGGGGTGCGACGGCCGGCGGCCAGGGTGGTGAACGCGTCGCTGGTCATGGTGAGGCGGGCGGTGGGGGCGTCGCGGACGTCGTTGGTGGCGCGACCGTCGTCGCCGATGACCGCTCCGAGCTCCATCGGCACCTCGCCGGTGAGGGTCCAGACGACGGAGGTGCCCACGGGCGGTGCGACGCGCTTGCCCAGCACGAACGGCATGCCGGCAGCGAGGGTGTGGGTGGTGACCTTCGCACCGTCCGAGCCGAGGCTGCCGGGTCGATTGACGGCGCGACGGATGTCCTGCTCGTGGACCCAGACGTCGACGACGCGGTTGCGGAGCAGCACCTCCCAGGTCCAGCGGGCACTGACCGTGACGTCCGGCATTCCTCCCGGGTCGGGCAGCGGGTCGAGGGCCTCGATGCGCGCGTCGACTGCTGCACGGAACTCCTCGATCAGCTCGTCCGGCGCGCGGCCGGCACGGTCCTCCACCCCGGCCTGGGTGAAGTCGGCGGCCACGGCGTTGCCGTCCTCGCCGGGCCGGTGGCTGGTGTCGTGACCGGCCAGCACGGCTTCGAGGTGGGCGAGGTGGGCGGCGACGTCGTGCACCGTCCAGGCAGGGCAGTCGGTCGGTTGCGACCAGTCCTGGTCCGACAGGGTCGGGAGCAGGTCGAGGACGTCGCGGGCGCTGCCGCGCCAGGCCTGGACGTAGGGGTCAAGCGGATGCATCGTTGCGCTCCCGGTGTTGGTGTCGTCGTCGAGCGATGAAGGTCCAGATGGCGAGCCCGATGCCTGCGACGGTACCGAGGATGGCGATGCCGTTGCCGGTGTTCGCCTTGTCGGTGAAGCCGTCGACGACGGAGGTGGCGTAGGTCGCGTTGTCGGACCCCTTGTCGCGGGGAGTGCACCGGATGACCATGCCGTTGCGGCCCTCGGGCTCGAACCCGATCAGGTGCCACTCGTCGCCGTTGTCGTTGACCACCAGGTCGAGGCTCGCCTCGGGGAACGGCTCGGGCTTCTTGGTGTCGTCGTCGTTGTCGGCCGCCGCGCAGCTCACCTGCCGCTCGGGCTGCACGACATCGGTGAACACCGCGACGCTCTGTCCCTCGGCGTCCAGCGGACGGTCGACTGCGGTGATCGACGACTCGCGAACGGAGTCCCACGCGCCGGCCGCGACCGTGGTGCCCGCGATCCAGCCGGCCAGAGCCAGCAACAGCGCGGCGAGGTACCAGAGCGGGTTGACCGGGTTGATGAGTTCCTCCTGTGTGGATCCGCTGGCGAGGCTACCGCGACACGAAGGGCCCCGCCGGACAAACCGGCGGGGCCCCTCGCTGCGTGTCGTGGATCAGAACGCGGACTCGTCGAGCTGCATGATCGAGTCGTCGATGTTCTCGGCGATCGCGCGCTCACCGGCGAGCATCGGCAGGACGTTGCGGGCGAAGAACTGCGCCGCCGCGACCTTGCCCTCGTAGAAGCTCTGGTCGGCAGCGGAGACGTCGCCCCCAAGCTTCTCCAGAGCCACCTCGGCACCGCGCAGCAGCAGCCACGCGACGACGAGGTCGCCGAGCACGTAGACGAGGCGGGTGGTGTTGAGCCCGACCTTGTAGATGTTCTCGATCTGGCCGTTCTCCTCGGCGGGGTTGGCCGACATCAGGTCCTGGAACGTGGCACCGAGGATCGCCTGGGCATCCTCGAGACCCTTGGCGAGCAGCTCACGCTCGACCTTGAGTCGGCCGTTGCCGGCCTCGCTGGTCGCGAAGTTCTCGATCTCCTGCGAGAGGTGGCCGACGGCCTGGCCCTTGTCCTTGACGATCTTGCGGAAGAACAGGTCCTGGCCCTGGATGGCCGTCGTGCCCTCGTAGAGGGTGTCGATCTTGGCGTCGCGCACGTACTGCTCGAGCGGGTAGTCCTGCAGGAAGCCCGAGCCGCCGAACGTCTGCAGCGACTCTGTGCCCAGCAGCACCCAGGAGCGCTCGGAGCCGTAGCCCTTCACGAGCGGGAGCAGCAGGTCGTTGACGGCCTCCGCGAGCGAGGTGTCCTCGCCGGCAGCCTCCTTGACCATCACGTCGTCCTGCCACGTGGCGGCGTAGAGCATCAGGGAGCGCAGGCCCTCGGCGTACGACTTCTGGGTGAGCAGGGAACGCCGGACGTCGGGGTGGTGCGTGATGGTGACGCGCGGCGCCGTCTTGTCCGACGCCTGCGTCAGGTCGGCACCCTGCACGCGCTCCTTGGCGTAGGCCAGGGCGTTGAGGTAACCGGTGGACAAGGTGGCGATGGCCTTGGCGCCGACCATCATGCGGGCGTTCTCGATGACGCGGAACATCTGGTTGATGCCGTCGTGCACCTCGCCGAGCAGCCAGCCGCGGGCCGGTTCACCGTCGCCGAACGTGACCTCGCACGTGGTGGACACCTTGATGCCCATCTTCTTCTCGACGTTGGTGACGTACGCGCCGTTGCGCTCGCCGGTGAGCTCACCGGTCTCGGGATCGAAGTGGAACTTCGGGACGAGGAACAGGCTCAGGCCCTTGGTGCCCGGGCCGCCGACACCCTCGACGCCCTGGGGACGGGCGAGGACGAGGTGCATGATGTTCTCGGACATGTCGTGCTCGGCCGAGGTGATGAAGCGCTTGACGCCCTCGATGTTCCAGGTGCCGTCCTCGTTCATGGTGGCCTTGGCGCGGCCGGCACCCACGTCGGATCCGGCGTCGGGCTCGGTGAGCACCATGGTGGCGCCCCACTGCTTGTCGACCATGTATCCGGCGATCTTCTTGTCGCGGTCGGTGCCGTTCTCAAAGACGATGCGCGCGAAGGCGGGTCCTGCGGCGTACATCCAGATCGGAGCGTTGGCGCCGAGCACGAACTCTGCGCCGGCCCAGACCAGCGAGCTCGGACCCTGCTGGCCGCCCATCTCCTCGGGGATCTGCAGCCGCCACCACTCGGCGTCCATCCAGGACTTGTAGCTCTTGGCGAACGCCGGGTTCATCGTGACCGTCTTGTCCGCCGGGTCGTACACGGGCGGGTTGCGGTCGGCGTCGTCGAACGAGGAGGCCAGCTCCTCGCGGGACAGGCGGTCGATCTCCGACAGGATGCTCCTCGCGGTGTCGGTGTCGATCTCCTCGAAAGGACCGTGGCCGTAGACATCCTTGCGATCGAAGAGCTCGAAGAGGTTGAACTCGACGTCGCGCAAGTTGCTCAGGTAGTGGCTCATCTGCTTGATCCCCAGTCGTTGTACGAAGTGGACGCGCTGCCAGCTGCAGCCTGGTGACTCGCCAGTCTACTGGCGGGTAACTTAAGTATCCGACGTTGTCGGGCCAGGCACAAGGCCAGCGGGCACATCTGTGATGGGTTTCACGTCTGGGCAGGTCAGCGAAATGAGTTCGCCCCCGCGCCGGCCAGCTGGCCGAGCACGGGGGCGAAGGTCTCGCGGGCGGTGGATCAGGCCCGGTAGGTCGGGACTCGGCCGTAGCCGTCCTTCACGACGGAGCGAGCAGTACGGGTGACGCCGAGGGCGGTGATGAGGGCGATGGAAGTGCCGAGGACGAACATGGTGAGCCTCCTTCAAGGTTCTTGGTTGTCTCCATCATGCACCTGGCTATCGTGCAGGACAAGCGCACAGAACTACAGGTAATGTGTAGTGTTACTACATGGATGTTCGAAGGCTCGAGTTCCTGCGGGAATTGTCGGAACGCGGCACGGTGGGGGCGGTCGCCGACGCGATGAAGGTCACACCTTCGGCGGTCTCCCAGCAGCTGAAAGTGCTCGAACGCGAGGCCGGATACGCGTTGCTCGAGCCCGCCGGACGTGGCGTGGCTCTCACCGAGGCGGGTCGTGCCCTGGCCCGCACGGCCACCGAGATCGCCGTCGCGGTCGAGCGTGCCGAGGGGCGGTGGCGGGAGTTCATGGAGCAGCCGGCCGGCCGCGTCACGCTGCGCACGTTCCCGACCGGCGGCGAGATGTTGTTGCCGGGCCTGTTCACCCGGATGGCCGAGCGGCCCGACGTCGAGCTGGTGTGCACCGACGAGAACGGCACGGTCGACTTCGCCGACCTGACGCCCGACCACGACGTCGTCGTGGCGGATTCACCCACCACCGCCGACAGCTGGCATGAGCGCCGGCTCCAGGTCGTGCCGCTCATGAGCGAGCCGCTCGACGTCGCACTTCCGGAGGACCATCCGCTCGCGCGCAAGGACAGCCTTTCGCCGAAGGACGTCGCCGGTGAGACGTGGATCGGCGTGCCGCACGACTACCCCTTCGACGCCGTGCTCGAACGGGTGGTCGCCGTCACTGGCCGACCGGTCCGGGTCGCCCAGCGCATCGCCGACAACGGCGTCGTCGAGGCGTTGGTGGCGGCCGGTCATGGGATCGCGATCCTCCCCCGGTTCACCACCCGGGAGCACGGCAACGGGCTCGTCACCCGGCCTCTGGTCGGCATCCGCGCCAAGCGGGAGATCACGGCCCTGCTGCGTCCGGATCGACTCGAGCGTCCGTCGGTGCGTGCGGTGGTCGACGCCTTGAAGGAGGAGGCCCGCTCCGTGGCCGCACTCCACCGCGCCGGTTGAGCCCCGGAGGACGGCCTCGGCGGCCGATCCGGCCCGACGTCGAACCTGGCCGGGCCCAGAGCCGATGACGGGAATCGAACCCGCGCATCTTGCTGGGGAATCTGCGCTACTGGCTGAACGCATCACGCAGCAAGGCGCGAGCCGAGGACTGCATGATCGCGGCGGCTTCCTTGCGGGTCAGTCCGGCGACGTCCACGAGCCAAACCAGCGACTCGATCCCGACCACGCTGCGCACGGCGATCGCGAGCCGGCGTACCCCTGCCTTCCCCAGCTGCGGGCGTGCCGGTGCCAACGCGTCCTCGAACCAGCCGATCGCTCGTCCTCTGCGCAGCGGGAGCTGAACCTGCTGGGTGGCCCGGTCGAGGGAGAGCCGGAGCATCGTGCGCTGCTGCGGCTCGGCCTCTAACAGGTGTTCGATGAAGGTGCGTACGGCGGCGACGAGGCGAGCCTCGGGGTCGTCGCCGATGTCATCGGGCAGCAGTGAGGTCCGGTCGATCACCGGGTACGCAGCCAGCAGGAGCTCCTCCTGGCTGCGGAAGTAGCGGTACGCCGTGGTGCGCGAGACAGAGGCGGCGGCGGCTGTCTCCTCGACCGTCGGAGCGGTTCCACCAGAGGTGATGAGCTCGCGGGCGGCTGCCAGAAGGTCGTTGCGAGTGCGCTGCTTCTGGCGGGTCCGACCGGACTCCTCGTACGCCATTGACACAACCATCACGGTACCGTAGTTTCTTTATGGGACGCAAGTCCCATAAAGAGGAGGAGTCGTGATGAGCACATTGACTGCAACGGTCAAAGAGAGTGGGCAGGGCGAACGGCGCTGGTTCTGCGGCGGCGGACTGCAGACCTGGCTCGCGACCTCTGAAGAGACCAATGGCGCGTTCCTGCTCGTCGAGTTCGTCGGCGAACAGGGCAAGATGACGCCGGTGCACTTCCACCCGGGCGTCGACGAGACCTTCTACGTCCTTGACGGCGAGATCCTGCTCGACCTCAGTGGCGAGCGCCGTTCGCTGTCGACTGGTGGCGTCGCGGTCATGCCGCGCGGTATCCCGCACGCCTTCATGGTGACCTCAACAGATGCGCGCATCCTGACGATCCTGACGCCGGGTATCGGTGAGGACTTCTTCCGGATGGCCAGCGAGCCGGCGCCCGAGGGCAGTTCGCCGATCCCCGTCGACTTCGAGCGGATCCGTGAGGCGGCAGAGGCCACCGGGGCAATCGAGATCCTCGGCCCGCCGCCGTTCTGAGGTCCAGATGACGAGGCGTCCGGGACGATGACGTCGGACGAGCGAACGGCCCTGCCCGGTCGTCGTCAGGCAGGGCTGTTGGGCCTACCGCACGGACGCTCGAGCGCCTCACCTGCAAGAACGTCGGGTGCGTCATCGGCACCCGAAGCCGAGCCGATGACGGGAATCGAACCCGCGTATCTTGCTTGGGAAGCAAGCGCTCTGCCATTGAGCTACATCGGCGATGAGCACACCATACCGAGCGGGAACCCGGCGAAGTGACATGCTCGGTCCATGACCTCAGCAGACCTGGCGATCATCGGCGGATCGGGTTTCTACACGTTCCTTGACGACCCGGAGACAGTCGAGGTGGAGACGCCCTACGGGCCGCCGTCCGCACCCATCTCCGTCGGAACCATCGGCGACCGCCGGGTCGCGTTCCTGCCGCGACACGGTGCGGGCCACCGGTTCCCCGCCCACCAGGTGCCCTACCGGGCCAACCTCTGGGCGCTGCGCAGCATCGGCGTCCGGCAGATCCTGGCGCCCTGCGCGGTCGGGGGGTTGCAGGTCGAGTACGGCCCCGGCACCTTCGTCGTCCCGGACCAGCTCGTCGACCGCACCTTCGGTCGCATCCAGACGTACTACGACGAGAACGCGTGCCACGTCGCCTTCGCCGACCCCTACTGCTCACGGCTCCGCGGCCACCTCGTCGACGGACTCTCCGAGCTCGAGCCGGTCGACGGCGGCGCGATGGTGGTCATCGAGGGCCCGCGGTTCTCCACCCGCGCGGAGTCCAAGTGGTACGCCGGCCAGGGCTGGTCGGTGATCGGGATGACCGGCCACCCCGAGGCGATCCTCGCCCGCGAGCTCGCGCTCTGCTACGCCACCGTCGCGCTCGTCACCGACCACGACGCCGGTGTCGACGAGGCCACCGCCGTGAGCATGGACGAGGTGTTCCGCGTCTTCGGCGAGCACATCGACGCCCTCAAGTCGGTGCTGGCCGAGGTGGTGCCGACCATCGGCACCGACCGGGAGTGCTCGTGCTCGCACGCCGTCGACGGCATGGACCTGCCCATCGAGCTGCCGTGAGGATCCTGCTCACCGGCGCCGCCGGGTTCATCGGCGCACGCATCGCGCTCCTCGCCCGCGACCGTGGCCACGAGGTCGTCCCGCTCGACGCCTACCTGCCCGAGGCGCACGGGCCGGGGGCCGGGGACGACGACGTCGTCCGGCTCGACCTGAGGAACGACCGGCTCGACGACGTGCTCGACGGTATCGACGTGGTGTGCCACCAGGCCGCGATGGTCGGCAACGGTGTCGACGCCCAGGACCTCCCGGCCTACGCCGGCCACAACGACCTCGGCACCGCCGAGCTGCTCGCCGCGATGGCCCGCACGGACATCACCGACCTGGTCATGGCGTCGTCGATGGTCGTCTACGGCGACGGACGGTACGACTGCCCGGAGCATGGCGACGTGCCCCCGGCCCCACGCCGCGAGGAGGACCTCGATGCCGGCCGGTTCGACCCGCGGTGCCCGCACTGCGACGGCGAGATCACCTGGCGGCGCATCGACGAGTCCACCCCGTTCCGCCCGCGCACCAGCTACGCCGCCTCCAAGGTCGCCCAGGAGCACTACGCCGACGCGTGGTGCACGCTCCAGGGCGGCCGCACCGTCGCGCTCCGCTACCACAACGTCTACGGCCCGGGCATGCCCGCGGACACGCCCTACGCCGGTGTCGCGGCGATCTTCCGCTCAGCCATGGCCCGTGGCGACGCGCCTCGGGTGTTCGAGGACGGCGCCCAGGTGCGCGACTTCGTGCACGTCGACGACGTCGCGCTGGCGAACGTCCTCTCCATCGAGCAGGTGCGCGACCACCCCACTGGCCTGACGCCGTACAACGTCGCCTCGGGCCACCCGTTCACGATCGGCGAGATGGCCACGGCGCTGGCCGACGGCGCCGACGGGCCGGAACCAGTGGTCACGGGCGAGTACCGCCTGTTCGACGTGCGGCACGTGCTCGCCTCACCCGATGCCGCGGCCGACGGCCTCGGCTTCCGGGCCGAGGTCCGTCCCGAGGACGGCCTGGCCCGCCTCGCCACCGATCCGCTCAGGACGCGCTAGCCCAGATCAGGACTCGACCCACGCGGCCCGCCACTCCGGCGGGTCGAAGGGCTCGGCGTAGTACCGCGTCTCGCGGACGATCTTGCCGTCGGAGAACTCCACGATGTCCGTCACGTGGAACACCGGACCCCCGTAGTCGGACACGGCTTCCATCACGAACAGGTCCCCGCTGCCGATGATGCGCCGGACCGTCGCCGTGGGCGGGTTGGGGAACGCCTCCTGCATCGCGCGCATCGCGTCGCGCCCGACGATGCGCTCGCCGGACTGCGGCATCTCCATCACGTAGTCCGGGGATCGGGCCTCGTACTCCTGCTCGGGTGAGAGCAGCAGCGTGCCGTCGGCCCCGAACATTCCTTCGAGGATCCTGCGGTTCTCCGCCTCGGCGGTCATGCGCCGATCCTACTGCGAATGCAGGGTTTCCGGCCCGGGACAAGGTCACACGCCGGTGGCATTCGCGCCAACCAGTTGGTGGGTGGCACGGGGTGGCCATAGCGTCGAGTCCATGGAACGAGCGTTCGTCTGCGATGTCGTCATCCCGTGCCGGGACGAGGCAGCCGCCCTTCCGCCCGTGCTGGCGGCCGTTCCGGCCGGATTCCACCCCATCGTGGTCGACAACGGCTCGTCCGACGGCACCGCAGATGTCGCCCGCAGGCTCGGCGCCACTGTCGTCGACGAGCCACAGGTCGGGTACGGCGCAGCCGTGCATGCCGGCATCCTGGCCGCGACCTCGGAGTACGTCGCAGTCGTCGACGGCGACGACTCGATGGATCTCGGCGAGCTGCCCCGCCTGCTGGCCGAGGTCGACGACTCCGCCAAGGCCGAAGGTGCCACCCCGGTGACGATGGCGGTCGGCCGTCGACGTCCCGTGCGCAGCGGCGTCTGGCCGTGGCACGCGCGCCTCGGCACGACCCTGCTCGCGACCTGGCTGCGTCGTTCCAGCGGGTTCGGCATCCACGACCTGGCGCCGATGCGGGTCTGTCGCCGTGCGGACCTGCTCGCTCTCGACCTCGGCGAGCGCCGGTTCGGCTATCCGTTGGAGCTGATGGTCAAGGCGTCGCGAGCCGGCTGGACGGTTCGGGAGCTCGACATCGCCTACCGTCCCCGCGCGGCCGGCACGAAGTCGAAGGTGTCCGGCTCGCTCCGCGGGACCATGCAGGTGGCTCGAGACTTCTTGTCGGTGCTGCGGACCACCCGCCGCACCTCCGCACGTCGCGCGGTTCGGGAAGCCCGATGACGACCGGTCCGTCCGTGCTGGTCGTCGCGAAGGCGCCGGTTCCGGGCGAGGCCAAGACCCGCGTCGCACGCGATGTCGGTGACGACGCGGCGGCCGACCTGGCCGCTGCCGCGCTGCTCGACACGATCGACACCGCCGTTGCGTCAGGATTTCCCGTCGTCGTCGCGATGACGGGTGACCTCGGGGAGGCTGCCCGCGCTGCAGAGCTCGGCGCTGTCCTGGGCGACCTGAGCGTCGTTCCCCAGGTGGGGGAGTCGTTCGGGGAGCGGCTCGCGCGTGCGCACCTCGACGCGGACGAGGGTCATGGTGTCGTCCAGGTCGGCATGGACTCACCGCAGCTGACCGTCGGTGACCTCCACGAGGCGGCCGCTGCGCTCGCCGACCACGCGAGTGTCCTCGGCCCCGCCGAGGACGGCGGCTGGTGGCTCCTGGCGTTGCGCCGCGGTTCGGACGCAGCGGCGTTGGCCACGGTGGAGATGTCGACGTCGTCCACCGGCCAGCACACGCTCGACGTCCTGCCGCACCCCACAGCGCTGCTGCGCACCCTCAACGACGTCGACACCTGGGACGACGCCCGCGCCGTCGCCACCGACGTCCCGAGCTCGCGGTTCGGGGTCGCCGTGGCGTCCGCGGCCGAGCGGACCCTCCCGTGACCGTCGAGCCGCGGAGGCCGTACCACCCGAAGGCACCGATCAGCCTCCGGCTGCCCGACATGGTCGGCGCCATCGAGCGACGCATCCCGCACCCGGACGACTTCGAGAGCACAGCCCGCGGGCCCCGCACCACGGCGAGACTCGGGGTCTGGGTCGGGGTCGCCTTCGGCCTCTGCTTCCTCACCGGGCTCTGGAGCCACTGGCAGTACACGTCGCCGGGCTGGCTGCCCATCGGGCCGGACCCGTCGTGGCTGTACCGCGTGACCCAGGGCCTGCACGTGGCGTCCGGCACGGCAGCCATCCCGCTGCTGCTCGTCAAGCTCTGGTCGGTCTACCCACGGCTGTTCGCGCGCCCGCCGACGAAGCCGGCGAAGGCGGTGGCGATCGAGGGACTGGAACGCGCCTCCATCGCCGTCCTGATGGCGGCCGGACTGTTCCAGCTCGTCAGCGGCACCCTCAACGTCGTGCAGTGGTACCCGTGGAGCTTCAGCTTCCGAGCGACCCACGAGGCGGTCGCGTACGTCGCGGTCGGCGCCATCCTCGTGCACGTCGCGGTCAAGCTGCCGGTCATCCGCGACGCCTATGCAGGCGGCCCGGCCGACGACGAGGAGTCGCTCGCCCCGCCCGGACCCAGTCGTCGCTCGGTCCTGATCGGCGCGGGATCGGCGTCGGCCCTCACGCTCGTGCTCACGGCCGGCCAGACGGTTCCGCTGCTGAGGGAGATCTCGGTGTTCGGGGTGCGCGACGGCGACGGCCCGCAGGGCGTCCCGGTGAACCGGACGGCCCGAGCGGCCGGAGCCGTCGAGGGTGCCAGCGATTCCGCGTACCGCCTCGACCTGCGCCACGGGACGACAGTCATCCGGCTGACGCGCGACCAGCTCGCCGAGCTGCCGCAACGCACGCACCGGCTGCCGATCGCCTGCGTGGAGGGCTGGAGCTGCAACGGCACCTGGACCGGGGTCGCCGTGCGGGACCTGCTCGCCCTCCTCGGTGCCGACCCGGCCGCCGTTCGGGTCCGGTCGGCGCAGACTCGTGGCGCCTTCTCGACGTCGGAGCTCCCGGCCGACTTCGTGGCCGACCCGCGCACCCTGCTCGCGCTCGAGCTCAACGGCGAGACACTGAACCTCGACCACGGCTTCCCGTGCCGCATCATCGCCCCGAACCGTCCGGGCGTCCTGCAGACGAAGTGGGTCACGGGCCTGGAGGTGAGGACGTGAGGGCTGCTCGGCTCGCCATCGGCGCGCTCGGCGTCGCGGCCGGCCTCTGGGGGGTGTGGCTGCTGCGCGACGACGGCGTGGATCGACTGACGTCGACGGGGCTCTGGCTGGGCGGCGGGATCGTGCTGCACGACTTCGTGCTGGCTCCGCTCGTGGTCGTGATCGGTGTCGTGGCTGCGCGCATCGTGCCCGACCGCCATCGCGCCGTCGCCGCAGTGGCATTCCTGGTGTGGGGAGCGGTCACCGTCGCGGTCGCGAACGTGCTGTCTGGCCAGGGCGGGAAGCCCGGCATGGACTCCCTGCTCAACCGCCCCTACCTGACGAGCTGGCTCGTGCTCACGGCCGTCGTCGTCGGGGCGGCCACGGTTGCCGGAGTGATCAGGACGAGACGGCGTTCTTGAGGGCCGGCATGGGTTACGTTTTCCCCGTGCTTCTCTCCGATCGCGACATCCTGGCCGAGCTCGACGGCGGCCGCGTGCGCCTCGATCCGCTGTCGCGCGAGATGATCCAGCCCTCGAGCATCGACGTCCGGCTCGACAAGTTCTTCCGGGTGTTCGACAACCACAAGTACCCGCACATCGATCCGGCGGCCGACCAGTCCGATCTGACCCGCGAGGTCGAGGTCGGTACCGACGAAGCGTTCGTGCTGCACCCGGGTGAGTTCGTGCTCGGCTCCACCTACGAGCTCATCACTCTGCCCGACGACGTCGCTGCGCGTCTGGAGGGCAAGTCGTCGCTCGGGCGGCTCGGCCTGATGACGCACTCGACGGCCGGGTTCATCGATCCCGGCTTCTCCGGCCACGTGACGCTCGAGCTGGCGAACGTCGCGACGCTGCCGATCAAGCTCTACCCGGGCATGAAGATCGGCCAGCTCTGCTTCTTCCGGTTGAGCTCGCCGGCTGAGAACCCCTACGGCTCGGCGAAGTACGGGTCCCGTTACCAAGGTCAGCGGGGGCCGACGGCCTCCCGGTCACACGCCAACTTCCATCGAACCGCGATCTGAGCACCATCATGAGCTTCCCGCTGTCCGTCTCCCCCCACGTGGCAGACGCCCTCGCCTCGGGCACACCGGTCGTCGCGCTGGAGTCGACCATCATCTCGCACGGCCTGCCGCGCCCGGACAACATCGAGGCGGCCCGCCGCTTCGAGCAGATCCTCATCGACGCCGGAGTCGTGCCCGCCACGGTCGCGGTGCTCGACGGCCAGCTCCGGGCCGGCCTCACCGACGACGAGCTCGAGCGCGTCGCCCACGAAGAGCTGCCGAAGGTCACGATGCGCGACCTCCCCGTGGTGCTGGCCCGCGGCGGCAGCGGTGCCACGACGGTCGCTGCGACGGCGTTCATCGCCGACCACGCGGGTATCCGGGTCTTCGCCACCGGCGGTGTGGGCGGCGTCCATCGCGGCGCCTCGGAGACCTACGACGAGTCGGCCGACCTCAAGACGCTGTCCGAGGTGCCGATCACCGTGGTGTCCGCGGGCGTCAAGTCGATCCTCGACGTCGGCGCGACCTTGGAACGGATGGAGTCGCTCGGCATCACCGTCCTCGGGTTCGGCACCGGCGAGTTCCCCGGCTTCTGGCTGCGCTCCTCCGGACACCCCCTCGACTGGTCGATTCCCGATGCCGATGCGGTGGCGGCCGTCATGGAGTCGCGCGAGGAGCTCGAGCTGTGCTCGGCGATCGTGGTGGCCAACCCGCTGTCGCTCGACGACCAGCTCGACCCGGCCACGCACGACCGCGTGCTCGAGGAGGCACTGCGGCGGGTGGAGGAGAAGCAGATCTCCGGCAAGGAGGTCACGCCGTTCCTGCTGAGCACCATCGTCGAGCTCACCAACGGTGAGAGTGTCGCGGCCAATCTCCGCATCGTGGAGAACAACATCCGCCTCGCCGCCGACATCGCGAAGGCCTGGTCTGCGTTGTGACCCGCGTGCTGGTGGTCGGCGACGTCGTCGACGACATCAGCGTGCGCGTCCTCGAGGACGTCACCGAGGCGAGTGACACCAACGCCGAGATCCGGCTCAGGGCCGGTGGGTCGGCGGCGAACGTCGCTGCCTGGCTCGGGCGGCTGGGCACCGACGTGGCGTTCTGCGGTCGCGTCGGGGCAGACGCGGTCGACCGGCACACGCAGGCCCTCGCCGACAGCGGCGTGGACGCCCGTCTCGCGAGCGACCCGGACCGGACGACCGCGACGATCGTCCTCCAGCTGGACCGGCACGGTGAGCGGACCATGTTCGTGGACCGTGGCGCGAATGCCGGACTCGGGCCCGGCGACGTTCCGCCCGACATCTGGCACGACGTCACGTGGCTCCACCTCACCGGTTACTCGTTCTTCGACCCGTCCACGCGCCCGGTGGCCCTCGACCTGGTCGCCGAGGCGCGGCGTCTCGGCGCCGGCGTGAGCGTCGACCCCAGCTCGGTCGCCTTCCTCCGCGCCGTGGGGGTCGAGGAGTTCCTGGGCTGGGTCGACGGGGTCGACCTCGTGCTGCCCAACGTCGACGAGGCGCGCCTGCTCGGCGCGAGCTCTGGACCGACCATCGACCTGGACGCCCTCGCCGACCGTTTTCCGCACGTCGTCGTCACGATGGGAGCGCTCGGAGCCGGCTATCTCGGCGGCGTCGGCCCATCAGGCGTGCGGGCGCAGGTGACGGCCCCCCGGGTCGACGTGGTCGACACCACCGGCGCGGGCGACGCCTTCGCCGGCGGTTTCCTGTCGCGCTGGATCACCGGAGCCACCCCGAAGGAAGCCCTCGAGGCCGGCCGCGCCGCCGCGGAGACCTGCGTCGCCCACCTCGGCGCCCGACCGACGGCTACGGGACGACGGGCAGGGTGAGGGCCTGCGAGGCGGTGCCGGTCGCGATGGTGACCGGCGTCGGGGTCATGCCGCCGCGGTAGTTCGTCGAGCCACTGGCGACGACGAGCCGGATCGAGTGGCCGGGCTCGAAGCGGTGCACGAACCCGGGCATCGTGACGGTGAACATCTGGCCGACGTCGGGCACGCGGACCGGAGCCACCAGGTTGCGCACGAGGGTCGCCTTGCCGGAGCCGTCGACGTCGAGAACCTTCGCGAACAGCACCAGCTTGCCCGGATTGAGCCCCTGGCCGGCGACCGCGGTCGGGGCCTCGACCTTGAGCGTCAGCTGGGGCGAGCCGACGACGTCCACGTTCGAAGTCGTCGGTGCCGACGTGAACGTCGCGAACGTGCCGGGCAGGTCGGTCTCCGGGATGTCGACGGGAGGGATCGGGAGGGAACGCAGGGCGTCGAGCGGATCGAACGAGGAGGGCGCGCCGGCCGCCGGGGTGACGAACCGTTGCGAGCCGGCGGCGATCTCCGACTGGCTGGTGACCAGGTTCGTGCCCGACAGGTAGTAGGAGCGGCGCGAACCCACCGGGTAGGTCGAGCTGGTGGCGTACGCCGGGGTGGCGATGCCGGAGTAGGAGACCCAGTCGCGGAAGTACGCGAAGTTCGGGCCGGTGTCGGCGGACGTGCCCTTGAGGTGACGGTCGAACCAGGTGGCGATCCGGGACGTCACGTACTGCGTGGCCGGGTCGGGGCTTCGGGTCTCGAGCTCACCGGGAGCGGAGGGACCCGAGTGACCACCGTTGAACCAGATCATCTTGGTGGGCGTGCCCTGCTTCTTGAGCGCGGTGTAGTTCGCCACTCCCTCGTTGAGGTTGAACAACGTGTCGGCCTGGCCCTGGATGATCAGCACGGGGACCTTGATGTTCTTCATGTAGCTGACCACGGAGGCATGCCGGAGCCGGTCGGTCTGGTGCGTGGTCAGGGTGCCGGTCGTGCCGGCGTACAGGAGCGCGGGGCACACGAAGGTCGCGAAGTTCGGGCAGCCGAGGAGGCGGCTGGGGTCGGACGGTGCGTTCTGGACGCCGTTGGCGACCCCGAGGCCGGAGAAGCCCAACGCCCACGCGGCCTTGGCGACACCGGGGGTCGAGGTGCTCACCCCGTTCGGCGTCACCTGGGAGGTGTTGTTCGGTGACAAGGAGTAGGAGAGGTCGTTCCAGGTGATGAGCGGGACGATCGTGTCGATGCGGCGGTCGAGTCCGGCTGCGGCGTACTGCACCTCGCCGCCGTACGAGCCGCCGACCATCCCGACCCGCGGGTCGCGCTTGGACGGACGACCATCCAGCTTCACGACGTCGAGAACGGGAGCGGCGGTCGTGTGCTCGGCGTCGGTGAACGCGACGCCGGGCTCGCCACCGAGGTAACCCACCAGCTGACTGGCTGCCTTGCCGTCGTAGTCGGGGTCGTCGAGGGTGATCTTGCAGTCGGAGCCGCCGAACCCCAGACCCGAGTAGGAGAGCACGGCGTAGCCGCGCTTGGCGAAGGTCTCTCCGTAGCCGGCCTGGTCGTTCTTCGAACCGCCGAAACCGTTGGTCGTCAGGAGCGCCGGCACCCGGGAGCGCGGCGATGCCGAGGCCGGCAGGTAGAGGTCGCCCACGATGTCGCACGCGGTCTTGCCGTCGGGGCCGACGTTGACGGCGAAGTGCAGGGGAGTGACGGTGAAGCCCTCGGCGGCTCCGGCCGTTCCTGCGGGGACGACGAGGGCGCTCAGAGCGAGGGCCGTGGCCGCCAGCCCGATGAGTCGACGAGTGGTGCGCATCCTGCTCCTCAAGCCAACGGCGACCGGCGGTCGCCCAGATGAGTCGTGCGATCGGGCAGACCCCGAGTACTGATGAAACGACGCAGGCGGGCTCAAGTCACGCTGACCGATCCACGGACGGCCCAGGCCCTCGCAGACAGGGGGATCGATCCGTCCGGCTCGGTCCGCAGCCGACCGCGCAGCAGCTCCCGCAACTCGTTGCGGTGCTCGTCGGTCAACGAGGTCACGTACCCGGGGGCAGGACCCTGGCCGCCGAGAAAAGGGGTCCAGAAGTCGTCGAAGTCGGCGAAGACGGTTGGCACGACGATCTCGTCGACAGCGACATCCTTGAGTCCGGCTGCGACCCACAGGTCACGGAGCGGGTCCGGACGGCACAAGGGGAAGCGACTGCCCTCGTCCAGGTCGGCTGCACCCGGATCGAGGTCGGCGGCAGCGGTCCAGAGGTGTTTCATCATCGCCATGCCCCCCGCGTAGTCCCAGACGTACGCGGCCACCGTTCCACCCGGGGACGTGATCCGGCGGAACTCGGCTGCCGCACGCTCGGCGTCCGGCACGAAGTTGATCGCGAGGCCACTGATGACGACGTCGCACGACTGGTCGGCAAGCGACAGAGACTGGGCGTCGCCGACCCGGAAGTCGACGCGCTCGTCGACGATCGTCTCGCGGGCGTTGGCGACGAAGCCCTCGGAGGGATCAATGCCGACGACGGCGGCAGGCTCGGCTCTGGCAAGGACGGCCGCCGTCAGTGCGCCGGTTCCGCATCCGACGTCGGCCCACGAGCGGCCGGCCGGGACATTCAGCCATCGCACGAAGTCAGCGGCCACCAGGCGGCTCCAGCGGCCGACGTAGGCCTCATAGGCCGCTGCCACCGCCCACGTCTCATGCGTCATGGACGCCGATCTTAGGGCCATCGAGTCGGTTGCAGGCTGAAACGTCGCACATCTCAGGTCGGCCTGTGGCGGAGTCTTCCGGTGATCTCGGCCGCGGTCTCGCGGACGGCGGCGGCCAGCGCGTCGACGTCCGGCGAGCGACGGCTCTCCCAGGTGACCGCGACGCTGGCGTGGATCGTTCCGGACTCGACCGGCGCCGCCACGGAGGCGAACCCCGCCGTCACCTCGCCGTCCTCGGTGGCGTGGCCCCGGGCCCTGGTCGTGACGAGCAGGCGACGCAGCTGGGTCAGCGACGTCGGGCCGGACCCGGTTCGCGTCACGAACGCCGCGCGGTTCGGATACAGGACTCGGACCTGGGCAGGCGGCAACCCGGCCAGGATGGCCCGGCCGGATGCGGTGAGGTGCGCAGGAAGCCGCACGCCGACGTCGGTGACGAGAGGGGGCCGTCCGGGGGCGCGGTCCTCGATCACGTAGAGCACGTCGCCACCGTGCAGGACGACCAGGTGTGCGGACTCGCCGACCTGGTCGACCAGCCGCGCGAGCGGGACGCGGGCCAGCCGCGCCAGCGGCTCCTGCCGGGCGAATCCGTGCCCGACCTCCCAGGACGCCAGTCCCATGCCCCACGTCCGGTCCTCGGGGTAGTGCACGACGAAGTCCTCGTCGGCCATGGCGGCGAGCAGGTGGTACGTGGTCGATCGGGGCAGCCCCAACGTGTCGGCGATGCGCATCGCGGGGAGGGGCACCGGCTGGGCCGAGAGGAGCCTCAGCACTCGGAGGGCCGCGGTGGCGGCCGGCACGGGTCGGCTCATGGAGTGATTGTCTCGTATCCGAGATGGAAGGTGGCGCAGCGGGCTTCCGCGCGCGGGCGGTCCGGGTTCAGATGGGGGCATGGATCAAGTGGTCGTCGAGGTCGGTGCCCTGAGCCAGGACGCCGTGGTGCGCGTGGCCCGCCACGGGGCCCGGGTGGTGATCGGTCCCGAGGCCCGTGAGGCCATCCTCCGAGCGCGCAAGTACGTCGACGACCTGGCCGCATCCGACGTCCCGGTGTACGGCGTCTCGACCGGGTTCGGCGCCCTCGCCAACCGCCACATCGCTCCGCACCAGCGCACGCAGCTGCAGAAGAGCCTCATCCGCTCGCACGCGGCCGGGTCCGGCCCACGCGTCGAGGACGAGGTGGTGCGTGCCCTGATGCTGCTGCGGCTGTCGACGCTCTGCACCGGGCACACGGGAGTGCGGCTGGAGACCGCCGAGGCGTACGCCGCCCTGCTGAACGCCGGTCTCACGCCTGTCGTCGGCGAGTACGGAAGCCTCGGCTGCTCCGGTGACCTGGCGCCGCTCGCGCACTGTGCCCTCGCCGTCATGGGCGAGGGCGAGGTCGTCGATCGCGGAATGGTTCGCCCAGCCGCCGAGGCGCTCGCCGATCACGGGCTGGAGCCGGTCGAGCTGGCCGAGAAGGAGGGGCTCGCCCTCATCAACGGCACCGACGGGATGCTCGGGATGCTCGTGCTGGCTCTGCACGACCTGCGCGCCCTCCTCGACGTGGCCGACCTCGCCGCGGCGCTCAGCATCGAGGGGTTGCTCGCCACCGATCGCGTGCTCGCGCCCGACCTCCAGACCCTTCGTCCACACCCGGGGCAGGCGGCGTCGGCGGCGCACATGGCCGGGCTCCTCGCAGGATCCGGCATCGTGGCCAGCCACCGGTACGGCGACACCCGGGTGCAGGACGCCTACTCGCTGCGCTGTGCCCCGCAGGTGCACGGTGCCGCGCGCGACACCGCGGACCATGCCGCCACCGTCGCCGAGCGAGAGCTCGCCGCCGCGATCGACAACCCCTCGGTGCTCGACGACGGCCGGCTCGAGTCGCACGGCAACTTCCACGGCGCGCCGCTGGCGTACGTGCTCGACTTCCTCGCAATCGTCTCGGCCGACGTGGCGAGCATGAGCGAGCGGCGCACCGACCGCTTCCTCGACGTCTCCCGCAACCAGGGCCTGCCGGCCTTCCTGGCCGACGACCCCGGTGTCGACTCCGGACTGATGATCGCCCAGTACACGCAGGCGGCGATCGTCAGCGAGCTCAAGCGGCTGGCCGCGCCGGCGAGCGTCGACTCGATCCCGTCGAGCGCGATGCAGGAGGACCACGTCTCCATGGGGTGGTCGTCGGCCCGCAAGCTGCGTCGTGCCGTCGACGGGCTCACCCGGGTGCTCGCCATCGAGATCGTCACGGCTGCCCGCGGTGTGGAGATGCGGGCACCGCTCAGTCCTGCGGCCGCCACCGGCGCGGCCGTTGCCGCCCTCCGCGACCACGTGCCCGGCCGCGGCCCCGACCGCTTCCTGGCGCCCGACATCGAGGGGGCCGTGAGCCTCGTTCGCGACGGCACCCTGATCGCGGCCGCGCACCAGGCGACCACCACCCACGACGAACAGGAGCATGACGATGCGTGACATCAGGGCCCCGCGGGGCACCGAGCTCACCGCCCGGTCGTGGCAGACCGAGGCGCCGATGAGGATGCTGATGAACAACCTCGATCCGGAGGTCGCCGAGCACCCGGAGGAGCTGGTCGTCTACGGCGGCACGGGCAAGGCCGCGCGCGACTGGCGCTCGTACGACGCCATCGTCCGCACCCTCACGGACCTGCACGACGACGAGACGCTGCTCGTGCAGTCGGGGCGCCCGGTGGGTGTCATGCGGACGCACGAGTGGGCTCCGCGGGTGCTCATCGCCAACTCCAACCTCGTCGGCGACTGGGCGACGTGGCCGGAGTTCCGCAAGCTCGAGGCCGCCGGCCTCACCATGTACGGGCAGATGACCGCCGGTTCGTGGATCTACATCGGCACGCAGGGCATCCTGCAGGGCACCTACGAGACCTTCGGCGCGATCGGCGCGAAGTCCTTCGGCGGCACGCTGGCCGGCACCATCACGCTGACCGCCGGTCTCGGCGGCATGGGCGGCGCACAGCCGTTGGCCGTCACGATGAACGACGGCGTGTGCGTGTGCATCGAGGTCGACCAGTCGCGCATCAGCCGTCGTATCGAGCACCGTTACCTGGACGTCCAGGCCGACGACCTCGCCCACGCCATGCGTCTGGCCGAGGACGCCAAGGCTCGCCGGGTTCCGCTGTCCATCGGCGTGCTCGGCAACGCGGCGGACCTGGTGCCCGAGCTGCTGGCGGCCGGTGCTCCCATCGACATCGTCACCGACCAGACCAGCGCCCACGATCCCCTGTACTACCTGCCCCACGGACTCGACTTCGACGACTGGGCCGCCGAGCGGGAGAAGGACCCGGCCGGGCTCACCGAGCGGGCGCGGGCCTCGATGGCCCGGCACTGCGAGGCGATGGTCGGCTTCGCCGACGCCGGCGCCGAGGTGTTCGACTACGGCAACTCCCTGCGCGCCGAGGCACGCGACGGCGGGTTCGAGCGCGCCTTCGACTACCCCGGCTTCGTCCCGGCCTACATCCGGCCGCTGTTCTGCGAGGGCAAGGGACCGTTCCGCTGGGCTGCGCTGTCCGGCGACCCGGCCGACATCCGGGCCACGGACGAGGCCGTGCTCGACCTGTTCCCCGACGACGAGCACCTGCACCGGTGGATCCGCACCGCGCAGGACCGCGTCGCCTACCAGGGGCTGCCGGCGCGGATCTGCTGGCTCGGCTACGGCGAGCGGGAGCGGGCCGGCCTGCGCTTCAACGACATGGTGGCGAGCGGCGAGCTGAAGGCGCCCATCGTCATCGGGCGCGACCACCTCGACTGCGGCTCCGTCGCCTCGCCGTACCGCGAGACCGAGTCGATGCTCGACGGGTCCGACGCGATCGCCGACTGGCCGCTGCTCAACGCGATGGTGAACGTGGCCTCCGGTGCGACGTGGGTGTCGATCCACCACGGCGGCGGGGTCGGCATCGGTCGATCCATCCACGCCGGACAGGTGTGCGTCGTCGACGGCACTCCGCTCGCTGCCGCGAAGGCCGAGCGGGTGCTCACCAACGACCCGGGCATGGGAGTCATCCGCCACGTCGACGCGGGCTACGACGAGGCCGTCGAGGTGGCCGAGGCTCGCGGTGTCCGCGTCCCGATGCGGGAGGCGTGATGCTGGCCGACCTTGCCGACATCGGACGGGACGCCCGGTCCGGCGGCTACCGCCGCTTCGCGTGGACCGACGCCGACATGGCGTTGCGGGAGTGGTTCGTCAGCGCTGCGGAAGCCCGGGGGATGGACGTCGTCGAGGACGGCAACGGCAATCAGCTCGCCTGGTGGGCCCCGACCGGCGAGCACGCTGATGCGCTGCTGCTCGGCTCGCACCTCGACTCCGTGCCCGACGGCGGACCGTTCGACGGTCCGCTGGGTGTCGTCTCGTCCTTCGCCGCCGTCGATCGGCTGCGCGCCGAGGGCATCAGCCCGTCGCGCCCGGTCGTCGTGGCGAGCTTCGCCGACGAGGAGGGCGCCAGGTTCGGCATCGCCTGCGCCGGCTCGCAGCTCACCACGGGTGCGCTGGCCCCCGAACGCGCGCTGGCCCTGAAGGACCGCGACGGTCTGACGATGGCCGAGGCGCTCACCGCCCGAGGCCGCGACCCGCGCGCCGTGGGCCGCAGCGACTGGCTCGACGACATCGGCACGTTCGTGGAGCTGCACGTCGAGCAGGGGCGTCATCTCGTGCACACCGACCACCCGGTGGGCGTTGCCACGGCGATCTGGCCCCACGGGCGCTGGCGGCTGGACTTCGCGGGCGTCGCCGACCACGCCGGAGCCACCCGGATGCAGGACCGGCACGACCCGATGCTCGCCTACGCCGCCACCGCGCTCGCCGCGCGGCGGCTGGCCACCGACGCCGACGCCCGGGCCACGTTCGGACGGCTCGACGTGGTGCCCGGCGGCACGAACGCGATCCCGTCGCGGGTCGTGGCATGGCTGGATGCGCGGGCGTCGGGCGAGGTCGAGCTGGAGCGGATGGTCGACGGCATCGTCGCGGAGGCTCGCCGGGCCAGTACCGCCGACGGCACTGACGTCGACGTGGTCGCGGAGTCGTTCAGTCCGGCGGTCGAGTTCGACGTCCCGCTGCGCGACCGCCTGGCCGGCCTCCTCGATGCACCCGTGCTGCCCACCGGCGCCGGACACGACGCCGGCGTTCTGAGCCGCCACGTGCCCACCGCGATGCTGTTCGTGCGGAACCCCACCGGTGTCTCCCACTCCCCGGCCGAGTTCGCCGAGGACGCGGACTGTGTCGCCGGCGTCGAGGCACTCACTCGGGTCGTCAAGGCGCTGGTGTGAGCACCGTCCCCGCGTTCGCGAACTGCCACAGCCACGTCTTCCACCGCGCCCTGCGCGGCCGGTCGAAGGCCGACTCGTTCTGGTCGTGGCGCGACGACATGTATGCCCTCGCAGGCGTGCTCGACCCGGACCTGCTGCACCGGCTCGCCCGCGCGACCTACGGGGAGATGCGCTTGGCCGGAATCGATGCGGTCGGCGAGTTCCACTACCTCCACCACCAGCCGGACGGTACGCCTTTCGACGACCCGAACGAGATGGGTGAGGCGCTGGTCAGCGCGGCCCGTGAGGTCGGTCTGCGGATCTGCCTGCTCGACACCTGTTACCTCGCGGCGGGCTTCGGGCGACCCACGGAGGGCGTGCAGAAGCGGTTCGACGACGGGGACGCCGACCGCTGGGCCGACCGCGTGCGCCTTCTTGCCGACCGCCACGCCGGCGCGCCCGACGTCGTGGTCGGCTCGGCCATCCACTCCGTCCGGGCCGTGCCGCGCGACCAGCTCTCCGTCGTCGCCGCCGCCTTGCCCGGCGCGCCACTGCACGTCCACGTCTCCGAGCAACCTGCCGAGAACGCCGACTGCCTGACCGCCACCGGGCTCACCCCGGTGGCGCTGCTGGCCGAAGCCGGAGTCTGGACCGCCCGCACCACTGCCGTGCACGCCACCCACCTCGACGACGCCGACGTCCGCACGGTGGGCCGGGCCGGCGCGTTTGCCTGCTTCTGCCCGACGACCGAGGCCGACCTCGCCGACGGCATCGGTCCCAGCGCCGCCCTGCGCGATGCCGGTGCCCGGCTGACACTCGGCTCGGACGGGCATACGGTGATCGACATGTTCGTCGAGGCGCGCGCGGTCGAGCTCCACGAACGGTTGGCCTCCGGTCAACGGGGGACCTGGCCCATCGACCAGCTCTGGGCCGCGGCGACGTCCACCGGCTTCGCGTCGCTCGGGTTCGGCGACGGTGGGATGCTCGAGGTGGCGGCGTCGGTGCGCACCGCCGGATCGGACGACGTGCTCTGGTCGGCCACCGCCGCCGACGTCGTGCCGCCGGCCGACCTCGACCCGGTCGAGGTGGCCGCCGACCTTGAAGTCGTGATCGACGAGTGCTGGAGCAGGGCGTGACGAGCCTGCTCGTCACGAACATCGGTGAGCTCGTCAGCTGGGACGACGAGCGGCCGGTGATGCACGACGCCGCCGTCGTGGTCGAGCGCGGACACGTCGTCTGGATCGGTGACCGCACCTCGGCTCCCGCGACCGACATGGTGCGTGACGTGGCCGGCGCCGCCGTCATCCCGGGCTTCGTCGACTCGCACTCGCACCTCGTCTTCGCCGGCGAGCGGTCCGCGGAGTTTGCGGCCCGGATGAGTGGGCAGCCGTACGCGGCGGGAGGCATTCGCACCACGGTGGCAGCGACGCGGGCCGCCTCCGACGAGGAGCTCGCCGCCAACCTCGCCAGGCTGGTGGCCCAGATGCGCTCCATGGGCACGACCACCGTGGAGGTCAAGAGCGGATACGGGCTCACGGTGCACGACGAGGCCCGGTCGCTCGCGATCGCCCAGCAGGTCACCGACGAGACGACCTTCCTGGGTGCGCACGTGGTGCCGGACGACACCGACGTCGAGTCCTACGTCGATCTCGTCACCGGGCCGATGCTCCAGGCCTGCGCGCCGCACGCGCGCTGGGTCGACGTCTTCTGCGAGACGGGCGCGTTCGACGCCGATCAGGCCCGCACCGTGCTCGCTGCCGGTGCCGCTGCCGGGCTCGAACCGCGGCTGCACGCGAACCAGCTCGGTCCCGGGCCGGGTGTCCAGCTGGCCGCCGAGATGGGTGCCGCCGCGGCCGACCACTGCACGTACCTCGACGACGCGGACGTCACGGCGCTCGCCGACTCGGGCGTCGTTGCCGGCCTGCTGCCGGGCGTGGAGTTCTCGACCCGCTCGCCCTACCCCGACGCGCGCCGACTGCTTGACGCCGGAGTCACCGTCTCGATCGCCACCGACTGCAACCCCGGCAGCTCGTTCACCACGTCGATGCCGTTCTGCATCGCGTTGGCGGTGCGAGAGATGGGCATGACGCCACTGGAAGCGCTCTGGTCGGCGACGCGCGGCGGGGCCTTCTCCCTGCGCCGCGACGACATCGGCCACTTGCGCGTGGGGGCGAAGGCAGACCTCGTCGTCCTCGACGCGCCTTCCCACGTGCACCTGTCCTACCGCCCCGGCGTCCCGCTGGTCGCCCCTGCCCTCCAGATGTGAAGGGTTCCGGCCCACGTCTCGCGCGAACGTGGGCCGCAAGCCTTCACATCTCGGGGTCGGTCAGGCCTTGTCGTCCTCGTCCGCGTCGTCCTGGTCGGACGAGAGGTCGGTGGCGGCCTCGCTGAGCTTGGCGCCCTCGCCGGTGGGGGGAGCGGCGTTCTCGACGACGGTCTCGTCGGTGACGTCCTCGACGGGCGTGATCTCGCCGGCCTCCTCCTCGCGGGCGTCCTCCTCGACGGGCTCGGGCTCCTCGGGGACGTCGGTGACCTGCTCCGCGGGGGACTCTTCCTCGTCGGGCTCGGGCTCGGGCTCGGGATCTGGCTCTGGCTCCGGCTCGGTCTCGGCGGTCGAGTCGGCCGCGGCATTGACGGGTCCGACGTTGGCCCACGCGGCCGCTTCCTTGTCGTCGGTGGTCAGCTCGGCGGCCGGGTCCTCGGGCTCGGGCACGTCCTCGACGGCCGGGACCTCCTCGCCCGATGGCTCTTCCTCGGACGGCTCCTCGTCGGGCAACGACTCGTCGGCCTCCGCCTCGTGGTGCGCGTCGGCCGCGGGTGCGGCGTCGGCGGTGTCGGAGATCGAGTCCTCGTCCGCGACGTCCTCGGCGTTCGGCTCGGCCTCGGTGGCCTCGTCGACCGCAGTGGCGGTGGCCGCGGCTCCGGCGGCCGAGGCGGTGGCCTGCTCGGCCTCGGCCACGACGGCGTCGCTGTCGGCCGGGGTCGGGTCAGCTCCGCTTCACGGAGGCGAGCAGCATCTGCGCGACGTCGAGCACCTCGACCTCTTCGCGGGCCTTGCCGTCTGCCTGCTGGGCGGTCAGGCCGTCGGAGAGCATCACGCGGCAGAACGGGCAGCCGACGGCGATCTGGTCGGCGCCGGTGGCGACGGCCTCCTCGGTGCGGTTGACGTTGATCCGCGAGCCGACCGTCTCCTCCATCCACATGCGGGCACCGCCGCCTCCGCAGCAGAACGAGCGCTCGGAGTTGCGGGGCATCTCGGTGAACGTGGCGCCGGGGATGACCTCGAGCAGCTCGCGCGGCGGTGCGTAGACCTTGTTGTGGCGGCCCAGGAAGCACGGGTCGTGATAGGTGATCGTCTTGCCCTCCACGGCACCGGTGGTGGGCGCGACCGGAGTCAGCTTCTTCTCGCGCACGAGGCGGTTGAGCAGCTGCGTGTGGTGGACGACCTCGAGCTCGACGCCGAACTCGGCGTACTCGTTCTTCAGTGAGTTGAAGCAGTGGGCGCAGGTGGAGACGACCTTCTTGACCTTGGTCTCCTTGAACACCTCGGCGTTCTCCATGGCGAGCTGCATGAAGACGACCTCGTTGCCGGCCCGGCGCGCGGGGTCGCCGGTGCAGGTCTCGCCGTCACCGAGCACGGCGAACTCGACGCCGGCCATGTTCAGCAGCTCGGCGACGGCCTGGGTGGTCTTCTTGGCCCGGTCCTCGAACGCGCCGGCACACCCGACCCAGAACAACCACTCGACCTCGTCGAGGCTCTCCACGTCGACACCGACCTGCTTGACCTCGAAGTCGAGTCCCTTGGCCCAGTCCATGCGGCCCTTGGGGTCCATGCCCCACGGGTTCCCCTTGCGCTCGAGGCCCTTGAAGATGTTGTTGAGCTCGGTCGGGAAGTTCGACTCGACCATGACCTGGTGCCGACGCATGTCCATGATGTGGTCGACGTGCTCGATGTCGACGGGGCACTGCTCGACGCAGGCACCACACGACACGCACGACCAGAGGACGTCGGGGTCGATCACGGCGCCGCCGCTCGGCTGTGACGGGTCGCCCTCGGTGGGGCCGACGAGGGCCCGCTCGGCCTCGGCGCGGACGTCGTCGGGCAGGGCGGCCCGGGCGTCGTCGCTGTCGGCGAGCATGTACGGGGCCTTGGCGAACGCGTGGTCGCGCAGCTCCATGATGAGCAGCTTCGGCGACAGCGGCTTCTCGGTGTTCCAGGCCGGGCACTGGCTCTGGCAGCGGCCGCACTCGGTGCAGCTGGCGAAGTCGAGCATGCCCTTCCAGCTGAAGTCCTCGACCTTGCCGACGCCGAGCTTCTCGAAGTCCTCCTCCTCGAGCTCCTCCATCGACTCCAGGTTGAGCGGCTTGCCGTTCACCATCAGCGGCTTGATGGCCCCGAGGGCCACGGGGCGGCGGCCGAACAGGACGTTCAGCGGTGCGACGAAGATGTGCAGGTGCTTGGAGTTGAGCACGATGATCAGGAAGACGAGCATCACGCCGATGTGCAGCAGCAGGCCGGCGTGCTCAAGCGTCTTGTTGGTCTCCTCGCTGAAGCCGGACAGCACCTTGCCGGCGGCCTGCGAGGCGAACGCGCCGTCTCCGTACGGCAGGTTGCCGGTGTTGGCGCCGGCCCCGCGGAACATGAACATCGACAGCACGACGAAGAAGATCATCAGCAGCACCAGCCAGGCGCCGCCGAGGTGCGAGCCCTTGAAGCGGGACTTGCGTCCGAGCCGCTCCGGAGCGTTCTTGAGCCGGATGATCGCGAACACACCGAGCGAGATCACGGCCATCACGGCGATGAAGTCCTGCAGGAAGCCCAGCAGGTCCCAGCTGCCGACGAGGGGGATGGCGAAACCCTCCTGGAAGAGCGAGCCGTAGGCCTCGAGATACACCGTGGCGAGGATCAGGAACGCCCAGAAGACGAAGAAGTGGGCCGCACCCGGCACCGACCACTTGAGCAGCTTCTTCTGCCCGAGCACCTCGACGAGCTGGGTCTTGACCGCCTCACCCATGCGTCCGCGGACGTTCTCGACGCGGTCGGGCGCGGGCTGCCCGTTGGTGATCAGGCGGTAGAGGAAGAAGACCCGGCGACCGGCGATCGGCAGGGCAATCGCGTTCATCACGAGGCCGAGAACCAGCACAACCGTCATCAGTCACTCCATCCTGCCGGCCATTGCCGGTCCCACCGCGTCATGGTCGCCCCGAGACTACCGGTGACAGGCGGCCCGGTGGCCGAAGAGGCCGACCTTCCTCACTCCGGTTCGTTGTCGGCGTCGCCGCCGATCGTGAAGGGAGTGGTGACGCCCTCGTACATCAGGTGCGCGACGAGACCTTGCGCAGCGTGCGGGAGGTTGTGGCAATGATCCATCCAGATGCCGGGGTTGTCGGCCTCGAAGGCGATCTCCACGGTCTCGCCGTCGGCGACGTCGATGGAGTCGACCCACACCGGGCTGCCCCGGGCGGCCTTGCCGTCGCGCGAGACGACCACCGCGTGGTGCCCGTGCAGGTGCATGGGGTGGATCTCGCCGCTGTGGTTCTCGATCCGGAACAGCGCCACGTCGCCCTCACGCACCGTGAACATCGGGATGTCGGGGTACAGGTGACCGTTGATCGTCCAGAAGAAGCCGGGGCGCCCGTCGAGGAAACCCGGCCGCCGACCAATGGAGTAGCCGAACGTGCGATCGGGGTTCTCGACGTCGAAGGGGATCTCTGCCGGTGAGCCGTAGCCGAGCAGATCGAGCTCGGCCCGTGGTTCCTGCGGGCGGGCCGGTTCGGCTTGCTGACGCCGGTCCGATCACGTACGCCGTGGCGGCCGCCACCTGCACGCGGGCGGCCCCCGACTCCGGCACGGTCACCTCCACGTCGGCTCTGCCGCCCGCTGGAACGGTGAGGTGTCGGTCGTCGACCGGGGTGGGCTCGTTGATGTCGCCGGCGTCGACGGCGAGCACACGGTACGGGACCGACGCCCAGACCGGCATCGTGCCGTTGTCGGTGTTGATGACGCGCACACGGACACGCTCGCCGGGCTGGGCCGGGAGCCGGGTCACGCCCTCCGAGCCGTTGAGGGTGCGGTTGCCCTTGTAGGTGTGGGTGAGCGCCACGACGTCCTGATCCTGCTCCACCGGTTCCTTGGGGAGTACCACGAGCGCGCCGAGGAGGCCGCCGATCACCTGCTCGTGGGAGATCTGGTGGGAGTGGTACCAGTAGGTGCCGGCCTGGTCGGCGACGAAGCGGTACGTGTGCGTGCTGCCGACCTCGACGGCGTCCTGGGTGACTCCGGCGACGCCATCCTCCGCGTTGGGCACGTCGACGCCGTGCCAGTGCAGCGTGACGCCGTCGTCCACCGAGTCGTTGCGGACCTTCACCTCGACGAGCTCGCCCTCGGTGGCCGTGATCGTCGGCCCCGGGCTGATGCCGTTGATGGTGTAGCCGTCGATCTCCCGGCCCGAGGCGAGCGTGACCTTTTCCTTGGCGATGACGAGGTCGACCGAGACGTCGGCCGGTCGGTCCTGGTCTGCCACGAGGTCAGGGACGCTCGTTCCCTGGTGATGCGTGGGCCCGGACATGCCGGGGCCGCCGCCGAAGTCGGAGTACCCCATGTCCATCACGGAGTACTCCGACGGCAGCAGGCTCTGCTGCCAGAAGAACCCGAGCGGCAAGAGCACCGCCGCTGCCCCCGCGACACCGACGAGGACGCGACGGTTCTTCAGCACGCGGCCCTTGCTAGACGCTGGCCGGCGAGGTCTCCAGATTCGCCTTGGCGGGGTTCGCCGCTCGAGCCGCCATGACCGCGGCCCCGAACAGGATGAAGGCGTTCGCTCCGTGAACGATGCCGAGCCACGGTGCGCTGGGCTCGGCGAGCATGCCGGCGGCGACCTGCACGACGATGGACACGACAACGACCGCAGCGAGCATGACGCCGCGCGGAACCTTCGCTCCGAACGAGACGAGCAGGAGGATCAGTCCGAGGAGGGGGATCAGGAACGTCCCGCTCATGACGTGGATGAAGTGGCCGATGGCACCGTCGAACGTGGGCGGCTCGTTCTCCCATCCCTTGATGACGGACGAGTCGAGAGTTGCGCCCTCGTCGATCCAGGTGAAGAGTCCCGCGATGGACCAGACCATCAATGCGGCCTGGGCGACAACCAGCACAGCGATGGCGTCGGCGAGAATTCGGTACGTCTTGCGCATGTCATTCTCCTAGCTTCGTACTCCCTCGAGGTCAGCATGGCACTGCGAACCCCCGCCCGGTAGACATTTCAGGCGTGTTTTTCGATGCCCGTCCGCCGTTCTCCTCGCACCGGAACCAGGGGTATGGCCACCAGGGGGAACAGCGCCACGGCGGCGAACGCGAAGGCGTAGCCGCGGTCGATCACCAGCGCACCGACGAAGGGTGGCACCAGGGCCGACACGAGGTACTGACCGGTGTTGTGCACGCCCATCGCCCGGCCGGCCCAGAACGGTCCGCCGAGCTCGGCCACCGCGGTGAAGGCCAGCCCGTTGTCGGCCACGGTCACGACCGTGGCCGCGACGACGAGGGTGACCGCGAGGCGGGTGTCCTCGAGCAGGCCGAGGGCGAGCATGGTGCCGAGGGCGCCCGCGGCGACCACGCGCATCGGGCCGAGCCGGCTGCCCGCCCGGTCGGACCACCATCCGACGCCGATGCGACCGGCGGCCCCGAGCAGCTGCGTCGACGCGACGAGGGCCCCGGCTGCGGCTGTGGACCAGCCTCGAGCGTCGATGAGCCACACCAGCATGTATGTCCACACGGTGAACTGCGGCACGACCAGGAGCATCGAGGCGAGGTGGATCCGCAGGAGGGACCGGTCGCCCCGGTACGGGTTGCGGAGCTCGCCGGACTCGACGGCGGCTTCGCGGCTCGGTCGCGCCGGATCGACGACCAGCGTTGCGCAGGCGACGGCCGCGACGCCGCACAGCACCGACGGCGCGAGCAGAGCCGCGCGCAGCCCGAGGTGCTCGGCGGTCACCGGCACCACGAACGCGGTCAGGCCGATGCCGAGCGGCAGAGCGGTCTGCCGGATGCCCATCGCGAGACCCCGCCGCTGCGGCGGGAACCAGCCGACGACCAGACGTCCGCTGGCGGAGTTGGTGCTGGCCGCGCCCATGCCGGCGATCAGCCAGAACACCGCGAGGGCGGAGTAGGACGAGCTCACGGCGGCGCCCGTGCCGGCGATCGTGACGATCGCGAGCCCGATGGTGAGCGAGAGGCGCTCGCCGATCCGGTCGACCACGGCGCCCCAGGCGACGAGCGTGAGCATCGAGCCGACGAGCGACGTCGACGCGAGGAACCCGGCGTCCACCAGGCTGAGGCCGCGCTCGCGGGACAGGTAGGAGATGAGGAACACCGGAGCGCTCGCCAGTACCGTGCCCGCGACCTGGGCCAGCATCCCGACGGCCAGCATCGTCCATCGGCTGGGCGTGCCCTGCGCCGAGGTCATCTCAGGTACTTCTTCATCCCGACGTGGCTCGGGACGTACCCGAGCCGCTCGTAGAAGCGATGGGCGTCGCGGCGGCTCTGGTTGGTGGTCAGCTGCATCCGGGCGACGCCGCGCCGGCGCGCCTTGTCCTCGATGACCGCCATCAGGTGGGCACCGATTCCTTGTCCGCGCAGCCCGGGTGCGGTGCGGACCGCCTCGACCTGGCAGTACAACCCCCCGTCTGCAGACAGCATTCGGATCCAGGTCACGTGGGCCGTGGCGACGACCCTGTCGCCCACCGTTGCGACGAGCAGCTGGAGGTTGGGGTCGGCGTCGATCTCGGCGAACGCCGACCGTTGGTTCGGCGTCGTCTCGTCCGGCTCGTCGAAGTACTTCAGCGAGTCCTCGCGCATGAGGGCGAGAACTGCGGGAAGGTCGTCCGCCGCGGCGTCTCGGACGAGGAGGCCGTCGGGCTGGTCCACGACGATCAGCCCGGCAGCGCGCCGGCGGCCGCGAGGGCCTGCTTCAGCAGGTGTCCGCGGCCACCTTCGAGGTCGCCGAGGACCTCGGGGTCGGCGGCTTCCTCCGGCGTGAGCCAGGTGAGCTCGAGAGCGTCCTGACGGGGGGCGCACTCGCCGGAGACCGGGACGATGTAGGCGAGCGACACGGCGTGCTGGCGGGGGTCGTGCAGCGGCGTGACACCCGGCAGCGGGAAGTACTCCGCGACCGTGAACGGCACCGTGGAGGCGGGCAGCTGCGGGAACGCCGTGGGCCCGAGGTCCTTCTCCAGGTTGCGCAGCAGCGCCTCGCGGACCGACTCACCGTGCATCACCCGGCCGGACACCAGGGTGCGGGTGAGCTCGCCCGTGGACGACCCGCGAAGCAGCACCCCGACGTGCTCGATGCGCCCCAAGGTGTCGACGCGTACCGGAACGGCCTCGACGTACAGGATGGGGACCCGCGAGCGCGTCTCGTGCAGAGCGATCTCGGAGAGCCAGCCTGGATTCGGGTCGGGGGTGCGCACGGAAGCCATGGCAGACATTGTGGCCCCATGGACCTGGTGAACGGCAACGTGTCGTTCTGGTGGCAGAGTGCAGGTCGCCCCGAGCCGCGAGCGGCCTTGGCGGGCGCTCTCGCCTGCGACGTCTGCATCGTCGGTGGCGGACTCACCGGTCTGTGGACGGCGTACTGGCTCGCCTGCCACGAACCGTCGCTCGACATCGTCGTGCTCGAGGCCGAGTTCGCCGGGTTCGGCGCCTCCGGGCGCAACGGCGGCTGGTTGTCGGCCGAGCTGTCCGGCAGCAAGGATCGCTACGCCCGCTCCCACGGCCGCGGTGGCGTGGAAGCCCTCGTTGCCGCGATGGAGGCGGCCGTCGACGACGTCATCGGCATCTGCGCCGACGAGGGCGTCGAGGCCGACGTCGTCAAGAGCGGAGTGCTGCACGTGGCGCGGTCGCCGGCTCAGCTGGTGCGCATGCGTGAAGGCCTCGCCGACGACGCCCGGTGGGGCATCGGGGAGGGCCACCAGCGCGAGATGGGCGCGGCCGAAACGGCCGAGCGCGTGCGCGTCGAGGGCGCCCTGGGCGCGGTGTTCTCGCCGCACGCAGCTCGGGTCCAGCCGGCCCGGCTCGTCGCGGGGATCGCCGCCGCGGCAGAACGTCGAGGCGTCCGCATCCTGGAGCAGTCGCGGGTCACGCGGATCGACAGCGGTGCCGCGACGACACGGCACGGCGTCGTCCGAGCACCGGTGGTGCTGAGGTGCCTCGAGGGCTACACCGCGAGCATCCGCGGGCAGCGGCGCACCTGGTTGCCGATGAACTCCGCGATGGTCGTCACCGGCCCGCTCCCTGACGAGGTGTGGGACCGGATCGGGTGGAGCGCGTCAGAGCTGGTGGGCGACCACGCGAACGCCTACTGCTACGCGCAGCGCACCGCGGACGGTCGGATCGCGCTCGGCGGTCGCGGCATCCCGTACCGCTACGGCTCACGCACCGACATCGACGGTCGGACGCAGGACTGGACGATCGGGTCGCTCACCGACACCTTGCACGCCCTGTTCCCCGGCACCCGGGACGCGAGGATCGAGCATGCGTGGTGCGGAGTCCTCGGCGTGCCCCGCGACTGGTGCGCCAGCGTGACCTTCGACCGCGCGGCCGGTCTCGGGAGTGCCGGCGGCTACGTGGGGAGCGGGCTGACGACCACGTACCTCGCTGGGCGCACCCTCGCGGACCTCGTCCTCGAGCGCGACTCGGAGCTGGTGGCGCTGCCGTGGGTCGGCCGACGGGTGAGGCGCTGGGAGCCGGAGCCGTTGCGGTGGCTCGGGGTCCGGGCGATGTACGGGCTGTACCGAGCGGCCGACCGGCGCGAGGACGCCGGGTTGTCGCACCCGAGCCGGCTCGCGCGGCTCGGTGATCGGCTCACCGGACGGTGAAGGCCGGGTCCGGCGTGCGGCCGCTTCCGGCTACGGGCATCGGGGGCGCATGAGCGCCGCCGATGGGCCCTTCCATCCCGACGGCGGAGATGTTCGGCCGGCGCGACATGCTGTCCTGAGCGCTGCTTGTTAGGGTGGAATCACCAATCACCGACAGGGGAGCGCCTGCGTAGGGCGCTGAGAGTGCGGATCACCCGCAGACCCTTGAACCTGCTCCGGTTAGCACCGGCGAAGGGAGTCACATCATGAGTTCTGCCGTCACATCCCGCAGGCCCGACGTGCGCTACCGCACGATCGACCTGGTCACCATCGCCACCCTTGCGGTGGCGTTCGGCGTCATCTTCTGGGGGTGGGGCAAGGTGTACGCCCCACTCAGCGGACTCGCCGTCTTCTCGTTCCCGCCGAGCGCGGCGCTGCTCGCCGGCCCATGGTTGCTCGCCGGCGTGGTCGGCGGCCTGATCGTGCGCAAGCCGGGCGCGGCCTTCGCCACGGAGTTCCTCGCGGCCGCCGTCTCGACCGTCGTCATCGGCGGCACCGAGTGGGGACTCACCGTCTTCGCGTCCGGCTTCTTCCAGGGCCTCGGTGCCGAGCTGGTGTTCCTGGCGATCTTCTACCGGAGGTTCGGGGTGCTGGTGGCCGCCGCGGCCGGCGCACTGGCGGCGATCATCGAGGCGTTCTACGAGTGGACCCAGCCATTCACCGCAGCGTGGGACTTCGGCTACAAGCTCGCCCACCTCGGGTTCCTCACGCTGTCAGGAATCCTCGTCGCCGGCGTCGGCGGCTGGGCCCTCACCCGAGCCCTGGCCCGGGCCGGGGTGCTCGACGCGTTCGGGCCGGGACGCGACACCGTCACCGAGGTCTAGTGGCCCGCGGCGAGGTCCGCTTCACCGGGTTCTCCTGGCGTCCGCTCGGACGCCGGGAGCCGGTGGTCCGCGACCTCGACCTGGTGATCGCGCCCGGGGAACGGGTGCTTCTGCTCGGTGCGAGCGGCGCCGGGAAGTCCTCGTTGCTGCACGCGTTGACCGGTGCCCTCGGCACGACGATCGGCGGCGACGCCGAGGGCGTCGCCGACGTCGACGGGCGGCTCGGGCTGCTGCCGCAGGACCCGCAGGACGCCGTCGTGGCCGACCGGGTCGGACGGGACGTGGCCTTCGGTCCCGAGAACGCGGGTCTCTCGCGTCAGCGCATCTGGGAACGGGTCGACGAAGCGCTCGCAGCGGTCCGGTTCCCGTACGGCCGCGACCACCTCACCGCCGCGCTCTCCGGCGGCGAGCACCAACGGCTCGCCCTGGCCGGGGTGCTCGCGCTGCGCCCGGACGTGCTGCTCCTCGACGAGCCCACGTCGATGCTCGACGACCTCCACGCCCTGGCGGTGCGCGATGCCGTGCTCACGGTGACCGGGGACCGCACGCTCGTCGTCGTGGAGCACCGGTTCGAGGCATGGCTCGAGCACGTGGACCGAGTCGTCGTCCTGGCCGGAGGCGGTGTGGCGTTCGACGGGTCGACCGCCCAGTTCCTCGCTGCCCCGGCGGTCCCAGGTCTCTGGATGCCGGGCCTGCCCCCTCCGACGCCGGTGGAGGTTCCCGACGAGCTGGTCCGGCCCGACGGCGACACGTTCGCCGTGCGCGCGACCGACGTGACGGTCGACCTCGTCACGCGGACCCTGCGCGGGACGGAGCGCACCCGGGCGATCGCCGGCCTCGACCTCGCTCTTGAACCAGGCCGGCGGACGGCACTGACCGGGCCGAGCGGCTCCGGGAAGTCCACCGCGCTCGCGGTGGCGGGAGGCCTGATCAAGCCGGTGTCCGGGACGATCACCCCGGCGTTGATCCGCCGTCGCAGCCGTCGGCTCGCTGTCGACATGGGTTGGGTGCCACAGGATCCTGAGCTCGGGTTCGTCACCACCGAGGTGGCGAGAGAGATCGGCCGCACCGGGGAGCTCGTCGATCGCCGCGTCGACGTCGGGGCCGTGCTGAACGTCCTCGGCCTGGGTCATCTCGGGGCCGCGCACCCGTACCGGTTGTCCGGAGGCGAGCAGCGCCGCGTCGCACTCGCGGCCGCGCTGGCGCACCGACCGGGTCTCGTGCTGCTCGACGAACCGACGGTCGGGCAGGACCGGCACACCTGGGCCGCGGTCGCCGGGTGGGTGGCCGCGGCCGCCCGGTGCGGCGCGGCGGTCGGCATCTCCACCCACGACGCCGATCTCGCCGTCGACGACACGGTGCCGCTCGTCGCCGGGGTCCGGAGGGCCGGCCGATGAGGTCGGCCGTGCTGCACGCCAACCCCTTGGTGCTGTTGTCGGTGGGGGTGTTCTCGCTGGCCGGGTCGTTCTTCGTCACGGACCTGACCACCGGGTACGTCGCCCTGGCCGCCTACGCGCTGGCGGCCGCGGTCCTGCTGCCGGGTTGGCGGTTCCCGCTCCTCTGCCTGGCCTTCTCCCTGTTCGCCGCGCTGACCGTCGTGTACTCGGCCTGGCGGCTCGGCAGCGGGGGGATCGAACCGGCCCTCGTCCAGGGGCTGCGGATGGTCGTCCTCGCGTGGCCCGGCTCGGTCGCCGTCGGCTACCTCGACCCCGCCAGGTTGTCGGACTACCTCGCCCAGACGCTCCGCCTCCCGGCCCGTCTCGTCGCGGCCTTCGGCGCGGCCCTGCAGCGCATCACCTCCTTCGGGCACGCGTGGACCCAGCTCGAGCGCACTCGCCGTGCGCGGGGGATGGGTCCGACTCGCAACCCCGTCAGCAACGCGCGGTACGTCGGCGGGATGTCGTTCGCCCTGCTCGTCCATGCCATGCGTGGCGCCACCCGGTCGGCGGTCGCGATGGATGCGCGCGGTTTCGCCACCGCCCACGACCGGACGTGGGCCGAAGCGGCCACGTGGACCCGCCTCGACCTCATCGGACTGGCTCTGGCTGCCGCCCTGGGAGCCGTGCCCGTTGTCGCATTCCTCGTCGGCGGCTAGGGTGCGGAACTAAGCAAGCGCTTAGTTCCGTGTCGCCGTTCATCGTCCCGCCAGGAGTGCCCATGCCCCGTACGTTCGAGAGTCTCGACGCGTTCCGCGCCGCCGCCGGGGAGGAGCTCGGCACCAGCGACTGGATGACGGTCACGCAGGACCAGATCAACCTGTTCGCCGACGCCACCGGCGACCACCAGTGGATCCATGTCGACCCGGAGCGAGCGGCGACCGGTCCGTTCGGCGGCACCATCGCGCACGGCTACCTGACCCTCGCGCTGCTGCCCGTCCTGGCGCAGAGCATCTACACCGTCGAGGGCCTGACGATGGGCGTCAACTACGGCGCCAACAAGGTCCGCTTCCCCAGCCCGGTGCCGGTCGACTCGCGCCTGCGGGCCACGGCGACGCTCCGTGAGGTGAGCGACATCCCGATCGGCACCCAGGCGATCATCGGGTTCGCCGTCGAGATCGAGGGCGTCGAGAAGCCGGCGTGCATCGCCGACGTCGTCTACGTCCTGGCAGGAGCCTGAGATGGATTTCGGATTCGACGATGAGACGCGGGCGCTGGTCGAGCGCGTCGAGGCGTTCATGGATGCCGAGGTCTATCCGGCCGAAGCCGTGCTGCGCGAGCAGATCGACCAGCTCGCCGTCGACGACGCCTGGACGTTTCCGCCGATCGTCGGGGAAGTCCGCGAGAAGGCCAAGGCCCAGGGACTGTGGAACTTCTTCCTGCCCGACGCGACGCATGGCGCGGGACTGACGAATCTGCAGTACGCGCCGATCGCCGAGATCACCGGCCGCAGCATCCAGCTGGCGCCGGCAGCCTTCAACTGCGCCGCCCCGGACACCGGCAACATGGAGGTGCTGGCGATGTTCGGCACCGACGAGCAGAAGCAGCAATGGCTCCAGCCCCTCCTCGAGGGCACGATCCGGTCGTCGTTCGCGATGACCGAGCCGCAGGTCGCCTCGTCCGATGCCACCAACATCGAGCTGAGCATCGTCCGCGACGGTGACGAGTACGTCATCAACGGTCGCAAGTGGTGGATCACCGGGGCGATGAACCCGGACGCCAAGATCTTCATCGTCATGGGCAAGACCGACCCCGAGGCCGAGCGGCACCGCCAGCAGTCGATGGTCCTGGTGGAGCGGGACACCCCAGGCCTGGAGATCATCCGGGGCATGCGGGTGTTCGGGTACCCCGACCGCGACCACGGCGGTCACGCCGAGCTGGCCTTCCACGACGTGCGGGTGCCGGTCTCCAACATCATCGGAGCCGAGGGCGAGGGCTTCGCGATCGCCCAGGCACGGCTCGGGCCCGGGCGCATCCATCACTGCATGCGTTCCATCGGCCTGGCCGAGCGGGCGATCGAGATGATGTGCCGTCGTGCGTCGTCCCGCGTGGCGTTCGGCAAGGCGATCGCCGACCAGGGCGTGGTGCGCGACTGGATCGCGGAGTCCCGGGTCCGGCTCGAGCAGCTGCGTCTCCTCGTGCTCAAGGCGGCCTGGCTGATGGACGAACAAGGCAACCGCGCCGCGCACACCGAGATCCAGGCCATCAAGATCGCCACCCCGGCCACCGTCGAGTGGATCCTCGACAAGGCCATCCAGACCCATGGAGCCGGCGGGTTGAGCCAGGACTTCCCGCTCGCCGAGTGGTTCGCCGGCATGCGGACGCTGCGCTTCGCCGACGGCCCGGACGAGGTGCACAAGAACAGCCTGGCTCGCGCCGAGCTCGCGAAGTACCGATGAAGGTCGAGGGCACGTCGGCGGTCGTCACGGGGGCCGCGGGCGGCATCGGCGCAGCGATCGCGCAGCGCCTCCTCGAACGCGGTGCGTCGGTCCTGCTGACCGACCTCGACGCCGAGCGGCTGGCCGCCACGGCGGAGGGCCTCGCTGCCCAGCACGAGGGCCGTGTCGAGCACGTGCCCGGCGACGTCACCGACGAGGACCACCTCCGCGTGCTGACCGCCGGCCACGTCGACCTGTACTTCGCGAACGCCGGCGTCTTCCAGGGCTTCGGACTGGACGCCGACGAGGACGCCTGGGGGGCGAGCTGGGACGTCAACGTGATGGCCCACGTGCGCGCCGCCCGGCTGCTGGTGCCCGGATGGGTCGACCGATCCACCGAAGGCCGGCCGGCCGGTTGCTTCGTCAGCACCGCATCCGCCGCGGGCCTGCTCGTCCAGCTCGGATCGGCGACGTACACCACGTCCAAGCACGCCGCGCTCGGCTTCGCCGAGTGGCTGGCCGCCACCTATGGCGATCGCGGTGTGCAGGTGTGCTGCCTGTGCCCGATGGGGGTGCGCACCGCGATGGTCGAGGGCGGCGACTCGATCGACGACGACGACGCTCGAGTGGCCCATGCGGCGGTCGCCGGGGCCGGCGAGATGCTCGATCCGCTCGTCGTCGCCGACGTCGTGCTCGACGCGGTCGGGGCCGGACGGTTCCTTGCTCTCCCGCACCCCCAGGTCGATGCGATGCAGCAGGGCAAGGCCGTCGACCGGGACCGCTGGCTGTCCGGGATGCAGCAGCTTCGACGGTCGGTGGAGCACCGGTAGGTCAGCGGCGTGCGAGTGCTTCCGCGACGATGTCGGCCATGCCGCGGTAGCCGTGGTCGTTCGGGTGGAAGTGGTCGGCGGACAGCTTGCCCTTCCAGCTGCGCGTCCGCGGGTCGCGGAACTCCGCCACCACGAGCCCACGCTGGGCGGCTGCCTCGTCGACGAGCCGGTTGAGTTCCAGGGCGCCGGAGCGTCCGCCCGGCTGCGTGCCGACGACGCTGCCGGCGGGCAGCCATCGCAGCACCTCCGCCAGCCGACCGGGCGCGGCGGCGCGAAGGCGGGGGCTGATGAGGTCGTTGCTGCCGATGATCACGGTGACGAGATCGACTGGTCCGAGGGACTCCATGGTCGGGATCTGCCGGTTGATCAGGTCCGACAGGCGGCCGCCCGAGACGGAGAGGTTGACCATCCGGTGGTGCGGCAGCCGATCGGCCAGCTGACCGGGCCAGCCACGATCGAACGCGCTGGCACCGATGCCCTGGGCCATCGAGTCGCCGAGCACGACCCACAGCGGACCGTCGGCACCGACGGCCCCGTGGTTGTGCCGCTCCCAGGCCCGCGCGTACGGCTCGACCTGGGTCTGCACCTCACGGACGCCGCGAAGAAGCCGCGACGCCACCGAGAGAACCGGTCCGGGAGGCCGGCCGCTGAGGTTCGAGTAGTCGAATCGGGTCTCGGGCACGACATCCAGTGAACCAGTCGGCGCCAGAACGACTCAGCCGAAATATCGGTGAAGTCTCGCCCGTGGGCGCTGGGAGGTCTTAATGTTCGATTGAGGTCGCGGTGGGTGACCTGAGGGGAGTCCCGTGTCAGTCGCCGAGCCGAAGCCCGACGCCGCCGAAGCGACACCGCCGGCGGGGCTGGTGGCGAACGCCCGGGCTGCGATGCGGGAGACGCGTGGATCGCTGGCTGCGGTGTTCCGCAACCAGGGCCTGCGCCGAGTCGAGCTCGCGCTCACCGGATCGATGATCGGCGACTGGGCGTACGCCACCGCCGTCACGGTGTGGGCGTACGGCGTCGGCGGGGTGACCGCCGTCGGCATCTGGATGGCGGTCCGTCTCGCTCTGATGTCACTGACAGCTCCGTTGGCGTCGGCCTGGGCCGACCGCGGACCGCGGAAGAGGGTGATGGTCCTGTCGGACCTGATCCGGGCCGTGCTGGTGACGGCCGCCGCAGTCTGCTTGTTCCTCGACGTGCCGCCGGCTCCGATCTTCGTCCTCGCCACGCTGACGTCGTTGATGGGCACGGCGTTCCGCTGTGCCCAGCGGGCGTTGATGCCGACACTCGCGAACGATCCCGAGGAGCTGACCGCGTCCAACGGCATCTCCAGCACGATCGAGAGCCTGTCCTTCTTCGTGGGTCCGGCTCTCGGAGCCACCCTGATCGGGCTCTCGAGCGTCGGCGTCGTGTTCGGCCTGAACGCCCTCACGTTCCTCTGGTCACTCGTGCTCGTGCTGGGCATCCGGGTGCCCGAGCGCGAGGCGGCGCCGTCGACCAAGGACGAGCCGGACACCGAGCCCGAGAAGGAGCGATTCGTCAGCGAGGTCATGGGCGGCTTCCGCGCCATCGCTGCCGACCGCGATCTGCTCTCGGTGGCCTGGTTGGTCGGGGCCCAGACCATCGTCGCCGGCGCCTCACCGGTGTTCCTCGTCGTGATGGCCGTCGAGATCCTCGGCATCGGCGCCGAGGGAGTGGGCTACCTCGACTCGACGCTGGGCATCGGCGCGGTGATCGGCGGGTTCTGGGCGATCTCCCGCGCCCGGAAGAGACGGCTCGGGCAGGACCTGACCACCGGCGTGCTGCTGTGGTCCCTGCCGCTCATGCTGGTCGCCGTGTGGCCCTCGGTGCCGAGCGTCCTGGTCGCCACCGCCCTACTCGGACTGGCCAACCCCTTGGTCGACGTCAACTTCGACACCATCGTCATGCGGGTCACGCCGAACGAGGTGTTGGGACGCGTCTTCGGCGCACTCGAGACGTGCCTGATCGGCACGATGGCGCTCGGCGCGGCGATGATGCCGCTCCTCATCCACCTCATCGGGTTCAGACCTGCTCTGACCGTCATCGGCGCCGGCGTCGCCGTGCTCGCGCTGCCGCTGCTGCCCCGGATGCGTCGCCTGGACACCCGGATGAAGGCTCCGCCCGGACTCGACCTGCTTGCCGCGGTGTCGATCTTCGCCCCGCTCAGCCGGGCCACCGTCGAGGACATGGCGCGGGCCCTGGTCAGTGTCCCGGTCGCCGCCGGAATGCCGGCCCTCAGCGAGGGCGAGGACTCCGACCGGTTCTACGTCATCGAGTCCGGGCTGGTGGAGGTCACCCAGGACGGCGTCGTGCTGCGGCGCGAGGGCCCCGGCGAGTTCTTCGGCGAGATCGGTCTGCTCCGTGACGTGCCCCGCACGGCCACCGTCACGGCCGTGGAGGACACCGTGCTCCTCGCCCTGGGCCGCGACGACTTCCTGGCCGCCGTCACCGGCCAGCGCGAGGCGTACCTGGCTGCCGACGACATCGTGACCCGACGGCTGTCGGTGTGACATGACCGTCACGTGCGTGTCCTGCGAAGCGCACCAGGTCGACGGTGCGCGCTTTTGTCATGAGTGCGGCACCGCAGTCGGACCACCGACCTGTGGAGTCTGTGGTGAGGCTCTGGTGGTCGGGGCGAAGTTCTGCAGCGCGTGCGGAAGCAGTCAGTCCGGCGCGGAGGTGGTCGAGCGGCCCGCGCCGTCGTACGTGCCGCCATCGGCGGCCCGACGGGTGACGAGCGTCCTGTTCGGCGACCTGGTGGGTTTCACGGCGCTGGCGGAGTCGCGTGACCAGGAAGACGTCCGCGAGCTCCTGTCGCGGTACTTCGAGGAGTGCAGCACGATCGTCGGACGCTACGGGGGAACGGTGGAGAAGTTCATCGGGGACGCCGTGATGGCGGTGTGGGGCGTGCCCACGGCCCACGAGGACGACGCGGAGCGTGCGGTCCGCGCCGGGCTCGAGCTGGTGAACACGGTCACCGCCCTGGGCGACGAGCTCGGCGAGGAGGCCCTGTCGATGCGCGTCGGCATCGTCACCGGCGAGGTGGCCGTGACCATCGGCGCAGATCGCCAGGGGATGGTCGCCGGCGACGCCGTGAACACGGCATCACGGGTGCAGGCGGCCGCCGAGCCCGGACAGGTCTGGGTGGACGAGACCACGCGCATCCTCACGTCGTCAGCGATCACGTACGTCGACGTCGGCAGCCACCGGATGAAGGGGAAGTCCGACCCCGTGCCGCTGTGGTCGGTCCGGGCCGTCGTGGCGGCGATGCGGGGTGCCCAGCGCGCCGACGGGCTGGAGGCGCCGCTGGTCGGTCGGGACCGTGAGCTCCGGCTGTTCAAGGAGCTGTTCCACACCGCCGAGGAGACCGGCGAGCCGAGGCTCTTCGTCGTCGACGGCGAACCGGGCGTCGGCAAGACCAGGCTCGCCTGGGAGTTCGAGAAGTACGTCGACGGACTGTCCTCCACGGTTCGCTGGCACAGCGGACGATGCGTGGCCTATGGCGAAGGTGTCGCCTTCTATGCGCTGGCCGAGGCCGTCCGGGGCCGCCTGGGGGCGGTCGAGGGCGACAGCTCCGACGACCCGGGTGAGCTGCTCGACGACGGGCTCGCGAGACACGTCACCGACGCCGACGAGCGCGACTGGCTGAGGCCCCGGTTGGAGGCGCTGCTGGGGATCGGCTCAGTCGCCACGTTCCCGCGCGAAGACCTCTTCTCAGCCTGGGTGACCTTCCTCGAGCGGGTCGGGGACGACCAGTACCCGGTCGTGCTGGTGATCGACGACGCCCAGCACGCCGACGACGGACTGCTGAGCTTCGTCGAGCACCTGCTCCGGGTCGGGTCCTTCCCGTGCTTCGTCGTCCTGCTGACCCGCCCGGGTCTGCTGGAGGACCACCCGTCGCTCGCCACGAACCGGAAGGCGACCATCGCCCACCTCCCCGCCCTCGGTGCACGAGACGTCGCCGACCTTCTCGACGGCCTCGTGGCGGGCCTGCCCGACGACATCAGGACCGCCCTGGTGGAGCGCTCGGAGGGGGTGCCGTTGTTCGCGGTGGAGACGGTGCGCTCGCTCATCGACCGTGACCTGATCGTGCCGCGTGGAGGCCAGTACGTCCTGGCCGACACCGAGGGCCTGGACCTGGACTCGATCGGCGCGCCGGCGTCGTTGCAGGCGCTCATCGCGGCGCGACTGGACACCCTGTCGTCGGACCAGCGCCGGGTCGTCGACCAGGCCAGCGTCCTTGGCACGTCGTTCACCCACGAGTCGATCTCCGGACTGTGCGCCGATCTTCTCGACCTCGACGCCGTGCTGGCGGACCTGGTCCGGCTGCAGATCCTCGATCAGGAGTCCAGCCGCCTGAGCGCGGAGCGCGGCCAGTTCCGGTTCGTGCAGTCGGTCGTGCGTCAGGTCGCTCTCGGGACGCTCTCGCGTCGCGACCGCAAGGCCATCCATCTCGCCGTGATCTCTCAGCTCGAGTCCACGGGGCAGGCGGGCGGCGACCTCGCTCCCGTGCTCGCCCAGCACTGTCTCGATGCGTTGGACGCGGTGCCGGGCGATCCCGACACCGCGGAGATCAAGGGGGCCGCGATCGGCTACCTCAAGCAGGCCGCCGAGAGGGCCAGGGCCTTGGGTTCGCCCACGGAGGCAGCCGGTCATCTCAACGCGGCGCTCACCCATGCGGACGCTGACCTCGCCCGCGCTGAGATCGAGTGCGATCTGGCGTTGGCCCTGATCGACGCTGGATCCTACGCGGAGGCAGCCCCTCATGCCGCCCACGCGACGGTGGTCTTCGACGACAGTGGCGACGACCTCCGCGCGGGCCGCGCGGCGGCCGCCCACGCCAACGCTCTGGGGCTCCAAGGCGACAACGAGCAGGCCCTGGCCATTGCCGAGCCCCGCTGGACCGCATTGCAGGGGCGTCGCGATGCGGCCTCGACGCTGCTCGAGCTGGCCCGGGTGCTGAGTGCGTGCGGTGGGGCCTTGGGGCAGGACACCCTGGGGATTGCCGAGAAGCGGATCAAGCTCGCCGAGCTGCTGGGCGACTCCGCCGAGCTGGCCGATGCGTTCAACTCCCTCGGCGTCACCTACGGCTTCCACGGGGCATTCGTGCTGTCCCGTGTGCTCCTGGAAGCCGCGGCCGAGATGGCGAAGACGGCCCATCGGCCGAGCGCCATGGCCCGAGCGTTGATGAATCTGACCGTCATGTATCGCCCCGACGACCTCAAGCGCGCCGCGGATGTCGGCCGCGAGGCCGTGGCCGTGTCCCGTTCGACCGGGGTGTCGGTCTGGATCTCGGTCTCGGTGCTCAACCTGCTGGGCGTCCTGCTGGACCGGGGGGAGTGGACCGAGGTCGACGAGATGCTGTCGGAGGAAGCAGAGGTCGCCGACTCGTTCCTGGCCGTGGCGGTGGATGCCACCGCCACGATGATGGCGCTTGCTCGAGGCGAGGCCGACGACGCCGAACGAGCGCTCATCGACGCCTCGACGACCGACGATGCCGCCGAGGTCGCGTGGGTGGGCTTCGCCCGAGCGCTCCGGACCCGTCAGCGTGGCGACGTGCCCGGCGCCCTCGAGCAGGTGATCGAGGCCACGGAGCTGATGCACACCCTGACGGTGACCGGGGACGACTTCCAGATCTTCTGGCCGTTCGCCGCTGACCTGGCGCTCGAGGCCGGCGACGACGGAGCCGTGGCCCGTCTCCTCCATCTGGTGGAGGAGACCGGGACGATCGCCATCTCGCAGAGCATCAGGGTGCACCGCCGGCGGGTCGAAGGCCTGCTCGCCCTCCGTGCGGACGCTCCGGCGGAGACGGTGGAACCACTGTTGAGGGACGTCATCAGGGACCTCGAGGAATGGGGGGCGATGCCGTACGCCTGGCGGACGCAGGCCGCGCTGGGTTCGTGGCTGGTGGCCCAGGGGCGTGCCGACGAGGCGGCACCGCTGCTGGAGTCGGCCCGCGCCGGCTTCACCAAGATCGGGGCCGTCGCGTGGCTCGAGTCCCTGGAGTCACAACTGGCGGCGGTCGGCTGAGCGTCGCGAGCCGGGCGCTACCGTGGCGCCATGTCGATCGACCTCCTCACGCCCAAGCAGCTGGACGAGATGCGCCCGGCCGGGCAGTTCGTCGCGTCCGTGCTGACCCGTCTCGTTGAGGTGGCCGACGTGGGCATGAACCTGCTGGAGCTCGACGCGCTGGCACACGAGATGATCCGCGAGCGGGGTGCCGAGTCGTGCTACATCGACTACCACCCGTCGTTCGGGGCGATGCCGTTCGGCAAGGTGCTGTGCACCTCGGTCAACGACGCGGTGCTGCACGGGCTGCCGCACGACTACACCCTCCAGGACGGCGACCTCGTCAGCTTCGACTTCGCCGTCGCCGTCGACGGCTGGGTGAGCGACTCCGCCGTCAGCACCGTGGTCGGCACGCCCCGCGAGGAGGACCTCCGTCTCATCGACACCACGCGGCGAGCGCTGGACGCCGCCATCTCCGTGGCGCGGCCCGGCAACCGCCTCGGCGACATCTCCGCCACCATCGGTGAGCTCTCCCGAGAGGCGGGCTACGCGGTCAACACGCAGTTCGGAGGTCATGGAGTCGGGCGCACGATGCACGGCGACCCGCACGTGCCCAACGACGGTCGCGCCGGGCGTGGGTTCCCCCTCAAGCCGGGACTCGTCATCGCCATCGAGCCGTGGCTGCTCGAGACCACCGACCAGATCGTCATGGACCAGGACGGGTGGACCATCCGCAGCGCCGACGGCTCGCGCGGCGCACATTCCGAGCACACCATCGCCATCACCGACGGCGACCCGATCGTCTTCACCGCCCGCGACTGAGGAACGCGAAAGCCCGCAGGGGCGCTCGGTCTGCTAGTTTGACCGCGATCTTGGGTCGGGAGGTGGGACAATGGGAGGTCGGCCGATGGAGCTACCCGGCGAGATCGACCCGGACCACAGCGCTCTCGTGGTGGTGGCCATGCAGCCCGACTTCATGCCGGGCGGTGCCCTGGCCGTGTGCCGGTCGGCGATCGGACGACCTGCTCGGACCACCGACTTCGCCGACGCTGATGGGTGGCCGGTCGGATCCACCGGGTGGCCGACGCACTCGGACTGGCATCCCTGCCGGCGACTGGTGTCTCGGCTTCGCGGCGACTCCACGGAATGCGACGCCCGAGAGTCGGCCGGCACGACGGGCCTCGTCAGGACCGCATGCGGTCGACGGTGATCGAGCTGCACGGCCACGACCAGGTCCGCTGTGGTGGCCCGAGTGGAGGACACGGCGTTCGTCAGCGCACCCACCGAGACCGGCCCTGCGCTCACGGGAACCGTGACGTTCACTGTTTTCGGCCCGAACGATGCGACGTGTTCGGGTCCGGTGGTCTTCACCAGCACCAATCCGATCACCGAGGAGCTGTGGCCCGGCCTCGCCGTGTAGACTCGTCGTCGTTCACGTTACGCAGGCCGGCGTTACCGCTATTGCATCCAGGGCAGCGGGGGCGCGGCGCTGCACCCGAGCCTGCCGTGGGAGCGCCTCGACATGATCCAGCGGCCACATGCTGACGGACCCTACGAGGGTGTCGCGATGGGTGAGACTGCGTACGACGACGCCTTCTTCGTCAAGCCGACAGAGAACAGTCCCGCGCCGACCGGCACGGTGGACTCCGCGTTGTTCGGACCGGACGATGCCGACTGCAGTGAGACCCCCATCTTCACCTCCGTCGACAGGCCGATCGCCGAGGAGGTGGACACGGCCAACGGAGGACCAAGGGCACGAACCGGCCGGACGTGGACTCCTACAGCGGCTTCTCGGAGAACTGGAACGCCGCCGGCGAGCGCCTCCCGAACTCCGGTCTGGGATCCGGAGTGCACCGAGAAGGAGGACGTCTCGCTGGAAACCTTCGCTGAAACCGACAAGAAGGTCGGCGAGGCCGTGTGGGATGGCTACGTCACCGCGAACGAGGAGTCCGGTCACCGCACAGGTGTTGAGGTCAGGCTCTGCGGACTTGCTCGGGACGTCTGCGTCACCGCCGACGAGGCCGTGGAGGAATCGCCGGGCACCTCATCGGCCAACTCGGAGGTCACGAGCCTCACTCATGCCGGCGACGATCAGTGGAAGGCCTCGTACAGCGGCGACGCCAGCTACAACCCGGTGGCCGCTCGTGGACGGCTAACGAGCGACGCCGTCACGGCGGGGTTCGGCGCGTGGCTCCGGCGATGGCGATGGCGAGTCGATGCCGATGACCCGGACGGCGATGGCGACGCGATTGCGAGGCGAACGCGCTGGTCAGGCGCCGGAGTGGACGAGTCCGAAGATGATGATGGCTCCTCGCTCGCCGACACCGGCGCAAGCTCGGGCCTGCTGATGATGCTCGCGGTGGGCGTCGGTCGCGTCAGTGCCGGCCTCACCCTCCAGCGCAGGACGGTCGCGGTCTCGACGCCGGCTGAGCCGCCGAGCTACGCCGTGACCGGCACCGCGATCGTGGTGGGCTCGGTGCGTCCGCGCAGCATGACGTCGTCCAGGGCCTGCCAGTGCTCGGCCTCAGCCGCCGAGGCCGCCTCGACCGCCCGCAGGGAGGCCACGACCCGACCCTCGACGGTCTTCGCCTCCTCGCTCAGCCGCGCGGCCTCGTTGACCGGGTCGCCGATCACCGTGTACTCGAACCGGCTCTCCGCCCCGATGTTGCCGGCCACGGCCTGTCCTGCGGACACGCCCACACCGGCTTCGCACTCGGTGACCTCCTCGCGCAACCGGATGCTCATCCGCCGCGCGGCGGCCAGAGCCCGACCGGCGGCATCCTCCATGTCCTCCGGTGCCCCGAAGATGGCGAGAACCGCATCGCCCTCGAACTTGTTCACGAAGCCGCCCTGTTCGTGGACCTCCGCCACCACGATGGCGAAGAACCGGTTCAGGATCTCCACGACCTCTTGCGGGGGACGGGTCGCGGCGATGGTGGTGGAGCCGATGACGTCCACGAACAACACCGCGACGTCGCGGACCTCGCCACCGAGCTCCATCTGACGGCTCATGGCGGCTCGGGCGACGTCCTCCCCGACGTGGCGACCGAAGAGGTCACGGATCCGCTCGCGCTCGCGCACGTCGCCGACCATCTGGTTGAAACCGGTCTGGAGCATGCCGAGCTCGGTGCCGTCGAAGACCAGGACCTCGGCATCGAGGTCTCCTCTCTGCACCTTCGCCAAGGCCGACGTGACGGAGCGGATGGGCGCGACCATCGCCCGGGTGTTCAGCACCATCAGCAGCAGGCCGAAGGCCAGGGCGATCGCACCCATCGCGAGGATGGCGACGGACAGCTCCGTGGTCGACGTGTTTCCCCGCACGAGGGCGAAGACGGCGATGATCATCAACCCGGTCACGGGGAGCGCCCCGAGGCTCCAGACCAGCAGCGACCGCATCGTGATGCCGACGCCGACCGCGTGACGACATCGGCGCGGTCGTCAGGGCGCGCGCGGCGACCGGGCGCAGCGCGAACTCACTGAGCAGGTAGGAGTTGGCGCACACGACGATGCCGCCGAAACCGATGGTGAATCCGGTCTTCGCGATCAGGTCGGGGTTCTGGAGGCCGTAGAGGAGCGTGAACACCGCCGTGCCGACGAGCCACAGCGTTCCCGAGACGATCGTGAGCTTCCACGGCACCCGCAGGGTGGCGATGCGGTCGGAGCGCTCGGCGTCCCGTTCCTCGATGGCCCAGCGCAGCGACCGGATCGTCCAGACCGTGCCCCACGTCGCTCCGCCGACGAGGGCCAGGACGGCGAAGACCGGTACGGCCACGAAGTTCACCAGGAGGAGATCGCCCGTCATCAGGCTGTCGCCGGGGATCACCGTCAGCAGCAGCACGCCCACCAGGACGATGCCGACGACGTTGGCGATGACGAGTGACCCGGTGAGCAGCAGCTGGACCCGGACGCGCAGCCGCCGGCTGTCCTCGTCGCCAGGGCCCAGGAGCCATGAGCCGAGCGGGCTCGTGCGCAGCAACCGGCGTTCAGACGGCATGGACTCTCCTCACGAGTACCCCGAGGTGAGTATGCAGGAACACCGCCCGTGGATGTGGTGCAGGCGGCTCAGGCTCGACCAGCCTCCCGGCGGGCGACGGTCGATCCACGGGGCGGCGGCCTCGATCTGGGCGAGGAGCGAGAACAACGGCCCGTCCTCGCCCGGACGACCCGCCAGCATGACTCCGACGGGCAGCGACGGAGTCTCCGGCGTGGCCTCGGACCAGTGCAGAGGCAGGCTCGCCGCCGGCACTCCGGCCATGTTGTGGACGGCCGTGAACGGCGTGAACATCAGCTCGCGACGGTGGTCCTCGGTCGGGTCGCCGGACTCGGTGAACCACGTGTGGTGCTGCGGCGGGAGGGCGAGCGTCGGTGTCAGCCAGATGTCGTGGTCGCGCATCGTCGTGACGACCTCGCGGGTCGTGGCCTCGAGGTACTGGATGGCCCGGGCCAGGTCGACGCCGCTGGCCTCGCGGCCGCGGGCCATCCAGTAGCGGGTGGTGGGTCGAAGCGCGGTGAGCGCCGCCTCAGGCACGGGCGCCGCCGCCATCGAGCTGGACCACACCACGTTGAACTGGGGCTCGAGCTCGGCCGGGAACGGGTTGTCGACGTCGACGACGTCGTGGCCGAGTGACTCCAGCAGGCGGCTCGCCTCCTCCCACGCCGCGATCGACGTCGCGGACGTCTCGATGCCCGGCAGGTACGGGGTGGACCAGCGGGCGATCCGCAGGCGTCGCGGTTCCCGTCCCACCCAGGTCGAGAACGGGACCGGAGGGTCGGGCAGCGGGCGCAGGTCGCCGGGCATCGGGTGGGCCATCGCGTCCAGGAGAGCGGCGGCGTCTCGCACCGTGCGGGCGAGCGGGCCGTCGCCGGCCAGCCCACTCCAGTCGCTGCCGAACGGGCCGAGCGCTGACCCGGCCGCGGCTCGGCTTGAACCCGACGACGCCGCAGCAGCTGGCCGGGATCCGGATCGATCCGCCGCCGTCGCTGCCCTGCGCCACCGGCACCAGACGCGCGGCGACCGCAGCGGCGGCACCTCCGCTCGACCCACCGGCGTTGCGCGTGAGGTCCCAGGGTGTCGCGGCCGGCGCGCCGATGTCGTTGACGGTGTACGACGACAACCCGAACTCCGGGGTGTTGGTCTTGCCGAGGCTGATGAACCCGGCTCGCTGGATCAGCTCGACGACGTAGGCGTCGGCCGGAGGAATGTTGTCGCGCATGACGGCCGAGCCCATCGTGGTGCGCACGCCGGCCGTCGCGGTGAGGTCCTTGAATGCGGTGGGCACGCCGCAGAACGCCGGCGCATCGGATGCAGGGTCGGACAGGAGCGCGTCGGCCGCGGCCGCCCGCTCCAGCGCCTGGTCGGCCGTGACGGTGATGAAGGCGCCGAGCGTCTCGGCGTGGGCGGCGAGGCGGTCGAGGTGGTGGTGACGAGCTCGACGGATGTGGTCTCGCGATTGCGCAGCAGGGCCGCCTGGCCGGTGGCGTCGAGGTCATGCATGTCGGTCACACGGACGAGACTAGGCGTCGCCGGCCGACCTGCGCGGGTTGGTGGTTGCAGGTAGAAACGAAGAATGGCCCGTTTCCTGCTCCTGATCCTGTTGTCGATCCTGCTCGTGCTCACGGCCGTGGCCGGTGCCGTCGGCTCCTGGGCGTGGCTGGTCCTTGCCGGGATCCTGTGCCTCCTGGTGCTCCTCGGCGTCTGGGACCTGGTCCAGAAGCGACACTCGGTGCTGCGGAACTATCCGGTGCTCGGCCACATGCGTTATCTGCTGGAGTCGATCCGACCAGAGCTCCAGCAGTACTTCATCGAGCGGAACTTCGACGGCCGTCCCTTCGATCGCAACGATCGTTCGATCATCTACGAACGAGCCAAGGGCATCCACGGGGAGAAGCCGTTCGGCACCGAGCTCGACGTCGACGAGGTGGGCTATGAGTTCCTGCGGCACTCCACCGTGCCGGTCCTGCCCCCGGACGAGCCGCACCGCGTCCGCATCGGCGGCCCCGACTGCACACAGCCCTACGACATGTCGCTGCTGAACGTCTCGGGGATGAGTTTCGGCGCACTGTCGGCCAACGCGATCCGTGCCATGAACAAAGGTGCCGCGCTCGGCGGGTTCGCCCAGGACACCGGCGAAGGCGGACTCACCGCGTACCACCTGGAGAACGGCGGCGACATCGTCTGGGAGATCGGCACCGGATACTTCGGCGCGCGCACCTCTGACGGCGACTTCGACGGCGACCAGTTCGCCGACAAGGCGGCGCACCAGGTCGTGAAATGCGTCGAGCTCAAGCTGAGCCAGGGTGCGAAACCGGGGTTGGGTGGTGTCCTGCCCGGGGCCAAGGTCAGTCAGGAGATCGCGGACGCGCGAGGCGTCCGGCCGGGCGAGAAGGTGGTGAGCCCTTCATTCCACCGCGTGTTCTCCACGCCGCGCGAGATGGTCCTGTTCCTGGCCCGCATGCGCGAGCTTGCCGGGGGCAAACCGGTGGGCATGAAGATGTGCGTGTCGTCGCCACGCGAGGTCCTCGCGATGTGCAAGGCCATGCGGGCCGAAGGCGTCGCCCCGGACTTCATCGTCGTCGACGGAGCAGAGGGCGGAACCGGCGCGGCACCATTGGAGTTCCAGGACCGCGTGGGAACGCCCTTGACCGAGGGCCTGGTCACGGTTCACAACGCCCTGGTCGGGACGGAGCTGCGGGACCAGATTCGGATCGGCGCGTCCGGCAAGGTCTCCAGCGGGGTGAGCCTGGTGATGCGGCTGATCCAGGGCGCCGACTACACCAACGCGGCCCGGGCGATGATGATGGCGACCGGATGCCTGCAGTCCCAGCGGTGTCACACCAACCAGTGCCCGGTCGGCGTCGCGACCCAGGATCCTCGGCGCGCTCGTGCCCTCGACGTCGAGAGCAAGAGCGTCCGCGTCAAGCAGTTCCACGAGGCGACCGTCGCCGAGGCCGGCCAGATCATCGCCTCGATGGGACTGTCCGACCCAGCCGACCTGCACCCGTCGATGCTCCGCCGCGTCGTCGCGCCCTTGCGCGTGCAGGGCTACGACGAGCTGTACCGGTGGCTGCGTCCCGGAGAGCTTCTCGCTGAACCACCCGAGGAGTGGGTGGCCGACTGGACTGCTGCCGACCCTGACACCTTTCACCGAACCAAGGAGCTTGCATGACCACCGTTGCCCGGATGATCGTCTCTGCCCTCGCCGACGCCGGCGTCACGAGCGTGTGGGGGGTGGTCGGCGACGCGCTCAACCCCGTGACCGACGCGATCCGCACCGACGACCGCATCGAGTGGATCGGGGTGCGCCATGAGGAGGCCGGCGCGTTCGCCGCGTCAGCGCAGGCGCAGCTCACCGGGAGCCTCGCCGTCTGCATGGGCACCGTCGGACCTGGGTCGCTCCATCTGCTCAACGGGCTGTACGACGCCAAGAAGTCACACGCCCCGGTGCTGGCGATCTGCGGCCAGGTGCCCCTGGCCGAGCTCGGCAGCGACTTCTTCCAGGAGGTCGACAACGACCAGGTCTTCAACGACGTCGCCGTGTACTCGCGCACGATCACCTCGCCCGAGCAGGCCCCTTACCTGCTCGAGCAGGCCGTGAACGCCGCCCATGCACACCAAGGCGTTGCGGTCCTGACGTTGCCGGGCGACGTCGGCGGGCAGGGTCTCCCGTCCTCGGCGCCCGCCCCGATGTTCGTCGACTCGCATCCGACCACCATGCCGCCCCATGACGACCTCGCCGCCGCGGCGACCGTTCTCAACGAAGCCGACGCGGTGACGCTGCTCGTCGGTCAGGGCGCGCGCGGCGCGCGCGATTCCGTCCTCGCGCTCGCCGACACCCTGGCTGCCCCGATGGTGCTCACGATCAAGGCCAAGGAGGGCCTGGAGAAGGACAACGACTTCGAGGTGGGACAGTCCGGTCTCATCGGCAACCCGGCCGCCCAGACGGCATTCGACGGCTGCGATGTCCTCCTGATGGTCGGCACCGACTTCCCGTACCGCGACTGGTACCCGGAGGGGAAGACGGTCATCCAGATCGACGCCAGGGGCGAGCACGTCGGCCGCCGCACCCGGGTGCACCTCGGCCTCGTCGGGCACGCAGAGCCCACCCTGGAGGGCCTCCTGCCCCTGGTGCTGCGCAAGGACGACCGCGGCCACCTCAAGTCGGCGCGTGAGGAGTACACGACGTGGCGGGAGCGCCAGTCGCACCTCGCCGACCCGGCCTACGACCACGAACGCCTCGGGGTCATCCGCAAGGCGTTCGACAACCCCGAGCACGCCATCCGGCCCGAAGCGGTCGCGGCAGCCGTCGACCGGCACGCGGCACAGGACGCGATCTTCACCTCCGACACGGGGATGTCGACGGTGTGGCTGTCGAGGTTCGTCCGGATGACCGGCACGCGTCGATTGATCGGCTCGTTCAATCTCGGCTCGATGGCCAACGCCATGCCGCAGGCCTTGGGAGCGTCGGCGCTCGACCGTTCACGCCAGGTGGTGGCGTTCTGCGGGGACGGTGGTCTGACCATGCTGCTCGGCGACATCCTCACGGCGGTCACGTACGACCTGCCGGTCGTCCTCGTCGTGTTCGACAACCGCAGCCTGGGCATGGTGCGACTCGAGCAGGAGCAGGGCGGGTTGCCCTACTTCGGCACCGACCTCGCGAACCCGGACCTCGCGGCCGTCGCGGAGGCGTGTGGGTTGCGCGGCATCCGGGTCGAGAGGCCGGAAGAGCTCGACGAGGCCGTCGCCTCGGCCCTGGCGCGTCGAGGGCCGGTTCTCCTCGACGTGATCACCAATCCCGACGAGGTCTCCTTGCCCGGCCGGGTCTCGGTGTCCGATGCCTGGGGCTTCGCGATCGCGAAGGTGCAGGAGACCATCCGGTCGGCGCGCTCCTGACCCGACATGCGGGATGGCCAAAACTGCCGTAGGAATTCTCCATGAGCACCGATGCCGAGACCGGCCGCATCACGACCGACATTCCCGCCCGCATGGACCGGCTGCCCTGGGCCCGATGGCACTGGATGATCGTCGTGGGGCTGGGCACGGTGTGGATCCTCGACGGGCTCGAGGTCACGATCGTCGGCAACCTCTCCGCCGCGCTGAAGGACGGCGACACCGGGCTCGGCCTGAGCAGCACCGACGTCGGTCTCGCCGGGGCCGTCTACGTCGCCGGCGCGTGCCTCGGCGCGCTGTTCTTCGGCCAGCTCACCGACCGGTTCGGACGCAAGAAGCTGTTCATCATCACCCTGCTCGTCTACCTCGTCGGCAGCGTCCTGACCGCCTTCTCGATGAACCCCACCTTCTACTTCGCCTGCCGTTTCATCACCGGCACCGGCATCGGAGGCGAGTACGCGGCGATCAACTCCGCGATCGACGAGCTCATCCCGGCGAAGTACCGCGGCCGGATCGACATCGCCATCAACGGATCGTTCTGGATCGGCGCCGCGGCCGGGTCGCTCCTCACCATCCCGCTCACCAACCCGGACACCGTCAACCCGGAGTTCGGCTGGCGGTTCGCGTTCGCGCTCGGGGCCGTGCTCGGGATCGGCGTCCTGCTCGTCCGCAGGCACGTGCCGGAGAGCCCGCGCTGGTTGTTCATCCACGGCAAGGAGGACGAGGGGGAGCGCATCGTCCAGGACATCGAACGTCGGGTCGAGGAGGAGGACCAGGTCACCCTCGACCCCGTCGACGAGACGATCACCATCCGTCAACGTCGCACCATCAGCATGGCCGAGATCGCCCACACGGTGTTCGCTCGCTACCCGCGGCGCACGGTGCTGTGCCTGGCACTCTTCGCCGGGCAGGCCTTCCTCTACAACGCGTTCTTCTTCACCTACGGTGACACCCTCGGCACCTTCCTCGACGTCAAGCAGACCGGGTGGTACATCGCCGCCTTCGCGATCAGCAACTTCGTCGGCGCGCTCGCGCTGGGTCCCTTGTTCGACCGCGTGGGGCGGATCCCGATGATCTCCGGCACCTACATCCTCTCCGGCCTGCTGCTGGGGCTGGCCGGACTGATGCTGGGCGACCTGAGCGCCCTGACCCTGACGATCTTCGGCATGGTCATCTTCTTCTTCGCCTCGGCCGGCGCCAGCTCGGCCTACCTCACCGCGAGCGAGGTCTTCCCGATGGAGACCCGGGCCCTGTGCATCGCGTTCTTCTACGCCACCGGCACCGCGATCGGCGGCATCGCCGGTCCGCTGCTGTTCGGGCGGTTGATCGAGAACGCGACGGACTCCGGGGACATCACCGGGATCGCCCTCGGCTACTTCATCGGCGCCGCGCTGATGGTCGGCGCGGGCATCGTCGCCATATTCCTCGGGGTGAAGGCCGAGGGCGAGACGCTGGAGAACATCGCGAAGCCGCTGACGGCCGTCGACTGATCGCTCCGAAGGCTCAGCCGGGCGAGCGGGAGTCTGCGGTGGAGTCGGGGCAGAAGGCCTCACGAGGTGAGCCGGTGTGGATCTCCTCGGGCAGGGAGACCCGCACCGTGCCCGCTGACAGGCCGAGCCGCTCGGTCCGCACCAGCACGGTGTCCGCGGAGCTTCCGGCTCGCGCCGACAGGCTCTCGCAGCCACCCATCCGCAGCACCAGGTGCACCTCGCGGGTGCCGTGGCCGGGGATCGTGATCCGAGAGCTCCCCGCGCCGTCCTGGAGCGAGCGGTAGGCGAACAGCCGCGCGTCGCGCTGCCCAGGGTCGATCCCGACCACCGTCACGGGCAGGAGCTCGCCGTTGCGCAGGCGGAAGCGGTACTCCAGCGTGCCGCCGTCGTGGTAGCGGACCTGCCGGATCGTTCGGCCGGCGATCTCGAAGACCGCGCTCGCCTCGGTGCCGGTGACCGCCGTCGGCCCGGTGGAGGTGAGCGCCGTCGGGGTGCGGAGAACGGCGTACCCGGCAACCGAACCCAGCACGACCACGAGGGTCGCGCCGAGCGCCAGCAGTCGGAGCCGTCTACGCCCTGCGGCCACGACCGCTACTCAGGCCGCGGGTGCGGCGCAGGCCGGCCAGTGCCAGCAGACCGAACATGGGGAACCCCAGCACGACGCCGAGCGACGGTGCGGGCAGGCCCGGGGTGCCCGGCGCCGATGGCTGGGCCGTGGCTGCCGTCGGCTTCGTCGGGCTCTCGAACCAGAGGCATCCGGGAGGGTGCCGCCAGATCGGGTCGTTGCGGTCGTACTGGCTGCAGGTGAGGAAGGTGGCGTCCTTGGCCGCGAGTCCGGGCGTCAGCTTTGAACCGCCAGCGTCGCAGGACGGCGGGGCGATGGTGAAGTTGTCCGTCCGGGTCCCGCGTGAGTAGGTGTTGTCCTGCCAGCAGTTGCCGTTGCCCTGGTCGTCCCACCAGTGGTCCATGCCGTTGTGGGCCTTGGACCCGTCCGGCCGGAAGCCCATCTTGTTCTTCGTGGTGTGGTTGTGGTGCGAGGTGTCGAAGAGCTTCGACGGGTCGAACTCGTCGCGCAGGGGCGCCGGCACCCAGAACTGCATCGTGCCGTAGCGCCAGTTGTCGTAGATCCAGTTGTTGTCGGTGGTGTTGTAGTTTCCGCCGGCGATGAGCACGCCCGTCCCGACCGGGGTCGGGATCACCGGGCACACCGTGCCCTGCATGTAGCCGCGCTCCTTCATCGGCTTGGCGCACACGCCGGTGTCGACGAACTCCTTGTAGTAGTTGCGGTTGTTGGCGTAGATCCTGTTGCTGCTCCAGCGGGCGTGGTCCTGGGGCAGGCCCGGGTGGCCGGGGAACAACGAGTCCGTCGCGATGCCGGTGGCGTTGTCGAAGAAGTCGTTGTCGTGGGCGTACACCGAGTTGCCGGCCGTGCCCGAGTATCCGAGCGTGTTGTCGTGGCTGCGGTTGTTGCGGATCTCGATCGCGTAACGCGTCGCCTCGAGCTCGGTGTTGTCGGCGTTGAGGTCGGCTGCCGAGCCCGGGTAGATCCCGGAGTCGCCGTTGAAGTAGTTGTCGGTGTTCTCGATCAACCCGTGGTCGCTGGCGAAGGCGAGGATGCCGTACTCGTCGTTGGCGCGCGTGGTGACCCGGTCGATCGCGAATCCGTCGGTCTCGAGGACGTAGATGGAGTTGAACTCCGCCTGCTGAACCGTGAAGTTGCGCAGGTACAGGCCGCCGAGGCGGTCCGCGCGGATGGCGTTCAGCTTGGTGAACTTGTTGTCGATGAGCACGTCTGACACCTTGCGCCCCGTGCCGACGATCTGTGTCCCGCACAGGCGGCTGTCGCAGCGGATCGAGTCGTTCTCCGGGGTCTGGTCCCCGAACAGGGCGATCAGGTTCAGGTTGTGCGGGCAGCGCACCTGGTCGGAGTAGGAGAGCGCCACCGGGTTGGACTCCGCGTTGGCCGCGTTCGCCTCCGGCGAAGAGATCGAGCCGATGTACTGCGAGGCGTCCAGCGGGTCGTTCGAGCTGGTCTTCAGCTGCGAGCAGTACTCCGACCGCTTCTCCTCGGCCCAGCGCTTCTCGTCGTAGACGCCGGGCAGCACGTAGACCGAGGTGTTGCGCTTCTTGATGCTGTTGATCGCCGTCTGGATCGAGTCGTAGCGGCACTCACGCAGCAGCTGCTGGTTGCGCTTCTTCAGGGAACCCGCCGGCATGGCCGCGATCCGCTTGCGACTCGACGGTGTGCACACCACCCGATGCTCCGGGTTGGTCAGCCCGAGGTACTGGGGAACCGAGCCCTTGCCGTCAGGGAACCCGGCCGGCCGCTCCTCGTGTGCTGAGGCCGGCGAGACCTGCAGGAGGACGGCAGCCAGGGGGAAGGCGGCCAGAGTGGTGAGCATGGTGAGAGCGCGTCGGGTCATCGTGTGTTCGTCCCTTTCGTGGCGCACCACCAACGAGACGCCGGACCTGCGGTTACGCGTGCGCCGAGGCGTGAGACGGGCGACCCGGGAACGACAGTCTGCGTCAGGCCTCGGGGCTGCCCCGGCCTGCCCAGCCGCCGTGCTGCCCGAGCCTGCGCTGCATCTCGGCGTTGAGGCGGGCGAGGGCTGCCGCGATGCACCCGGCCACGAAGTCGCTCAGCCGGTGACGCAGTCCATCGGAGAGATCGGGGTGGGCATCGACCATGTCGATGGCGAGCCGGTGGCTGCCGGCGTCGCGCACGACCACGAGCCCGGACCCGTCGTCGGGCGAAGGAAGCACGTCGACCCGGACTTGAGTCATGACCGGCTGCACCGACCGCGATCGGGCGTCGACGAGGATCGTGTTCGCGCCGCCGCTCTGGTCGAGCTCGATGCGAATGGCGAACTCGTGCGCGATGGGCTTGGAGATCTGGTCGACCGCGATCTCGATGATCTCGCGGCGAACCCGCTCGGCGGCGTCGGCGAGCAGGGGATCGGCGTCGTCGGGCATGCGTCCATTGTCCCTGTGCGACCTCGCGCGGCTCGACGTAGCCTGACGAGATGGCGAACTCGACCAACCGCAAGCCGTCCGTCCTGCTGTTCGACGTCAACGAGACGCTCTCCGACCTGTCGCCGATGGGCGACCGGTTCGTCGAGGTCGGGCTTCCCGCGGACCTCGCCCCCACGTGGTTCGCCGGTCTGCTCCGCGACGGCTTCGCCGTGACCATCACCGGCCGGCCGGCCTCGTTCAAGGAGATCGGCGCCGACGTGATGCGCGCCCTGGTGTCGGGAAACCCTGACGTGGATGCCGAGCGGGCGATCGAGCACGTGCTCGGCGCGTTCACCGAGCTGGACGTGCACCCCGACGTGGTCGACGGCCTGCGGGCGCTGGGTGAGTCCGGTCTCCGCATGGCGACGCTGACGAACGGGGCTGCGGCCATCGCCGAGACGCTGCTGGCGAAGGCGGGTGTCGGTGAGGTGATGGAACGCTTCCTGTCGGTCGACGACGCCGGCATCTGGAAGCCGCATCCCGACGCCTACGGATATGCGCTCGCGACGTTGGGATCGGATGCGGACGCCACCATGCTCGTGGCGGCCCATCCCTGGGACATCGACGGAGCGGCGCGCGCCGGTCTCTCGACCGCCTTCGTCAACCGCGGCGCGAAGCCCTACCCGGCGCACTTCGAGCGTCCCGACGTCGAGGTGCAGTCCCTCGTCGAGCTGGCGCGTCTCCTCACGGCCTAGGGTGCCGACCCGGAATTGATCGGCCTTGCGGCAAGTTGATACGATCAGACTCAAGTCATCTGACTGAGACTCGTCAACATCCCCAAGACCACAGAATCACCGCGAACACAGGAGGAAACCCCCATGGCACGTGCCGTCGGAATCGACCTCGGCACGACGAACTCCGTCGTCGCCGTCCTCGAGGGTGGAGAACCCACCGTCATCGCCAACGCGGAGGGCGCCCGCACCACCCCGTCGGTCGTGGCCTTCGCCAAGGACGGCGAGGTGCTCGCCGGCGAGGTCGCCAAGCGACAGGGCGTCACCAACGTCGATCGCACCGTCCGCTCCGTCAAGCGCCACATGGGCACCGACTGGAGCGTCGAGATCGACGGCAAGACGTTCAACCCCCAACAGATCTCCGCGTTCATCCTGCAGAAGCTCAAGCGCGACGCCGAGGCGTACCTGGGTGAGCCGGTCACCGACGCGGTCATCACCGTGCCGGCGTACTTCAACGACCACCAGCGTCAGGCCACCAAGGAGGCCGGCGAGATCGCGGGCCTCAACGTCAGCCGCATCATCAACGAGCCCACCGCGGCCGCGCTCGCCTACGGCCTCGACAAGGGCGACGACCAGACGATCCTCGTCTTCGACCTCGGTGGCGGCACGTTCGACGTGTCCCTGCTCGAGATCGGCGACGGCGTCATCGAGGTGAAGGCCACCAGTGGCGACAACCATCTCGGCGGCGACGACTGGGACGACAAGATCATCGACTGGATCGTCACACGGTTCAAGAACAACACGGGTGAGAAGTTGGAGATAGTAATAGACAGAATAGTGAAAAAGGAGGAAAAATGGCACGTGCGTCGGAATAGACTCGGCACGGAATGTCGTTGCGTCTCGAGGTGGAGAACCACGTCATCGCCAACGCGGAGGGCGCCGCACCACGCCGTCGGTCGTGGCCTTCGCCAAGGACGGCGAGGTGCTCGCCGGCGAGGTCGCGAAGCGTCAGGGCGTCACCACGTCGATCGCACCGTCCGCTCCGTCAAGCGCCACATGGGCACCGACTGGAGCGTCGAGATCGACGGCAAGACGTTCAACCCCCAGCAGATCTCCGCGTTCATCCTGCAGAAGCTCAAGCGCGACGCCGAGGCGTACCTGGGTGAGCCGGTCACCGACGCGGTCATCACCGTGCCGGCGTACTTCAACGACCACCAGCGTCAGGCCACCAAGGAGGCCGGCGAGATCGCGGGCCTCAACGTCAGCCGCATCATCAACGAGCCCACCGCGGCCGCGCTCGCCTACGGCCTCGACAAGGGCGACGACCAGACGATCCTCGTCTTCGACCTCGGTGGCGGCACGTTCGACGTGTCCCTGCTCGAGATCGGCGACGGCGTCATCGAGGTGAAGGCCACCAGTGGCGACAACCACCTCGGCGGCGACGACTGGGACGACAAGATCATCGACTGGATCGTCACACGGTTCAAGAACAACACCGGGCTCGACCTCACCAAGGACAAGATGGCCATGCCGCGCGTCCGCGAGGCCGCCGAGCGCGCCAAGATCGAGCTGTCGTCGAGCTCGTCGACCTCGATCAACCTGCCGTACATCACCGTCGACACCGAGAAGAACCCGGTGTTCCTCGATGAGACGCTGACTCGCGCGGAGTTCGAGAAGATCACGTCGGACCTGCTCGAGCGCACGAAGGCGCCGTTCCAGAACGTCATCAAGGACGCCGGCATCGCCCTCACGGCCATCGACCACGTCGTGCTCGTCGGCGGGTCAACGCGCATGCCGGCGGTCGTCGAGCTCGTCAAGTCGCTCACAGGCGGCAAGGAGCCCAACAAGGGCGTCAACCCCGACGAGGTCGTCGCCGTGGGCGCCAGCCTGCAGGCCGGTGTCCTCAAGGGCGAGGTCAAGGACGTGCTCCTCCTCGACGTCACCCCGCTGAGCCTCGGCATCGAGACCAAGGGCGGCGTGATGACGAAGCTCATCGAGCGGAACACCACGATCCCGACCAAGCGGTCCGAGGTCTTCACCACCGCCGACGACAACCAGCCGTCCGTCGCGATCCAGGTGTACCAGGGTGAGCGCGAGATGGCGGCCGGCAACCAGCTGATGGCCACCTTCGAGCTCACCGGCCTGCCCCCGGCCCCGCGTGGCGTGCCACAGATCGAGGTCACGTTCGACATCGACGCCAACGGCATCGTGAACGTCTCGGCCAA
>CAWAGS010000017.1:0-749527 GCA_963781445.1 uncultured Actinomycetota bacterium
TACGGACAACCGCGGCGCGGTTTTCCGGACGCATCTAGACTGAAAGACCACAGAACAAGTCCGAGGGGGACGAATGTTCGAAAGGTTCACCGATCGCGCTCGTCGCGTTGTCGTGCTCGCGCAAGAAGAAGCGCGGATGCTCAGTCACAACTACATCGGCACTGAGCACATCCTCCTCGGTCTCATCCACGAGGGCGAGGGTGTCGCCGCGAAGGCGCTCGAGAGTCTCGACATCTCCCTCGAGGCCGTCCGTGGACAGGTCGAGGACATCATCGGCCAGGGGCAGCAGGCCCCCAGCGGTCACATCCCGTTCACTCCGCGTGCCAAGAAGGTGCTCGAGCTGAGCCTGCGCGAGGCGCTGCAGCTCGGCCACAACTACATCGGCACCGAGCACATCCTCCTCGGCCTCATCCGCGAGGGCGAGGGCGTCGCCGCACAGGTCCTGGTCAAGCTCGGCGCCGACCTCAACCGCGTCCGCCAGCAGGTCATCCAGCTCGTCAGCGGGTTCCAGGGCAAGGAGGCCGAGGCCGCCGGCGCCCCCAGCGAGAGCGCGCCGAGCACGTCCGCCGTGCTCGACCAGTTCGGTCGCAACCTCACCCAGGCCGCGCGGGAGGGCAAGCTCGACCCCGTCATCGGACGCGAGACCGAGATCGAGCGCGTCATGCAGGTGCTCAGCCGCCGCACCAAGAACAACCCGGTCCTCATCGGTGAGCCCGGCGTCGGCAAGACGACCGTCGTCGAGGGCCTCGCCCAGGACATCGTCCGGGGCGACGTGCCCGAGACGCTCAAGGACAAGCAGATCTACACGCTCGACCTCGGCGCGCTCGTCGCCGGCTCGCGCTACCGCGGCGACTTCGAGGAGCGCCTCAAGAAGGTGCTCAAGGAGATCCGCACCCGCGGCGACATCGTCCTGTTCATCGACGAGATCCACACCCTCGTCGGTGCCGGTGCCGCCGAGGGCGCCATCGACGCCGCCAGCATCCTCAAGCCCATGCTGGCCCGTGGCGAGCTGCAGACCGTCGGCGCCACGACGCTCGATGAGTACCGCAAGCACTTCGAGAAGGACGCCGCGCTCGAACGTCGCTTCCAGCCCATCCAGGTCGCCGAGCCGTCCGTCGCGCACACCATCGAGATGCTCAAGGGTCTGCGCGACCGCTACGAGGCGCACCACCGCGTCACCATCACCGACGAGGCGTTGGTGGCCGCGGCGACGCTCGCCTCCCGGTACATCTCCGATCGCTTCCTGCCCGACAAGGCCATCGACCTCGTCGACGAGGCCGGGTCACGGCTGCGCATCCGCCGGATGACGGCACCGCCGGACCTGCGTGAGTTCGACGACAAGATCGCCGACGTCCGTCGCCGCAAGGAGGGCGCGATCGACGCGCAGGACTTCGAGGCTGCCGCGTCGCTGCGTGATGAGGAGAAGAAGCTCATCACCGCCAAGGTGGAGCGCGAGAAGCAGTGGAAGGCCGGCGACATGGACATCGTCGCCGTCGTCGACGAGGAGCTGATCGCCGAGGTCCTCGCGCTCGCGACCGGCATCCCGATCGTCAAGCTCTCCGAGGAGGAGTCCAGCCGGCTGCTCAACATGGAGGCCGAGCTGCACAAGCGCGTCATCGGTCAGGAAGAGGCCATCAAGGCCTTGTCCAGGGCGATCCGCCGCACTCGTGCCGGGCTGAAGGATCCGCTCCGTCCGGGCGGGTCGTTCATCTTCGCCGGACCGTCCGGTGTCGGCAAGACGTGGCTGTCCAAGGCGCTCGCGAACTTCCTGTTCGGCGACGACGACGCCCTCATCCAGCTCGACATGAGCGAGTACAGCGAGAAGCACACCGTCTCGCGTCTGTTCGGCTCGCCTCCCGGCTACGTCGGCTACGAAGAGGGCGGTCAGCTCACCGAGAAGGTGCGCCGCAAGCCCTTCAGCGTCGTGCTGTTCGACGAGATCGAGAAGGCGCACCCCGACATCTTCAACTCGTTGCTGCAGATCCTGGAGGAAGGTCGCCTGACCGACGCCCAGGGTCGGGTCATCGACTTCAAGAACACCGTCATCATCATGACCACCAACCTGGGTACCCGCGACATCTCCAAGGGCGTCAACCTGGGGTTCAGCCGGTCCGACGACGTCGCGGGGTCCTACGACAAGATGAAGGCCAAGGTCTCCGAGGAGCTCAAGCAGCACTTCCGGCCGGAGTTCCTCAACCGCGTCGACGAGATCGTGGTGTTCCCGCCGCTCACCAAGGACGAGATCATCCAGATGGTCGACATGATGGTCGAGGGCCTGGAGCGACGGCTCAAGGACAAGGACATGGGTCTTGAGCTCACCACGGCGGCCAAGGAGCTGCTCGCCACTCGCGGTTTCGACCCCGTGCTGGGCGCCCGTCCGCTGCGTCGAACGGTGCAGCGCGAGATCGAGGACGCCATGGCCGAGAAGATGCTCTTCGGTGAGCTGCGAGCCGGTCAGATCGTGCTCGTCGACATCGAGGGCGAAGGCCCGGAGGCGACGTTCACGTTCACCGGCACGGCCAAGGCCGACCTCGAGCTTCCTGAGGCCGAGATCCCGCCGGCCGTCGAGGCCGGCAAGGAGTAGCCACTCACGACGAAGCCCCGCGACCTCGGTCGCGGGGCTTCGTCGTGTTCGGTCAGTGCGCGCCGTGCAGGTTGAGCATCACGACGCCGCCGATGATCAGGGCGATCGCGGTGACCTTGACGGCGCTCAGTGGCTCGTCGAGGAACAGCACGCCGACGACGGCGATGGCGGCCGTGCCGAGGCCGGCCCAGATGGCGTACGTGATCGAGACCGGGATGACCCGCACGACGAGGGTCAACAGCCAGATCGACACGGCGTACCCGGCGACGACGACCGCGGTCCAGCGCGGCTCGGTGAACCCCTGGGCGTAGGGGAGGGCGGCGGTGGCGAAGACCTCGGTGGCGATCGCGACCATCAGCAGCGCCGACGCGACGAGCATGATCTGGTCCCCACTCATTCCGTAGCAGTTGCTACAGAGAAAGCGTAGCACATGCTACATTCGCCCCCATGAGCAAGCAGGACGAGCTGTCCGAGAACGCGACCGACTATGCCCTCGAGCACGGGTTGATCGGGATGAGCCTGCGTCCGCTGGCCGCTGCCCTGGGCACGAGCGACCGGATGCTGATCTACCACTTCGGGTCGAAGGACGCTCTTGTCGCCGCGATTCTGGCCACGTCGAGCGACCGCGCCACCCGGACCATCAGCGAGCTGCCGGCGTCGCCATCGGTACGGCAGGCCGTGCTGGACCTCTGGGACGCCGTCGAGGTGCCGCAGCTGAGTCGTTGCCAGCGCCTCTACGTCGAGGCAGCGGCTCTCGGCCTGTTCGGACGCGAGCCGTACGCGGCTTCGGTGCGTGCCTCCAACGACGTCTGGATGTCGAGCCTCGTCGCCCACCTGGGCCGTTCCGGAGCCGGGCCGAGAGCCGAGCGACTCGCCGTCGTCATCGACGCAGCCTTCAACGGCATCATGCTCGACCAGCCCCTGGACGACGAAGGGGCGTCGCGCGGCATCGTCGAGGACCTCGCTGACGCCCTCGCCTGATCAGCGCGGGAGGGTGAAGTGGTCGTCGTCAACCGGCTCCGCCAGCCCGTCGGCGACCAGGCGTCGAGGCAGTGCTCGCGCTGCCGGTCGTCGGCCAAGCCTCGTTGAGCCGTGACTTCGGAACCGGCCCGTCCGCCTCCCGCAGGACCGCCATCAGGCGACCCCGGACCTGTCGGTCCGTTCCGGCCCAGGCCTGCCCACGGCGAGGCGGTCCGTCGTGCTCGGGGTACCCGTCCGCCCGCCACCGGCACTGATCGGCGATCGGGCACGCCGCACATCGGGGCGCCCGGGCCGTGCACACCAGCGCACCGAGCTCCATCGTGGCGGCAGCCCACCGGTGCGCATCCTGCGCCGGCAGCATCGACTCCGCGAGAGCGCGCTCGGCTGCCGTGACGGACGGCGCGGGAAAGGCGACGCCCTCGACGGCGCGCGCCAGGACCCGTCTCACGTTGGTGTCGAGCACGGCGTGACGGCCGCCGAAGGCGAACGACGCCACGGCCGACGCCGTGTAGTCACCGACTCCCGGCAGGGTCAGGAGCGTCTCGCGGTCGGACGGCACCTCCCCGCCATGACGATCGACGATCGACGCCGCAGCAGCATGCAGGCGCAGAGCACGTCGGGGATAGCCGAGCCGACCCCAGGCTCGAATGGCCTCGCCCACCGGTTCGGCCGCCAAGGCGGCCGGCGTCGGCCACCGGGCCATCCAGAGCGCGAAGACCGGCAGCACCCGGCTCACCGGCGTCTGCTGGAGCATGACCTCCGAGACCAGGACCGACCACGGGGAGGTGTCGCGGCGCCACGGCAAGTCGCGCGCGGAGCGGTCGAACCACGTGAGGACGTCGTGGTGCAGGGGATGCGTCATGGCGCGTCGATCCTCGCACGGCGGCCCGCGGCGATTAGCGTGGAACCGTGAGTCAGCGCCGCCTGCCAGCCGAGATCTACTGGCGCCGCCGTCTGCTGCTCCTGGCCGTGCTGATCCTCCTGGTCTGGGCGGCCCTCAGGCTGTGGCCCGGCGGCAGCGACGAGCGGCCGGTGTCTGCTCCGGCACCCGACGCCGCCCCGGCGAAGACGGCCGACCCGGCTCCGACGGACGGCACCACCACCGTCGCGCTCGTGTCGGGGTCGTCGGCCTGCGATCCGGAGTCGATCCGCATGACGCCCTCGGTCGCCGACGGGCAGAAGGCTCGGCAAGCGGTCGCGATCGACCTGAGCATCGGATCCACGTCCGCGAAGCCCTGCACCTTCACCGCCGACGGCACCGATCTGCTGGTCGTGATCAGTGCCGGGAAGACGGCGATCTGGGACTCCACCGTCTGCAAGACCGCACTGCTGACGGAGCCCGTCAAGCTCGCGCCGGGCTGGTCGACGCTCGTGCCGGTGGAGTGGAGCGGACGCGGATCCGGACCCGCGTGCTCGTCGAAGGAAGGCTGGGCGACCCCCGGTCGCTACACGATCCAGGTCGGCACGTTGGGCGGCGAGCCGGGCCGGGCCACGTTCAGCCTCGATCCCGCGCCCCGACCCGACAAGAAGAAGGCCGACGAGAAGAAGGCCGACGAGAAGGCCGACGAGAAGAAGAAGTCGTCGGACGGCTGAGACACGGGGTCAGCGCAGGGTGACGGACGCGTCCGTCTCGATCCAGCCGGCGTCGAGCCAATGGGCGAACACCGCCGTCACGGCGTTGAGAGCGGAGTCGCGAGCCGCACCGTCCCGCCCGCCCCAGGTCTGCTGGAACCACGTCGCCAGATCCTGGGGGGAGACGTCGCGTTCCACGTCCTCGAGCCGACGTGCGGGGCCGAGGAAGCGGCCGAGCAGCACCAGCGCGAGGCTGTCGAGCCCGGGCGTGACGCCGAGAGCGGACTCGATGCCGTGGCGCACCGTGGGGTGCTCCGGCGGGGTCGTCGCAGCGGCCGGTGACGGTTGGGCCGGTGCCACCCCGTGTCCCGACGGCCTGGGCGGGCGGTCGGCCCGCGTTCGGGCTCGGCGGGCCGGGTCGCCGTCGGGTTCGGGGGCGATGGACCCGAGCACGGCCACCGATGCGTAGTTCTCCGCCACCGGGCGGTTGGTGGCGAAGTACGAGTCCACCGCCGCGCGATCACAGGTCCGGCACAACGGCACCTGGCGCCGACCGACGATGGCCACCTGGTTGCCGCGGGGGCGCCGAGTCATCACCTGAGGGAGGTCGACGATGTCGTCGCCCCCGCAGGATGCACAGCGGCGGGCGCCGCGCAGCCAGGTGAGACCGCACGATCCGCACGTGATCTCGATGTCGTCGCCCACCGGGGCACCGTGCAAGGCCTCCGCCTCGCCGCACCCGGGGCACTCCGGGACCGCCGCCATGCCGGGCCTCAGATGTAGCGTTCGAGGATGCTCGACTCGGCCAGCCGGGACAAGCCTTCGCGCACGCCGCGAGCGCGCTGGTCGCCCACGCCCTCGACGGCCTGCAAGTCCTCGACGCTCGCCGCGAGGAGCTTCTGCAGGCTGCCGAAGTGGTCGACGAGTCGGTCGACCACGGCATCTGGAAGCCGCGGCACCTTGGCGAGCAGCCGGTACCCGCGAGGGGAGACCGATGTGTCGAGGGAGTCCTCGCTGCCGATCCGGAGTGCCTCGGCCACCGAGCCGATCTCGACCAGGGTGGCGGAGTCGATTGCCGCGAGCGCCTCCAGCACCGCTCCGACGCTGCGCGGACGGCGCCCGGTGGGCAGGTAGTCACGGACGATGAGCTCGCGCTCGGGATCGACGCCGGCGATGAGCTCCTCGAGCTGGAGGTCCAGCAGGCGACCCTCGACACCCAGCTCCAGGATGTACGTGTCGATCTCGCTGGCGATTCGGCGCACCATCTCGAGCCGCTGGGCCACCGCCGCGACGTCGCGGACGGTGACCAGGTCCTCGATCTCCAGCGCGGAGAGAGCGTCGGAGACCTCGTCCAGACGGTTGCGGTAGCGCTCCAGCGTGGCGATGGCCTGGTTGGCCCGGCCGATGACGGCTGCGGCGTCCTCGAGGACGTGGCGGGTCTCGCCGAGGTACAGGGCGATGATGTGCATCGAGGCCGAGACGGAGATGACCGGCGCGCCGGTCTGGCGGGCGACCCGGTCGGCGGTGCGGTGCCGGGTACCGGACTCCTCGGTGTGGATCGCCGGGTCGGGCATCAGGTGGACACCGGCCCGCAAGATGCACTTGAGGTCCTTGTCCAGGATGATCGCGCCGTCCATCTTGGCCAGCTCACGAAGCCCGGTGGCGGTGAACGGCACGTCGAGCGCGAAGCCGCCGGTGGACATCGCCTCGATGTCGCGGTCGTGACCGATGACGATCAGGGCGCCGGTGCGTCCGCGCAGGATTCGCTCGAGTCCCTCGCGGAGGTCGGTGCCCGGTGCGATCGTCGCGAGGGCCGCCCGGAGGTCGGTGGACAACACGGTGCTCCTGTCGGTGCCTGAAGGAAAGTGGTTGAGGTCGGAGACAGTCTAGGGCTCTCGTTGCCCACCCGGCCTGGCGAGACGTGCCACCGCAGCGGCGACGTCGGGCACGGCGGTGACCTCGAGGTCGGCGTCGAGCTGGTCGAGTCCGGGCGAACCCGCGGGCACCAGCGCCCGGCGGAAGCCGAGCCGCGCCGCCTCGCGGAGGCGCTCGGTGAGGTGTCGGACCGGCCGGACCTCGCCGGCCAGGCCGACCTCGCCCAGAGCCACCAGGTCGGCCGGAGCCACGTGGCCGGTGGCGGCCGAGGCCGTGGCCACCAGCACGGCGAGATCGACCGAGGGCTCGACGAGTCTGGCGCCGCCCACCGAGGCGGTGTAGACGTCGTGCCGGGACAGGTCGACGCCGCAGTGCTTGGTGAGCACGGCCAGCACCATTGCGACCCGCGATGAGTCGAGGCCGCTGGAGGTGCGCCGCGGCGACGGGGCGTTGGTTCCGACACTGAGCGCCTGGACCTCCGCGAGCAGCGGACGCCGGCCCTCCATGGTGACGGTGAGGCAGGTGCCGGGCACCGGCGCGGCGTGCCGGGACACGAACAGGCCGGTGGGATCGGGGACCTCGACGAGTCCGGTGTCGGCGAGGTCGAAGCAGCCGATCTCGTCGACCGGACCGAATCGGTTCTTGACGGCGCGGAGCAGTCTCAGGCGCGAGGCGCGGTCGCCCTCGAACTGCAGGACGACGTCGACCACGTGCTCGAGCACGCGCGGACCGGCGACGGAACCGTCCTTCGTGACGTGCCCGACGAGAAGAGTGGCGATGCCGGCCGCCTTCGCGCGCTGGATGACCGCCGAGGCGACCTCGCGCACCTGGGTGACGCCGCCGGGCACGCCGTCGACGTCGGCCGATCCGATGGTCTGCACGGAGTCGACGACCAGCAACGAGGGCGTGACGTCGTCGATGTGCGTGAGCAGCGCGCCGAGGTCGGTCTCGGCGGCGAGGTACAGCTGGTCGTGGAGGGCGCCCGTGCGCTCGGCCCGGAGCCGGACCTGCGCGGCCGACTCCTCGCCGGACACGTACAGCGTGCGGCGGCCGGCCTGGGCCCAGCGGGCGGCCAGCTCGAGCAGGAGGGTGGACTTGCCGACGCCCGGCTCGCCGGCGAGCAGCAGGACGCCTCCCGGCACGACGCCCCCGCCGAGCACGCGGTCGAGCTCGCCGATGCCCGACGGCACGGAGCGTGCGTCGTCGACCGAGATCTCGGTGATGGGTCGGGCCGCCGCGGCGACCGGAGCGGCGGTGGTGCGACCGGCAGGGCGGGCGCCGCCGGCGACGTCAACGGTGCCCCACGCCTGGCACTCCCCGCAACGCCCGGCCCACTTGGAGGTGGTCCAGCCGCACTCGGCACACGCGTAACCGGGGCGGGCCGGCTTGGTCCTGGTGGCTGCCATGCCAGCAACCCTAGGGGCCGCTGGGGACGGAAGCGGGAGGCTCGGACGTCAGATGCGGACGTCGCCGGACGGAGTGGCGAACGTGGCGGCGAGGATGCCCGGCGTGCCGTGCGGCGCAGCCCACTCGACCTTGATGTTCTCCAGCGCCGTGATGGCGTCGGCGCCGAGCCAGTCGGCCACCCGCTGCGGGTCGCCGGCGATCTCCAGCGCCGTGAGCTCGAGCTCGCTGGGCGCCATCTGGGAGGGGTGCTCGGCCGGGTCGATCTCCCAGCAGGTGACGAACGGAAGCTGCGGGTCCGCCACCATGCCGCGGACGCCGATCTGCTGCCACTCCAGGTTGAACCCGTCGGGGCGGCGGCGGTTGCCGGGCACCGCGTGGCGTCCCATCCGGTGCTCGACGCCGCTGATGTCGTCGACGGCGACGACCCAGCCGAGCCAGCCGCCACCGGCGTCGGAGCGTTCACGCACGGCCTGGCCGAAGACGGCCTTGTCGGCGGCGGGATGGTCGAGGACCTCGACGACCTCGAGGTACTGGCGGTTCTTGAGCGGCATGATCATGTTGCGGGTGCCGAACCGTGGATGTGGTCCGCCGTCGTGGAATGTCGACCCCAGCGCCCGGCCCAGCTCGGCGGTCGTGCCGGCGAGGCCGGTCGGTCCGGCGGCGAAGGAGAGATGGTCGAGGTGCATGGAACATTGTTGCCAGACGCATCCACGGCGCCCGACATCGGGGTGGTCTACGTCGAGGACTGGCCTGCTGGATGCGGCGACGGTCGTCCCCCGGACGCGAACGACTCGCAGTGCCGGGTCAGCTCTGCGTAACCGGCCGCACCCATGAGCTCGACGAGCTCGGCACGGTTGGCGACGTAGACGGGTTCCATGCCGACGTGCGCCTCGGTGTTGGACGAGCAGTACCAGTCGAGATCGGCCCCTCCGGGGCCCCAGCCGGCACGCGTGTACTCGCCGATCAACACCTCGGTGTAGGTGCTGCCGTCGCCCGGGTCGATCTCCCGGAACTGTCGACGGATGGGGAGCTGCCAGCAGACGTCGGGCTTGAGCGTCAACGGCTCGACACCCTCGGCCAGGGCGAGCCCGTGCAGGGCGCAGCCGTAACCGCCGGCGAAGTCGCGCGAGTTGTGGAAGATGCAGGCTCCGTCGACGACGCGTGTCTTGAGCTCGCCCTCGTCGTCGTGGTCGGTCCAACCGCCCTGGGCCGGCGCGCCCTCGTCGTGCCGCTCCCAGCGTTCCGGCGTCAGGCGGTCGACGGCCCGGGCCACGCGCGCGTGGTCGGCCTCGTCGGCGAAGTGTGCACCGAGCGTGCAGCAGCCCGCCTCCGGGCTGGTGTCGAAGATTCCGGGGCAGCCGGCGCCGAAGATGCAGGTCCACCTCGACGTCAGCCAGGTGAGGTCGCAGCGGAACATCTCGGATGCGTCGTCGGGATTGGGGAACTCGACCCACTGACGGGGAAATCCCAGCTCGACTTCAGGCATCGTTCCACTCTACGTGTCGCCCCGTTGGGCTTCGATGGGAGAATGGGGGAATGCGCTTGGGCGTCCTCGACATCGGCTCGAACACCGGGCACCTGCTGATCGTCGACGCCTATCGCGGCGGGCCGCCGATCCCGGCCCACTCCTTCAAGGAGTCCTTGCGCCTGTCGGAGCATCTCGACGACGCCGGCGCGGTCGACGCCGAGGGCGTCTCCCGACTCGTCAAGTACGTCACCGAGGCGCGGTCGGAGGCCGAGGAGAACGGCTGCGCCTCCGTGCTCGCGTTCGCCACGTCCGCCGTTCGCGACGCCGTCAACGCCGACGACGTGCTGGCCGCCGTCCGCGACGCCAGCGGCGTCGACATCGAGGTCCTTCCGGGCGAGGACGAGGCTCAGCTCACGTTCCTGGCGGTCCGCCGCTGGTTCGGCTGGTCGTCCGGGCGCCTCGGGGTGTTCGACATCGGCGGTGGGTCCCTGGAGATCGCGGTGGGTTCCGACGAGGTGCCGGACGTCGCGCAGTCGCTCTCGCTCGGGGCCGCACGGCTCACCCGTGACTGGCTCGACGTCGGACGCTCGGTGGCAGACCTGCGGCTGCACGTTCGTACGACGATCGCCGACGATGCCGGTGCGATCCTGCGTGGCGGGGCGTTCGACCACGCCGTCGCGACCAGCAAGACCTTCCGTTCGCTGGCCCGGATCTGCGGCGCGGCCCCCGCGGAGGACGGCCAGTTCGTGCGTCGAGAGCTCCGCCGCGACGACCTCTCCCGATTCGTGGGGCAGATGGCCGTCATGGACGACAAGGAGATCGCGGACCTGCCCGGCGTCTCGAACGACCGGGCCCACCAGATCCGGGCCGGAGCCATCGTGGCCGAGGCGGCGATGGACCTGTTCATGCTCGACTCGCTGGAGATCTGCCCCTGGGCACTGCGCGAGGGAGTCCTCCTGCGCCATCTCGACCATCTCTAGGTCGGCGTCCATCGCCGCCCCTCTACGCTGGACTTCGTGTCCGACCAGTCCGATCGCGAGCCCGGGACCCCTTCAGGCTCGCGCGAACGGTCTCAGCTCCGGGTGTCGCTCTCGACGTCGTCGGTGTACCCCGGCTCGACGGCCAGCGGTTTCGAGGCGGCCGCCCGTCTCGGATTCGACGGGGTCGAGGTCATGGTCAGCATCGACGAGGTCAGTGGCGACATCGAGGCGGTCCGGGCCCTCAGCGAGTTCCACGAGATCCCGATCGTGTCCGTGCACGCGCCCTGCCTGCTGCTGACGCAACACGTGTGGGGCACGGACCCGTGGGGGAAGCTGCATCGCAGCGCCGAGATGGCCCTCGAGGTCGGCGCGCACGTGGTCGTCGTCCACCCGCCCTTCCGGTGGCAGCGCGACTATGCGCGGGGATTCGTCGAGGGAGTGGCCGACCTCGAGCAGCAGTACTCGATCGCGGTCGCGGTCGAGAACATGTATCCGTGGCGCACGGGCAAGCGCGAGTTCCAGGCCTACGCGCCCGGATGGGACCCGGTGCAGGAGGCCTATGCCAACGTCACCGTCGACCTCTCGCACAGTGCCACCGCAGGTGAGGACGCGCTGCAGATGGCGCGGGCGCTCGGGAGTCGACTGGCCCACGTCCACCTGACCGACGGATCGGGCTCTCCGAAGGACGAGCACCTCGTCCCCGGCCGGGGGAGCCAGCCCGCGCAGGGGTTCCTCGAGCACGTCGGTGCGTCCGACTTCACCGGCGAGATCGTCGTCGAGATCAACACCCGCAAGGCCTCCGACCAGGAGGCGCGCGAGGCCGACCTGCTGGAGTCGCTCGCTTTCGCCCGGCTCCACGCCTCCCGCTGAGAGCACGCGCCGCGAGCCGCGTCAGGTGTGGTCGGCGGTTCTCGACAGCCGGGTGGCGATGACCGCTCCCGCGATGATCTGCATCTGGTGGTACAGCATCAGCGGCAGGATCAGCAGGGCGACGGTGCCTCCGGTGAAGAGGACCGAGGCGATGGGCAACCCGCTCGCCAGGCTCTTGTTCGAGCCGCAGAACAGGATCGGGATCCGGTCGGACCGGGAGAAGCCGAGGGCGCGACCGGCCACCACGGTCCAGCTGATGGCCAGGACGAGCAGGCCGAGGCACACGGCGGCCAGCGCCACGACCGACCACACCGTCAACGACGACCAGATGTCGGCCTCTGCGCCCTCGCTGAAGGCGACGAAGACGACCAGCACGATGCTGCCGCGCTCGAAGAAGCGCAATCGGTGGTCCTGCCGCGCCACCCACCGGCTCAGCACCGGCCGCGCGAGCTGGCCGACGACGAACGGAAGGAACAGCTGCAGCACGATGCGCAGCACCGAGTTGGCGTCGACGTGGGCCTCGGCGGTCATCAGCAGGGCCACGAGGGCCGGGGTGAGGAAGACGCCGATCAGGTTCGACAGGGAGGCGCTCACCACAGCGCCGGCCACGTTGCCGCCCGCAATGCGGGTGTACACGACGCACGACTGGACGGTCGACGGCATGAGGCACAGCAGCAGGACGCCACTGGCCAGCGCGGGGGTGAGGATCGTCGGCTCCAGCAGCTGCGCGGCCAGGCCCAGGAGCGGGAAGAGGGCGAACGTGGTGGCCAGCACGAGAGCGTGCAATCGCCAGTTCCTCAGCCCGGCGAGTGCGTCGGGCGTCGACAGCCGCGACCCGTACAGGAAGAACAGCAGCCCGATCGCCACCAGGGAGACGTCCTTCAGCACGTCGAGGCCGTTCCCGGTGGCCGGCACGAACGACGCCAGGATCGCCGAGGAGATGAGCGCGACGATGAACGGGTCAGGTCGCAGGCGCACGCCCCGACACTAGTGTGGTCCGCATGTCGACCCGGATCGCGATCCTCGGTGGCGGCGTCATGGGCGAGACGCTGCTCTCGGCCCTGCTCGGCGCCGGCCACCCCGCCACCGACCTCGTCGTCAGCGAAAAGCTCGCTGAGCGCGCCGAGGAGCTGCGCGAGCGCCATGGCGTCGATGTCACCGACAACGCCACCGCAGTCGGCGGGGCCGACGTCGTGCTGATCGTGGTCAAGCCCCAGGACGTGCCTGCGCTCCTGCAGGAGATCGCCCCGGCCGTCGACTCCAACGCCACCGTGGTGTCGCTTGCCGCGGGCATCCGGATCGCCGCCATCGAGGCGGCTCTGCCGGACGGCGTCTCCGTCGTCCGGGCCATGCCCAACACCCCGGCGCTCGTCGGCGAAGGGATGTTCGGCATCTCGCCCGGCACGTCCTGCGACGACGAGCGGCTTCACCAGGTGCGCGCCCTGCTGTCGACCGGCGGCCGCGTCGCGGTCGTCGACGAGAGCGGCCAGGACGCCGTCACGGCGGTTTCCGGCTCGGGCCCGGCGTACGTCTTCTACCTCGCCGAGGCCATGATCGACGGCGGCGTGGCGGCCGGCCTCGACCCGGGCACGGCACGCACCCTCGCGACCCAGACCCTGGTCGGCGCGGCCAAGCTGCTCGCGACCTCCGACGACGACGCCACCGAGCTGCGCCGCCGCGTCACGTCGCCGAACGGCACGACCGCGGCCGCCATCGAGACGTTCGACGAGCACGGGGTGCACGACGGCATCGTCGCCGGCGTGCTGGCTGCGGCTCGCCGGTCGGAGGAGCTCTCGGCGCCCTCGAGCGATGGCCGCTAGGCTCGCCGCCATGTCCGACCGCGCGAGCCTCGTCTTCGACGACCGGCTCACCGGCTACAACTTCGGTCAGGCCCACCCGATGGCCCCGGTCCGCGTCGAGCTGACGATGCTGCTCGCCCGTGAGCTCGGGATCATCGACCTGCTCGACGTCGTCGGCGCCGACGCCTGCTCGGTCGAGCAGCTCGCCCGGGTCCACACGCCCGAGTTCATCGACTGCGTCCGGGCCGTGAGCGCCGACCCGTCCCGTCCGGACCCGGCCGTCGGGCTCGGCACGATGGACAACCCCGTCTTCGCCGGGATGCACGAGGCGGGAGCTCTCATCGCCGGGGCCAGCATCGAGGCGGCCCGCCGGGTCTGGTCCGGCGAGACCAAGCGCGCAGCGAACATCGCCGGCGGTCTGCACCACGCGATGCCCGACGCGGCGAGCGGGTTCTGCATCTACAACGACGTCGCTCTCGCCATCGAGTGGTTGCTCGACCACGGCGCCGAGCGGGTGGCCTACGTCGACGTCGACGCACACCACGGCGACGGAGTGCAGGCGATCTTCTACGACGACCCCCGGGTTCTCACGGTCTCGATCCACGAGGGACCGCAGACCCTGTTCCCCGGCACCGGGTTCGCCACCGAGACCGGCGGCCCTGGTGCGGAAGGAACATCGGTCAACGTCGCGCTGCCGCCAGGCACGTCCGACGCCGGCTGGCTCCGCGCGTTCCACGCCGTGGTGCCGCACGTGCTGAGAGCCTTCGGCCCCGACGTCCTGGTCACCCAGCACGGCTGCGACTCGCACATGGACGACCCGCTCACCAACCTGATGCTGAGCATCGACGGACAGCGGGCGTCCTACCTCGTCCTCGAGCAGCTCGCCGAGGAGCTCACCGGCGGCCGGTGGGTCGTCACCGGCGGCGGCGGCTACGCCGTCACCGACGTGGTGCCGCGCATCTGGTCGCACCTGCTCGGCATCCTGGCCGGTGCCCCGGTCGACCCCGCGACCCCGACCACGACCGGCTGGCGGGCCGAGGTCGAACGGCTCAGCGGCCGCCCGGCACCGCAGCGGATGACCGACGGGCGATCCCCCGGGTACCGCGACTGGGATCTCGGGTACGACCCCGCGAGCTGGCTCGACCGATGCGTTCAGGCCACCCGGACGGAGTCGTTTCCGCTGCTGGGGATCGATTTGACCACATAGCCGTCCGAACCTGTGCAAGGCGTGATATGTCCCGTCATAAGGGCAACTTTCGACTCTGCTACCCCTCGTGCCCCATGAGGCACTACGCTCATGCCCAAGCACGCGCGCTTCCTCTCCGGTGGGGAAGCCGGAGAGCGCGCGTGCCCCCCAACATGGGTAGGCAGTGGAAGCAGGTGGTTGGCATGGCATCGGGGCCGAACTTCCTGACCGTGGCAGAAGTCGCGGCACAGATGCGTGTGTCCAAGATGACGGTCTACCGTCTCGTCCACGCCGGCGAGCTCGAGGCCGTGCGAGTGGGCCGTTCGTTCCGGGTCCCCGAGGGTGCCGTCGAGGACTACCTGTCCAAGTCCTTCTTCCAGGCCGGATGACGCCATTCAAGGCGTACCCCGTACGCTGGAGCTTCGTCCACCAGAAGTCAAAGGGTCATTTGTGGGTTCAGTAGTCAAGAAGCGTCGCAAGCGGATGTCGAAGAAGAAGCACCGCAAGATGCTCAAGCGCACGCGGGTGCAGCGCCGCAAACTCGGCAAGTAGCCCCATGGGCCGGGTCGTTCTCGTCACCGGTGTCGCCGGCACCTTCGCCTCGCGCGTCTCACGCACCCTGGCCGACCTCGGCGCCGACTCCGGCATCGACCGCGTCGTCGGCATCGACACGCGACCGCCCGAGGGCGACCTCGGTGGTGTCAAGTTCGTTCGTGCCGACATCCGCACCCCTGTCGTCGGCAAGGTGATGGCCGTCGAGGACGTCGACACGGTCGTCCACCTCGACGTGAATCCGTCGGAGATGTTCCGCGGTGGCAGCGGCGCCAAGGAGCGCAACGTCATCGGGACCATGCAGCTGCTCGCTGCCTGCCAGCGTTCGGCCCAGATCTCCAAGTTCGTGCTCGGCTCGTCGACGGCCGTGTACGGCACGTCGCCGAGGGACCCGGCGATGTTCACCGAGTCGTCCTCGGCGCAGGGTGGCACCCGCACGGGGTTCCCCAAGGACGCCGTCGAGGTCGAGAGCTACGTGCGCGGCTTCGCGAGGCGTCGTCCGGAAGTCATCATCACGACCTTGCGGTATGCCCAGGTTCTGCATCCCGACATCGAGACACCGCTGCGCAACTACTTCGCGAACCCGATGCTGCCGTCGGCGCTCGGATTCGACCCCCGGCTGCAGTTCACCCATCTCGACGACGCCCTGGCCGTCATCACCGCCGCGGTCAAGGCCGATCGACCGGGCACCTTCAATGTCGCCGGCGACGGGATCATGCTGCTGTCGCAGGTGTCCCGCCGTCTCGGCAAGCCGGTGATCCCGTTGCCTCCGCCCGGATTCGCGATGCTGGCTCGCCGGGCCATCCGCCTCATGGGCGGCGAGATCTCACCTGACCTGCACCGCGTGCTGACGTACGGTCGGGTGGTCGACACCTCGGCCCTGCGCGACATCTTCGGCTACGAGCCGAAACGCAGCACCGAGGAGACGTTCGAGGAGTTCCGCGCGAGCCAGCGGCCCGGCATTCTGGCCGGAATCGGAGGAGATCGATGACCGACGAACGCCGCACCATCGGGTCCGGCGGCCAGGCGGGCCGGGGCAACCGGTCCACGTCCCCCTCGTCGGCCGCCCGCTCGCTGGCCGGTCCGGGGCAAGGCGGGAAGAAGCCCGTCAAGAAGGCCAAGTCTGCGGCGGCATCCTCGGCGTCGAAGGAGAAGTCCGCGACGGGCGCCAACCCGACCAAGAAGCCCGATTCGCCGCCGAAGGGCTCGGCCGGTGCGACCAAGACCAGCCCCACCGACCGCTCGCGCGACACCCATCCCCGTGGTGCCCGCACGGCGGCCGGTGGGCCGGGCACGCCACGGCTGCGAGCGGTCACCGACGACGATGCGGCGGCGGCGGCTGCGGCCGCGGCCGAGGAGGCCACGCGACAGACGCGCACCGCCGGTTCCGGCCCGATGCCGGCCGGTATCCCGCTCGACGAGATCGTCGTCGCGGTCGTCCAGGCGGCGCAACGCGTGCTGGGCTCGGACTGGGAAGGCCGCCTTGCCGCTCTCGTCGCTGCGCTGCGCAAGCGCCTCAGCGGCGACTTCGAGGTCGATGAGTTCGGCTTCGACCCGCAGATCTCCGAGGTTCTCACCGCCGCCATCGAGCCGCTGGCCGAGAAGTGGTTCCGGCTCGAGGTCCGCGGCATCGAGAACATTCCCGCCGAGGGCGGCGCCCTGCTGGTGGCGAACCACTCCGGCACGGTGCCGATCGACGGCATCATCACCGGCTACGCGGTCAAGAAGTACAGCGGTCGCAACCTGCGACCCCTCGGTGCCGACCTCGTGTTCGCCCTTCCGTTCGTGGGCCAGATGGCCCGCAAGGTGGGTGCCACCCTGGCGTGCACGGCCGATGCCGAACGGCTGCTCACCGGCGGCGAGCTCGCCGGAGTGTGGCCCGAAGGCTTCAAGGGCATCGGCAAGCCGTTCGGGGAGCGATACAAGCTCCAGCGATTCGGCCGTGGCGGGTTCGTCTCGTCGGCGATGCGTGCCCAGGTGCCGATCGTCCCGGTCTCGATCGTCGGGGCGGAGGAGATCTACCCGCTGGTCGGCAACGTGCCCTCGTTGGCGCGTCTTCTCGGGCTGCCGTACCTGCCGGTCACGCCGTTCTTCCCGTTGCTCGGCCCGCTGGGCATGATTCCGCTGCCGAGCAAGTGGATCATCGAGTTCGGTGAGCCGATCCGCACCGACGCGTACGAGCCGGAGGCGGCCGACGACCCGATGCTGCTGTTCAACGTGACCGACCAGGTGCGTGAAACCATCCAGCAGACGCTCTACGGGCTGCTGGTCGACCGGGGCAACGCCTTCTTCTGAGCCCGCGCGGACGAGCTACGGCTGGTTGCCGAGCACGCCGTTGAGCAGGCTGGGCACGAGCCCGGGCTGGGTCTCATCGCCGAGGAGCGCGCCGGTGATCGGATCGGTGAGCTCTTTCACCGGCTGCTTGCCGGGGGAGGGAACCGAGGTGGATGGCGGCGACTGCCCGAGCGGGTTCGTGGGGACGCCGAGCGTCGGCTTCGGCTCCGCCGCGGACCCGGGGGTGATGTTCGTGGTGGAGGCACCGGGGCTCGTTCCGGGACCGGCGTTCGGTGATGCTGAGGTCGTCGGGGCGCCGTCGAGAGCCGTGACTGCCCCCACCAAGCTTCCGATGTCAGCCGTGACGCAGCTGGAGCACAGCCGTGATGCGCGGGTGATGAGGTCGCTGACGGTGTTGGCGGCGGCCTGGAACGACTGGTCGGCATCGCTGGGTACCTCGCCGGCGAGTCGCGCGAGGTCGGCGGCCGCGGCAGCGGAGAAGTCGTTGACTGCGGTGATGGAGCTCTCCGAGCCGTTCTGGTCGTAGGAGCGGAACAGGGCGCCGGACCCGTCGGTGGCTTGGGCGGAGAAGTCGTCGAGCACGTCGGCGACATGGGCTTCCTTCTGGGCCGAGCCGTCGTCGGTGAGCTGGCGGGCCTCGGCAAGACGCTCGGACGCCTGCGCAAGCCGGAACTCTCCACGCGTCGTGTCGTCGCCCTGGAAGGCGAGCTGCACGTTCTCGACGCCGCGCTTGACCGGGTAGAGCATCTCGCCGGGCAGGGCCTGCGCGCTGGTGCTGACCATGCCCACGAATCCGGCCGCACCGACGAACGCGGCGGTTGCGCCGGCAATGCGGCGACGTACGGCGTACGACGGCACCTGCACGCGCAGGCGGGGCAGTCGGACTCGGTGCGTCTCGGCGTCGGCGGGAACGAGAACGGTTCGGGCCTCGGCGAGCAGCTGCACGCGCAGCGCCGAACGGAACTCTGCGGACGGCTCGATGACGGCGGACTGACAGATCTGCTCCGCTGCCTGCACGAGGTCGGCGATCTCGGCGTCCAACGCGGTGCCGCCCTGGCGCGCGCGAGCGTTCCAGGCCTCGTCGAAGGCCTGGGAGTCGTGACGCTTTCGGCGGATCATCGCCATGTCCTCATCCCATTGAGAGCTGTACCCCGTACAACGACGAAAACGCCGCCGGGGTTACGCGCGCGGGATGTGAGTGACGTCATCGCAGATCACTGGGCATCCGCTTGGCCAGACTGCGCACGGCGCGCAGCTGGAGCTGCTTGATCGCACCCTCGCTGCGCTTGAGCGCAGCCGCCGTCTCCGCGATCGTCATTCCCTGGATGAAGCGCATCAGCACGCAGTCGCGTTGTTCCGGTGGGAGCGTGTTGACGGCTTCGAACAGGATCTCGTTGGAGATGAGCGCGAGGACGTCCTCCTCGGGGCTGGCCACCGTCTGGCGGCTCTCCGGGACGTCGTCGGAGACGATCTCCAGTCGGGAGCGGCTGGACTTGAAGTGGTCGGTGATGAGGTTGCGCGCGATGGTGGTGAGCCAGGCCCCGAAGTCCTTGCCCTGCCAGTTGAACCGCTGGATGGCGCGCAGGCCCCGCACGAACGTCTCGCTGGTGAGGTCCTCGGCGAGCTGGCGTGACCCGACGCGGTAGTAGATGAAGCGGAAGACCCCGGACACGTAGTGGTCGTAGAGCTGGCCGAAGGCTTCGGCGTCGCCGTCGCGGGCGAGGTCGACGAGCGCATGCAGGCGGGTGAGCTCGGGGTCGCCGTGCGAGTCGGGCGCGCGTCCGCTGCCTTGCAACGGGGCGGTGGCGGTGGGGTGGGAGGTCGACAGCGCGACTGCCAGTGAGCGGTCACTGGGCAGGTCAAGAGCCAGCGCGAGGGCTACACGCAGTTGGAACGTCGACGACATCACGGGATCTTCCCTCCCCAGACGGGCCAGAGTCTATCCGCTGACAGTGGCGATGTCAGGGTTTATCGACGGAGGCGACGTGACGCACGCCATGCTCCGCCCGCAGCGGCGCCGACAGCGGCCACCTTCGCCCCGGCCATGACGACCTTGCGGCCGGTGCGGTAGTCGCGGATGCGCCAGTCGTTCTCCTTGGCATGGTCGCGCAGCTTGCTGTCGGGATTCACGGCGCACGGGTAACCGACGAGCGACAGCATGGGGAGGTCGTTGCTGGAGTCGGAGTAGGCATAGCAGAGCGAGAGATCGAGGCCCTCGCGCTCGGCGATGGCCCGGACGGCGACCGCCTTGCCCTCTCCGTGGAGCATGTCGCCCACCAGCTCACCGGTGTAGACCCCGTCGACGTGCTCGGCGACCGTGCCGAGAGCACCGGTCAGGCCGAGCCGGCGCGCGATGACGGTGGCGATCTCGATGGGTGCCGCGGTGACCAACCAGACCCGCTGCCCGCGGTCGAGGTGCCACTGGGCGATCGCGCGAGTGCCCGGCCAGATCCGTTGGGCCATGTTCTCGTCGAAGATCTCCGCGCCGATCTCCTCGAGCTCGCTCACCGTGTGGCCGGCGATGAAGGCCAGTGCCGAGGCCCGAGCCTTGGCGATGTGCTCGGGATCTTCCACGCCCGCGATCCGGAAGTACATCTGCTGCCAGGCCGCCTTGGCGATGTCGGCGGTGGTGAAGAACTTGCGCCGGTGCAGTCCACGGGCGAGGTGGAAGATCGACGCCCCCTGCATGATCGTGTTGTCGACGTCGAAGAAGGCCGCAGCCTCGGTGTCGGGGTCGGGAGCGAGCGCGTGCTCGACCTCGGTCGCAGCCGCGGCGGCCTGCCCGGCCAGTACCGATCGTGACTGCAGATTGCGCCTGCGGTCACTGTTCGGGGCACTGGGCATGCAACCGACAGTATCCCGGTCCCGGGCCGATGACCGTGTGGTTGACTCGGGACGTGACCGTCAATCTCAGCGACTTCCTGCGTCAGGCGGCTGAGGACGATCCCGAGGGCACGGCCCTCGTGGAGCACCGAGGCCAGAAACGTCGCCAGCTCTCCTGGCGCGAGCTCGACACCGCCGCCGACGCAATTGCGCGGGCTCTTTCCGGCCGCGGGCTGGTCGCCGGACAACGGGTGGCCGTCGTCATGGCCAACCGCATCGATCTGCCGATCGCCTACTTCGGCATCCTGCGCGGTGGCATGGTCGCCGTGCCGATGAACCCGCGGTCGACCACCCGCGAGATCGGCCGCATGATCGCTGACGCCAAGGTCAAGCTCGTGCTGTGCGACGAGGCCGGGGTCGCCCAGGTCCGCGAGGCAGCGGCCGAGACGGCGGTCGACTGCTCGGTGGTGGTCGACGGCACCGACCCGGTGGCCGGTGAGACGGCTTTCGACGACTTCCTCGCCGACGCACCCGACGTCGATCCCGCTGCTCCTCCGGACGCCGAGACGTTGGCTGTCATCCTCTACACGTCCGGCACCAGCGGCCGGCCGCGCGGCGTGATGCTCACCCACCGGGCCCTCATCGCGAACATCGAGCAGACCGCGGCCGTCGACCCGCCGCCGGTCTCCGGCGACGACGTCTGCCTCGGCCTGCTGCCGATGTTCCACATCTACGGCCTCAACGCCGTCCTCGGCCAGGCCGTGCGCCAGGGAGCGGCCGTCCTGATGGTCGACGGGTTCGACCCCGACGGACTGCTCGACCTCATCGGTGCCGAAGGCGTCACCAACCTCCCGCTCGCACCCCCCGTGATCGCCGCCTGGGCGGGCCGCGACGACCTGCGCGACAAGCTGTCCGGTGTGCGGCTGGTGCTCTCCGGGGCGTCGACGCTCGACTCCGACCTCGCCGGCTCGTTCTTCGAGTCCTCCGGGCTGCACGTCGAGCAGGGCTACGGGCTGACCGAGACCGCTCCGGTCATCGCCACCACCCTCGGCTCCCCCCGGGAGCCGGGCGAGCCGCCCAAGCCGGGCTCGGTCGGCCGACCTCTGCCGGGCATCGAGGTGCGGGGCGTGGACGCCGGCGGCCACGACGCGGCGCCCGACGACCCCGCCGAGCTGTGGGTGCGCGGCGACAACCTCTTCTCCGGCTACTGGCCGGACGGTGTCGACGGTCCGCACGAGGACGGCTGGTACCCCACCGGCGACGTCGGCCTCGTCGACGCCGACGGCGACCTCACCCTGGTCGACCGCCTGCGCGAGCTGATCATCGTGTCCGGCTTCAACGTCTACCCGTCGGAGATCGAGGACGTCATCGCCGAGCTCGACTCCGTGGTCGAGGTCGCGGTCGTCGGCACGCCCGACGAGGAGACCGGCGAGGCGGTGCTGGCCTTCCTGGTGGCTGCCGAGGGCGTGAAGGACGCCGATCTCGAGGCGGCGGTCCGAGAGCACTGCAGTGAGCGGCTCGCACGGTTCAAGCAGCCGTCGCGCATCGCAGTCGTCGGCGGTCTGCCGCACTCGGCCACCGGCAAGGTCGCCAAGGGGCGTCTGCGCGCTCTCGCGCGCCGTGACGCCCTCGGCCTCGGCACCCCGTGACCACGCCGGCCCACGCCGGGGACGCGCGGGTCGTGGTCTACTCGCGGCCGGGGTGTCACCTGTGCGACGTCGCGGAGCAGCTCGTCGCCGAGGTCTGCGGCCGCACCGGCGACACGTGGACGTCCGTCGACATCACCGGTGACGACGATCTGGTGGCCAGGTTCACCGACCAGGTGCCGGTGACATTCGTCGACGGCGCCCAGCACGACTTCTGGCGCGTCGATCCCGCCCGTCTCGAACAAGCCCTCGCGGACAAGCTGCGCTGAGGGGTGTGATCTGGCCCACACCGGGCCTGCGCCGATTTTGTTAACGCGTTCACAAGCTCTTAAACTGATCCCTGCGACTCGGCCAGTCCTCCCGCACGAATCCACGAGGCAATCCCCGGCCGGGGCGCGATGGAGCACCGTGACCTTACTGCGCAGCGACCGGCTCACCGCCGGTACGGGCGAACGCGGCATCCCCGATGCCACCGTGGCCCGACTCCCCGTCTATCTGCGTGCGCTGACGACCCTGACCGACGAGGGCGTCGACGTGTGCTCGTCCATCCAGCTCGCCGCGGCAGCCGGGGTCAACCCGGCCAAGCTGCGCAAGGACCTGTCCTACCTCGGTTCGTACGGCACCCGTGGCGTCGGCTACGACGTGGAGTACCTGCGCTACCAGATCGAGCGCGAGCTCGGCCAGACCCAGGACTGGGACGTCGTGATCGTGGGCGTCGGACACCTCGGCTCCGCCCTGTCCACGTACCGCGGGTTCAGCACCCGCGGCATCCGGATCGCCGCGCTCGTCGACACCGACCCGAAACGCATCGGCACCGAGGTCGGCGGCATCGAGGTCGCCGCCCTCTCCGACCTTCCGGACATCGTGCGACGCCACCACGTCGCCATCGCCATCATCGCCACCCCGGCCGAGTCCGCGCAGGACGTCACCGACGCCCTCGTCGCCGCCGGAGTCACCAGCATCCTGAACTTCGCGCCCGCCATCGTCTCCGTCCCCGACGGCGTCGACGTGCGCAAGGTCGACCTGTCCATCGAGCTGCAGATCCTCGCGTACCACGAGCAGCGCAAGGCGGCCAACGGTCGCGGCGAGGAGGCGATCTCATGAGCGTTCTCGTCGTGGGGATGTCCCACAAGTCCGCGCCGATCGAGCTGCTTGAACGCGCGTCGCTCGACACCGGTGCCGCGGTCAAGCTGTCGCACCGCGCTCTGGAGACGTCGTCCGTCAGCGAGGCCGCCGTCATCTCCACCTGCAACCGCGTCGAGATCTATGTCGCCGCCGAACGCTTCCACGGCGCCGTCGAAGAGGTGTCGCGGCTCCTGGCCGAACACGCCGCCCTCGACCGCGACCAGCTCGTCCAGAACGTCTACGTCCACTATGACGACTCCGCCGTCGCCCACCTGTTCGCCGTCGCAGCCGGGCTCGACTCGATGATCCTCGGCGAGAGCCAGATCCTCGGGCAGGTCCGTGAGGCCCTGCACAGCGCGCAGGCCGAGTCGACCGTCGGCTCCACCCTCAACGCGCTCTTCCAGCAGGCCCTGCGCATCGGCAAGCGCGGTCACGCCGAGACCGGCATCGACCGGCTCGCCCCGTCCACCGTCACGGCCGGCCTCGAGTCGGCCGGCAGCGTCGTGGCCGACCCCGCCACCCGGTTCCTCGTCGCGGGCGCGGGCACGATGGCGAGCCTCGCGGTCCGCACGCTCGTCGACCGGGGGGTCGCGGCCGAGCGCATCGCCGTGGCGAACCGCACGATCCAGCGAGCCCACGAGCTCGTGGCCGCGTTCGGAGTCCGCGCCGTCGCCTGGGACGACCTCGACGCCGAGCTCGCCACCACCGATGTCGTCATCACGTGCACCGGCGCCGCCGGCTTCGTGTTCGACCAGGAGCGCGTGGCCGCGGCTGCGACCGGCCACCGGCTCACGTTCGTCGACCTCGCCCTGCCGCGCGACGTCGATCCTTCGGCGGCGCAGGTCCCGGGCGTCACCGTCATCGATCTCACCGTGCTGGGCGAGCACGACATCAGCGCCCAGCTCGCCGCCGACGTCGAGCAGGTCCGCACGATCGTGGAGGACGAGGTCCGCACGTTCCTGGCCGCGAAGTCGGCGTCGCGCGTCACCCCCACCGTGGTGGCCCTGCGATCGATGGCCACCGAGGTCGTCGAGGCCGAGGTCACGCGGCTCTCCACGCGGATGCCCGACCTGCTGCCTGAGGAGCTCGAACAGGTCCGTCGGGCGCTCCAGCGCGTGGCCGACAAGCTCATCCACGCCCCCACAGTGCGCGTGCAGGAGCTGATCGAGGGTCCGGCGGGCCTCACCTACGCCGACGCCCTCGCCGACCTGTTCGCGCTCGACCAGTCGGCCGTCGAGGCCGTCACCCGCGTGGGGGGTGAGGACGCATGACGACGCTCCGCCTCGGCACCCGCGCCAGCGCGCTGGCCACCACGCAGTCCCAGATCGTCGCCGCCGCCCTGCGCGAGCGGCATGGCGTCGACGTCGAGCTGGTCACCATCTCCACCGAGGGCGACCGCACCGATGCGCCGTTGACCTCGCTCGGCGGGCAGGGCGTGTTCGTGGCTGCTCTCCGTGAGGCCGTTGCATCGGGTGCGGTCGACTTCGCCGTCCACTCGCTCAAGGACCTCCCCACCGCCCTCGATCCGCGCCTTCATCTGGCCGCCGTCCCGCCGCGCGCCGATGCCCGCGATGCGCTGGTGGCCCGCGACGGGCTGACGCTCGGCGAGCTGCCGCACGGCTCGCGCATCGGCACCGGGTCGCCGCGACGGGCCGCGCAGATCAACGCCCTCGGACTCGGTGTCGACGTCGTCGGCATCCGTGGCAACGTCGACACCCGGCTCCGCCGCGTCGCCGAGGGCGACGTCGACGGCGTCGTGCTGGCGATGGCCGGCCTCGTCCGCCTCGGTCGTACAGACGAGGTCACCGAGGTCCTCGACCCGTTGCAGATCCTCCCCGCACCTGGCCAGGGAGCCCTGGCCTGCGAGTGCCGCGCCGACGACGGCGCGACCGCTCGCCTGCTCGACGTGATCGACGATCCGGACACCCGGGCCGCCGTGACCGCCGAGCGCAGCCTCCTCGCAACACTCGAGGCAGGCTGCAGCGCGCCCGTCGGAGCTCTCGCCGAGATCGCCTCAGGTGATCACGGCGACGAGCTCTGGCTGCGCGCCGTCGTGGCCGACACCACCGGCACGCCGTCCATCCGCCTGTCCGCGACCGGCTCGCCCAGCGAGCCTGCCGCGGTCGGAGAGCGCCTCGCTGCCGAGATGCTCTCCGATGGCGCCGCCTCACTCATGGCGTCCCCACGAGTAGGTAGCGCCTCATGACAACCCGGCAGACCAAGAAGGAATCCAGCACCGTGACAACTACAGCGACCCTCTCGAACGCCACGCCCGCCAAGGCGAACACCGCGAAGCGACGCACCCCCCTGGGACACGTCAGCTTCGTGGGCACCGGGCCGGGTGACGTGAGCCTGCTGACCGTGCGAGCCGCCGAGCTCCTCGCCCAGGCCGACGTCGTCATCATCGAGCTGCCGGAGCAGGCTGCTTTCGTCACGACCGGGGCGGAGATCGTCGACGGCAGCGTGGGCGAGGACGGCGAGACGCTGACGCACGCCGCCCGCGCCCGTCTGGTCGTCCGGCTCGCCAAGACCGGCGCGCACGTCGTGCGGCTCATCACCGGCGACCCGTTCACCTACTCCACCGGTCCGGAGGAGGCGGCGGCCTGCGCGAAGGCCGGCATCGGCTTCGAGGTGGTGCCGGGCATCTCCTCGGTCTCTGCCGTTCCCGCGTACGCCGGAGTGCCGCTGACGAACAAGGCCAATCGTGAGTACTCGGTCGTCAACGTCGGCGACGCCACGATCAACTGGTCGGCGCACACCAAGGCCGGCACCCTCGTGCTGCTCGCCGCCGTCGAGCGGATCGGCGAGGTCGCGGACGGTCTCGTCGAGGCCGGACGCTCGCCCGAGACTCCCGTCGCGATGACGCGGGTCGGCACCACCACCGAGCAGACGACCCTCGTCTCCACCCTGGCCGGCATCGCCGCCGAGGCCGCCGCCGCGGGCATGACGTCGCCGGCCATCACGGTCGTCGGGGACGTCGTCCACATGCGCGACGCCTTGTCGTGGTTCGAGACCAAGCCGCTCTACGGATGGCGCGTGCTGGTCCCTCGCACCAAGGAGCAGTCGGCCGATCTCGCCGCGCGGCTCCGGTCGTTCGGGGCGGTCTCCGAGGAGGTGCCGACCATCTCGGTCGAGCCGCCGCGCAACCCCCAGCAGATCGACAAGGCCGTGCGCGGGCTCGTCGAGGGCCGCTACGAGTGGGTCGCCTTCACCAGCGTCAACGCGGTCAAGGCGGTCCGCGAGAAGTTCGAGGAGTACGGACTGGACGCCCGCGCGTTCTCCGGCCTCAAGATCGCCGCCGTCGGCGAGCGCACCGCGGAAGCCATCGCCACCTGGGGCATCCGCGCCGATCTCGTCCCGAGCGGCGAGCAGTCCGCCCGCGGCCTGCTCGAGGACTGGCCGCCGTACGACGACCTTCTCGACCCGATCAACCGGGTCTTCCTGCCCCGCGCCGACATCGCCACCGAGACCCTCGTGGCCGGCCTGATCGAGCTCGGTTGGGAGGTCGACGACGTCACCGCGTACCGCACCGTGCGGGCCGCGCCGCCGCCAGCACCGACCCGCGAGGCGATCAAGAGCGGCAAGTTCGACGCCGTGATGTTCACCTCGAGCTCGACCGTGCGGAACCTCGTCGGCATCGCCGGCAAGCCGCACCCGTCGACGATCATCGCCTGCATCGGCCCGGCCACGGCGAAGACGGCCGAGGAGCACGGGCTCCGGGTCGACGTGCTCGCCGACAAGCCGTCGGTCGACGTGCTGGCCAACGCCCTCGCGGAGTTCGGCGCGGACCGCCGCGTGGCGTTCCTCGAGGCCGGCGAGCCGGTCACGAAGCCGTCGCAGCGTCGCCCCACCACGCGGCGCAAGGCCTAGGTCGGAACCTGCCGCGCGGCGGCTCGGTGAGAGGACAATGGTTCGCATGAATGGGTTCCCCGCCAGCCGACCGCGCCGCCTTCGCGGATCCGCGGCCATCCGCGGACTGGTCGCCGAGACGTCGGTGCAGCCGCGGCAGCTGGTGCTCCCGATGTTCGTGGCCGAGGGCCTGCGCGAGCCGCGGCCGATCGCCAGCATGCCCGGCGTCGTGCAGCACACGCGTGAGTCGGCCCGCAAGGCGATCGCCGAGGCGGCGGCCCTCGGGCTGGGCGGGGTGATGTTGTTCGGCGTGCCCGAGCGCAAGGACGCCGTCGGCTCCGGAGCGCTCGATCCGCACGGCATCCTCAACGTCGCCATCGCCGATGCTCGCGACGAGATCGGCGACGACCTGCTCGTCATGTCCGACCTCTGCCTCGACGAGTTCACCGACCATGGCCACTGTGGCGTGCTCGACGCGCAGGGGCAGGTCGACAACGACGCCACCCTCGAGATCTACGGGCGCATGGGCATCGTGCAGGCCCAGGCCGGAGCCCACCTCGTCGGACCCAGCGGCATGATGGACGGCCAGGTCGGCGTGATCCGGACGGCGCTGGACGCCGAAGGACACCAGTCGGTCGGGATCCTGGCGTACGCGGCGAAGTACGCGTCGGCGTTCTACGGTCCGTTCCGCGAAGCGGTCGACAGCTCACTGCAGGGCGACCGCCGCAGCTACCAGCAGGATCCGGCCAACGCCCGCGAAGCCGTGCGGGAGGCCCGGCTCGACGTCGCCGAGGGCGCCGACATCGTCATGGTCAAACCCGCCCTCGGGTACCTCGACCTCGTGGCGAAGGTGCGCGAGGCGGTCGACGTCCCGGTGGCCGCGTACAACGTCTCCGGCGAGTACGCCATGGTCGAAGCCGCGGCCGAGCGCGGCTGGATCGAGCGCGACCGAGCCATCGACGAGACCGTGTTGTCGATCCGGCGTGCCGGTGCCGACATCGTCCTCACGTACTGGGCCGCGGAGATCGCCGCCCGTCTCTGAGGCGCCAGGCGCGTCAGTGCGTGAGGTTGTAGACGCAGGCGTCGAAGGAACTCTGCGGCAGCCCGAGCGGGTACTGCAAGTAGCACTGCGTCTTGGCCAGGCTCACGCTCAGCAACCCTGCGACGGGTGTCACGACCGGATCGAGCGGAGTGGTGCCACCGCCACCGGGTGCGCCGCCACCGCCACCAGGCGTACCGCCGCCGCCACCGGTGCCTCCACCGGTGCCGCCACCAGTACCTCCGCCGCCGGTGCCGCCACCGGAGCCCGAGCCGCCACTACCACTGCCACTACCACTACCGCTGCCACCGTTGGCCGCTTCTTCGGCCTTCGTCTGCTGCTTCTTGGCCTTGGCGCGATCGGACGGGGTGAGCGTCTGGTCGTTGGCGTTGCTGGTGATGATGGACCCGGAGGAGTAACCGTCGGGTGCCTGGGAGAAGTCGCCGTTGGCGTAGGCCGCCGAGATCTTCATGACCAGGTCGACGTAGGAGTCGGAGTGGTTGTAGCGGTGCACCGCGGCGCGGGCGCCGGGGTCGGTGGAGACGTCGTCGGAGCCGGCGCACAAGTAGATGCCGGCCGCGGTGGCGGCGTCGTCGATGTCCTGGGGGTTCTTCTTGCCGTCGTTGTCGGAGTCGACGCCGACGCTGCTCCAGGTGCCGGGGATGAATTGCATGGGGCCGACGGCACGGTCGTAGACGGTGTCCTTGTCGAGCGTGCCCTTGTCGGTGTCGGAGATCTTGGCGGTTCCGTTGCGACCGTTGAGCGCCGGACCGTAGATGCCGGGCTGGGCCAGGCCGTCGGCGCTCAGGGTGTTGCCGTTGGTGCGTCCGTGGTTGGACTCGACGCGGCCGATGGCGGCGACGAGGTTCCAGGGGAGCTGGCAGCTGGAGTCGGCCTTGGAGAGCAGGGTCTCGGCGCGGCGGTAGGCGTAGATGGCCGCGCTGGGAATGCCGTTCGTGGACAGGGTCGACACGGCGCCATCGGCGCCGGCGCGCTCGTCGATGCCGCCGGGGCTCTTCTGCACCGTGGCGGGCTGCTCGAAGGCCGAAGCCGGGACGTCGGGGATCGCGTCGGAGTCGGAACCACCGGCGGCGTTGGCCAGGCCGGAGTTCGTGAGAGCCGCCCCCCAGGCGCCGACGAGTACCGCCATCGGCACCAGTGCGCTCGCCTTCTGCAAGCGCGTGAGCTGTCGGGCCATGTCTCCCTCTGAACGTCGAGATGACCCGAACCGGGCCATCAGGTAAACCGATGTTACCTGTCTCGTTCCCACGTCAGCAAAAGAACGCAGAAACTCATGCAGATCAACGATTGTCGGCCCCCGGGGTTACGAACGCCGCAGGCCGACCAGCGACAATGGCCCGGTGAACACCACCGCTGAGTCCCAGCACTGGTTCGAGCGCGCGCAATCGGTCTCGCCCGGGGGGGTCAACTCCCCGGTGCGTGCCTTCCGAGCGGTCGGCGGCACCCCGCGATTCATGGTCCGCGGCGACGGTGCCTGGCTCATCGACGCCGACGACCGGCGCTACCTCGACCTCGTCGGATCGTGGGGGCCGATGCTCCTGGGTCATGCTCATCCCGAGGTCGTCGCCGCGGTGCAGCACGCGGTGTCCCGTGGCACGTCCTTCGGCACGCCGAGCCGGCCCGAGGTGGAGCTCGCCGAGGAGATCGTCGCGCGCACCCCGGTCGAACAGGTCCGCCTCGTGTCGTCCGGCACGGAGGCGACGATGTCGGCCCTGCGCCTCGCGCGCGGCTGCACCGGGCGCGACCTGGTCGTGAAGTTCGCCGGGTGCTATCACGGACACGTCGACGCGCTGCTCGCCGAAGCCGGCTCCGGCGTCGCCACGTTGGGGCTGCCCGACACACCCGGGGTGCCGGCACACGTCGCCGCCGACACGATCGTCCTCCCCTTCAACGACCGCGCGGCGGTCGAGACGGCGTTCGCCGAGATGGGGCCACGCATCGCCTGCGTCATCACCGAGGCGGCCGCGGGCAACATGGGCGTGGTGCCGCCTGAACCCGGCTTCAACGAGTTCCTGGCCGCGATCTGCCGCCGAGCCGGCGCGCTGTTCATCAGCGACGAGGTGATGACCGGGTTCCGGGTTCACCGGTCCGGTCACTGGGGCCTCGACGGCGCACAGGAAGGCTGGTGCCCCGACCTGATGACCTTCGGCAAGGTGATGGGTGGCGGGTTTCCCGCGGCTGCGTTCGGCGGCCGCACCGAGCTCATGCAACAGCTGGCCCCGAGCGGACCGATCTACCAGGCCGGAACGCTGTCGGGCAATCCGGTGGCCACCACGGCGGGCCTCACCACGTTGCGGCTTGCCGACGACGACGTGTACGCAGCGGTCGACACCTGGTCGGCGTCGGCCCAGGCCCTGGTGACTGAAGCACTCACCGAGGCCGGCGTGCCGCACGTCCTGCAGACGGCCGGCAGCATGTTCAGCGTCTTCTGGGGCGTCACCGAGCCGGTCACCGACTTCAGCGCCGCCCGGGCGCAGGAGGCATGGCGCTACACCCCCTTCTTCCACGCCATGCTCGACGCCGGGGTCTACCTGCCGCCCAGCGCTTTCGAGTCGTGGTTCGTCTCGGCGGCTCACGGTGACGAGGCACTCTCTAAGATGGCCGAGGTGCTGCCCGAGGCAGCTCGCGCCGCGGCTGCGGCACAGCCGCCGGCCTGACCGCCCGACGACGACACGGCCTCCCGGCCGACGATCGATGAGGAAGCCGATGAGTACTCGCACCATCATCCACCTGATGCGGCACGGCGAGGTCCACAACCCCGACGGCGTCCTCTACGGCCGACTGCCGGAGTACTACCTCTCCGAGCTCGGCCACCAGATGGCCAAGGCCGCTGCGGAGTGGCTGTCGAAGAACGAGATCGTCCACCTGGTCGCCTCGCCCCTGGAGCGGGCCCAGCAGACGGCCGAACCGCTGTCGAAGATCCTCGAGGCGCCGATCACGACCGACGACCGGGTCATCGAGGCCGAGAACCTGTTCGAGGGACGAACGTTCGGCGTCGGCGACGGAGCCCTGAAGCGTCCAGCGAACTGGTGGAAGCTGCGCAACCCGTTCCGTCCCTCCTGGGGCGAGCCGTACACCGAGATCGCCGAGCGCATGCGGGCGGCCATCGCCGACGCTCGCAGCGCAGCCCGCGGCCACGAAGCCGTCATCGTGTCGCACCAGCTGCCGGTGTGGATCGCGCGCCGCTCGTACGAGCAGAAGTCCTTCGTGCACGACCCCCGCAAGCGCGAGTGCGCGCTCGCCAGTCTCACCAGCCTGACGTTCGACGACGACGAGTTCGTCGGGTTCACCTACAGCGAACCGGCCGGTCACCTCATCCCGGAAGCCCTGCGCAAGAAGTTCGTCGGCGGCGCATGACGGCTCGCGCCACAGCCGTCGGTGCTTTGCTGCTGGGCGTCCTGGCCGGGTGCGGAAGTGGTCAGGGCGGTTCGACGAGCGGCTACGTGAGCGGTGACCACTCGATCACCGTCGTCGCGCCCGAGGACCGCGGGGCCGCGCCGGTGCTGGCCGGCGACGACCTCACCGGCCGGCCGCTGAGCACGGCCGACCTCGCCGGGCGCACCCTCGTCGTCAACGTGTGGGGGTCGTGGTGCCCGCCGTGCCGCAAGGAGGCGCCGGCGCTCGCCGAGGTGGCCCGCCGGTACGCCGACCGGGACGTCAGCTTCATCGGTCTGCTGGTGCGTGACAAGCCGGCCGCGGCACTCGCCTTCACCCGCAAGCAGGAGACTCCCTACCCGACGATCGTCGACTCCGATGCACGCCTGCAGCTCGGGTTCGCCACGACGCTGCCGTCGCAAGCCATTCCCACCACCTGGATCATCGACGACCAGGGCCGCGTCGCGGCGCGCGTCATGGACGAGGTGTCGGCCTCGACGCTGTCCGACCTGATCGACGACGTGCAGGGGACGTCGGAGTCCGGGTCGTGATCACCGAGCTGGCCGACACGGTGGCGTCGGGATCGTTGCTGCTGGCCCTGCCCATCGCGGTCCTGGCCGGGTTGCTGTCCTTCTTCTCTCCCTGCGTCATCCCGCTGCTGCCGGGCTACCTCTCCTACGTCACCGGCATCGCCGCCCAGGACCTCGAGCGCGGTCACCGCGGCCGGATGGTGCTCGGCTCCTCGCTGTTCGTGCTCGGCTTCACCGTCGTGTTCGTGGCGGGTGGGTCGCTGTTCGGCGCGCTCGGCGGTCAGCTGCTGGAGCAGCGCCGGGCGATCACGGTCGTCATGGGCGTCGTCGTCATCCTGCTCGGGCTCGTGTTCATGGGGTTCGTGCCGTTCCTGCAGCGCGAGGTCAAAGTGCACGCGGTGCCGGCGGTCGGGCTCGGGGTCGCGCCGCTGCTGGGTGCGCTCTTCGGGCTCGGCTGGATCCCGTGCATCAGCCCGACCCTCGGCGCGGTGCTGACGCTGGCCGGCACCGAGGGCACCGCTGAGCGCGGGGCACTGCTGTCGGCGGCGTACTGCATCGGCCTGGGCCTGCCGTTCATCGTCGCGGCGCTCGCGTTCGAGCGGTTCATGCACGCTCTCGGCTGGGTGCGTCGCCACCAGCGTGCCGTGATGGTGTCCGGCGGGGGACTGCTCGTGGTGGTGGGCGTGCTGCTCGTCACCGGGGCCTGGGACACGCTGGTCACCGAGCTCCTGAGTCGGGTCGGCACGGGGTCGATCGCCATATGAGTGGCACGTCGAAGCGGCCGTACGAACCCGCGCCCGCCCTGGGACGTCGAGAGACGGTGCGTTGGGTGTGGCGCCAGCTGACCTCGATGCGCACCGCGCTGTTCCTGCTGCTCCTGCTCGCGGTCGCGGCCGTCCCGGGCTCGTTGGTTCCCCAGCGCGGCGTCGACGCACGCGCCGTCGAGGCCTACCTGATCGCCCATCCTGATCTCGGGCCGTGGCTCGACCGGATCGGCGCGTTCTCGGTGTACACCTCACCGTGGTTCAGCGCCATCTACCTGCTGCTGATGATCTCGCTGGTCGGCTGCATCGTGCCGCGCACGGTGGTCTACGCGAAGGCCGTGCGGGCCAGGCCGCCGAAGGCTCCCAAGAACTTCGACCGACTCCCCGCGTCGGCCACGTTCGAGACGACTGCGACCTCGGATGAGGTGTTGAGGGCTGGCCGTCAGGCTCTCGGACGCGCGCGCATCGACGTCGTCGACGACGAGGTGCGCGCCGAGAGCGGCCACCTGCGGGAGACCGGCAACCTCATCTTCCACATCGGTGTCGTGTTCGTGCTCGTCGGCGTCGCCGTCGGAGCCCTGCTCGGCTACCGCGGTTCGGCGATCGTCACCGAGGGCGACGGCTTCTCCAACACCCTCACGCAGTACGACGACTTCGCCTCCGGCGCGTTGTTCGACCCCGACGGCGGACTGCCCCCGTTCTCGATGCAGATCGAGCAGGTCGACGCCCGCTTCCAGATGACCGGCCCGCAGCGCGGCGCACCGCGGTTGTTCGCGGCGCGCGGCACCGTGACGCCGCGCCCCGGCGCCCCGGCCGAGTCGTTCGACATCCGGGTGAACCACCCGCTCGAGATCGACGGCACCTCGGTCTTCCTCGTGGGTCAGGGGTACTCGCCGGTCATCAAGGTCACCGACGCCGAGGGTGATGTCGCGTTCGAGGACGCCGTGCCGTTCCTGCCGTCCGACGGCACGTACACCTCCACCGGCGTCGTCAAGGTGCCCGACGCCCGGCCCGAGGGGCTCGGCTTCCAAGGCTTCTTCCTCCCCACGGCTGTCTCGACCGGCGACAAGGACGCGCCGGTCTCGGCCTTCCCCGCAGCCGCCAACCCGTTGATCGGCCTGTTCGTCTTCCGCGGCGACCTGGGCATCGACGACGGCACTCCGCAGTCGGTGTTCGTGCTCGACAAGTCCGGCCTCACGCAGGAGATGAACGACGACGGCACGCCCACCAGGATCAGCCTCAGCCCCGGCCAGGAGGCCGATCTGCCCGACGGCGGGACGATCCAGTTCGTCGGAGTGCGGCAGTTCGCCCGGCTGCAGATCAGCTCGTCGCCGGGCGTGCAGGTGCCGCTCGTCGCCATCGCCGTCGGCGTGCTCGGGCTGATCCTGTCGCTGTCCATCAAGCCTCGGCGGACCTGGATCCGGGCGACCCGCAAAGGGTCGCGTACCGTGGTGGAGGTCGCCGTGCTGGACCGCGTCCCGCGGGGCGACCTGCCCGCCGACCTGGACGACTTCATGGCCCGGTTCCGGCGCGAGCTGGCCGGCCACGAGGAGAGAACATGACGCTCGCGCAGTACGAACAGTTCTCGAACTACGCCGTGGCCTCCGCGACCGTCGTCCTCGCGCTCGCCTTCGTCGCCTACGTCGCCCAGTGGGGCTTCGCCCGCACGGTCGCTCCGGAGCGCGAGCTCGTCGGCGCGGGCCCTGCCCACGATGGAGCCGACCCGGGCCACGACGCGAGCCCCGCCGAGGAGCGTTCCGACGTCGCCGGCGGCATCGGTTTCTCCCTCACCGTCCTCGCCTGGGTGGTGCTGGCTGCCGGGGTGGTGAGTCGTGGACTCGCGGCCGAACGTGTGCCGTGGGGCAACATGTACGAGTTCGGCTGCGCGGCGACCCTGGTGGCCCTCACCGCGTACATCGTGCTGGTGCGCGTCTGGGCCATCGACTGGATCGGCGCGATCGTCACCGGGTTCGCCACGGTCGTGCTGGGGGCGTCCGCCCTCGTGTTCGTGCCCCCGGGCCCGCTCGTGCCGGCCCTCCACTCCTACTGGCTCGTCATCCACGTCCTCGGAGCCATGATCTCCGGCGCCGCCTTCCTGGTGGGCGCCGCCGCGTCGGCGCTCTATCTCGTGAAATCGCGGGCCGAGCAGCGGACGCCCGAGGCCGAGCGGACCGGCTTCCTCTGGCGGATGCCGACGTCCGCGGCCATCGACCAGGTCGCCTACCGCGTCCATGCCTTCGCGTTCCCGATCTGGACGTTCGCCGCCCTCATCGCCGGGCCGATCTGGGCGCAGTACGCGTGGGGCCGCTACTGGGGCTGGGACCCGAAGGAGGTCTGGGCGTTCATCACCTGGGTCGTCTACGCCGGTTACCTCCACGCGCGCGCCACCGCCGGCTGGAAGGGCAAGGCTGCCGCCATTCTCGCGCTGGTCGGGTTCCTGACGTTCGTCTTCAACTTCGTCGGGGTGAATCTGTTCGTCGGCGGCCTGCACTCCTACGCCAAGTGAGAAATATGTAGGTTGCAACGATGGGCGTGAGCATCGTGGCCGAAGGCCTCGTCATGCGGTACGGCGACGTCATGGCGGTCGACGAGGTCAGCTTCACGGTCGGGCCGGGAGAGTTCTTCGGCCTGCTCGGGCCGAACGGGGCCGGCAAGACCACGACGCTGGAGATGGTCGAGGGCCTGCGCAAGCCACTGGCCGGCCGCGTCCGCATCGACGACCAGGAGCCTTGGCGTCGTGATCCCGCACTGCAGCGCCGGATGGGTGTCCAGCTGCAGGCGTCGTCGTTCTTCGAGCGGTTGACCGCCAAGGAGCAGCTCGACACGTTCGGCGCGTTGTACGGCGTCTCCCAGGGCCGCTCGGCAGAGCTGATGGAGACGGTCGGCCTGGTCGACAAGGCCGACGTCCGCACCGAGGACCTCTCCGGCGGACAGAAGCAGCGCCTGTCCATCGCCTGCGCGCTGGTGCACGAGCCGGACGTCGTCTTCCTCGACGAGCCCACTGCCGCGCTCGACCCGCAGGCGCGCCGCAACCTGTGGGACCTGCTGCGTTCCCTGAACGAGTCCGGCCGCACCGTCGTCCTCACCACTCACTACATGGACGAGGCCGAGGCGCTGTGTGACCGTGTGGCGATCATGGACGCGGGGCGCATTTTGGAGCTCGACACTCCAGCGTCACTGGTGCGTGGGCTGGACGCGCCCGTGCACATCAGCATCGCGCCGGGCTCGCTGCCGGTCGAGGACGCCCGAGCCATCGCGGGTCCGGACGACACCGTGGTCGCGGGAGGCGCGGCGCTGACCGTGTCCACGCGCAACCCGGCCCGGATCCTGTCCGAGCTCGCGGCTCGCGACGCGCTCCACGGGCTCAGCGTCAAAGGCGCCTCGCTGGAGGATGTCTTCCTTCATCTCACCGGACGGGAGTATCGCGCATGACCGCGTTCATGAGTCTGGCGCGGGCGATGCTCAAGGGTTTCTTCCGCGATCGACTGGCGTTCTTCTTCGCCGTGGTCTTCCCCCTGATGTTCCTGGTCCTGTTCGGGGGCATCTTCAACAACGCGGGCACGTCGAAGGCGGACATCATCCAGGTGGGTCGGGTGGCCGTCCTGGACGACGCCCCGCCGGAGGCCAGGGCGGCGCTGGCGGAGTCGCTCTCGATCACCAAGACCGACGACGAGGCTGCTGCGCTGCGCAAGGTGCGCAAGGGTGACGCCGATGGAGCCGTCATGCAGGTGGGCACCGAGGTGGTGGTGCGGTTCTCGCGCGCCGACCAGGTCAAGGCGGCCACGGTTCAGGGCATCTTCTCCTCGGTCGTCCAGTCGGCGAACCTCGGCGCGACCGGTGAACCACCCAGGTTCTCGCTGGCGACCGAGCAGGTCGAGGACGACTCGCTGACGACCATCCAGTTCTACACGCCGGGTCTGATGGGGTGGGCGATTGCGTCGGGCGCCACGTTCGGTGCCGCCACCAACCTCGTGGCGTGGCGCAAGAACGGGCTGCTGCGGCGTCTGCGACTCGCGCCGGTGCCCACGTCGTCGGTGGTGCTGGCGCGGGTGGCCGTGAGCATCGCGATCGCCCTCGTCCAGGCGGCCATCTTCATCGGCGTCGGGACGATGTTCTTCGGGCTCCGGCTCACCGGGTCGTGGCCGATGATCCTGCCTCTGCTGATCGCCGGGACCCTCGCCTTCATGGCCATCGGCCTCCTCGCCGGTGCGGTGGCGAAGAGCGAGGAGGCCGCGGTCGGCATCGCCAACTTCGTGGTGCTGCCGATGGCGTTCCTGTCCGGCTCGTTCTTCCCGCTCGACGGCGCCCCCGGGTGGATCGGTGCCGTGGGCAAGGTCCTTCCGCTGAAGTACCTCAACGAGGGGATGCTCGACACGATGGTGCGCGGTCAGGGCCCCACCAGTGCCCTGGTGCCCCTTGCCGTGCTCCTGGCGATCGCCGCCCTCTTCACCGCCCTCGCCAGCACCCTCTTCCGCTGGGACTCCTGAACGCGGCGCGGCCTGACCTCGAGATGTGAAGGGTTCCGGCCCACTTTCTCGACGGAAGTGGGCCGGAACCCTTCACATCTCGCTGTCCACAGGCGGGCGGGGGTCCACAGGCCGCGGCGGGGACGGGTGCTGCACGGATTGGCACTCGGCACGGTGGGCGGGTGCCTGGTCCCACGTCCGTCCCCTCCGAGCTGCGCGGCCGGCCGTTCACGATCCAGGACGCGGCCGCGCTCGGCGTCGATCGCAAGGTGCTGCGGGGACGACGGTTCCGGCGGCTCTTCCGCGGCGTCTATGTCGCTGCAGAGGCCGAGGTGTCGCTGCGCACCTGGCTGAGCGCTGCTCTCCTCGTCCTGCCCAAGGACGCGCTCGTGAGCCATCTGTCCGCGGCGCGAGTGTGGGGCTTCGATCCGCGTCGGCGCAGCGATCTTGAGTTCTCCACGAACTCAAGTGCAGTGACGAGTCTGCCCGGGGTCCGCCTGCACCGGCGTCTGGGTCGCTTGTCGAACTGGGGCGTGGACGAGCTGCCACTCACCGGGCCCGACCGGACCTTCGTCGACTGCGCCACCGTGCTCGGGCTCGTGGAGCTCGTCCAGCTCGCCGAACATCTCATTCGTGTGCGCGCAACCAGCCGCGACGCACTGCGTGTCTACTGCCTCGAGCGCCATCTCGATGGGGTCCAACGAGCCAGGCGGGCCATGAAGATGGTGATGGAGGGCTCCGAGTCCCCCATGGAGACGCTCGTGCGGTTGATGCTGGTGTTCGCCCGGCTGCCGTGCCCGCAACCGAACGTGTGGATACTCGACCGCTCAGGTGCGGCAATCGCGCGGGTCGACCTGCTGTACGAGCGGTTCAAGGTGGTCGTCGAGTATGACGGCTGGCACCACGAACGCGACGCCGGCCAGCGCCGCCGCGACCTCGTCCGGCGCGAGGAGCTGGATGCACTCGGCTACCGCGTCATCGTCGTGACGGCCGGCGACCTTCGCACGCCGGCGTCCGTGCCGTGGCGCGTGTACGCCGCCCTGCGTGAACGCGGTTACACCGGTGTGCGTCCGACAACCAGCGACGTCTGGCACCGTTGGTTCGGCCGCAAGATGTGAAGGGTTCCGGCCCACTGTCGTCAGAAAAGTGGGCCGAAAGTCTTCACATCTCGAGGCGAGGGGCGAGCGAGGTCGTCAGAGGCCGCGGAGGAAGTCGGGGTCGTCGTCGGGACCCTTGGCCGGCGGACGGCCACCGGGCCAGCCGTACTGGCCTCCGGGGGGTTTCGGAGGCTGGGGCTTGTCGCGCCGCTGGCCGAGGATGATCCACAGCAGCGGGCCGACGACCGGGACGAGCACAACGGCGAACCACACCAGCTTGGGGACGTACTTGACGCGTGTGGCGGGGGTGGCCAGGAGATCGAAGAAGGCATAGACGAGCAGCACGACGATGACGACGATGATCAGTGCCTTGCCCATGCCACAACGGTACCGGCGCGGGGCCAACGCGCCGAGCACAGCGCCGTAGGCTGGGACCATGAAGGCCTTCTGGATCTACACGTTCGCACGAGCCGGCGTGCTCGTCGCGACCTACGCGGCGCTGTGGCTCATCCTGTCCGTGTGGTTCGATCCTGAGCCGTTCAACTGGCTCGTGCTGCTGCTGGCGCTCGTCGTCTCGGCCGTGGTGTCCATCTTCGCCCTGGCTCGACTGCGCAATGATTTCGCGGACCACCTCAGCCAACGGGCCGGGCGGTTGACGCAGCGCATCGAGGAGTCCCGCAGCGCCGAAGACGTCGACTGAGTCGGGACGGACTCAGCGCGAGCCGAGAGCCAACCCGAGGGCCAGGCCGGCGGCGAGGGCGAGCTCGGCGAGGCCGGTGTCGCGGAGCACGGGAATGAGAGCCGGTCCGGCGGCACCCGAGGTCACGACCCGGGCCGCGCGGACCATGAGCGGCAGGCCTAGCAGGCCGAGCATCGCCCACGGCGTCGCGAAGGCGCAGACGACGACCGAGGCGACCGCCACGGCACCGAGCCCGACGTAGAAGCGGCGCGAGCGGTTGTCGCCGAGGACCACCGCCAGCGTGCGCTTCCCGGAAACGGTGTCGGTGGGGATGTCCCTGAGGTTGTTGGCCACGAGGATCGCGCACGCCAGCGACCCGACGCCGACGGCCGCCGCGACGCTCGGCCAGGTGACCCGCTCGAGCTGCACGTACGTGGTGCCGATCACCGCGACGATCCCGAAGAACAGGAACACGCTGATCTCTCCCAGTGCTCGGTACCCGTACGGGCTCGATCCACCGGTGTACGTCCAGGCCGCGCCGATCGCTGCCGCGCCGACGAGCAGCAGCCACCAGGTGGTCGTGGCCGCCAGCACGAGGCCGAGCACGGCGCCGAGCCCGAGGAACGCGACGGCGGTCAGCTTCACCGCACGAGGGGTGGCCAGTCCCGAGCCGACCAGCCGCAGCGGCCCGACGCGGTCGTCATCGGTTCCTCGGATGCCGTCGGAGTAGTCGTTCGCGTAGTTGACCCCGATCTGCAGCGCGAGGGAGACGCCCAGGGCGAGCAGAGCCTTCCACCAGACGACGCCGTCGGCGAGCGCGGCGGCGCCGGTTCCGGCGAGCACGGGCGCCACGGCTGCCGGCAGGGTCCGGGGACGGGCGCCTTCGATCCACTCGGACAGTCCGGCGCGGGCAGGTGCGATCACGGCGGCCAGTCTGCCAGCCGGGTGGACGGCCCTCGTCGTCGTCCGTCCCGACCCGTATGTTGACAGCATGGAGCAGCCGCCGTTTCCCTACGTCCTCGTCATCATGGTCGGCCTGTTCGGCTTCATCGCCCTCACGTCCGGCCCGCTGTGGATCAGGATCATCGCAGCCATCGGCACGGTCACCCTGGCCGCAGCGGCCGTCTATCAGTCGCGTCCGCGGCGGGCCCCGGAGGACCCCATCGACGACGAGAACGTCTGATGGTCGCATCGCTTCGCCCGGTGTCCGGGCGACCACGTGAGGTGCAGGAGCTGTTGGTGCCATGGGTGCGCTTCGGCGGCGACCCGATCATCGTCCGCACGTCGGGCAGCACGGGTGAGCCCAAGGACGTCGTGCTGTCCCACCCCGCGGTGCTCGCGTCGGCCCGGGCCAGCCAGGAGCGGCTCGGCGGCGCGGGGCGATGGCTGCTCGACCTGCCGGTCACCGGCATCGCCGGCCTGCAAGTGCTGGTCCGGTCCGCGCTGGCCGGGACCGACCTGGTCATCGCCACCGAGCACGACGACCTCGAAGCGGCCATGGCTGCGTTCGACGGCTCGCGCCGGTACGCCTCACTGGTGCCCACCCAGCTGCATCGCCTCGACGCCGAAGGACGGCTCGATGTCCTGGCCGACCTGGACGCCCTGCTCGTGGGCGGCGCCTCCGCCGACCGCGACCTGCTGGCCAGGGCGCACGCAGCCGGGGTCAACGTCGTGCGCACCTACGGGATGACCGAGACGTGCGGCGGCTGCGTCTACGACGGTCAGCCGCTTGCGGGTGTCCGCGTCAGCGTCGACGAGCACGGGCAGGTGCTGATCGCCGGTCCAGTGCTGTTCACCGGATACGTGGGTGAGCCGCCGCGCGAGGACGAGTGGTTCGCCACCGCCGACCGCGGCGAGATCGACGCCCGTGGCGGTCTCACCGTGCTGGGGCGCGTCGACGACGTGGTCGTGTCGGGTGGAGTCAACATCCCCCTGCCGGCAGTCGAGACCGCCATGAGGCAGGTCGAGGGCGTCGCCGACGTCGCGGTCGTCGGGGTCGACGACGCCGAGTGGGGGTCCCGCGTGGTCGCAGGTGTCGTGCCGGTCGACGCGGTGTGCCTCGACGGCCTCCGGCTCGACCTGGTTCGGGACGCAGTCGCCGAGGGTGGCCTGCCGCGCGCCTGGGCGCCGCGACAACTGGTGCTGCTCGACCAGATCCCGCAGCTGTCCGGCGGCAAGATCGACCGGCAGCGGCTGCGCGCGCTCGCGGCGACGGGTCAGGCGGAGGCCACGGCCTCGGTCACCGGCGTCGAGCCTCCGACCACGTCCCACTGACGTCCGATCGACGTCGGCTGGTCCAGCACGGCGACGACCACGGCCGCGACATCGGCTCGGGGGATCTCGCCGCGCTCCACCGTGTCGGCCACGGTCACGAGCCCGGTCGGCTCGTCGTCGGTGAGACGTCCCGGTCGAAGGATCGTCCAGTCGAGCTTGCTCGCCCGGAGCGCCGCGTCGGCGTCGCGCTTGGCCTCGACGTACGCCTTCCAGACCGGCTCCGCGTCGTCGGGCAGCGGCTGGTCGACGCCGATCGCCGAGATCTGCACGAACCGGTCGATGCCGGCCTGAACGGCGGCGTCGATCGACGTGAGCGAACCGCCGAGGTCGACGGTGCGCTTGCGCTCGATGTTCCCGTCAGGCCCGCCGCCAGCAGCGAAGACGATGGCGTCGCAGCCCTCGAACGCAGCCACGTAGTGCTCGACGGCGTCCTGCTCGATGTCGAGCAGACGCACCTGGGCGCCGAGCTGCTTGAGGTCGGCCGCGTACGCAGGATTGCGGACGAGGGCGACGGGAGTCTGTCCGGCTGCGACGAGGCCGGTGATGACGTGCTGAGCGATCTGTCCGTTGCCGCCCACGATCGCGATCTGAGTCATACCGCCACGGTACGCACAGAGCCAACCGCCGGCGACCGGCAGACTAGGGTGCAGGCGTGCAGTTCAGGACGTTCGCGGTCGAGATGCCGATGCGGTTCCGCGGGATCGACCGACGCGAGGGCATGGTGGTCCGGGGCGAGGCGGGATGGGCGGAGTTCAGTCCGTTCGTCGACTACGAGCACCGCGCCTGCGTGCCGTGGCTCGCGGCTGCGCTCGACTCCGCCGAGCGGCCGTGGCCGACGCCCGTGCGGGACCTGGTCCCGGTCAACTGCACGGTCCCGGCAGTCGGGCCGGAGGCCGCCGCCGCCATCGTCCGGAGGTCCGGCTGCACGACCGCCAAGGTCAAGGTGGCCGAACCCGGGCAGGTGCTCTTCGACGACCTCGCCCGCCTCGAAGCCGTGCGCGACGCGCTCGGCCCCTCAGGTCGTCTCCGCATCGACGCCAACGGCGCCTGGTCGGTCGACGACGCCATCATCGCCGTGCAGACCCTCGACTCCGCCGCCGACCTCGAGTACGTCGAGCAGCCGTGCGCCACGGTGGAGGAGCTGGCCGCGGTGCGCCGCGCCATCGACGTGCCGGTCGCTGCCGATGAGTCCATCCGACGCTCGGACGATCCGATGCGGGTCGTCCGGAGCGAGGCGGCCGATATCGCGGTGCTGAAGGTCCAGCCACTCGGTGGCGTTCACGCCTGCCTGCGCATCGCCGAGGAGATCGGCCTGCCCGTGGTCGTGTCGAGCGCGGTCGAGACCTCCGTGGGCCTTGCGGCCGGGCTGGCCCTGGCCGCCGCCCTCCCGGAGCTGCCCTACGCCTGCGGACTCGCCACGACCTCGTTGCTCGACGGCGACGTCGTCGCCGCCCCGTTGGTGCCGGTCGACGGTCACCTGCCGGTGGGACGGGTCGACCTCGACGAGGCCGCCTTCGCGACGGTGGCCGCCGACGCCGAGACCGACGCACGGTGGCACGGTCGGCTCACCGCCGTCCGCGCCCTGCTCGAGGATCGTCGATGAGCGCCACGGCGATCTGCCGAGCGCTGGTGGAGGACCTGCTCGACGCCGGCGTGCGCGAGGCGGTGCTCGCTCCCGGCTCGCGATCGGGCCCGCTCGCGATCGCGCTGGCGGCCGCCGACCGCGCCGGTGCGCTCCGCCTCCATGTGCGGGTCGACGAGCGCACGGCCGGGTTCCTGGCGCTGGGGCTGGCCAAGTCGTCGCGACGCTGGGTGCCGGTCGTCACCACCTCCGGCACGGCGTCGGCCAATCTCCACCCGGCACTGCTGGAGGCCCGGCACGCCCGGGTGCACCTGCTGGCCGTGACGGCCGACCGCCCGGCCCGACTGCGCGGCACCGGCGCCAACCAGACCACCGACCAGGTCGGCCTCTTTCCCGGCATCACCCACGGGGGCGAGCCGGCCGACATCGCCCTGCTGCTCGCCGACGCCGACGGGCCCGCGCACCTGAACCTCGAGCTGGACGAACCCCTGGTCGAGCCCGGCGCCTGGGCTCCTGCCGTGCGCCGCGCGGTCGAGCCCCGGATGCCGGCGGGACCGGCCGGCGGACCGGCGGTCGCCGTCCGTCCTCATGCCGTGGTGGTCGCCGGGGACGACGCCGGCCCTCCCGCGCGACAGTTCGCCGAGCGCGCCGGGCTCCCGCTGCTCGCCGAGCCCAGCTCGGGTGCGCGCACCGGCAGCCACGCTCTCGCGGCCTACCGCCTGCTCCTCACGCATGCGCCCCTGGCGACGCAGATCGACCAGGTCTTCGTCTACGGACACCCGACGCTCTCCCGGGAGGTCTCCGCCCTGCTCGCCCGCACCGACGTCGACGTCGTCGTGCCGGCGCGGGACCTGCGCGGGTTCCCGCATCCGCCGGGGCATGCCCGTCTGGTCGAGCCCGATGTCGTCCCGGACGGTGCCGCTCCTTCCGCGTGGGTCGCCGCCTGGCGCACGGCCGACGCGATGGCCGCGGCCGCGGTCGACGTCGTGGCCGCGAGCAGTCCCGCCGGAGCGCCGCTCGAGGTCGCGCGGGCGGTCAACGCGGCCCTGCCTCCGGAAGGCCTGCTCGTGGTCGGCTCCTCCAACCCGGTGCGTGACCTCGACCTGGTCGCCCGGCCCTACGTCGTCGGCGAGCGCCGGCTCGTCCTCGCCAACCGGGGCCTGTCGGGCATCGACGGCACCGTGTCCACCGCGATCGGGGCGGCCCTCGCCCGACCGTCGAGCCGAGCCATCGCCTACGTCGGCGACCTGACCTTCCTGCACGATGCCAATGCACTGTTGATCGGCCCCGGCGAGGCGCGACCCGACCTCACGGTCGTCGTCGCGTCCGACGACGGCGGCAGCATCTTCGCCACGCTGGAGCAGGGCGGTCCGGACTTCGCCGACGTCTTCGAGCGGGTGTACGCGACTCCGACCGGGGCCGACATCGGCCGACTCTGCGAGGCCTACGGCGTCGCGCACCGGCTGCTGGCCGTCGCTGACCTCCCGGCCGCGCTCAACGAGGGCGCCGCCGGTATCCGCGTGCTGGAGGTGCCGGTGCCTCGCGACACACGGCGCGAGCTCGCGGCCGCCGTGTCGCTCGCGGTGCGCGACGTGGTCGCGGCCTGACCGGCCCCGGTCCGGGGGTCACGGGTCCTCGAGCTCGTCGAGGGCGTGCTGGGCTCGTTCGACCTCCAACCGGGCCCGGTGCCGACTCGCTCGTGCCTCCGCGTACGCCTCCTCGGCGTCGTCGAGCCGTTCCTCGGCCCGTTCGAGGGCAACGAGAGCCTTGCGCCGGGCGCGCCGATCGATCCGCTCGGCCGGAGGTTCGGGCTCGGCTTCGGGCGGCTCCTGCTGCTTGACCGAACGCAAGGGCGTGGCGACCGCGTCGGTGAGGTCGACCTCGCCGAAACCCGCATACGAGAGCGGGCTCACCAGCCGCCCGCTGGTGACGGCCGCCTCGGCGCCCGGGTCCGCGACAGCCGCGACCAGCGTCGCCCCGACCTGCTCGCGGACGGACTGGCTGTCGCGGAACTGCGGATCGGCGTCCTTCGCCAGAGTGACGGCCCGCCCGACCAGCCCGGCAACGACCCGAGCCCGTTCCTGGCCGAGCTCCTTCATCGTCGCGGCGTCCAGGTTGGTCTGGGCCTCCCGGAGTCGCACCGCGAGCTCGCCGAGCTCGTCGAGCCCGCCTGCGGACTGCGCGAGCAGGTTCACCAACCACGCCGCGGCACTCGGCCGGCGGAGCGCCTTGACGCGAGCGGCGAGCTCGGTGTCGCCCCCCGCTCGCGCAGCCTTGACCCGCGCATCCCGCGCGGTCACGAACTCGGCCGGGACGACGGAGTACAGCGAGGCCGCGGCGGCGTCGAGGTCGGTGGAGTCGTCGCTCATGGTCCTTCGCTCTCGTCTGTACCCGCCACCATGACACCTGTTGTGTCATGGTTGAGGCCAGCAGTTACCGTGAGAATCTCATGCGGCCGGAAGGTGTCATGCCCAACGAACACTTCGACTACGTCGTCATCGGGTCCGGGAGCGCCGGTGGCGTGGTCGCGGCGCGACTCAGCGAGGACCCCACCGTCTCGGTCCTGCTGCTGGAGGCCGGCCCCGAGGACGACGACGACATGATCCACCTGCCGGCCGGTTTCTCGGCCCTGTTCAAGACGAAGTGGGACTGGGGCTACCGCACGACACCGCAGAAGCAGCTCGGCGGCCGACGCGCCGACTGGCCCCGCATGCGTGGCCTGGGCGGCTGCTCGTCGATGAACGCGATGATCTACATCCGCGGCAATCGCGCCGACTACGACGAGTGGCGCGACGCGTACGGCTCCACCGGGTGGGGCTACGACGACGTCCTTCCGTACTTCACCAAGGCCGAGGGCAACACCCGTCTCAGCGGCAAGTACCACGGCACCCACGGACCCCTGCACGTCGAGGATCGCCGCTACAACCACGAGCTCACCCACGCCTTCATCGACTCCTCGGTCGCGGCCGGGTTCAAGCCCACCGACGACTTCAACGGAGCGGAGCAGGAGGGCGCAGGCCTGTACCAGGTCACCTGCAAGAAGGGCCGTCGCTGGTCGGTGGCCGACGCCTACATCCACCCCAACCGCCATCGCCCGAACTTCACCGTCCGCACCGACGCCTTCGTCCAGCGCATCGAGATCGACGGCGGACGCGCCACCGGCGTCACCTACCGCCGCGGCGGGGTCTCCGAGACCGTCACCGCCGACGCCGAGGTCGTCCTCTCGGCCGGGGCGATCGGCAGCCCGCAGATCCTCATGCTGTCGGGCATCGGTCCCGGCAGCCACCTGCGTGAGGTCGGCGTCGACGTCCGCGTCGACTCTCCCGGCGTGGGGCAGAACCTGCAGGACCACCCGGTGTCCGGCGGGCTGTTCCACACCAAGGGCACCAGCGACCTCGCCGAGTTCCTGACCTTGGGCAACATGGTGAAGGCCCAGAAGGCCGGGCGCGGGCCGTTGAGCTCCAACGTCGCCGAGGCCGGGTCGTTCTTCCGGTCCCGCGACGACCTCGACGCCCCCGACCTGCAGTTCCACATGGCCCCCACCCTGTTCTACGACAACGGCCTGCACGAACCGGTGCGTCGTGGACTCACCATCGCCACCACGCTCGTCCGCGTGCAGAGCCGCGGCCACATCAAGCTGCGCTCCACCGATCCCACCTGGCACCCGGAGATCGAGGCGGGCTACTTCGACGACGGAGCCGACCTCGACGCCATGATCGCCGGCTACCGCCGGATGCTCGAGGTCACCGAGCAACGACCGCTCTCCGGCTTCATCGAGGGCCCATGGGAGCCCCGCACGGCGAACCCGACCGACGAGGACATCCTCGCCAGCATCGGCCGGATCGGACAGACGCTCTACCACCCCGTCGCGACGTGCGCCATGGGCACGATCGAGGGATCCGTCGTGGGTCCCGACCTGCGCGTCCACGGCGTCGAGGGCCTGCGGGTCGCCGACGCCTCGGTGATGCCCGCGGTTCCCCGCGGCAACACCAACGCCCCCACCATCATGGTCGGCGAGAAGGCCGCCGACCTCATCAAGGAGTCCCGATGACCGCTGTCCTCGAACCCACTGCCGACACCGGGTCGGGCCCGACGTTCGACTCGCTCGACCCCGCCACCGGCGATGTCGTCGGCACCTACCCCATCCACTCGGCCGACGAGGTCGACGCCGCGGTGGCCCGGGCCCGCGAAGCCTCCGGCTGGTGGCAGGAGCTCGGGTTCGACGGCCGCGCCGAGCTGCTGCTGCAGTGGAAGGGCGTCATCACCCGCCGGCTCGCCCAGCTCGCCGACGTGTCGCACCGCGAGACCGGAAAGCCGCACGGCGACGCGCAGCTCGAGATCGCCCTCGCCATCGATCACATCGACTGGGCCGCCAAGCACGCCAAGAAGGTCCTGGGCCGCCACCGGGTGAGCTCGGGGCTGCTGATGGCCAACCAGACCTCCTACGTCGCCTACCACCCGCTCGGCGTGGTGGGCGTCATCGGCCCGTGGAACTATCCGGTGTTCACGCCGATGGGCTCGATCGTCTACGCGCTGGCGGCCGGGAACACCGTGGTGTTCAAGCCGAGTGAGTACACGCCCGGCGTCGGAGCGTGGCTGGCCGATTCGCTGTCCGAGGTCGTCCAGGGCCGGGCGGTGCTGCAGGTCGTCACCGGCCTCGGCGAGACCGGCAACGCGCTGTGCCTGTCCGACGTCGACAAGCTCGCCTTCACCGGTTCGGGCGCGACGGGCAAGAAGGTGATGGCCGCCTGCGCCACCAACCTCACCCCGGTCATCATCGAGGCCGGCGGCAAGGACTCCCTCATCGTCGACGAGGACGCCAACATCGCCGCCGCTGCCGAGGCCACGCTGTGGGGCGGCATGTCGAACGCCGGCCAGACCTGCATCGGCACCGAGCGCGTGTACGTGCACGAGAAGGTCTTCGAGCCGTTCATGGCCGAGCTCACCGCGCAGGCCAAGCAGATCCACGCCGGCTCCGAGCCGGGCGCGAAGATCGGCCCGATCACGATGCCGTCGCAGCTCGACGTCATCAAGAGCCATCTCGAGGACGCCGTCTCCAAGGGTGCCCGCGTGGTGATCGGGGGCCCTGAGGCCGTCGGCGACCGCTACGTCCAGCCCACCATCCTGACCCACGTCCCGGAGACCTCCACCGAGATGACCGACGAGACGTTCGGACCCACGCTCGCCGTCAACCCGGTCGCGAGCATGGACGAGGCGATCGCGCTCACCAACGGAACCGAGTACGGACTCGCAGGCGCGGTGTTCTCCAAGAAGAACGGCATGGCCATCGCCGAGCGCGTCCGGTCGGGCATGACGTCGGTCAACTCCATCATCGCGTTCGCCGCGGTGCCGTCGCTTCCGTTCGGTGGAGTGGGACAGTCCGGGTTCGGGCGCATCCACGGCCCCGACGGGCTGAAGGAGTTCACGTACGCCAAGGCCATCACCAAGCAGCGCTTCAAGCCCGTCCTGGCGCTCACGACCTTCGCGCGCGACGCCAAGACCGACACCCGGGCCGCCAAGCTGATCGGTCTCCTGCACGGCGGGAAGAGCACGCTGCCCAAGCGCTGACACCCTCATCTGAGGTAGCCGGGCGACCCACTTAGGGCAGTCACCCGATGCACCGTCCTACCTCAGGGACGCACGATCGACACATCACTCAACGAGAAGGTGTCGATCATGTTGCTCAGTCCAGAGGAATTCATCCCGGCCGAGGTCGCGATGCGCACCACGATGGCCCAGCGCGCGTTCCGAGCCCAGCCGCGGCGGGCGCGACGCAGGTGGTTCCAGCGCCGCACCCGGCGTTACACGCTGGCCGCTTGATGCCGGCTTCCGCCGCGCTGTCCGTGTCGTCCGACAAGATGGAGGACATGGCCGTCGACCAAGCGGCGCCGATCTTCGGGCGCGACCGCGAGCTCGCCGAGCTGGCCGGCGCACTGGGACTCGATCCCGGTGCCGAGGCCACCGGCGAGTCCGTGCTGCTCGGCGGCGACGCAGGCATCGGCAAGACCCGCGTCGTCACCGAGCTCGTGGCCATCGCGCGGGCCGCCGACCGCAAGGTGCTCGTCGGCCACTGTCTCGATCTGGGCGAGAGCGCCATGCCGTTCCAGCCGTTCGTCGAGGCGCTGTCCGCGCTGGCGCCCGACGAGCGCACCGAGGTGCTGACGCAGTCGCCGGGTCTTTCCGGTCTGCTCGCGTCCCCCGACACCCACGACGGCGGTGAGCGCGCCGACATCCTCTCCGGCGTCGCCCTGGCCCTCGACACCCTCGCCTTCCACCGACCGGTCCTGCTCGTCGTCGAGGACGCCCACTGGGCCGACGCCTCCACCCGTCACCTGCTGCAGTTCGTGCTCGCCCGGCGCTTCACCAACCCGGTCTCGCTCCTGGTCAGCTACCGCACCGACGACCTGCACCGCCGCCATCCGCTCCGGGCCTCGGTGGCGGAGTGGTCGCGACTTCCCGGTGTCCGCAGGCTCGAGCTCGACCCGCTCGACGACGGCGCCGTCGGCGCGATCCTGCGCTCCCGAGAGGCGACCCGGCTGAGCGACCGGGGCGCGTCGACCATCATCCGCCGCGCCGCCGGCAATGCGTTCTACGCCGAGGAGCTGCTCGACGCCGGCCTCGCCGAAGGCGCCTTGCCCGAGAGCCTGGCCGAGCTCGTGCTGGTGCGGCTGGATCGTCTCACCGACGACGCCCGGCTCGTGGTCGGCGCGATTGCCTGTGCGGGGGGTCCCGCCACCGACGCCATGCTCGCCGACGTCGCCGGCCTGGACGGCCCGCGCCTCGACGCCGCACTGCGCGAGGCCATCGACCACAAGGTGTTGATCTCGCACGGCGACTCCTACGTCTTCCGGCACGCACTGCTCTCCGAGGCCGTCCACGACGACCTCCTGCCCGGCCAGCGCCGTCGCCTGCACGCGTCGTTCCTCGCCGCGCTCACCCAACCGGGCGCGTCCGGGCCCGCCCGTGAGGTGGCGTTGCACGCCGAGGCCGCCGGCGACCTCGCCACCGCCTTCACCGCGAGTCTCGAGGCCGGCCACGACGCCGTCCGCGTCGGCGGCCACGACGAGGCGGCCGGGCACTACCGACGGGCCCTCTCGCTCAGTGAGGCGGCGCCGGAGGGCTTCGACCTCATCGGGCTGGTGGTCGATGCCGTCGACGCACTGGTCGCCTCCGGCCGCTTGCGCACCGCCGCAAAGCTCTTGCGCGAGCAGCTCCACGACCTGCCCGACGACGACGTCACGAGTCGGGGCCGGCTGCTCATCTCCCTCGGCGACACCCTGTACTACGCCGACGCCGACGACGAGGCGCTCGAGGCCAGCGGTCAGGCCCTCGAGGTGGTGCCCGACGAGCCCACCACCCTGCGTGCGAGAGCCGAGGCGTTGCGGGCCAGGGCCACTGCGGGCGTTCATCGCGACGACGAGGCGCTCGAGCACGCCGAGCGCGCAGTCTCGATCGGCGAGGCTCTCGACGATCGTGGCATCGTCGTCGACGCCCAGGCCACCCTCACGTTGCTGCTGGCGCGCAGCGGCGTCGACCTCGACAAGGCCAAGGTCCGCTACGGCGAGCTCATCGATTCCTCCAGGGCGGCGGGCAACGTCCACGGCGAGCTGCGCGGACGGCAGAATCTCGCCTTCCTGTACTACAACGAGGGCGACCTCGCCGAGGCCGAGAAGTTGTTCCGCGAGGGCATGGCCAGGGCTGAGGCCACCGGTCGCGCCTGGGCGCCGTACGGGTTCGACGGCCGGTTCTTCGCCGCCGTCACCTCCTACGTGCGCGGTCGGTGGGACGACACCTTGGCCCTCGGCCAGATCGACCCGAACATCCCCACCGAGCTGAGCGCCACCCTCGATGCCGTCGGCTTGCTCGTCACGGCAGGCCGCGGCGAAACCCCGGCGCCCGGCGAGATCGAGCGGTTGCGCATGGAGTGGTACCGCGACGTCGCCCTGGCGATCCACAGCGGTACGGCCATGATCGAGCTCCAGGGCAACGCCGGCGATGTCGAGGCGGCCGCCGAGACCCACGATGCGCTCGTCGACCTGCTCGGCCGCCGGTGGCACGCCACCCTCACCCCGGGCCGGCTCCGCATGGCGGCCCTGCTCATCGCCCAGTACGTCGCCGCCGCGCCTCGCCGGAGCGCGGCCGAGAACCTCGACGCGGTCGAGCGTGCCGTTGCCCTCGTCGCCGAGGTCGACCAGGTGCCGCTCGAGTGGCCCACGCTGGGGCTCGAGGGACGCGCCTGGCACGACCGCGTGCACGCCGAGCTCGCTCGTCTGCGCTGGGTCACCGGGGTCGACCCGCTGCCTGCCGATGAGATGGCTCAGCGCTGGCGCGGTGTTCACGAGGCCTTCGCCCGGCTGGGGGAGCCGTACGAGACGGCACGCTCGGGCGCACGGCTGGCCGCGGTTCTCAAGGCCTCCGGGCACGAGGAGGAGGCGGCCGAGCTCGTCGCCGAGGCACGTGCCATCGCGGTCGAGCTGGGCGCTCGCCCCCTGCTCGCCGAGCTCGGGTCACGCAGCAACCCGGAGCCGGCGGCCGTCCTCACACCGCGCGAGCGCGAGGTGCTGGCCCTCGTCAGCGCCGGCCGTTCCAACGGGGAGATCGCGGCACAGCTGTTCATCAGCACCAAGACCGCGTCGGTGCACGTGTCGAACATCCTGGCCAAGCTCGGCGCCGCCGGGCGCACGGAGGCAGCGGCGATCGCGCGTCGCCGCGGGCTGATCGACGGCTGAGCGAACCGCAGCATCTTGATGACCCGGGAGGTCATGGCTTTGCCGCGCAACGTCGAGCAGAGTGGACGCATGACCACCTCGTCGCAAAACGTCGCCGACCCCTCGACCCCGGTCGGCGCGCTGTTGCGCGACTGGCGGAACCGGCGCCGCATCAGCCAGCTCGACCTGTCGATCGAGGCCGAGGTCTCCTCGCGCCACCTGAGCTGGGTCGAGACCGGTCGATCCCGTCCCAGCCGCGCGATGGTGCTGAGGCTGGCCGAGGCCCTCGAGGTGCCGCCGCGCGAGCAGAACCAGCTGCTGCTGGCCGCGGGCTTCGCGCCGGCGTACGGGGAGCGACCGCTGGAGGACCCGGCGATGGCGTCCGTCCGCGACGGGATCGGGCGCATCCTCACCGCGTTCGAGCCGTACCCTGCGCTCGTCGTCGATCGCGCGTGGAACCTCATGCAGGCCAACAGCGGCGTGGCGGCATTCATCGCGGACGCAGCCCCGCACCTGCTCGAGCCGCCCGTGAACGTCCTGCGGCTCAGCCTGCACCCGGACGGCCTGGCTCCACGGATTCGCAACCTCGCCGCGTGGCGCGGTCACGTGCTCGGGCGGTTGGGCCGGGAGGTCGCCGTCACGGGCGCGGCGGACGTCGCCGCCCTGCTCGAGGAGCTGCTCGACCTGCCCGGGGGACTCGAGACCACCCACGCCGACGTCGTGGCCATGCCCCTGGTGCTGGCTTCGCCGGCCGGCGACCTCAGCTTCGTCAGCACCGTCACGACGTTCGGCACCGCGCTCGACCTCACCGCGGCCGAGCTGAGCATCGAGGCGTTCCTGCCCGCCGACGCCGCGACGGCTGAGGTCCTCACTACCCTGTCGGGGTGAGGTTTCACCGTTTCGTCGCTCTGGGCGACTCGTTCACCGAGGGCGTCGGCGACGTCGACCCCGCGCGACCGAACGGTGTTCGCGGCTGGGCCGACCGCGTGGCCGCGGTCCTGGCCGGGCACGACGACGATCTCGGCTACGCCAACCTCGCCATCCGCGGACGCAAGCTGCGGGCGGTGATCGCCGAGCAGGTCGAGCCGGCTCTTGCGCTCGATCCCGACCTCGTGACGATCTACGCCGGCGCCAACGACATCCTGCGTCCGTCGGTCGACATCGATGGGCTCGTCGCCGACTACGACGCCGCCCTCGGGCGACTGGTGGCCGGCGGCACCCACCTGGTGGTGTTCACCGCGTTCGACCCGGGCGGGTTCCCCGTGTTCGGCAGCATGCGCGGACGATTCGCGGTCTACAACGAGCTGGTGCGCGAGGCCGCGGAGAAGCACGGCGCCACGCTCGTCGACTTCTGGCGCATGCGCGAGTACCGGGCGCCGGGCATGTGGGCCGACGACCGGATGCACATGTCGAGCGCCGGCCACCAGCAGATGGCCATGGCGGTGCTCGACGCACTGGGGGTGGAGCACGATCTCGTCCCGCTCGACCTGCCGGCCGCTCCGCGACTGACGAAGCAGCAGCAGCGAGCGGCGAACATCGACTGGGTGAAGGCGCACGCGGCACCTTGGGTGAAGCGGAGGATCACCGGCACGTCGTCCGGCGACGCTCTCGATCCGCGGTATCCGACGCTCGGGAGACCCTGACCGTCAGCGCGGACTCAGGGCGTCGCGCACCGGGATGAGCTTGGCGTCGGCCTCGGCGAGCTCGTCGGCCGGCACGGAGTCGGCCACGATGCCGCACCCGGCGAACAGGCGCACGCGCCGACCGCCGTCCTCGGTCTGCGCCGAACGCAGGCCGATGCCCCACTCGCCGTCGCCCGAGGCGCCGATCCAGCCGACCGGACCGGCGTAGCGGCCCCGGTCGAGCCGTTCGAGGTCGTGGATGAGGGCGACGGCATCAGCCGTGGGCGTGCCGCCGACCGCGGCCGACGGATGCAGGGAGGCGGCCAGCGAGAGCACGCTGGCGTCGTGCTTGATGACGCCGGTGACATCGGTGGCCAGGTGCATGACGTTGGGCAGGTGGAGCACGAACGGTGACTCCGGCACGTTCATGCTGGTGCACTGCGGCGCCAGCGCCTCGGCCACCGACCGGACCGCGTACTCGTGCTCCTCGAGGTCCTTGCTCGAGCGGGCGAGGGACGCGGCGAGGGTGAGGTCGTGGGTGTCGTCGCCGGTACGACGGATGGTTCCGGCCAGGACCCGCGAGGTGATCAGGCCCCGCTCGAGACGCACCAGCATCTCCGGCGTCGAGCCGAAGAACCCGTCGACGTGGAAGGTCCAGCAGCCCGGATAGTCGTCGGCCAGCCGAGCGAGCGGGGCCCGGACGTCGAGCGGCTCGTCGAGCGTGGCCACGAGATCACGCGCCAGCACGACCTTGTCGATGCCTCCGGCGGCGATGCGGCCCACGGCCTCGGCGACGATGGCCTGCCAGGCCTCCGGGTCGACCGGGCCGTCCGAGAACGTGACGTCGGTGGGCAGCTCGGGCGGATCGGTGGGGCCCAGCAGCGGTGGTGTGCCGATGCCGGAGCCGATGACGGTGATCCACGAGCGGCCGTCGCGGCGACCCACCACGACCTCCGGGACCACGAGACCACTGGGCGGGCCGGCTGCGTCTGAGTGGTCGGCGAACGTGAACGTGCCGAACGCCACGAGCCCGGTACCGGGCACGTCGACCTCGTCGCGCACCACGCTGTGGCGGGTCAGCTCGCGCCACCACGAGGCGGCCTGCGCGAATCTGCGCGGGCCGGCGGTCGTCAGCGTCGTGGCGCGGCCCCATCCGACGAGGCCGTCGCCGTGGTGGATCCAGGCCAGATTGTCCTCGCGGGGCAGGAGTGCGAGCAGGGGACCCGGGTCCTCGACCTCGATGGTGCGGACCAGGAGCGGCAGCGGTCCGGGGTGCGCGCCGGCTTCGAGGGCGGGGTTGGTCACGGCAACGACATTACTCGTGCGAGCATGATCCGGTGACGCGAGCCGGTCTGGACAAGGAGCCTCGCGACGTCGCCCGCATGTTCGACGACGTCGCCCGGCGGTACGACCTCACCAACGACCTGTTGTCCCTCGGACAGGACCGCCGCTGGCGGCGTCGGGTCGTCCAGATGGTCGATCCGCAGCGCGGTGAGATGATCCTCGACCTCGCGGCCGGCACGGGGACGTCGAGCGAGCCATTCGTGGCTGCCGGGGCCACCGTCGTGCCCTGCGACTTCTCCCTCGGCATGCTCACCGAGGGCAAGAAGGCTCGCGGCGGCCTCCCGTTCGTGGCCGGCGACGGCATGCAGCTGCCGTTCGCGTCCGACGCCTTCGACGCCGTCACGATCTCGTTCGGGTTGCGCAACATCCACGACCCGGTCCAGGGCTTGCGCGAGCTGTTGCGCGTCACGCGACCCGGTGGGCGCATCGTGGTGTGCGAGTTCAGCACTCCCACGTGGGGCCCGTTCGAGGCCGTCTACTCCAACTACCTGATGAAGGCGCTGCCGCGCGTCGCGAGCCGGGTCTCGTCCAACCCGGAGTCCTACGTCTACCTCGCCGAGTCGATCCGGGCCTGGCCGGACCAGCGGCGCCTGGCCCTCCGCATGGTGGAGGCTGGGTGGGGCAAGGTCGACTGGGTGAACCTGTCCGGCGGCATCGTCGCCCTGCACGCCTCCGTCAAGCCACCCCGCTGACGAGAGACTTCCGTACCCCTGAGGAGAGACTCCCGTGCCACTGACGAGCCAAGTCCGACCCCGGAAGTCTCTCGCGGGCGGTGCGGAAGTCTCTCGTCAGCGGGAGTTAGCCGGACCTCAGTTACGCGGCCCGACGCGCGGGCGTATGGTTTGTGAACGTGGTCACGTTGTGAACCAGTTCACAAGCGCACATCTGCGTGATCGCATGGCCCGAGTCGGCTCGAGGGAGGTGCCGTGAACGCATACACGCCGATCCTGGTGCTGGGAGTCCTCGCGGCCGGGTTTGCGATCGTCAGCGTGGGCATCGCCCCGTTCACCGGCCCGTCCCGCTACAACCGGGCCAAGCTGGACCGCTACGAGTCCGGCATCGAGCCGAGTCCCATGCCCGAGGGTGGGGGCCGCATCTCGGTCCGCTACTTCATCATCGCGATGCTGTTCATCGTCTTCGACATCGAGATCATCTTCCTGTACCCGTTCGCGGTCGCCTTCGACTCGCTCGGGTGGTTCGGCCTGATCGAGGTGCTCATCTTCATGGGGACGGTGTTCATCGCCTATGCCTACGTCTGGCGACGGGGAGGTCTGGAATGGGACTAGAGGAGAAGCTGCCCAGCGGTGTCCTGCTGTCCACCGTCGAGGGCCTGGCCGGATACATGCGCAAGGCGTCGTTCTGGCCGGCCACGTTCGGGCTCGCCTGCTGCGCCATCGAGATGATGACCTTCGGCGCCCCGCGGTTCGACTCCGCCCGCTTCGGCATGGAGGTGTTCCGCCCGTCGCCGCGTCAGGCCGACCTGATGATCGTCGCCGGCCGCGTCAGCAACAAGATGGCGCCCGTCCTTCGCCAGATCTACGACCAGATGGCCGAGCCCAAGTACGTCCTCGCCATGGGCGTCTGCGCCAGCTCCGGCGGCATGTTCAACAACTACGCGATCGTGCAGGGCGTCGACCACGTCGTCCCGGTCGACATGTACCTGCCCGGCTGCCCGCCGCGGCCGGAGATGCTCATCGACGCCATCCTCAAGCTGCACCACAACATCCAGACCGGGAAGCTCGGCCCCAACCGCGTGGCTCAGATCGAGGAGCTCGAGCTGGAGGCCCTGCAGGCCACGCCCACCTCGGCCATGAAGGGCCTGATGCGGTGATGGCCGACGACAAGGACATCCCCGTCGACAAGACCAGCACCATCGACTCGACCTCCGGCACCACCCAGGACGCGTCGTACGAGGTGCAGCAGGAGCTCGTGCCCCAGGAGATCGAGCACAGCGATGCCCGCGACCTCGAGATCGTCGACGTCAAGGAGGGGATGTTCGGGGTCAGCGGCAGTGGCGACACCAGCGGCTACGGCGGGCTGACCCGCCCGGTCATGATGCCCGGGGCGTCGACGCCGCCCTACGGCGGTTGGTTCGACGAGGTGCACGATCGTCTCTCCACGCTCACCGACGCGCACGACACCCGCGTGATCGAGAAGGTCGTCGTCGACCGCGGCGAGCTCACCTTCTTCATCCGGCGGCACGCGCTGCTCGAGGTCGTCACCCACCTGCGCAACGACGAAGCGTTGCGCTTTGAGTTCTGCTCGAGCATCTCCGGTGTCCACTTCCCGCACGAGGAGGGCCGCGAGCTGCACGTCGTCTACCACCTGTTGTCGATGACGCACCGCCGCCGCATCCGCGTCGAGGTCACCTGCCCCGACGCCGACCCGCACATCCCGAGCGTCGTCGCCATCTATCCCACCGCCGACTGGCACGAGCGCGAGACGTGGGACTTCTTCGGCGTCGAGTTCGACGGGCACCCGGCCCTCACGCGCATCCTGATGCCGGACGACTGGCCGGGCCACCCGCAGCGCAAGGACTACCCGCTCGGCGGCATCCCGGTGGAGTACAAGGGCGGCACCATCCCGCCCCCGGACGAGCGGAGGAGCTACTCGTGACGAACGACACCACCGGCTCGACCGGCACCGATCCGTACGCCGGGACCACCGAGTCCGCCGCGGGACCGGTGTTCACGGTCACCGGCCAGGACTGGGACACCATCGACACCTCGGCCGTCGAGGGCGACCGGCTGGTCGTCAACATGGGCCCGCAGCACCCCTCCACGCACGGTGTGCTCCGCCTCGTGCTCGAGATCGACGGCGAGACGGTCAAGGACGCTCGCCCCGGCATCGGCTACCTGCACACCGGTATCGAGAAGAACATGGAGTACCGCACCTGGACGCAGGGCGTCACCTTCTGCACGCGGATGGACTACGTGGCCCCGTTCTCCAACGAGGCCGCCTACGTCGCCGCGGTCGAGCGGCTGCTCGGCATCGAGGACGACATTCCCGAGAAGGCCCAGGTCATGCGGGTGCTGCTGCTGGAGCTGAACCGCATCAGCTCGCACCTGGTCTGCATCGCCACCGGCGGGATGGAGATCGGTGCGCTCACCGTCATGACGTGCGGGTTCCGCGACCGCGAGCTCATCCTCGACCTGTTCGAGATGATCACCGGCCTGCGCATGAACCACGCCTTCATCCGGCCCGGTGGCGTCGCCCAGGACCTCCCGGTCGGCGCGATCGAGAAGCTCCACAGCACGGTGCGGCTCCTCAAGAAGCGGCTGCCCGAGTACGCGGCCCTGTGCAACGCGAACCCCATCTTCAAGGGGCGCCTCAAGGGCGTCGGCCACCTCGAGCTCGCCGGCTGCCTCGCACTCGGGCTCACCGGCCCCACCTTGCGAGCCACCGGCTACGAGTGGGACCTGCGACGCACCGACCCGTACTGGGGCTACGAGACGTACGACTTCGACGTCGTCACCCGCGACGAGCCCGACTCGTACGGACGCTTCCGCATCCGCCTCGACGAGATGTGGCAGTCGCTGCGCATCGTCGAGCAGTGCATCGGGCGTCTCGCGACCATGGACGACCAGCCGATCATGGTGGCCGACAAGAAGATCGCCTGGCCCGCGCAGCTCAGCGTCGGCGCCGACGGCCAGGGCAACTCCGCCGAGCACATCCGGCACATCATGGGCGAGTCCATGGAGGCGCTGATCCACCACTTCAAGATCGTCACCGAAGGCTTCCGCGTGCCGGCCGGGCAGGCCTACGCCGCGATCGAGGCGCCGCGCGGCGAGATCGGCTGCCACGCCGTGTCCGACGGCGGCACGCGTCCGTACCGTGTGCACTTCCGCGACCCGAGCTTCGTCAACCTGCAGGGCACCTCGGTGATGAGCGAGGGCGGCATGCTCTCCGACGTCATCGTCGCCATCGCGAGCATCGATCCGGTCATGGGTGGGGTGGATCGGTGATGGCGCTCTCGGACCAGACGCTCGCAGAGCTGCGCGAGATCGCGGCCCGCTACCCGCAGGCCCGTTCGGGGCTCCTGCCGATGCTGCACCTCGTGCAGTCGATCGAGGGACAGGTCACCGCCGAGGGCATCGAGGTGTGCGCCGACATCCTGGGACTCAGCCAGGCCGAGGTGTCCGGGGTCGCCACGTTCTACACGATGTACAAGCGGCGCCCGATGGGTGAGCACCACGTCGGCGTCTGCACCAACACGCTCTGTGCCGTCATGGGCGGCGACGCCATCTTCGAGCGGCTCAAGGACCACCTCGACGTCGGCAACGACGAGACCACCGACGACGGCAAGGTCACCCTCGAGCACATCGAGTGCAATGCCGCCTGCGACTTCGCCCCGGTCATGACCGTCAACTGGGAGTTCTTCGACAACCAGACGCCGCAGAGCGCGGTGGAGCTCGTCGACGCGTTGCGGGCCGGCGAGACCGTCGTGGCCACGCGCGGCGCCACCATCACCAGCTGGCGCGAGGCCGAGCGCGTGCTCGCCGGTTTCGAGGACGGCCGCGTCGACGAGGGTCCGGCCGCGGCCGGACCGTCGCTCGTCGGGCTCGACATCGCGCGCGACCGAGGCTGGGAGGCGCCACCGATGAACGCCGGCGGCACCGCGACCGCGGCGGCCACGAGCTCGCCCGCGGGCGCGGCCGAGGAGGCCGACACCTCGCGCGCGGAGTCCGAGACCACGGCCGACGAGTCACCGGCCGACACCAGGGGCGGAGGGTCCGACGATGACTGACGTGCTCACTCCCGTCCTCAGCAAGAACTGGGGCGACGACCGGGCCTGGACGCTGGCCGCCTACGAGGACCAGGGCGGCTACCAAGGTCTCACCCAGGCATTGCAGATGGCTCCCGACGACCTCGTCGAGCTGGTCAAGGAGTCGGGCCTGCGGGGCCGTGGCGGGGCCGGCTTCCCCACCGGCATGAAGTGGGGCTTCATCCCGCAGGACGACTCCGTCGCCGGCAACAAGCCCAAGTACCTCGTGGTGAACGCCGACGAGTCCGAGCCGGGCACCTGCAAGGACATCCCGCTGATGATGGCGAGCCCGCACACCCTCATCGAGGGCGTCATCATCGCCTGCCACGCGATCCGGGCGAAGACTGCCTTCATCTACGTGCGCGGCGAAGTGCTGCACGTGGTGCGTCGGCTCCAGGCCGCCGCCCGCGAGGCGTATGCCGCCGGGCACCTCGGCTCCGGGCTGAACGGCAAGGGCATCCACGACTCCGGGGTCGAGATCGACCTGGTCATCCATGCCGGAGCCGGCGCCTACATCTGCGGCGAGGAGACGGCCCTGCTCGACTCCCTCGAAGGTCGCCGCGGCCAGCCCCGCCTGCGCCCGCCGTTCCCGGCCGTCGAGGGCCTCTACGCCTGTCCCACCGTCATCAACAACGTCGAGTCCATCGCCTCGGTGCCGTCCATCGTCACCGGGGGCATCGACTGGTTCGGTTCGATGGGCACCGAGAAGTCCAAGGGTTACACGCTGTACTCGCTGTCCGGCCACGTGGCGTCGCCCGGTCAGTACGAGGCTCCGCTCGGCATCACCCTGCGAGAGCTCCTCGACCTCGGCGGCGGCATGCGAGAGGGCGCGGAGCTGAAGTTCTGGACCCCGGGTGGCTCGTCGACGCCGATCCTCACCGACGCCCACCTCGACGTTCCGCTCGACTACGAGGCGGTCGGCGCGGCCGGGTCCATGCTCGGAACGAAGGCGCTGCAGGTGTTCGACCAGACCACGTCGGTCGTGCGGTGCGTGCTGCGCTGGACCGAGTTCTACAAGCACGAGTCCTGTGGCAAGTGCACACCCTGCCGTGAGGGCACCTACTGGCTGGTCCAGGTGCTGGATCGCCTGGATCGGGGTGTCGGGCAGGCCGGAGACATCGAGCTGCTGCTCGACCTGTGCGACAACATCCTGGGCCGCTCGTTCTGCGCCCTCGGCGACGGTGCCACCAGCCCGATCACGTCCGCGATCGAGTACTTCCGAGACGAGTTCGAGGCCGGCATGCACACGCCGTCGGGCGAGCTGTTCCCGGCCGAGCGCTCGACCCTGTTCACCCCAGTCGGAGGTTCGGTGTGACCCTCGAAGCCCAGACCGCGACCGACGCGCCCGTCGAGCTGGTCACCCTGACGATCGACGGTGTCGAGGTGAGCGTGCCCAAGGGCACGCTGGTCATCCGCGCCGCCGAGCTGATCGGCGTCGACATCCCGCGCTTCTGCGACCACCCGCTGCTCGAGCCGGTCGGCGCCTGCCGCCAGTGCCTGGTGGAGATACCGGACGCCGGCAACGGGCGCGGCATGCCCAAGCCCCAGGCGTCGTGCACCATCGAGGTCGCTCCGGGCATGGTCGTCCAGACGCAGGTCACGTCTCCCGTCGCCGACAAGGCGCAGCAGGGCAACATGGAGTTCCTGCTCATCAACCACCCGCTCGACTGCCCGGTGTGCGACAAGGGCGGTGAGTGCCCGCTGCAGAACCAAGCCATGAGCCACGGCCGCGGGGAGTCGCGCTTCACCGAGGTCAAGCGCACGTTCCCCAAGCCGGTCAAGGTCTCCGAGCAGGTGCTGCTCGATCGTGAGCGCTGCGTGCTCTGCGCCCGCTGCACCCGGTTCTCCTCGCAGATCGCCGGCGACCCCTTCATCGAGATGCTCGAGCGCGGGCCGCAGCAGCAGGTCGGCGTCGGCGCAGCCGTCGGGGGCGGCGGCGTCGCGTTCCACTCCTACTTCTCCGGCAACACCATCCAGATCTGCCCGGTCGGCGCACTCACCAGCGCCGACTACCGGTTCCGCTCGCGGCCGTTCGACCTCGTCTCGACCCCGTCCGTGGCCGAGCACGACGCCTGCGGCTCGGCCATCCGCGTCGACCACCGCCGGGGAACGGTCATGCGGCGCCTGTCCGGCGACGACCCCGAGGTCAACGAGGAGTGGATCACCGACAAGGACCGCTTCTGCTTCACCTGGACGAGCCAGGACGACCGCCTGCGCCATCCCCTCGTCCGGGGCGAGTCCGGCGAGCTCGAACCGGCATCGTGGCCGGCCGCCCTGGCCATCGCCGCCCGCGGGCTGGCGGCCGCCCACGGCGGGGTCGGTGTGCTGCCCGGCGGACGGCTGACCGCCGAGGACGCGTTCGCCTACAGCACCTTCGCCCGCGCGGTCCTGCGCACCAACGACATCGACTTCCGCGCCCGGGCGCACTCGGCCGAGGAGGCCGACTTCCTTGCGGCCCACGTGGCCCTGTCCCACCTCGACGTCACCTACCGCGGCCTCGAAGAGGCGGCGACCGTCGTGCTGGTCGGGTTCGAGCCCGAGGACGAGGCGGGCACGATCTTCCTTCGACTGCGCAAGGCCTCCGGCTCCGGGGTGAAGGTCGTCGCGATCGCCGCGCACGCCACCCGCGGCCTCGCCAAGATGAACGGTGAGCTCGTGGCGACGGTGCCGGGCCAGGAAGCCGCCGCCCTCGATGCCCTCGATCCGGGGGCCAACACGATCGTCCTCGTCGGCGAGCGCCTGGCCGGTGTCAGCGGTGCGCTCAGTGCAGCGCTGCGTCTCGCTGAGCGCAGCGGCGCGAAGCTCGCCTGGGTGCCTCGTCGGGCCGGCGATCGGGGTGCGGTCGAAGCCGGATGCCTGCCCGCTCTCCTGCCGGGCGGCCGACCGGTGTCCGACGCCGAGGCCCGTGCCGACCTCGCCGCTGCGTGGGGTGTCGACTCCGTCCCGTCCCGCGTGGGCCGCGACACCAGCGCGATCATCGAGGCCGCCGCCACCCACAAGCTCGGCGGCCTGGTCGTCGGCGGCGTCGAGGTGGACGACCTCCCCGACCCGACGCTGGCCCGCGAGGCGCTCGACCAGGCCTTCGTCGTCAGCCTCGAGGTCCGCGAGAGCGACGTCACCCGTGCCGCCGACGTCGTGCTGCCGGTTGCTCCTGCCGTGGCGAAGCGCGGCACGTTCGTCAACTGGGAGGGTCGGATCCGGCCGTTCGACGCCGTCCTGGACGAGCCCAACTCGCTCACCGACGTCCGCGTCCTCGCCGGCATCGCCGAGGAGATGGGGACCGAGCTGGGGTTCCGGTCGATCGAGGCGGCTCAGGCGTCGATGCGCGACATCGGCGCATGGGACGGCGGCCGCACCGCCGCGCCGCACCTCGACGCTCCGACCCCCACTACGCATCCGGCGGGCACCGTCGTGCTGGAGACCTGGCGGCAGATGATCGACGACGGTCGCGGCCAGGACGGACAGCCGAAGTACCGCGCCACGGCCCGGCCGTCGGTGCTCCGCGCCTCCGCCGAGACGCTCGCCGCGGCCGGCGTCGCGCCCGGGGCCCGCGCCACCATCAGCACCGAAGCCGGCAGTGCCACGTTCACCACCGAGCTCGCCGACCTCCCGGCAGGCGTCGTCTGGGCGCCGGCGAACTCCGGCACCAACCTCCGCGCCGCCCTCGCGGCCGGCCACGGCGACGCCGTCCGGCTCACCGCCGAGGGGGGAGCCGCATGAGTGAGCTCTTCGGCAACGAGCCGTTCTGGGTCATCGCGCTCAAGGCGCTGCTGGTCTTCGTGTTCCTGGTCGTCTACACGCTGTTCAACATCTGGTTCGAGCGCCGTGTGGTCGCCCGCATGCAGCACCGCATCGGCCCCAACGTGCACGGGCCCTTCGGGCTGCTGCAGAGTCTCGCCGACGGCGTCAAGCTCGCCCTCAAGGAGGACATCGTCGTCAAGGCGGCCGACAAGGTCGTCTACGTCGCGGCGCCGATCCTGGCCACGATCCCGGCCTTCCTCGCCTGGGCGGTGATCCCCTTCGGGCCAGAGGTCAGGATCCCGTTCACCGACACCGTCACCCCGCTGCAGCTCACCGACCTCCCGGTGGCGGTGCTGTACATCCTCGCCGTCACGTCGATCGGCATCTACGGCATCGTGCTCGCCGGCTGGTCGTCGGGCTCCACGTACGCGCTGCTCGGCGGGATGCGCTCCAGCGCCCAGATGATCTCCTACGAGGTCGCGATGGGCCTGTCGTTCGTCGCGGTCTTCATGTACGCCGGCTCGATGTCGACGTCGGAGATCGTCGCCGCCCAGACCGACACCTGGTACTTCCTGCCGCTGTTCCCCTCGTTCGTCATCTACGTCATCTCGATGGTCGGCGAGACGAACCGGGCGCCGTTCGACCTCCCCGAGGCCGAGGGCGAGCTCGTGGGCGGCTTCCACACCGAGTACTCCTCGCTGAAGTTCGCGCTGTTCTTCCTGGCCGAGTACGTCAACATGGTCACCGTCTCGGCTCTGGCCACGACGCTGTTCCTCGGCGGCTGGCGTGCGCCGTTCGGCATCGCCCAGGTCTGGGAGGGCGCCAACAGCGGCTACTGGCCGGTGCTGTGGTTCTTCGGCAAGACGCTCGGCTTCATCTTCATGTTCATCTGGTTGCGCGGCACGCTTCCCCGCATGCGTTACGACCAGTTCATGAGCTTCGGCTGGAAGGTGCTGATCCCGTTCTCGCTGGCGTGGATCGTGGCCGTGGCGTTCATCCGCAAGCTCAAGCAGGAGGACATGCTCGATCAGCAGCTGCTGATCTGGGCGGCCGTCGCCGCCGGAGTGCTCTTCCTCCTGACGTTCCTGATCCCGGACAAGCGCACCCCGGAGCCGGTGGAGCCCAGCGGCGAGTTCGACGCCTTCGCCGGCGGCTACCCGGTGCCCCCACCCACCTTCACCCCGCCCACCACCACCCCGGCCACCGACGACACCTCTCGCCCGAAGGAGGCTCCCCGATGAGCAACCCCGTCCGCGAGACCCTGTGGGACCCGATCGCCGGTTTCGGCGTCACGTTCCGCACGATGTTCCGCAAGGTCGTCACCGAGCAGTACCCGTTCGAGAAGGTGCCCACCGCGCCCCGCTTCCACGGCCGTCACCAGCTGAACCGCTGGCCCGACGGGCTGGAGAAGTGCATCGGGTGCGAGCTGTGCGCCTGGGCCTGCCCGGCCGACGCCATCTACGTCGAGGGCGCCTCCAACACCGAGGACGGACGGTTCAGCCCGGGGGAGCGGTACGGCCGCGTCTACCAGATCAACTACCTGCGCTGCATCCTGTGCGGCCTGTGCATCGAGGCGTGCCCGACCCGAGCCCTCACGATGACGAACGAGTACGAGCTGGCCGACGACAACCGCGCCGACCTCATCTATGAGAAGTCCGACCTGCTGGCGCCACTGCTGCCGGGCATGGTCGACCCGCCGCACTCGATGCTCATCAGCGACGACCACCACGACTACTACAAGGGCAAGACCCTCTCCATCCTCCCGTCCGACCCGGCGGAGTCCGCCGACGTCAACCCGACCGGCGCACCGGGGGAGGACGACGCATGACGACGTTCTGGATCCTCGCGCCGATCATGGTGGTGGCCGCCCTGGGCCTGCTCTTCGCCCGCAAGGCCGTGCACGCCGCCCTGAGCCTGGCGATCGTCATGATCGGCCTGGCCGTGCTCTACGCCGCGCTGGGTGCGCCCTTCCTGTTCGCGGTGCAGATCATCGTCTACACCGGCGCGATCATGATGCTGTTCTTGTTCGTGCTGATGCTCGTCGGCGTCGACACCTCCGACTCCCTCGCCGAGACGATCAAGGGCCAGCGCCTCGCGGCCACGGTCGTGGGCCTGCTGTTCGGCCTCACCGTCGTCGTCACCGTGGGACAGGGCGTCACGGGCGGGGTCACCGGACTCGCCGACGCGAACAGCAACGGCAACCCGTACGGCCTCGCCGAGCTGCTGTTCGGCCCGTACGTGCTGGCCTTCGAGCTCACCAGCGCCCTGCTGATCACCGCGGCGCTGGGCGCCATGGTGCTGGCCCACCGCGAGAAGCTCGGCGTACGGCTCAGCCAGGCCGACCTCGCCCGCAAGCGCATGCGCGACTACGCCGACAGCGGCCGGCACCCGGGCAACCCGCCGACGCCCGGCGTGTTCGCCCTGCACAACGCGGTCGACACCCCGGCGCTGCTGCCCGACGGTCGCACCGAGGAGGACTCGCTCTCGCCCAGCCTGGTGGCCCGTGGGCAGGTACGCGAGTTCGACGCCACGTCGGTCGAGTCCGTGAACGCCGAGCTCGATCCGGCGGCCGAGCAGGTCGCCGACCACGACGGCGAGGACGGGGAGGAGACGACATGACCGAGTACCTCACCCTCTCCCTGATCCTGTTCACCATCGGCGCCACCGGTGTCCTGGTGCGGCGCAACGCCATCGTGGTGTTCATGTGCGTCGAGCTGATGCTCAACGCCACCAATCTCGCGTTCGTCGCCTTCGCCCGCCAGCACGGCAACCTCGACGGACAGGTCGCGGCGTTCTTCGTCATGGTCGTCGCCGCCGCCGAAGTCGTCGTCGGACTGGCCATCATCGTGTCCATCTACCGCACGCGTCGCTCGACCTCGGTCGACGACGCGAGCCTGCTGAAGCTCTAGGAGGCGCGGTGCTCGATCTTCTCTGGCTGCTCGTCGCGGTCCCGCTCGTCTCCGGCCTCGGACTTCTCGTCTGGGGCAAGGAAGGCGATCGTGTCGGCCACCTCATCGGCACGGCGGCCTCGTCGATCTCGTTCGTCATCGGGGTCATCGCGTTCGCCCAGCTGCTCGCCCGCGACGCGGCCGACCGGTCCTACTCGCGCACGCTCTTCACCTGGATCGACGCCGGCCCGTTCCACGTCGACATGGGCTACACCTACGACCAGCTCAGCGCGCTGTTCGTGCTGCTGATCACCGGCGTCGGATCCCTGATCCACGTCTACTCGATCGGGTACATGGAGCACGACGCGCGCCGCCGCCGCTTCTTCGCGTACCTCAACATCTTCATCGCCTCGATGCTGACGCTCGTGCTGGCGTCGGACTACCTGGTGCTCTTCCTCGGGTGGGAGGGCGTCGGTCTCGCGTCGTACCTGCTCATCGGCTTCTGGCAGCACAAGGACTCCGCCGCCACGGCCGCCACCAAGGCCTTCGTGGTCAACCGGGTCGGTGACCTCGGCATGGCGCTCGCGATCATGCTGATGTTCGCCCAGTTCGGCACCACGGCTGTCGCCCCGGTGAATGCGTCGATCGGCGGCGCGTCAGCCGCGATCGCCACGTCGCTCGGCCTGCTGCTGCTGCTCGGCGCCTGCGGCAAGTCGGCGCAGGTCCCGCTGCAGAGCTGGCTGCTCGACGCCATGGAAGGCCCGACCCCGGTCTCGGCCCTCATCCACGCGGCCACGATGGTCACGGCCGGCGTCTACCTGGTGGTCCGGTCGAACGGCGTGTTCGACGCGTCGGAGACCGCGCGCACCGCGGTGATCGCCGTCGGGCTCACCACGCTGCTCGTGGGTGCCTGGATCGGTTGCGCCAAGGACGACATCAAGAAGGCCCTGGCCGGTTCCACCATGAGCCAGATCGGCTACATGATGCTGGCCGCCGGTCTCGGCCCGGCCGGCTACGCGTTCGCGATCTTCCACCTGATCACCCACGGCTTCTTCAAGGCCAACCTGTTCCTCGGGGCCGGGTCGATCATGCACGGGATGAACGACGACGTCGAGATGCGGCACTACGGTGCGCTGCGCAAGGCCATGCCGATCACCTTCGTGACGTTCCTGTTCGGCTACCTGGCGATCATCGGCTTCCCCGGCTTCTCCGGCTTCTTCTCCAAGGACAAGATCATCGAGACCGCCTTCGGGCACTCGTTCTGGGTCGGGCTCGGCGCCCTGGTCGGCGCCGGCGTCACCGCGTTCTACATGACCCGCCTGATGATGATGACGTTCTTCTCCGAGCAGCGCTGGAAGGAGGACGTCCACCCGCACGAGTCGCCGAAGGTCATGACCTACCCGCTGATCGCGCTCGGCGCGTTGTCGCTGCTGGGCGGCGCGATGATGCTGGGCGGCTGGATCACCGAGTTCCTCGAACCCGCTGTCGGCCATGCGGAGCACCACGAGCTGGGCATCCCGGCCTGGCTCCTCACGGTGTTCATCACCCTGGTGGTCGCCGTCGGCGTCACGCTCGGCTACGTGCTCTACAGCCGTGAGCCGATCGCCGGTGAGACGCCGGCCGACGCCTCGGTCTCGATCTTCACCCGGGCCGGCCGCCACGAGCTGTACGGCAACGAGATCAACGACGCCCTCGTGGTGCGGCCCACGCGCCACCTCACCCGGTTCCTCGTCTTCCTCGACGGCCGGGGGGTCGACGGTTTCGTCACCGGTGTGGCCGACCGGCTCGGTGAGGCGTCCCAGGCACTGCGCAAGCCGCAGACCGGGTTCGTCCGCAGCTACGCCCTCACCATGTTCCTCGGCGCCGCCGGTGTCGTGCTCGCACTCCTGGCGGTGACCCTCGCATGATCCTGACCGTTCTCGCCGCCACACCCCTGGTCGGCGCCCTCGTCGTCATGGCGCTGCCGCGCACCCGTGCGCACGCGCCGACGGTGAAGTCCGTCGCGGTGGGCTTCGCCGTGCTCACGCTGGTGCTGTCGCTCGCGATGATGGCCAGCTACGACGTCGGCTCCGGCGGCTACCAGCTCACCGAGCAGCACACCTGGATCGGCCAGTTCGGCGCGTACTACTCCGTCGGCGTCAACGGCATCGGCGTCACCCTGATCCTGCTCACGACGGTGCTGACGCCCATCGTGGTGCTCGCGGCCTGGGGAGACCGCCTGCCCGGCGACCGGAGCGTCAACTCCTACCTCGCCTGGATGCTCGTGCTCGAGGGCCTCGCGATCGGGGTCTTCTCGGCCACTGACGCCTTCTTGTTCTACGTGCTGTTCGAGGCCACGCTGGTGCCGATCTACTTCCTGATCGGCACGTTCGGCGGGCCGCAGCGCAGCTACGCCGCCGTGAAGTTCCTCATCTACAACCTGGTCGGCGGCCTGCTGATGCTGGCGGCGATCATCGGGCTCTACGTCCTCTCGGCGCGTCAGGGCGATCCGTCCTTCCTGCTCAGCGACCTGTCGAGCCTCGACATCAGCACCAACACCGAACGGCTGCTGTTCATCGGGTTCATGGCCGCGTTCGCCATCAAGGCACCGCTGTGGCCGTTCCACACCTGGCTTCCCGACGCCGCCGCGTCGGCCACGCCGTCGACCTCGGTGCTGATGGTCAGCGTCATCGACAAGATCGGCACATTCGGCATGCTGCGCTGGTGCCTCGGGGTGTTCCCCGGTGCCTCGGAGTGGGCCAGCCCGGTCGTCATCGCGCTCGCCGTGGTGAGCATCCTCTACGGCGCGCTGCTCGCCATCGGCCAGGACGACATCCGGCGACTCGTCGCGTTCACGTCGGTGTCGCACTTCGGCTTCATCGTCATGGGCATCTTCGTGTTCACGACCACCTCGACGGCCGGCGCGACGCTGTACATGTTCAACCACGGCTTGTCGACGGCCGCGCTGTTCCTCGTGACCGGCATCATGATCGCCCGCCGCGGATCGGCGAGCATCAGCGACTTCGGCGGGGTGCAGAAGATTGCGCCGATCATGTCGGGCGTGTTGCTCGTTGCCGGCCTGTCCAGCCTCTCGCTGCCCGGGCTCGCCCCGTTCATCTCCGAGTTCATGGTGCTCGCCGGCACGTTCACCCGGTCGGTACCGGCGGCGGCCCTGGCGACCCTGGGCATCGTCCTCGCGGCGCTCTACATCCTGATCATGTACCAGCGCACGATGACCGGTCCCCTGCGCGAGGGCAACGAGGGAGTCACCGACCTCGTTCCGCGCGAGGTCGCCGCACTCGCCCCGGCGCTCGTGCTGATCGTCGGACTCGGGTTCTACCCGCAGCCCATGCTCAACGTCATCAACCCGGCGGTCGACGAGGTCGTCAGCCATGTCGGGGTCGGCAATCCGGCACCGAAGTCGCCCGCCGACCTGACCGAGAAGACAGCCGATGAGCCCGCGGCGGAAGGAGAACACGAATGATCGCCGCGGAGCTCGTCACGGCGGACTTCCCGCCCATCACCGGACCGGACGTCGAGTACTCGATGATCGCCCCGATCCTCATCATCACCGCGGCGGCCGTTCTCGGGACGCTCGTCGAGGCGGTCGTGCCGCGAGGACCGCGATTCGCGATCCAGACGATGGTGGCCGTCGTGGGCGTCGTCGCAGCACTGGTCGACACCGTCGTCGTGTACCAGGCCCTCGACGTCGTCGAGAGCCAGCAGACGGCCCGCGGCCAGATCTCCACCGAGGGCGCCCTCGCCGTCGACGGGCCCGGAGTCCTCACGTGGGGGATCCTGCTGGTCTTCGCGCTGATGAGCTTCCTGCTGTTCGCCGAACGACGCCTCGAGGGCGGACTCAGCGCGTTCACCGGACGCGCGGCCGACGCGCCCGGATCGGCCGGCGAGGCCGAGGCCCAGGCCGCCGGCATCGAGCACACTGAGGTGTTCCCGCTCGCGGTGTTCGCACTGCTCGGGATGATGGTCTTCGCCACGTCCAACGACCTGTTGACGATGTTCGTCGCGCTGGAGGTCCTGTCGCTGCCGCTGTACCTGCTGTGCGGCCTGGCGCGCCGCCGTCGCCTGCTCAGCCAGGAGGCGGCCCTCAAGTACTTCCTGCTCGGCGCGTTCTCGTCGGCCTTCTTCCTGTACGGCATCGCGCTGGCCTACGGGTACGCGGGCAGCTTCGAGTTCGCCGACATCGACGCCGCGGTCACCGCCCGCACCGGCAGCGAGACCTTGCTGCTCGCGGCCATCGCGCTGATGGCGGTCGGCCTGCTGTTCAAGATCGGCGCGGTCCCGTTCCATGCGTGGACGCCCGACGTCTACCAGGGGGCGCCGACGCCGGTCACCGCGTTCATGGCGGCGGGCACCAAGGCGGCGGCGATCGTCGCCCTGCTGCGCGTCTTCTACGTGGCGTTCGGTGGTGCGTCGTGGGACTGGCGACCGACGATCTGGGTCATCGCCGTCATCACGATGCTGCTGGGTTCGCTCGTCTCGATCGCCCAGACCGACGTCAAGCGGATGCTGGCCTACTCCTCGGTCGCGCACGCGGGCTTCCTGCTCGTCGCCGTCGCCGGCGCGTACGTCGCGGTCGACGGACGCATCACCTCGGTGTCCAGCGTTCTGTTCTACCTCACGGTCTACGGCGTCGCCTCGATCGGCGCGTTCGCGATCGTCACCCTGATCCGCGATGCGGGTGGCGAGGCCACGCACCTGTCCCGCTGGGCCGGGCTGGGTCAGACGTCACCGTTCCTGGCCGGCTCGTTCGCGCTGTTCATGCTGTCGTTCGCCGGCATCCCGCTCACCGCCGGGTTCATCGGCAAGTGGGCCGTGTTCAGCGCAGCCTGGTCCGGGGGCTACTGGCCGCTGGTCGTCATCGGCGTCATGGTCAGCGCGATCGCCGCGTACTTCTACGTGCGCGTGATCGTCCTGATGTTCTTCACCGAGCCGATCGGCGACGGGCCGACGGTCGCCGTTCCGAGTCCCTTGACTACCGTGGTCATCGCCGCGGCCGCCTTGGTCACGGTCGCCCTCGGCATCGTGCCGGGGCCGATGCTCGACCTGGCTCAGCACGCGGGAGCATTCGTCCGCTGACCGGGTTCGGAGGAGTTCGCGTGACCAGTCTCGGCGTGGAGTTCGACGACGACGCCCTCGAGGCGCGCGTCAGTCGCGGCGTCGAGCTGGTCGAGACCCACCTCGCCGAGGTCATCGACAGCGACGAGCAGTTCATCAACGAGGCCGCCGCCCACCTGCTGCACGCCGGCGGCAAGCGCTTCCGCCCGATGCTCGTCATGGTGTGCGCCGAGTTCGGCGACTCGACCCACCCCGACGTGGTGCCGGCGGGCACGGCGGTCGAGCTCACCCACCTCGCCACGCTGTACCACGACGACGTCATGGACGAGGCTTCCATGCGGCGCGGCGCGGAGAGCGCCAACTCCCGGTGGGACAACTCCTTGGCCATCCTGGTGGGTGACTACCTGTTCGCGCATGCGTCGGAGGTGGTGTCGACCTTGGGGCCGGAGGCGGTCGGCATCCAGGCGCGCACGTTCGCCCGGCTCGTGAAGGGCCAGATCCGCGAGACGATCGGTCCACGTGAAGGCGAGGACCCGCTGGCCCACTACCTCAGCGTGGTGGCCGACAAAACCGGATCGCTGATCGCGACGTCGGCCCAGTTCGGCGCGAGCATGAGCCGCGCTTCGGCCGAGGTCGAGGCCGCCCTGACCGAGTTCGGTGAGCGCATCGGCGTCGCGTTCCAGCTGAGCGACGACATCCTCGACATCGCGAGCGAGTCCGGCGACTCCGGCAAGACTCCCGGCACCGACCTCCGTGAGGGCGTCCCGACGCTGCCCACCCTGCTGGCTCGACGGTCCACCGATCCGGCCGATGCGGAGCTGGTGCACCTGCTGTCGGCACCGATCACGGACGACGCCGAGGTGGTCCGCGCCCTGGCGGCGCTGCGCGTCCACCCGGCCATGGACGAGGCCCGCTCCGTCGTGCAGGCCGAGGCCGACGCCGCCCGCGCCCTGCTCGACAAGCTCCCCGACGTCTCGGCCCGTCTGGCCCTGAACGCCATCTGCGACACCCTCGCCACCCGCCTCACCTGACGGGGTTCAGGCGGCGGAGACGTTTTCCGCGGCGCGGCTGAGGACGCGGCGACGGCTGCCCAAGACGTCGATCGTGAAGATGACCAGGGCGATCCAGACCAGCACGAAGCCGATCCAGCGGGCCGTGGTCATCGCCTCGTGGAAGATGATCAGGCCGAAGATGAACTGCAGGATCGGCGCGAGGTACTGCAGCAGGCCGATCGACGTGAGTCGAAGGCGGGTGGCGGCGCCGCCGAACAGGAGCAGGGGTATCGCGGTGATGATGCCGGTGCCGGCCAGGAGCAGGGCGTTCGGCCAGCCCTGGTGCCCGAAGGAGAGAGTGCCGTTCGCCTCCAGCACGCCGAGGTAGGCCAGGGCGATCGGCGTCAGCAGCAATGTCTCAGCACCGAGGGCCTCGACCGCCCCGAGGCGGGCCTTCTTCTTCAGGAAGCCGTAGGTGCCGAACGAGAACGCGACGGTCAACGCGATGTACGGCAGACGCCCGTAGTCGAGGGTCAGGATGACGACGGCGATCGCCCCGATCGCGACGGCCACCCACTGCGCCCGACGCAGTGTCTCGTGCAGCACGAACACGCCGAGGAGCACGGTGACGAGCGGGTTGATGAAGTAGCCGAGGGAGGTCTCGATGACCTTGTCGTGGGTGACGCCGTAGATGAAGGCCCCCCAGTTGATCGCGATGACCACCGACGCGACCGCGAGGAAGAACACCCGGCGGCCGTCGCGCCAGATCGCGCGGAAGGCGCCCCACTTGTGGGTGACGGTGAGCAGCAGCGCGACGAACATGAGCGACCAGGCGACGCGATGCGCGAGCGCCTCGAGGGAGCCGGCCGGATCGAGCAGCGGCCAGTACAGCGGGAAGAGGCCCCAGCAGAGGTAGGCGCCGGCACCCATGGCCAGGCCGCTGCGGGACTCGTTCACGTCAGGATGCTACGCCCCCGCGGCACGCTCGGGTCTGCGTGCGCTGGCACAGTGGGGTCATGACCGAACGCGTCCCACGGTGGTTCTCCGGCAACAAGGAGGGCCATTCGCAGTGGTACGTCCAACGGTTCCGCACGATGGCGGCCGACGGCGACGACCTCGCGGGGGAGGCGCGGCTCGTCGACGCGCTGGTGCCCCCCGGCTCCCGCGTCCTGGACGCCGGCTGTGGACCCGGCCGCGTCGGCGCCGAGCTGCACGCCCGCGGCCACACGGTGGTGGGCGTCGACGTCGACCCCCTGCTCATCGACGCGGCCCAGGAGGACCATCCGGGCCCGACCTGGCAGGTCGCCGACCTCGTGGAGCTCGACCTGCGGGACGAGCCGTTCGACGCGGCGGTCATCGCCGGCAACGTCATGGTCTTCGTGGCGCCGGGCTCCGAGCGCGACGTGCTCGCCCGGGTCGCCGCCCACGTGAAGCCCGGCGGCGTGGTCGTCGTCGGGTTCCGGCGGGGGTCCGAGTACCCCTACGACGCCTTCGACGACGATCTCGACGCGGTGGGGCTGAGCCTCGAGCACCGCTTCGCCACGTGGGACCTGCGGCCCTTCACCGACGACGCGGACTTCGCGGTCACGATCGTCCGCGTGCCGTGATGCTCTGCGTTCTGCATCCTCGGCCTCGTCGTCGCGGTGTGCGCGCTCCTGACGCGGCCGTGGAATCGAGGTGAACATCCAGTGGAAAACCTTGTGTGACCTGCGCGTTCGATAGTAGAATAGATCACATGTTCGAGGATGTCGCGGTCGAGGCCTTGCTCGTGACGATCGACGCCCACGACTTCGACGCCGACCCCGATCTGGACTTCGGAGCGGCCCGAGTCGATGCGATCGTGGCCTACGACCGGGTGATCCGCGCGGCGCAGGCTCGGCAGCTTGCGCAGATCGCGGCTCTTTCCGCCGAGCGGCACATCGTGATGTCGACCGGGAGCACCGACCCGGACCTCTCGGTCGTCGGTGAGCTCGGAATGGCGCGCAACATCTCGCCCGGAGCGGCGGGGAACCAGTTCGGCACCGCGTTGGGCCTCACGGAGCTGCCCCAGACAGCCGCGCACTGGAAGCCGGCCTGATCAGCGAGGCCACGGCGCGAGCGATCGTGCGCGAGACCGATGCCCTGCACCGCGACGACCGCATCGTCCTCGACGCTGAGATCGCCGATCAGCTACCCGGACTCACTCCAGGGCGGGCGGCCCGACTGGCCCGGCACCATGTCATCGCGATCGACGCCGACGCCGCTCACGAGCGGGCCAGGAAGCATCGCGCCCAGCAACACGTGGTGCTGCATCCCGATGTCGACGGTGTCGCGATCCTGCAGGTCCAAGGTCCGGCCGAGCAGCTCGTCGCAGCCCACGAGTGCCTCAGGCAATGGTCGCGCGGACTGCGGTCGGCCGGTGACGAGCGCACCGTCGGCCAGATCATGGTCGCCACTCTGGTCGAGCGGGTCTCCGGACTGGCCCACGCCGATCAGGTCGACGTCGAGATCGGCATCACCATCGGTGCGGGATCGCTCCTCGGCGCCGACGACACGCCGGCCGACCTCGACGGCTACGGACCCATCACCCCGGGGCTCGCCGACGAGCTCATCGGCCGTGCCCACCGCAGCTTCTATCGTCGCCTCGTCGTCGATCCACTCGACGGCACCCTGATCGCCCGGGATCCTCGGCGCCGACGCTTCGACGGCCCGCTGGGTGGCTTCATCCAGACCCGCGACCGGCGTCGGTGTCGCCAACCCGGGTGCGACCGCCGGATCGCCGACATCGACCACGTCGTTACCTACGCCGCCGGAGGGCCGACCAGGCCGGACAACGGCCAGGGCCTCTGCAGACGCAGCCACACGCTCAAGGGCCTGCCCGGCTGGCACGTCACCACGCGTGGCCGCGACACCATCTGGCGGACGCCCACCGGTCACACGTATGCGAGCCCGGTGCCGGCAGTCCTCGAGCGGCACCGAACGTGAGGCCGTCCATTCCGCGGTCGTCCCACCGACCGCGGTGCGACTTCCCTAGACTCCCCCCATGGCCGCATTCCTCGACGACTATGCCGTCGTGGGCGCGATCTTCCTGGCAGCCGTCCTGCTGGCCTCGGGGATGCTGGGGGCCAACGCATTCATGCGGCCGCGGGTGCCGGCGCGCGAGAAGTACCTGACCTACGAGTCCGGCGTCGACCCGGTCGGCGAGGGGTGGAGCCAGTCGACGGTCCGCTACTACGTGTACGCGTTCCTCTACGTGATCTTCGCCGTCGACGCGGTGTTCCTGTTCCCATGGGCGGTCGTGCTCGAGCGGCTCGGGCCCGCAGCGGCCGTCGAGATGGGCATCTTCATCGCCATCGTCGTCGTCGGCCTCGTCTACGCGTGGCGCAAGGGGGTCCTGTCGTGGACTCGCTGATGCAGCCGGTCGGACTCGGCCTGCCCGCGGTCGGACCACCCTCGGTCGGTCCAGGCACCCAGTTCGCGCCGAAGCCGGCGCGGTTCCTGCTCAACTGGGGCCGTCGCTACTCGCTCTGGGTGTTCAACTTCGGCCTCGCCTGCTGCGCGATCGAGTTCATCGCCAGCTCGATGTCGCGGCACGACTTCATCCGACTCGGCGTCATCCCGTTCGCCCCGGGACCGCGCCAGGCCGACCTGATGGTCGTGTCCGGCACCGTCACCGACAAGATGGCGCCGGCCATCAAGCGCCTGTACGACCAGATGCCCGAGCCCAAGTACGTCATCAGCTTCGGCTCCTGCTCCAACTCCGGCGGGCCGTACTGGGACTCGTACTGCGTCACCAAGGGCGTCGACCAGATCATCCCGGTGGACGTCTACGTGCCCGGGTGCCCGCCGCGGCCCGAGGCCCTGCTGCACGGCATCGTCACCCTGCAGGACCAGATCGCCAACGAGAACCTGGCCGACCGCTACCAGAGGTCCGCATCATCGCTGCTGACGCCCAGACTCGACCAGCGCAGCCTGGAGGGTCCGTGACCCTGGACGCCAACGAATTCGGTCCGCGACACCAGGTCGTCGAGCCGGAGGCCTGGCACGACACGCTCTCCGCCCTGCGTGCCGATGGCTACACCTACTTCGACTGGCTCTCCGCGGTCGACGAGCACCCCGAGGGGTTCCGGCTCGTGGCACACCTGCTGCGCCCCGATCCGTGGGACCACCTGCTCGTCGTCACGATGCTCGAGCGCGAGGCGGCAACCGTCGACTCGGTGGCCGACGTGTTCGCCGGCGCGTCGTGGCACGAGCGCGAGACGCACGAGATGTTCGGCATCGAGTTCGTCCGCGCCGATGGTGAGCCGCTCGAGCCGCTGCTGCTGCCGGACGGGTTCGAGGGCCACCCGTTGCGCAAGGAGTTCGTGCTCGCCTCCCGCGTCGTCAAGGCGTGGCCGGGCGCCAAGGAACCGGGGGAGTCCGACCACGACGTCAAGACCAGCCGCACCGGCGGTCGCCGGATGAAGCCCCCCGGCGTCCCGGAGGACTGGGTGCAGGATGAGTGAGCTTCTCGACGTCGTGATCCGTTGTGTCGCGGTCGTGGCTGCGTTCATGGTGCTGCCGCTGGTCGTCGGCCAGATGGAGCACAAGCAGATGGCGCACATGCAGAGCCGGGTCGGCCCGATGTACGCCGGCGGCTTCCACGGCTGGGCGCAGCTGGTGGCCGACGGGGTGAAGTTCATCCAGAAGGAGAGCGTCACCCCGGCTGCCGCCGACAAGCCGGTGTTCGCACTCGCCCCCGCCGTGGCGATCATTCCCTACGTCGTGGCGATGGTCGCCATCCCGTTGGGACCCCTGTTCGGCAGCTCGGTGCTGGTCGGGACCGACCTCGACGCCGGGCTCTTCTTCGTCCTGGCCGCGATGAGCGTGGGTGTCATCGGCACCTTGATGGCCGGTATCTCCAGCGCCAACAAGTACAGCTACATCGGCGGCCTGCGCGTCGCCGCCCAGTTGATGAGCTACGAGCTCCCGATGGTGCTGGCCGCGGCCAGCGTCGCCATGGCCGCGGGGACCCTGTCGCTCGTCGGCATCGCCGAGGCGTGGGAACCGTGGTGGCTGGTCGCCCAGCTGCCGGGTCTGGTGGTGTTCTTCGTCGCCGGGCTGGCTGAGCTCCAGCGGCCGCCGTTCGACGCCCCGCTCGCCGACGCCGAGCTCGTCATGGGTCCGCTCACCGAGTACGGGGGCATGCGGTTCGCGATGTTCCTGCTCACGGAGTACGCCGGCATCGTGCTGCTCGCCGCCCTGACGGCGGTGCTGTTCCTCGGCGGCTGGGCCGGACCCTGGTCCGACCAGGTCGGCGCGGTGTGGATGCTGGCCAAGATCGCCGCGGTCTCGTTCCTCGTCATCTGGGCGCGGGTGGCCTACCCCCGACTTCGCGAGGACCAGCTGAACGCGCTCGCCTGGAAGGTCCTCGTCCCGGCGGCCTTGCTGCAGATCAGTCTGACGACGGTGTTGGTGGTGCTATGAGCTTCGGCAAAGGCCTGGCCCAGGGCCTCGCGGTCACGTTGCGCACGATGTTGCGGCGCAGCGTCACGGCCCAGTACCCGGACGTCGAGCCGGAGCTGCCGGCGCGCAGCCGTGGCGTCATCGCGCTGCAGGAGGAGAACTGCACGTCCTGCATGCTGTGTGCCCGCGAGTGCCCGTCGTGGTGCATCTACATCGACTCGCACAAGGAAACCATCCCGGCGACCACCGAGGGGGGTCGCGACCGCAGCCAGAACGTGCTCGACCGGTTCGACATCGACTTCTCGCTCTGCATGTACTGCAGCATCTGCATCGAGGTGTGCCCGTTCGACGCGTTGCACTGGTCGCCGGAGTTCTCCTACGCCGAGGGCGACATCCTCGACCTCACCCACGACATGAACCGTCTGCGCGAGTGGATGTGGACCGTCCCGGCGCCGCCAGCACTCGACCCCGGCGCCGAGGTGCCCAAGGAGATCACGTCCCACCTGCAGAAGCAGGAGCAGGAGCCCGACGCATGAGCGTCGCCGAGGTCGTCTTCCTGATGCTCTCCGCCGTCGCGATCGCGTCTGCGGTGCTCGCCGTGGGCAGCCGCCAGCTGGTTCACGCCGCGCTCTGGCTGGTCGTCACCCTCGGCGCGGTGGCGGGCTGCTTCGTGCTGATGACCGCGGAGCTGCTCGCCTGGGTCCAGGTGCTCGTCTACGTCGGCGCCGTCGTGGTGCTGGTCGTGTTCGCGCTGATGCTGACGCGCTCGCCCACCGGCTGGCGGTCGGCCGAGGTCACCGCGAACCGTCCGGTGGCGGCGGTGCTGGGCCTGGTGGCCGCGGCCGGTCTCGGGGCTACTCTCGTGGCGGGCTTCAGCGGCGAGCGCATCGCCGGGACGCTGCCGGGAACCGCCGAGTCGATCGGCAACGCCTTGTTCACCGAGTGGGTGCTCGCCTTCGAGGTGCTGAGCGTCGTGCTGCTTGCGGCGCTGATTGCGGCGATCGTGCTGGCGGCGCCGTCGGGTGACCGTGGACGCGGGGGAGCAGGGTCTGACCGCTGATGCCTCTTCTGTTCCCACTCCTGCTCTCCGCTGCGCTGTTCGGCATCGGCCTGTACGGCGTGCTGGCGCGCCGCAACGCCGTGCTGGTGCTGGTCGGGGTCGAGCTGATGCTCAACGCAGTCACCCTGCAGCTCGTCGCCTACGACGCCTGGTTCGCCGAGACCCTGCACACCGGTCAGGTGCTCGCCCTGTTCGTCATCGCTCTCGCGGCCGCCGAGATCGGCCTGGGGCTCGCGATCGTGCTGGCCCTGTTTCGCGCCACCGGCACCGTCGACGTCGACGCCCCTGCCGCGACCCCGACCGCTGAGGAGGCGGCCCGATGAGGCGCTGGCCCTACGTCGCGGTCACCGCGATCGTGGCTGCGGCGGTGGCCGCGTGGGCGATCCCGAACCTCGGCGACAGCGGTGCCTACAGCGTCTTCTACGGGGGCAACGACGTCGGGCCCCCGCTGCCGAGCCTGACGCTCGACGTCCATGTCGACGGCATGGCCGCCCAGGTGATGCTGCTCGCCGCTGGTGTCGCCCTGCTCGTGCAGATCTACTCGACCGCCTACATGGGCGACGACCGCCGGTACCGCTCCTACGCCTCGCTCATCGTGCTGTTCCTGGTCGCGATGGTCGCCGTCGTCGCCACCGACGACCTGTTCGTGCTGCTCATCGGCTGGGAGGTCATGGGCGTCTGCTCGTACCTGCTGATCGGGCACGCGTGGGAGCTGCCGCAGGCCCGCGCCGGGGCGGCCAAGGCCTTCCTGGTCACGCGCATCGCCGACATCGGACTGCTGCTGGCGATCATCGTGATCGGGCAGACGTACGGCACCTACAGCATCAGCAAGGTGATCATCGCCGCCGGACTCGAGGAACCGCGGCACCCGACGGCCATCGGCCTGCTGCTGATTCTCGCGGTGGCCGGCAAGTCCGCCCAGGTGCCTCTGCACACCTGGCTGCCCGACGCGATGCCCGGCCCGACGCCGATCACCGCCCTCATCCACGCCGCCACGATGGTCGCCGCCGGCGTCTACCTGTTGACGCGGCTGCTGCCGGTGTTCGAGACGTCCTCGGTGGCCATGACCACGCTGGCGGTGATGGCTGCGGTCACGATGCTCCTCGGCGCCCTGTTCGCCCTCGCGCAGTCCGACCTCAAGCGGGCGCTCGCGTGGTCGACGGTCAGCCAGCTCGCGTTCATGTTCGCCGCCATCTCGACCGGCGCGGGCGAGGCGGCCATCACGCACCTGATCTCGCACGGCGCGTTCAAGGCCCTGCTGTTCCTCGGCTGCGGCGTCGCGATGGTGGCCGTGGCCGACAGCGCGCTCTCGGCGATGGGCGGGCTGCGGCGCTCGCTGCCGATCACCTTCTGGACGATGACCATCGGCTTCGCCGCGCTGGCCGGGATCGTCCCCACCGTCGGCTTCTTCTCCAAGGACAATGTGCTCGACGCCCTGCACATCGCCACCGACGGCGAGTCGGCGCTGGGTGGCAGCACCGCCTGGGTCGTGCTGGTCGCGGCCGTGCTGACCTCGGGCGTCACCGCGGCCTACGCGGCGCGCCTGTGGGCAGCCACGTTCCTCGGCGCACCGTCGCCCGCGCACCACGAGCGCCGAGCCATGGTCGGGCCGTTGCTGCTGCTCGCGGTGGCGTGCCTGGCGCTGTCGATCGGTGAGCCGCTGCACCTCGGCATCGGACTCCTCTCCACCGCGGTGGCTGCCGTGGGCATCGGCCTCGCCCTGTGGGCTCGCGGCCGGGGCTGGCTGGCTCGGTTCGGCCGGCCGCTCAGGGCCGAGCTCGGCCTCGACGTGGTCTTCGTCCGCGCGGTCCCCGCCGTGGTGCTCGGCGCCGGACGGTCCGTCGACGTCATCGACGCCGACGGCATCGATGCCTACCCGCGTGGTGGTGCGTGGCTCGCGCAGCGCGGCTCCAGGGTGATCGGCGCCGTGCAGTCGACCCGCGTGCAGGTGTACGCGACGGTCGTGGCCGGCGGAGCAGTGCTCGTCGTCATCGGCGCGCTGGCCGCGGGGGTGGGCTCGTGATCGCCGCTGCCCTCCTGGTGTTGCTGGCCGCCGCCACGCTGCTGGCCGTGATGCCGTCGCGGTTCTCCGGGCGCCCGGCCGCGGTCACCGGGGCGGTCGCCTCCGTGGTCTCGCTCGTCCTGCTCGCCCTGGTGCCGCGCGGCGGGCCCGACGAGGCGTGGGGCGAGGTCGACCACACCTGGATCGAGCCGCTCGGCGCGCGGCTGCACCTCGGGCTCGACGGCGTCTCGCTGCCGCTGGCCCTGCTCACAGCCTTCCTCACCGTGCTGTGCTGCCTGTGGCTGCTGCGCCCCGACACCTCGTCGAACCTCGTCGCGCTGCTGCTGGTGGTGGCCGCGGCGTCGATCGGCGTCTTCGCCGCGATGGATTTGCTGCTGTTCTTCGTCTTCTTCGAGCTTGCGCTCATCCCGATGTGGTTCGTGATCGCCCGATGGGGTTCGGGTGGGCGCGATGCGCGCGTGGCGGCCACGCGGTTCCTGCTCTTCACGGTCACCGGCTCAGCGGTGCTTCTGGTCGGCATCGTGGTCGTCGCGCTCAGGGCGGGCAGCCTGCAGATCGACGAGATCCACGGCACCGACTCGCTGCTCGCCGCCAGCCTCATCGCCGTCGGCCTGGCGGTGAAGGTCCCCATCGTCCCGCTGCACACCTGGCTTCCCGATGCGCATGGACGTGCGCCGACGGTCGGGTCGGTCCTGCTGGCCGGAGTGTTCCTCAAGCTCGGCACGTACGGCCTGATCCGGCTCAACGTGCAGATGCTGCCGGAGTCGACAGCCCAGATCGCGCCGTACCTCGCCGTCGCGGGCGTGGTCGGCATCGTCTGGGCCGGCCTGGCCTGCCTCGTGCAGGACGACCTCAAACGCCTGATCGCCTATTCGAGCGTCGGGCACATGGGCTTCGTCGTGCTGGCGCTGTCGACGCTGGGCAGCACCGGCATCGCTGCCGCGGTGTTCGGGTCAGTGGCGCACGGCCTGATCACCGGACTGTTGTTCTTCGTGGCCGGCTCGCTCAAGGAGCGGCACGGCACGGCGTCACTGCGCGAGCTCGGCCGCGGCCTGTTCGAGCGCGCACCGTGGCGCGCGGTGGCGCTCCTGATGGGTGGGCTGGCGACCATCGGACTACCCGGACTCGCCGGCTTCTGGGGAGAGCTGCTCACACTCCGCGCCGCCTACGAGCCGAACCTCGGGATGGATCGCGCGCTCTCCTGGGCGCTGATGGGCGTGGCCACCGCCGGCATCGCGCTCGCCACCGCCTACATCGCGCGCGTCGTCCGCATCCTGCTGCAAGGTGAGCCCACGCCCCAGGACGCCGACACGGACCTCGACCGGCGCGAGACGGTCGTGGTGGTCGCCCTGCTCGTGCCGATCGTCGCGCTCGGGCTCGTGCCGACCGCCATCACCGACCTGATCGGTGTCGGAGTGATGGCGGTGGGCGGATGAACATCCCCATCGACTGGGTGGCCGCCGGCCCGGCCGTGCTCGTCACCGCAGGGGCCGTGCTGGGCCTGCTCGTCGACGCGTTCGTGCCTCGTCGCACCTGGTTCGGGTCGGCGCTGCCGACGATCGCCGGAGTCCTCGCGGGAGGGGCCGAGCTGATGCGCACCGGCAGCATCGACGAAATCGCGTTCGGGTTCTCCTTCGTGGTCGTCGTCGGGACGCTGCTGGTGCTGCTGGCGGCGGTGCTGATGAACTTCGAGAACGCGATGCCGCCGGGGGAGTTCCACCTGCTGCTGGGCTCGGCCGCCGCCGGCGCTCTGGTGATGGCGTCGGCTCGTGATCTCGTGACGCTGATGGTGGCGATCGAGCTGCTCGCGCTGCCGTCGATCGCGTTGGTGGGGCTGCGCCAGGGTGACCGCCGAGCCATCGTGTCGGCGTGGTCGTTCTTCCTGACGTCGGTGGTCTCCACGGCCGTCACGCTCATGGGCGTCGCCCTGCTCTACGGCATCACCGGCAGCCTCTCGTACGCAGGTCTCACCGCCGGCCTCGAGAACCCGACCGTGCCCGGACCGGTGGTGTCCGTGGCGGTGGTCCTGACGATCGTCGGACTGCTGTTCAAGCTCGGCGCGGTGCCGTTCCACGTCTGGGTGCCCGACGCCTACCGTGGCGCGAGCGTCATGGTCGCCGGCTTCCTGGCGTCGGTCTCGAAGACGGCTGCCCTCGGCGCGCTGCTGGTGCTGCTGGCGCTGGGCCTCGGGCCCGCCGAGGCGTCGTGGCAGCCGGTGGTCGCAGTGGTCGCGGCAGCGTCGATGACCATCGGCAACATCGGGGCGCTGCGCCAACGCGACGGTGTGGCGATGCTGGCCTGGTCATCGATCGCGCAGGCCGGGTTCCTGATCGCGCCGGCGACCGCGATCTTCACGACGTCCGGGCTGAGTGCCCCGCTGCAGTACCTCGCCGTCTACGCGCTGGCGAACATCGTCGGCTTCGCCGCGCTCGCGGTGGTGCTGCGGATGCGCGGCAGCACGTCCTACGACGAGCTCGCCGGCCTGGCCCGCACCGACCCGTGGCTCGGCCTCCCGCTCGCCTTCGCCGCCCTGACGCTGGCCGGTTTCCCACCCGCGGTGGCCGGCCTGGTCACCAAGTACGTCGTGCTGCGCCCGGTGGTCGATGGCGACGTCATCTGGCTCGCGGTGGTGATGGCGGTCAACGTGATGCTCGGCCTCGCCTACTACCTGCGCCTCGTCGCGGTCGTGCTCGGCCCCCCGACCGGCGACCCCTACGTCAGCCCGTCGACCCCGTTCTCGGTCCGGATGGCCACGGCCGTCGTCGCGCTCGGGACCGCCGCCCTCGTCGCCCTGAGCCTCTGGCCCGGCCTCCTGCTCGCGCACTTGCCGTAGGTCAGCTCCACTCGCACGCCACTCCGTCGCGGTCCCTGTCCAGCCCGTGCGGGTCGCTGCCTGTCACCTGCACCGGGTGGCCGATGTCGGGACAGTCGAGATCGGGAGGGTATGGCGGGATGCACGGGGAGTAGCCGGGCGCGCAATTCTGCTTCTTCTTCTCCTGCGGCTTCGCCATGAATGGAACTGGTTTGGCACACGTGAACGCTGGGCTGACTCGGTCGGCCTCGATGTACTTCGGCTCCCGCGGATGGAACCCGTACCCGTCGCGAGAGTCGTACTTCGCGACCGCCAGGCCATTCTTGATGAGGCGCAATCCCGAGTCGACGCCATTCACGTCGACGTATCGCAGGAGTCGCCCGTATCGATCCCGGTCTTCGTCGGAGGCCCCCAGGGTGATGCGCTTGTCCAGGACGAGTCGGGCAAGCTTGTTGCGGGCGCGCTTGTATCCGCACTGCCCGACCTCGGGTGCGTCGATACCGGCGAGCCGTACCTTCTCGCCGTTGGCGAGCGTGATGGTGTCGCCATCAGCAACGTGGACGACGAGGTAAGTTCGCCGCTTCGGCTTCGATGCTGGTGAAGGCGAAGCCCGACCCGAGGTGTCCCCGCGGTCCGCGTCGTCGCCTGTCGCTGGTTCGCGGTCGCCACTGGATCCTGAGGCACCTGGCACGTCGCCGGCCGTGGAGCGGTCGTCGGTGGAACCGGACACAGCCGAGATGAACCAGAGCGTCATCACCGTGGCGATGAGGCCTGTCACGAGCTTGTGGCGACGGACGTTCTCCAGGAAGGGGGTGCGCCCAGTCGTCACGACGTGAGCGTAGGCCTCCGGGAGATCATCGGCGACCAGCTCCGACCAGGAGTGCCTAGCGGCGGTTGGTGAACTGCACCGCGAAGTCGAGGTCGGCGCCCTTGACGAGGGCCATGACGGACTGGAGGTCGTCACGCTTCTTGCTGGTGACGCGGAGCTCGTCGCCCTGGATCTGCACCTTGACGCCCTTGGGTCCCTCGTCGCGGATGAGCTTGGAGACCTTCTTGGCCTGCTCGGAGCTGATGCCGTCGCTGAACGTGCCGTTGATCTTGACCTCCTTGCCCGACTGACGGGGCTCGTCGGTCTCCAGCGACTTCAGAGAGATGCCGCGCTTGATGAGCTTCTCCTTGAACACGTCAAGGATCGCGAGTGCGCGCTCGTCGGCGTTGGCGGTGATCTCGATGCCGTCCTCGCCGTGCCACTCGAGCTTGGCGCCGGTGTTCTTGAAGTCGTACCGGTTCGCGATCTCCTTGGCGGCCTGGTTGAGGGCGTTGTCGGCCTCCTGGCGGTCGAGCTTGCTGACGATGTCGAAGGACGAGTCGGCCATGGTTGCTCCTGCGGTGATACGACGGTCGGGCTCCTCCAGCCTAGACAGGCTCAAGGATCCGCGGATCCTTGAGCCCGTCGAACGGCGGGCCGCTCAGGTGGCGAGGAGCTCGTCGATCTGGTTGATCGCCGACCGGGCTCCCTCTTCCAGTCCCATGTCGAGCACCTGCTGGAGAGCCTCGGCCGACTGGTAGACGCTGTGGTACACCGCCCGCGTTCCGGATTCGGTGACCTCGAACCGATACTCGTTCGCCGAGACCGGCATGCTCTCGATCGGATTGAAGTCGAGATCGGCGAAGCCGTCGCGGAAGTCGAAGCCGCGCGGTTCGTCCACGGCGTCGATGTCCCAGTAGCCGGCGAACTTCTCGCCCTCCGGGCTGGTCATGTAGTAGGTGATGCGCGACCCGGGCTTCAGGTCGTGGTCGACGAACGTCGCCGGGTAGGTCGGCGGGCCCCAGACGCGCTCGAGCTGGCGCGGGTCGGCGTAGACCTGCCAGACCCGCTCGACCGGGGCCGCGAACTCGGCGGTGATCGTGATGGTGCGGTTCTCGGTGTCCTTCTGGACGTCGGTGACGGGCATGTCAGTTCTCCTCGGTGGTGGGTGAAAGGTCGTGCTGGGACTCGTGCGCGTCGGTGACGAAGAGCTCGTCCATGCGGGCGATACGTCCGCGCCACACGTCCTCGAGCTCGTCGAGCATCGAGGCGAGGGATCGGACTGCCTGGACGTCACCGCTCGCGAGGGCCTCGCGGCCGACGCGACGTTTCGTGATGAGGCCGGCCTTCTCCAGGACGGCCACGTGCTTCTGCACGGCCGCGAAGCTCATGTCGTACTTCGCGGCGAGTGTCGAGACCGAGCTCTCGCCGGCCAGCACCCGGCGCATGATGTCGCGCCGCGTGCGGTCGGCCAGCGCATGGAAGAGGGCATCGGCCCGATCATCGGTGGCGCTGACCTCGTCGCCCGTCCTCATGAATCTAATCTACAACCAAGTGGTTGTAGATTGTCAAGAGCCGTCGCCAGGAGGGTTGAGGCGGATTTCTTCGCCACCTCGGCCTCCGATAGGGTGATTCACCGTTGCCCCGGCAACACCCAAGGCAGGTTGCCCGAGTGGCCAAAGGGATCTGACTGTAAATCAGACGGCATCGCCTACGCAGGTTCGAACCCTGCACCTGCCACCGACGCGAGCAGGCCCTTGACCTCCGACGAGGTCAGGGGCCGTTCTCGTCGAACTCGCTGGGGCCGGGCGACTAGCCTGTGGTCATGTCGATCGCGCGCCTTGCCCAGATCGGACGGCTCGTCCTCGCGTTGGCCGCCGGGGCAGTCCTCGCCGTCGTGGGCGCCTACCTCGGGGGTGTGGCCAAGGATGTCGACGTCCCCCAGGGTGCCGCTGTCGGTTTCGGACTGCTCGGCGCAGGCTTGGCCGTGTTCTTCCAGATCCTCAACGAGCGTGATCGGCGTCCAACCACACCACGACGTGAGCGATCTACGACCACATGACTGAGAGCGCAGCGGCGAGGTGGGCGACGTCGCGCCCCTCGTCCCGCGTCCAGTGCCGGATCATCTCGGCGGAGAGCCCCGCGAGCAGCACGTCCGCCCGCAACCCGGCATCGGTGGCGTCGACCTGCTCGAGCAGGTGACGACAGTGCTGGCGCCAGAACGCATGTGCTCCGGTGCGCAACCGTGCACCCGGGCTGCTGGTCTCCGACATCAGCACCAGGTCGAGCTGCGCGTCGACAAGGCGCACGTACGCCTCGACAAAGGCCGCGAGACGCTCAGGCGCTGACGCCCCCGGGCCGAGAGGCGCCGGGCCGGAGATCATGAGTTCTTGCAGCTCGCGCTCCCGCTCGTCGAGGAGGGCGACTGCCAGCCCACCCTTGTCGCCGAACCGTCGGTAGAGCGTTCCCTTCCCGACCCCGGCCTCGGCCGCGATGTCGTCCATCGTGACGCCGTCGACCCCGTGCTTCGCGAAGAGTGTCTCGGCAGCGGCGAGAACCAGCAACCTGTTCCGAGCGGCATCGGCGCGTTCGTGGACCACGCCCTCGCCGATCACCGGCAGGTGAGGGGTTGACGAAGCGGACTCTAGTCCGGTACGGTCGGGATTCACGATACGGACTCTAGTCCGGATCGGCACCGATGCCAAACCGCCACTCCAGGCGGAGCGAAAGGAATCATCATGACCACCATGCTGCACATCTCGTCGTCGCCGCGTGGCGACGCCTCGGAGTCCCTGACGATCGCGCACGAGTTCCTGCACAGCTACCGGGAGACCCATCCGGACGTCGAGGTCGAGACCTTCGACCTCTGGGACGGCACCCTGCCCGAGTTCGGGCCTGCGGCGGCTTCGGCCAAGATGACCGTCTTCGGCGGGGGAACGCCCACCGGCGCTGCCGCCGCCGCATGGCAGGACGTCAGCACGACCTTCGAGCGCTTTGCCGCCGCCGACCACTACCTGTTCAGCGTCCCGATGTGGAACGCCGGGGTGCCCTACATCCTGAAGCAGTTCATCGACGTCGTCTCCCAGCCGGGGATGGTCTTCGGGTTCGATCCCGAGCACGGCTACTCCGGCCTCCTGTCCGGCAAGAAGGCCGCGGTCATCTACACCGGTGCCGTCTGGGGTCCGGATCGCGGTCCGCGTTTCGGGCAGGACTTCCAGAAGCCGTTCTTCGATGACTGGTTGCGCTGGGCCGGCGTCGACGACATCACCACCGTGCGATTCCAACCGAACCTCGCAACCGCCGACGCTGCCACCGGCCGACATCCGCTGCCGTCGCCGAACGCGATCCAGAAGCGCGTCGGGCCGCGACGTCGAGGAGTCGATCGACGAGGCGTGCGGCGTCTGCGCCGGCATCGGCTCGGTGAAGAGCGCGTAGAAGTACAGCGGCGCCACGACGATCTCGAGGAGCTCGGCGAGCGTGGGAACCGGTTCTCCCCGCGCCTCGGCGCGGTCCAGCACGACCTGGAGCTGACGCTCGCGCTCGACGAAGGCCGCCGACGGTTGGCGAGGCTCGCCCGGGCGGATCTCGAGCACGACAGCACGAAGGATCAGCGGGACGAGCTGCTGCTCCAGTGGAGCGGCCACGGCGGCGGCGTAGATCTGGAGGTCCTCGCGCAGCGAACCGGTGTCGGGAAGAGCGGCGCTGGTGGCCGACCACTCGTTGACCACGTCGTTCAAGAGCGCCGACATGGTGCCCCAACGGCGGTAGATCGTGGCCTGGTGCACTCCTGACACCTCGGCCACCATCGGGACGCTCAGCTCCTCCCAGTGGTGCTGCTCCAGCAGCTCCAGTGCGGCGGCATGAACCGCGGCGCGAACGCGCGCGGACCGGCCGCCGGGCCGTTGCATGGTTCGTCCGTTGTCCACGCCGAGAATTGTAACGCGAAATCTCTTGCATTAGTGGCCGACGCGGCGTAGCGTCACTGACGCGAGAATCCTCGCGTTTAAGAAATCGGGAGTGTCATGAAGCGTCAGATGTCGAGGATCGGGGTCGGGCTGGGGATCGTCCTCACGGCGCTGGTCGCCGTGACAGCAGTGGGGTTCGTGCCGGCCAAGAGCGCGCTCGCGGCCATCTACCCGGACCCGATGACCGTGACGCGCGATCTCCGCGCCGTCGTCGACGCCGCGCCCAGGCCCCAGCACGACCCGACCCTGCCGACCGCGGTGATCGTGCTGGCGAACGAAGGCGCGAACGTGGCAGACGTGCTGGCACCGCACGAGGTGCTGTCGGTGTCAGAGAGGTTCAACGTGTATACGGCGGCGCCGGAGCGCCGCCCGGTGCCGCTCACCGGCGGGCTCGACGTCGTGCCTGACTACAGCTTCGACGAGCTCACCCGCCAGTTCCCCGACGGGGTCGACGTCGTCATCGCCCCGGCCGTGCCGGGCGCTGCTGAGGCTTCCGGTGCTCCTGTCCGGGACTGGATCACCCTGCAGTACCGAAGCGGTGCCACCGTGGTCGGGGTGTGCACGGGCGTCGAGCTGCTCGCCAAGGCCGGGCTGCTCGACGGGCGACCGGCGACCTCGAACTGGCTCGCCCTGTACGGGCTGACGAGGAACTACCCCGACGTGTCGTGGGAGCGGGACACTCGCTACATCGACGACGGAAACGTCATCACCACCGCGGCGGTGCTGTCCGGGATCGACGGCGCGCTGCGGATCCTGGAGCGCTTCGCGGATGAGTCCGTCGCCGAGGAAGCGGCGGCCGCCGTGGGTTGGACCAGCTACCGCCCCGGGCACTCGTCGCCGCTGCCGAAATCCCGGATCAGGCCGCGAGACACGGTGGCGCTGCTCAACGTCGCCTACCGGGACCCGAGCCAGCTCGGCGTCCTCCTCACCGAGGGCGTCGGGGAGATCGAGCTCGCCTCGGTCTACCGCCCCTACACCGAGCTCTCCTTCCTGGCCCGCCCGCATTCGATCACGCCGGACGGATCCCCGATCCGGTCACGCCACGGCCTCACCTTCGTGCCCCGGTCCTCCCTCGCCTCCATCGCCCCGGGGCTGGATCGGCTGGTTGCCCTGGCGCAGGCGCGCGACGCGGGCAAACGCTTCTGAGCGCCGTAAGCGAGCTGACGCCGAGTACTGACGCCGCGGCGGATTCTCGATGCCGGGATGCGCGAACGCCGCTACCCTGAGTGGCCACCGCACGTGGGTCGCCAAGACCCTGGAGTACCGCGTCAGTCGGAGCTGTCCGGATCCGCATGGCCGTGGTCGACGACGCGAAGCTCGTGCTCGCCGCTCTGCTCGGCGCGGCGCTCGCCTATGCCGTCGTCCGGGTGCTGCGCGTGCAGCGCGGTCTCCGCCGCTTCGTCGGACACTACGTGGAGATGGTGGCGGCCATGTTCGCCGGCATGGGCCTGCTCGCCCTGCCCTGGCTGGTGATCTGGCCCGGCAGGCACGACCACGCCGTGCTGGACACGCTGGTGATGGCGGCCAACATGACGATCGGCATGGCCGCGTGGATGGCGCTGCGCGGCCACCCCGGCGGATGGTCGTCGAGATGTCGGCGGCGATGGTCGCACCGTTCCTGCTGCTGCTGCTGCGCTCGCCATGGGCGCGATCGCCGCCGGCACTCTGACCATGGCGGGGCACACGCTGATGTTCGTGACGATGCTGGCGGCGATGCTGCTGCGTCGCGACGACTACACCATCGCCACGCGACGTCGTGGTGGAGACGTCGACCTCGACGTCCGGCTCCGGCCGAAGAGGTCGGCGAGCGTGCAGCGCCGCCAGTGCTGGAGCCCGAGTCGGCGCAGACCAAGCAGATGAGTTGGCAATGACCGGCGCTGAGGATCGCGTGCGCTAGTCGTCGGTGCCAACGGGGGAATCGGACGCGCGACCGCGCACGCCTTCGCCGACTCGGGTGCGCGAGTCGTGGTCGCTGCTCGACCGCCGACTCTCTTGAGGACCTAGTCGGCGAGATCACCGCGCACGGAGGGCAGGCCCTCGCTGTTCCGACGGACGTGACGACGAGGGTGCCGTGGCGCGTCTGGTCGACCGCACGCTCGACGCGTTCGGACGACTGGACGCCGCCGTCAACAACGCGGCCGGTGCCGGACCGATGCCGACCTCGCTGGCCGAGATCACTGTCGACGATTTCGATAGATCAGTGTCGGTGGGAATAGGAGGACTCTTCCTCTGCCTGAAGCACCAGATAACAGCGATGCTCGCCAGCGGAGGAGGAGCGATCGTCAACATGGCTTCGACCGCGGCCTGGAGGCGGTCGGCGGACTGGACCCCTACGTCGAGACCAAGTTCGCGATCGTCGGCATGACCCGCACGGCCGCTCTCGACTACGCCGACCAGGGCGTGCGAGTCAACGCCCTCGCGCCGGGCCCCATCCACACCGATCAGCTCGAGCGAGCGGGTGAGCGAGCGCGCGCCCACGTCGCCTCGACCATCCCGGCGCACCGACTCGGCCGGCCCAGCGAGGTAGCCGACGCGGCGGTGTGGTTGTGCAGCCGGCCGCCGGTTTCATCACCGGCGCGACGCTACCGGTAGACGGCGGGCTCCTTGCGGGCATGCCGCCGTTCCAGAAGCCACCCGCACCACGTCTACGTCCCGGAGCACCGACCACACCTGATCGGACCAACGCCTGAAGGAGCACCAGCCATGTCACGAGCTCGAGTCCACAACTTCTCCATCTCACTGGACGGTTTCGGTACCGGCGAGAGCCAGAGCAAGGACGCCCATTTCGGCCACGCCGGCGAGAGACTGCACGAATGGATGTTCGCCACTCGGTGGTGGCAGGTAGGCGGGAGAGGCGGCGTCGACGACTCCTTCGTACAGCAGCACGATCAGGGGATAGGAGAAGAGATAAAGGGAGAAGGGAAGAGAGGATAACAAGGATGGCAAGAGGACAAGGACTGGAAGGGCGAGTGGGGAAAGAACGAGCCGTTACACACACCGACCTTCGTACTCACCCATCACCCGCGAAAAAGATAGAGATGGAGGGAGGCAAGACGTAACACTTCATAGACGCTACGACAGCTGAAGCGCTAGAGAAGGCTCGAGAGGAAGATGGAGGCAAAGAAGTAAGAATAGGAGGGGGAAAAAAGAATGATACGAGACTTCCTTGCGACCGGGCTAATAGACTACATGCAAGTAGAGGTGGTACAGATACTGCTAGGAAGAGGAGTGAGACTCTGGGAAGGACTGGAGGGAGTGGAGAAGGACTACAAGGTAGAGGACACCTCCTCGCCCAGCGGAGTCACCCATCTGACGTTCACTCGGTAGGGGGTGTGAAAAAACTGCGCAACTGGCAACCCCGTTCAGCTTAAGCACCCGAAGGAAGGAAATCTGGTGAGAAAGCTCATCAATTCAACGTTCGTCAGTCTCGACGGCGTCGTCAACCACATGGAGAAATGGCACTTCGACTACATCGACTCCGAGACGGACGCCTCGCGCTCGAGCAGCTCGAGGCCAGCGACGCTCTGCTCATGGGACGCAAGACCTATGAGATCTACGCGTCCGTCTGGCCCTCGCGGGACGGAGTCTTCGCCGACCGAATCAACGCCATCGCCAAGTACGTCGCGTCCTCGACGCTCGAGGAGGCGACCTGGACGAACACGACCGTGCTCAGCGGTGACCTCGTGGAGAACGTGCGCACCCTCAAGTCCCAGGTGGGCGCGTCCATCCTGATGCACGGGTACGGACCCGTGGCCAAGACCTTGCTCGGAGCCGGGCTGCTCGACGAGCTGCATCTGTGGGTGCACCCGGTCCTTGCGGGCGTCGGTGACGGCGAGGACCTTCTGCTGCACCCGGGGCTGAACAAGGTCCTCACGCTGTCGGACTCGCGACGACTGAAGTCCGGGGTGGTCGTGCTGTCATTCCAAGCAACGTGATGCTGCGCTGGAGCGAGCCAGATGGCGAGTGGGCGGTGTGCGCGCGACTCGGACGCAGTCGATTGCGGTGGCCATCACGGCGGCCACGCTGCTCGCTGCCTGCCAAGGCTCCGGGCGACCCGACCCGACGGTGAACCCGCCGCCCCGTCCGTACACGGCGGAGGAGATCGAGCTGTACCGCGAAGCGGTGCAACGCGTCGAGGACTTCGAGGTCAGAAACCAACCGATCCTCGCGGCCGGGAAGGCCACGGACGAGGCCAGGCAGCTGTACCGGGACACTCTGCGAGCCTGGCAGTGGAGCTTCGCACAGCTGCAGGCGCAGGAGAGTCAGGGAATCCGCATCGCGCGTGCGCCCGTGGTTCTCAGCACGAGGGCGACCTCGATCAAGTCCTTCCAGGACAACGCCGCCGAGATCGTCCTCTCGCGCTGCACGGATCAATCCAATCTCGGGACGACGCGGAACGGCGAACCGGTGCGGCCGGTGCACGAGCAACCTGTCGTCCAGACGGTCCTCGTCCATCGGTGGGAGAACCGGACGTGGCGTATCGGCCCCATCGCGACCACCAAAGACCCATGCACCGCCTGAGCTTCGTGTCGCGCGTGAATCCGCACCTGACGGCCGGTGTCGAGAACCGGCTCGGCCGTTCGTGGAACAAGTAGCGCGGCATCCGCCGACGCCAGAACCAATGTCAGGAGACCACCATGTCCTCGACCGTGCTGTACATGTCGATGTCCTTCGACGGATACATCGCCGGCCCGAACGAGACGTTCGACAACGGATTGGGCGATGGGGGGCACCGGCTGCATGAGTGGTACTTCCCAGCCGCCGAGGAAGATGCGCAGGCGAAGGAAGCGCCGCCGCGGCCGGCGAACCGCGCAGCGTCAACCGTCAGATCTACGAGGAGTCGATGGCAGCGGGCGCCATCGTGGCCGGCCGCGGGACCTTCGAACCCGCGGGCGGCTGGGGTGGCGACCACCACGACGGTGTGCCCATCTACGTCCTCAGTCGAAACCCGGCCCCGACCTGGGCGGCCGACTGGCCGCTCGTGCACTACGTCAGTGACCTGGACGAGGCCGTGCGCGCCGCCAAGGAGGCTGCCGGCGACAAGGACGTCCTGGTGCACGGCGCAGGAATCGCGCAGCGCGCCATCGCCGCGGGTCTTCTCGACGAGCTCGAGATCCATCTGGTCCCGGTACTCTTCGGCGACGGTCGACGGTTGTTCGAGCACCTCGGGGTCGACCAGCGCGAGCTGGAGCGGGTCAGGGTGCTGGAAGGAGAAGGTGGCGTCACCCATCTGCGCTACCGCGTCCGGCGCCCGGCACTCAACGGCTCGAAGGGACCATCAGCGTGACCACCTCCATCATCTCCAGCGAGGACCTCGACGGGCAGGTTCTCCGGCCCGGCGACCCCGGCTACGACGACGCACGCAGCGTCTGGAATGCCATGGTCGACCGCCGACCGCGGATGATCGTGCAGTGCGCGAGCGTCGGCGACGTGCAGCGGGCCGTGCTCGCCGCACGTGAGCACGACCTCGAGGTCGGCGTGCGATGCGGCGGGCACAGCGTGCTCGGGATGTCGGTGCCCGACGACGGCATGATGATCGACCTGACGCCCCTCGCCGACGTCCGGGTGGATCCGGACCGGCGTCGGGCGTGGGTGCAGGGCGGTGCGCTCCTCGGCGCACTCGACGTGGCCGCCCAGGAACATGGGCTCGCCACGACGGCGGGCAACGTCTCGCACACCGGGGTCGGTGGCCTCACCCTCGGCGGCGGCATGGGGTGGCTGGCCCGGCAGCACGGCCTGAGCTGCGACAACGTCGTGTCGTTCCAGATGGTCACTGCCGACGGCGAAGTGGTCCGTGCGGCCGAGGACGAGAACCCCGAGCTCTACTGGGGGCTGCGAGGCGGCGGCGGGAACTTCGGCATCGTCACCGAGTTCGAGTTCGAGCTGCACCCCGTCGACACCCAGGTGCTTTCGGTCGAGCTCGAGTTCCCCCGCGAGGGCGCGGCCCGCGTTCTGGCCGGATGGCGCGACCTCGGCGCCGCGGCACCCCGACAGGCCACCTTCGCCGCCAGCGTCGTCGCCGCCTCAGTGACGGTCGGGTTCGTGTGGGTCGGCGACCCGGAGGCAGGGCGGGCCTACGCGCGCGAGCTGGCGAGCCTGGGGCGCCCTGTCGAGGAACGGATCGTCGAGCTCTCGTACGTCGAGCTGCAGTCGTCGCGAGGACAGCGTCGAGGGCCACAGAGTGGCGCCGCTACTGGAAGGGCCACTACTTCCGTGACCTGACCGACGGGGTCCTCGACGCGTTGCTCGAGCACCACCCGGATGTCGCGGCGAGCCTGCAGGCCTATGGCGGCGCGATCGCCGAGGTCGCCGACGAGGCGACCGCGTTCAGCCAGCGTGACGCGGCATTCGAGTACGTCGCCGCGGCCCGCTGGACCGACCCCGACGAGGACGTCGACCGCATGCTGCAGGCGCGGGAGTCCGCGGCCCGGCTGGCCCCGTTCGCCAGCGGGGCGTACGTCAACGTGCTCACCGACGAAGGGGCGGCCGGAGTCAGCAGGGCGTACTCGCCGGCCAAGCTCGCCCGGTTGACTGCGCTGAAGAACACCTGGGACCCCGACAACGTCTTCCACCTCAACCAGAACATCCCGCCCACCGCGACGACAGGAGCCTGAGATGGATGAGGCCGTTCTCGTCGCCGGCCGGCTGCTCACCGGACTGCTTGCGGGGCTCTACCTCGCCTTCGTGGTCGGGGTGATGCCGGGACTCGCCCGCGCCGACGACGGCACCTTCGTCACCGCCATGAAGCGGATCAACGACGTCATCGTGAACCCCGTGTTCCTGTTCGTCTTCCTGGGCGCACCCGCGCTGTCGGTTGCACTGCTGTTCGTCGAGCGATCGCCTCTCGCGTTTGCCGTGGCTGCGCTCGGCGTCGTCACCCTCGTCATCACGTTCGCCGCGAACATCCCGCTGAACGAAGCGCTTGCCGCCGCCCCCGCGACCGGTGCGGTCGACGCGGCGCGCAGTCAGTTCGAGCAGCCATGGGTGAGGTGGCACCTCGTCCGCACGGTCACCGGGGTCGGTTGCTTCGCGTGCTTCCTGCCGTCGGTGAGCGTTCTCGACCTACTCAGAAGTCAGACCGGGAACAGGCGACGACCGGTGAGCTGCGTCGGGAAGATCCGCAGGAGCAGGATTCGGGCGCCCGCGGGCCACGGGTAGGGCCGTCGATCTTCCGCCGGCAGCTCCTCGAACGGCACGAGCTCGGCCCGACCCCGCACCAGGACGCTCCAGCCGGTCTCGTTGAACTCGTCGATGTCGTCCACCTCGAACGCGACCGGCCCCTCCGTGGCGTACGCCGAGAGGCTGTTCACCGCAGACGTGGCGATCAGCACGTTTCCGCCCTGCATCGAGTAATTCACCGGGAGCACGACCGGCCCGTCCGGGTCGATGAAGCCGACCCGCCCGACTTGCCGGCTCGCCATGAGCTCAAGGCACTCATCTCGCGGCACGTCCGTAGATGGCTCTTGAACCAGTGTGCTGGTGTCCATGCGTCGACCCTTCCGTTGGCACCACACTCGCACGTCCTCGGCGCCGCCACGGTCGTTGAGCCCGAGTGGTCGGGACCTTCGTCCCGGAGGACCGGGGTCGGCGTGCCCTGGATGTGCGGGCCGAATCGCCCACGCTGATCACGCGGCTCGTCCGGCGTCGACGACGTGTGGGTGCCGCCGGTGAGAAGCGTCGAACGGGAGACCACCATGGGAAGGTTCTGGGCCGAGGAGTGCCGTCGTGAGGCGGCAGGATCTGCGGCACCGAAGTCGCCGGCGTTCATGCTGGCGATGGCGACGGTGGGCTTCGCTGTGAACTTCTGGGCGTGGGCGCTGCTCAGTCCACTCGGACCGGTGTTTCGCGACAACGGCAACGTCTGGTGTGCCTCAGCGAGTCCCAGGTCGCGCTGATCGTGGCAGTGCCGGTCATCGTGGGCTCACTCGGCCGGATCCTGGTCGGTGCCCTGACCGACGGTTCGGTGGCCGCGAGATGTTCGTCGCCGTCTCGGCCGCCACCATCGTCCCGACGATGTTCATCGGCTACTTCGGACAGACCAACTACACCGCACTGCTCGTCGGAGGCTTCTTCCTCGGCATCGCCGGAACGTCGTTCGCCGTGGGCGTCCCGTTCGTGAACGCGTGGTTCCCGCCAGAACGCCGCGGGCTCGCGATCGGGATCTTCGGCGCCGGCATGGGCGGCACGGCGATCAGCGCGCTCACCACGGTCAAGCTCTACACTAACTTCGGTGACCACGCGCCGTTCCTCGCGGCGTCGGCCGCCCCTGGCCGTGTACGCCATCGTCGCGTGGTTCGTCATGGCGGACGCTCCGGGACGCGCGACTCCGACGGACTCCTTGGCGGCGCGTCTGGTGGCGAACGCCAGGTTGCCGATCACGTGGCAGGACAGTGTCCTGTACGCCGTGGCATTCGGCGGATACGTCGCGTTCTCGGTCTACCTGCCCTCCTACCTCAAGACGGCCTATGACCTGGCGCCAGCGGACGCTGCGAACCGGATGGCGGGGTTCGTCGCTCGTCGCTGTGATCATGCGACCAGTGGGCGGATGGCTCTCGGACCGAGATCGGCCCATCCCGGTCCTGGCCGTAGGGCTACACCGTCGTCGTGCTCGGAGCCGCCGATGGCCGCCACGACGCCGATACTGGAGCACCGTCGGAACTATCGCTTTCCTCTCCATGGCCATGGCTCTGGGCTCAGGCACCGGGGCGACCTTCGCCCTGATCGCGAAGGTCACCGATCCGTCGCGGGTCGGCGGCGTGACTGGTCTAGTCGGCGCAGCCGGCGGACTCGGAGGATTCGTGCCACCGCTGATCATGGGTTACGTCTACGGGCGCACCGACTCCTACGCCATCGGCCTGTGGCTGCTCACCGACACGGCCGCAATGACACTGCTGCTGACAGTGACCGTCGTGCGCGACCGAGCACACGCGACGCCCCCCCGCGGTCGCACCGCCTCCAGTGGGACGCCGATGACATCAGACCGACGGCGCCCGCGACGCTAAGAGATCGGACTGGACGGATCCTTCAGCGATGCGCTCGTTCGCAGCGTAGATACTTCACCCGAGGGCACGGTCTCGGACGACCTGCGCACTCTCACCAAGGAGGGAGGCCGTCGAGGCCGACGACTTCTATCGCGACCGCTGGAGCCACGACAAGGTCGTCCGCTCCACCCACGGGGTCAACTGCACCGGTTCCTGCTCGTGGAAGGTCTACGTCAAGGACGGCATCATCACCTGGGAGACCCAGCAGACCGACTACCCGTCGGTCGGCCCGGACTCGCCCGGAGTACGAGCCCCGCGGGTGCCCGCGCGGCGCGGCTTCTCCTGGTACACCTACTCGCCGACCCGAGTCCGCTACCCGTACGTCCGCGGCGTGCTGCTGCAGATGTACCGCGAGGCCAAGTCGCAGCACGACGGCGACCCGGTGCGGCGCGTGGGAGCACATCGTGGAGAACCCGCTGCGCGCCAAGGCCTACAAGTCGGCGCGCGGCAAGGGCGGCTCGTCCGCGCCACGTGGGAGGAGGCCAGCGAGATCGTCGCGGCCGCCACGTGCACACGATCAAGAAGTACGGCCCCGACCGGGTCGCCGGCTTCTCGCCGATCCCGGCGATGTCGATGGTCTCGCACGCGTCCGGCGCCCGGTTCGTGAACCTGATCGGCGGCTCGATGCTCAGCTTCTACGACTGGTACGCCGACCTGCCGGTGGCCTCGCCGCAGGTCTTCGGCGACCAGACCGACGTGCCGGAGTCCGGGCGACTGGTGGAACGCCGGCTACCTGATCATGTGGGGCTCCAACCTCCCGGTGACCCGCACGCCCGGACGCGCACTGGATGACCGAGGCGCGCTACCGCGGCCAGAAGGTCGATCGCGGTCGCCCCGGACTACGCCGACAACGTGAAGTTCGCCGACGAGTGGCTGCCCGCCAAGCCGGGCACCGACGCCGCCCTGGCGATGGCGATGGGCCACGTCGTGCTCAAGGAGTTCTTCGTCGACCGGCAGACGCCGTACTTCACCGAGTACGTGAAGACCTACACCGACCTGCCCTACCTGGTGCGGCTGGAGGAGGCGGCCGACGGCGAATACATCGCCGGCAAGTTCCTGACCGCCGCCGACCTCGCCGAGCCACGCGGCCGACGAGAACGCCGCGTTCAAGACCGTCCTGATCGACGCGCGCGACCGGCGAGCCGGTCGTGCCCGAACGGCTCGCTCGGCCACCGCTACGGCGAGGCCGGCGTCGGCAGGTGGAACCTCGACCTCGGTGACGTCGACCCGCAGCTGTCGCTGCTCGACGGCGCCGAGCGAGACCGGTCGCTGGTGCGGATGCCGCGCTTCGACACCCCCGACGGCGCCGCCGCCGACCTGCCCGCGCGGCGTCCCGGTCCGCCGCATCGACGGCCACCTCGTGACGACGGTCTTCGACCTGCTGCTCGCGCAGTACGGCGTCGGCCGCGACGGGCTGCCGGGGGAGTGGGCCGACCGGCTACGACGACGCCGACGTCGCCGTACACGCCCGGCCTGGCAGGAGGCGATCACCGGCGTCCCCGGCCGCGACGGCAGCCGGATCGGGCGCGAGTTCGCCGCGCAACGCCGAGGAGTCCAAGGGTCGCTCGATGATCGTGATGGGCGCCGGCACCAACCACTGGTTCCACTCCGACACGATCTACCGCGCGTTCCTGACCCTGACCAACCTCACCGGCTGCCAGGGCGTCAACGGCGGCGGCTGGGCGCACTACGTCGGGCAGGAGAAGGTCCGCCCGATCACCGGCTACACCCAGATCGCCAACGCGCTCGACTGGAACCGCCCGCCGCGCAACATGATCCAGACGGCGTTCTGGTACCTGCACACCGACCAGTTCCGCTACGACCAGTTCGGCGCCGACACGCTCTCCGCCACCACCGGCAAGGGCCAGCTGGCCGGCAAGTCGCACCGCCGACGTGCATCGCCCAGAGCGCGCGGATGGGCTGGATGCCGTCGTACCCGACGTTCGACCGCAACCCGCTCGACCTCAGCGACGACGCGGCGGCCGCCGGCAAGCCGGTGGGGGAGTACGTCGTCGAGCAGCTGAAGTCCGGCGAGCTCGACTTCGCCGGCGAGGACCCGGACGCACCGCAGCAACTACCCGCGGATCCTGTCGATCTGGCGGGCCAACCTGCTCGGCTCGTCGGGCAAGGGCAACGAGTACTTCCTCAAGCACCTGCTCGGCACCGACTCGTCGCTGCGGGCGACCGAGACCCCGGAGGACCAGCGCCCGGTCGACGTGACGTGGCGGGACGAGGCGCCCGAGGGCAAGCTCGACCTGCTGATGACGATCGACTTCCGGCAGACCAGCACGACGATCTTCTCCGACGTCGTGCTCCCGGCCGCCACCTGGTACGAGAAGCACGACCTGAACACCACGGACATGCACCCGTTCGTGCACTCGTTCAACCCGGCGATCGCGCCGCCGTGGCAGACCCGCACCGACTGGGACGCCTGGCAGACGATCGCCGACGAAGTTCAGCGAGCTCGCGGCCACCCACCTGGGCGTGCGCAAGGACGTCGTGGCGGTGCCGCTGACGCACGACACCCCGGACGCGATGGCCAACCCGCACGGCGTCGTCCGCGACTGGAAGAAGGGCGAGTGCGAGCCGATCCCCGGCGTCACGATGCCCAAGCTCGTCGAGGTCGAGCGCGACTACGGCGCGGTGGCCGAGAAGATGAACGCCCTCGGCCCGCTGGTCGACACGCTCGGCGCGACCACCAAGGGCGTCACCTTCGAGCTCGGCAAGCAGGTCGACTACCTGCGGCACAAGAACGGCGCCGGTGCGCGGCGGGGTGGCTGACGGCCGGCCGTCGCTCAAGACGCGACGTCCACGTGTGCGAGGCGATCCTGGCGCATGTCGGGGACCACCAACGGACACCTCGCCACCCAGGGTTTCAAGACCCTCGAGAAGCGCACCGGGGTGCGGCTGGCCGACCTGGCCGAGGAGCACGAGGGCAAGCAGATCACCTTCGCCGACACCCAGGGTCCGCCCGTTCCGGTGATCACCTCACCGGAGTGGTCGGGCTCGGAGACCGGTGGGCGGCGCTACTCGCCGTTCACGATCAACGTGGAGCGCAAGAAGCCGTGGCACACGCTGACGGGGCGGATGCACTTCTACCTCGACCACGACTGGATGACCGAGCTCGGCGAGGGCCTGCCGGTCTACCGGCCGCCGCTGAACATGGCGGCCCTGTTCGCCGAGCCCGCGCTGGGCAACGTCTCCGACGGCTCGCCCGGCGCAGGGCGTCGAGGGGCTGACGGTGCGCTACCTGACGCCGCACAACAAGTGGTCGATCCACTCGGAGTACCAGGACAACCTCTTCATGCTCTCGCTGTCGCGCGGCGGCCAGAACATCTGGATGAGCGACCGCGGACGCCGTGAAGGTCGGCGATCAAGGACAACGACTGGATCGAGGCGGTCAACCGCAACGGGGTCGTGGTCGCCCGGGCGATCGTCTCGCACCGGATGCCGGAGGGGACGGTGTACATGTACCACGCACAGGACCGGCTGATCGACGTCCCGCTCGCGGAGACGTCCGGCAAGCGCGGGGGCATCCACAACTCGCTGACCCGCCTGCTGGTGAAGCCGACGCCACCTGATCGGCGGCTACGCCCAGCTGACGTTCGCGTTCAACTACCTCGGCCCCACCGGCAACCAGCGCGACGAGGTCACCATCATCCGCAAGCGCTCCCAGGAGGTGAAGTACTGATGAAGGTGATGGCGCAGATGGCGATGGTGATGAACCTCGACAAGTGCATCGGCTGCCACACCTGCTCGGTGACCTGCAAGCAGGCGTGGACCAACCGGTCGGGCACCGAGTACATCTGGTTCAACAACGTCGAGACCAGGCCCGGCCTCGGCTACCCGCGCACCTACGAGGACCAGGAGAAGTGGAAGGGCGGCTGGGAGCTGAACAAGCGCGGCCGGCTGAAGCTCAAGGCCGGCGGCCGGTTCAAGAAGCTCGCTGACGATCTTCTCCAACCCGAAGCTGCCCTCGATCGGCGAGTACTACGAGCCGTGGACCTACGACTACGCGCACGCTGACCGACGCGCCCGCCCAGGAGCACACCCCGGTCGCCCGGCCGAAGTCGCTGATCACGCGGCAAGAACATGAAGATCGAGTGGTCGGCCAACTGGGACGACGACCTCGGCGGCTCCACCGAGACCGCGCACCGCGACCCGATGCTCGCAGAAGATCGCCGACAAGGTGAAGTTCGAGTTCGAGCAGACCTTCATGTTCTACCTGCCGCGGATCTGCGAGCACTGCCTGAACCCGTCGTGCGCGGCGTCGTGCCCGAGCGGCGCGATCTACAAGCGCGAGGAGGACGGCATCGTCCTGGTCGACCAGGACAAGTGCCGCGGCTGGCGGATGTGCGTCTCCGGCTGCCCGTACAAGAAGATCTACTTCAACCACCGCACCGGCAAGGCCGAGAAGTGCACGTTCTGCTTCCCGCGCATCGAGGTCGGCCTGCCGACGGTCTGCTCGGAGACGTGCGTCGGCCGGCTGCGCTACATCGGCCTGATGCTCTACGACGCCGACAAGGTGCTCGAGGCGGCCTCGACCGACCGACGACCAGGAGCTCTACGAGGCGCAGCGCGACGTCTTCCTCGACCCGTTCGACCCGGAGGTGATCCGCGAGGCGCGAGAAGGCCGGCATCGCCCGCGACTGGATCGACGCCGCGCAGCGCTCGCCGATCTACGCCCTGATCAACACGTACAAGGTGGCGCTGCCGCTGCACCCGGAGTACCGCACGATGCCGATGGTCTGGTACATCCCGCCGCTGTCGCCGGTCGTCGACGTGGTCAGCGAGACCGGCGACGACGCCGAGGACACGGGCAACCTGTTCGCGGCGATCGACGCGCTGCGGATCCCGATCGAGTACCTGGCCGAGCTGTTCACCGCCGGTGACGTCGCGCCGGTCGACGCGGTGCTCAAGAAGCTGGCCGCGATGCGCTGCTACATGCGCGACATCAACATGGGCCGCGAGCCGGACGGCTCGATCCCGGCCGCGGTCGGGATGAGCGAGGAGGACATGTACGACATGTACCGCCTGCTGGCGATCGCGAAGTACGACGAGCGCTACGTGATCCCGCCCGCGCACGCCGAGCAGGCGCACTCGCTGGAGGAGCTGGCCACCGAGTGCTCGGTCTACGAGTACGGCGGCGGGCACCCGGACCTCTTCGGCGAGGGCTCCGGCGCCCCGACGCCGATCGCGGTGGAGAACTTCCAGATGCTCCAGGACCGGCAGACCTCGGACTCGCTGGCCGGCCCCGAGGACAAGGGCGGCGCGGGTCAACCTGCTCAACTGGGACGGCAAGGGTTCCCCGCCCGGCATGTTCCCGCCGCCAGGAGCACGGACTCGTGAGCGGCCCTCGCGCGAGCGTCCACCCTGCGCCCCGACGCAGCTGACGATCGTCTGGCAGTCGGTCTCGCTGCTGCTGGACTACCCCGACGAGGACGCTGCTCGCTCGCGCCGACGCTGATCAGGTCGGCGTCGCAGCGGCTGCCGCCCGCCGATCGGCGGACTCGATCCGCGCCTTCCTCGACCACCTCGAGTCGACGCCGCTGCCGCGAGCTGCAGGCCGACTACGTCGAGACCTTCGACAAGCGCCGACGCTGCAACCTGTTCCTGACCTACTTCGCGCACGGCGACACCCGCAAGCGCGGGCATGGCGCTGCTGCGGTTCAAGCAGACCTACCTGGGCGCCGGGTTCGAGCTCGACCGACGCGCGAGCTGCCCGACCACCTGTGCGTCGTGCTCGAGTTCGCCGCCACCATCGACCAGGATCTCGGCCGCGAGCCTGATGCTCGACCACCGCGCCGGGCTCGAGCTGCTGCGGCTCTCGCTGCGGGACATGGGATCGCCGTGGGCGAGCCTGATCGACGCCGTCACCGCGACGCTGCCGCCGCTGCGCGGCGACGAGCGTGACGCCGTACGCCGGCTCGCCGCGGAGGGACCGCCCGAGGAAGAGGTCGGCCTGGCGCCGTTCGCCAACCCGCAGTTCAGCCCGGGCGCGGCCGCGGCGGGCACCGCACCGACCACTCTGCTGCCGATGCCCTCGTTCCCGGGAGCCCGGACATGAACGAGTTCCTGTTCGTCGTCGTCCCCTACGTCTGCCTGACGACGTTCGTGGTCGGGCACCTGTGGCGCTACCGCTACGACAAGTTCGGCTGGACGACCCGGTCGTCGCAGCTGTACGAGAACCGGCTGCTGCGGATCGGCAGCCCGCTGTTCCACTTCGGCATCATCGGGGTCGTTCTTCGGCCACGTCATCGGACTCGGCATCCCCGCAGTCGTGGACCGAGGCGGTCGGGATCTCGCGAGGGCTCTCTACCACTTCATGGCCGTCGTCGATCGGCGCCGCTGGCGGGCGTCGGCGACCGTGGTCGGGCATGGACGATCCTGATCTACCGCCGTCGCACGGTCGGCCCGGTCTTCTCGGCGACCACACGGATGGACAAGGTGATGTACGCTGTTCCTCGGCGCGGTGATCTTCCTCGGCCTGTTCAACACCGTCGCCGGCCAACATCGTCGGCGACTACGACTACCGCGAGGGCGTCTCGGTCTGGTTCCGCGGCATCTTCCGGTTCGACCTGCACCCCGAGCTGATGGGCGAGGCGCCGCTGGGCTTCCAGCTGCACGGACTCGTCGCCATGGCGCTGTTCGCGCTGTGGCCGTTCACCAGGCTCGTGCACGTGTTCAGCGCCCCGCTCGGCTACCTCACCCGGCCCTACATCGTCTACCGCAGCCGCGACGACAGCAGCTCGGCAGCCACAGCCCGCGGCGTGGATGGGATCGGGTGAACTGATGTCCGTCACCTCGTTGGAAGCGCTCGGACAGGAGCAGCTCGAGCTGGCTCGACAGGCCTCGAGCGGTCGGAGCGCGCGCAGTGTGTACGGCGGTCGCGAGCACACGATCAAGCACACGCTCATTGCGCTGTGCGCCGGGCATGGGCTCAGTGAGCACGCGAATCCAGGCGAGGCGACCGTTCACGTGTTGAGCGGTCGCGTGAGACTCACGGCCGGCGACAGCGTGTGGGACGGCCAGTCGGGTCAACTGATCGTCGTGCCGCAAGAGACGCACTCGCTCGACGCGCTGGAGGACTCCGTCGTGCTGCTGACGACGGCTTCGGCGAGGAACCGGACCGAGAATCAGACCCATGCATGAAGTGATCCACCTGGCGCAACGCGAGTGCGAGGACTTGGTGCGCGCCGGCGTGTTCGGGCGGGTTGCGTTCACCGGTGCGGGAGACCTGCACGTGATCCCGGTGAACTACGCCGTGGCCGACGACGCGATCGTCATGCGGACCGAGCCCGAGAGCCTGCTCGCCCGGCATGGCGCCGGGACCAGGCTGGCCTTCGAGATCGACCACGTCGACCACGCGGCCTGGTGCGGTTGGAGCGTGGTGGCCCGGGGAGTCGGTGAGCTGGTGACGTCCGACGAGGAGATCGCCCGCATCGAGCGGATCTGGCGACCACGACCGTGGGCCGCCGGCGACCGCTCGACCTACGTGAGGATGCCGTGGCACCAGTTGCACGGTCGACGCCTCGGAGCGGGCTGGAACCTGCGGGACGCGATGCCGGTGCGACGTGCCGTCCGGTTCGACGGCGACGCGTGAGGGCGGCTGGGAGCGATCAGTGCATCGAGACTCGGCGTCCGGTGATCGCTCGAGGGGTCAGGGCGATGACGAGGGACCGGTCACCGGGGGCCCAGGGGCCCAGTCGGTGGGTACTGGCGACGGCCCGCTCGGCCTCGTCGTCATCGACGGTCGCCGTGGTGCCTTGGAGCAGCACGCTCCAGCCGGACTGGTTGAGGTCGTCGTGGTGGTCGACCTCGAAGGCGACTCCGTCGCGGCCCTCCGCGAGAGCCGCGATCGAGGTCTGGGGCTCGGTGCGAAGGATGACTCGCTGCTCGAAGATGAAGTAGTTGACGGGGAAGATGACGACTCCATCGTCCGCCGTGAATCCGAGTCGGCCGACCGTGGTCGTGTCGAGCAGCTGCCAGCACTCGTCGGCGGGCAACGGGGCGTGAGTCCCGCGCCTGGGCGCAGGTTTCGGTGGCAGGCTCATGGACCTTCAGCATACGTCGCTCGACGGCTGACCTCGGCGGAGCCGATACTCGACCTCATGACCTCGGATGCGGAGTTGGCATGACGATCCGTGTCTTCCTGCTCGACGACCACGAGGTCGTGCGCATGGGTCTGCGCGAGCTGCTGCAAAGTGACGGCGACATCGAGGTCGTGGGCGATGAAGGCACGGCCCGGGCAGCCGTGGCGAGGATCCCGGCGCTCAGGCCCGACGTGGCCATCCTCGACGCCCGGCTCCCGGACGGGTCCGGCATCGAGGTGTGTCGAGAGATCCGATCGTCGATGCCGTCCGTTCGAGTCATCATCCTGACGTCCTACGACGACGACGAGGCGCTGTTCGCGGCGATCATGGCCGGCGCCGCCGGCTACGTGCTGAAACAGGTCTCCGGAAGCGACCTGCTGGGAGCTGTCCGACACGTCGCGGGTGGCGGTTCGTTGCTGGACCCGCAGGTGACCGAGCGCGTCCTGCAGCGACTGCGCGATCCGGAGCCGTCCGAACCGGAGGCACTGCGTCGGCTGACGCCTCAGGAGCGGCGGATCCTCGAGCTGGTCGCGGAGGGCCTGACCAACCGGCAGATCGGCGAGCGGCTCTTCCTCGCCGAGAAGACCGTGAAGAACTACATGTCCGTGGTGCTCGCCAAGCTGGGGCTGGAAAGCCGTACCCAGGCGGCGGTCCTCGCGACGCGTCTGCTGTCCGACGGCAAGCAGGCGTGAGCCGGTCACGTCGGCACCGCCCAGAGCAGGCGCGTTCCCCGCGGGGGCTCCGCAGAGACGGCGAACGATCCGCCTCGGCCGACGGCACGGTCCTGCAGGTTGCGCAGGCCGCTGAAACGCGGTGATCGACCCGGGCCGACGCCGTCGTCGACCACCATGACCGTGACCTCTCCTCCGACCGCGGACACCCGCACTTCCACGTGATCGGCGGCTGCATGCCGGACGACATTCGCGAGGCCCTCGTTGACGACGGCCGTCACGTCGTCCATGAGGTCACCGTCCGCCATGAGGTCCACCGGCCCCTGGAACACGACTCTTGGGCGCTCCGTGAACTGGTCGGCCACGTGCTCGACCGTCTCGAGGACACGGGCCCGGAGGCCGACGGTCGTGCCGTCTCGTTGCTGCTCCAACGCGAAGATGCTTTGCCGGATCTGGGCGATGGCGTCGTCGATCTCGCGAACGTGGGCGGTGATCCGGTCGGCGGCCACCTCGTCGACGGTCGCGGCGGTGGCCTGGAGGCCCAGACCGGTGGCGAACAGGCGTTGGATCACGTGGTCGTGGAGGTCGCGCGCGATCCGGCTCCGGTCCTCCATGAGCGTCATCCTGCGGCGGGTCGCTCGTGCTTGCTGTCGCTCCAACGCGACACCGATGTGGCCGCTGAGGGCGATCGCCATCTCGAGGTCCCGATCGGCGAAGGGTGGGTCGCTGCGACGGCGGACAGCGACCAAGGCACCTCCGCGCTCATCCCCGGTGAAGAACGGGACGACCATGGTGCTCCCGGGTTCGAGCACGGAGCCGAAGTCCTCCGCCGCGTCCTGTTCGGACAGCCGGACCGGTTCACCGCTGCGGACAGCCCGCCCCGTGGCCGATCGGTCAGTGCTCGGGTGCCACGACTCCAGCGCCTTCGCCGCTTCGCCGGCCGCCCACGGCATGCCGAGCTCCTCACCGGTCGGATCGGCGAGCACGATCGCGACGAACGCTGCGGTCGCCAGGTCGCGGACCTCCTCGAGGAACAACCGCATCGAGTCGTCGCCGTCCGCGCTGAGCAGAGTGCGCGACAGGTCGGCCAGCGTTCGCGCCCACCGCTCCCGGAAAGTGGCATCCTCGAACAAGCGGGCATTGGTGACGGCGACGCCGGCCGTGGCTGCCAAGGCCTCCGCGAGAGACTCGTCGTCCGCCGAGAACTCACCGTTCACGCTGTCGGTGAAGTACAGGTTTCCGAAGATCTCGTCCCGGACGCGGATCGGTACTCCCAAGAAGCTGCCCATCGGCGGGTGGTGCTCGGGGAACCCGCTGGACCGAGGATCGTTGCCGAGGTTCTGCAGACGGATCGGCTCAGGCTCGTCGATGAGCGCCCCCAACAGTCCCTTTCCCACGGGCAGATGACCGATGCGTCGGGTCGTGGCCTCGTCCATGCCGACGTGGATGAACTGCTCGAGTCGGCGGCCCTGCGTCCCGATCACTCCCATGGCCACGTAACGCGCGCCGATCAGCCCTGCACCGGTCTCCACGATCTGCCGGAGCACGGCTGCGAGGTCGAGGTTGCTGGTGAGGACGTGGGCAACCCGGAACAGGTCCCGCATCCGCTCCTGCGAGGACTTCATCTCATCGGCACGGGCCACGAGCTGAGTCAACATCGACTCGAACTCGAGTCGTGGTGCACCGGGTGGGTCGTCCGCCATGTCTCCTCCACGGCCAGCGTAGGTGGGTCCGGTGTCGCGGTACCGGCGATCCGGACCGCACGCGGGACCAAGGTCCCGCCGGTCGGTGGACCAGCGGCCGTGGGCAGGCGGCGCTGCACGGGCGATTCTGGGCCCGAGGCCAAAATGGAGGACACATGACTGAGTCGTATCCGCTCGTCGTCGTCGGGGTGGGGGAGGCACAGCCCGCCGTGCTGCAGTTCGCGGCGCGTGAAGCACGGCACCTGCATGGAGACCTGCGTGTCGTCCACGCCTACGGGACGGTCGATCCCCTCGCCGGCCCGTACCCGGACGGTGCCGCCGGAGGGTCGGAGATGCGACTGTTCGGCCATGCCCTGCTCGTCGACGCGAAGCGCATCCTCGACGAGGAGTCGTTCCGACCCCTTGCCGTGGAGTACGTGCTGTCCCGGCGGGGGGCAGCCGCCACGCTCGTCGAGGAAAGTCGTGATGCTCGAATCCTGGTGCTCGGCACCGACCGGGTGTGGGGTTCCGACCGGCTGCTCGGCGGCAACATCACGGCTCACCTGACCCGGGCAGCCGGGTGCCCGGTGGCGGTGGTGCCGGAGACCACACACCCGCCTTCCAGCGACGGCCGCGTGGTCGTGGCTCTCGACGGCGGCGAGATGCAGGCATCGGGTCCGCTCCAGTTCGCCTTCGACCAGGCACGCGTCAGATCCGTCGGCCTGGACGTCCTGCACGCGGTCCCGGCCCATACGGCCGCCGGCGATGCCGAAGCCGCCCGCGCGGACGTCAAGGCGGTGTTCTTTCGATGGCATGCGCTGTACCCCGATGTGCCGGCCACGATCACGTACACCGTGGCGGAGCCGGACCAGGCTGTTCTTCGGGCCAGCAATCGCGCCGGCCTCGTGGTCATCGGCCGATCGCACCTGCACCTCAGGCCCTTCGCGGTGGCCCGGCCCCTTGCGTCGTCGGTGATCCGCGCTGCGGGTTGTCCGGTCGTCGTGGTGCCGTCCGACTACAGCCGGAGCGAACCCGCGGACGATCTGAGCCGGCAGGCGATTCCGTGATGGGTGTGCTTGACGGGGAGCCGGGCGCCGCCGAAGCCGATGCGGACCGGAGCCGCGAGGGACCAACGACCCTGCCGATGCGGGACGTTCGGTCGTGGTCGGCGGAGCGTCGCCGACCGATGCTGAAGATCGACCGCACCGGTCGAACCGTGCTGGCGAAGGACCACGAAGCCGTCTTGGCCGACGCCACCCAGAAGGAGAAGTGATGAACACACTCGACCACCGCCGGCCCGTCATCGTCGGGATCAAGGGCGACCAGCGACTCCTGCTGCACTACGCGGCGGCCGAGGCTGTTCGCCGGAGCACCGAGCTCGTCGTGCTGCACGCCTACGGGAGCGTTCTCCAGCCCAATGCCGGGACGCGAGCCAGCCGACTGGTCGCCGCCGAGGACGGCAGGACTGCCACGGCCGTGCTGGATCGAGCCAAGGCCGTCCTCGACGAGCTGGACATCTCGCCGCCGGCTCGGTTCGTCCAGGAACGCGGCCTCGCGCTCGAGATGCTGGAGCGGCATTCTGCTGACGCCCAGCTGCTCGTCGTCGCCTCGGATGAGATCAGCTGGTTCGAGCGCGTGCTGGGCGGGGCCGTCGCCCGGCACCTGACCGAGTTCTCGACCTGTCCAGTCGTCCTGGTGCCCCCCGTTCTCGACCTGGAGACGTTGTTCGGTGGGGTGAGCGTCGCCGTCGATCGGTCCCCGCTCGCGATCGGCCCGCTCCGATTCGCGTTCGAGGAGGCGTCTGCTCGGGAAGCGCGTCTGCAGGTGCTCCACGTCGTCCAGGAAGGCGCCACCCGGCACCAGCTCGAGGACAGTCGACGCGGCCTCGCCGAGCTGATTGCCGGCTGGAGGGAGGAGTTTCCCGACGTCGCAGTCACGACGCGGGTCATCTCCGACGACGGGGTCGCCCTCGCGGTGTCGCGTGTCTCCGAGAAGTCGGAGCTGATGGTCGTGGGTCGAGCCAGCAAGGGCGTCCTCCGCGGGCGCTCGTCCACACCTCGACTCGCCCGCTCGTCGCACTGCCCTCTCGCGGTCGTCGACGCCGAATACGGCGTCACGGGTGTCGCCACAGGATCGGCTCGGCTGGCGCGCCGATGACCGGGTAGCTGGGACGCACGGTCTTCTGCGTCGGGTGACCCCGGCGCAGGCGTCTACTTGATGCATGGCCCGGACTCCGAAGAGGGTCGCCCAAAGGATCGAGCTGCTGTCCGCTGCGATCGGCGCGGTCGTGCCCGCGAAGAATCCCGGGAACGTGCTGATCGGCAGCTGGAACCTCCGCGCCTTCGGGGGTGTGACGGCCAAGTGGGCCGCGGCTCCCAAGGACTCACCGAAGCGTGACTGGCTGGCGGTCGCTCTGGTGGCCGCGATCCTGGCGAAGTTCGACGTCGTGGCCGTCCAGGAGGTCCGGCGGGAGACGACCGCGCTGCGGTTCCTGCTGGAGCGGCTCGGACCGGACTGGCACGTCATCACGTCCGACGTGACCGAGGGAGACGCGGGAAACGACGAGCGGTTGTCGTTCATCTACGACTCCTCTCGGGTGCAGCCCTCCGGACTCGTGGGCGAGATCGTGCTGCCCCCGAGCGTGGATCATCCGACCCGCCAGTTCGCGCGCAGTCCGTACGCGGCCAGCTTCACGCGCGAGGGAGTCGACTTCATCCTCACGACGGTGCACATCATCTGGGGCAAGGACACCGCTTCCCGGATCCCCGAGCTCGAGGCGTTCGCGAGCTGGATGCAGGACTGGGCCGGGCGGACGTCGGACTGGAACCAGAATCTGCTCGTGCTCGGCGACTTCAACGTCGACCGGATGGACAGCAAGCTCTACCAGGCGTTGTTCTCCAAGGGCCTGTTCCCGCCGTTCGAGCTCAACGACGTGCCCAGGACCATCTTCGACAACGAGAAGTCCAAGCACTTCTACGACCAGATCGCCTGGTTCACGAATGTCGAGTCCCCCGAGCTGGAGAACATGCTCACCGGCCTGCGGTACGACAACGTGGCCGGGTCGTTCGACTTCCTCCCCCACGTGTACCGGGGCAAGACCAAGAACGAGGTGTCGTGGCGGATCTCCGACCACTACCCGCTCTGGATCGAGTTCCAGCTGACCTGAGCTACTTCGACGGCTCGGGTGTCTCGCAGTCGATGCTCGGGTTGGCGCCGAAGTAGTTGAGCGGGCCGGCCGCGACGGTGACGAGGATGGTTCCGACCTCGCCGCACTTGGCGTCGGTGTTCGCGAAGTAGTCGCGCTGGAAGGCGGCGATCACGCCGATGATCAGCCAGATGGTGACCAGGGTGGAGACGATGCGCATGGACGTCCTCCTCGGAGTAGCCGACAAGGTAACCCATGTGCACCGTCTCCGCCCCCCGAGCGCCGGCGGGGTCAGGCCGGGATGCGAGTCCTCCGGCGAGCGCCGACGCGGTGGCCGAGTGCGACCAGCCCGAACCCGACGGCGAAGATGCCGGCGGCGACCAAGCCGTAGGCCAGGGGGAGCGCGTCCGGGTTCTTCGGGAACGCGGAGGTGTCGCCCCCGACCCAGCTGCGCGTCAGGTAGAGGCCCTGGAACGTGAACGCCCACAGGTAGGCGATCGCGTACGCGACGTTGGCGGCCAGGTGGCTGCGGAACAGGTAGCCGGCCGGGAACGCCAGCAACACGGTGACGATGGCGATCATCGTGACTCCTCAGTCCGTGACGGCGGCGGTCTGGCGCGCCGGCGACAGCATCAGCACGAGACTGACGACGGTGAGGATGACGAAGGCGGTCACCAGCAGCTTGATGAACGCCGGCACGTCGACGAAGAACGCCGGCAGCGCCGTGAGCATCGAGATGACGCGGGCGCCGGCGGCGACTCGGATCGCGCCCCGGTTGGCCTTCGCCCACGCGACGATCACGGCGACGACCGTGACGAGGCCACAGATGGAGCCGACGACGAGGATGCCGAACGGAGGCCCGACCTCGCCGTCCGGCGTCTTCTCCAGGAAGGCCGGCAGGTCGGAGAGCCCGAGCAGGCCGGCGATGGCCAGCCCAACCTTGTTCTTGGTGGTGAGGATCATGATGATCTCCCTTTTCGTGAGGTGGTGGTGGCTCCACCATCGGCTCCCGAAATCGGCACCGGATCGGTGCGCACCCCTGATTCTGCGGGAAATTTCCCGGGAGGAATAGGTGCTGGTTCCCGGGTCCGTGGTGCCTGCGCCGGGCCAGAATGCTCGTATGACCGATGCCGCCATTCGCGTCGTCCTCGCCGACGACCATCCCGTCGTGCGCGGAGGGTTGCGGGCGCTGCTCGATTCGCTGCCGGCGTACGAGGTCGTGGGCGAGGCCGACGACGGCGAGTCCGCGGTCCGCGAGGTGCAGGTCACGCGTCCCGACGTCGTGCTCATGGACGTGAAGATGCCCGGGGTCGACGGACTGGAGGCGACGCGCCGGATTCGTGCGGCCGTGCCGGAGGTCGCCGTGCTCGTGCTGACGATGTTCGACGACGACGACACGGTGTTCGCCGCCATGAAGGCCGGTGCGCAGGGCTACCTCCTCAAGGGCGCCGAACAGGTGGAGATCGACCGGGCCATCAAGGCCGTCGTCGCCGGCGAGGCGATCTTCGGGCCGGGCGTGGCTGCACGGGTCCTGCGCCACTTCGCCGAGCCGCAGCCCGCGACCGACGACCTCCCGTTCCCGCAGCTCACCGAGCGCGAGCGAGAGGTCCTCGACCTGGTGGCGGCCGGACGCCGCAACGCGGTGATCGCCGAGGAGTTGTTCCTCGCGCCGAAGACGGTCGCGAACCACATCTCGTCGATCTTCGCGAAGCTCGCTGTCGCCGACCGCTCCGCGGCGATCGTGCAGGCACGCGACCAGGGACTCGGCCGTTCGCGATGACGACTGCCACCGTCGTCTGCCTCTCCGTGCTCGTCGTCGTCACCGGCGCCTGCGGCGGTCTGCTGCTCATGAACGGTCGGGCCCGGCTGAGCGGTGCGGCGTTGACGGTCGCTGCGGCGTGCGGTGGTGTCGCCGAGGTCGTCCGGTTCCTCGACGGTCCACACCGGCTCGAGCTCGCCTTCGTGGTGGCGGCGACTCACCTCGCGCTTCCCGTTGCTGCCCTGACGTACCCGAGCTGGGCATGGCGGCGGCCGGTGGACTACCTCGCGTCGACGTCGCTGTTCGCCGCCGGTGCGATCACGCTGGGCTTCTTCCGCGAGCCGGGAGTCATCGAGGCCATGGGCGCGGCCATCGGCCTGGTCCTGGGCCTCTACCTGTGGTGGCGGATCGAGACCACGACGGGGGACGATCGGGTCGCGCTGCAGTGGCTCGCCGTCACCCTCGGAGTCGTCGGGCTGGCGTCCGGGCTGGTGATCTTCGCGGCCGAGGGAGCAACCCCGCCGATCGCCTATTTCGTGGTGGGGCTGATGGGCATCCCGATCGGGCCGGCCATGGTCGTCGGCGTGCTCCGCCCGGACGTGCTCGACGTCCGCGGTGTCGTGGTGTGGGGCGTCGTCCTGTTCATGACCGTGCTCGTCTACCTCTCCGTCTACGCGGGCATCGTGTCCGGCATCGACTGGGCCGGAGGCGACCCCTCACCGGGCGCGCTGGGCCTGATCGGCGCCGTGCTCGCGCTGGGCTTCCACCCCACTCTCGTGATGCTGCGCGGTGTCGTCGACCAGCTGTTGTTCGGCGACCGACCCGACCCGCTGCACGCGGCCACCCAGGTGGCGGACCGGATCGGCGACGATCCGGTCCTCGCGCTGAGGGCCATCCGCGAGGCGCTCGTCCTGCCCTACGCATCGCTGCAGGCGGACGGGCACACCCTCGCCACCTCCGGCACCGAGGTCACCCACACCCGCACCCTGCCGCTGGCGCTCGGCGGTGACGCGGTCGGAGAGATCGTCGTCGGCCTGCGTGCCGGCGACCTCACCCTGTCGCAGGCGGACGCCGACGTCCTGCGGATCGTTGCCCCGCTGCTCGCGCAGACGCTCCGAGCGCGGGCGCTCGCCGCCGACCTGCATGCGTCGCGCAGCGCAGCGATCACCGCGATCGAGGACGAGCGCCGACGTCTGCGTCGCGATCTGCACGACGGACTCGGCCCGACGCTGTCCGGTGTCGCGTTCGCCACCGACGCTGCGCGCAACCAGCTCGCCGGCGACCCGGTCGCCGCCGACGCGTTGCTGGCTCGCCTTCGTGCCGACACGACGGCCGCGATCGCGGAGGTGCGTCGGCTCGTCGAGGGACTGCGCCCACCGGCGTTGGACGAGCTCGGGCTCCTCGGCGCGGTGCGCCAACATGCCGCGACGCTCCACGCCGACGGGGGCGCGCCCCTGCGGGTCACCATCTCGGCTCCGGACCCGTTGCCGGACCTCTCCGCCATGGCGGAGGTGACGGCCTACAGGATCGTCGTGGAGGCCCTCACCAACGTCGCGAGGCATGCGGCGGCGACGAGTGCGGCCGTCGAGCTCAGCGTCACCGGCGACGACCTCCGGCTGTCGGTGCAGGACGACGGAGCGGGTCATGGTGCGTGGCGTCCGGGAGTCGGGATGTCGTCGATGCGCGAGCGCGCCGAACAGGTCGGCGGAACGCTGACCGCCGCCCCTCGAGGGGGCGGCGGCCGCGTCGATGCGGTGATCCCGATGGACCCGGCCCCACAGGTGTGACCGGCGGTGACCCTCAGGGACGGTTCTTCCCCGCGGGTCGGTTCTTCTCCAGGATCTCGAAGGCCGTCTTGACCTTCTCGCCATAGCCGCCGTCGAGCGCCTTCTGGTGGATGTCCTGGCGCAAGGACTTGCGCTCGTCGGCGTCGTCGGCCTCTTTCGCCTTCTTGATGTCGGCCTGCATCTCGTCGGGAAGGAGCGCCTCGAAGGCCGCATGGCGGTCGCCGCGCCGCTCGAACCGCTGGTCGACGCGATCGCCGTACTTCCCGTCGCGAGCGTCCTCACGGATGCCCTTGAGCGCGTCGTGACGCTCGTCGCCGTCGAGGCCGCGGGCCTGCTTCAGATCCTTGCGGAGCTCCTGGTGGCCGGGGTCGTCGCCCGGCTCGTCCTTGACGACGACGGCCGCGGGCGTGTCCGCGCCGGCCGGCGCCATCCAGACGCCGACTCCGACGGCGGCGGCCACCGCGAGCGCCAGACCCGCGACGCGAGCCCGGTGTCCGACGGCTGGGGGGGTGGGCGTGAACTTCTGCGAATCAGTCATGGCCCCACCGTGCGTCATCGAGGCTCGAACACCGTGTGCGTCGTGTTCGAGGACGGTAAGGGATGCCCGCGGTGAGGCGGCGGCGACCCGCGGTGGGCTTTCATGGACCTGTGGACCCCGATGCCCCGAAGGGACTCGTGCTGGTCGTCGAGGACGATCCGGCGATCGCCGACGTGCTGCGGATCCATCTGAGCCGCGCCGGCCACGGCGTCCACATCGAGCGCGACGGTCTGGGGGGCCTGGCCCAGGTCCGCGCGCTCCGTCCGGCCGTGGTGGTGCTCGACGTGGGGCTCCCGGGCATCGACGGCATCGAGGTGTGTCGCCGGCTCCGGGCTGCCGACGACTGGACTCCGGTGCTCTTCGTCACCGCTCGCGACGACGAGATCGACCGCGTGATCGGTCTCGAGCTCGGCGCCGACGACTACGTCACCAAGCCCTTCTCGCCACGCGAGCTGGTGGCCCGCATCGCCAGCGTGCTGCGGCGCAGCTCCGGCGCGGTCGGCGCAGGCGCGCTGTCTGCCGGAGAGGTTCGCCTGGAGCCTGAGACGCGTCGGGTCACGGCTGACGGGCGGGCGGTGGAGCTGACCGCCACCGAGTTCGACTTGCTCGCCGGGCTCATGCGCCGGCCCGGCACCGTGTTCACCCGAGAACAGCTCCTCGCCACGGTGTGGGGCGCGGCCGACTACGGCGGCAGCCGCACGGTCGACGTCCACGTCGCCCAGCTGCGCGCCAAGCTCGGCGACGCCTCGCCGATCCGGACCCACCGCGGGGTCGGCTACTCGGTGGTCGGGCCGTGACGACACTCGCTCGGCGCATCCTTCTCGTCACCGTGGCCGGCGGCGTCATCGTCGCCCTCGTGGCCTCGGCGCTGGCCCTGCCGCTCATCCGCAGCGTGGCCCGCGACCAGGAGCGGGACGCGTTGGTCCGATCCGTCGAGCTGTTCGCCGGCCGCCCCGCTGCAGGTGCCCGCCGGCTGGCCCGTGACCGCGAGCTCGTGGGTCCCGACGACCGACGGTTCATCGTGGTGGCTCCGGACGGTCGCTTCGTCGGCGACGACCAGGGGGTGCTCACGGCCGACCGTCTCGACACGCTGTTGTCGACCGGCACCTTGTCCACCTCCGCGCAGGTCGACGGCGAGGAGGTGCTCGTCGAGGGACGCATGACGCGGCGTGGGTTCGCCGCGGTCGGACTGCAGTCGGCCGGTGCCGTCGATGACGCGGCACGGTCGCTCCTGGGGCGGTTGCTGCTCGCTCTCCTGCTGGGTCTCGCCGCCGCCGGGACGCTGGGCTTCGTGTTGTCTCGTGCTCTCACCAAATCGGTCGGCGAGACGGCCGCGGTCGCCCGCCGACTCGCGGCCGGTGAGCGCGGCCTGCCGGTGGGGGAGTCCTCGGTGAGCGAGATCGCCGACATGGGTCACGCGATCGCGGCCCTCGACGAAGCGCTGTCGACCAGCGAGGGCCGGCAGCGAGAGTTCCTGCTGTCCGTCTCGCACGAGATCCGGACGCCCCTCACGGCGCTGCGCGGCTATGCCGAGGCGCTCGCCGACGGGGCGATCGGTGCCGATGACATCCGGGCGACGGGGGAGACCCTGGTGGCCGAGACCTCTCGAATCGACCGGTTCGTCGCGGACCTGCTGGCACTGGCCCGGCTCGAGGTCGACGACTTCGGCCTCGAGGTCACCGACGTCGACCTCGACCAGGTCTTCTCGGACCTCCGGACCGCCTGGCGGGTGACCGCGGACCGAGCCGGGGTGCGTCTGGACGTGCTCAGGAGCGAGGACACGGTGCGGGCAGACCCGATGCGCCTGCGGCAGCTGCTCGACGGTCTGGTCGAGAACGCCTTGCGTGTTGCTCCCGACGGCGGCTCGGTGGAGGTGCGGGCCCGTCGGGACGGGCCCGACGTCGTGGTCGAGGTCGAGGACGACGGGCCGGGCCTGACGTCCGCCGACGCCGAGGTCGCCTTCGAGCGAGGGTCGCTGCGGACGAAGTACGAGCCGCACCGACCCGTCGGAACCGGCCTCGGACTGTCGATCGCCCGACGTCTCGCCGAGCGGATGGACGCCGACCTTGCCGCGGCACCAGGTGACGCGGGCGGCGCGGTGTTCACGCTCCGTCTGCCGATACGCTGATCGCGTGGGCTACGAGACGATCTTCGACTCCGTGTTCGCCCGCATGGACCCCGAGAAGGCCCACGAGCGCGCCTTTTCCGCGATCCGCGCTGCCGGGCCGGTCGCCCGCCGGGCCGTCCGCGTACCGTCCGCTCCCCGCACGGTGATGGGGATCGAGTTCCCGCACGCGTTCGGCCTCGCGGCCGGCTTCGACAAGAACGCGCGCGGGGTCACCGGGCTGCTCGCGCTCGGCTTCGGCCACGTCGAGGTGGGTACGGTCACGGCCCGTCCCCAGCCGGGAAACCCGCGGCCACGACTGGTGCGACTGGTCGACGACCACGCCGTCGTCAACCGCATGGGCTTCAACAACGACGGCGCCGCCGTGGTCGCGAGTCGGTTGCACCGACTGCGCCGGACCCGGGCCGGGCGTGACGCGGTGGTCGGAGTCAACATCGGCAAGACCAAGGTGGCGGCCCCGGAGGACGCGGTCGCCGACTACCTCGAGAGCGCGCGGCTGCTCACACCGTTCGCCAGCTACCTCGTCGTCAATGTGTCGAGCCCGAACACGCCGGGCCTGCGCGACCTCCAGGCCGTCGACGAGCTGCGTCCGTTGCTCGCGGCCGTGAAGGAGATCACGGACGGCCAGGTGGGCGGGCGACGCGTCCCGCTCCTCGTCAAGATCGCTCCCGACCTGTCCGACGACGACGTCGATGCGGTGGCCGACCTCGTGCTCGAGCTCGGCATCGACGGCATCAGCGCCACCAACACCACGATCCAGCGGCCGACCTCGTTGCGGACCGACCGAGCGATCGTCGAGGCCGCCGGCGGAGGTGGTCTGTCCGGCCCGGTGCTGCGCGAACGAGCCCTCGAGGTGCTCACCCGCCTGCGTGCCCGCACCGGCGACCAGGTCGCGTTGATCGGCGTCGGCGGCGTCTCCACGCCCGACGACGTCCGAGAGCGGCTCGCCGCCGGCGCCGACCTCGTGCAGGCCTACACCGGATTCATCTACGGCGGTCCCGCGTGGCCCGCACGTCTCGCCAAGGCCACGGCATGAGTACCGGTGCCAAGGTCGGCCCGGTCCCGCCGCCGGTCTTCTTCGTGACAGCCTTCGCGGCCGGATGGGGTCTGCATCTGCTGACCGGCGACCGGATCGGCGGTCGCCCGGCCGTGGGATGGATCGGACTGGTCGTCGTCGCGGTCGGACTGGGCCTGCTGGCCGGTGCGGCGGCACTGTTCGTCCGCGCCCGGACCACGGTCATCCCGCACCGTCGCGCGACGTCGTTGGTGACGTCCGGGCCGTACCGGCTCTCGCGAAACCCCATGTACACGGGGTTCACACTCGTGACGATCGGCGCCGCGCTGATGCTCGACACGTGGTGGCCGATCCTGACGGTCGTGCCCGCCGTGGTGGCCGTTCGGGTGCTCGTGATCGGCCCGGAGGAGCGTCATCTGACCGAGGTCTTCGGTGCCAGCTACACCGAGTACTGCGGGCGGGTCCGGCGCTGGCTCTGAGCCTCCTCCGGGCCGCTGGACCCCGATTTCGACCTGGGCGCCGCACCCGGTATGTTTGGTCGTCGGCTTGCCCCTTTAGCTCAGTCGGCAGAGCGTTTCCATGGTAAGGAAAAGGTCTACGGTTCGATTCCGTAAAGGGGCTCTGGGACGCGAGTAGGCTCGTGACCCGTGGCGGGGTAGCTCAGGTGGTTAGAGCACACGGCTCATAATCGTGGTGTCGCGGGTTCGAGTCCCGCCCCCGCTACCACACAGGACAGGTACCAGACCGGCACCACCCAGACGAAGAAGAGGCAGACCCGTGGCGAGCAAGAGCTCCGACGTTCGACCCAAGATCACCTTGGCCTGCACCGAGTGCAAAGAGCGCAACTACATCACCAAGAAGAACCGGCGCAACGATCCCGATCGTCTCGACCTGAAGAAGTACTGCCCGCGCTGCAAGGCGCACCAGCTCCACCGCGAGACGCGCTGACGCACGCCGCGGTACACCTAGGCTCAGGGTCATGGACCTCGCCGAGCTGACCACGCTGCGACTCGGCGGCCCGGCCCGAGCGGTCATCGAGGCCGCCACCGAGGACGCGCTGGTCGACGCCGTGCGCATCGCCGACGAGGCCGGCGACCCGATGCTGCTCGTCGCCGGCGGCAGCAATCTCGTGGTGGCCGACGAGGGCTTCGACGGCACCGTGGTCCGGGTTCTCACCCAAGGCGTCACCGTCGACATCGACTCCTGCAGCGGCGCCACTCTCACCGTCCAGGCGGGCGAGAACTGGGACGCCTTGGTGGCCCGGGCCGTCGATGAGAAGTGGAACGGCGTCGAAGCCCTGGCCGGCATCCCCGGCTCCGTTGGTGCGACTCCGATCCAGAACGTGGGCGCCTACGGCCAGGAGGTCGCGCAGACCATCGCCTCGGTGCGCGCCTACGACCGGTACGACCGGCAGACCCGCACCATCGCCGCGGCCGACTGCGGCTTCGGCTACCGCAGCAGCCGGTTCAAGCAGGAGCCGCACCGTTTCGTGGTTCTGACCGTCACCTTCCAGCTCCCGCTGGGCGACCTCGGCGCCCCGGTCACCTATACCGAGCTGGCCCGCACCCTCGGGGCCGGAGTCGGTGAGCGCGTGCCCGCCGCCCGGGTCCGCGAGGCGGTCCTCGACCTGCGGCGCGGCAAGGGCATGGTGCTCGACGCCGGCGACCACGACACCTGGAGCGCCGGGTCGTTCTTCACCAACCCCGTCCTCTCCGCCGCCGAGGCCGACGCTCTGCCGGCCGACGCCCCGCGGTGGGCACAGGCAGACGGTCGGGTCAAGACCAGTGCCGCCTGGTTGATCGAGAAGGCCGGCTTCTCGCGCGGACACGGCAGCGAGCGGGTGGCGCTGTCCAGCAAGCACACGTTGGCGCTCACCAACCGTGGGGGAGCGACGACCGACGAGCTGCTTGCTCTCGCCCGCGAGGTGCGCGACGGAGTGCGGGCGGACTTCGGCGTCACGCTCGTGCCGGAGCCGATGCTCGTGGGGTGCTCTCTCTAGCGAGTGCTCACGATCCGTACCCGGTGTCGATCCGCAGGGCCAGGGCGAACAGGCCCGCCGTCGCCACCATCGCCAGCACGACGATCGCCAGCAGTGCCGAGGCGATGATGCCGACCACCAGACCGGCAGTCGCCTGCCCGTGCCCGTCCCAGCGCTGTGGTTCCCGCTCGATCTCGCGCCGGGCGGAGAGGCCGAGGTAGCAGGCGAGCGGGCCGAGAGCCGCCGGCGCGACGAACACGATGCCCACGAGCGACGTGATCCCCACGGCGAGCGCCGCGGTCGCGCGCGGATGGTGGCGCGGACCGGGGGACGGCGGCGGGAGCTCGCGCAGGGCGCGTTCGTCCAGGGTCGGCGGTGCATCCTGCTGCTGCGTCACCACATCAGCCTCGCACGACGATCCGCGGAGCGGGTCAGTCGGCGTCGGGGTCCGGCGCGGCCCGCCAGTCGTCGACGCCCTTGAGGGCGACATCGCGGAGCTCGGCGGGGGCGCAGGAGCGCCGCAGCGACATCCGGGCGAGGGTGGCCAGCTCGTCGTCGGTGAACTCCTGGACCGCGCGCAGAACTGCGTACTGGCCGGCCAGACGCGAGCCGAACAGCAGCGGGTCGTCCGCGCCGAGCGCGACGTCCGCGCCCGCCGCCAACAGCGTGCGCACCGGGACCTCGTCGAGCGTGCTGTAGACGCCGAGCGCCACGTTGGACGTCGGGCAGACCTCGAGCGCCACGCCGGCGTCGACCACGCGCGCCAGCACGTGAGGGTCCTCCGCGGCGCGGACGCCGTGGCCGAGCCGGCCGGGGTTGAGCTCGTCCAGGCACTGGCGCACGTGCGGGGCTCCGCGCAGCTCTCCGCCGTGCGGCACGAGCAGCAGCCCGGCCCGCTCGGCGATCGTGAAGGCGGGGCCGAACTCGGTCGTGTCGCCGCGACGCTCGTCGTTGGACAGGCCGAACCCGACGACGCCACGGCCCACGTACTGGCCGGCGAGGCGGGCGAGGGTGCGGGCGTCGAGGGGGTGGCGCGTGCGGTTGGCAGCGACCACGACGCCCATGCCGATCCCGGCCCGCTCGGCGGCGTCACGCGTGGCATCGATCACGAGATCGGTGAATGCCGTGATGCCGCCGAACCTGGCGGCGTACCCGGAGGGGTCGACCTGGATCTCGGTCCACACGCTCCCGTCGGCGGCGTCGTCCTCGGCTGCCTCGCGGAGCAGCCGGCGAACATCGTCCTCGGTGCGCAGCACGGAACGGGCGACGTCGTAGAGACGCTGGAAGCGGAACCAGCCCTTCTCGTCGGTGGCCACGAGCTGGGGTGGCCACTCCTCGACGAGGGCGGCCGGCAGGCGGACCCCCTCCCGGTCGGCGAGGTCGAGCAGCGTCGAGTGCCGCATCGACCCGGTGAAGTGCAGGTGGAGATGCGCCTTCGGCAGTCCGTTGATCGGTCTCAATGACGGGCCGCGTCGCGGACGGCCGTGGCCACGCGGGTGTGGACCTCGGGGTGGAAGACACTCGGCACGATGTAGTTCGCGCTGAGCTCGTCGTCGCTCACGGTGGACGCGATCGCCTCGGCGGCAGCGAGCAGCACGGGGGTGCCGATGCCGCGGCTCTGCGCATCCAGCAGGCCCCGGAAGATTCCGGGGAAGGCGAGCACGTTGTTGATCTGGTTCGGGTGGTCCGACCGACCCGTGGCCACGACCGCGGCGTGCTGCCTCGCCACCAGGGGATCGATCTCCGGATCCGGGTTGGCCAGGGCGAAGACGATCGCGTCGTCGGCCATCGCCGCCACGTCCTCGGCGTCGATGAGGTTCGGCGCGCTCACCCCGACGAAGACGTCGGCTCCGGGCATCACGTCGCGCAGTGCACCGGTCCGTCCGTCGCGGTTCGTGTGATCGGAGATCCAGACCAACGACTCGTCGGTGTCGCCCCGGCCCCCATGCACGACCCCGCCCACGTCGCAGACCACGACGTCGCTCAACCCCGCCTCCACCAGCAGGCGCAGGATCGCCGTGCCGGCGGCTCCGGCTCCGGCCATGACCAGCCGGACGTCGGAGAGGCGCTTGTCGACGACTCGCAGCGCGTTGCGCAGGGCCGCCAGCACCACGATCGCCGTGCCGTGCTGGTCGTCGTGGAAGACCGGGATGTCCAGCCGCTCGCGCAGCCGCGCCTCGATCTCGAAGCAGCGCGGCGCCGAGATGTCCTCGAGGTTGATGCCGGCGAAGCCGGGGGAGATGGCCGCGACGGTCTCGACGATCTGGTCGACGTCCTGGGTGTCGAGGCACAGCGGCCACGCGTCGATGTCGGCGAAGCTCTTGAACAGGGCTGACTTGCCCTCCATCACCGGGAGGGCGGCGTGCGGCCCGATGTTGCCCAGGCCGAGCACCGCCGAGCCGTCGCTGACCACGGCGACGCTGTTGCGCTTGATCGTCAGGCGGCGGGCGTCCTCCTGGTCGGCGACGATCGCCATGCAGATCCGGGCGACGCCGGGCGTGTAGATCATCGACAGGTCGTCCCGGTTGCGGAGCGGGTGCTTGGCCGCGGTCTCGATGACGCCGCCGAGGTGCATGAGGAAGGTCCGGTCCGACACCTTCCGGACGTCGACGTCGACGATGTCCTCGATCGCCGCGACCACGCGGTCAGCATGCTCCGTGCCGGACGTCGCGCAGGTGAGGTCGACGCGCAGCCCGGGATGGCCGGCGTCCCCGACCGACGGTGCGACGTCGAGCGCCGTGACGATCCCCCCGGCCTCCTCGACCGTGGAGGTCAGCTGACTGACCGCCGTACCCCCCGATGCGACCTCGAGCCGGACGGTGATGGAGTAGGAGATGCTGGGTGCACTCATGACTCGGTTCTAGTGCATCACCGGACCCATGCGCGAGTCCTGCAGGGCCCTCGGGCTCGGTTCGACTCGCCCCCGCCCCACCCCGTACACTTGCCTGACCGGTGATTCTCAGGCTAGTTCGTCATGCCCTCACACAGGCTCGACGACAGCGGGGGGATTGACCTACGGCACTAGCTCAACTGGTAGAGCATCGGTCTCCAAAACCGAAGGTTGGGGGTTCAAGTCCCTCGTGCCGTGCGAAGCGCGGGGAGACCACCCGTGCCAGGCAAGACACGAATCGACGACAGGAAGGGATCACCGTGAGTGAACGTCACGAGCTGTCCGGCACGACCGGACGGACCTCGCCGATCACGTTCTATCGCCAAGTGGTCGCCGAGCTCCGCAAGGTCGTCTGGCCCACCCGCCCGATGGTGGTCAACTACTTCTTCGTCGTGCTCGTGTTCGTGTTGTTCATGATGGCGTTCGTCGCCGGACTCGATTACGGGTTCGGCAAGGCGATGTTCGCGATCTTCGCGTAGGGAACCTGAGGATCACCGTGAGTCAAGGAATCAATGAGGACAGCGTCGACGTCGAGGACGTCGTCGCCGACGAGGACGTCCAGGACACCGACGCTCCCACCGAGGACGCACCTGTCGACGGCGCACCTGTCGACGAGGCCGCCGATGCGCCCGTCGTCGAGGACGCCGCCGGCGACGAGGACGTCGTGCCCGAGGACGCGGCCGCCCCTGAGGTGACTGCCGATGAGGGCTCCACGTCGGCCGACGAGCCTGCCGATGACGCCGCCGACGAACCTGTCTCCGACGCCCTTGCCGAGTTCCGGGAGCGGCTGTACAGCCAGTTCGGCGACTGGTTCGTCGTGCACACCTACTCCGGCATGGAGAAGCGGGTCAAGGCGAACCTCGAGAACCGCATCACCTCCCTCAACGCCGAGGACTTCATCTTCGAGGTGGTCGTCCCCACCGAAGAGGTCGCCGAGATCAAGAACGGCCAGCGCAAGCTGGTCAAGCGCACCGTGCTGCCGGGCTACGTCCTGGTTCGCATGGACCTCACCGACGAGTCGTGGGGCGTCGTTCGCCACACCCCCTCCGTCACCGGATTCGTGGGCAACTCCCACCAGCCGGTGCCCCTGACCCTGACCGAGGTCGAGCAGATGCTCGCCCCGGTCGTGGAGGCCGAGGTCGCCGCCAGCGCGAGCGAGGCCACCGAGCAGCAGGCGAAGGTCGCCAAGGTCGAGTTCTCCGACTTCGTCGCCGGCGACTCCGTCATGGTCGTCGACGGTCCGTTCGCGACGCTGCACGCAACCATCACCGAGATCAACGTCGACGCCCAGAGGGTCAAGGCCCTCGTGGAGATCTTCGGCCGCGAGACGCCGGTCGAGCTCAGCTTCACCCAGATCCAGAAGGTCTGAACACCCCAGACCTGTCATCCCAACGAATCAAGGACCCTGAGAAATGCCTCCCAAGAAGAAGAAGAAGGTCGCAGCCGTCGTCAAGGTGCAGCTGCAGGCCGGTATGGCCAACCCGGCACCGCCCGTCGGTACCGCGCTCGGTCCGCACGGCGTCAACATCATGGACTTCTGCAAGGCCTACAACGCCGCCACCGAGTCCATGCGTGGCAACGTCGTCCCCGTCGAGATCACGATCTACGAGGACCGCTCGTTCGACTTCATCACCAAGACGCCTCCGGCGGCCGAGCTCATCAAGAAGGCTGCCGGCCTCAAGAAGGGCTCCGGCGTCCCGCACAAGGAGAAGGTCGGCTCGATCACCAAGGACCAGGTCCGCGAGATCGCCACGACCAAGCTCCCCGACCTGAACGCCAACGACGTCGATCAGGCGATGAAGATCGTCGAGGGAACAGCCCGCTCCATGGGCGTCACCACCGACTGAACCAACCCCGCAACACGTGGCAGGGCCAGCTGGGCCCGTCCGACCACACCTGGTGCACAACCGACAGAAGGAACCAGTCATGACACAGCACAGCAAGGCGTACCGCGCAGTCGCCGACAAGATCGACAAGGACTCGCTCTACACGCCTCTCCAGGCCACCACACTGGCCAAGGAGTCCGGCAGCACGAAGTACGACTCCACCGTGGACGTCTCCATCCGCCTCGGCGTCGACCCGCGCAAGGCCGACCAGATGGTGCGCGGCACCATCAACCTCCCGCACGGCACCGGCAAGACCGCACGGGTCCTGGTCTTCGCCACCGGCGCCAACGCCGACGCCGCCCGTGAGGCCGGCGCCGACCACGTGGGTGCCGACGAGCTCGTCGACAAGGTCAACGAGGGCTGGCTCGACTTCGACGCCGTCGTCGCCACGCCCGACATGATGGGCAAGGTCGGCCGCCTGGGCCGGGTCCTCGGTCCGCGCAACCTGATGCCGAACCCGAAGACCGGCACGGTCACCACCGACGTCGCCAAGGCGGTCACCGACATCAAGGGTGGCAAGATCGAGTTCCGCATCGACCGGCACGCCAACCTGCACTTCGTCATCGGCAAGGCCTCGTTCACGGCCGAGCATCTGGCCGAGAACTATGGCGCCGCGCTCGAGGAGATCCTGCGACTGAAGCCGGCCAGCTCCAAGGGCCGGTACGTCAAGAAGGTCACCATCTCGACCACGCAGGGTCCCGGCGTCCCGGTCGACCCGAGCCGCATCAAGGGCTTCGCCTCCGACGACGTCGCCTGACCTCTCGCCGATCTTGGTCGGGCTCGTATGCTCGGCGCATGCGAGCACGACCGAAGATCCGGACCGCCCTCGCCGCACTCGTCCTCGTGGCGGGCGGCTCGCTCGCAGCGTGCTCCGGTGGAGCAGGCGACGCGGAGGTCGGCGAGACGCTCACCCAGACGGGCTTCTTCGACGACGTCACGCAGGCGCAGCTCGATGCCGGCACGAGCCACCTCAAGATGCGGGTCGGTGCCGCCGGTCAGCAGCTGAAGGCCGAGGGCGACGTCGAGGTCGGCGCCACCCCCGCCGACACCGCCATGGCCATGACCATGGACACCGGTCAGCCGGCCATGGGTGCGCTGGAGATGCGGATCGTCGACCAGGTCTTCTACGTCAACATCGGCCCGATGACGCAGAACAAGTTCGCCACCGTCGATCTCGCCGATCCCGACAACCTGTTCAGCAAGCAGTTCTCCGAGATCGTCGGCAGCCTCGACCCGGCCCAGCAGCTCAAGCAGTTCAAGGGCGCGGTGACCAGCTTCGAGCAGAAGGGCAAGGTCGCCGAGCTCGACGGCGTGCAGGCCAAGCCATACGTCATCGAGGTCGACACCGCCAAGCTCGCGGCGTCTGAGGACGTGCAGGGTGCCGACGTCCCCACGACGCTCACCTACACCTTGTACGTCGGGCCCGACAACCTGCCGCGACGTCTCATCACCAAGCTCCCAGCCGCTGACGGTGCTCTCGGCGGGTCGATGACGATCGACTACAGCAAGTGGGGCGAGGACGTCTCCATCGCCACGCCGAAACCGTCGGAGATCACCGACAAGGACCTGCTCGGCCGGCTCGGCGGCGCCATGCCCGAGGCATCCTGACCGACCGCTCCGCGGCCCATTTGGTCGTCGGCGCAGGGGTGCCCTAGACTGGGCGACGCCGAAGACCGCTGGTCGGTTCCCTCACCGGAATCCGAAGCGCCCGTCAGGGCGGCCCGCGCAGGACCACGAAGCATCATCACGATGACTGTGTGCTCACGCCCACGTCGATGACCGCGCCCCGTGCCTTGCGCCGGGGCGTTTCTCATGGGTTGACCCTCCGGGCTCCGGCTCCGCACCCCGCTACAAGGAGACCCATGGCAAACCCGGACAAGGCAGCAGCCGTTGCCGAGCTGGCGGAGCACTTCCGCGAGTCGAGCGGCGCCGTCCTCACCGACTACCGCGGTCTCACCGTCAAGCAGCTGCAGGAACTGCGCCGCTCGCTCGGTGGGAGCGCAAGCTACTCCGTCGCCAAGAACACGTTGACCAAGATCGCCGCCAGGGAGGCCGGCGTCGACCTCGACGAGGACCTCCTCGTCGGACCGACCGCCATCGCCTTCATCACCGGCGATGTCGTCGAGGCGGCCAAGGGTCTGCGTGACTTCGCGAAGGACAACTCGCCGCTCATCATCAAGGGCGGATTCCTCGACGGGAAGATCATTCAGCCCGCCGACATCCACAAGCTGGCCGACCTCGAGTCGCGCGAGGTCCTCCTCGCCAAGCTCGCGGGCGGCATGAAGGCGAGCCTCTCGAACGCCGCGTCGTTGTTCAACGCCCCGCTGTCGCAGACCGCGCGCTTGCTCGCGGCCCTGCAGGCGAAGGCCGAGAGCGACCCGTCCGTCCTCGCCGCCGGTGATCCGGTCGTCGAGGCCGAGCCGACTCCCGTCGACGAACCTGTCGACGCGGCGCCGGCGGCCGAGGCAGCCGACGAAGCACCAGCCGACGAAGCACCAGCCGACGAGGCGCCCGCCGCCGAGACGGCACCCGTGGTCGAGGCCCAGGCCGAGACCGACTCTGCAGACCCTGCAGAGACCACCGAGGGCTGACCTGCCCGATCCCATCGGGACCCCCTCGGGGTCTCACCTGAAAGGAAGGACGCCATCATGGCGAAGCTCAAGACCGAAGACCTCCTCGAGGCCTTCAAGGACATGACCCTCATCGAGCTCAGCGAGTTCGTGAAGCAGTTCGAGGACACCTTCGACGTCACGGCCGCCGCTCCGGTAGCCGTTGCCGCCGCGGGCGCCCCGGCTGCAGCCGGCGACGCCGGTGCCGCTGTCGAGCAGGACGAGTTCGACGTCGTCCTCGAGGCCGCCGGCGACAAGAAGATCCAGGTCATCAAGGAGGTCCGCACGCTCACGAGCCTCGGCCTCAAGGAGGCCAAGGATCTCGTCGAGGGAGCCCCCAAGCCGGTCCTGGAGAAGGCCCCCAAGGAGGCTGCCGACAAGGCCAAGGAGGCCCTCGAGGCCGCAGGTGCCACCGTCACCGTCAAGTGACCCCCGCCGGCCGCGTTCGTTGCGGCCGGCCATCGCCGTCGGCGTCGACCCTCATCGGGTCGGCGCCGGCGTCGTTTCGGGTGAGTGACGGGGGCCACAGCGTCACTCTCAGTTACGTGAGATAGGTTGCTGCGAATCCCGTCGTCACGACATGGTCATCCGCATGCGTCGAAGTCGTAACCTCGGGCGACGGACTTCGTTAGCATCAGTGTCCGGCATCACAGGCAAGTCCTCCGTCCATCCAGGCGCGGAGCCGCGGTCAGCTCAGGGAGGGCCCTCGTGGGAACAGAAGTCGTCGTTGAGGGTCTGACGAAGCACTTCGGGAGCCAGCTCATCTGGAAGGACGTCTCGCTGACGTTGCCCGCCGGTGAGATCTCCGTGATGCTCGGCCCGTCGGGCACCGGCAAGTCGGTGTTCCTCAAGGTCCTGATCGGTCTGCTCAAGCCCGACGAGGGCCACGTCTTCATCGAGGGCGTCGACATCGCCAACTGCTCCGAGAAGGACCTGTATGAGGTCCGCAAGCAGTTCGGCGTGCTGTTCCAGGACGGCGCGATGTTCGGCTCGATGGACCTCTACGACAATGTCGCCTTCCCGCTGCGTGAGCACACCAAGAAGAACGAGTCCGAGATCCGCACCATCGTCATGGACAAGATGGAGCTCGTCGGTCTGCTCGGTGCGGAGAACAAGCTGCCGGGCGAGATCTCCGGCGGAATGCGCAAGCGCGCCGGACTGGCCCGCGCGCTGGTGCTCGAGCCCGAGATCCTGCTCGTCGACGAGCCCGACTCCGGCCTCGACCCGGTACGCACCACGTACCTGAACCAGCTCTTCATCGACCTGAACGCCCAGATCGACGCGACGTTCCTCATCGTCACCCACGACATCAACACCGCCCGCACGGTGCCCGACAACATCGGCCTGCTGTACCACAAGCACCTGGCCATGTTCGGTCCGCGCGAGATGCTGCTGTCGAGCGAGGAGCCCGTCGTCGCCCAGTTCCTCAACGCCCAACGGGTCGGTCCCATCGGGATGAGCGAGGAGAAGGACGCCGACGAGCTCGAGGCGGAGAAGGACATCGAGATGCCGCCGCTGCCGCCGATCGCGCGTCAGATCGAGACCTCGGACGGCCGCCCCCGCCGGGGAGCCCGTGAGCCCGGTGCATGGTGCCGCGACAACGGCGTCACACCGCCTCCTGGGTCATTCGGTGAGAACATGGCGATGGTCCCCGGAGTCGGTGGCACTGAGTGAGCGCGGCTCGCATAGCCGCACCCGCAAGGGTGGCGGGTGATCTCTTCGCGTTCATGCTCGACGTCGTCGTCGCGCTGTTCCGCCGACCCTTCCAGCTCAAGGAGTTCCTGCTCCAGGCCTGGTTCATCGTCACCGTCACGATCATCCCCACCGCTCTCGTCTCCATTCCCTTCGGCGCCGTCATCGCCCTGCAGGTCGGCGGCCTGATCAAGCAGTTCGGAGCGCAGTCGTTCACCGGCTCCGCTTCGGTCCTGGCCGTCGTCCGTGAGGCCGGCCCCATCGCGACCGCCCTGCTGATCGCCGGCGCGGCCGGCTCGGCGATCGCGGCCGACTTCGGCGCCCGCAAGATCCGCGAAGAGCTCGACGCCATGATGGTGCTGGGCATCGACCCGATCCAGCGCCTGGTGGTGCCTCGCGTGCTCGCCGCCATGATGATCGCGGTGTTCCTCAACGGACTGGTCACCATCGTCGGTGTGGCCGGTGGCTACGTCTTCAACGTCATCCTCCAGAACGGCACACCGGGTGCGTATGTCGCGTCGTTCACGGCGCTCGCGCAGCTGCCCGACATGTACCAAGGGATGGTGAAGGCCCTCATCTTCGGCTTCCTCGCGGCCATCGTCGCCTCCTACAAGGGGATGAACGCCAAGGGCGGCCCCAAAGGCGTCGGAGACGCCGTCAACGAGGCCGTCGTCATCACCTTCGTCCTGCTGTTCGTCGTCAACTTCTTCATCTCGGCCGTCTACATCCAGCTCGTTCCGCCCAAGGGGATGTGACGATGGCCGACTCGAAGCTTGCCCAGATGTACAAGGCGCCCGCGACCGCACTCGACGGCATGGGGCAGCAGATGCTGTTCTACCTGCGCGTCCTGCGTGCGGTGCCGTTCACGATCAAGAACTACGGCAAGGAGATCGTCCGGCTGCTGGCCGAGGTCACGCTCGGCTCCGGATCGCTGGCCGTCATCGGCGGCACCATCGGTGTCGTCGTCTCGCTGACGTTCTTCACCGGCACCGAAGTCGGCATCCAGGGCTACGCGGCGCTCGACCAGCTGGGCACGGCCGCATTGACGGGCTTCGTCTCGGCCTACTTCAACACCCGTGAGATCTCACCGATCGTTGCCGGCATCGCCTTGGCTGCCACGGTCGGCTGCGGCTTCACCGCCCAGCTCGGCGCCATGCGGATCTCCGAGGAGGTCGACGCCCTCGAGGTCATGGCCATCCCGTCGATGCAGTTCCTGGTCACCACCCGCGTCATCGCCGGACTCGTGGCCGTGGTGCCGCTCTACATCGTGGGCCTGCTGTCGTCCTACTTCGCCACCCGGCTGACCATCACCCAGATCAACGGGCAGAGCGCCGGAACCTATGACCACTACTTCAACACGTTCCTGCCACCGAGTGACGTCTTGTGGTCCTTCGGGAAAGTGCTGATCTTCGCCGTCGTCGTCATCCTCATCCACTGCTACTACGGCTACTACGCCAGCGGCGGCCCCGCCGGTGTGGGTGTGGCCGTCGGGCGTGCCGTCCGTACCTCCATCGTCGCGATCAACGTCGTCGACCTGCTGGCCTCGATGGCCATCTGGGGCACGACCGTCACCGTGAGATTGGCGGGCTGACCGATGGCACGTGTGGCATTTGCCGAGCGCCCAAGCTCCCTGAAGGTCCTGGGCGCGCTCTTCATCGCGGTCATGATCTTCTTCCTCTGGCTGACTGCCGCCTTCTTCAACAAGTCGTTCACCGACTACGACAAGGTCACCCTCATCGGGGCGAAGGCCGGCCTCAACCTGCCCGAGAGCGCCGACATCAAGCTGCGCGGCATGATCGTCGGCGAGGTGCGCGGGATCGAGGCCGACAAGGGCGAGATCATCATCACCCTGGGCATGAACCCCGACTACATCAACGACGTCCCGGCCGAGGTCACGGCCGAGATCGTGCCGAAGACGCTGTTCGGCGAGAAGTACATCTCGCTGATCCCTCCGAAGGATGCGTCCGGCGAGTCACTCAAGGCCGGCGACACCATCAAGGGCGCTGAGGTGCCGATCGAGGTCGAGAAGCTGCTCAACGACCTGTACCCGCTGCTGGACGCCGTCGATCCCGTCAACCTGAACTACACGCTCTCGGCGATGGCGACGGCACTGGAGGGTCGGGGCGAGGACCTCGGAAACACCCTGGTCACCTTCAACAGCTACCTGAAGAAGATCAACCCCGAGACCCCGCAGCTCGTCGACGACTTCATCAAGTTCGGCACCGTCTCCGACGCCTACGCCGACGCGATGCCACAGCTCGGCCGGTTCCTGCGGAACTCCGTCATCTCCGGCAACACCGTGGTCGCCAAGCGCAAGCAGTTCGCGAGCTTCTTCGACGAGAGCACCCGGCTCGCGAACACGCTCACCAAGTTCACCAAGAAGAACGGCGACAACATCGAGGCCCTGGCCCGGCTCAACGTCGAGCCCCTGCGCATCTCCGCCAAGTACTCCATCACCTACCCGTGCTTCTTCCAGGGTCTGGAGAAGGTCCTGCCCCTGGCCGACAGTGCGCTGCGCAACCGCACCATCCACATCGACCTCGAGACCCTGCCCGAGCAGCCGACCGCTTATGAGCCGTCGGGTCAGACCAACGATCCCGATGCCGATCCGTACGGAGAGCGCGCCGTGCTGCCCAAGCAGTCCAAGATCAACAACACCCCGGCGGCCGACCCCACGAACAAGAGTCGCAGCGACAGTGGCGGTCCGGGCGGCCTGGGCGCGGCGTGCGAGGACCTCAAGAAGTACGCCTCCGGCAGCGGGCCGTACGGCAACGGTCCGTACACGCAGAACACCACGCCGCTGCCGACGTTCCCGGAGTCGGTGTACAGGCTGACCAACATCACCAGCGACCACAACGGCAAGTTCGGCAACTGGCGCGCGCCGGCGGCGAGCCTGACCACCGTCGACACCGACGAGCAGCGACTCGGGCTGCGGCGCCTGGCCGCAGTCGTGGCCGGGGTCCCGGTCGAGGACATCCCTGACGTCGCCTCCCTGATGCTCAGCCCGATCGTGCGTGGATCGGAGGCGAGCATCCGATGAAGCAGATCGACACCGAATCGATGTCAGCTCTCGTCAAGCTGATCATCTTCTGCACGGCGACCGGCCTCATGACGCTGGTGCTGGCGCTCACGCTGAGCAACGGCACCCTGGGCGCCGAGGACGAGTACAAGGCCCTCTACACCGATGTCACCGGCGTCGCGAAGGGCGACGACGTCCGCATCGCGGGTGTCTCGGTCGGCTCGATCAGCAAGGTCGAGATCGTCCAGAAGGACAAGGCGCTCGTCACGTTCGGCGTCAAGCCCGGCACCAAGCTCACCCAGAACACCATCGCCTCGCTCCGCTTCCGCAACCTCGTCGGCCAGCGCTACCTGTCCTTGGCCCAGGGCTCGGAGGGCGCCAAGGCGCCGCTCAAGGTCGGCAGCACGATCCCGCTGGAGCGGACCGAGGAAGCCCTCGACCTCAACGTGCTGCTCAACGGCTTCAAGCCGGTGTTCGAAGCGCTCTCACCCGCCGACACCAACAAGTTCGCGTTCGAGATCGTGCAGACGTTGCAGGGCGAGAGCGGCAACGTCGAATCCCTGCTGGCCACCACCTCATCGCTCACCAACACGTTGGCCGGCCGCGACCAGCTCATCGGCGACGTGGTCACGAACCTGTCGTCGGTGCTCGACAACCTCGGCAACCGCGACACCGAGCTGAGGACGACCATCGACACGCTGCAGCAGTTCGTCTCCGGCCTCAAGCAGGACCGCAACGCGATCCTGAACTCTCTGGACTCGATCTCCGCACTCACCGAGGAGACCGCCGATCTGTTGGTCAAGGGGCGTCCCGACATCACCGCTGACATCAAGCAGCTCCGCCGGCTCACAGGGAGCCTGAGCAAGCCGAAGAACCTCACGCAGATCTCCGACTCGATCCAGATCCTGCCGATCAAGCTGACGAAGGTGAGCAACCAGGCCTCCAACGGCAGCCTGTTCAACTTCTACGTGTGCCAGCTCAACATCGACTTCCAGGGTGTCCCCACCACGCTTCAGGACCTCTTGTCACCGATCCAGTCGTCGGTGACCGGCGGCGAGCGCTGCAAGACGGAGCCGGAGGAGTACCCGTGAAGCCCTTCCGCGAGCGCAACCCGGTGATCATCGGCGTCATCGGCTTCGTCATCATCGCGCTGCTGCTGCTGTCGTCGTTCAAGGCCGACCGCCTCCCGATCATCGGAGCCGGCGACACCTACCACGCCGACTTCGCCGAGATCGGTGGGCTCAGGGACGGCGACGAGGTACGGGTCGCCGGTGTCACCGTCGGCAACGTCAACGGACTCGAGCTCAAGGGCGACAAGGTCGACGTCACGTTCAAGATCGACAAGGGCACCGATCTCGGCCGCGAGACGGGCGCCGAGATCCGCATCCGCACCCTGCTGGGCTCGTCGTTCCTGGCCCTCACTCCGTCGGGCAGTGGCGAGCTGAAGAAGGGTTCCACCATTCCGGTGTCCCGCACCGTGCCCCCCTATGACGTGGTCGAGGCGTTCTCCGACCTCAGCACCACGGTCGACGCGCTCGACGTCGACCAGCTCTCCGAGGCGCTGGGCACGTTCGCCGACATCGCCGAACGGACCCCCACGGAGTTCCGTGGCGCCATCAAGGGAGTGTCCGACCTCTCGGCCAACCTGGCGGCCCGGGACCAGCAGATCAACACGCTCCTGGTCAACCTCAAGAAGGTGACGGGGGTCCTCAACTCCAAGGGAACCCAGCTCGAGACGCTCTTCAAGGACTCCGCGGTCCTGTTCGACGCGCTGAGCTCCCGCCGAGCCGAGATCCATCGCCTCCTGGTCTCCACCACGGCGATCTCGAACCAGCTGAGCAAGCTGGTCAAGGACACTCGCGCCGATCTCAATCCGGCCCTCAAGCAGCTCGACAAGGTCACGACCATGCTGCGCAAGAACGAGGCCAGCATCGATGAGTCCCTGCGCCTGATCCCCGGCTTCTTCAGGGTGTTCGCCAACGCGCTCGGCCAGGGTCCCTGGTTCGAGACCTTCGTCAAGGTCGGTGGCGCATGAGCAGCATCTTCTCCCGTTTCGCAGGCCTGTCCCGGGTGCTCACCGTGCTCGTGGTGCTGGCCCTCGTCGTCGGCGTCGTGATCGTCTTCACCCGCGACGACACCAAGCGCACGATCCGGGTCGACTTCACCAGCACCAACTCCCTCTACGAGGGGTCGGACGTCCGCATCCTCGGAGTCGCCGTCGGCACCGTCGAGAAGCTCACGGCCAAGGGCGATCGGGTCGAGGCGTTGATCGAGTACCCGGGCGACGTGCGACTCCCGACCGACGTCAAGGCCGTCATCATCTCGCCGTCGATCGTCGGCGACCGCTTCGTCCAGCTGGCCCCCGCCTACAGCGGTGGCGCCGTGCTTCCCGACGACGCCAAGCTGGGGGTCGACCGCACAGCCGTTCCGGTCGAGCTCGACGAGATCTACCAGTCCCTCGACGACCTCTCCCTCGCCCTCGGACCGAAGGGCGCCAACAAGGACGGCACCCTCAGCAGCCTGATCAAGGACTCGGCCGGTCAGCTCGAAGGCCAGGGTGCACAGCTCAACACGACGCTGCGCAACTTCGGCAAGCTGAGCCAGACCCTGTCGAACAACAAGGACGACCTGTTCGGCAGTGTTCGGGAGATCAACGAGTTCGTCGACCTCCTCAAGCGCAACGACCCCTCGGTGCGAGCGTTCAACGACAGCACCGCCGAGGTCTCGCGCGTCCTGGAGGGCGAACGCGACGACCTGGCCAAGACGCTGAAGTTCCTCAGCCGGGCCCTGATCGACGTGCGGACGCTGATCAAGGACAACCGCAAGGAGCTGCGCAGCAACATCGACAACTTCCAGCGCATCGCTCGTGTCCTCGGCAACCACCAGGACGACCTGCAGAGGATCCTCATCGACGGCCCAACGGCTCTGTCCAACGTCGCGGTCACCTACAACGGCGACTTCGGCACCCTCGACAACCGTGCCGACACCGGCGAGCTCGTGGAGGCCGCCGTCCCGGGCATCCTCGCGAACGGGCCGAACGTCGTCTGCGCGATCCTCGGTGAGGTCATTCCGGTCGGCGAGGACACCTGCGCCGGCTTCGACAGCATCCTCGATCAGCTCTTCCCCGGCGGCCACGCCGCTCCCGCTGGCAGCCCGGCGGACGCGCTCCAGAACCTGGAGCCGCCGAGCGGGTCGAGTGGAGAGCCGCCGAGCATCGACAAGATCCAGGACTCGCTCGCCGAGATGTTGGGGGGCGGCCAATGAGTACGTTCCAGCGCCGTAGCCGGGTACGCGCCGGCGCCGTGGCCGTGGCTGCCGCCGTCGGACTGAGCGGCTGCGGGTTCTCCCCATACGACTTGCCCCTCCCCGGTGGTGCCGACGTCGGCGACAACCCGTACTCGGTCAAGGTGGAGTTCCGTGACGTGCTCGACCTCGTCCCGCAGAGCGCGGTCCGCGTCAACGACGTCGCGGTCGGCCGGGTCACCGACATCGAGCTCACCGGGTGGACCGCCCGGGTGACGGTCCTCGTCAACGGCAAGACCGACCTGCCCGACAACGCGGTGGCGTCGATCCGGCAGACCAGCCTCCTCGGCGAGAAGTTCGTCGACCTTGCGCCGCCGAAGCAGAACAGCTCGGGACGGCTCAGTGACGGCGACCTCATCCCGCTCGAGCGATCGGGCCGCAACCCCGAGATCGAGGAGGTCTTCAGCGCGCAGTCGCTGCTGTTCAACGGCGGCGGGCTGGAGAAGACCAACACGATCGTCAAGGAGCTCGGCAAGGCGCTCGACGGCAACGAGCCGGAGGTCAAGGAGCTGCTGAAGACCTCCAACGCCTTCCTCGGCCAGCTCGACGACAACAAGCAGGGCCTGCTCACGGCACTGGAGAAGGTCAATCGGCTCGCGGTTGCGACCGACAAGCAGAAGTCGTCCATCAACAACGCACTCGACGACCTGCCCGAGGCCCTCACCGTCATCAACAACCAGCGCGACGACCTGGTCAGGCTCCTGCAGGCGCTGGACCGCCTCGGCGACGTCGCGACCGGGGTGATCCGCAGGTCGAAGTCGGACACGCTGAAGAACCTCGCGTATCTCGAGCCCGTCCTGCGCCAGCTCGCCAACGCCGGCGACGGCTTGGCCGAGGCGACCCGCATCGTGCTGTCCTTCCCGTTCTCCGACGCCATCGTGAGCAACTCGGTGTCGCGTGCCATGGTGAGCTGCTCCGACCCGGGCGACTCCAACGCCGAAAAGGTCAACCAGGGCGCGTGCTACGGCGACTACGCCAACCTCGACATCAACCTCACGCTGAACGCCCAGCAGGCCATCGGCCTCATCGTCGGCATCTTCTCGCAGGCCACGGGCGCGCTTCCAGCCGCACCGGCGGCGCCCCCGTCGGGCGAATCGGCTCCGGACGGGATCCCCGAGCTGCCTGACCTCATCGGTGGCCTGGGCGGCGCATCCACGACGCCTGCGCCAGGTTCCAGCCCGTCGGGCAACGGATCGGCCGACCCGGAGGCCAACCCGGTCACCTGCTCGCTGCTCAGCATGTGTCGTGCTCCGGTCACCAACCTCGACCGGGCGCAGAGGTCCGACATCGGACGACTCCTCGTAGGACCGGCGGTGGCCCGATGATCTCCAGGTTCACGAAGATCCAGCTCATCATCTTCGCGTTCGTCACCGTCATCGGTGGCGCCATCGTCGGCGGCAAGTACGCCGAGATCGACCGACTCTTCATCGACCGGACGTTCCCGGTGGTTGCGGAGTTCGCCGACTCCGGCGGCATCTTCGCCGGCGCCGAGGTCACGTACCGCGGCATCGCCGTCGGCAAGGTGGGCAAGCTGACGTTCACCGAGGAGGGCGTCAACGTCCGCATCGACGTCGAGAACGACGCCCCGAAGCTCTCCGACGACGTCGTCGCGGTCGTGGCCAACAAGTCGGCCATCGGCGAGCAGTTCGTGGACCTGCGGCCGCGGACCAACGCCGCCCCGTACCTGAAGGCCGGCAGCGTCATCCCGCAGGCCGACACCCGCATCCCGATCTCCACCACCAAGCTGCTGATCGACCTGGACGACCTCATCGCGTCCGTCGACACCAACGCGCTCAAGGTGCTCGTCGACGAGCTGGGCCAGGCGTTCGAGGGCACCGGCCGCGACCTGAGCCGCATCTTCGACGCGCAGACGGAGTTCGTCCAGGCCGCCGACGACAACATCGACGTGACCCGACAGCTGATCCGCAGCTCCGGAACGGTCCTGCAGACCCAGATCGACAAGCGGAGCCAGCTGGCGACGTTCTCCAAGAACCTCGCGCTGTTCTCCGACACGCTCGTCGATGCCGACCCCGACATCCGGCGGCTCTTCGACGAGGGTGGCTCGAGCGCCAAGACGTTCAACCAGTTCATCAAGGTGAACGACAAGGACCTCACGTCGATCTTCAAGGACCTGCGTCTCGCGTTCGAGCCGATCGACAAGTACCACAAGGGACTCGAGGTCATCTCCATCCTGTACCCGTACCTGATCGAGGGCGGCTTCAGCGTCATCGCGCCGAGCAAGACCGACGCCGGCGAGTTCGATGCCACCTTCGGCCTGGTGACCACGGGGCGCACCGACACCGAGCCGCCGCCGGTGGGTGGACCGGACCATCCGCAGGGCGTCTGCCAGGACAAGGAAGGCTATCCGGAGGAGGACAAGGAGGAGTACCGTCCTCGTCGCGAACCGGACAACCTCAACGACATCGAGTTCAATGTTGACGCCGACTGCAAGAATTACGCCAAGGTTGCGCGGAACCCCGAGAAGACGATCGTCAATCTCAACCGAACCGGAACCGCGTCGGTGTCTGGAAAGGACTCCTGGAAGTGGCTTCTGCTCGGTCCAGCGATGAACTGAACACCCCAGCCACCCCGGTACGCCTGTTGTCGATCCTCGTGATCGTCGGCGTGCTCGTGGGTGTCGTGGGCCTTCTTGCTCCCCGCCTCGGCGGTAGCGACGGCGGCGACGCCGAGCGCGAAGAGGTGATCTCCCGCGCCACCGACTTCGCGGTCACCTACAACACGTACTCCGTCGATGAGAAGGCCGACTACCAGAAGCGCATGAAGGGCCTGCTCACGGCCGAGTACTACAAGGAGTTCACCACCGTCACGAACGCCATCTTCGACGCGATCAAGGCCAAGGAACAAAAGAGCGGCGACGCGAAGGTGCTGGGCGTCGCGGTCGACTCGATCGACGACGACTCCGCGGTGGCTCTGGTCGCCGTGAACGCCGCGATCACGACGAACACGGACGAGGCAGCCGCCCAGCGACGGTTCCGCTGGAAGGTCACCTTCACCCGGGAGAAGGGCGAGTGGCTCGTCCGCCAGTTCGAGTCCGTGGCACCGGTGGAGGCGACGGTCGGTGACCCCACGGCCACCCCTGAACCCAGTCCGTCGGCCGACGAAGGGAAGGGCCAGTGAGCACACCCCAGCCGCCCCGGCGCCGTCGGATCGCCGGTGAGTCCAAGCCCGGCGCGCCGGCCGCGCGGACCACGCCGGTCAAGAAGCCCGCGAGCCGTCGACCGGTCAAGTCACCGCAGCGCGACACCCCTGCCGCCACACCCCCGCGGCCCCCGGCTCCGCAGCGCCCGGCCGCAGCCCCCGTCGTCGCCCCTGAGACCACCGACGAGGCGACGTCCCGCGAACGTCGGTTCGACCTGTCGGCGGTCCGTCGCTCCTGGCGCTCCATCGCGTTCGTGGCGCTGGCCGTGGCGGCGCTGGTCTTCGGAGCCGTGTTCGGCTACCGCGGCATCGCGGAGTGGCGCGGCGGCGACGACATCGTCTCAGCCCACGCCGAGGCAGCCTCGACGGCCGCCACGTCGGCCGAGACGATCTTCACCTACCGCTACGACAAGCTCGATGAGCACCTCGAGGACGCCAAGGCCACGATGACGTCGTCGTTCGCGACGAAGTTCGAGACCATCTCGCCGGCGCTCAACGACCTCGCGCCGCAGCGCAAGATCCAGGTCAAGGCCGAGACGCGCGACGCGGCTCCCCTCGAGTGCGGCCGGGTCTGCGCGGCCGACAAGGCCACGATCCTGGTCTTCATCGACCAGGCGCGCCTCGCCGACGGCGACGACCAGCCCACGGTGTTCGGCAACCGCGTCGAGCTCGAGATGGTCAAGAGCAAGGGAACCTGGCTCGTCAACGACATCAAGGCCCTCTAGAACCGGCTGGCATCGTAGGGAAAGCCGAAAAGCGTCCCTGATGCCGGCGCGTTTGTCAAGGACCCGGCTTGCATTTGTTTGCCGCACGGAGTTAGACTGGAGTTTCGCGCTCGCCCGTCTGCATCAGTGCCCTTGACTGGGGTTCTCTGGCGTGCGCCGACATACATTTCGTGCCACCTTGCGAGCCCTTGGAAGGATCCCTCTTGGCCGCCTCGCGCACCACTGCACCTGCCCAGACTGCATCGCTAGCTCCCCGCCGTATCTCCTTCGCCAAGATCGCGGAGCCTCTCGAGGTTCCGGAGCTCTTGGCGTTGCAGACGAACAGCTTCGACTGGCTGATCGGATCGGACTCCTGGAAGGCAGGCGTCGAGACGGCGCTGGCCGCCGGGCGCACCGACATCTCCACGAAGTCCGGACTGGAGGAGATCTTCGAGGAGATCTCCCCGATCGAGGACTTCTCCGAGACGATGAGCCTGTCGTTCCGCGATCACCGCTTCGAGCCGCCGAAGTACTCCGTCGAGGACTGCAAGGATCGCGACGTCACGTACGCCGCGCCGCTGTTCGTCACCGCGGAGTTCATGAACAACGAGACCGGTGAGATCAAGTCCCAGACGGTCTTCATGGGCGAGTTCCCGCTGATGACCGACAAGGGCACCTTCATCATCAACGGCACCGAGCGTGTCGTGGTGAGCCAGCTGGTCCGCTCGCCGGGCGTGTACTTCGAGCGCACCCCCGACAAGACGTCCGACAAGGACATCTTCACCGCCAAGGTCATCCCGTCGCGCGGTGCGTGGCTGGAGTTCGAGGTCGACAAGCGCGACCTCGTCGGCGTCCGCCTCGACCGCAAGCGCAAGCAGAGCGTCACCGTCCTGCTCAAGGCGCTCGGCTGGAGCGAGGCCCAGATCCTGGAGGAGTTCGGCCACTACGAGTCGATCCGCCTGACGCTGGAGAAGGACAACATCGCCGGCCAGGACGAGGCCCTGCTCGACATCTACCGCAAGCTGCGTCCGGGCGAACCGCCGTCGCGCGAAGCGGCCCAGACGCTGCTCGACAACTACTACTTCAACTCCAAGCGCTACGACCTCGCGAAGGTCGGCCGCTACAAGATCAACAAGAAGCTCGGCGTCGAGGAAGAGTACAACCAGCAGACGCTGACCATCGACGACATCGTCGCCACGATCCGCTACATCGTGGCGCTGCACGCCGGCGACGAGGACGTCGCCGCCCCAGCCGGCAGCACCATCGTCGAGGCCGACGACATCGACCACTTCGGCAACCGGCGCATGCGCACGGTCGGCGAGCTGATCCAGAACCAGCTCCGCACGGGCCTGGCCCGTATGGAGCGCGTCGTCCGTGAGCGCATGACCACCCAGGACGTCGAGGCCATCACGCCGCAGACGCTCATCAACATCCGCCCGGTGGTCGCGGCGCTCAAGGAGTTCTTCGGCACCTCCCAGCTGAGCCAGTTCATGGACCAGAACAACCCACTCGCGGGCCTGACGCACAAGCGTCGTCTCTCGGCCCTCGGCCCGGGCGGTCTGTCCCGTGAGCGTGCCGGCTACGAGGTCCGCGACGTCCACCCGTCGCACTACGGCCGCATGTGCCCGATCGAGACCCCGGAAGGCCCGAACATCGGCCTGATCGGCTCCCTCGCGTCGTACGGACGGATCAACTCCTTCGGCTTCGTCGAGACCCCGTACCGCAAGGTCGTCAAGGGCAAGGTCACCGAGGACGTCGACTACCTCACGGCCACCGATGAAGACCGCTTCATCATCGCCCAGGCGAACTCGCCGCTCACCGACACCGGCAAGTTCGTCGACGACGCCGTGCTGGTGCGCCAGCGCGGCGGCGAGGCCGAGCTCCGCCCGGCAGCCGACGTCGACTACATGGACGTCTCGCCGCGCCAGATGGTGTCGGTCGCCACGGCCCTCATCCCGTTCCTCGAGCACGACGACGCCAACCGCGCGTTGATGGGCTCGAACATGCAGCGCCAGGCCGTCCCGCTGGTCCGCAACAACGCTCCGCTCATCGGCACCGGCATGGAGTTCCGCGCCGCCGTCGATGCCGGCGACGTCACCGTGGCCAAGAAGTCCGGTGTCGTCAAGGAGGTCTCGGCCGATCTGGTCGAGATCATGGAGGACGAAGGCACCTACACCACGTATCGACTGGCGAAGTTCCGCCGCTCGAACCAGGGCACCTGCACCAATCAGCGCCCGCTCGTCGCCGAGGGCGACCGGGTCGAGGTCGGCACACCGCTGGCCGACGGACCGTGCACCGACGAGGGCGAGATGGCTCTGGGCACGAACCTGCTGGTCGCGTTCATGCCGTGGCAGGGCCACAACTACGAGGACGCGATCATCCTCTCCCAGCGCGTCGTGCAGGACGACCTCCTCACCTCGATCCACATCGAGGAGCACGAGGTCGATGCGCGCGACACCAAGCTGGGCCCGGAGGAGATCACCCGCGACATCCCGAACATCTCCGAGGAGATGCTCGCCGATCTCGACGAGCGCGGCATCATCCGCATCGGCGCCGAGGTCAGCAACGGCGACGTCCTCGTCGGCAAGGTCACGCCCAAGGGCGAGACCGAGCTGACTCCCGAGGAGCGGCTCCTCCGTGCGATCTTCGGCGAGAAGGCGCGCGAGGTGCGTGACACCTCGCTCAAGGTGCCGCACGGCGAGTCCGGCACCGTCATCGGCGTCCGCGTCTTCAACGCGGACGAGGGTGACGAGCTGAGCCCCGGTGTCAACGAGCTCGTGCGGGTCTACGTCGCGCAGAAGCGCAAGATCAGCGACGGCGACAAGCTCGCCGGCCGGCACGGCAACAAGGGCGTCATCTCCAAGATCCTGCCCGTCGAGGACATGCCGTTCCTGGAGGACGGCACCCCGGTCGACATCGTCCTGAACCCGCTCGGCGTCCCCGGACGCATGAACGTCGGACAGGTCCTGGAGACCCACCTCGGCTGGGTCGCGAAGAACGGCTGGAAGGTCGAGGGTCAGACGGAGGACTGGCAGAAGCGGTTGAAGAAGATCGGAGCCCTCGAGGCCCCGGCCAACTCCAACATCGCGACGCCGGTGTTCGACGGTGCCCGCGAGGACGAGATCACCGGCCTCCTGGCGTCGACGCTGCCCAACCGCGACGGCGACCGACTCGTCGGGTCCGACGGAAAGGCCGTGCTGTTCGACGGCCGGTCCGGCGACAAGTTCCCCGACCCGGTCTCCGTGGGCTACATGTACCTGCTGAAGCTGCACCACCTGGTCGACGACAAGATCCACGCTCGCTCGACCGGTCCGTACTCGATGATCACCCAGCAGCCGCTCGGCGGCAAGGCCCAGTTCGGCGGCCAGCGCTTCGGTGAGATGGAGGTGTGGGCCCTCGAGGCCTACGGTGCCGCGTACGCACTGCAGGAGCTCCTGACGATCAAGTCCGACGACATCCTCGGCCGCGTGAAGGTCTACGAGGCCATCGTCAAGGGCGAGAACGTCCCGGAGCCCGGCATCCCGGAGTCGTTCAAGGTCCTGGTCAAGGAGATGCAGTCGCTGTGTCTCAACGTCGAAGTGCTCTCCTCCGACGGCACTGCCGTCGAGATGCGCGACGCGGAAGAGGATCTCTTCCGAGCCGCCGAGGAGCTCGGCATCGACCTGTCCCGCCGCGAGCCCAGCTCCGTCGAGGAGGTCTGAGCCATCAGCTCGGACGCCTGCCCGAAATTTCAGAACTACGCAAGGGAAAGAAGCCACTGTGCTTGACGTGAACTTCTTCGATCAGCTCAAGATCGGCCTCGCCACCGCGGATGACATCCGCGGATGGTCATTCGGTGAGGTCAAGAAGCCTGAGACGATCAACTACCGCACGCTCAAGCCCGAGCGCGACGGCCTCTTCTGCGAGAAGATCTTCGGCCCGACCCGCGACTGGGAGTGCTACTGCGGCAAGTACAAGCGCGTGCGCTTCAAGGGCATCATCTGTGAGCGTTGTGGCGTCGAGGTCACCCGCTCCAAGGTGCGCCGTGAGCGGATGGGCCACATCGAGCTCGCCGCCCCGGTCACGCACATCTGGTACTTCAAGGGCGTGCCGAGCCGGCTGGGCTACCTGCTCGACCTCGCCCCGAAGGACCTCGAGAAGGTCATCTACTTCGCGGCCTACATGATCACGCAGGTCGACGAGGACGCCCGTCACCGCGACCTGCCCTCGCTCGAGACCAAGATCGAGCTCGAGGTCAAGCAGCTCGAGACCCGTCGCGACAACGAGATCAACGAGCGCATGACCAAGTTCGAGGAGGACCTCAAGGCCCTCGAGGACGAGGGTGCCAAGGCCGACGCCAAGCGCAAGGTGCGCGACGCCGCCGATCGCGAGATCAAGCAGCGCCGCGACCGGATTCAGCGCGAGATCGACCGCCTCAACGAGGTCTGGGATCGCTTCAAGAACCTCAAGGTCCAGGACCTCGAGGGCGACGAGCTCCTCTACCGCGAGATGACGTACCGCTTCGGCAAGTACTTCGAGGGCTACATGGGCGCCATGGCGATCCAGAAGCGCCTGCAGAGCTTCGACCTCGAGGCGGAGTCCGTCCACCTGCGCGAGATCATCGCCACCGGCAAGGGACAGAAGAAGACCCGTGCCCTGAAGCGACTCAAGGTCGTCTCGGCGTTCCTCGGCAGCAGCAACCGCCCCGACGGCATGGTCCTCGACGCCGTTCCGGTGATCCCGCCGGAGCTGCGACCGATGGTCCAGCTCGACGGTGGCCGGTTCGCCACGTCCGACCTCAACGACCTCTACCGCCGCGTCATCAACCGCAACAACCGGCTCAAGCGCCTGCTCGACCTCGGTGCGCCGGAGATCATCGTCAACAACGAGAAGCGGATGCTCCAGGAGGCCGTCGACTCGCTGTTCGACAACGGCCGCCGTGGCCGTCCGGTCACCGGACCGGGCAACCGCCCGCTCAAGTCGATCTCCGACATGCTCAAGGGCAAGCAGGGTCGTTTCCGCCAGAACCTTCTCGGCAAGCGCGTCGACTACTCCGGCCGTTCGGTCATCGTCGTCGGTCCGCAGCTCAAGCTGCACCAGTGCGGCCTGCCCAAGCAGATGGCGATCGAGCTGTTCAAGCCGTTCGTCATGAAGCGTCTCGTCGACCTCAACCACGCGCAGAACATCAAGAGCGCCAAGCGCATGGTCGAACGCGGCCTGCGCGCGGAGGTGTGGGACGTCCTCGAAGAGGTCATCACCGAGCACCCGGTGCTGCTGAACCGTGCACCCACGCTGCACCGTCTCGGCATCCAGGCGTTCGAGCCACAGCTCATCGAGGGCAAGGCCATCCAGATCCACCCGCTCGTCTGCTCGGCGTTCAACGCCGACTTCGACGGCGACCAGATGGCCGTGCACCTGCCGTTGAGCGCCGAGGCGCAGGCCGAGGCCCGCATCCTCATGCTCTCGACGAACAACATCCTCAAGCCGGCCGACGGCCGACCGGTCACCATGCCCACCCAGGACATGATCATCGGGCTGTACTTCCTCACGCTCGAGCGTGACGGCAAGCCTGGCGAGGGCCGCGCGTTCAGCTCGGTCGCCGAGGCGATCATGGCGTTCGATCGCGAAGAGATCGCGCTGCAGAGTCACGTGAAGATCCGCATCGGCGGCGAGACCAAGGAGACGACGCTCGGTCGCGCCATCTTCAACGAGGCGCTGCCCGAGGACTACCCCTACGTCAACTACCAGGTCGGCAAGAAGCAGCTGGGCGTCATCGTCAACGACCTCGCCGAGCGCTACTCCAAGGTCGACGTGGGCGTGGCGCTCGACGCGCTCAAGGACACCGGCTTCCACTGGGCCACCCGTTCGGGCGTCACGATCTCCATCGAGGACGTCGTCGCACCGGCGTCCAAGCCGGAGATCCTCGCCAAGTACGAGGCCCAGGCCGCCAAGGTCCAGCAGCAGTTCGACCGCGGTCTGATCACCGAGGACGAGCGTCGCCAGGAGCTCATCGAGATCTGGACCCAGGCCACCGCCGAGGTCTCGGCCGAGATGGAGAAGAACTTCCACGAGGACAACCCCATCTACATGATGGTCAACTCCGGGGCCCGCGGAAACATGATGCAGGTCCGCCAGATCGCCGCCATGCGCGGCCTGGTTGCGAACCCCAAGGGCGAGATCATCCCGCGCCCGATCAAGGCCAACTTCCGCGAGGGCCTGTCGGTGGTCGAGTACTTCATCGCCACCCACGGCGCCCGCAAGGGTCTGGCCGACACTGCGTTGCGAACCGCGGACTCGGGCTACCTGACGCGTCGACTCGTCGACGTCAGCCAGGACGTCATCATCCGTGAGGACGACTGCGGTACCGAGCGTGGACTGCCCAAGGTCATCGCGACCCGTCTCGACGACAAGACCTTGGTTCCGGCCGAGAACGTCGAGACGTCGGCCTACTCGCGCAACGCGGCCACCGCGATCACCCACCCGAAGTCGGGCGAGGTGCTCGTCGAGGCCGGTGGCGATCTCGGCGACGTCGAGATCGGCCAGCTCGTCTCGGCCGGCATCGACGAGGTCCGGGTCCGAACGGTCCTGACCTGCGAGGCCAAGGCCGGCACGTGCGCCAAGTGCTACGGACGGTCGCTCGCCACGGGCCTGCTCGTGGACATCGGCGAGGCGGTCGGCACCATCGCGGCCCAGTCGATCGGTGAACCCGGTACCCAGCTGACCATGCGGACCTTCCACACCGGTGGTGTGGCCGGCGACGACATCACGCACGGCCTGCCGCGCGTCGTCGAGCTGTTCGAGGCCCGCCAGCCCAAGGGCAAGGCCCCCATCACCGAGGCTGCCGGTCGCGTGAGCATCGACGACACCGACAAGATGCGCAAGATCGTCGTCACCCCCGACGACGGTTCCGAGCCGCTGGAGTTCCCGGTCACCAAGCGGTCCCGGCTGCTCGTCGGCGACGGCGACCACGTCGAGGTCGGCGACCAGCTCACGCACGGCACGCCGGATCCGCAGGAAGTCCTGCGCATCCTCGGTGTCCGCCGCGCGCAGGAGCACCTCGTGGAAGAGGTCCAGGAGGTCTACCGGAGCCAGGGCGTCGCCATCCACGACAAGCACATCGAGATCATCGTGCGGCAGATGCTGCGACGCGTGACCGTCATCGAGCAGGGTGCCTCGCACCTCATCCCCGGTGACCTCGTCGATCGTGCCAAGTTCGAGGAGGAGAACCGTCGGGTCGTGGCCGAGGGCGGAACGCCCGCGTCCGGTCGCCCGGTCCTGATGGGCATCACGAAGGCCTCGCTGGCCGTCGAGTCGTGGCTGTCCGCGGCCTCCTTCCAGGAGACCACCCGCGTGCTCACCGACGCGGCGATCCACGGCAAGTCCGACGCGCTGCGCGGCCTCAAGGAGAACATCATCATCGGCAAGCTCATCCCGGCCGGCACCGGCCTGGAGCGCTACCGCAACATCCGGGTCGAGCCCACTGACGAGGCACGTCAGGCCGCGTATGCGGTCACGGGCTATGAGTCCTACGACTACGGATTCGGTTCGCCGGAGTCCGCCACGCCGGTTCAGCTCGACGACTTCGACTTCACGTCGTTCGAGTAGTCAGCGACTGAGCATCGAAGCACCACATCAGGCCCCCGCCTCGGCGGGGGCCTGATGCGTTGCGACTAGCCGGCGGTGCCGGACGGGGTCGACGTGCTCTCGTCCTGCTTCGAATCCGGTTCGGGGGCACCAGCGGACGGGCTCGCGTCGGGCTGGTTCGGCGCGGGCGGCGACTCATCCCGGAAGAGCCACGTCAGCTTGGGCTCGAAGATCGGGCGGAACACCTTCGCGACGACTGCCGTCATCAGGAGGTTGGCCAGGATCACGGCACCGATGATGGTGCCGATCACCGCGACGACCCCGTACTTCTCGATACCCCCGAAGAGCCCGAACTGCTTGCTGAGGATGAGGACCACGTACCCGTGCAGCAGGTAGCAGTAGAACGTGCGGCCGCCCTGCTTGGTCGTCCAGGACGCTCGTTTGGGCACGAGCGAGAGGGCCGCGAAGGTCAGCACGAAGCCGACCACGAGCAGCTCGATGCGCTGCGTGACGCCCTCCAGCGGGGTCGCGCTGAGCGGAGACTCGTCGTAGCGCTGCTTCCACAGCAGCCAGTCGGTCTCCCAGCCGGAGGAGTAGCGGTAGCAGACCAGGAACGCGGCGACGAGCACGACGGCTGAGGCGATGCGCACGGGACGCTCGGTCAGCCGCTCGAAGGTGGCGCGGTTCATGTGCATCCCGACGACCCAGAACGGCAGGAACCCGAGGATCTTCGGCAGCGACAGCACGTTCGGGATCTCGAACAGGCCGACGGTCAGCGAGATGACGATCGCCGTCGTGATGGGGTACTTCAGCGCTCGCCAGATCGGCGTCGTGAGGCGCCAGACGAACAGTGCCGCCAGGAACCAGGCGAGCCACTGCGGCGACAGGATCATCATCGGGTCCGGCTCGCCGTCGTAGTGCCGGGTGATGAGCTGCATGGAGGTCTCGACGATGAGGTACGGCACCACCAGCGTGCTGACGATGCGCCGGACCTGCCGGGCGTCACCCATGTAGCGTCGCGCCGTGTATCCGGAGATGAGGATGAAGAACGGCATGTGGAAGGCGTAGATCCACACGTAGACCGCGCGGGCCGAATCCATCCCCACGAACTGGGTGAGCGAATGACCGATGACGACCAGGAGCATGACCCAGTAGCGGGCGTTGTCGAGGTAGGCGACCCGTTCCTTGGCCGGCGTGGTCAAGACGGGTAACGGGTCGAGCGCGGTCATGCTGGTTGACTCTAGTTGTTGATGCTGAATCCCGGCCAAGGAGATCCATGTCCGATGAGCACCGCACCCAGCGACTCGGGGCCTACGCGGTGGTCGTGCACGACGACGCGTTGCTGCTGACCCGCATCTCGCCTGCGGGCTACCCGGCCGGATCGTGGACGTTGCCGGGCGGGGGTGTCGACCATGGTGAGTCCCCGAACGACGCGGTCGAGCGGGAGCTGTTCGAGGAGACCGGACTGCGGGCCCGGTCGCGCCGCCTCGTCGACGTGCACGATGTCCACGTCGTCGACGTCGGGCGGGACGACCAGTACGAGGACTTCCACGGTGTCCACCTGCTGTACGCCGTCGACGTCGACCCGTCGGTGGAGCCGCGCGTGGTCGAGCAGGACGGCACGACCGACCTGGTGCGGTGGGTCCCGCTCGACCAGCTACCGCCGCGGGCTCCGGATCGTGCGCCTGGTCGCCTGCTGCCGGTGGTCGAGCACGTGCTCGGCCACCTCGATCACTTCGTGTCGGGCGGAGTGTAGAAAAGCATCGCGTAGTAGCCGCGCGCCGAGAGGATGTAGCTGGCCATCGCCCGCTCGCCGTTCTTCCCCTTGGCGGTGTACGTGGTGGTGATCTCGTTGAGGTCCTCGACGACGTCCTTGGCCGGCTCGTCGGAGACCGACTCCACGAATTGAGACGCGATGTGGTCGGCGTCGAGGGCCTTGTCGGTGGCCACGGCGACGAAGGCGGGGCCGAAGCCGCTGAGCAGCACCGTGGAGCCGAGTGGGGCCCGCCAGCGGTTGAACAGCGGATCGGCGAGGCTGGCGTCTTCGTCCATCTTCGGCCAGATGAGGTCCGTGGCATCCGGCTGCGGAAGCGCGTTGGGCACGTCGACGTTGCCGTCGCCCTGCCGGTCGACCTGCCCGCGTCGGGGGTCGCCGACGTACGCGACCTCGAACGTCATCACCGGGCGTCCGTTCGTGGCCGGGGGAGAGGTACGCGTGCGCACGTTGCCCGGGTCGACCGTGAGGGTGACGCGCAGGTCGCGCTCGTTGGCGGTGCGGCCTTTCACCCGGAGGCTGCATCCGGTGATGCGACGGTCCCGGGCCTCGCAGTACTGGCTGATGTCGCCGGTCTCGACGCCGGCATCGGGAAGGACAGCGTCGATCTGGACGAGCATGCGACGTACGGCGTCAGTGCGGGAGCCGTCGATGCGCATCAGGGAGACGGTCGTGTCGGGCTTGGGTGGGCTGTCGAGGAGCTTGAAGGTGTCGTCGCTGGGCTCGGTGGTCGGCGTGGGTGACGGCGGCGGAAGGGGTGTGCCCTCGGCCTCGGCCTCGGTGCGGCGCCGCTGCTGCTCGGCGTCGCGCTGGGCGCGGGCGGCATCGAGCTCGGTCTTGTAGGCATTGATGAGCCTGGTGCTGCGGTACCGCACGAGCGGACCGACCTGCGTCGCGCCGCTCGGGACCTGGAAGCCGTACGCGATCGGGCTGTCGGGACCGGACTCGTGCGCGGAGACGTTGTTGGAGGACGGCGTCGACGAGCTGCGGGTCGGATCGGGCGTGGAGCTGCCGGTGCCCTGTTCGCACCCGGCGATCAGCAGGAGAACGGCACCCATCGCCAGAACCGCGGCCCGACTTCTCATCCCGTGCTCCCTCGTCCATTCGTGAGGTCGACGCCGTATCCTCGGCTCTGTCGACGACATTCTTCCACCCTCGAGGAGGGCCCCGTGCCTGGACCACGGTTCGGTACCGACACCCTCGCGTCGTCGGGTTTTCGACCCGATCGCCCGGAGACCGTCTTCACCTATGGTGCCCCCGGACTCAAGTTCGGCGTCGGCGCCCGCCACGAGCTCGCCTTCGACCTCGGACAGCTGGGCGCGCGACGCGTGCTGCTGGTCACCGACCCGGGGGTCGCGGCCACCGGCGCTCCCGGCGAGATCGCCGCGTCGCTGACGGACGGAGGAATCGCGGCTGTCGTCTTCGACCGCAGTCGCGTCGAGCCCACGGACGCGAGCATGATCGAGGCCATCGAGTTCGCCCGCGCAGAGGGGCCGTTCGACGCGATCGTCGCGGTCGGCGGCGGCAGCAGCATCGACACGGCGAAGGCCGTGAACCTGCTGGTCACCAACGACGGCGACCTCATGGACTACATCAACGCTCCGGTCGGTCGCGCCCAGGCGCCCACGCGCCCACTCCTCCCGCTCGTCGCCGTCCCGACCACCACCGGTACCGGCAGCGAGAGCACCACGATCTGCGTGCTCGACGTCGTCAGCCAGCACGTCAAGACCGGGATCTCCCATCCTCGGCTCCGCCCGACACTCGCCGTGGTCGATCCGGAGCTCACCCTGACCCAACCCGCCGGTGTCACGGCAGCGGCCGGCCTCGACATCTTGTGCCACGCCCTGGAGAGCTACACCGCGCGCCCGTACGGCTCGTACGAGCACAAGACCGCGGAGCAGAGGGTGCCGTACTGCGGGTCAAACCCGATCGCGGACCTGTGGTCGGAGAAGGCTCTCTCGCTGATGGCCGGGGCGTTCCACCGCGCGGTGCACGACGGCGACGACCTCGGCGCTCGAACGCAGGTCGCCATGGCGGCGACCTTCGCGGGTCTCGGCTTCGGCAACGCCGGCGTCCACATCCCGCACGCGAACGCCTACCCGATCGCCGGTCAGGTGCGCGACTTCCGTCCGGAAGGCTACGACGCCGACCACGCGATGGTGCCGCACGGCATGGCCGTCGCGCTCACCGCGCCGGCGGCGTTCGGGTTCACGTTCGAGGCCGCGCCGGAACGGCACGTCCGAGCGGCCGAGCTGCTCGCGGAAGGGTCGGCCGCCGACTGGGCCGAGCGGCCGGACGACCCGGCCGACCATCTGCCCCGCGTGCTCACCGGCATCATGCGTGAGGTCGGCATCCCGTCCGGCCTGGCCGAGGTCGGCTACGGCGAGGGCGACGTGAACGCACTCGTGGAGGGCGCGATGAAGCAGCAGCGCCTGCTCGCCACGGCTCCGCGCGAGGTCACCGAGGACGACGTCGCGGGCATCTTGTCCCAGTCCCTCGAGCTGTGGTGATCTCCCCGTCGGACGTGGCCACGGGTTCCCCCGCCACGTCGGACGTCGTCCATGCGCTGCGCCGGGCCGGGATCGCCGACGTCGACGATTCCAGCACCACCCGAGCGTTGTACAGCACCGATGCCTCCCTGTACCGGGTCGTCCCGCGGGTGGTCGTCCGGCCGCGACACGTCGACGAGGTCCTCGCCGTCGTCGATGCCTGCGCCACCACCGGGGTCCCGCTCACGTCGCGTGGTGCCGGCACGTCGATCGCCGGCAACGCGGTCGGTGCTGGGGTCGTCGTGGACTTCGCCAAGCACCTGAACCGGGTGCACGCGATCGACCCGGACAGCATGACGGCGATCGTCGAGCCCGGAGTGGTCCACGCCGCCCTGCAGAGAGCTGCGGCGCCCCACGGCCTGCGCTACGGTCCTGACCCGTCGACACACACGCGGTGCACGGTCGGCGGCATGATCGGCAACAACGCCTGCGGAAACCATGCCCTCGGCTACGGCCGCAGTGCCGACAACGTGTCCGCCCTCGACCTGGCGACGGCCGCGGGGGAGCGGATCGCGATCGGCCGCGACCGTGAGACGTCCTCGCCGACGCTCGACCGGCTGCGTGACGTCGTGGCCGAGGGCCTGTCCTCGATCCGCACCGAGATGGGAACGTTCAGCCGCCAGGTGTCCGGATACAGCCTCGAGCACCTCCTGCCGGAGCGTGGTTTCGACGTCGCGTCCTTCATGGCGGGCACCGAGGGAACGCTCGGCGTGATCCTGGGGGCCACCGTGGACCTCGTGCGGGAGGCGCCGGTGCGCCACCTCGTGGTGCTGGGCTACCCGACGATGCCCGACGCCGCCGACGACGTGCCGGCGATGCTGCCGTTCGGCCCGGTGGCGTGCGAGGGCCTCGGCGCTCGCATCGTCGAGGTCTACCGAGCCGCCCACGGCGGCGCGTCGGTACCGGAGCTGCCTGCTGGTGGCGGCTTCCTCTACGTCGAGCTCGCCGGCGACGACCCGGCGGAGCTCGCGGCGGTGGCCGACCGGGTCGTGGCGACCGCCGCGGCCGTCGGGCACCGCCATGTCACGACGCCGGCCGAACAGGCCGTGCTCTGGCGGATCCGTGAGGAAGGCGCCGGGCTGGCGGCTCGCGCACTCGACCGACCCGGCTTGTCCGGTTGGGAGGATGCCGCCGTCCCGCCGGCGAACCTCGGTGCCTACCTGCGCGACTTCGAAGCGCTGCTGCAGCAGCACGACGTGCACGGCGTCCCGTACGGCCACTTCGGCGACGGGTGCGTGCACGTGCGCATCGACTTCCCGCTCGACGAGCCGGGCGGGCATGCGGTCTTCCGCGACTTCGTCACCGATGCGGCACGCCTCACTGCCTCGCACGGTGGGTCACTGTCCGGCGAGCACGGCGACGGCCGCGCCCGGTCGGAGCTCCTGCCGCTCATGTACTCCGCCGAGACGCTCGGGCTGTTCCGCGCGGTCAAGAACGTCTTCGACCCCACCAACCTGCTCAACCCGGGCATCCTGGTGGAGCCGGCGGCCCTGGACGCCGACCTGCGCGGGTCCGGGCGGGACTGGGCGCCGGGCACCGCCTCCGCCCGGCAGGGGTTGCGGCTGCTGCACGACGACGGTGACTTCGGCCGCGCCGTGCACCGCTGCACCGGCGTCGGCATGTGCCTCGCCGACCCGAGCGGGTCCGGCGGCGTCATGTGCCCGTCGTACCAAGCCACCCGCGACGAGAAGGACTCCACACGCGGCCGCGCCCGCGTGCTGCAGGAGATGGTGGACGGGCGACTGGTCACCGGCGGCTACGCAGCCCCCGAGGTGCACGAGGCTCTCGACCTGTGTCTGTCCTGCAAGGGGTGCCTCAGCGACTGCCCGACCGGCGTCGACATGGCCACCCTCAAGTCCGAGGTGCTCCACCAGACCTACCGCGGCCGACGCCGACCGCGCAGTCACTACGTCCTTGGTCGGCTGCCGTTCTGGGCCCGGTTGCTGGCTCCGATCGCATGGCTCGCAAACCTCGGCCTCCGGATGCCGGGCCTGCGCTCCATTGCTCGGTGGGTCGCCGGCGTCGACCAGCGCCGGAGCCTCCCGCCGTTCGCCACCCCCCGGTTCTCCCGCGCCGCGTCCCGCCCCGAGATCCGGACGAGATTCGCGGCTTCCGGCGCTGCAAACCAGCAGGAGTCGTCCACATCGCGGGTGCTGGTGTGGGCCGACTCGTTCACGGAGTACTTCTCGACCGAGGGCGGCCTGGCCGCGCTCGACGTCCTGGGAGCAGCCGGGTACGAGGTGGAGACCCTGCGTCGCCCGGCGTGCTGCGGCCTGACGTGGATCACCACCGGCCAGCTCGACACGGCCCGCGAGCTCATCCAGCAGGCGGTCGAGCAGCTGCATCCGTACGTCGCGGCGGGCGTCCCGATCGTGGGGCTCGAGCCGTCCTGCCTCTCGGTGCTGCGCTCCGATGCCGTCGAGCTGACCGACGACCCTCGTGCCGTGGAGGTCGCGGCCGGCGTGTTCACCCTGGCCGAGCTGCTGGCCCACACCGACGGCTGGGAACCGCCCGATCTGCGCGGCGTCGAGATCGTCGTGCAGCCGCACTGCCACCAGGCGTCGGTCATCGGTTTCGACGCCGATCTGGCGCTGCTGGAGCGGAGCGGCGCCACGGTCACCGCGCTCGGCGGCTGCTGCGGTCTCGCGGGAAACTTCGGCGTCGAGAAGGGCCACTACGACGTCTCGGTGGCTGTCGCAGAGCATCAGCTCCTCCCCGCGGTGCGCGGCGCCGGACCCGAGGCCGTGGTGCTGGCCGACGGCTTCTCCTGCCGTACCCAGCTCGACGACCTCGTGGGCGTGCAGGCGTTGCACCTCGCACAGCTCCTTGCCGCCTCGGAGCTGCCGGGCCATTTTGACCCACCCGGGGCCACCCGGTAGTCTTGAGCGCTGTGCCTGATCTTCGTCAGGCCTGATGTTCATGCCTCCGGATCCAGTGCGGTTCCCAGCGGCATCGACACCGCAGCGACCCGTCCGAAACAATGAAAGAAGTTGTGTAGTGCCCACGATCAACCAGCTGGTCCGCAAGGGCCGTCAGCGCAAGGTCGTCAAGACGACCACCCCGGCTCTCAAGGGCTCTCCCCAGCGCCGTGGCGTGTGCACCCGCGTGTACACCACGACGCCGAAGAAGCCGAACTCCGCGCTGCGCAAGGTTGCTCGTGTTCGCCTCTCCAGCGGTACCGAGGTCACGGCCTACATCCCCGGTGAGGGTCACAACCTGCAGGAGCACTCGATCGTGCTCGTGCGCGGTGGCCGTGTGAAGGACCTCCCGGGTGTCCGCTACAAGATCGTTCGTGGCTCTCTCGACACGCAGGGCGTGAAGGGTCGCAAGCAGGCTCGCAGCCGGTACGGCGCGAAGAAGGAGAAGAGCTAGATGCCTCGCAAGGGTCCCGCACCGAAGCGTTCCATCGAGACCGATCCGGTCTACAGCAACCAGCTGGTCACCCAGCTCATCAACAAGGTGCTGGTCGACGGCAAGAAGCAGACCGCGCAGCGCATCGTCTACACCGCGCTCGAGGGCACTCGCGAGAAGTCCGGCACCGATCCGGTCATCACGCTCAAGCGTGCGCTCGACAACGTCAAGCCGAGCCTGGAGGTCAAGAGTCGCCGCGTCGGTGGCGCCACCTACCAGGTGCCGATCGAGGTCCGCGCCTCACGCCAGACGACCCTCGCGCTTCGCTGGCTGGTCAAGTACTCCGCCGAGCGTCGCGAGAAGACGATGTCCGAGCGCCTGATGAACGAGCTGCTCGACGCCTCCAACGGCCTCGGTGGCAGCGTCAAGAAGCGCGAGGACACCCACAAGATGGCCGAGGCCAACCGCGCGTTCGCCCACTACCGCTGGTGATCGGTTGGTAGCCGGGGAGATCGTTCCCCGTCGACCAGCTCTGAGACCGCACCGCAACCAAGGAAAGCACCTCACTCGTGGCTACTGACATCACCACCGACCTCACTCGTGTTCGGAACATCGGCATCATGGCGCACATCGATGCCGGCAAGACGACCACGACCGAGCGCATCCTCTTCTACACCGGTATCAACTACAAGATCGGTGAGGTCCACGACGGCGGCGCCACGATGGACTGGATGGAGCAGGAGCAGGAGCGCGGCATCACGATCACGTCCGCCGCCACGACCTGCTGGTGGAAGAACACCCAGATCAACATCATCGACACCCCCGGCCACGTCGACTTCACCGTCGAGGTCGAGCGCAACCTGCGCGTGCTCGACGGTGCCGTCGCGGTGTTCGACGGTGTCGCCGGAGTCGAGCCGCAGTCCGAGACCGTCTGGCGTCAGGCCGACAAGTACGGCGTTCCGCGCATGTGCTTCGTCAACAAGCTCGACCGCACCGGCGCCTCGTTCGACTACTGCGTCAAGACCATCCGCGAGCGCCTCGGCGCCACCCCCCTCGTGCTGCAGATCCCGATCGGTGCCGAAGGCGACTTCATCGGCGTCGTCGACCTCGTCGGCATGCGCGCGCTCGTCTGGCGCGGCGAGACCGCGATCGGCGAGGACTACGAGGTCGAGGAGATCCCGGCCGACATGGCTGACGTCGCCGCCGAGGCGCACGAACGCCTGCTCGAGACGCTGGCCGACGCCGACGACGAGATCGCCGAGCTCTACCTCGACGAGCACGACGTCAAGCCCGACCAGCTGAAGGCCGGCATCCGCCGCGCCACCCTCGCCGCCCAGCTGACTCCGGTCCTGTGCGGCTCGGCGTTCAAGAACAAGGGCGTCCAGCCCCTGCTCGACGCCGTCATCGACTTCCTGCCGTCGCCCATCGACGTCGGCTCGATCAAGGGACACGACGTCAAGGACGAGTCCATCGAGGACAAGCGCGATCCGTCCGAGGACGAGCCGTTCGCCGCGCTGGCGTTCAAGATCGCCTCCGACCACCACCTCGGCAAGCTCACCTACCTGCGCGTCTACTCCGGGCGGCTGGAGACGGGCACCCAGGTGCTCAACGTGACCAAGGGCCGCAAGGAGCGCATCGGCAAGATCTACCAGATGCACTCCAACAAGCGCGCCGAGATCGCGTCCGTCGGCGCCGGCCAGATCGTCGCCGTCATGGGACTCAAGGACACCACCACCGGTGAGACGCTGGCCGATCCGGCCAAGCCCATCGTGCTGGAGTCGATGACCTTCCCGGCGCCGGTCATCCAGGTCGCCATCGAGCCCAAGACCAAGAGCGACCAGGAGAAGCTCGGCACCGCCATCCAGCGACTCGCCGAGGAGGACCCCACGTTCCAGGTCCATGGCGACGAGGAGACCGGTCAGACGATCATCGCCGGCATGGGCGAGCTGCACCTCGACATCCTGGTCGATCGCATGAAGCGCGAGTTCAACGTCGAGGCCAACGTCGGCAAGCCGCAGGTCGCGTACCGCGAGACCATCAAGCGGCCCGTCGACAAGGTCAGCTACACCCACAAGAAGCAGACCGGTGGCTCCGGCCAGTTCGCCAAGGTCATCATCGGCATCGCGCCCAACGGCGTGGCCGCCGGAGGTGAGGGCGGATACGAGTTCGTCAACAAGGTCACCGGTGGCCGCATCCCGAAGGAATACATTCCTTCGGTCGACGCGGGCGCGCAGGACGCCATGCAGTTCGGTGTCCTTGCCGGGTACCAGATGGTCGACGTCCGCGTGACGCTCGAGGACGGCGCGTTCCACGACGTCGACTCCTCCGAGCTGGCCTTCAAGCTGGCCGGTTCGATGGCCTTCAAGGAAGCCGCCCGCAAGGCGGACCCGGTCCTCCTCGAACCAGTGTTCGAGGTCGAGGTCCACACGCCCGAGGACTACATGGGCGACGTGATCGGCGACCTCAACTCCCGGCGTGGACAGGTCCAGGCCATGGAAGAGGGTTACGGCGGCGCGAAGCTGATCCGGGCGATCGTGCCGCTGTCCGAGATGTTCGGGTATGTCGGAGACCTGCGGTCGAAGACCTCGGGCCGTGCGTCATACTCGATGAAGTTCGACTCTTACGCCGAGGTTCCCAAGGCCGTGGCCGAGGAGATCATCAAGAAGGTTCGCGGCGAATGAGCGAACACTTGTCCAGGTGGTCTGCGGGTCCTTCCGCGGACTCACGGTGTCATTTCAAGAGCAACAACGAATCCAGGAGGAGCCCCCGTGGCTAAGGCGAAGTTCGAGCGGACCAAGCCGCACATGAACATCGGCACCATCGGTCACATCGACCACGGCAAGACGACCTTGACCGCGGCGATCACCAAGGTGCTGCATGACAAGTACCCCGATCTGAACGAGGCCTCGGCCTTCGACCAGATCGACAAGGCCCCCGAGGAGAAGCAGCGCGGCATCACGATCTCGATCTCCCACGTGGAGTACCAGACCGAGAATCGTCACTACGCGCACGTCGACTGCCCCGGGCACGCCGACTACGTCAAGAACATGATCACCGGCGCGGCCCAGATGGACGGTGCGATCCTCGTGGTCGCCGCCACCGACGGCCCGATGCCGCAGACGCGTGAGCACGTGCTGCTCGCCCGCCAGGTCGGCGTGCCGGCCATGGTCGTGGCGCTCAACAAGTGCGACATGGTCGACGACGAAGAGATTCTCGAGCTCGTCGAGCTCGAGGTCCGCGAGCTGCTCAGCGAGCAGGAGTTCGACGGCGACAACGTCCCGGTCATCAAGGTTGCCGCCCAGCCCGCCCTCACCGGCGACGCGAAGTGGGGCGAGTCGATCCTCGAGCTGATGGACGCGGTCGACGAGTACATCCCGATGCCGCAGCGTGAGACGGAGAAGCCCTTCCTCATGCCGGTCGAGGACGTCTTCACGATCACCGGTCGTGGCACCGTCATCACCGGTCGTATCGAGCGCGGCGTCGTCAAGGTCAACGAGACCGTCGACATCGTCGGCATCCGCGAGGACAAGCAGACCACCACGGTCACCGGCATCGAGATGTTCCGCAAGCTTCTCGACACCGGCGAGGCCGGCGAGAACGTCGGACTGCTCCTGCGCGGAACCAAGCGCGAGGACGTCGAGCGCGGCATGGTCGTCATCGCCCCCGGCACGACGACCCCGCACACCGAGTTCGAAGGTCAGGTCTACATCCTGGCCAAGGACGAGGGTGGCCGTCACACGCCGTTCTTCAACAACTACCGTCCGCAGTTCTACTTCCGCACCACGGACGTCACCGGCGTCGTCACGCTGCCCGAGGGCACCGAGATGGTCATGCCGGGCGACAACACCGAGATGAGCGTTCAGCTGATCCAGCCGATCGCCATGGAGGAAGGCCTGCGCTTCGCCATCCGCGAGGGTGGCCGCACCGTCGGCGCCGGTCGCGTGACGAAGATCAACAAGTGAGCTAGCGCTCTCCGACGAGGGCCCCGCACCGCTTCGGCGGCGCGGGGCCCTCGTGCGTCTGCCCACTCCACCTCGCTGCCGTAGCCTCGATGTCATGGGCCACTCACATGCGCACGGGACGGGCGTGAAGCATCGCAGGCGCCTCGTCGTCGCCCTGGCCCTCTCGCTCACCGTGCTGGTCGTGGAGGCCGTCGGAGCGTGGATCACCGGGAGCCTGGCGCTGCTGGCCGACGCCGGGCACGTGCTCGGCGACTCCGTCGGCATCGTCATGGCGCTGGCCGCCATCACCGTGGCCCAGCAGGGCTCGCGGCAGGGGTCGCGCCGCACCTTTGGCTACCACCGCAGCGAGATCCTGGCTGCGGGACTCAACGGCCTGGTGCTGCTCGGGTTGGCGGTCTGGGTCGCGGTGAGTGCGGTGCGCCGCTTCGACGGCGGACCGGAGATCGACGCGGTGCCGGTCCTGGCGGCGGCCGGCGTGGGTCTGGTGGCCAACGTCGTGGCGCTCCTGCTGCTGCGCGACGGCGCGCGCGAGAGCCTCAACGTCCGGGGTGCGTACCTGGAGGTCATGGGTGACGCGCTCGGCTCGGTCGCCGTGCTGGTGTCGGCCACGGTCATCCTCACCACGGGTTGGAACGCCGCCGACGCGATTGCTTCGCTCGTCATCGCCGCGATGATCGCCCCGCGGGCGGTCTCCCTGCTCCGTGAGGTCGCGGACGTGCTGCTCGAGGGGACGCCACGCAACGTCGACCTGGAGGAGCTCCGTACCCACCTCATGTCCACCGAGGGCGTGATCGACGTCCACGACCTGCACGTCTGGACCATCACGTCCGGCATGCCCGTCATGAGCGCCCATGTGGTGGTCGACGACACGGTCTCGCGCATGGGGGAGGCCCACGCCGTGCTCGACCGCCTGCGCGACTGCCTGGCCGACCACTTCGACGTGGAGCACTCGACCTTCCAGATCGAGCCCGCCGGTCACATGGACACCGAGCCCCACATCCACCACTGAGACACCCTTGACGGCAGTAAGGTTGCCTGTCTAATATCGGACAGGCAACCTTACTTCTCAGGAGTCAGCATGGATGTCACGACACCTGTCGCGGACCGGACAGCCCGCAACGACCTGGCCACGCGAGGACGCATTCGGATCGTGGCCGTCGTCCTCGCCGTCACCGCGGTCGCCACCGTCCCGGGAGGCCTGCTGTGGCCGACGACGTCCACCGGCGGGGAGACCTATGCCTACGCCGACGTCGAGCCGATCCGCGAGCTGTGGTGGGGGCTCCTGTTGGGACTGGCCGTGGTGGGAGCGATCAACGTGTCCGCTCAAGCCGTGGTCGCGATGGTGCTCGTCAGGCGGCGCGGCGCGACGTGGGTGACGTGGGGGGCGGCCCTGATGTGGTCAGGCGTCGCGACCCAGGGGGCCGGCGTGGCGTTCCTCGCCGGCGCGTACTACTTCCCGACCAGTCCCGATGTCGACCGCGCAGCCGGCACGGCCGTCATCCAGGCCATCGCCGAGGACCAGGTCCACCTGTTCGCCGTCCTGGTCGTCGGCGCCCTGACCGTCATCATCGGCACGGTGCTGCAGGCCGTCGGACTGCTTCGGGCCCATGTGGTGCCGGCCTGGGTGCCGATCGCCACGCTGTTCGCCGTGGTCACGTTCCTCGTTCCCGGCGACGGTGTCGTCGGCCTGGTCACCAGCATCCCGATGGCGGCCGCCGCTGTCGGGCTGGCCTTCTACGCGTGGCGCGAGGTCGGCTGAACCGCCGATCTGCGCCACTCGAGGCGGCGGCACGAATGGGTGCTGGGGCGATTTGTCTATCGCCGGGGGGATCTGTCAGACTAGTGCGGTTGCTCCGGCCGATCCGCTGGGGTGCTGCCCGTCCGGAACTCACGCCGGACACTCAGAACCATGGGTCCAGGGTGGCGCCGAACCTGAGGATCAGCTTGACCCGCGACGCGTGTCGGTTCCGACGGAACCCGGCGCCCACTGAGGGTCCAACCACCCAACTCGAGATCTGGATGTGTTTCGCGCCCTGGTGCGCCGCGACACGCCCGACCTCGGGGGTCGGCGGTAGGAGCGGCAGATCGCTCCCCCGACCCGGGGCGAGACGAGTCATCACGCAGGACGAAGAGAAGGACGACGAGAGCATGGCGGGACAAAAGATCCGTATCCGGCTCAAGGCCTACGACCACGAGGTCATTGACACCTCGGCGCGCAAGATCGTCGACACGGTCACGCGCACCGGAGCGACAGTCGCCGGCCCGGTGCCGTTGCCCACGGAGAAGAACGTGTTCTGCGTGATCCGTTCTCCGCACAAGTACAAGGACAGCCGCGAGCACTTCGAGATGCGCACCCACAAGCGGCTCATCGACATCATCGATCCGACGCCGAAGACGGTCGACTCGCTCATGCGACTCGACCTCCCCGCCGGCGTCGACATCGAGATCAAGCTCTGAAGGAGGACGCAGCATGAGCACCAGCAGCACCGCAACCGCGCGCGGCCTCCTCGGCCGCAAGCTCGGCATGACCCAGGTCTGGGATGCCGACAACCTCGTCGTACCCGTCACGGTCGTGGCCGCCGACACCAACGTCATCACCCAGATCCGCACCCGCGAGACCGACGGCTACAGCGCCGTCCAGATCGGCTTCGGCGAGATCGAGGGACGCAAGGTCAACAAGCCGGCCGCCGGCCACTTCGAGAAGGCCGGTGTCACGCCCCGCCGCCACATGGTCGAGATCCGCACCGAGGCCGTCGAGGACCTCACGCTGGGCCAGGAGATCTCCCCGGAGATCTTCGCCGCCGGCGACCTCGTCGACGTCACCGCCACCAGCAAGGGCAAGGGCTTCGCCGGCGTCATGAAGCGTCACGGCTTCCACGGCGTGGGCGCCTCGCACGGCGCGCACCGCAACCACCGCAAGCCCGGCTCGATCGGCGGCTGCGCCACTCCCGGCCGCGTCTTCAAGGGCCTGCGCATGGCCGGCCACATGGGTTCCGACACCGTGACGACGCAGAACCTCACGATCCACGCGGTCGATGCCGCCAAGGGCGTCATCCTCGTCAAGGGCGCTGTGCCCGGCCCCAAGGGTGGGCTCGTCGTCATCCGCAGCGCAATGAAGGGAGCCTGACGTCATGCCCCAGCACTCGGTCAAGACCATTGACGTCGAGCTGCCCGTCGACATCTTCGACGTGCAGGTCAACATCCCGCTCATCCACCAGGTCGTCGTGGCCCAGCTCGCGGCGGCGCGCCAGGGCTCGCACGACGTCAAGTCACGCGGGGAGGTCCGAGGCGGCGGTCGCAAGCCCTATCGCCAGAAGGGCACCGGACGCGCCCGTCAGGGCTCGATCCGCGCACCGCAGTACAACGGCGGTGGCGTCGTGCACGGCCCCACGCCGCGCTCCTACGACCAGCGCACCCCCAAGAAGATGAAGGCCGCCGCCCTCCGCGGTGCCTTGTCAGACCGGGCCCGCAGCGGTCGTCTCCACGTGGTCGACTCGCTGGTCTCCGGCGACCTGCCGTCCACGAAGAACGCCATTGCCACGCTGCGTGAGCTCACCGGCCGCCCGAGGGTCCTCGTGGTCCTCGTCCGCGACGACACGGTCACGGCCATGAGCCTGCGCAACGTCCCGAACGTCGAGCTGCTGACCTTCGACCAGCTCAACACGTACGACGTGCTGCGCTGCGACGACCTGGTCTTCACCAAGGCCGCCTACGACGAGTTCGTGGCCGCTCGCTCCGGCGAGGGCGTCGACACGATCACGCTGAGCAAGGCCATCACCGAGGTCGACTCCGCCCAGGGCAAGAAGGCACCGGCCAAGAAGGCCACCGCCAAGAAGGCACCGGCCAAGAAGGCGGCTGCCGAGAAGGCACCGGCCAAGAAGGCGGCTGCTGAGAAGGCACCGGCCAAGAAGGCGGCTGCCGAGAAGGCACCGGCCAAGAAGGCGGCTGCCGAGAAGGCACCGGCCAAGAAGGCGGCTGCCGAGAAGGCTCCCGCGGCCGAGGCCACGAAGACCCAGCCGTACGGCCCGGGCTCGAAGGCGCCGCTCAAGAGCGGCAACGCGCCCAAGGGATTCGACATCAAGGGCAATGCCGACTCGATGAAGTTCCACACCCCCGACAGCCCCTGGTACGAGCAGACGGTGGCCGAAGTGTGGTTCGACTCCGAGGCGTCCGCTGAAGCGGCCGGCTTCGAGAAGGCGGGAGAGTGACCATGACCATCGTCCGCAAGGATCACCGCGACGTGCTGATCGCACCGGTCGTGAGCGAGAAGAGCTACGGCCTCCTCGACGACAACAAGTACACGTTCGTGGTTCACCCCGACGCCAACAAGACGGAGATCAAGATCGCCGTCGAGAAGATCTTCGGCGTCAAGGTCACCGCGGTCAACACGATGAACCGCAAGGGGAAGGTTCGCCGGACCCGTACCGGGACCGGCCAGCGCAAGGACACCAAGCGCGCGATCGTCAGCGTCGCTGCCGGTCAGAGCATCGACATCTTCTCGAGCCCGAGCTGAGACGAGGACTGAGAACCCATGGCCATTCGTAAATACAAGCCGACCACGCCAGGTCGTCGCGGCTCGAGCGTCGCCGACTTCGCCGAAGTCACGCGCTCGACCCCGGAGAAGTCCCTCGTGGAGCCGCTGCCCAAGAAGGGCGGCCGCAACAACCAGGGCCGGATCACCACCCGGCACCAAGGTGGCGGCCACAAGCGCGCCTACCGCGTCATCGACTTCCGTCGCTCCGACAAGGACGGCGTGCCGGCCAAGGTCGCTCACATCGAGTACGACCCGAACCGCACCGCCCGCATCGCGCTGCTGCACTACGCCGATGGCGAGAAGCGCTACATCATCTGCCCCGACGGCCTCAAGCAGGGCCAGACGATCGAGGCCGGCGTCGGCGCCGACATCAAGATCGGCAACAACCTGCCGTTGCGCCACATCCCGGTCGGCACGGTGCTGCACGCCGTCGAGCTTCGTCCCGGAGGCGGCGCCAAGATGGGCCGTTCCGCCGGCGCTCGTGTCCAGCTCGTCGCCAAGGAAGGCAGCCGCGCACAGCTGCGTCTGCCGTCCGGCGAGATGCGCTACGTCGACGTTCGCTGCCGCGCCAGCATCGGCGAGGTCGGCAACGCCGAGCAGTCGAACATCAACTGGGGCAAGGCCGGTCGCAACCGCTGGAAGGGCAAGCGCCCGACCGTCCGCGGTGTCGCCATGAACCCGATCGACCACCCGCACGGCGGCGGTGAGGGCAAGACCTCCGGCGGCCGTCACCCCGTGTCCCCGTGGGGCAAGCCCGAGGGCCGCACCCGCAAGAGCAAGCCGAGCGACAAGATGATCGTCCGCCGCCGCAAGTCCGGACGATGAGGAAGGCCTGACGTATGCCACGCAGTCTCAAGAAGGGTCCGTTCGTTGACGACCACCTCGGCAAGAAGGTGGACGCCCAGAACGAGGCCGGAACCCACACCGTGATCAAGACCTGGTCGCGTCGCTCGATGATCGTGCCGTCCTTCATCGGACACACGATCGCCGTGCACGACGGACGCAAGCACGTCCCGGTCTTCATCACCGACTCGATGGTGGGTCACAAGCTGGGCGAGTTCGCCCCGACCCGCACCTTCCGAGGTCACGAGAAGGACGACCGAAAGGCGAAGAGGCGATGAGTGCAGCCACCCGCGAGAAAGTGAGTGCGCGCCGGGAGCGACTCCTGGGCGAGGCGCCCGGTGCGTTCGCCGTGGCCCGCTTCGTCCGGGTCACCCCGCAGAAGTCGCGCCGCATCGGCGACCTGATTCGCGGCCTCGAGGTCGACGAAGCGCTCGCGCTGCTCAAGTTCGCCCCCCAGGCCGTGGCCGAGAACTTCTACAAGCTCGTGGAGTCCGCCGTCTCCAACGCCGAGACCACCGAAGGCCTCGACCGTTCCACCCTGGTCATCAGCCGGGTGCAGGTCGACGACGGACCGACCATGAAGCGCTGGCGCCCACGCGCCAAGGGCGCGGCCAACCGCATCCTCAAGCGTTCGAGCCACCTGACCGTCGTCGTCACGCCGGTCGACACCACGACCACCACGAGCAAGACCACCACGAGCAAGAAGGGCGGGAACCGATAGTGGGACAGAAGATCAACCCGCACGGGTTCCGACTCGGCATCTCCACCGACCACAAGAGCCGTTGGTACGCCGACAAGCTCTACTCCAGCTACGTCGGTGAGGACGTCAAGATTCGCAAGATGCTCACCAAGGGCATGGATCGCGCCGGCATCAGCCGCGTGGAGATCGAGCGCACGCGCGACCGCGTGCGCGTCGACATCCACACCGCGCGCCCGGGCATCGTCATCGGCCGCCGCGGCGCCGAGGCCGACCGCATCCGTGGCGACTTGGAGAAGCTCACCGGCAAGCAGGTGCAGCTCAACATCCTCGAGGTCAAGGCTCCCGAGCTCGACGCGCAGCTCGTCGCGCAGGGCGTGGCCGAGCAGCTGTCGGGCCGTGTCCAGTTCCGTCGGGCCATGCGCAAGGCGATGCAGACCACCATGCGCAGCGGCGCCAAGGGCATCCGCATCCAGTGCTCGGGCCGTCTCGGCGGCGCCGAGATGAGCCGCTCGGAGTTCTACCGCGAGGGCCGCGTGCCCCTGCACACGCTCCGCGCCGACGTCGACTACGGCTTCTACGAGGCCAAGACGACCTTCGGCCGCATCGGCGTGAAGGTCTGGATCTACAAGGGCGAGGTCGCCGGCACCCGCGCCGAGCGCGAGGCCGAGGCGGCCAAGCGCGCGGCTGCTCCGGGCCGCTCCCGCCCGACCCGTGGACGTCGTCCCGGTCGCGAGGGAGCACCTGCCGAGCAGGCTGCACCCGCTGCCGCAGCGGCTCCCGCCGCTGCAGCGGAGGCCCCCGCCGCCGCGACAGCCGCACCGGCTGCCGCCGAGGCCGCTCCTGCGGCCGCCACCGCTGAAGGAGGGGACAGCTGATGTTGATGCCACGACGGGTCAAGTACCGCAAGCAGCACCACCCCAAGCGCCGCGGCGTGGCCAAGGGTGGCACCGAGCTCGCCTTCGGCGACTTCGGCATCCAGGCGATGGAGGGTCACTACGTGACCAACCGTCAGATCGAGTCCGCTCGTATCGCCATGACGCGTCACATCAAGCGTGGCGGCAAGGTCTGGATCAACATCTACCCGGATCGCCCGCTCACCAAGAAGCCCGCCGAGACCCGCATGGGTTCCGGCAAGGGCTCGCCGGAGTGGTGGGTCGCCAACGTCAAGGCCGGACGCGTGATGTTCGAGCTCGCCGGCGTCGACGAGGGCACCGCCCGCGAGGCCATGCGCCGCGCGATCCACAAGCTGCCCATGAAGGCACGCTTCATCACCCGAGAGACAGGTGAGCTCTGATGGCGACATCGACCACCACGGCCGCCGAGCTGCGGGCACTCGATGCCGAAGGCCTCGAGGAGAAGCTGCGCGACGCCAAGGAAGAGCTGTTCAACCTGCGGTTCCAGAACGCCACGGGCCAGCTCGACAACACCGCCCGACTCAAGGCCGTGCGCCGCGAGATCGCGCGCATCTACACCGTGATCCGCGAGCGCGAGCTCGGCATCATCGAGGCGGTTGAAGCATGAGCGAGACGAAGGACAACTCAGTGACGGAACGTACAGCCCGCAAGGTCCGCGAGGGCCTCGTCGTCAGCGACAAGATGGACAAGACCGTCGTCGTGAACGTCGAGGACCGGGTCAAGCACGCCCTTTACGGCAAGGTGCTCCGCCGCAACATCAAGCTCAAGGCCCACGACGAGGCGAACAGCGCCGGCGTCGGCGACCGGGTTCGCATCATGGAAACCCGTCCGCTGTCGGCGACCAAGCGCTGGCGTCTCGTGGAGATCCTCGAGAAGGCCAAGTAGGAGATCGAGTAAATGATTCAGCAGGAGTCGCGACTCAAGGTCGCCGACAACACCGGTGCGAAGGAAATCCTCTGCATCCGTGTCCTCGGCGGATCAGGTCGTCGTTACGCGGGTATTGGCGACACGATCGTCGCCACCGTCAAGGACGCGATCCCCGGTGGCAACGTCAAGAAGGGCGAGGTCGTCAAGGCGGTCATCGTGCGCACCGTCAAGGAGCGCCGGCGTCCCGACGGCTCGTACATCAAGTTCGACGAGAACGCCGCCGTCCTGCTCAAGGCAGACGGCGACCCGCGTGGAACCCGCATCTTCGGCCCGGTGGGTCGCGAGCTGCGCGACAAGAAGTTCATGCGCATCATCTCGCTCGCTCCGGAGGTGCTCTGAGATGGCGAACAACAAGAAGGTGCAGCCGAAGGTGGGCAGCATCAAGAAGGGTGACCAGGTCAAGGTCATCGCCGGCAACGACAAGGGCGTCGAGGGCAAGGTCATCGAAGTCGTGACCGGCACCGACCGCGTCATCGTCGAAGGCGTCAACCGGGTCAAGCGGCACACGCGTGCCGGCCAGACCGGCGGTGCCAGCACCGGCGGCATCATCACCAGCGAGGCGCCCATCCACGTCTCCAACGTGATGGTCATCGTCGACACCGACGACGGCAAGACCACCTCACGCATCGGGTTTCGCCGCGACGAGGTCACCAAGAGCCGTCCCGACGGCTCCACGTACCCCGCGCACCGCAGCGTGCGCGTCGCCGGCAAGACCGGGAAGGAGATCTAGAACATGGCCACAGCAACCGAGTCCACGGCTTCGGCCACGACCCCGCGTCTGAAGACGAAGTACCGCGAGGAGATCATCCCCGCACTGCGCGAGGAGTTCGACTTCCAGAACGTCATGCAGGTCCCGGGCCTGACCAAGATCGTCGTCAACATGGGCGTCGGCGAGGCAGCCCGCGACGGCAAGCTCATCGAGGGCGCCCTGCGCGACCTCACCGCCATCACCGGTCAGAAGCCGCAGGTCACCAAGGCCCGCAAGTCCATCGCGCAGTTCAAGCTGCGCGAGGGAATGCCGATCGGCGCGCACGTCACGCTGCGCGGCGACCGCATGTGGGAGTTCCTCGACCGTCTCCTCACGCTGGCCCTGCCCCGCATCCGCGACTTCCGTGGGCTCAGCCCGCGTCAGTTCGACGGCCGCGGCAACTACACGTTCGGCCTCACCGAGCAGGCCATGTTCCACGAGATCGACCAGGACAAGGTCGACCGCTCGCGCGGCATGGACATCACTGTCGTCACCACGGCGACGAACGACGACGAGGGACGAGCGCTGCTCACGCGGCTCGGCTTCCCGTACAAGGAGAACTGACATGGCGAAGACCGGACTCAGGAACAAGGCGGCCAAGAAGCCCAAGTTCGCCGTGCGCGGCTACACCCGGTGCCAGCGGTGCGGACGACCGAAGTCGGTCTACCGCAAGTTCGGCCTGTGCCGTATCTGCCTGCGGGAGATGGCGCACCGCGGCGAGCTGCCCGGCGTCACCAAGAGCAGCTGGTAACCCACTCGATCTACGGCCGCAGGTCCTCCGGATGACCGGGGCGAAACCACGGCAGGAATGGAACACACCACATGACGATGACCGATCCGATCGCAGACATGCTGACGCGTGTCCGCAACGGCAACCAGGCGTACCACGACTCGGTGAGCATGCCCTTCTCCAAGCTGAAGTTCGGCGTCGCCGAGATTCTCAAGCAGGAGGGCTACATCACCGACTTCTCGGTGGCCGAGCCGGCCGAGGGTGAAGTGAGCAAGTCACTCATCATCTCCCTCAAGTACGGCCCGCACCGCGAGCGCTCGATCGCCGGCATCCGGCGCATCAGCAAGCCGGGCCTGCGCGTGTATGCGAAGTCCACCCACCTGCCCAAGGTGCTCGGTGGCCTCGGCGTGGCGATCATCTCCACCAGCCAGGGTCTCCTCACCGACCGGCAGGCCAACAACAAGGGCGTAGGCGGAGAAGTTCTCGCCTACGTCTGGTGAGAGCGGAAGGAGAGAGCACATGTCGCGAATCGGCAAGATGCCCGTCACCGTTCCCATGGGTGTCGAAGTGAGCATCGAAGGCCAGGACGTCCGCGTCAAGGGCCCCAAGGGCGAGCTCGCCCACACCGTCGCCGAACCCATCACGGTCGCCCGTGGTGACGACGGCAGCCTCGACGTCGCACGACCTGACGACGAGCGCAGCAGCCGGTCCTTGCACGGCCTCAGCCGCACGCTCATCAACAACATGGTCATCGGCGTCACCGAGGGCTATGAGAAGAAGCTCGAGATCGTCGGGGTCGGCTACCGCGTCATGGCGCGCGGACCCGGAGCGATCGAGCTGAACCTCGGGTTCAGCCACGCAGTCCCCGTCGAAGCGCCTGAGGGCATCACGTTCTCGGTCGAGTCGCCCACCAAGTTCGCGGTGCACGGCATCGACAAGCAGCTGGTCGGCGAGGTCGCCGCGAACATCCGCAAGCTCCGCAAGCCCGAGCCCTACAAGGGCAAGGGCGTGCGCTACGCCGGCGAGCGCGTTCTGCGCAAGGCCGGAAAGGCTGGTAAGTGACCATGGCCATCTCGATCAAGCACAACAAGAACACCGCACCCCGCACTGCGTCGCGTCTGCGCCGCCAGGTGAGGGGCCGCAAGAAGCTCGAGGGCTCCGCGGAGCGCCCGCGCCTGGTGGTCACCCGTTCGAGCAAGCACATCGTCGCCCAGGTCGTCGACGACCTCGAGGGCCGCACGCTGGTGTCGGCCTCGACGATGGAGGCCGACCTGCGGTCGTCCAGCGACGACAAGACCGCCAAGGCCCGCAAGGTCGGCGAGATCGTCGCCGACCGCGCGAAGGCCGCCGGCATCGAGACCGTCGTGTTCGACCGCGCGGGCAACAAGTACGCCGGTCGTGTCGCGGCCCTGGCCGATGGCGCCCGCGAGGGCGGACTGGAGTTCTGATGACCATGTCCAACATTTCAGGCACCAACATGAGGAGTGTCGTATGAGCGCCACCCAGCGCCGCGGAGGCGGCGATCGTCGTGGTCGCGGTGGCGACCGAGGCGACAAGTCCAACTACATCGAGAAGGTCGTCACGATCAACCGTGTCGCCAAGGTCGTCAAGGGTGGTCGTCGCTTCAGCTTCACCGCTCTCGTGATCGTCGGCGACGGCGACGGCCAGGTCGGTGTCGGCTACGGCAAGGCCAAGGAGGTGCCCACCGCGATCGCGAAGGGTGTCGAGGAGGCGAAGAAGAGCTTCTTCCGCGTCCCCCGCATCCAGGGCACCATCCCGCACCCGGTCCAGGGTGAGAAGGCGGCCGGCGTCGTGTTCCTGCGTCCGGCGTCGCCCGGTACCGGCGTCATCGCCGGTGGTCCGGTGCGCGCCGTGCTCGAGGCCGCCGGCGTCCACGACGTGTTGAGCAAGTCGCTCGGTTCGTCGAACGCGATCAACATCGTGCACGCCACCGTCGAAGCCTTGAAGACGCTCGAGTCGCCGCAGGACGTGGCCACGCGCCGCGGCCTCACGGTCGAGCAGGTCGCCCCGGCGGCCCTCATCAAGGCCGGAACCCTCGCGTATGGCGAGTCCGCTCCGGTCGTCGCCGAGGCTGATGCATCATGACGAAGCTGCAGGTCACCCAGGTGCGGTCGGGGATCGGTCGCCACCAGAACCAGCGCAACACGTTGCGTTCGCTGGGCCTCAAGCGCATCGGCGACGTCGTCGTCAAGGAAGATCGTCCCGAGATCCGCGGCATGGTCGACGCCATTCCGCACCTCGTGGCCGTCAAGGAGGTTGATTGACATGACGCTCAAGCTTCATCACCTGCGTCCGGCTCCCGGAGCCAAGACCGCCAAGACCCGCGTGGGTCGCGGCGAGGGCGGCAAGCGGGGCAAGACTGCTGGTCGCGGCACCAAGGGCACCAAGGCTCGTTACCAGGTGCCCGCGGGCTTCGAAGGCGGCCAGGTCCCGATCCACATGCGCCTGCCCAAGCTGAAGGGGTTCAAGAACCCGTTCCGCGAGGAGTACCAGGTCGTCAACGTCGATCGTCTCGGCGCGCTCTTCCCGGACGGCGGTGACGTCGACGTCGACGCACTGGTCGCCGTGGGAGCGGTGCGCAAGGGTCGTCCGGTGAAGGTGCTCGGCGGCGGTGACCTCGCGGTCGCCGTGCAGGTCTCGGCGAACCACTTCTCCGGCTCCGCCCGGAGCAAGATCGAAGCGGCCGGGGGCAGCGCCACCGTCGTGTGACGCCACCCCGGTCGTTCCAGCCCGAGATACCGACCACCGCCGCCCGGTAGACCCCTTCGACAGACTCGAAGGGGCCGAGGGACCGACTGTTAGAGTCGCCCCGTCGCCGAAGGCGATCATCTGGACAGTCCGTAACGGCCCGAGGAGGACCGGCAGTGCTCAGCGCCTTTGCCAACGCATTCCGCACGCCGGACCTGCGTCGCAAGATTCTCTTCGTGCTGGGCATCGTGGTGCTCTTCCGCATCGGATCGACCCTGCCGGCCCCCGGCATCGACGTCGGCAACGTCCGGCAGTGCGTCGATCTCGCCTCGCAGGGTGAGAACAGCAGCCTCTTCGCGCTCATCAACGTCTTCTCCGGCGGCGCACTCCTGCAGCTCACCGTGTTCGCGCTCGGCATCATGCCGTACATCACCGCGAGCATCATCCTGCAGCTGCTCGTGGTGGTCATCCCGCGACTCGAGGCCCTCAAGAAGGAAGGCCAGTCCGGTCAGGCCAAGATCACCCAGTACACCCGCTACCTGACGCTGGGCCTGGCGATCCTGCAGGCCTCCGGCATCGTGGGCCTGGCCCGCAGCGGCCAGCTGTTCGGCGGCGCCGAGTGCGGCGACCTGATGTACGACACCGGTTCGATCCCGCAGTTCCTGCTCATCGTGCTCACCATGGTCGCCGGCACCGCCGTCATCATGTGGCTCGGCGAGCTCATCACCGACCGCGGCATCGGCAACGGCATGTCGATCATGATCTTCACGCAGGTCGTGGCCACGTTCCCCGGTGCGCTGTGGCTCATCAAGACGCAGAAGGGCTGGACCACGTTCCTCATCGTGGTGATGATCGGCCTCGTCGTCGTCGCGGGTGTCATCTTCATCGAGCAGGCGCAGCGCCGCATCCCGGTGCAGTACGCCAAGCGCATGGTCGGGCGGCGCATGTTCGGCGGCTCCTCGACGTACATCCCGCTCAAGGTCAACCAGGCCGGCATCATCCCGGTCATCTTCGCCTCGAGCCTGATGTACCTGCCGGCCCTGTACTCGCAGTTCCAGCCCGAAGGAACGTTCTCGAGCTGGATCGGGGCGCACTTCGTGCGCGGCGACCACCCGTACTACATGATCACCTACTTCGCGCTGATCGTGTTCTTCACGTACTTCTACGTGGCGATCACGTTCAACCCCGAGGAGGTGGCCGACAACATGAAGAAGTACGGCGGCTTCATCCCGGGCATCCGCGCGGGACGGCCCACCCAGGAGTACCTCGCCTACGTGCTGAGCCGCATCACCGCCCCGGGCGCGATGTACCTCGGCATGATTGCGCTGATCCCGATGCTCGCCATCGCTCTGCTCAATGCCAGTCAGAACTTCCCGTTCGGTGGCACCACGATCCTCATCATCGTGGGCGTCGGCCTCGACACGGTGAAACAGATCGAGAGCCAGTTGCAGCAGCGCAACTACGAAGGGTTCTTGCGCTGATGCGCCTGGTCATCATGGGTCCGCCCGGGGCCGGCAAGGGAACCCAGGCCGAGGCGCTCGCCGCCCGGATCGGCGGCGCGCACATCTCCACCGGCGACATCTTCCGCGCGAACGTCAAGGACCAGACCGACCTCGGCCGCCAGGCGCAGGAGTACATGGACGCCGGCGAGTACGTGCCCGATGAGATCACCAACGGCATGGTCAAGGACCGTCTCGCCCAGGACGACGCCAAGAGTTCGTTCATTCTCGACGGTTACCCGCGCACGGTCGACCAGGTCGACCGCCTCGATGCCATGCTCGACGAGCTCGACCGACCCCTCGACGTCGTCCTCGCGCTCGTCGTCGATCCGGAGGAGCTCATCGGCCGGCTGCTCAAGCGGGCCGAGACCAGTGGCCGCGCCGACGACACCGAAGAGGTCATCCGGCATCGCCAGGAGGTCTACTCGGCCGAGACCTCCCCGCTGCTCGCCGTCTACCGCGAGCGCGGCGTGCTCCGCGAGGTCGACGGCATGGGCGACGTCGACGAGGTCGCCACCCGCATCGACGAGGCCCTCGAGCGCTAGGCCGTGGGCCTGCTGTCTCGGGGTGTCGAGATCAAGACGCCCGCCCAGATCGCCGTCATGCGCGAGGCCGGGCTCGTCGTCGCCCGCACGCTCCAGCTGCTGCGGGAGGCCGTCCGCCCCGGTGTCAGCACCGGGGAGCTGGACGCCCTGGCGCGCGAGAGCATCCATGCGCAGGGCGCGACGTCGAACTTCCTCGGGTACGGCGCCGGCTCCTCCACCCAGGGCTTCCCCGGGGTCATCTGCACGTCGGTGAACGACGAGGTCGTCCACGGCATCCCCGGGCGTCGCGTCCTGTGCGAGGGCGACGTGGTCTCCATCGACTGCGGAGCCGTCGTCGATGGCTGGCACGGTGACGCCGCCATCACCGTGCCGGTGGGGACGGTGACCGACGAGGTCGCCGAGCTCGTCCGTGTCACCGAGGACGCCCTGTGGCGCGGCATCGCCGCCGCGAGCCTCGACGGCCGGGTGGGCGACATCGGCGCGGCCGTCGAGGGCTCGATCCGCGCTGCGGGCGACTACGGCATCGTCGACGACTTCACCGGGCACGGCATCGGTACGGCGATGCACCAGCCTCCGGACGTTTACAACGTCGCCGGTCGGGGCCGCGGGCCGAAGCTGGTTCGAGGACTCGCTCTTGCCGTGGAGCCGATGGTCACGTTGGGTTCGCCCGACACCCGGACGCTCGCCGACGACTGGACGGCCGTCACCGCCGACGGCTCGTGGGCGGCTCACCACGAGCACACGTTCACGCTCACCGACACCGGCACCTGGGTGCTGTCCGCACTGGACGGCGGTGCGTCTCGTCTGGCGGCGATGGGCGTTCCCTTCGGGGGACCCTCCTAGACTGAGGCGCCACCGACCCACGGAGGATCCATGGACGTCCTGACCACGCCGGACCAGCGCTTCGCCCACCTGTCGGACTACCCGTTCGAACCCCACTGGACGACGCTCGACTCCGGCGAGGGCGGCACGCTGCGGATGCATTACGTCGACGAGGGTCCGCGCGACGGCGCCGTGATCGTGCTGCTGCACGGTGAGCCGACCTGGAGCTACCTGTACCGGACGATGATCCCGCCGCTCGTCGACGCCGGGTACCGCGTTCTGGCCCCCGACCTGATCGGCTTCGGCAAGTCGGACAAGCCGACGAAGGTGGCCGACTACACCTACCAGCGCCACGTCGACTGGGTCACGGCGTGGATGGACGCGCTCGACCTCCGCGACATCACGACCTTCGTGCAGGACTGGGGGTCGCTCATCGGCTTGCGCATCGCCGGCGAGCAGCCGGAGCGGTTCGCACGCATCGTCGTGGGCAACGGCTTCCTGCCGACGGCGCATCAGGGGACGCCCGCCGCGTTCCGTATCTGGCGGGCCTTCGCTCGATGGACGCCGGTCTTTCCGGCCGGCCGACTCGTGCAGACGGGCACGGTCACCACGATCGGATCGGACGTACGGGCCGCCTACGACGCTCCCTTCCCGTCAGCGAAGTACCAGGCGGGTGCCCGGGCCTTCCCGAAGCTGGTGCCGACCGACCCCGACGACGTCGCCGTGCCCGCCAACCGGGCGGCTTGGGAATCCCTGGGTCGGTTCACGCGGCCGTTCCTGGCGATCTTCGGCAAGAACGACCCGATCCTCGGCAAGGGCGACGCGCCCCTCATCGCCCACGTGCCCGGCGCCAAGGGCCAGCCGCACGCGCGCATCCGCGGCGGCCACTTCATCCAGGAGGACTGCGGACCCGAGCTGGCCCGCCGGATGATCGAGTGGATGAACTGAGCCGTCTCTCACCTCAGGCGTGCAGCTCCATCGTGCAGCACTTGACGCTACCGCCGGACTTGAGCAGCTCGCCGAGCTCCACCGGCACCGGCACGTAGCCGCGGTCGCGCAGGGTCTGGGCCAGCTCGGTGGCCGCGGTGGGCAGCACGACGTTGAGCCCGTCGCTCACGGCGTTGAGGCCGAGCACGAGGGCCTCCAGCTCAGAGACGCAGATGGCGTCCGGGAAGAGCTGGCGCAGGGTGCGCCGGCTGTGAGGGCTGAACGCTCCCGGGTAGTAGGCGATGTCGGCCGGCGCGTCGCCTCCACCGTCGTCGAGCACGGCCACGGCGGTGTCGAGGTGGTAGAACCGCGGGTCGACGAGCTCGAGGGAGACGACCGGACGGTCGAGCGCCTCGGCGGCCTCGATGTGCGCCTCGAGGGCGGTGCGGAACCCGGTGCCGGCCAGGATCATCGTGCGGAGGGTCAGGAAGTCGCCCTCGCCCTCGTTGACGTGCGTCGGCTCGGTGACCTCGCGGCCCTGAGCTCGCAGGAAGTCGGCGAACGCCGCGGCCTCGGCCTCGCGCTGGGGGTGACGGAACTTGGCGCCGAACGAGCGGTCGCCGACGGTGAGGCCGCCGTTGGCCGCGAAGACCATGTCGGGCTGGCCAGGGACCGGGGTGACGACATCGACGTGGTGGCCCAGCCCGAGGTACGTGTGGCGGAGCACCTGCCACTGGTCCGTTGCTCGGGCGACGTCGACCGGGACGGACGGGTCCATCCACGGGTTGATCGCGTACCGGACGGAGAAGTGCGTGGGCGAGCACATCACGTAGTGGCGCGTGCGCGCGTGCCGACGAGTCGCGGGGCCCGCTGCGGGGGTGGGGGACCGATGGGCTCGGGTGTCGATGATCGTCAAGGACGCCTCCTTCGCGGCGTGGGCAACGAATCAATGCTAGTTCGGCGCATGAGTGCGACACGAATCCGAAATCCACCGTGGGTGCGGCGATTTCTTGCGCAGATCCGTCAATGATGGCGATTTCTTGCGAGGATGATCGAATGGATGACCTCGACCGCGCGATCCTCGACCACCTGCTCCAGGACGGTCGCGCCGGCTACGGCGCGATCGGCGACCACGTCGGGCTCTCGGCGCCGGCGGTCAAGCGACGGGTGGACCGCCTGGTGGGCGACGGGGTGATCCGCGGGTTCACCGTCGTGGTCGACCCCGACCACATGGGCTGGACCACCGAGGCCTACGTCGAGGTGCACTGCCAGGGGGCGGTGTCACCGGAGGAGCTGCGGGCATCGTTCGCCAAGGTTCCGGAGGTCCACGTGGCCGCCACGGTGTCGGGTCCGGCCGACGCGATCCTGCGCATCGTGGCTCGCGACGTGCGCGACCTGGAGCGAGCCTTGGAGCGCGTGCGCGACGAGACCGCGAACGTCGGCCACACCAACACCTCGATCGTGCTGTCGAGACTCATCGACCGGTACCGGGGGTGACGATGGTCACCACAAAATTCATTCTACGTTCGCAGGGAATTTCTGTGCGCAACCATCGAACGTCGTGCATCATTAGGTGGTTGATTGCCTGCGGAGACATCTGGGTACATCGACACCACTTCAACTCTGGGGAAAACTCGCATGAAGACTTTCAAGACTTCGCTCGCCGTCATCACGGCTGTCCTGCTGGGGACGGCGCTTCTCGCCTCCCCCTCGGTCGCCGCCACGGGTACGCCGGACGCCGGCTCACCGTCGGGCGCGCTTTACCAGCGTGAGCCAGGCACCACGACGAAGATCGAGTCGCCGTTCCCGGCCGGCAAGGAAGTCCAGCTCTACGCGAACTTCGCCAATGGTGTCCGCAACGTCACCTTCTACGAAGAGCTCACGGCCGACACCTGGACCGTGATCGGCACCGACGAGGCCAACAGCTCGGGCAACGCTTACCTCCCTTACACGATTCGTGAGGGGTCGACGCGAGTCTTTGCCGAGGACGTGAACGGTCTGGAGACCGAGATCGACACTCTCGTCGGCACGCCCGCGCCCCCGCCCCCGCCGCCCGGTACGCGCAGTGCTCGACACACCTTCCGCCGACGGCAAGACGTTCACCGCCACCTTCAACCCCGCAGCGAGCGGGCAGGCGACCAAGCTCGAGGCGCGCGAGATCTGCACCTACGAGACGAACGAGACCAACCCCGAGACCGGGCCCTTCGACAAGAGCGTCAAGCAGAAGGACTGCAAGGGGCCCTGGAAGACCCGAGCCACGAGCAAGCAGAACTCCAGTGGCCAGACGACGTTCACCATCTCCGACCCGCTGGAGGTCAAGCACACCTACCGCGCCGTCTCCGGATCGACCAACTCGAACGAGGTCAAGTTCGCGGCGCCGCTGCCGACGAATGCGTACGGCATCGACACCGGCCTCTCAGAGGTTCACTTCAACTCCTACGAGGGCGACTCGGTCAACACGCGCACCCGCTACTTCGAGGGCGCATTCTCGATGACGGCGAGCGAGAAGAACGCCTCGCCGAACGGCGCTCCTTGCGCCGAGGCCCTTGACGGCGACGACCCGGTCATCATGAAGTCGGTCCTGAAGGGCCGTGGCAACTACTCATGGTCGTTCCCGCAAGAAGTCATTCACGCTCAAGATCGGCGACAGTCGACAGATCTGTGCGGCTTGGGTGCCAGCAAGAAGTACGCGCTGGTCGCCAACGACTACGACAAGTCCCTGCTGCGCAACACGTTGGCGACGTATCGTCGGGATCGAAGTTCAACAACATGGGGTGGACCCCGAAGGCCGTTCCGGTCGACTTCTACATGAACGGGTCGTACCGGGGCTCCTACCTGCTGATCGAGCGCATCGCCATCGCGGCGAACCGCGTCAACATCGACGAGCTCAAGGCCGAAGGCCAGGCGACCGACTCCAGCCATCCCAACAACTCCGAGCCGAACATCACCGGCGGCTACATCATGGAGTGGGACTTCCGCAAGGGTGCTGACTACAACGTCAGCCTCGGTTCGGACAGCGGCTACGTCGGCATCAAGGAGCCGGAGCACGACTACAACCGCGAGAACCAGAGGACCACCGAGGGCATCAGCCCGCAGCAGAAGTCGTACATCAGCAAGTACCTCAACGATGCGGACAACGCCTTGCGGGGCAGCAACTTCACCAGCAACACCAGTGGGTGGCAGAAGTACATCGACATCGACTCCGCGGTCGACTACTACCTGGCGATGGAGTACATGAAGCCGGTGGATGGCTCGATGTGGGCCAGCGTCTTCATGTACAAGCCGCGCGGCGAGAAGATCCACTTCGGTCCGATGTGGGACTTCGACCTCGCTGCGGGTTCGGCCAACCGCGCCGGCAACGTCGTCAGCTCCTCGGGCTGGTACTTGCGGAACAACCTCGGCATCTCCGCGCAGCAGTCGTCCAAGACGTGGTTCCACCGGTTGAACGAGGACCCGGAGTTCCGCGCCGCCGTCAAGGCACGGTGGAACTCGGTGGAGGGACCGTTGAACGTCAGCTCGTTCATGGAGACCCAGCGTGCTCTGGTCACCAAGTCCGCCGAGGCGAACTTCAAGAAGTGGCCGTACAGCTCCAGCATCAGCAAGTACCAGGTCAAGAAGGGTTCCTGGAGCAAGGACGTGGACTACGTCAAGAGCTGGGCAATCGGCCGCAAGAACTGGATCAACGGGCAGCTCTGACCTGAGCGCAGGTCGTTGATCGACGAGGCCCCGGGACTTCGGTTCCGGGGCCTCGTCGCGTCATCGTGGCGGAAAGTCCGGTGCGGGGGATTCCCAAAATCGGTCCCGGACGGCATGATGTCGCGGGACGGCCTGAAACCGGGGGGGCCGACATCTCGGTTCTTCAACCCTTTCTCACACCGCAGGGACTCCCATGAAGAAGTTCAGAAGCACGCTGCTCGTCGCCCTCACGGTGCTCGGCCTGACTGCCTCGCTCGGCAGCGCCAGCGCCGAGGAGCCCGACCCGTCCGGCGGAGGACTGCTCTCCGGCCTGCTCAGTGGCGCGACCGGTTCCTCGCCGTCGCTTCCACAGCTCGACAAGCTGGTCGAGGGACCGTCGATCGCGGCCGTGAGCGCCACGGGAGTCCTCCAGCCCATCACCGGCAGTGGCAAGACGGCCACCGCGACGTTCACCCCGGCGAACAGCGGCGGCAAGACGTCGCTGCAGCTGCGGACGATCCAGACCACGGAGACGAACGAGACGCCCACGCCCCAGTGGGAGACCATCGCCACCAGCACGCAGGACTCCTCGGGCAAGACGACGTTCAGCATCGCCGACCCGCGTGAGGTCTCGCACGAGTACCGCGCCGTGAGTGGCAGCGCGGTCACGAACACCGTCACGTTCGCGGCCCCGCTGCCCGCCAAGGCCACCGGCCTGTCGCAGGTCTACTTCAACTCCTACGAGGGCGACTCGGTCAACACCCGGACGCGCTGGTTCGAGGGCGAGTTCTCGATGACGTCGAGCCCGAAGGCCGGCTGCGCCGCGGTACCCGCGACGCCAAAGTCGCGGTTGAAGGGCCGCGGCAACTACTCCTGGTCATTCGCGAAGAAGTCCTTCTCGCTCAACCTCAAGAGCGGCCTCGACCTGTGCGGCATGGGCAAGGCCAAGAAGTGGGCACTGGTCGCGAACCACTACGACAAGTCGCTGCTGCGCAACACCGTCGCCGGCAACGTCGGCAAGGCCCTCACGAAACTGGCCTGGACGCCGAAGTCGCGACCGGTCGACGTCTTCATCAACGGCTCCTACCGCGGCTCCTACATCCTGATCGAGCGGATCACGCTCGACAAGGACCGCGTCAACGCCCCGGAACTCAAGGGCCCGGCGGACAACGATCCGTCGAAGATCACCGGCGGCTACCTCCTGGAGTGGGACTTCCGCAAGGGCGCGGACCGAAACATCACCGCAGGGTCCCGCGGTTGGGTCGGCATCAAGGACCCGGAGAACCCGGGCGACCCCGATGGGATCACCAATGCCCAGGTCAACTACATCAACGGCTACCTCGACACCACCGACAAGGTGCTGTTCGGGAGTGGATTCACCAACAACAGCACGGGCTGGAAGAAGTACATCGACCAGGCGTCAGCCGTCGACTACTACATCGGCATGGAGCTGATGAAGCCCGTCGACGGCAACATGTGGGCCAGCGTCTACATGTACAAGCAGCGCAACGGCAAGCTGTACTTCGGCCCGCTGTGGGACTTCGACCTGGCGATGGGGTCGGCCAAGCGAGCCGGCAACGTGGTCAGCCCGTCGAGCTGGTACCTGCGGAACAACCTCGGCGTCTCCGCTCAGCAGACGTCCAAGACGTGGTTCAACCGACTCAACGAGGACCCGGACTTCCGCAACGCGGTGCGGGCCCGCTGGAAGCAGGTCTACCCCAATCTCAGTCAGACGGGCTTCATCAACAACCAGAAGTCGCTCATCCAGGCCTCCGCGAACGAGAACTTCAAGAAGTGGAACGTCAAGGAGCACCTGAGCAAGTATCAGGTGGTCAAGGGCTCGTTCTCCGCAGAAGTCTCCTACCTGAGCAGCTGGATGAGCAGCCGGAGAAGCTGGATGAACGGCCAGCTGGGCTGACCTGACGGGTCCGGAACGGGCCGAATCCCCGCGAACCGCTGACAAGGCCGGGCAAGTCATGTTCTATGGTGGGTACGGTCCAAGTGCAAATTCATCGCTTGCGAAGCCGGCCGTGACGGTCGCCGAAGCGAACATGTCTGCGGGGAAGAATGCCCACCAAGCCCATCGTCCGTCTCTTCGTCGTGCTCACCGCACTCGTGCTCCTCGCCCCCTTGGCCGCCAATGGGGCGAGTTCTGTTGTGCAGCCCGGAGCGGCGTTCCAGCCGGCGAGCCTTCCGGCACCGGGGAGTGACGACGGCAACCTCTACGAGGACCCCGAGGCGTTCATCGAGGGCCAGAAGATCCGGCTCACGGCCAACTTCCCGAGCAGCGACGCCAACAAGATCGTCACGATCTGGAAGGACGACGGCACCGGAAACTTCGTCTCCACCGGCCGGACCGACGAGGCGAACAAGTGGGGCAACGCCTACATCAACGACTATGTCGTGAACGGAGACCAGAAGATCTTCGCTCGCACCGGCGACGGCAGGAACACCGAGGTCGACGAGCTGAAGCCCGAGCCGATCGGCGCCTGCACCGACACCGGCAACTTCTACGTGACCCCGTCCACGGTCGCGGAGAACCAGACGATCAAGCTGACCGGCAACTTCCCGAGCTCGGAGTCCGGTCGGGACGTCACTTTCCTGCACAAGGTCGGAGCCGGCGAGTACGAGCCGCTCGGCAACGACGACGCCAACAAGTACGGCAACGCCTACTACTACTACGACATGGGCACCGACACCGAGTCGTTCTACGCCTTGATCACGTCCAACAACCACTGCACCGAGAAGGACCAAGTCGACCCGGTCCCGAGCAGCGCCCTGCTCGACCCGAACTTCACGCCGGCCGGCAGCGGCGGCGAGGACGCACGCGCCAAGGCAACCTTCGCTCCGGCGAACGGCGGCGCGAAGGCCGACCTCCAGGTGAAGACCATCAAGGACGGGTCCTGGAAGACCGTCGAGAGCAGCTCGCAGAACTCTGACGGTGAAGTGACCTTCTACATCTCCGACCCGCTCGAGATCGAGCACGAGTATCGCGCCGTGAGCAACGGGATTCCGACGTCCAACGCGGTCTCCTGGGCCGGTCCGCTGCTCGACAAGGACACCGGCCTCGCCACGGTGCACTTCAACTCCAACGACGGTGAGTCGGTCAACACCCGGACGAAGTACTTCGAGGGCGACTTCGCCATGAAGGCCGGACCCAACTTCCCCGAGTGCGAGGACGAAGGCGTCTTCAAGGGACCGACGAAGTCCGAACCGGCCGAGATGAAGGGCCGAGGCAACTACTCGTGGAGCTTCCCGAAGAAGAGCTTCTCGCTCAAGCTCGACGACAAGAACAACTTGTGCGGCCTGGGCAAGAGCAAGAAGTGGGCGCTCGTCGCCAACGACTACGACCGTTCCCTCATCCGCAACTGGGCGGCAGCGTGGGTCGGCACGAAGTTCGACAAGATCGGCTGGACGCCGCAGATGCGGCCGGTCGACCTCTACGTCAACGGCTCGTACCGCGGCCAGTACACGCTGAGCGAGCGGGTCAACGTCGAAGGCGGGCGGATCAACGATGGCGAAGACGAGCTGAAGTATGAGGACGACCCCACCGATTGCACCGACCCGGACAAGCGCACCGGCACGTACCTGATGGAGTGGGACTACCGCAAGGGCGGCGAGTTCAACTTCTATGCCGGCGGCAGCGGCTGGATCGGTCTGAAGGAGCCCGAGGACGAGGACTTCTGCTCGGCCATGGGCAGCTACATCAACGGATACGTCGACGCAGCCGACAAGGCTCTGATGGGCAGCAACTTCAAGAGCGACACCTCTGGCTGGAAGAAGTACATCGACCTCGACTCCGCGGTCGACTACTACCTCGCCATGGAGTTCCTCAAGCCGGTCGACGGCAACATGTGGGCGAGCGTCTACATGTACAAGCCGCGCGGCGAGAAGATCCACCTCGGCCCGCTGTGGGACTTCGATCTCGCCGAGGGCTCGGCCAAGCGCGCCGGCAACGTCGTCAGCGCGAGCGGCTGGTACCTGCGCAACAACCTCGGTGTCTCCGCGCAGCAGACGTCCAAGACCTGGTTCAACCGGCTCAACGAGGACCCGGACTTCCGGGCTGCGGTGAAGCAGCGGTGGAACGAGGTCGACCAGGATCTCCACCCGTCGGCCGACATCGCGATCTACCGGAACCAGATCAAGAAGTCGGCGGATGAGAACTTCAGGAAGTGGGACCACGGCAAGAAGATCAGCAAGTACCAGGTGGTCAAGGGCTCGTGGAGCTCTGACGTCGACTACGTGCGAGGCTGGCTGGAGTCCCGCAACAACTGGATGAACGGCCAGCTCGACAACAACGACTGATTGACGGTTTCCGCCGGTCAGGGCGCGATTTGAGTTCGTCGCCCTGACCGGCGTAGACTTGCCTGTCGGCTGTTCAGCCGCGTCTCCCCACCCAGCACCATCGGGGCCCGCTCCAGCGGGCGGGACACACGCGCGTTGCGTCGCCGTCACCAGACGAAGCGAACGAGGAAGAGGTTCATGGGCAAGAAGGAAGGCGTCATCGAGATGGAAGGCGCCGTGGTCGAGGCGCTACCCAACGCGATGTTCCGCGTCGAGCTGGCCAACGGCCACAAGGTTCTCGCCCACATCAGCGGCAAGATGCGCCAGCACTACATCCGGATCCTCCCTGAGGACCGGGTCGTGGTGGAGCTCTCGCCCTACGACCTCAGCCGCGGCCGCATCGTCTACCGCTACAAGTGAATACGCCACACACGCATCGAGACTGGAAGTAGAGCTACGTGAAGGTCAAACCGAGCGTGAAGAAGATCTGTGACAAGTGCAAGGTGATTCGTCGCCACGGCCGCGTCATGGTGATCTGCGAGAACCCCCGCCACAAGCAACGTCAGGGCTGAATCCTGACGGGTGGAGGAAGCAGCTCTCTTCACCAGCACGACATCATCTGAAGGCTCGCCTGGGTCAGTCACCAGGCGTCACCCCCGGCGCAGAGGCCGGGGCCCGGCTCAGGACCCCAGTGTCCTGGAGGCAGCCGGGGCGCCCCGGATGCCGAGACCTCTGCCGAACGGAAGGACAGCCACCTGATGGCACGCCTCCTCGGAGTCGACCTCCCGCGCGAGAAGCGCGTTGAGATCGCACTCACGTACATCTTTGGGATCGGTCGCACTCGCGCCGGCAAGACCCTCGCCGCCACCGGCGTCAGCCCGGACGTCCGCGTCCACGAGCTGACCGACGAGCAGCTCGTCGCGCTGCGCGACCACATCGAGGCCAACTACCAGATCGAGGGCGATCTGCGTCGTGAGGTCACCGCGGACATCCGCCGCAAGATGGAGATCGGCAGCTACCAGGGCCGTCGTCATCGTGCCCACCTGCCCGTCCGTGGCCAGCGCACCAAGACGAACGCACGCACGCGCAAGGGTCCCAAGCGCACCGTCTCCGGAAAGAAGAAGTGATCTAGAGCATGCCTCCCAAGACCACCACCGGCACCAAGAAGGTGCGCCGCAAGGTCAAGAAGAACGTTGCTCAGGGCGAAGCCCACATCAAGAGCACGTTCAACAACACCCACGTCACGATCACGGACCCCGCGGGGGCCGTCATCGCTTGGGCCTCCGGCGGAACCGTCGGGTTCAAGGGCTCCCGCAAGTCGACCCCGTTCGCCGCAGGCATGGCCGCGGAGTCCGCTGGTCGTCAGGCGATGGAGCACGGGATGAAGAAGGTCGACGTCTTCGTGAAGGGCCCCGGTTCGGGCCGCGAGACGGCGATCCGGTCGCTGAGTGGAGTCGGCCTCGAGGTCGGCACCATCTCCGACGTGACCCCCACCCCGCACAACGGCTGCCGCCCACCCAAGCATCGTCGTCTCTGACGGCCTTCGTCCTTCTAGGAGTCTGAAACCATGGCCCGTTACACCGGCCCCCTCACCAAGAAGTCGCGCCGTCTCGGCGTCGACCTCGTCGGTGGTGACGCCGCCTTCGAGCGTCGTCCCTACCCACCCGGCATGCACGGACGCGCCCGCGTCAAGGAGTCCGAGTACCGCACCCAGCTGCAGGAGAAGCAGAAGGCGCGTTACACGTACGGCGTGCTGGAGCGTCAGTTCCGTCGCTACTACGAGATGGCGCACCGCAAGCCCGGCAAGACCGGCGACAACCTGCTCTCGCTGCTCGAGAGCCGTCTCGACAACGTCGTCTACCGGGCCGGGCTCGCCCGCACCCGTCGGCACGCCCGCCAGCTCGTGACGCACGGACACTTCGTGGTCAACGGCGTCAAGACGAACATCCCGTCGTTCCAGGTCAGCAAGCACGACATCATCGATGTCAGGCAGAAGTCGCTGGAGACCACCCCGTTCATCGTCGCCCGCGAGACCCACGACCAGGACACCGTTCCCGGTTGGCTCGACGTCTCGCCCGACCGCGGCCGGATCCTCGTGCACCAGAACCCCGTCCGTGAGCAGATCACCGTTCCGATCCAGGAACAGCTGATCGTGGAGTTCTACTCCAAGATCTGACCTCTCAACACCAACCCGGGCCCTCAAATAGTGGTCGGTCCGGAAAGGAAGAAAAATGCTGATCGCCCAGCGCCCCGTCCTGTCCGAAGAGGTTGTCGACGAGTTCCGTTCGCGGTTCGTCATCGAGCCTCTCGAGCCCGGCTTCGGCTACACCCTCGGCAACTCGCTGCGTCGCACGCTGCTGTCGTCGATCCCGGGTGCGGCCGTCACGTCGATCAAGATCGACGGCGTCCTGCACGAGTTCTCGACCGTCCCCGGAGTCACCGAGGACGTCACCGAGATCATCTTGAACCTCAAGGACCTCGTCGTCTCCTCCGAGAACGACGAGCCTGTCGTCATGTACCTGCGCAAGACCGGTACCGGTGCGGCCACCGCGGCCGACATCGAGCCGCCGGCCGGCGTCGAGGTCCACAACCCCGACCTGCACGTCGCGACGTTGAACGCCAAGGGCACCCTCGAGATCGAGCTCGTCGTCGAGCGTGGCCGCGGCTACGTCTCGGCCACGCAGAACAAGACCGGCGAGGAGGAGATCGGCCGCATGCCCGTCGACTCCATCTACTCCCCGGTCCTCAAGGTGACCTACAAGGTCGAGGCCACCCGTGTCGAGCAGCGCACCGACTTCGACAAGCTCGTCATCGACGTCGAGACCAAGAAGTCGCTCCTGCCGCGCGACGCGATCGCCTCGGCCGGGTCCACCCTCGTCGAGCTGTTCGGCCTGGCCCGTGAGCTCAACGTCGAGGCCGAGGGCATCGACATCGGACCGTCGCCCGTCGACGAGCAGCTCGCTGCCGACCTGGCCCTGCCGATCGAGGACCTCAACTTCACGGTCCGCTCGTACAACTGCCTCAAGCGCGAGGGCATCCACACCGTGGGCGAGCTCATCACGCGCTCGGAGCAGGACCTGCTCGACATCCGCAACTTCGGCTCCAAGTCCATCGACGAGGTCAAGGCCAAGCTCGCCGAGATGGGTCTGGCGCTCAAGGACAGCCCGGCCGGGTTCGACCCGTCCGCCGTCATCGACGCCTACGACGAGGACGCCGGCTTCGCCGAGGACGAGCAGTACTGATCCGCCGCACTGTGCCGTGCCGTCCCCGTGGCGGCACCGACCGCTGAAATTGGAGAAACCATGCCCACGCCCACCAAGGGAGCACGCCTCGGCGGCAGCCCCTCGCACCAGCGCCTGATCCTCGCCAACCTGGCTCAGGCACTGTTCGAGCACGGCCGCATCACCACCACGGAGGCCAAGGCTCGTCGCCTGCGTCCGTACGCCGAGCAGCTCATCACCAAGGCCAGGATCGACACGGTGGCCAACCGCCGTCAGGTCGTCAAGGTCATCCGTGACCAGGACGTCCTGCACACCCTGTTCACCGAGATCGGTCCCGCCATGGCGACCCGTCCCGGCGGCTACACGCGCATCACGAAGATCGGTCCGCGCAAGGGCGACAACGCCCCCATGGCCGTCATCGAGATCGTGGAGGCCCAGGAGTTCGCGGCGCAGAACCAGACGCCGAAGAAGCCGAAGCCGGCTGCCACCGAGTCCGTCGCTCCGGCGCCGGTCGAGGAGGAGCCTGTCACCGAGGCTGAGGTGGTCGAGGCCTCGGAGGCCGAGGCCCCGGTCGCCGCAGAGCCTGAGGCCGAGGTCGAGCCTGTCACCGAGGCTGAGGTCGTCGAGGCGTCCGACGCCGACGAGACCGCCGAGCCGGTCGCCGAACCGTCGGACGATTCCGCGGACGACGACACGAAGTAGATCCGTCCGACGACGGCCCGGCACCTGATGGTGCCGGGCCGTCGTCGCGTCTCAGCCGCTGTCGCGGGAGCGGCTGAACCGTTCGACGGCTGCGGCACTGGGGCCTCGTGCGCTCCGGCCGAGCCTCACGGCGACTCCCGAGGGCGGCGTCGAAGCCCGGCTCGGGCCGGGCGACGGGTCGGTCCCGTCGTCGTCACGTTCGTCGACGGTGCGCGGGTAGGGGCGTCCGTCGAGGCGATCATCGCGTCGATGATGGCCCCGGCGACGTCGCGCGACTGGCCGTAGGCGGGGTAGTGGTGCACCCGGATGTTGGCCGTGACGTTGGCCTCCAGCACCACGGCCCCGTCCGGGGAGTCGATGTCGCGCGCCATCAAGTCGACGCCCGCGATGCCGAGGCCGGGGATCGCGCGAGTCACCGCGATCGCCAGGTCCAGCAGGCCCGGATGGGCCAGATCGGTGACGTCGACGTTCTCGCCGCCCGTGTGAAGGTTGGACGAGCTGTTGAGAACCACGACCTCGCCGGCCTCGGGAACGTCGTCGATCGACCGTCCGGCCCGAGCCAGGACCGCAGGCTCGACCGTCATCGGCCGCTTGCGCAGGACGGCGTGCTGGTCGCGCCAGGCTTGCTTCTCCGTGATCAGCGCGGAGATGCTCAGGCGGCCGTCGCCGACGACATGGGCGTTCACGCGAGTCGTCGCGGCGGCCACCCGGCCTCCGACCACGAACGCACGGATGTCGAATCCGTCGACCTGGTCCTCCAGCAGGAGCGTCGGGTTGCCCAGCGAGGCATCGACGGCCGAGGCCCACGCGGCCCGAAGATCGTCCTCGTCGAGGATCGCGGCGGTGAAGCCTGCGGCGCCCTGCGCATCGGTGGGTTTGAGGATCATCGGACGACTGGTGGTTCGGAGGTGGTCCACGGCATCGTCGAACTGGTGGGAGCCGAGGGCGATGCCGCCGGGAGTGGGCAAGCGCGCGGCAGCGAGCATCTGCTTGGTGAGGTCCTTGGACGCGCACACCTGGACTGCTTGGGGCGAGACGAGACTGGGTGTCCACTTCGTCATTCCGCCGACGGGGTGCGCGCCGTCGTAGAAGTAGACCGAGCCGCCGATCTTCCTGAGTCGGAGTCCTCGGTCTGTGGCGGCTTGATGGATCAGGGCGATGTGCCCATGGATGGTGTCGATGCGGCGCCGTCCGCCCGGCACCGTCGGCATCACCTCGCGGACGAACCGCGCGACGGAGGAGAACTCCTGGAGTGAATCGCCGGACGACACATCGGGCGATGGGGGTGTCATCGTCATGGCGGAACCCTTGGTCGGCAGCGGACGAGCACCAGTCAAGCACGGACGAACGCTGGTGACCCGTCACGACAGTCCGGTGACGCCGACGGGGGACCTCTAGGCAGGACGTCGGACGACCAGGACCCGGTACCCCTTCTCCGAGACGAGCCGCTCGGTGGGCCAGCCCTCGTCGACGAGCCAGCGGTGCAACGAGTCGGACCCGAGGTTCTTGCCGACGACGAGGTGGGCCCGGCCGTCGGGGACCAGGCGGGGGAGCCAGCGCAACAGGAGCTCGTGCAGCGCTGCCTTGCCGATGCGGATCGGCGGGTTCGACCAGATGGCGTCGAACTGCAGGTCGCCGGGCACGTCGTCGGGTTCGGCGACCTCGACGCGTGTTCCGAGCCGCTCCGCGTTGAGTCGGGTGAGTGCCAGGGCGCGGTCGTTGGTGTCGGTGGCCCAGACCGTGGCGCCCGGTGCTGCGACGGCCATCGCACAGGCGATCGGCCCCCAGCCGCACCCGAGGTCGAGGACGGTGGTGGACGCTGCGGGGGGATCGGTGTGGCGCAGGAGCACGTCGGTGGCCGTGTCGAGCCCGTCGCGGGCGAAGACGCCGCTCGAGGTGGTGAGCTCGAACTCGTGGCCCCAGGCAGCGAACTGCACCGAGCGGTGTCGTTCCGGTCCGCCGGGCGATGAGCTGAAGTAGTGGTCGGTCACGGGGCATCCCGCCGACGGCGGCTCTCGGTGGCGCGCGCCGCCAGGTCCTCATCGGGCGGATAGAGGACCTCCTCCAGCACGAGACCGTGTGCGGGCATGACCCGGACGTGCGGGTGACGTTCGGCCTGAGCGAGGACGCTCGCGGTCCAGTCCGCGTCGTGCCGGTGCTCCCCGACGGCCACCAGCGCGCCCATGAGCGACCGGACCATCGAGTGGCAGAACGCATCGGCTCGCACGGTCGTCTCCAGCACGCCGTCGTGCCGCTCGGTGTGCAGCTCGCGCAACGTCCGGATCGTGGTGGCACCCTCGCGCTTCTTGCAGAACGCGGCGAAGTCGTGCTCCCCGAGCAGTGGCAGGGCGGCGGCATTCATCGCTTCGGTGTCGAGCTCGTGGGGCCAGTCGACGACGTGATTGCGGAGTAGGGGGTCGCCCGCTCCGTGATCACGCAGGCGGTAGGCATAACGCCGTTCGAGCGCTGAGAACCGCGCGTCGAACCCTGCGGGCGCCTCGCCCAGACCGCGCAGCCGGATGTCGCAGGGCAGCAGGCGTCGGACGCGGCGGGCGAGCGTGTCGGCGTCGACCGGTTCGTCGAGATCGACGTGAGCCACTTGTCCTCGCGCGTGGACCCCGGCGTCGGTGCGACCGGCACAGGTCAGGCTCGGGGCCGGATCGAGGCGAAGGATCGTCGCCATCGCCGCTTCCACCTCGCCCTGCACCGTGCGGAGTCCCGGCTGTGCAGCCCACCCGTGGAACCGGGCGCCGTCGTAGGAGAGATCGAGCCGGATTCGCATGCATCACTCCGCGATGTGTGACGTGACGGGCGTCATCCGTCCAGAATGACGCCTTGCGCGTCACATGGTGGGACGTTCAGGCCCAGCGCTCGGCGGCGGGAACGAACGTCAGCCGGCGGTCACCGGTGTAGATCTGCTTCGGGCGGGCGATCTTCTGCTCCTTGTCGTCGACCAGCTCGAGCCACTGGGCCAGCCAACCGGCGGTGCGGGGGATGGCGAAGAGCACGGTGAACATCTCGGACGGGAACTCCAGCGCCTCGTAGATGAGGCCGGAGTAGAAGTCGACGTTCGGGTAGAGCTTGCGCTTGACGAAGTACTCGTCCTCGAGCGCGATCTTCTCCAGCTCCTGGGCGATCTCCAGCAGCGGGTTGACCCCGGTGACCTCGAAGACGTCGTCGCAGGCCTTCTTGATGATCGTGGCGCGCGGGTCGTAGTTCTTGTAGACGCGGTGCCCGAAGCCCATCAGCCGCTCGTCGCCGTTCTTGACGCCGTCGATGAAGTCGCCGACCTTGTCCTTGCTGCCGATCCGTCGAAGCATCTTGAGGACGGCCTCGTTGGCGCCGCCGTGCAGGGGTCCGTAGAGGGCCGCGACGCCGCCGGAAACTGCCGAGTACGGGTCGACCTGGCTGGATCCGATCGACCGGACCGCGTTGGTGGAGCAGTTCTGCTCGTGATCGGCGTGCAGGATGAACAACACCTCGAGCGCCTTCGCGAGGCGAGGGTCCGGCTCGTAGGTGTGCTCGCTCATCTTGAACAGCATCGACAGGAAGTTCTCGGTGTAGGAGAGCTCGTTGTCGGGGTAGACGTACGGCTTGCCCTGGGCGTGCCGGAACGACCAGGCGCCCAGCGTCGGCATCTTGGCGATCATCCGGACGATCTGCTCGTGCCGGATCTCCGGGTCGCTGATCGCTCGGGCCTCGGGGTAGAAGGTCGAGAGCGCCGCCACGCTCGACAGCAACATGCCCATGGGGTGCGCGTCGTAGCGGAAGCCCTGCATGAGGCTCTTGAGGTTCTCGTGGACGAAGGTGTGGAACGTGATGTCGTGGACCCACTGGTCGTGCTGGGGCTCGGTGGGCAGCTCGCCGTGGATGAGCAGGTAGGCGACCTCGAGGAACGTGGACGACTCGGCCAGCTGCTCGATCGGGTAGCCGCGATACTCCAAGATGCCCTTCTCGCCGTCGATGAACGTGACAGCGCTGCGGCACGAGGCGGTGTTGGTGAAACCGGGGTCGTACAGGGCGATGCCCGCCTCGTCGTCGGTCTTGCCGATCGCGCCGAGGTCAGCCGCGCTGACGGTGCCGTCGGTGATCGGGAGCTCGTACTCCTCGCCGGTGCGGTTGTCCCGCACGGTGAGCGTCGGGTTGTCGGTCACGATGGATCTCCTGAGCCGGTCCGCGGTCCACGGTTGGGTGCCCGCCGGGGGGTGCTGTGCAGGACGGATTCCAACCTAGTGCGGGTCCGGGAGTCCTGCACAGATGGGGTCCGCAGGGTGGTCCCCGTTTTGACCGCAGGTGACCGCGCCGGTTAGTCTTGTACGTCGTCGGTCTTGCGGAATTGTCCCCGGGCCCGACCCGCGAACATCGGACGAAACAACACTCACGAACTACGAGAAGGTCACGCCGTGCGCACGTACAGCCCGAAGCCTGCTGACATCAACCGTCAGTGGCACGTCATCGACGCCCAGGACGTGGTTCTGGGGCGTCTGGCCGTCCAGGCCGCCACGCTCCTGCGCGGCAAGCACAAGCCGACCTACGCCCCGCACGTCGACGGTGGAGACTTCGTCGTCATCGTCAACGCCGGCCAGGTCTCGCTGTCGGGCCAGAAGCGCACCGACAAGCTGGCGTACAGCCACAGCGGTTACCCGGGCGGCCTCAAGAGCACGGCCTACGGTGAGCTCCTCGACAAGGACGCCCGCAAGGCCATCGAGAAGTCCGTGCGCGGCATGCTGCCCAAGAACCGTCTGGGTCGCCAGCTGATCAAGAAGCTCAAGGTCTACACCGGCCCCGAGCACCCGCACGCCGCCCAGAAGCCCCAGCCGTTCGAGATCAAGCAGATCTCCCAGTGATTCCCGAGAAGAGCAGGACCACCGTGGCCGACACGACCGAGACCCCCGCAGACTCCACCGAGACGTCCGCAGACTCCACCGAGATCCAGACGAACGCCGACGGCGTCTACACCTCCGAGACCAGCCCGTCCGCCGAGGCGCTGGCCACCCCGGCCACCATCGCGCCGGGTGCGGCCACCGGCCGTCGCAAGGAAGCCATCGCACGTGTCCGCATCGTGCCGGGCACCGGCGAGTGGATCGTCAACGGCAAGCCGCTCGAGGAGTACCTCCCGAACAAGCTGCACCAGCAGATCGCCAAGGAAGCCTTCGCCGAGACCGGTCTCGACGGCCGCTTCGACGTCGTCGCCCGGGTCACCGGTGGCGGCATGACCGGCCAGGCCGGTGCCCTTCGCCTCGGTGTCGCTCGTGCCCTCAACGCCATCGACGAAGAGGTCAACCGCCCACTGCTCAAGAAGGCCGGGCTGCTGACTCGCGACTCCCGCATCAAGGAGCGCAAGAAGGCCGGTCTCAAGAAGGCGCGCAAGGCGCCCCAGTACAGCAAGCGCTGACAGCAAGCGGCTGATCCGGCTGTGGGCCGCATCTTCGGCACCGACGGGGTTCGCGGTCTCGCGAACCGCGACCTGACCGCCGAGCTGGCCCTCGACCTCTCGGTCGCCGCAGCTCACGTGCTGGGTGAGGTCGGTGCGTTCGCCGACCAGCGGCCCACCGCCGTGGTGGCCCGCGACCCGCGGGCATCGGGGGAGTTCCTCGAGGCCGCCGTCGTGGCCGGGCTCGCCTCAGCAGGCGTCGACGTCCACCGTCTCGGTGTCGTGCCGACCCCGGGTGCCGCCTACCTCACCGCCGAGCTCGCCGCCGACATGGGCGTGATGATCTCGGCGAGCCACAACCCGATGCCCGACAACGGCATCAAGTTCCTGTCGCGCGGCGGCCACAAGCTCGACGACGAGATCGAGCTCGCCATCGAGAACCGTCTCAAGGAACCCTGGGACCGACCCACGGGTGCCGACGTCGGCCGCATCGGCGACAGTCGCGCCGGCGTCGCCACCTACGTCAAGCACCTGGTCGATTCCGTGCCTTCCGGACAGGCACCCGACCGCCTCGACGGGCTCACCATCGTCCTGGACTGCGCGAACGGCGCGGCGTTCGAGGTCGGTCCCGACGTGTTCGGCCGGCTGGGTGCCACGGTCGTCGCGATCCACGCCGAGCCTGACGGCCACAACATCAACGCCGATTGCGGTTCCACCCACCTCGGCGACCTGCAGAAGGCGGTCGTCGAGCACGAGGCGCATGCAGGTTTCGCGTTCGACGGCGACGCCGACCGCTGCCTCGCCGTCGATGCCGAGGGGCACGTGGTCGACGGCGACCACATCCTGGCCATCCTCGCGCTCGCGGCCCGCGACGAGGGCCGGCTGCACGCCGACACCGTGGTCGCCACCGTGATGAGCAACCTCGGCTTCGTCCAGGCCATGCAGCAGGAGAACATCACCGTTCTCCAGACGGCCGTCGGCGACCGCTACGTCCTCGAAGCCATGCGGGCGGGTGGGTTCACGTTGGGCGGCGAACAGTCCGGTCACGTCATCATGAGCGACTTCGCCACCACCGGCGACGGTGTCCTCACCGCCGCGCACCTCGCTGCCCGCATGGCCGACACCGGTCGCTCGCTCGCCGAGCTGGCCCAGGCGATGACGCGACTGCCGCAGGTTCTCCTCAACGTTCCCGACGTCGACAAGGCGCGCGCCGACACCGACCCGGTGCTGCAGGGCGAGGTCGCTGCTGCTGCGGCCCGCCTCGGCGGCACCGGTCGCGTCCTCCTGCGACAGTCAGGTACAGAGCCGCTCGTGCGGGTGATGGTCGAGGCGCCCACGGCCGAGCTTGCGAACGAGATCGCGGAGCACCTGGCCGGCGTCGTGCGCACCACACTCGCACGGTAAGCGCACACCTCTGGTGGCAGGGATTTTCCGTACATCTCCTCCGTGAAGGGCTAGGATCTGGCCATTTCCTTGATGACGGGATTTGCCCATGTTTGGTCGCATCTATCTCGCCGTGGCCTTCGCAGCTCTGCTGACCGCTTGCACGTCATCGGGAAACACGGACAAGGCTGAACCGACGACGTCCCCTGGCCCGAGCGATCCGGTGCTGGCCTTCGTCCTTCAATCCGATGGTGTCGTCAGCACGTCGCGGCTGTTGTCCCAGTCGACGTCCCGAGACGTTGAGGGAATCGTCCGCGATGTCCTCCCGAACGGATCGGTGCTGGTCGACCGCCACCTGAGTGACGACATCGACAAGCCCTCCTACCCGGTGATCATCGATCCCGCGACAGGTAGGGAGACATCGGGCCGCTCCGCCTACAACGCCGACACCGGGGTGGTCGGGTTCGGGCGGGACTCCCTGCTGGTCGTCACCGACGACGGCAAGAACCAAGTGCTGCGCGAGTTCGCCCTGGACTTCACGAAGCGAAGGGAAGTTGCGCTGCCCGGCACCTCGGCGGTCGGCGACCCCGACGTCGCGCGGGCCACCGTCTACGGGGCTGCCGTCGGCGGTGACGAGGCGATCTTCCTCACCCGATCGGAGTGGAAGGGCGTCGAGTCCGTGGGCGACTCGGTGACGCGAGTGGACAGCAACGGCAAGCTCACGACCCTCATGAAGAACAAGCACGTCGACGGCATCTCGCTGGCGTCGGACGGCCGAACCCTTCTCGCGTCGGTTGCCGAGGACGGCCCGTACTACGAGGGCGGCGCACCGCTCGCCGACATCGTCGAGCTCGACGCACGCTCGGGCAAGGTCGTCAGATCCTACGGAGTTCCCGGGCCGTGTTCGGTGTTCGAGCCGTTGTTCGACGACGCGTCCTGCCTCGACCGGCTCGACAAGGTCGGTGGTGTCGTCGCTGCGACGGTCTACGAGTCGAAGAAGCCCGCCGAGGACCTGGATGGCTACTCCACCTGGACGTACACCGACGGAGCATGGGCCGAGGTCAAGGCTCAACGCGACAAGCGGGTCCTGTGGCAGTCGCACTCGAGCCGGATCCAGCACCAGGTGAGTCTCCGGGGTCTGGACGAGGAGCCCACGACCTATCCGATCGAATGGGTCGTGGGTGACCAGGTGTCGGAGCTGCCCGGTACGTCCATCCTCGGCGCGTGGGACTGGTCGGCGCCGGGATCGTTGATCCGGCCCTGACACACGACGGCTGAGTTGTCCCGTCCCTGGACTCGACGCGTGACCCGGACCGAGCGCATCGACCGCCGGGGACTGGGTGAACAGTCTGTGAACTCATTCACATGATCGTCGATTCAGCGCGAAATGCTCTGTTGCATGGCGTAACCTTCTCTCGGTCCGTCCATGGGGGACGACCGTCACGAATCGAGTCCTCTCTCATGACCGCACACCAGCCCGTCGTCGCGCGCATCCGTCACGCCCTCGCGGTCCTCGTTCTCACCAGCGGTGCCGTGGTCGGCGTCGCAGGTACCGTCCCGAGCGCCTCGGCGGCACCCAGCGACGAGCTGGTCGTGGTCGACGTGAACGACGCGAGCACGTCGGACTTCTCGGCCGCCTCGCTCAAGACGATCAACGCCAACGGGACGAAGTCGTTCGCCTCACCCGTCGACCTTCCCTCCGCGGATGCTGCTCCGGCCAACGCCTTCGCTCTCGCCGGCAGCGCCAGCGGGAACGGGTCGCTGGCGCGCAGCGCCGACGGCACCTACCTGGCCGTCGCCGGCTACAACCATGCGCCCGGGGCGACCGGGCAGGTCAAGAGCAGCGTGGCTGTCAAGCCCAAGGACACCAAGACGGCGACGTCGGCCGACGGCCCGGGGATCCAGCGCATGGTGGCGCGGGTCGGCGACACGGGCTCGGTCGACACCTCGACCCTGCTCGGCACCACCTCGCTGGACAAGTCCCACCCGCGCGGCGTCGCCACCGAGAACGGCACGTCGTTCTACGTCAGCGGCAACGGCGGCACGACCGACACCGGTGTCTTCACCGTGCCGCTCGGCGGTGGGACCAAGACTCCTGTGGCCGGCTCGGTCGCCGGCGAGGCCACAGCTGACCAGAAGAACACGCGCAACATCCAGATCGCCGGCGGAGACCTCTACACGATCTCGGAGAAGGCCAACCTCGCCGGCCTGGGCCGGATCGGTACGGGTCTGCCGACCACGAAGTCCGCGATCACCCGGCTCGGCCCCAAGTCCGCGACCGTGGACCTTCCGGTTCCCACGGCCGTCGTCATGCTCGATGCCAGTGCCACGGTCGCCGGCATCGACGTCGCCTACTTATCCGTCGACACCGACGACAACGGCGTGAACGACGAGATCCGCAAGTACACGTCGGACGGGACGACGTGGGCGACCGCTGGGACGAAGACCGGCGACTACCCGTTCATCACCGGACGCGTCAACGACGGAACGGTCCAGATCTTCGCCAGCAAGGGCAGCGGTGCCGGAAACTCGGTCGTGCGCATCGACGACGCGAACGCCGCCGGACCCGCGGCCTTCGGATCGGACACGACGGTCGCCACGGCGGCCGCCGGGCACGCCTTCCGCGGTCTCGCCTTCGCGCCGACCGGTTGGAACCCGGGCACGATCTCCAGCGACAAACCGACCGCGTCGGTGGCCCACGCCAAGGTGGGCGGCACCGTCGGGGACAGCCACAACCCCGGCACCACGCTGAGCCTGGCCGATGACGACACCGACGCCGCCGACCTCACCGTGTCCGTTCTTTCGTCCGACAGCGCCGTGATCCCCGACTCGGGTGTCGGCATCACCGGCACGGGTCTCGACCGCGGTGTGTCCTTCGCCCCGACCGGCGTGGGACGCGCGACCATCACGTTCACGGTCACCGACGACAACAACAATGTCGGCACCACGCAGGTCTCCTACGCGGCCTCGGCCGCTCCGGCCTCGGCGAGTGGACGGTACCTCTATGAGTCCGCCGACCTGTCCAGCGCCGTCGACGTCGGCGACGGCTACGCGCTCGCCGTGAGCTCGGAGGACAACAAGATCCGGCTGTACCAGAAATCGGAGTCCGGCCGACCCGTGAAGGAGTTCGACTTCGACGGCGACATCGGATCAGTCAATGCCGACCTCGAGTCGATGGCGCGCTCGGACAACACCCTGTACGTCCTGGGCTCACACGGGAACAGCAGCAAGGACGGCGCCCTCAAGCCGGCCCGCGACGTCATGTTCACGGCCACGATCGCGGGCTCGGGGAGCGACACGACCCTGACCTTCCTGGCCAAGCGGACCGGTCTGCGCGACGACATCAAGGCTTGGGACGTCTCGAATGGCAACGCGCTCGGCTTCGCCGCAGGACAGGCCGCCGGCAAGCTCGCCAACGACCCTGCAGGCTTCAACATCGAGGGCTTCGAGATGGCACCCGGCAGCACCACGACCGGGTACCTGGGATTCCGGGCTCCGCTCAAGAACGGCAAGGCCGTCGTGGTCCCGATCACGAACCTGAACCCGATGCTCACCGGAACCCCGACGTTCGGTGATGCCGTGCTGCTGGATCTCGGTGGCCGCACGATCCGCGACATCCGCAAGAACACCGACGACGAGTACCTGATCTCGGCACAGGACGGTTCACTCAACCCCGAGTGGAAGCTGTTCGCCTGGGACGGCGACCGCAACCACAAGCCGGTCGCCGTCAGGAACCTGCCCGCGCCGGACTCGCACCGCACGGGTGCCTGGGAGTCGATCGTCTCGGTGCCCCACCCGCTGGATGCCGGTGGAACGGTCACGCTGATCACCGACTCCGGCGACACCACGTACTACGGCAACGCGACCGTCGGGTCGGAGGAGAGCAAGGGCCTGCGCAAGTCCTACGTCGACGAGTTCACCACCAGCGGCTTCACCGGGTACCCGGAGGTGTTCGCGGCGCCCAGCGACCTGCGCTCGACCTCGACGACCTCCTCGTCGGTCGCCCTGGCCTGGACGAAGGTTCCTGAGGCCACTGGATATGTCATCTCCAGCGGTGTCGGAGACGGTCCCCGCACGAACAAGACCGTCGGCGACGAATCGATGGCTACCGTCACTGGCCTGTCGGCGAGCACCGAGTACACGTTCACCATCAAGGCGGTGAAGTCGGACGGCACCCAGTCGCCGGCCTCCGAGCCCCTGAAGGTGACGACGTCGGCGGCTCCGGCCGACCGACCGAGCAACGTCCACTGGACGTCGCGTACCACCTCGGCCATCACGGTGGAATGGACCAAGAAGGCGGGCTCGGCGAAGTACAAGATCCGCTACACGCCGTCGGGTACCACCACGTACAAGTACCTCACGGTCGGGAACGTCTCGTCGGGAACGATCACCGGGCTGACGCGCGGCAATTCCTACAACATCAAGGTCGCGGCGATCTCGTCGAGCGGCACGGTGTCCCCGTACTCCGATCCGGCGCTCACCGCGAGCACGTCCAGCCTCAAGGCCCCGACGAGCTTCGTGAAGAAGTCCGCGACGACGACGTCGATCACCCTGACCTGGACGAAGGCTACCGGCGCGGAGGCGTACCGCGTCGCCTATGGCATCGGTACCGGCGCCCGCACCTACGTCGACGTCGACGGGGGCGGCACCGAGACCGTGAGGATCACCGGACTGCAACCCGGCAAGTCCTACACGCTCGCCATCGCGTCGACCGAGCTGGACGGCACATCACGGTCGTCCTACACGCCGAGGATCACGGTGACCACGCCGAAGAGCTGAGAGTCACAGCTTGCGGAAACGGATCCACTTCACGGAGTGGTCCGGGTCCTTGCGGAGCACGAGGGTGGCGCGGCCGCGCGTGGTCTGAATGTTCTCGCGCAGGTTCGGCCAGTTGATCTTGTCCCAGAGCTCGCCGGCGCGTTGCTCGGCCTCGGCGTCGGTGAGCGCGCTGTACCGGTGGAAGTACGACGCCGGATCGGCGAACGCCGTCTTGCGCAAGCTCAGGAAGCGCTCGACGTACCAGCGACGGATGTCCTTGCTGGAGGCGTCGACGTAGATGGAGAAGTCGAAGTAGTCGCTCACCGCGACGCCGGGGGAGCCGTCGCCGCGCTCCTTGGCCGGGGCGAGGACGTTGAGGCCCTCGACGATGACGATGTCGGGACTCTCCACCGTGACGACGTCATCGGTGCGGTCGTAGGTGAGGTGGGAGTAGACCGGAGCATCGACCTTGTCCACGCCGCTCTTCACGTCGATGACGAAGCGCAGCAAGGCCTTGCGGTCGTAGGACTCCGGGAACCCCTTGCGATCGAGGATGCCCCGGCGTTCCAGCTCGTCGTTCGGCCACAGGAAGCCGTCGGTGGTGACCAGCTGCACCCGCGGATGTGCCGGCGACTGCGCGAGCAGCTCCCGCAGCAGGCGTGCCGTGGTGGACTTGCCGACCGCCACCGAGCCGGCGATCCCGATGACGAAAGGCGTGCGCTCCGGTTGTGGTTTGTGCAGGAACGTCTCGGTGGCTCGCCAGAGCTCAGCGGCGTAGTGGATCCGCATGCTGATGAGCTCGGTGAGGGGGACGTAGACCTGCCGGACCTCCTCGAGGTCCAGCTCGTCTCCCAGGCCGCGCAGTCGTTCGACGTCGTCAGTGGTCAGCGGTTGGGGCGCGTCGTCGGCGAGATCGGCCCACGTTGAACGCTCCAGCTCGACGTAGGGTGACTGGTCCCGACCTGCCGCGCCCATGCCCCCATCCTGCCGGTACCGACAACGGTGTGCCGCCTCGGTCCCGGCGAACGTCGCTTGGTGCGTCACGGCACTCGCTGCTCCCACCTCAGTCGCTTGTACCCTGAGCCCATGTGCGGAATCGTCGGATACGTGGGCCACCGACCGGCCCTGGACGTCGTCATCGGCGGGCTGCGGCGCCTCGAGTACCGCGGCTACGACTCCGCCGGGGTCGCCCTCGTCCACAACGATCGCATCGTCTCGGCGAAGAAGGCCGGCAAGCTCGCCAACCTCGACGCCGAGCTCGCCGCGCATCCGCTGCCGGAGTCGCACACCGGGATCGGGCACACGCGGTGGGCCACGCACGGTGCACCCAACGACGTCAACGCCCACCCGCACCTCGACGGCGACGGACGTGTCGCCGTGGTGCACAACGGCATCATCGAGAACTTCGCCGACCTCCGGGCCGCGCTCGAGTCCTCCGGGCACGAGATGGTCTCCGAGACCGACACCGAGGTCGTCGCGCACCTGCTCCACGACGAGCTCAAGGACGCACCGGACCTGTCCGACGCCGTTCGGGCGGTGTGCCGCCGGCTCGAAGGGGCCTTCACGCTCGTGGTCGCCGACGCACGCAGGCCCGACGTCGTGGTCGGCGCGCGGCGCAGCTCGCCCCTCGTGGTGGGGCGCGGCGACGGCGAGAACTTCCTCGGCTCCGACGTCGCAGCGTTCATCGAGTACACGCGTGAGGCGATCGAGCTCGGCCAGGACCAGGTCGTCACCATCTCCGCCGACGACATCGACATCACCGACTTCGACGGCAATCCGGTCGAGACGAAGGAGTACCACGTCGACTGGGACGTCTCCGCCGCGGAAAAGGGCGGGTACGACTGGTTCATGCTCAAGGAGATCGCCGAGCAGCCGCAGGCCGTCGCCGACACCCTGCTCGGCCGACACGCGCCGGACGGCAGGCTGCAGCTCGACGAGATGCGACTGTCCGACGACGAGCTCCGCGACATCGACAAGATCATCGTGGTGGCCTGCGGCACGGCTGCCTACGCCGGACTCGTGGCCAAGTACGTCATCGAGCACTGGACTCGCATTCCGTGCGAGGTCGAGCTCGCCTCGGAGTTCCGGTATCGCGACCCGATCATCGATCGCTCGACGCTGGTGGTGGCCATCAGCCAGTCCGGCGAGACGATGGACACCCTGATGGCCATCCGGTACGCCCGGCAGCAGCGCGCCCGGGTGCTGTCCATCTGCAACACCAACGGCTCGACCATCCCGCGTGAGTCCGACGCCGTCATCTACACGCACGCCGGCCCGGAGATCGCGGTCGCGTCCACCAAGGGATTCCTGGCCCAGGTCGTCGCGTGCTACCTGCTGGGGCTCTACCTCGCCCAGGTCAAGGGCACCAAGTACGGCGACGAGATCGCCGACATCGTCGCCGAGCTCGCCAAGCTGCCGGCCGGCATCCAGCGCATGCTCGACCAGGCCGACGACGTCCGCAAGCTGGCCCGCGACCTCGTGGGTTCGCGATCGATCTTCTTCCTGGGCCGGCACGTCGGCTACCCGGTGGCGCTGGAAGGCGCGCTCAAGCTGAAGGAGCTCGCGTACATCCACGCCGAGGGCTTTGCGGCCGGCGAGCTGAAGCACGGTCCGATCGCCGTCATCGACGAGGGCGTGCCCGTGTTCATCATCGTCCCGCCCAAGGGTCGCGACCAGCTGCACGACAAGGTCGGCAGCGCGATCCAGGAGGTCCGGGCCAGGGGTGCGCGCACGATCGTCCTGGCCGAGGACGGCGACGAGGACGTCGTCCCGTATGCGGACCACCTGATCCGGCTGCCCAAGGTGCCCACGTTGCTCCAGCCACTGGTGGCCACCGTTCCCCTGCAGGTGTTCGCCTGCGAGCTCGCCAGCCAGCTCGGCCACGACGTCGACCAGCCGCGCAACCTCGCCAAGTCCGTCACCGTCGAGTAGGACACGATGTCCAGCAGCGCGCGGCAGATCTATGGCATCGGCGTCGACGTCGTCGACCTCGCCCGCTTCCGGGCCACCCTGGAGCGCACGCCGGAGATGCGCTCCCGGTTGTTCACCGAGGCGGAGGCTGCGCTGTCGTTGGAGTCGATGGCCGGGCGGTTCGCGGCCAAGGAGGCGTTCGTCAAGGCCCTCAAGGCGCCCGCCGGCATGTCGTGGCAGGACATCGAGGTCGTCACCGACTCGGCAGGGGCCCCGTCGTTCGCCTTGCACGGCGCGGCCGAGGCCAGGGCTCGCGAGCTCGGGCTGACGACGCACCTGTCGATCTCCCACGACACCTCCGTCGCGACGGCCTTCGTGGTGGCCGAGTGCTGACGGCCCACCGGGTCGCCGACATCCGGGCGGCCGAGGAAGCCCTGATGGCCACGGTGCCCGAGGGCGAGCTGATGCAGCGAGCGGCCCGCGGACTGGCCGGTGCCCTCGAGGTCATCCCGGCCGGCGACCTGGTCGTCGTCCTCGTGGGCCCGGGCAACAACGGCGGCGACGCCCTGTTCGCGGCCACCCATCTGCTCGACCGCGGTGTGCGGGTCGACCTCTGCCTGCTGGACGACCAGAAGGTGCACGCCGCCGGCCTCGCCGCCGCGACTGCGGCCGGGGCGCAGGTCGTGGCGGCTCCCACCGAGCAGCGGTGGTGCCTCGACGCGGTGCTCGGCATCGGCGCCCGGCCCGGCCTGAGTGGTCGTGCTGCCGACTGGGCCCACTGGGTCGCCGAGCACCATCCGTTCACCGTCGCAGTCGACGTGCCGTCCGGTGTCGACGTCGACGGCGGCACCGTTCCCGGCCCGTTCGTGCGGGCCGACGCCACCGTCACGTTCGGGACGTACAAGGCGGCCCTGCTCGCCGGTCCGGCAGCAACCGCTGCCGGGGTCCCGGTGGCCCGACTGGTCGACATCGGGCTCGCGCCGTACCTTCCCGGGCCGGTGCTCGAGTCCATCGAGACCGGGGACGCCCACCTGCTCGGCCCGGCGCTCAGCTGGCTCGATGAGGCATCCAGCCACAAGTACGCCAGGGGTGTGGTCGGCATCGCCGCCGGGTCCGACCAGTACGCCGGCGCGGCGCACCTGTGCGTCGCGGGTGCGCAGGCCGGCACGGCCGGCATGGTGCGCTTCGTCGGATCGCCGTCACTCAGCTCACGGGTCGTCGACCGCGCCCCCGAGGTCGTCGCCGGTGCCGGCCGGGTGCAGGCCTGGGTCGTCGGTCCCGGCGGTGGCGACGACGCCGAGGATCAGCTCGGCTTCGCGCTCGAGCACGACGTGCCAGTGGTCGTCGACGCGAGTGCGCTCCAGCACCTGCCGCCGACCCTGCTCGTGCCGGCGCTGCTCACTCCTCATGCCGGCGAGCTCGCCGCCATGCTCGGCGTCGAGCGGTCCGACGTCGACGCCGATCCGCTGGAGCACGTGGTCCGTGCCGCGCACCGCTGGGGTGCCACCGTGCTGCTCAAGGGTCAACGGACGTTGGTGGCGACGCCGGGGCGGGCGACCAGGGTCAATCTCAGCGGATCGTCCTGGCTCGGCACGGCCGGGGCCGGGGACGTGCTCGCGGGATTCGCCGGCTCCTTGATGGCGTCCGGTCTTCACCCGCACGACGCCGGGTCGTTGGCCGCCTTCCTGCACGGTGCCGCGTGCGGACGAGCCAACGCTCGCGGCCCCGTCACCGCCTCGGCGGTGGCTGCCGCGCTGCCGGCCACCGTGGCGGCGTTCATCGCCGGCACGCTGGACGAGGTCCGCGACTGGGGAGGTTCACGAGGCGAGGGCGGGTCGACGTGAGCGAACCCCAGGCCGAGGCGCTCATCGACCTCGACGCGTACCGGGCGAATCTCCAGGCGTTGGGCGCATGCGCACCCGACGCCGCCCTGCTGGCGGTCGTCAAGGCGGATGCCTACGGGCATGGCATGGCCGAGTGTTCTCGGGCCGCCCGCGAGGCCGGCGCCGCGTGGCTCGGCGTCGCCACGGTGGCTGAAGCCCTACGCCTGCGCGAGCTGGGCGACACCGGACCGGTGCTGTGCTGGCTGGCGTCGCCGGGCGCCGACTACGCCGCCGCGGTCGCCGCCGGCATCGAGGTCACGGCGTCCTCGGCCGAGCAGCTCGAGGAGATCCTCGCCGTGGCGCCGAGCCGCCCACGCGTCCAGCTCAAGGTCGACACCGGGCTCTCGCGCAACGGGGCCTTCGGTGAGCAGTGGAGTCAGCTGGTGGCAGCCGCGGCGCAGGCCCAGGCGGCCGGCCGGCTCGAGCACACCGGCGTCTGGTCGCACTTCGCCTGCGCCGACGAGCCGCGGCACCCGGCCAACGACGCCCAGGAAGCGGCGTTCGGCGAGGCCGTCGACGAGCTGGAGGCCGCGGGACTCCAGCCGGGTCTGCGCCACCTCTGCAACTCCGCGGCCACGCTCACCCGAGCGAGCGCGCACCTCGATCTCGTGCGGGTCGGCATCTCCTCCTACGGGCTGGCGCCGGCACCTCGGATGACGTTCGACACCCCGCTGCGGCCGGTGATGACCCTGCGCGGGCGCCTCGCCGCCGTGAAGCGCGTCCCGTCGGGAACCCGCATCTCCTACGGTCACCGCTACACGACCGACCACGAGACGACGCTCGGCCTGGTGCCGGTCGGCTACGCCGAGGGGTTGCCCCGCAACGCCTCGAATCGTGTCCACGCGGCCTTCGCCGGCCAGCGCGTCCGGGTGGCCGGCACCATCGCGATGGACCAGGTGGTCGTCGACCTGGGCGACCTCCCGGCCGAGCGCGGCGACGTCGTCACCTTGTTCGGACCCGGCGACGACGGTGAACCCACCCCCCAGGAGTGGGCCGACGCCGCCGATACGATCACGTACGAGATCGTCACCCGCATCGGCGGGCGCACCGAACGCCGCTACCGAGGAGCTCGATGAGCGCGACCACCAAGATCGCGACCACGGCCGGGGCCTTCGTCGCCGCGGGCCTGGCGGCGAAGGTCTTCAACGACCAGCAGACCAAGCGCCGCCGGCTCCGCCGTGGCGAGGACATCCCATTCGGCTCGGTCCACACTGCGAGCCACACGGTGGTGTCCGCCGACGGTCTCCGCATCAAGGTCGAGGTGGACGAACCGGACCAACCCACCGACCTGCCGACCATCGTCTTCGTGCACGGCGTCCTCTGCACTCTCGACACCTGGCACTATCAGCGTCTCGCGCTGCGCGGACAGGCCCGGATGGTCTTCATGGACCAGCGCTCGCACGGCGGGTCCGACACCGCCCCTCGGGCTGACTGCACGATCGAGAACCTCGCGGCCGACCTGAGCGCGGTGATCGAGTCGTGCACCACGGGACCGGTCGTGCTCGTCGGGCACTCGATGGGCGGCATGACCGTCATGCAGCTGGCGGCCGACCGCCCGGAGCTCTTCGGCGAGCGCGTCCGCGGGGTGATGCTGCTCAGCACCAGCAGCGGCCGGCTGTTCGTGTCCAACCCCGGGCTCCGCCGCCTGGTGGGGATCGCCCGCGCCGCTGCACCGCTCGTCGACTGGGGTCGGCGATTCAACAGCTACTCGGTCGTGCAGCACTGGGGCGTCGGTCCGCACGCCCAGGAGCGGCACGCCGACATGACCAACGAGATGATCCTGGGCACGCCGACGCACGTGCTCACCGACTTCCACCCGATGTTCTCCACGCTCGACCTGCGGCACGCGATGGAGACGCTCTCGGGCGTGCGCACCGTCGTGGTGTGCGGCACCCACGACTCGGTCACGCCGCTCAGCCACAGCCGACGGCTCGCCGACGCGATCGTCGGCTCGTCGCTGGTCGTGCTGGAGGACACCGGCCACATGGCGATGTTCGAGGAGCACGTCCGCATCACCGAGCTCGTCCTGGACCTCGCGGAGAAGGTCACGTGAACCCACTCCGGCACGGGCACGTCATCCGGGACGACGCATGAGCGTCGCTCTCGACGTCATCGACGCCGGGCCCGAGCACGCCCAGGCCGTCGTCGACATCATCCATCGTTCCTTCGGCGCCCGGCCGCCGCTCGATCCCCGCACCACCGCGCTCGACGAGACGGCCGAGTCCGTTGCCGAGGTCCTCGCCGGCCCCGGCGGTCTTCTGGTCGAGCGACGCGGTCAGCCGATGGGAGCGATGCTCTTCGACGAGTCGCGTCCCGGCCTGCTCGGGCTGCGCCGGGTGTCCGTCGATCCCGACCTGCAGTCCCGTGGCGTGGCGTCGGCCATGGTCGGCGTGGCGGAGGACACCGCCGAGGAGCGGGGCAAGGACGGCATCTGGCTGCGCGTGCGCGAGGAGCTGCCCGACACGGTGCAGTTCTGGTCCCGCCGGCGTTACCACCCGCTGCGACGCACCGGTCCGTTCATCGAGTTCGGCAAGACGCTGTGGCTGGCCCGCGAGGTGCCGACGCCCGAAGCCATGCACGACCTCGCCGCCAAGACCGCCGAGCTGGTGCGGGCCGGCGACCTCATGGTCCTGACCGGCGACCTCGGCGCGGGCAAGACGACCTTCACCCAAGGCCTCGGCTCCGCGATGCAGGTGCGCGGCCCGATCACTTCACCGACCTTCGTCCTCGCCCGCAGCCACCCGTCCCTCGTGCAGGGACCGGACCTGCTCCACGTCGATGCCTATCGACTCGGCAGCGCCGACGAGGTCGACGACCTCGATCTCGATGCGTCCTCCGACCACAGCGTCACGGTCGTGGAATGGGGAGCGGGCGTCGCCGAGCAGCTCAACGACAGCTGGCTCGCCGTGACGATCGAGGTGCGCGGTGCGCGGCCCATCGACCCACTCGGCACAGCCATCGGCGACGACATCACCGAGGCCGAGGACGCCGAGCCCCGCGTCGTCACCATCAAGCCCCACGGGCCGCGGTGGGCCGGGGTGCCGCTGCGCTCGACCCTGCTCGAATAGGCTCATCTCGTGCTGCTGCTCGCGTTCGACACGGCCACACCGGCGATCACCGTCGCGGTGCACGACGGCTCGCGCGTCGTCGCCGAGGCGTCCGGCGACGGACCGATGGCCCATGGTGAACTGCTCGCGCCGGCCATCCGTGCCGCGATGAGCGACGCCGACGCGGCGATGTCCGAGCTCACCGACGTCGCCGTCGGGGTCGGGCCGGGTCCCTTCACCGGCCTGCGCGTCGGGGTCGTCACCGCCCTCACGCTCGGCTCGACCCTCGGCCTGACCACCCACGGCGTCTGCACGCTCGACATCCTCGCCGCCGACCTCGCGCACGACGGCGAGGTCGCCGAGGAGTTCCTGGTCGCCACGGACGCACGACGCAAGGAGGTCTACTGGGCCCACTACCGGCCGCGCGACGCCGGACGGGGTGGAGCCGAACGACTCGACGGCCCGCACGTCTCGTACCCCGCCGCACTGGCCGAGCTCCACCCGGACCTGCCCGTGCTCGGCCGCGGAGCGACGCTGTACCCCGATGCGCTCACGGCGCTCGCCGGGCCGTCCGATCCGCGCGCTGCCGCCCTCGCACAGGCGGTCGCCGACGGCACCGTGCAGGAGCTGCCGCTCGAACCGTTGTACCTGCGGCGCCCCGACGCCGCACCGTTGGTCGTGCCGAAACGCGCATGATCCGCTCGGCCGAGCGCACCGACGCGGCAGCCATCACGGCCATCGAAAGGGCGTCGTTCGGCAGCGACACCTGGAGCCGGACGCTGGTCGAGCTCGAGCTGGCCGCACCGGGACGGGTGGTGCTCGTCGCCGAGGAGGGCGAGCTGACGACCGGGTACGCGTCGGCGGCGGTGGTGGCGGACGTCGCCGACCTCACCCGCATCGCCGTCGTGCCGGACGCTCGACGGGCCGGGGTGGGTGGAGCCCTCCTCGCCGCCCTGCTCGATGCGGCGTCAGAGCGGGGTGCGGTGCGGATGATGCTGGAGGTCGACGAGACGAACCGACCCGCACTCACGCTGTACGCGTCGGCGGGCTTCGTCGAGATCTCTCGACGCAACGGCTACTACGGGTCGGGTGTCGATGCCGTCGTGATGGAGCTTGCGCCGATCCCTCCCCGTGACAGTCTGGTGCCATGAGCGAGACACCGATCGAGCCCGACGACACCGGCTTCGAGCAGTCGGAGAACCTCGACCAGATGCAGCCCGAGGACACCCTCGTCGATCGTGGCGTTGCCGACGTCCTCGACGAGGGATACTCCCCGGCCGAGAACTGGGGACCGGGCGAAGGTTTCGGCTCCACGGCCGAGGAGGCCGTCCAGGGGGAGAGCCTCGACGAGCGGCTCCGGCAGGAGGAGCCGGACGCCGATCCGTACGCCGACGAGGACGCCCAGGCTCCGGTCGACAGCGAGGTCGGCGACGCGCGGTCCGGCCGGCTGGTCGATCCTGGCGGTGGCTCCGGCGAGGACGTCGAGACCGATCTCATCGGCAACGACGTGGGCATCGACGGAGCAGCGTCGAGCGCCGAGGAGGCGGCTGTCCACGTCGTGCCGGACGAGGGCGACGGGGCGTCGTGGTGATCGGCCCCGGGGCCTAGGCTGACCAGATGCGCGACTTCACCTACCCGCCGACCATCGTCACGGCGAAGACCTTGTTCCGGCTGCTCGGGTTCAAGTTCCAGACCTCCGGTACCGAGAACATCCCGCGCGAGGGCGGGGCCATCCTGGCCGCCAACCACATCGGCTACGTCGACTTCATCTTCGACGGCCTGGCCGCGCAGCCGAGTGGGCGCCTGGTGCGCTTCATGGCCAAGAAGGAAGCGTTCGACCACCGCATCACCGGCCCGCTCATGCGCTCGTACCACCACATCTCCGTCGACCGATCCAACGGTGAGCAGTCGTACCGCGACGCCGTCGAGTACGCCCGATCCGGCGAGATCGTCGGCATCTTCCCCGAGGCCACCATCAGCCGCTCCTTCGAGATCAAGGAGCTCAAGACCGGCGCCGTCCGCATGGCCGCGGAGGCCGGAGTCCCGCTCATCCCGATGGTCACCTGGGGCACCCAGCTGTTGAAGACCAAGGACCACCCGTCCGACCTGCGTACCCGGGGCCGGACCATGGCCCTGCACGTCGGCGAGCCGATCGACGTCACCGGCGCCGACCCGGTGGCCGAGACCGAGCAGCTGCGCGCGGCGATGTCCGCCCTGCTCGACAAGGCCATCGCGGAGTACCCCATACCGCCGGAGGGCCAGTGGTGGGCACCCGCACGGCACGGCGGGCTCGCCCCGACTCCCGACGAGGCCCGCCGCCTCGACGACGAGGAGAAGGCGGCCCGCGCCGCCAAGCGGGCCGAACGCGACGATCAGAGGTAGCCGACCGAGCCGTCAGCCAGCTCCCGCATGATGTCGAGGTGGCCGTTGTGGCGGGCGGTCTCCTCGACGAGGTGGACGAGGACCCACCGGCGGTTCATCGCCGAGTCGGGTCGCCGGAGCAGTCCGTCGTCCAGGTCGGTCTCGGTGAAGAACCGGCGCGTCCGCACGGCCTGCTGCTCGTATCGGCTGATCACCTCAGCGAGCGGGAGCTCGGATCCTTCGTCGAACTCGCCGTCCGGGTTCTCGTCGGTCCACGGTCCCTCGTCCGGTTCGTCCAGGATGTCGACGTGGATCCACGACCACTCCACCCACCGGAGGTGATTGAGCACGTTGGCCAGGGACATGCGTGGGGACGTCGGCAACGGTGCTGCGCGGGCCTGCTCCTCGGTGAGTCCCCGCACTTTCCCGACCGCGACCTCCTGCTGCGCCTGCAGCATGGACAGCAGCACGGTCCGTTCGTCCCAGGTCTCGTGGTCGTCAGGTGTGTCCCGGATCCCCATGGCTCAACCCTGCCACAGCGGATCTGGCAGGATTCGTGCGTGAGCGAACCCCTCGTCCTCGGCATCGAGTCGTCGTGCGACGAGACCGGTGTCGGCATCGTGCGCGGCACCGAGATGCTGGCCAATGCGGTCGCCTCCAGCGTCGAGCAGCACGTCCGGTTCGGCGGTGTGGTCCCCGAGGTGGCGAGCCGGGCCCACCTCGAGGCCATGGTGCCGACGCTGGAGCAGGCCTATGCCGCGGCCGGGGTGCGCGTGGAGGACGTCGACGCCATCGCGGTCACCTGCGGTCCGGGACTCACCGGGGCGCTGCTCGTCGGGGTCGCTGCCGCCAAGGCGCTCGCCCTCGCGCACGACAAGCCCCTCTACGGCGTCAACCACCTGGTGGCGCACGTGGCCGTCGACCAGCTCGAGCACGGCCGCCTGCAGGAGCGCGTGGGTGCCCTGCTCGTCAGCGGGGGGCACACCGAGCTGTTGCTGGTCGACGACATCGCCAGCGACGTCACCATGATCGGCTCGACGATCGACGACGCCGCGGGGGAGGCCTTCGACAAGGTGGCGCGGCTGCTGGGTCTGCCCTACCCCGGTGGCCCGCACATCGACCGGGAGGCAGAGTCCGGCGACGGCACCGCCATCGCCTTCCCGCGCGGGCTCACCCGTCCGCGCGACGCAGTGCAGCACCGGTTCGACTTCTCCTTCTCCGGGCTCAAGAGCGCCGTCGCCCGGCACGTGCAGCACGAGCAGCGGATGGGCCGATCGATGTCGGTGCCCGACGTCGCGGCCTCCTTCCAGGACGCGGTCTGCGACGTGCTGACTCGCAAGGCCGTGGAGGCCTGCCGCGTCCACGACGTCGACACCCTCGTGGTCGGGGGCGGCGTCGCGGCCAACGGCCGGCTGCGGGCCCTCATCGAGGAGCGGGCCACCGCCGCGGGTCTCAGCGTCCGGGTGCCCCGGCCGGGTCTGTGCACCGACAACGGCGCGATGGTGGCGGCGCTGGGCGCCGAGGTCGTCCGGCGCGGGCTGCCGCCGTCGTCGCTCGACCTGCCGGCCGACTCGAGCATGCCGGTCACCCAGATCGTCGCGGCCTAGGGCTGAGCGAGGAAGCTGTCCAGAGCGTCGGCGATCAGCTTGCTGGGCGTGACCCCGCGGGCCCGGGCCGCGTCGACGACCCGCGTCTCGAGTGCCGAGGTCAGCAGGTCGGGCTCGGCGTCGGGACGCCGGCGCCCGGACGCACCGAGGGCGGCCAGCACCACGGTGCCGAGGACGTCGAGGATCGCGACCACGCCGAACAGGCGCCAGAAGAGGTCGCCGAGCTGGTCCCCGTTCAGGACGACGTCGACGATCATCGCCGCGACGACCGTCATCGTCACGAGCGTGGCCACCAGCAGCACGGTGCGATGTCCACGATCGAGGGCCAGCAGGAGGCTGGCCTGCGCCAACGTCCCGGCGATGGTCGCGCCGATGGCGAACGTCCGCCACACCGCTTCCGGATCGTTCCCGCCCCAGGTCAGCCAGAGGGCGAGCGCGAACGGCACGAGTGACGCGAGTCCTCCGACCAGACCGACCACGGCGGTCTGCCGGCCCGCGACGCTGAGGTAGCAGAGCATGGCGATCGACTCGACGCCGACGATCACGGTGGTGAGGAGGATGCGCCCCTCGGTCTCCCCGAGCTCGCCGGAACCCAGCAGAGCCACGATGCCGAGGAGCGCGGCGATCGACAACGACCCGATGACGACGACCACGACCACGCGACGAAGATCTTTCATCCCGTGATCTTGGCACGGAGCGAACGCCGACCAGGCCGAAACGGTCAGGGTGCCGAGCGTCGCGTGAACCGGAGGACGTCACCGGGCCGGACCTGGGCGAGTCGGTCGACGTGGGCGTCGACGACGACGGCGATCACGGGGTAGCCGCCGGTGACCGGGTGGTCCGGCCCGAGCACGACCGGGAGGCCGTCGGTACTGACCTGCACACTGCCGCGCACGCACGGTTCGCTCGGCAGCTCCTCAGTCACCCTGCGGGCCAGCTCGGGGCCGTCCAGCCGAACCCCGACGCGGTCCGATCGCGTCGACACCGTCCAGGCAGAGGAGAAGAACCGTCGCACGGCGTCCTCGGTGAACCAGTCGTCGCGAGGTCCCGGCACGGCCGGGACGGTGCTGACGCCACTGGTGAGCAGCGCTGGGACGTCCTCGACCTCGCCGGCGTGTGCGGCCGGGCCGACCGCGAGCACGTCACCGACGGCGAGGCGCGGGGGACCCAGCCCGCTCATCGTGTCGGTGGAGCGGGAGCCGAGCACGGGTTCGACCGCCACGCCGCCGGCGACCCCGACGTACGTCCGCAGGCCCAGCTCGACCGGGCCGATGACGACGTCCTGCCCGGTGCGGACCACGAACGCCCGCCCGTGCTCGATGCGTTCGGCGCCCACGTGGACCGGTCCGACCGCGCCGGTGACCGCGAGGCGGTGATCGGCCTCGGCGCGAAGTCTCAGACCACCGGCGAGCACCTCCAGCACGGCGGCCTCGGGAGCGTCGCCGAGGAGCTCGTGCAGCTGGCGCATCGCGGCCCGGTCGAACGCTCCCGAGGGTCCGACCCCCATCGAGCCCTGCCCGGGTCGGCCCGAGTCCTGCACGAGGGTCAATCGCCCGGGGTCGACGACGCGAAGGCTCATGGCGCCGCCACGAAACGGACCCGGGCTCCCGGCGCGAGCAGGGCCGCAGGATCGCGGTCGACGTCGAACATGACGGCATCGGTGCGGCCGATGAGCTGCCAGCCGCCGGGGGAGGAGCGCGGGTAGATGCCACTGAACTCGCCCGCGAGCCCCACCGCGCCTGCCGGGACAGTGGTGCGGGGCGAGCTCCGGCGCGGCACGGTGAGCCGTTCGTCACCGCCGGCGAGGTAAGCGAAGCCCGGGGCAAAACCGGCGAACGCCACCGTCCAGACGCTCGCGGTGTGCGCCTGCACGACCTCGGACTCCGACATCCCGGTGTGGGCGGCGACGTCGGCGAGGTCGGGTCCGTCGTAGACGACGGTGATCTCGAGCTCCTCGCCGACGTCCGGGGCGGAGACGACGTCGCGCGGTTCGCTGCGGTGGACGAGCGCCCGGAGCGCAGCCGGCTCACCGCGGAGCAGGACGGTCCGTGCGCCCAGCACGGCCTCGACCTCGTGGTGGAGCGCGGCGAACCAGCCCTGCGCCTCGATGAGCGACGCGCAGTCGAGCATCAGTGCGCGGTCGCCGCACGGCAGGAGCTTCACGGATGCATCACCTCGGCGCCGGCGTGCTCGAGGGCGAGGCGGACCGTGCGGGCGATCTCGAGCGCTCCCGGGCTGTCGCTGTGCACGCAGATCGAGCCGACCCCCTCGTGCAGCAGCCGCACCGCCTGGACCGCCGCGTCGCGCGGATCATCGAGCAGGGCACCCGGTTCGGAGCGGGGGAGCAACGTCCCCTCGGCGGTGTAGCCGCGATCGGCGAAACCTTCCAGCACGATGGGCACGCCGGCTGCCGCAGCCAGGTGCAACGCGACCGCGCCGGGCAGGCCGACGAGGGGGAGACCGGCGTCCGACGCTGCCTCGACCACCGCGGCCGCCTGTACGTCATCGGTCACGATCGTGTTGTAGAGAGCGCCGTGCGGCTTCAGGTACGTCACCTGTCCGTCGGACAACCGGGCCAGCTCGACGAGATGCCGGATCTGTCGCGTCACCTCGTCGCGCAGCGCGTCGGCCGCCATGTCCATCGGCACCCGCCCGAACCCCTCCCGGTCCGGGTACCCGACCTGCGCGCCGATGGCCACGTCGCGGTCGACGGCCACCGCGCACGTGGACGCGATCAGCTCGTCGTCGCCCGCGTAGGCGCCACAGCACACGTTCGCGCTGGTCACGACATCGAGCAGGGCGATGTCCTCGCCGGAGGCCCACCGCTCGGTCGACTCCCCGAGATCGGCATTGAGGTCGATCCTCATGGCCCGAGGCTAGGCCACCGCGCGTCCCACTTCGAGATGTGAAGGGTTGCGGCCCACTCTGAGCCGGACAGTGGGCCGCAACCCATCAGATCTCGGGGTCGACCAGGAAGGCGCGGACGCCGTCGCCGATGCGGGCGAGGATCACGGTGGCCGACTGCGAGCCCTTGAGCTTGAGCCGCTTCACCAGGTGCTCGGGGACGATGTCGACGCCGCGCTTCTTGATCGTCAGCGTGCCGACGTCGCGGGCGGCGAGAGCGACTCGCATGGGCTTCTCGCGGTGCGGGATCTCCTCGACGATGCGGAACGACCTGACCAGCGGGTCGGACACGGCCGTCGTGGTCGTGACGTAGGCAAGATGTCGGTCGACGAGGTGCCCGCCCAGCCGGGCCGCCAGCTCGCCGACGAGCCCGGACCGGATGACCGCGTCGTCCGGTTCGTGGAGCCATCCCGCGACGTCGCCGACGTCACCGGGGTCGCCGAAGCCGATCAGCTCGGCACCGGACGGCAGCACAGTCGCCCTGCGGGGCGCGGAGGAGAGGCCCGGGCCCCACAGGCAGGCCTCGACGAGGTCGCCGCCGTCACTCACCCACTGCGCCTCCACTCCTTCCGGCACCAGCCCGTGGGGCAGCCCCGGCAGGGTCTTGACCACGGCCCCGGCGATCAGGAGGCGGGCGACGTCGGCCCACGGGGGGCTCATCGCGGCAGGGTCGAACACCCGGCCACGCTCGTCCCGTCGAGCCGGATCGAGGAAGGCGACCTCGTCGGACCGAGGCGGCACCTCGGTGAGGTCGGCCTCGATCACCTCGCCATCGAGACCGAGGGCAGCGAGGTTGGCGCGGGCGATCGCCGCTCGGACGGGATCGATCTCGACTCCTCGCACGCGCAGGCCGGCCCGGGCGAAGGCGATCAGGTCGGCGCCGAGCCCGCACCCGAGGTCGACGACCGCGACGACCCCCGAGGCGGCCATGCGCTTCGCCCGAAGCCGGGCGACGGGCGCCCGGGTCGCCTGCTCCAGGGCCTCGTGCGTGAAGTACATGCGGGCCGCGTCGTCGCCGAGCTTGCGGCGGGCGCGGCCGCGCAGATGGTTCTGGGTGACGGCTGCGGCAACCAGCTCGGCGGGGTGGTCGAGGCGCAGTCGGGATCCGAGCGCGAGGTCGGTGTCGATGCCGGCGCGCTGCGCGACCTCGGCGAGCAGGTCCTGACCGTCGGACGTCAGCAGCTGCTCGAACGTCTCGACGTCCATGCGGCTGACCATAACCCGATTAGCACTCCCTTGGGGTGAGTGCCAGCCCCGTGCTAGATTTCGATTGGCACTCGCCCGGCGAGATTGCCAGCCACGTTCAACCCGTTGAAAGGGGAGGTCGACCAGTGTCGGTCACCATCAAGCCGCTCGAGGATCGCCTTGTCATCAAGGCCGTCGAAGCCGAGCAGACCACTGCCTCCGGTCTCGTCATCCCGGACACCGCCAAGGAGAAGCCGCAGGAGGGCGAGGTCATCGCCGTGGGCCCGGGTCGGGTCGACGACAACGGCAACCGCGTTCCGCTCGACGTCGCCGTGGGCGACAAGGTCATCTTCAGCAAGTACGGCGGAACCGAGGTCAAGTACGGGGGCGAGGATCTGCTGATCCTCAGCGCCCGCGACGTCCTCGCCGTCGTCTCGTGATCTGACGCTCCGGCGCCCGGCCGGCGCGGTTCACACCGCGCCCCGGGCTCCGGAGCGGATCACCCCCACCACCAGCTGCCTCAGGAGTACCGCATGCCCAAGATCCTCGAGTTCGACGAGGACGCCCGCCGCGCCCTCGAGCGTGGCGTAGACCGCCTCGCCGACACCGTCAAGGTCACCCTCGGCCCCAAGGGCCGCTACGTCGTGCTCGACAAGAAGTGGGGCGCACCGACCATCACCAACGACGGCGTCACCGTCGCGCGTGAGATCGAGCTCGACGACCCGTTCGAGAACCTCGGCGCCCAGCTCGCCAAGGAGGTCGCCACCAAGACCAACGACGTCGCCGGTGACGGCACCACCACCGCCACCGTGCTGGCCCAGGCGATGGTCCACGAGGGCCTGCGCGCCGTGGCTGCCGGGGCCAACCCGGTCGGCCTCAAGAAGGGCATCGAGGCCGCCGTCGAGGCTGTCACCGCCAAGCTCCGCGAGCTGGCCCGCGACGTCGACGACAAGGGCGACATGACCGCGGTCGCCACCGTCTCCTCGCGTGATGCCCACATCGGCGAGCTGATCGCCGAGGCCTTCGACAAGGTCGGCAAGGACGGCGTCATCACCGTCGAGGAGTCCAACACCCTCGGCACCGACCTCGAGTTCACCGAGGGCATGCAGTTCGACAAGGGCTACCTGTCCCCGTACATGGTCACCGACACCGAGCGCATGGAGTCCGTGCTCGACGACGCCTACGTGCTGGTCCACCAGGGCAAGATCTCCTCGGTCTCGGACCTGCTGCCGCTGCTGGAGAAGGTCATCGGCGCCGGCAAGTCGCTGTTCATCATCGCCGAGGACGTCGAGGGCGAGGCCCTGTCGACCCTGGTCGTCAACAAGATCCGCGGCACCTTCACCTCGGTCGCCGTGAAGGCCCCGGCCTTCGGCGACCGCCGCAAGGCGATGCTGCAGGACATCGCGTCGCTCACCGGCGCGCAGGTCGTGACCCCCGACGTCGGGCTCAAGCTCGACCAGGTCGGCCTGGAGGTGCTCGGCACCGCCCGACGCATCACCGTCACCAAGGACAACACCACGATCATCGACGGTGGCGGCGACGCCGGCGAGGTCGAGGCCCGGGTCAAGCAGATCAAGTCCGAGATCGAGCTGAGCGACTCCGACTGGGACACCGAGAAGCTCCAGGAGCGCCTCGCGAAGCTGGCCGGCGGTGTCTGCGTCGTCCAGGTCGGTGCGGCCACCGAGGTCGAGCTCAAGGAGAAGAAGCACCGCATCGAGGACGCCGTCTCGGCCACTCGCGCGGCCATCGAGGAGGGCATCGTCGCCGGCGGCGGCTCGGCCCTCGTTCATGCCGTGGCGGTCCTCGACGACGACCTCGGCCTGACGGGCGACGAGGCCACCGGCGTCCGTGTCGTCCGCAGGGGTGCCGACTCCCCGCTGGAGTGGATCGCCCGCAACGGTGGATACTCCGGCGAGGTCGTCGTCGCCAAGGTCCGCGACACGGGCCAGGGCTTCAACGCCGCCACCGGCGAGTACGGCGACCTGGTCAGCCAGGGCGTCCTCGACCCGGTCAAGGTGACGCGTTCGGCGCTCGCCAACGCCGCGTCGATCACGGCGATGCTGCTCACCACCGAGACGCTGGTGGTCGAGAAGCCGGCCGAGGAGCCCGAGGGCGACCCGGCAGCACACCGCCACTGATCGCCAACCCCACGACACGACGCCCGCTCCGATCCTCGGGGCGGGCGTCGTCGTCGCTCGCCACTAGCGTGGAACCGTGACGATCGAACCGGGCTGGCCCGTCGCGTTCGCGCTGGCCGCTCTGCTGCTGCTGGCTCTCGGTGCGCATCGGGTCGCTCAGTACGACCTGGACCGGTCGACGCTGGCAGCCGCCCTGCGTGCCATGGTGCAGCTCACCGTCATCGCGCTCGTCATCCAGGCGGTCGTGGAGAACCTGCTCCTGTCCGCCGCGCTCGTGGTCGTGATGTTCGCCATCGCCGTGGTCACGACCTCGAGACGCGTCGAGGCTCCCGGTGCGTGGGCGTGGGCAGCGTTGGCGATGGCTGCCGGATGGGTCCCGGTCCTCGTGATCGTCATGGCCAGCGGGGCTGTCCCGTTCGAGGGGATCGCGCTGATTCCCATCGCCGGCATCATCATCGGCAACGCGATGACCGCCCACACGTTGATGGGTCGACGCGTCTTCGCCGCCCTGCGCGAAGAACGCTCGCAGTACGAGGCCTGCCTCGCCCTCGGACTCCTCCCGGCGCAGGCGATCGGTGAGATCATCCATCGCCGGGCGCCGGAGGCACTCCTGCCGGGGCTCGACCAGGTGCGCACCACGGGCCTGGTCACGCTGCCGGGCGCCTTCATCGGCGTGATGCTCGGCGGCGGGTCACCGGTCCAGGCCGCCACGGCGCAGGTGCTCGTGCTGTTCGGGATCATGGCCGCCCAGACGGTCACCGTGGCCGTCGCCGAGCGGCTCGTGGCCGCTCGCGAGCTGCTGCCCGACGACCTGCGCGGCGCGCTGGTCGACTGACCGGCCGTGCGCCGGACCTCTGTTCGACCGCGGGTAGCATGGGCCCATGGAGCAGCCGGGCATTCCTGACAAGTTCGCCACTCTCGGGCTCACCTACGACGACGTCCTGCTGCTGCCGGGCGAGACGGACGTCATCCCCAGCGGGGTCGACACCACCACCCGCCTCACCCGCGGCCTCGACCTGCGGATCCCGCTGCTGTCCAGCGCCATGGACACCGTCACCGAGGCGCGCATGGGCATTGCGATGGCTCGTGAGGGCGGCATCGGCATCCTGCACCGCAACCTCTCGATCGAGGACCAGGCCTACCAGGTCGACCTCGTCAAGCGCACCCAGACCGGCATGATCCCGAACCCGATCACCATCCACCCGAAGGCCACGCTCGAGGAGCTCGACGAGACGTGCGGCGAGTACCGCGTCTCGGGGCTGCCGGTCGTCGACCAGGACGACAAGCTGCTCGGCATCATCACCAACCGCGACCTCCGGTTCGTGCCGGTCGCGGAGTGGGCCACTCGCACCGTCGGCGAGATCATGACCCCGATGCCGCTCATCACCGGGCCGGTCGGCATCAGCCGCGAAGACGCGTCGGCCCTGCTCCGCGCGCACAAGCGTGAGCGCCTCCCGATCATCGACGACGAGGGTCGCCTCGCCGGGCTCATCACGGTCAAGGACTTCGTGAAGTCGGAGCAGTACCCGCTGGCCAGCAAGGACGACGACGGGCGCCTGCTCGTCGGAGCAGCCGTGGGATTCTTCGGCGACTCGTGGGACCGCGCCAACGCCCTGCGCGAGGCCGGGGTGGACGTCCTCGTCGTCGACACCGCGCACGGCCACGCCCGGCTCCTGCTCGACATGGTTCGCCGGATCAAGGCCGACCGAGCGTTCGACGGCGTCCAGGTCATCGGCGGCAACGTCGCCACCCGGGCCGGGGCCCAGGCGCTGGTCGAGTCCGGTGTCGACGCGGTCAAGGTCGGCGTCGGGCCGGGATCCATCTGCACCACGCGGGTCGTGGCCGGGGTCGGCGTGCCCCAGGTGACAGCCGTCTACGAGGCATCCCTGGCCTGCAAGCCGGCCGGTGTTCCGGTGATCGCCGATGGCGGCCTGCAGTACTCCGGCGACATCGCCAAGGCGCTGGTCGCCGGTGCCGACACCGTCATGGTCGGTTCGCTGCTGGCCGGCTGCGAGGAGAGCCCCGGCGAGCTCGTCTTCGTCAACGGCAAGCAGTTCAAGAACTATCGCGGCATGGGCTCGATCGGCGCGATGGCGTCCCGCGGCAAGCAGTCGTACTCCAAGGACCGGTACTTCCAGGCCGACGTCGTGAGCGACGACAAGATCGTGGCCGAGGGCATCGAGGGCCAGGTCGCCTTCCGCGGCCCGCTCGGAGCCGTGGCCCACCAGCTCGTCGGCGGCCTCCACCAGTCGATGTTCTACGTCGGGGCGCGCACCATTGCCGAGCTGCAGGAGCGCGGGCGGTTCGTCCGCATCACCGTGGCCGGGCTCAAGGAGAGCCACCCGCACGACATCCAGATGATCGCCGAGGCGCCGAACTACAGCTCGCGCTAGGTGCTGCGGGACTCACGTGGCCGCTTGAGCGACCACGGCTCGAGGTTCTCATAACCCTTCACCGACGTCCGCCGCATGCGTTTGACGCGGAGCTCGTCGTCCGCGCGCAACGCGTCGGCCAGCTCGCGGTCGATCACGGCGCGTCCGGGGCGGGCGACGGACGTGAGCCGTGATGCGAGGTTGACCACCGGGCCGAACACGTCGCCCATGTGGTTCAGGACGCTGCCGTGGGCCATCCCGATGCGGACCTCCGGGAACGACTCGTCGGCCTCGTGCGCCTCCAGCAGCTCGAGCGCCAGGAGCGCGGCTTCCTTCGGCTCGTCGAGCATGAAGAGCACCTCGTCCCCGATCGTCTTGACGACGTGTCCGTGGTGGTCGGTGATGAGACCGGTCGTGACCTCCTCGAACCTCTCGACCATCGCGGCGAGCTCATCACGAGTCATCCGCCTGCTGCGGGTAGTGAAGCCGACGATGTCGGCGAATCCGACGCAGCCGGGAGACGCCTCGGCGTCGTCGGAGTCGCGCAGGACCAGCCTGGTGGCCGCGTTGACCAGGTGCCGGCGCCACACGTAGGACTGAACCCGCTCGCCGAGCGGGATCACCTTTTCCATCTCCTGGAGGCGATCAGCCGCGTCTCCGGCGGTGACATCGGCGACCGCCGCGCTCAGGAAGGCGCGGGCCTGCCACTCCGCCAGCCGGGCGAAGGACCGGCCGATCGTCCGGACGAACGCCTGCTCGGTGTCCTCGGCGATCACGCCGAACCCGATGAGCTCCTGGGTGATGCGGAGCGCGTCGACGTCGGCCTGGGTGAACGCGACGTCGTCGTCATGAGCCTCGGGAAATCCGAGCGCCCGCCACCGAGCCCGGGCGACATCGGGCGGGACTCCGGTCTGCTCGGCGACGTCGGCCCGCGTGAGGTGCGGCACCTCGCCGAGCAGCAGCGCGGTGACCGCATCGATGATGTCGGACGGTGCGAGCCCCGGTGCCGCCTCGTCCGGGGGCACCTCCCGCTCGCGGGGGGTCGTCATTCGGCCTGGTTGGCCTCGAGGCGCTCCTTGTCCGCTGCGCTGATGGCCGCGCCGATGGCGGGAATGGCCTGGACGAGCTCGCGGCCGGCTTCAGGAGTGAAGTTGAGGGCGGTGACGTTGGTCTTGGTCACCACCGCGGCCGAGCGCAGCGCGTGGTTCATGATCGCGGCCTCACCGATGAAGGCGCCGGGTCCCACCGTGGCGACCTCTTCCTTGTGGCGACGAACCGAGACTTCCCCGTCGAGGATGTAGTAGGCCGCGTCGGACGGAGTGGTCTCCTGGATGAGCGTCCAGCTCTCGGGCAGGTGCACGAGGCGACCGGTTGCGGCCATCTTCTGCACGTCCTTGTCGCTGAGTCCCGACAGCTCCTTGAGCCGAGCGATGGTCGCCGGATCAGGGGCGAAGCGGTCTTTGCGCATGTTGGCACCGGGAACTTCCTGTTGGGGCGACCGGACGGGTCGCCGTTCCACCCTCTTGGCCCGAATCCTCGCACCCGGCCCCGCTGCTGTCCACCGAATGCCCAGGTGTCGCGGCTCACTCGTACGCTGCAGGACGTCCGGTCGGGGTGCGTACGCTGAGCGCATGGAAACCGAGATCGGCACGGCCAAGCGCGGCCGCCGCGCCTACTCCTTCGACGACATCGCGATCGTGCCCAGCCGGCGCACCCGCGACCCGGGTGAGGTGTCGACGGCATGGCAGATCGACGCCTACCGGTTCGAGCTCCCGGTCGTGGCCGCCCCCATGGACTCGGTGATGAGCCCGGAGACGGCGATCGCGCTGGGACGTCACGGCGGTCTGGGCGTCCTCGACCTCGAGGGGCTGTGGACGCGCTACGAGAACCCCGAGAAGCTGCTCGTCGACGTCTCGACGATCGACGCGGCGCAAGCCACCCAGCGCCTTCAGGAGATCTACGCCGAGCCGATCAAGCCTGAGCTCATCACCGAGCGGCTCCGGCAGATGCGTGAAGCCGGAGTCACCGTGGCCGGCGCTCTCTCGCCCCAGCGCACCAAGCAGTTCGCCGATGTCGTCGTCGAGGCCGGCGTCGACCTGTTCGTCATCCGCGGCACCACCGTGTCGGCGGAGCACGTGTCCGGCCAGACCGAGCCGCTGAACCTCAAGGAGTTCATCTACGAGCTCGACGTCCCGGTCATCGTCGGTGGCTGCGCGACCCATCAGGCGGCGCTGCACCTGATGCGCACCGGTGCCGCCGGCGTGCTCGTCGGGTTCGGCGGGGGAGCGGCGCACACCACGCGGTCGGTGCTGGGTGTCGCCGTGCCGATGGCCTCGGCCGTGGCCGACGTCGCCGCGGCTCGCCGCGACTACCTCGACGAGTCAGGGGGGCGATACGTCCACGTCATCGCCGACGGGTCCATCGGCCGCAGCGGCGACATCGCGAAGGCCATCGCGTGCGGGGCCGACGCGGTCATGATCGGGTCACCGTTCGCCCGTGCTCTGGAGGCCCCCGGCCGCGGGTACCACTGGGGTGCCGAGGCCTGGCACGCCGAGCTTCCTCGGGGCGAGCGGGTCGAGATCGGCACGGTCGGCACCCTGGAAGCGGTGCTGTTCGGGCCGTCATCGGTGCCGGACGGCACGATGAACCTGATCGGCGCGTTGCGACGCGCCTTGGCCACGACCGGGTACACCGACCTCAAGGAGTTCCAGCGGGTCGAGGTCGTCGTCGGATGACCTGGTGAGCCGCCCGCACGGGTGGAGTTCGGCCGGGTCGGGCCGTTCGTCGGACACAGCCCGGTGCGCCGCATAGCCTGAATGGGTTCGTTTTTTCTCGGGAATCCCCCGTTTTACACCAGGAGTCTTGGTGCGTCGTTCTGCTGCCCTCGTTCTGTCCCTCGTGCTGGTGGCCTCGGCGCTGGCCATGTCACCGGCCTCGTCGGTGTCGCTGGGGGGTGTGTCTCATCCGGGGGTCGACTCGGGCAACTTCTACGTGTCGCCGGAGACCTACTCCGAGGGCCAGAAGGTCAAGCTCACCGCGAACTTCCCCAGCTCGGCGCAGTATCTCGACGTCACGTTCTATGCGGAGTCGCCGAAGGGATCGGGTGACTACGACGAGGTGGGCCACGACGAGTCCAACAAGTACGGCAACGCGTACCTCGTGAGCTACGAGGCGGCGGAGTCGACGACGCTGTTCGCGATGACGAGCAAGGGCGAGGCAACGAAGCGTTACGCCCTCGAACCGGAGGTCGTGGATCCGGATGCGTGCACGCAGACCGGAAATCTGTATACCGACCCGTCCGAGCCCGCGCCGGGCGAGGACGTCAAGGTCACGGCGAACTTCCCCAGCGACCAGGCCGGTGCCGATGTCACGTTCTTCCAGACGATCGGCGATGAGACGGTGCCGATCGGCTCCGATGATGCGAACAGGTACGGCAATGCGTACTTGACCGGTCACCAGGTCGATGAGGAGCAGGACCTCCACGCGGTCTCGACCAAGGGTGAGTGCACGTCCTCGGCGACGGTGGCCCCGCTGGTCGTGGACCCGGATGCCTGCTCGCAGGCGGGCAACCTGTACATCGATCCGTCGTCGGTCTCGCTGGGTGATGAGGTGAAGGTCACCGCGAACTTCGCGAACGACCAGTCCGGTGCTGACGTCACGTTCTTCAAGACGGTCGGTGAGGAGACGGTGTCGATCGGCACTGACGACGCGAACAAGTACGGCAATGCCTATCTGTCCGGTCACGAGATCGACGAGGCGCAGGACCTGCACGCTCTGTCGACGAGGGGTTCGTGCACTCCGGTGCTGTCGGTCGTGCCGGATCCGAAGGTGACGTTGAAGCTTCAGCGCGACTGCACCGGCAACGACTGCGCGGATACCGCGACTGCCACCGGAACGCTGGAACCGGTGGTCGAGGGTCGGCTGTTCGCTCTGGAGTACTTGAGTGGCAGCAGCTGGAAGCAGATCGGAGACGAGGTCGCCACGAACGCCGAGGGCACGGTGGAGCTCCCGCTGGACCTGGACGGGTTGAGCCAGTGGTCGGCGCGCAACTACCGCATCCACAGCGATGGCGTCGACGGGTCGCCCTCGCTGGCTTCGAAGTCTGTCTCGTTCATGCCGGGACCGACGACGCTGGGCTCGAACGTGCTGCGGGTCGACGTCGAGGGCGGGGTCTTCCCGACCAGCAAGAAGTACGAGTACAAGGGCGATGCGACGTTGAGCGTCGATGGCACCGTCACGCATCAGGAGAAGCTCTCCAAGTTCGGCGTTCGCGGCAACTCGACCGCGGGCTACGCGAAGAAGCCGTTCAAGCTCAAGTTCGACGGCAAGCCCGGCAAGAAGAATTCCACCGTGTTCGGGATGGACCGCGACAAGAGCTGGACGCTGCTCGCGAGCTACCTGGACCAGACCTTCGTCCGCGACAAGGTCGGCCTGGACCTCGGACGCCGGATGGACAACATCGCCTGGACGCCGGACAGCCGCTACGTGGAGCTGTTCGTCAACGACCAGTACCGCGGGTCCTACCTGATGACGGATTCGGTCAAGATCGACGACGACCGCGTCGATGTCGACCCCGAAGAGGGAATGCTCATGGAGGTCGACAACCGGTTGGCCAGCAGCGCGCTCGGCTTCATCTCGTCCAAGGGCAAGATCCCGATCATCTTCAAGGACCCCGACGAGCGCAAGACGCTCGACAACGGCGATCCCGATCCGGAGGGGTACACGAGCAAGAAGCTGTCGGACGTCAAGAGTCGCGTCAATGCCTTCGAGTCGAAGCTGTACTCCTCGTCGGGTCGCTCCAAGTACCGCGACTTCATCGACGAGGGATCGGCGATCGACTTCAACCTGGTCAAGGAGTTCACCAAGGACAACGACTCCGACTTCACCAGCAGCCACTACTTCTCCTGGGATCCCTCGGACCCGGAGGGGACGTCCGGCAACCCGCTGCGCGACGGCAAGTTCCACTTCGGCCCGGCGTGGGACTTCGACCGCAGCGCAGGCAACGTCGATCCCGACACGGCGGGGCACAAGTACGTCAGCTCGCCCACCGGCTGGATGCTGCGAGGCACCGGCACGCGCAGTGACAGTGGGCGCGTCAGGTACACGACGCACTGGTACGTCCAGCTGTTCAAGGACGCCGGGTTCAAGGCAGCCGTGAAGACGCGGTGGAACGAGGTCAAGGGTGAGTTCGCCGCCGTGTCCGCGTCCAAGGTCGCCACGCTCAAGGCCGATCTCGGCGCCGGCGCCGAGAACGACCGCAAGCGCTGGTCCGGGGAGAAGAAGCGCTACCGGTCCCACGGTTCCTACGACGACGAGATCTCGTTCGTGACGAAGTGGTACCGGGATCGATACGTGTGGATGGACAGCCAGCTGTCGAACTGACGACCACGAGGTGGCCGGCGTCGGCGAGACTGGAGGTGTGGTGAGGATTCGCGCCGTCCCGTACGACCATCCTGACGCCGTCATGCTCCGCGCGGCCCAGATCGCGTACGGGGACGCCCTGTACGGGTCCGACCCCGCCTCGGCGCACCGCTCGGCGTCGGAGGGACTGGACCCGGCCTCGGTGCTGCACACCGTCGTCGCCTACGACGGCGAGCGCCCGGTCGGGCACGCGTGCCTGCGCCGGCTGACCGGGCCGATGGCCGGCGAGCTCGAGATCAAGCGGATGTGGGTCGAGGCCGACGTTCGCGGCACGGGCGTGGCGGATGCGCTCCTGGCCGCTGTCGAGACAGCCGCACGGGATGACGGTGCGCCCCGCATCGTCATCCACACCGGTGACCGCCAGATTGCCGCCCTCCGGTTCTACCAGCGGCACGGGTACACCCCGATCGAGGTGTTCTCGCCGTACGAAGCGGTGACCTACTCGCGCTGCTTCGAGAAGGTCCTCTGAGGCGTCGGTGACGATTCTCACCTGCGATTCTTCCTGCAATCGCCGGACAGGCTGAGGACGCGAACCTACGATTCCAGCAGGGGGATCCACCACAGCAGCAGGAGCCATCAGACGTGCGTCGTCCCCTTTCCCTCGCGTTGGCGGTGGCCGTCATCGCGGCCACGCTCGGCTTCGCCTCGTCGGCCACGGCGGTCGACACGGCGCCGGCGCCGACGGCGACGCCGGCGAGCCCGGTCGCCGGCCAGTCCTTCACCATCTCCGGCAACATCGGTACCACTGGCAGCCGGACCGTCGAGCTGCATCGCCTCGACTCCTCGTGGTCGAAGTACCGGACCGCCACGACCACCAGCAGCGGCGACTACTCGTTCACGGCGATGACGACGGAGGCGGAGCGGACGTTCCGCGTGCACGCGCCGGCGACGAGCAGCGAGCCTGCGGTGGACTCCGATTCACTGATCGTCACGACCGTCCAGCCGGCTCCCGAGGACGTTGCTCCCACCGGTGCGGTGACCGGCAAGCTCACCGAGAGCCCGACGACCTACTCGGCCGGAGACACGATCTCGATCAAGGCGAACTTCCCCAACGGCAGGTTCCCGATCACCCTGTACAAGGAGGACTCCCCGAACACCTGGACGGCCGTGGCCACCAGGAACAGCAACAGCTCCGGTGATGCGACCTTCTCGGGCTTTCCGGTGACGACCGCGAGCCAGCGGGTCTTCGCGCGCAAGGCGAACAACACCCGGACCGAGGTCGACACCATCACTCCGACCCCCGTCGCGACCCTGAGCATCCGGCGCGACTGCACCGGCAACGACTGCGGCATGACGGCAACGGCACGGGGCACCCTGGACCCGGTCGAGGAGGGGCGCAGCTTCAAGCTGCAGCGAAAGAGTGGTTCGTCCTGGGTCTCGGTGGGCAGCTCGGCCACCACCGCCGCAGACGGCACGGTCCTGATCCCGTTCAGCCTGTCCGGCGTGCCGCAGTGGACGACCCGGACGTACCGGCTCACCAGCGCGGCGACCGGCGGGAGCCCCACCGTCACGTCGCGCCAGATCGAGTTCATGCCCGGTCCCACGAAGCTGGGCACCAACGTGCTGCGGGTCGACGTCGACAAGGGTGTCTATCCGACGGCCAAGGGGCCGGAATACACCGGTGCTGCGACCCTCAGCGTGGACGGCACGACGACGTTCGACCACGTCGCGGTGGAGAAGTTCGGTGTCCGTGGCAACTCGACGGCGAAGTGGGTCAAGAAGCCGTACAAGCTCAAGTTCCTGTCCAAGCCGCCGAAGGGGTCGACGGTCTTCGGCATGCCGAGGCACAAGAGCTGGACCCTGCTCGCCAGCTTCAAGGACCTCTCGCTCGTCCGCGACAAGGTGGGCCTGGACCTGGGCCGTCGGATGGACAACATCGCCTGGACGCCCGAGAGCCGGTTCGTGGAGATGTTCGTCAACGACCAGTACCGCGGGTCCTACCTGATGACCGAGTCGGTCAAGATCGACGGCGGCCGGGTCGACGTCGACGAGAAGAACGGCATGATCATGGAGACCGACGGCGACACGGTTGTCGACTCCTCGCTGGGCTTCATGTCGACGATCGGCAAGATCGTGTTCGCGTTCAAGGACCCCGACGAGCGCAAGGACGGTGGCTCGGATCCCACCGGTGTCACCGACGACAAGTTCGCCGCGATCAAGGACCGGATCAACGCGTTCGAGTCGAAGCTGTACGCCTCCGCCACCCGCTCGGAGTACCCCGACTTCATCGACGTCGATTCTGCGATCGACGCCCATCTGGTGCAGGAGTTCGTCAAGAACGGCGACGGCGCGTTCTGGCGGAGCCACTACTTCTCCTGGGATCCCTCGGACCCGGACGGGACGTCCGGCAACCCGTTGCGGGACGGCAAGTTCCACTTCGGACCGGTCTGGGACTTCGACGGCAGCGCCGGGAACGTCTGCACGTGCAGCAGCAGTGCCGGCTACATCGCGTCGCCTCAGGGCTGGATCATGCGCGGCACCGGCAGCGGGACCACGACTCGCACCTATCGCACCCACTGGTTCGTGCAGCTGTTCAAGGACCCGGCGTTCGAGCCCGCCGTCAAGGCCCGCTGGGCTGAGGTCAAGGACGAGTTCGCCAAGGTGTACCTGACCGAGACGGCCGAGGACAAGGCCGAAGTCGGCGTCGGCGCGGCCAATGACCGGAACCGCTGGCCCAGCAGCACCAGGCCGCGAGCCTCGCGGGGGACCTACGACCAGGAGGTCGCCTTCGTGACCAAGTGGTACAAGGATCGGTACACCTGGATGGACAGCCAGCTCTCCCACTGAGACCGCGCCGCCATGTTGTCGATTCTTCCTGTGATTACAGGACAGAACGGGATCCGCGAACTTATCCTTCTCCCGGGGGAAATCCACACATCCTCGTAGGAGTTCTGCGTGCGCCGTTCCACTGTCTTCCTGCTGACCATGGCCGTCATCGCGGCCACGCTCGGCTTCGCCTCGGCGGCCACGGCGGTCGACTCGGCGCCGGCGCCGACGGCGACGCCGACGAGTCCGGTCTCGGGGCAGTCGTTCTCGATCACCGGGAACATCGGGACGGTGGGGAGCCGTCCGGTTGAGCTGCAGCGTCTCGGTTCGACGTGGGCGAAGTACAAGTCCGGGACGACCACCAGCAGCGGCGACTACTCGTTCACGGCGACGACGGCCGAGCCTGAGCGGACGTACCGGGTGCATGCGCCGGCGACGAGCACCAAACCAGCGGTGGACTCCGAGCCGCTGACGGTCACGACGGTCCCGCCGTCGTCGGAGGGTGTCGCGCCGACCGGCCCGATCGCCGGGAAGCTCACCGAGAGCCCCACGACCTATGGGGCTGGTGAGGTGATCTCGATCACCGCGAACTTTCCCAAGGGCAGGTTCCCGATCACCTTGTACCGGGAGGACTCACCGGACACGTGGGTTGCGGTGGCGACCAGGAACAGCAACAGCTCAGGCGACGCGACCTTCTCCGGCTTCTCGGTGACGACCGCGAGTCAGCGGGTCTTTGCGCGCAAGACGAACAACACCCGGACCGAGGTCGACACCATCACGCCGAGTCCGGTGATGACGTTGAGCATCCAGCGCGACTGCGCCGGCAACGACTGCGCGACGGCGGCGACGGCGCGCGGTGTCCTGGATCCGGTCGAGGCGGGGCGGAGCTTCACGCTGCAGAGGTTGAGCGGCACGTCCTGGGTGCCGGTCGGCAGCCCGGGCACCACCGGCGACGACGGCACGATCCAGATCCCGTTCAGCCTGTCGGGTGTTCCGCAGTGGACGGCCAGGGCCTATCGCCTCAGCAGCGCGGCGACCGCCGAGAGCCCTGCCGTGACGTCACGCCAGATCCAGTTCATGCCCGGCCCCACCCAGCTCGGCAAGAACGTGCTGCGGGTCGACGTCGACAAGGGCGTCTTCCCCACCAGCAAGGCCAACGAGTACACCGGCAAGGCGACCCTCAGCGTGGACGGCACGACGACGTTCGACCACGTCGCCCTGGAGAAGTTCGGCGTCCGCGGCACGTCGACGGCCGGCTACACCAAGAAGCCGTACAAGCTGAAGTTCGCCGTCAAGCCACCCAAGGGGGGCGCCAAGGTGTTCGGCATGGCCCGAGGCAAGAGCTGGACCCTGCTCGCCAGCTACCTCGACCAGTCGTTCGTCCGGGACAAGGTGGGCCTCGATCTCGGACGCCGCATCGCCGGCCCGATCCCCTGGACGCCGGACAGCCGCTTCGTCGAGCTGTTCGTCAACGACCAGTACCGCGGGTCCTACCTGATGACCGAGTCGGTCAAGATCGACGGCGACCGGGTCGACGTCGGAGCCGAGACGGGCATGATCATGGAGGTCGACAACGCCGTCGGACGTTCGAGCATCGGGTTCACGTCGTCCAAGGGCGTGCCGATCGTCTTCAAGGACCCCGACGAGCGCAAGACGCTCGCCGATGGGGCCACCGATCCCGAGGGCGTCACGACGGCGAAGCTGACCGCGGTCAAGAACCGGGTCAACGCGTTCGAGACCCAGCTGTACAGCTCATCGAGCCGGTCCCAGTACGCCGAGTACCTCGACGAGGCCGCAGCGATCGATTTCCAGTTCATCAAGGAGTTCACGAAGGACAACGACGCCGACTTCAACAGCAGTCACTACTTTGCATGGGATCCGGCGACCGACGACACCAAGCCGCTGCGGGACGGCACGTTCCACTTCGGCCCGGCTTGGGACTTCGACCGCAGCGCCGGCAACGTCGACCCCGACACGGCAGGCCACACGTACATGGCGTCGCCCTCCGGGTGGGTGTTGCGGGGCACGGGAACGCCGAGCGACAGCGGCCGCCAGCTCTACAAGACCCACTGGTTCGTGCAGCTGTTCAAGGACGCCGGGTTCAACGCCGCGGTCAAGGCACGCTGGGCCGTCATCAGGGGCGAGTTCAAGAAGGTCGGCGACTCCGAGGTGGCGCAGCTGAAGACCGACCTCGGGGTCGGCGCCGAGAACGACCGGCATCGGTGGGCCTCGGAACCGAAGCGGTACAAGGCGCACTCGGCGAGCGGTGCCACGGGATACGACGGCGAGATCGCCTATGTCACGAAGTGGTACACGGACCGTTACGCCTGGATGGACAAGCAGCTGTCCTGACCACGCGGTGGAGCTCGTGATCGCGCGTGCCGAACGCGCGCGCGGCGCGCCGACCGACACCGCGGTGACGTGGAAGTGATCGCCGATTAGGGTGACCACACGCACTGCCCGACGAAACAGGATTCCCCTTGATGCGCCGAATCGCCTCCATTTCCGTGGTTGTCGCCCTCGATGGGCTTGGCTCTCAGCAGCTGCGGTGGCGGCGACGACGCCACCGCAGCGTCTCCAGCTCGGCCCCGTTCGTGGGGGAGAAGTTCACGCTCAGCGGAGAGGTGGACTCCGACGGCCCCCGACCTGTTGAGCTCGAGGCCTACGACGAGGGCTGGACCCGCGTCGCCGAGGACACCACCAAGGCCGACGGGAGCTATGCGTTCAGCACCACGCAGGACGCGGCAACCACGCGCTACCGCATCGTCGCCGCGTCGACCAAGGACCACGAGAAGCACGTCACGACGCCGGTCACCGTGACGACGGTCGACGACTCGGCGACCCTGTCCGTGGTCCGGGCCGGGAAGTCCGGGCTGGCGATCGGCGAGGCCAAGTTCCGCAAGGCCGGCCGCACCTTCGAGCTGCAGACCCTCGTCGGGGACACCTGGAAGAAGATCGCCACGGCGAAGGACGACGGCCACGGCCGCACCAAGTTCCCGTTCGACCTGCGGCAGGGGAAGCGGTTCTATCGCCTGGTCGGTGACGTCGTGAAGGGGACCCAAGGCGCCAGGTCGCCGGCCGTCGACTTCACGAAGGGCCCGAAGAAGCTCGGTCAGAACGTGCTCTACGTGAACGTGGACCAGGGCAAGGACCCGGTCGTCAAGAAGGCCAACTACGAGGCCAACGCGGTCTTCGTCACCGATGGGGTGGCCAGCAAGCCGCTGCGGCTCGACGAGTTCGCGGTGCGCGGCAACTCCACGGCCGGCAAGGTCAAGAAGCCGTACAAGATGAAGTTCAAGAAGGCGCGTCGCCCGTTCGGGCTGCCCGAGGACAAGACGTGGATCCTGCTCGCGAACTTCGGCGACCGGTCCCTGATCCGCACGCAGCTCGGCTACGACATCGGTGCCGGACTCGACGGGCTCACCTGGACCCCGCGCGGCACGTTCACCGAGCTCTACGTCAACGGCGACTACAAGGGCAGCTACCAGCTCTCGGAGTCGATCAAGATCGACAAGAACCGGATCGACATCGATGACCGCAAGGGCGTGATCATCGAGATCGACAAGCACTTCAAGGACGACGGAGTTCCCGGGTTCTTCGGCGACCACCAGATCCCGTACGCGTTCAAGGATCCGGACGAGCGCAAGAAGAACCCCGACGGCAGCGAGAGCGACAAGGGCATCACCGACGCCAAGATCGCCGGCATGAAGTCCCGCATCCTCGACTTCGAGAAGGTGCTGTACGGCAGCGACCGCGCGGACCCCGAGAACGGGTGGACGAAGTACCTCGACCTCGACTCCGCCGTCGACTACTACCTGGTGAAGGAGTACACCAAGGAGAACGACGGCGACTTCTACCGCAGCAACTACTTCTACACCGGCGACTACACGACCACCGAGTCCAAGTTCTTCATGGGTCCGGTGTGGGACTTCGACCGCAGCGCTGGTGCCAAGCCCGACGCGATCGAGACCAACACCACCGTCGCGAGCCCGCAGGGCTGGTGGCTGCGGGGCAACGGGTCGCAGCACCACAGCACCGACAAGACCCATTGGTACGTCGAGATGATCAAGGACCCGGCGTTCATCGACGCGCTGAAGAAGCGCTGGGCCGAGAAGCGCGGGTTCTTCAAGGACCTCGCCGACCACGAGGTCGAGCGGGAAGCGGCCCGCGTCGGCGTCGCCGCCAAGAACGACCGCGGTGTGTGGGGTGCGATCGACAGCGGGCGACTTGCCGCCCGGGCCGACACCTACGCGGGGGAGATCGCCTACCTCAAGGACTGGTACCAGAAGCGTTTCGCCTGGATGGACTCCAAGCTTGGCTGAACGCTGGCTGAATGCTGGAGTCCGGTGACCTGAACGTCTGGGGCAGGGTAGGCTACTGAGACCTTCAGGCGCTTCCGGGCCCTGACCGTCGACCACCGGGGAAGTTTCTCTATGCGCCGAACCGTCCTTGCCGCTGTCTTCGCCGTCCTGGCGGCTTCACTCGTCTCGCTCTCGGGGTCGCCCGGTCTCGCCGCGTCGTCGGGCCTGCGTTCGGCGAGCATCGCCTGGGACGGCGATCGGGAGGCCGGCACCTTCTACGTCAATCCCACCGAGTTCTTCGAGGGCGAGCAGGTCAAGCTCACGGCGAACTTCCCGAGCGAGCAGGCCGACCTCGACGTCACCTTCTACGCCGAGACCGCGCCCGGCTCCGACGAGTACGAACCGATCGGCACCGACGATGCCAACAAGTACGGCAACGCGTACCTAACGAGCTACCGCGTCGACGCGGAGCAAGAGGTCTTCGGCCGCACGAGCGAGGGCCACGTCACGAAACGGCTGAACCTGCAGCCGCAGACGTTCGAGCCGGGAAGCTGCACGCAGACCGGCAACCTCACGGCGTCCCCGGCCACCTTCACTGCCGGCCAGGAGGTCAAGCTCTCCGCGAACTTCCCGAGCGACCAGTCCTACCTCGACGTCACCTTCTTCACCAAGGTCGGCGACGACCTGCAGCCGATCGGCTCCGACGAGAGCAACAAGTACGGCAACGCCTACTTGTCCGGCCACCAGGTCGACGAGGAGCAGGACGTCTACGCCCTCACGACGAAGAGCCAGTGCACCGGCACCGAGACCCTGAGTCCCACGGTCATCGATCCCGCCAACTTCACGGAGACCGGCAGGATCTACTCCAACCCCGCGTCGATCCGTGAGGGGCGTTCCGGCACCATCATCGCGAACTTCCCGAGCGACGCGGCCGGCCTCGACGTCACGGTGTTCCAGCTCAAGAAGGGCGAGTGGACCGCCGTCGGCACCGACGACGCCAACTCCTACGGCAACGCCTACATCAAGGACCACAAGTTCGACGGCACCGAGACGCTGATGGGGACGACATCGGACGGAAACCGCACCGATGTGCGCGACTTCGAGACGATCCCGCCGAACATCGTGTCCGGTGGCCCGGACGAGCTCGGGGCGAATGTCGTCTACGTGACCACGGACTCCGGCGCAACGCCGAAGACCAAAGGCGTCGGCTACAAGGGCAAGGCCGTGCTGGCCACCGAGGACACCGTCACCAAGACGCTCGACGTCAAGGAGTTCGCCGTGCGCGGCAACTCCTCGGCCAGCAAGGCGAAGAAGCCCTACAAGCTGAAGTTCGAGGACAAGCAGAAGCCGTTCGGCATGGCCAAGGACAAGACCTGGATCCTGCTCGCCAACTACGGCGACTGGACCCTGATCCGCAGCATGGTGGCCTGGGACCTGGGCATGATGCTCGACGGACTGAAGTGGACGCCCGACAGCACCTTCGCCGAGGTCTTCGTCAACGGCAAGTACGTCGGCAGCTACCAGATGGTGCAGTCGATCAAGATCGACAACAACCGCGTCGACGTCGACGACGAGACCGGCCAGGTCATCGAGTTCGACCCGCACTACAAGGAGGACGGCGTCCCGGGGATGTCCGGCAAGACCGGCGTGAAGTACGCCTGGAAGGACCCCGACGAGTTCAAGTTCCTCGATGAGGAGGACGGCGGCGGCGCCGACCCGGAGGGCCTGACCAGCGAGAAGATCGCGGCGATGAAGCAGAAGATCCGCAACTTCGAGGACGTGCTCTACGGCGGCGACGGCAAGCGCGACTGGAGCAAGGAGAACTACTCCACGCTGGCACCGGAGGACGACTGGACGACGTACCTCGACATGGATTCGGCGGTCGACTACTACCTCGCCCGCGAGTTCACGAAGGACAACGACGCGGACATGTACCGCAGCAACTTCTTCTACACCAACAACGTCGATCCCGACTCTCCCGACCAGTTCTTCATGGGACCCATCTGGGACTTCGACCGCAGTGCGGGCGCCAAGCCGGCCGGTGGGTCGACGTCCATCACCGAGCCCACGGGCTGGTGGATGAGGGGCAACGGGTCACAGAACCACGACACGAACAAGATCCACTGGTACACCCGCATCGCCAAGGACCCGCGGTTCCTCACCGCGCTGCACGACCGTTGGGCCGAGAAGAAGCAGCACTTCGCGGCCGTCGGTCCCGATGGCGTCACGGCTGCTGTCGGAGCCCTCGGTGGCGACGGCGACTACGCCCGCGGCAAGCAGGTGGCGGCCAACGATCGCTCGGTCTGGAAGAGCTACGGTGGCCGCTACGCCGCCAAGACCTCGTCGTACACCGGCGAGCTGAACTGGGTGCGCACCTGGTACTCCGACCGGTACACGTGGATGAACCGGGAGCTCGTCAAGGCGCCGCCGCCCATCCCGGAGTGACGGTCGTCGTCCGACCGGCGAACGGGGTTCCTGCTCGGGCAGGGGCCCCGTTCGTCCGTCTGGGCGGTGTGCCCTACGTGACAGCGGCAGTGTCATGCTCCGGGTATCCTGAGGCCCATGCCCGTACGAGTAGCTCCTGTTCGCACGCCCGCGGACGCCATCGCCCCGCAGCGCATCGCCGAGCTCACGTCCCTCATCCGCAGCACGTCAGGTGACAGCCGAGCCACCGTCTCCCCCTTGACGGGAGAAACGGTCGCCGAGATCCCCGTCTCGAGCATCGACGACGTGGAAGCCGCCTTCGACGCCGCACGCGCCGCCCAGGTCAGCTGGGCCCAGACGTCTCTCCGGGAGCGCCGCCGCGCACTACTGCGTCTCCACGACCTCGTGCTCGAGCGGCGCGAGGAGCTGCTCGACCTCATCCAGGTCGAGTCCGGCAAGGCCCGCGCCCACGCGTTCGACGAGGTCGCCCACGTCGCGCTCACCGCTCGCTTCTATGCGCGTCGATTGCGTCGGCAGATGAAACCCCAACGGCGATCCGGGGCGCTGCCCGGCCTCACCTCGGTCCGCGTCAACCAGGTGCCCAAGGGTGTCGTCGGCATCATCAGCCCCTGGAACTACCCACTCACCATGGCGATCTCGGACGGCCTCCCAGCCCTGGCCGCCGGCAACGCGGTGGTTCACAAGCCCGACAGCCAGAGTCCACTGATCGCCCTCGCGGGCATCGAGCTGATGCGCGACGCCGGGTTCCCACCGGACCTCTGGCAGGTCGTCAGCGGCGCGGGCTCGGTCGTCGGCACGGCCATCGTCGAGCGCGCCGACTACATCTGCTTCACCGGGTCGACGGCCACTGGGTCGCTCATCGCGCGCCAGGCAGCCGACCGCCTGGTCAGCTGCTCGCTCGAGCTCGGCGGCAAGAACCCGATGATCGTGCTGCCCGAGGCAGACGTCGAGAAGGCCGCGGCCGGCGCCGTCGAAGCCTGCTTCTCCTCGGCCGGCCAGCTGTGCGTCTCGATCGAGCGGCTCTACGTGCCCGACGCCCAGTACGACCGGTTCCGCGACTCCTTCGTGCGGCGCGTGCAGGCCCTCTCGCTCGGCGCGGGGCTCGACTGGGACGTCGACATGGGGTCCCTGGTGTCGCCGGCTCAGCTGGAGACGGTGGCCAAGCACGTCGACGACGCGGTGGCGAACGGCGCCACCGTGCTCACCGGGGGACATGCGCGTCCCGACCTCGGTCCGTACTTCTACGAGCCCACCGTGCTGGAGGGCGTCACGGAGGCCGCGGAGTGCTTCGCCGGCGAGACGTTCGGCCCGCTGGTCTCGCTGTATCGCTACCAGACCGTCAATGACGTGGTGGAGCTCGCGAACGACAGCGAGTACGGGCTCAACGCCAGCATCTGGGGCCCCACGCGACAGGCGCGAGCGGTCGCGGCACGGATCAAGGCGGGCACGGTCAACATCAACGAGGGCTTCTCGGCGTCGTTCGGCAGCATCGACGCCCCCATGGGCGGCATGCGCCACTCCGGCTTGGGTCGTCGTCAAGGCGCCGAAGGCATCCTGAGGTACACCGAGCCCCAGTCGGTGGCCGTCCAGCGCGGAATGCCGATGTCCGGCCCGGGCTTCGTCCGGCCCGAGACGTACGCGAAGATCCTCACCATCGGGCTCAAGATGCTCCGTCGCACCCCCCGAGCCTGAGCAGCATGCCTGATCACCCCACCCCGGAGGTCCCATGAGCGAGTTCGACCACGACGTCGTCGTCATCGGTTCCGGCTTCGGTGGCAGCGTCGCTGCGCTGCGCCTCACCGAGAAGGGCTACAAGGTGGCCGTCCTCGAGGCCGGAAAGCGCTTCCGCGACGAGGACTTCGCCAAGACGTCGTGGCGGTTGAGGAAGTTTCTGTGGATGCCGCAGATCGGCTGCTACGGCATCCAACGCATCGACAAGCTCAAGGACGCCCTGATCCTCTCCGGCGCCGGAGTCGGTGGCGGCTCCCTGGTGTACGCCAACACGCTCTACGAACCGCTGGACCCGTTCTACCGCGACCCGGCCTGGGGGCACATCACGGACTGGAAGCGTGAGCTGGCGCCGTACTACGACCAGGCCAAGCGCATGCTCGGCGTCACGATCTACCCGATCGAGACGGCGGCCGACCGCGTCGTCAAGCAGGTCGCCGCCGACATGGGTGTGGAGGGCACGTTCCACCACACGCCGGTCGGCGTCGTCTTCGGCGAGCCGGGAGCAGACGTCGGCGACCCGTACTTCGGGGGCGCCGGTCCACAGCGGAACGCCTGTCTGCAATGCGGCGAATGCATGACCGGGTGTCGCCACAACGCCAAGAACACGCTGGTCAAGAACTACTTGTACCTCGCGGAGAACAACGGGGCCGAGATCCACCCCCTCACCACGGTCGTGGCGGTCCGTCCGCGCGCGGGTGGCGGTTACACGATCGAGACCCGGCGCACGAACAAGCGGTTCCGGCCGCACCGCACGATCACCGCTCAGCACGTGGTGTTCGCGGCCAGCACGATGGGCACGCAGAAGCTGCTGCACCGCATGCGGGATCGCGACATCCTGCCGGACGTCTCCGACCGCCTGGGCTTGTTGACCAGGACGAACTCCGAGGCCCTGCTCGGGGCGATCGCCGACTCGCGCGACGTCGACTACAGCCATGGCGTCGCGATCACCTCCTCGTTCCACCCCGACGAGCACACCCACGTCGAGCCGGTGCGCTACGGCAAGGGGTCGAACGCCATGTCGTTGATGCAGACCGTGCTCACCGACGGCAGCACCGACACGCCGCGCTGGCGAGTCTGGCTCCGCGAGATGTGGCGGGAGAAGGGCAACCTGCTCAAGCTCTACGACCTGAGGCACTGGTCCGAGCGCACCGTCATCGCCCTGGTGATGCAGACGCACGACAACTCGATCACCACCTACACCAAGCGCGGCATCACCGGACGCCGCAAGCTCACCTCGCGTCAGGGCCACGGGGCGCCGAACCCCACGTTCATCCAGCCGGCCCACGAGGCCGTTCAGCACATGGCCAAGCACATGAAGGGCACGGCGGGTGGGTCGATCGGTGAACCGTTCAACGTGCCGATGACCGCTCACTTCATGGGCGGGTGCGCCATCGGCGACGACCCCGGGACGGGCGTCATCGATCCGTACCACCGCCTGTACGGCTACGACGGGCTGCACGTCGTCGACGGTTCGGCGATCAGCGCCAACCTGGGCGTCAACCCCTCGCTGACGATCACCGCCCAGGCGGAACGCGCCATGGCGATGTGGCCCAACCGTGGCGAGTCCGACCCGCGTCCGCCCGTGGGCGAGGCGTACCGACCCGTCGCACCGGTCAAGCCGATGCACCCGGTCGTCCCCGACGACGCCCCTGCGGCCCTTCGGCTGCCGATCGAGGCTGTCTGAAGGACCCGGCGAGGTCCGTCCCAGGCCGGTCCGGCCGGGCAAAAGCCCTGGTAATGCACAGAACCCGACCGGGAGGGAGCTCACGGGTCGGGCTCTGTCGTGCCACGAGGAGCGGGCACATGATCTAACGGGAGGGAGTGTTGTTAGATCCAACCAGTTCAACGACCGTCCGAACGAAGGGTTACTCCTCGATTTCAGAAATCTTTCGGGCCGATACGATCATGCCGTGCACCCTGATCATGACACCGTCCTCGTCGTCGATTTCGGGGCTCAATACGCGCAGCTCATCGCTCGGCGCGTGCGTGAGGCACGGGTGTACTCCGAGATCGTCCCGCACACCATGCCGGCCGCCGAGATGCTCGCTCGCAAGCCGGCCGCCATCATCTTGTCCGGCGGCCCGTCGAGCGTCTACGAGGTGGGTGCGCCGGTGCTCGACGAGGCCATCGTCGACGGATCCGTGCCCGTCTTCGGGATCTGCTACGGCTTCATGGCGATGGCTCAGGCGCTCGGCGGAACCGTCGCCCGCACGGGGCAACGTGAGTACGGCCGCACGGTCGTCTCGGTCCTCGAGCCGGGCACGCTCCTCACCGGCCTGCCTGAGGCCCTGACGTCCTGGATGTCGCACGGCGACGAAGTCGTCGCCGCTCCGCCCGGGTTCACCGTCAACGCCCGCTCGCCGCGCGCGACGGTGGCCGCCTTCGAGCAGCTCGACCGCAAGCTGGCCGGGGTGCAGTGGCACCCCGAGGTCATGCACACCGAGCACGGCCAGGCCGTGCTCGAGCACTTCCTGGTCGACATCGCCGGCTGCCGCCAGACCTGGACGAGTGCCAACATCGTCGAGGAGCAGGTCGAGCTCATCCGCGCCGAGGTCGGGGACAAGCGGGTCATCTGCGGGCTGTCGGGCGGAGTCGACTCCGCCGTGGCAGCGGCGCTCGTGCAACGGGCCATCGGTGACCAGCTGACCTGCGTCTTCGTCGATCACGGCCTGCTGCGCCAGGGCGAGGCCGAGCAGGTCGAGCGCGACTTCGTCGACGCCACCGGGGTCGACCTCAAGGTCGTCGACGCCCGGGAACGCTTCCTCGGCTTCCTGGAGGGTGTCACCGACCCGGAGCTCAAGCGCAAGATCATCGGTCGCGAGTTCATCCGGGTGTTCGAGGCGGCCGAGCGGGAGATCGTCGCCGACGCGGCAGGTACTCCGGTCGAGTTCCTCGTGCAGGGCACGCTCTACCCCGACGTCGTGGAGTCCGGCGGCGGCGAGGGCGCGGCCAACATCAAGAGCCACCACAACGTCGGCGGATTGCCCGAGGACCTGCAGTTCCGGCTCATCGAGCCGCTGCGGACCCTGTTCAAGGACGAGGTGCGGCACGTGGGCGAGCAGCTCGGGTTGCCGGCCGCGATGGTCTGGCGGCACCCGTTCCCGGGTCCGGGACTCGCGATCCGGATCATCGGCTCCATCGATGCCGCCCGGCTCGACATCCTCCGCGAAGCCGATGCGATCGCGCGTGAGGAGCTCGAGCGGGCCGGAATGAACGACACCATCTGGCAGTTCCCGGTGGTGCTGTTGGGCGACGTGCGCTCGGTGGGCGTCCAGGGCGACGCCCGCACGTACGGGCACCCCATCGTGCTGCGGCCGGTCACCAGCGAGGACGCGATGACCGCCGACTGGGGCCGGTTGCCCTACGACCTGCTCGAGCGCATCTCCACCCGCATCACGAACGAGGTCGAGGAGGTCAACCGGGTGCTGCTCGACATCACCAGCAAGCCGCCCGGGACCATCGAGTGGGAATGACCGCCTACTCGCCGCGCGCCGCGGCCTCGTCCGCCTCGCGCTGCTCTGCCTCCTCGATGCGGCAGTACACCCGGTTCCGCGCACGCAGGACGACCGCCGAGGCCATGGCGGCCACCAGCGAACCCACCAGCACCCCGACCTTGACGTAGTCGTCGGCCTCGGAGTTCATCCCGAACGCCAGCTCACCGATGAGCAGCGACACGGTGAAGCCGATGCCGCTGAGCATCGCGAGACCGAGGACGTCCCACCAGGAGAGGTCGTTGTCGAGGTGCGCATGGGTGAACATCGCGGCCAGCCACGTCGCTCCGAACACGCCGATCGTCTTGCCCGCGAAGAGGCCGAGCACGACGCCGATGGTGATCGGGTTGCCGAGTGCGTCGGTCAGGCCGTCCCAGCCGTCGACGGCGACCCCGGCGGAGAAGAACGCGAAGATCGGCACGGCCACGGCGGCCGAGAGTGGCCGGACGACGTGCTCGAGGTGCTCCGCGAGGCCGGGCCCGTCCTTTTCGTCGCGACGCAGCACCGGCACCGTGAAGCCCAGCAGCACGCCGGCCACCGTCGCGTGCACGCCCGACTCGTGGACGAGCCCCCAGGCGAGCACGGCCAGCGGGATCAGCAGCCAGCCGGACCAGATCCGACGCTGCACGAGCACGGCGAAGGCCGCGATCGGCAGCACCGCGACCAGCAGCCAGATGAGGGCGAGGTCGTCGGTGTAGAAGAAGGCGATGATCGTGATGGCCAGCAGGTCGTCGACGATTGCCAGCGTCAACAAGAAGGTGCGCAACGCTGACGGCAGGTGGGTGCTGATGACGGCAAGGACGGCGAGCGCGAAGGCGATGTCCGTGGCCGTCGGGATGGCCCAGCCGCGCATGGCTCCGCCCCAGTTCACCAGGAGGTAGACGAGCGCCGGCAGGGCCATGCCGCCCACGGCAGCGACGATCGGCACCGCCGCGCGGCGGGGGTCGCGCAGGTCACCGGCCACGAACTCGCGCTTGAGCTCCAGCCCGACGACGAAGAAGAAGATCGCGAGGAGACCGTCGGCAGCCCACGTCCCGAGCGAGAGGTCGAGGTGGAGGGCGGAGGGCCCGATGACGGAGTCGCGGAGGTCGGCGTACCCGTCGCCCACGTTGGCAGCGATCAGGGCGAGCGTGGCGGCCACGATGAGCAGGATCCCGCCGATGGTCTCCTGGCGGAGCAGCTCTCCGATGCGCGTGGTCTCCGGGAGGCTGGATCTCGGAAACAGCTGGTCGTCGTCGCTCATGGCGTTCACGCTACCGGGGGTACCCGGCCCACCGCCCGGCCGATGCGTGCCGGCGGCCACCGGGTGCCGCCCGAGCCGCCGGTAGCCTGCGTGCATGCCTGACGTCGCCATCGCCGCGCCGAGCGAGGCTGCGGCCGACGCCGGGGAGCAGGTCGCGCTGTCCGGCGGCAACGCGGTCGATGCGGCCCTGGCCGCAGCGTTCGTGACGATGGTCAACGAGGTGGGCATCGTCTCCCTCAGCTCCGGTGGTTTCGTGACGGTGCAGCCCCCGGACGGCGGAGCCCCCCACACCGTGGACGGCTGGATGGACATGCCGGGTCGGGGACGCGACCTGCCCGCCGCGCCCGGCCCCGACGGCGACGTCCGCCACGCCGCCGGCACCTGGGACGTCGACACCGCGTACGGCGGTGGCGTCACGGTCACGATCGGACCCGGGTCTGTCGCCACCCACGGAGCCGTCGCCGGGTTCGGCGAGGCGCACCGACGCTGGGGTCGCGTGCCGTGGCGCGAGATCGTCGCGCCGGCCGTCGCGGTCGCACGGGGCGGATTTCGGCTCGGCTCGGCCTCGCGCTACTACCTCGAGTACGTCCACGACGACATCTTCGGCTGGGACGACCTGAGTCGTGCCGCCGTCCACGCACCGGACGGGACCATCACCACCGAGCTCGTCCGGCCGCCGCACCTCGCCGAGAGTCTTGAGCAGATCGCCGAGCACGGACCATCGGCCCTGCACACCGGCGACCTCGCGCAGCTCATCAGTGACGACGTCCTCGCACGTGGTGGGATCCTGGGTCCGGCCGATCTCGCCGCCTACGCTCCCGTCGTCCGTCCGGCCCTGCTGACGCGCGTCGGTGAGTGGTCGCTCGGCACCAACCCGCCGCCTGCGGTCGGCGGCGTGTGCGTCGCGGCCATGCTCCGGCTGCTCGACGGGCGTCCGTCCGGCGCGTGGACCAAGGACGACATCGCCCACCTGGTCCGGGCGCAGCGGGCGGTCCTCGGCCATCGGCTGGACGTCTTCGACCACACCGACGACCTCGCCCGCGATGCAGCGGAGTTCCTGGGCCGTGTTGATCGCGACCACCGGGCGGTGCTGGAGTCCGCGTCGACGGCCCACGTGTCGGCCTCGGACAGCGACGGCGGGTCCTGCTCCATCACCGTCTCGTCGGGCTACGGCTCGGGCATGGTCGCCGCCGGGACGGGCATCTGGCTGAACAACTGTCTGGGTGAGCAGGAGCTCAATCCGCGCGGGTTGCACGGGCTGCCGGCCGGCTCTCGGCTGCTCTCGAACATGGCGCCGACGGTCGCCCACCACGAGGACGGGTCGTCGCTGGCCATCGGCTCGCCGGGTGCCGATCGCATCTCGACGGCGATCGTGCAGGCGCTGGCGGCGTTCGTGAGCGGTGGCCTGAGTCTTCAGGAGGCGGTCAACCATCCTCGTGTCCACGTGCACCGGGCCGGACGCCCGGACGAGGAGGTGAAGGTCGAGACCGACCTCACCATGTACTTCGGCGGCGTCGCGGCCACGTCTCGCGGCTCCGACGGCCGTCTCGTGGCTGCGGCCGACCCTCGACGTGACGGTGCCGTCCGCGTCGTCCACGGCGGGGGAGTGTGAGGATGAACGGGTGAAGATCACCCAGCGCCCGCTCGTCATCGCGCACCGGGGTGTCCCTGGTCTCCGTCTCGAGCACACCCGCCCGTCCTACGACCTCGCGATCGACAGCGGTGCCGACTACATCGAGCCCGACGTGGTGGCGTCCCGCGACGGTCACCTCGTCGTCCGGCACGAGAACGAGATCGGGTCCACGACCGATGTCGCCGATCATCGGGAGTTCGCCGACCGGCGGACCACCAAGACCGTCGACGGGGTGGAGAAGGAGGGCTGGTTCACCGAGGACTTCACCCTCGAGGAGCTCAAACGACTGACCGCCACCGAACGTATTCCGGACATCCGGCCCGCCAACGTCGCGCTGGCCGGGCTCGACCCCATCCTGACGTTCGACGAGGTCGTGGCCATCGCCGAGGAGGGGGCACGGCGTCGCGGGTCTCCCGTCGGCATCTACGTCGAGACCAAGCATCCGACGTACTTCCAGAGTGTCGGCATCGACCTCAACGACCTGCTGGTCGACTCACTGGAGCGTTCGGGCCTGAACCACGCCGACGCCCCGGTCATCATCCAGTCGTTCGAGTCGGCCAACCTGCGGGATCTTCGGCGACGGTCGCCGTTGTTCCTGGTGCAGCTGGTGTCGCCGAAGGGCGGTCCGGCAGACTTCGTCGCCGCCGGCGACGCTCGAACCTACGCGGACCTGATGACGCCGGAGGGACTGGAGCTCGTGGCCGGTTACGCCGACGCCATCGGGCCGCACAAGAGCTTGGTCGTCGCGATGGACGGAGGGTCCCTCGGGGCGCCGACCGGGTTGGTCGAGCGAGCCCACGAGGCCGGCCTCGAGGTGCACATCTGGACGATGCGCGACGAGAACGCGTTCCTGCCTGAGAACCTGCGGATCGGTACCGAGAAGTCCGACTACGGCGACATGCTCCCGGAGTACCTCACCTTCTTCGATGCCGGCATCGACGGGCTCTTCTCCGACTTCACTCCGACGGCGGTTCGGGCGCGGGAGGTGTGGTCGGCTGGTTCGGGTACGGGTGGAACGGCGTCGGCGGAGCCTTCGGCATGATGACCCAGGCCGCGATGTAGGCGAGGATCAGCGATCCCGCGCCCAGCACGGTCGCGACGGCCACCAGGAGGCGGATGAGGCCGGCGTCGACACCGGTGTACTCGGCGAGTCCGCCGCACACTCCGCCGATCCATCGGTCGTCGTCACTGCGCATGAGTCGCTTGTCGGTGGTCATGGGGTAGTCCCTTCGTCGGTGGTGTCGTCGGGCGCCGAGGCCCGATCAGTGGTGGGGGTGAACGGGGCGACGCGTCGGTCGGAGCGGGAGCCGACGGCGGTGAGGAGGATCCCCACTCCGCCGAGTGCGATCAGCACGGCCGCGTTGATGTAGGCGAGCTCGGACGGGTCGAGCAGGCCTCGGTCCCAGACCGACCACTGGCCGATCATGGCCAGGAAGAACAGCCCGAACACCAAGCTGTCCCAGCGGAACGGATGGCGGTTCATCGGGTCACCACCGTGATGGTGCCGAATCGCTGCTCGAGATGAAGCGTGAGCGCCGGCGCGGCCGGATCGTCGGCGGATCGGAGGAGCTCGTTGTCGGTCCCGCTGACCTTCCGCTCGAAGGCCTTGATCTCACCGGCCCAGAGCGTGGCCTCCACGGCGACGTTGAGGTCTGCCGGCACGATGACCACGATCTCGCCCATGCCGTTGTCGACGCTCACCGTGCTGCCGGTGAGCTGCGCGGCGTCCGCCACGTCGGAGAGGTCGAGCTGGAGCTTCCCCATCCCGTGCTCGTAGGTGCCCACGACGTCGGCGGCCCTGGCGGGTGCCACGGCGCGCTCGCCGATGGCGGCATCCGGGATCAGGGACCCGATGCCCAGGACGACGACCAGCACGATGCCGATCGGGATGAGGGGCCCTGGCCGGCCGAAGACCGTCCCGACCACCAGGCCCACGGCGACGACTCCCAGGGCGACTGCCACGTAGGTCGTCCACGCGGTGCCACCGTTGGCCTGCCCGACGAGCACGGTCACCGCCACGCCGATCGCCGCGAGCGACAACGTCAACGCGGTGAGACTCGGTGATCCGGGGGAGCGGCCGGTCTGCGGTTCGGTGAGCGGTCTCTGCGGCTCCGCGGCCGTCCCGGTGTGGGGCAGCTCTGCGGTGACCCGGGCCGCGGCGACGCCACCGTCGGGTGGCGTGGTGCCGTGATCGCGATCGAGCTTGCGTCTGCGGGGCCGGACGACGAACAGCCAGTACAGGATCCCGAGCGGGACCAGGATCCAGGGGACGCCCCACCAGTTCCAGCTGTTGTCGCCGACGATCGCCAGGACGGCGAGCACGCCTGCGACCGCCAGCCCGACGATGCGGACCTGCTCCTCGTTGCGGTCCAGGTTGAACCAGTCGGCAGCGATGCTCCGGTCCGCGTCCTCAGACGGCAGGAAGAACCACGCGGCGATGTACAGGATCAACCCGGCAAGACCCACGAAGGTCAGCACGGCGATGACGACCCGGACAACCACTGGATCCACTCTCAGGTACTTCGCTGCGCCGGCGCAGACTCCGGCGAGGATGCGGTCGTCGCGGGAGCGGCGCATGTCGGCGATGGTGCGCAGCCGGTGTGAGTCGAATCCGTCGCGATGATGGTCCTGGTCGGGACGGTCCTGGGTCTCGTTCATGTCCCCATGGTCGCCGCTGAACGACGGCGCGACCATCGGGTACGACCCTGAAACGTCCGGCAGCGTCTCAGGGTCAGGGCAGGGGTGTCCGCGCTGGCGCTCGCCGGTGCGCGCGTGTGACGATCGACGAGTGACCGAGCCTTCCGTCGCCGGCGATCCGGTGGTCTACCGGCGCGCGAGCCGGCCCGCCGACCATCGACTGGTGGGTGGCGTCGCAGCCGGGTTGGCCGACCACCTCGGCGTGCCGGTCCTCGGCGTCCGGGTGGTGTTCGTCATCGCCACCTGGTTCAACGGCGTCGGTGTGCTGGCGTATCTCATCTTGTGGCGGCTGCTGCCGCTCACCGAGCCGGACGTGCCGGTCGGCCTGGAGTCCGCGACGCGACGAGGCCTGCGCACCGGTCCAGTCCGGATCGGACCACGCGAGGTGCTGCAGACCGTGGCGATCAGCGCGATCGGGGTGGGCGTGCTGTTGCTCCTGCAGGTCACGGGTCGCGGCGTCAACGCGTCGCTCCTGCTGCCCTTGCTCGTGGGTCTTCTGGGCGTCGCCCTGATCTGGCGCCAGCTCGATGACGTCGCCTGGCGTCGCTGGATGCGGAAGACCTCCGGGTGGGCCTTCGCCGCGCGGATCGGTGGGGGGATCGCGATGGTGGCCCTGGCCGCCGGGTTCGTCCTCACCCAGGAGCGCGGTCTCAGCGGCGTGGTGGACGTCGCGTCGGCCACGGGCATCGCGCTGGTCGGAGTCGCCCTCATCCTCGGCCCGTGGATCACCAAGCTGCTCGGTGACCTGAGCGCCGAACGGCGCGAGCGGGTGCGGTCGCAGGAGCGAGCCGACGTCGCCGCACATCTGCACGACTCCGTCCTGCAGACCCTCGCGCTCCTGCAGAAGAGCGCGGACGACCCTGCGGCCGTCGCCACGCTCGCCCGTCGGCAGGAACGCGAGCTCCGAGCCTGGCTCTACGGCGATGAGGACCGTCCCGACGACTCGTTGCTCGCAGCTCTCCGGGCGGCGGCGGTGGAGGTCGAGGACGCCCACCACGTGGAGGTCGAGGTGGTGGGGGTCGGTGACGTCGCGCTCGATGACGACGTGTCCGCGCTGACCCGGGCTGCGCGGGAGGCCATCATCAACGCCGCGAAACACGCTGGTGTTGGCCGAGTCCACGTCTACGCCGAGTGCGACGGCCGGGTCGCGGACGTGTTCGTCCGTGACCGCGGTGCGGGCTTCGATCCCGAGAAGGTCGCCGACGACCGGCTGGGCCTCCGCGGATCGATCGTGGGCCGGGTCGAGCGGCACGGCGGAACGGTCACGATCCGGAGCGCTCCCGGCGAGGGCACGGAGATCAGGCTGCGCCTGCCGCTCCGGTCCGGCGCACCGACGGACACCCCAGATCAGGAGGCCCCCGCATGACCACTCTTCGTGTCGTGCTCGTCGACGACCATGCCATGTTCCGCACCGGGGTGCGGGCCGAGCTCGAGCGGGCGACCTCCGGTGGCGACAGCATCGAGGTCGTGGCCGAGGCCGACGACGTCGACACCGCCGTGACCACCATCACCGAGCACCGTCCCGACGTCGTGCTCCTCGACGTCCACATGCCCGGCGGGGGCGGGCTGGAGGTCCTGCGCCGGCTCCAGAAGCTCGGGTCGCAGACCACCTTTCTCGCGCTGTCGGTCAGCGACGCCGCCGAGGACGTCATCGGCGTCATCCGTGCCGGCGCGCGGGGCTACGTCACGAAGAACATCTCCGGCCCGGAGCTCGTGGCCGCTCTCCACCGGGTCGCCGGGGGAGACGCGGTGTTCTCGCCGCGACTCGCGGGCTTCGTGCTCGACGCGTTCGCCGGAACGATCGAGATCGCCCAGGTCGATGAGGATCTCGACCGTTTGACCGAGCGCGAGCGAGAGGTCATGCGCCTGATCGCGCGCGGCTACGCCTACAAGGAGGTGGCGAAGGAGCTGTTCATCTCCATCAAGACGGTCGAGACGCACGTGTCGAGCGTGCTGCGCAAGCTCCAGCTCTCCAGCCGGCACGAGCTGACCCGGTGGGCCAACGACCGTCGACTGATCTGAGTCAGGCTGCGGACCAGACGGGAGCGACGGTCTTGCGGTAACGGCGTCCGAACAGCGTGGAGAAGATCGTCACGACGGGACCGGGCACCAGCGCGCGAAGCGCGGTGCGCTCGGCATCGCCTGCGCCGTCGAGCAACCAGGCGAACATCTGGCCGGCCTTCGGGGGTCCACTGTCCTTGCGGAAGGCCGCGACCATCGCCTGGAGCTCCGGCCGGTCGTGCTGGTGCAGGTAGATCGACTCGAGCTCGGCCTCCTCGTGGTCGAGGTGGGCGATGGTCACCGACCGCAGCGTGGTGAACGCGGCCCGAGCGGCTGCAGCGTCCTCCGCGCTCGCGGTGCGCGCCAGGTCGGCGATCGCACGGCGGGCCTCGCTCATCGCCGCGGCCATGGCTTCGTGCTCGGCGTCGAGGGTGGTCATCAGCTCGGCGGTCACACCGACCGCTTGCAGCGCGGGCCAGGCGATCCGGTGCTCGCCCTCGTGGTGGTCGGTCAGCTGGCCGTCGAAGTGCGCCCAGGCGCGGGCCAGCCCAGCGGCCCGATCGGTGTCGCCGGTGGGAAAGTCCGTCAGGGCGGTCACGAACCGATCGAGGTCGCGGCGGACGGCCCGGTGGATGACGGTGTTCATGCTCATCTCAGGCATGGAAAAAACTGTAGCAACGCGAGGCCTTCCGTGGGTCTAGCCTGAGCAGGTGGACGAACCGCACCTGATCGTGATCTTCGGCGCCACGGGCGATCTCGCCCGGCGCAAGCTGCTGCCGGGCGTCATGCACCTGCTGCAGTCCGGCCTCGTGTCGGACTCGCGCATCATCGGCGTCTCCCTCGACGAGCACGACGACGACTCGTTCCGGGCGTTCGCCGAGGACGCCGGGCGTGAGTTCAGCACCCGGTCGGCGCGGCCTGAGCAGTGGGCGGAGTTCGCCACCAAGCTGCACTACGTCAACGTGAAGGCCGGCGCCGAGGCCCTGGCGGCGAAGGCGGCGGAGCTGGAGGCCGAGCTGGGCGGAGAGCCGCGGCGCCTGCACTACCTGAGCGTGCCGCCCTCAGCCGCGCTCGACGTCGTCCGGACGCTCGACGCTGCCGACCTCGTCGACCGGTCGCGCATCATCATGGAGAAGCCCTTCGGCACCGACCTCGAGAGCGCGCAAGCGCTCAACTCCTCGATCCATGAAGTGTTCGACGAGCAGCAGATCTTCCGCATCGACCACTTCCTCGGCAAGGAGGCGGCGCTCAACATCCTGGCGTTCCGGTTCGCCAATGGCCTGTTCGAGCCGATCTGGAACCGCAACTTCATCGATCACGTGCAGATCGACGTCCCGGAGACCTTGTCGCTCGAGGGCCGCTCCGGCTTCTACGAGGACACCGGTGCCTTCAAGGACATGGTGGTCACGCACCTGTTCCAGGTGATGGCGTTCATGGCGATGGAACCCCCCACCACGCTCGACTCGGACTCGATCAGCGAGGAGAAGAACAAGGTCTTCCGCTCGATGCGGCTGCTGGACCCGACGCAGGTGACGCGAGGGCAGTACCAGGGATACCGCGAGGAGCCGGGAGTCACCGCGGAGTCGGAGACCGAGACGTTCGTGGCCCTGCGCGCGGAGATCGACAACTGGCGCTGGGCCGGCGTGCCGTTCTTCCTGCGGACGGGCAAGCGGCTGGCCGAGGGTGCGCGCATCATCTCCATCGCCTTCCGCGAGCCGCCACAGAGCATGTTTCCCGCGGGGTCCGGGGTCGGGTTGTCCGGACCGGACCACTTGACGTTCGACCTTGCCGACTCCTCCAAGATGTCGCTGTCGTTCTACGGCAAGCGCCCCGGACCCGGCATGCGGCTGGACAAGCTGAGCATGCAGTTCGCGATGCAGGAGAGCGAGCGAGCCGGCGACGTGCTCGAGGCCTACGAGCGCCTCATCTACGACGCGATGCGCGGCGAGCGGACGCTGTTCACCACCGCCGAGGGGATCGAGCGTCTCTGGGCGATCTCGCAGCCACTGCTCGACGACCCGCCGCCCGTGCGGCCGTATGCGCCCGGGACGTGGGGTCCCAACGCCGTGCACCAGCTGATCGCGCCGCGCGCGTGGCGCCTGCCGTTCGAGCGGAGCTGGCGCAAGCCGAACACCACGGCCGAGTGACGCGGACGGGGCGACGCCGCCGCTACGCCTCGGGGAGGTAGCCGGCGACGAGGCGGACGAGCTCGGACACGAACACGTCGCGATCGATGGGCGGGTGCTCGAGCACGTACCGCACCGTGAGGTGCTCGATCGAGCGCACCATGATCCAGGCGGCCGTGGACGGCTGCACGTCGTGCAGGTCGTGCCGACGCGCGGAGAGGTAGGCACCGACGAGCCCGATGATGCGCTGTTCCAGGGCCTCGGCACGGCTGCTGTTCTCGGCGCGGGGAAGCTCGTCGATCACCACCCGCAGGAACTCGGCGTTCTCCTCGAGCGCGTCCAGCAGGGCATCGAGCGTGGCCCGCACCATGGTGGGCCCGGACTCGTCGAACTGGTCGGCCAGGGCGGCGGTGATGCGTTCGGCGAGGTGGTCGGAGTAGCGCTCGACGACGGCCGTGGTCACGGCATCCTTGTTCGGGAAGTACTGGTAGAGCGATCCCGGGCTGATGCCGGCCTCGGCGGCGACGTTGTTGGTGGAGGCCTTGTCATACCCGTCGCGCAGCAGCACCGCGTGCCCGGCTTCGACGATGCGCTCGACCATCGCCCGGGAGCGCTCCTGCTGCGGGGTCTTGCGGGTCGACGTCGGACGGGTGCTCGTCATGACGCGAATTGTATGCGAGCGATCACTCGTGTCATCATCGGCCCATGACGTTGACCAGCACTGTCACGATCCCGAGCAGGTACCGTGCGGCCGAGGTCCGCAGCGCCCGCCTCGGACGGATCCTGCGCCGCGTGGCGGGTGTCCGCGAGGTGGACGAGGAGCTCATGCAGCGCGTCGCCGAAGGATTCATGCGACAGGACGAGCTCGGGGCGGCCCTGGCCCGAGCGATGCGTCTGCCGGTCGGCGACCCCGATCGGGTGAGCATGGCGCAGCTGCGCACGGCCATCGTCGACGGCGTGGGCCCGGACGACGAGGCACCGGCTGCGTTGCGGTCGTTCTTCGAGCTCGTGGACCAGGTGCCCGACTGGGTCGACTGGGACCTGCTCGAGGAGGGCGCCCGCGTGTCACGTCGCCTCGGGCAGAACGTGGCCGACGTGCTGCTGCAGCTGTCTCTGCTCGGCGGATACCGGTTCGGCGGCCCGACCGACCTCTTGGTAGCCACCGGAGGGCTCAGCGGCGACATGACGATGCGACGGCTCGGCGAGACCCAGAAGTGGGCCGTGGCGATCGGACGGCCGGGCGGGATGCGGCGCGGCCAGGAGGGCTACCGGTTGACCGTGCACGTCCGCGTCATGCACGCGCTCGTGAACGAGACCTTCGTCGGCCGATGGGACGTGGCTCGGTGGGGCCTGCCGATCAACCAGACCGACCAGGCCGCGACCCTCGGCCTGTTCAACGGGGTGCTGCTGCTCGGGGTGCGGGCTCTCGGAGCCCGGGTCACCCGAGCCGATTCGCTGGCCGTCATGCACCTGTGGAGATACATCGGCTGGCTCATGGGGGTCGACGACGAGTGGCTCGTCGACACCGAGAAGGACCAGCATCGGCTGAACTACCACGTGTTGCTCGCCCAGGACGACATCAGCGAAGCCGGCCCGCGCCTGGCCGGGGCCATCCTGGAGGCGCAGAGCGGTCTTCACTTCCGTCGATTCGCCCGGGCCGGCCGGGTGCTCACGCGCGAGCGGCTCCTGAGCATGCTGACGACACTGCTCGGGCCACGCAGCATGCGCGAGCTGGGCCTGCCGCGACGACCGCCGTGGGCCATCGCGTACGTGATCGTGCTCAACACCGTGCGGTTCCGCATCGTGGGACGAACGCCGTGGGGCGAGCGGCGGCTTCAGCGGTGGGGCGATCGGGTCCGCAGTCGGGTGATGTTCCGGCACTTCGGTCCGGAGACCCCCGAGATCGGCCGCCTCGACGTGTGAAGACTCAGCGCAGCCAGGCCTTCTCCACGAGACGCTGCGCCTCGTCGAGTGACAAGCCCCGGCTCCGAGCGATGTGGACGAACGACGTCGCGGCGTCCCCGGCGTCGGCGTCGCCGATGCGGCGGGTCGCCACGAGCGTGCCGTGCCGTCCGTGGGTCTCGACGACCCCGTCGGCCTCGAGCTCCTTGTAGGCCCGGGCCACGGTGTTGACGGCCAGGCCGAGGTCCTCGGCGAGCTGGCGCACCGTGGGAAGCCGGTGACCAGGTGCCAACAGTCCTGCGGCCGCTGCTTCGGCAATCTGACGGCGAACCTGCTCGAAGGGAGCCTCGTCGGTCGTCGAGTCGATGTGCAGCGTTTCCATCAGGTGTTTCTAGCACGCCGGGTGGGTCCGCGGGAACGATGAGCGGGCGGACGTCGAGCCACCTGGTCCGCGCCGCCGGGGCGCAGCCGGGATGTCGCTCGCGGAACGTAGGCTGGGACGACGATGACGTTGCCGTTTCCCGTGCCCCCGCAGGCGGCCCCTCCGAACGACCGAGAACCGCGTGGTCGTGGGTCTCGGCGACCCCGCTCGGAGGCGCTGCTCGAGGACCTCAACGACGCGCAGCGCAAGGCCGTGAGCCACCCCGTCGGTCAGCTCCTCGTGGTCGCCGGCGCCGGGTCGGGCAAGACCCGCGTGCTCACGCGGCGCATCGCGTGGCTCATCGCCGCGCGGGGAGCGCACCCGGGCTCCATCCTGGCCATCACGTTCACCAACAAGGCCGCCGCCGAGATGCGCGAGCGTGTGGCCTCGCTGGTGGGCGGCGCCGCTCGGATGATGTGGGTCTCCACCTTCCACTCCGCCTGCGTGCGCATCCTTCGTCGCGAGGCCACCCGGTTCGGGTACACCTCGTCGTTCTCGGTCTACGACGCCGCCGACTCACGTCGGCTGATGACCTTGGTGTGCCGCGACATGGACCTCGACCCCAAGCGCGTCAATCCGCGGGCGGTCCTGAACTGGGTGTCGAATCTCAAGAACGATCTCGTCGACCACGAGGCCGCGGGCGGCCGGGCCGCGAACCCCACCGAGGAGCTCTACGCCGAGGCGTACGGGCACTACCAGCGGCGGCTCAAGGCGGCCAACGCCATGGACTTCGACGACCTCATCATGATGACGGTCCACTTGCTCCAGGCGTTTCCGGACGTGCGCGAGACCTACCGCCGTCGGTTCCGGCACGTGCTCGTCGATGAGTACCAGGACACCAACCATGCCCAGTACGCCCTCATCCGCGAGCTGTGCGACGACGAGTCCGATCTCATGGTCGTGGGCGACTCCGACCAGTCGATCTACGCCTTTCGCGGCGCCAGCATCCGGAACATCCTCGAGTTCGAGGACGACTTCCCGGACGCCTCGACCATTCTGCTCGAGCAGAACTACCGCTCGACGCAGACGATCCTGTCGGCGGCGAACGCGGTCATCAGTCGCAACGAGGGCCGCAAGGACAAGACGCTGTGGTCGGCCGAGGGCGACGGCGAGAAGATCGTCGGCTACGTCGGCGACGACGAACGCGACGAGTCGCAGTTCGTGGCCGACGAGGTCGACCGCCTCACCGACGCCGGCGACGCCAAGGCCTCCGATGTCGCGGTGTTCTACCGCACCAACGCCCAGAGCCGCGTTTTCGAGGAAGTCTTCATCCGCGTCGGGCTGCCGTACCGCGTGGTCGGCGGCGTGCGCTTCTACGAGCGCAAGGAGGTCAAGGACGCCCTCGCCTACGTCCGGGTGTTGGTCAACCCGCTCGACACCGTCTCGCTGAGACGCATCGTCAACGAGCCCAAGCGAGGCATCGGCGACCGCGCGCAGGCCTCGGTCGAGCGGCTCGCGGCCCGTGAGGGCATCTCGTTCTGGGACGCCATGCGTCGAGCCGAGGAGGCCGGCGATCTCGCCACCCGTTCGCTGACCGCGATCGGCTCATTCGTCGAGGTCATGAGTGGGCTCATGGAGCTCGCGGCCACCGGGGAGCCCGCCGACGCCGTGCTCGAGTCCGCTCTCACGCGCAGCGGCTACCTCGCCACGCTGGAGAACAGCAAGGACCCGCAGGACGAGACCCGGGTCGAGAACCTGGCCGAGCTGGTGGCCGTCGCGAGAGAGTTCGTGGTTCAGGCGAGCACGGTCCCCGACGATGACGCCGATGACGCGGTGGCGCCTGAAGACGTCGGAGCCGACCTGGCGCCGGGGTCGCTGGCGGCGTTCCTCGAGCAGGTCTCGCTGGTCGCCGATGCCGACTCCTTGCCCGACGAGGGCGACGGGGTCGTCACCCTGATGACGCTGCACACGGCCAAGGGCCTGGAGTTCCCGGTGGTGTTCCTCACCGGGCTCGAGGACGGCGTCTTTCCGCACATGCGCTCGCTGGGCGACTCCGCCGAGCTCGAGGAGGAACGTCGCCTCGCCTACGTCGGCATCACCCGCGCCCGTTCCCGTCTGTATGTCACAAGGGCCACCAGCCGCTCGGCCTGGGGCGCTCCGTCGTACAACCCGGCGTCGCGGTTCCTCGATGAGCTGCCCGACCACCTCGTCGACTGGCGCCGCGAAGCGACTGCCCCGACCCAATGGACGCGCCGACCCGCCGCGTCGGACCGATTCCGCTCGTCGACCGTGGCGGCCCGTTCGTCGCGGTCCCGCGAGGTGCCGTCCCTCGATCCGGGCGACCGCGTCAGCCACGACAGCTTCGGCCTCGGAACGGTCATCGCGCTGGAAGGTCAGGGCGACAACGCCGTGGCCTCGGTCGATTTCGGCTCGCAGGGCGTCAAGCGCCTGCTGCTGCGCTACGCCCCCGTCGACAAGCTCTGACGCGAAGCGTGGGAGGGGAGGGTCAGGGGTTGACGCCGTGCTGCTGGAGCACGGGGACCGGGTCGACGGCGTCGCCGCCGCCGGGGTGGACCTCGAGGTGCAGGTGGGGGCCCGTGGTGTTGCCGGTCGAGCCGGTATAGCCGATGACCTGTCCGGGATCGACCTTGTCGCCGGGGGAGACCGCGATCCGGCTCTGGTGGCAGTACCAGACGTCGGTGCCGTCGAGGAGGGTGATGACGGTGCGGTTGCCGTAGGACCCCTCGTAGCCGGTCGACTTCACCGTGCCGGCTGCGACCGACACGATGGTGGAGCCGGAGGGCCCCGACATGTCGAGACCGGTGTGCATGCCGCTGGACCACAGCGAGCTGCGCGCGCCGAACTGGGCCGACAGGCGGTAGCCGGTGACGGGGAGCACCCACTGGTTCTGCTTGAGCTCGTCGGCGCGCTCCTGCGTCTTCTCAGCGAGGTTCTTGAGTGCGACGGCACGCTGGGCGACCTGGGCCTTCGCCTGCTTCTCGAGCAGGTCGCGGTCGAAGTCGCGACTGACGTCGACCGCAGCGCCGGCACCGGCATCGCCACTGTCGCCGACGTAGTTGGCCGAGATGGTCTGGTAGTTGGCGTTCAGGACGTCCTTGTCGGTCTGCGACGACACGACGGACGAGCCGATTCCGGCTACGACCAGCGCAAACGCGCCGGCCATCGCGGGGGTGGGGCGGAAGCTCCGACGCTGGCGTCGGGAGGCTGCACGCCGCCCGCTGGCCTTGGGAGGGGTCTGCTGACGGAGGTCAAGTCGGCGTTTTGGCGCAGACGAACTCACACAGACCTCCGGGTTGGGGAGCAGGACTCGTCGAGTCTAGAGGAATCAACGGTGTCGTCAAAGTGTTATGGCCCTGACCAGCGGGGAAACCGTCGATCCTCGCTCAGAGCGGCTCCCAGGTGTGAGGGCACTCACGCCCATCGGCACACTGGGCGCGTGACCAGCCGACGGATCGTGGTGGGTGGGCGCGGAGGCGCCGACGAGGTGATCGCCGTGGCGCGGGCACGCCGTGACGCGGGCGACGAGGTCGTGCTGCTGGGGGGCGGTCTCGGTGTCGACCAGCTCGGCCGCGCCGCCGTGGCCGAGGACGCCGTCGAGGTCGTCCTGGTCGGCGACGAGGCCGACGTCGAACGTGTCCGGTCGTGGCTCGACGACCACGCCGCGACGGGCGTGGACGTCAGCCGTGCGGGGGAATGACGCTGCCGTGCTGCGTCAGCGCTGCGCGAGGTCGGCAACGAAGGCCCGAACCGCGTCGGCGACGAAGGCGGGCTGCGTCTGGACGACCCAGTGGTTGGCCACGATGTCGAGGCGTCGCAGGTCGGGAGCGAACGACTCGATCTCGTCGTAGACAGCCGGGGTCAGGAACGCGTCCTTGGTCGGCACGATGAGCTGGACGGGTACCTCGGTGGTCGACCGGCGGAAGTCCAGTCGGTTGGCCCGGTACAGGTTCACGCCGTGACGAGCGTCCGCAATGAAGGTGTCGTCGTCCCAGTGGCCCACGAGCTGCTGGCGCTCCTCCATGCGAGTGCGGATACGGCTTCCCAGGCGTGAGAACACCAGCTCGGGCACGAACGGCAGCTGGAACGCACCGATGTACCAGGAGTGCAGGAGCTGACGACCGACGGCGCCGAAGCGGCGTTGCCGGATCCCGTTGCGGAGGAAGTGCCCGAACAGGTCCAGGCCCGGCCCGCTGATGGACGTGAAGGACGCGAGGCGACCGCGCAGGCGGGCGTCGGTGGACTCCCGCATCACCGCCGCCCAGAGCTGGACCGAGCCCCAGTCGTGGCCGATGAGGTGGACGGCGCGTCCGTCCGGAGCGACCTGGTCGAGGACGGCGACGAGGTCGTCGACGAGCCGGTTCATCTTGTAGCCGGCTCGCGACGACGGGGCCGTGGACCCGCCTGCGCCGCGCACGTCGTAGCTCGCCACCCGGTGATCGACCTCGAGGTCGGTGACCATCTGGTCCCACACCCTGCGGTTGTCGGGGAAGCCGTGCACGAACACCAGGATCGGGCCGTCCTCCGGTCCGCTGACCTGCAGGCTCAGCTCGACGTCGGACGTGGCGATGCGGGTGGCGCTCATCGGATTCCCTTCTGGCGATGCGGGTCGTCGACTTCGTGACAGTACTGGTGTCACCGTACGGCCGCACGCCCCACCGATGAAGAAGGGGTCGCGAACGGCTAGAGTCACGAACGCTCAATTCTCACCGTGCCGAACGCCGCCCGCGGCTCGGCACCCGCCGGAGAACGGACATCACCGTGGATCTGATGGAGTACCAGGCGAAGGAGCTGTTCGCCAAGCACGACGTCGCCGTCACCGAGGGCATCGTCGCCACCACGCCGGACGAGGCCAGAGCCGCTGCCGAGCAGCTCGGCGTGGTCGTCGTCAAGGCGCAGGTGAAGGCTGGAGGTCGCGGCAAGGCCGGCGGCGTCAAGCTGGCCAAGACTCCCGACGAAGCCCACGAGCACGCGCAGGCGATCCTCGGCATGGAGATCAAGGGCCTCACCGTCAACCGGGTCCTCATCGCTCCCGCGGCCACGATCGAGGAGGAGTACTACTTCTCCTTCCTGCTCGACCGCGCGAACCGTCGCTACCTGTGCATCGCCAGCGTCGAGGGTGGTGTGGAGATCGAGGAGGTCGCCCGGACCAACCCCGATGCCGTCAAGCAGATCCCCATCGATCCGGGCACGGGCGTCGACGACGCCAAGGCCCGCGAGATCGTCGCCGAGGCCGCGTTCCCCGACGAGCTCACCGACCAGGCCGTCGCGCTCGTGCTCGCCCTCTGGCGCGTGTTCGTCGAGGAGGACGCCACGCTCGTCGAGGTCAACCCGCTCGCCCGCCTGGAGGGCGACGTGCTCGAGGCACTGGACGGCAAGGTCTCCCTCGACGACAACGCCGACTTCCGGCACGAGGACCACGCCCGGTTCGAGGACAAGGCCGCCACCGACCCGCTTGAGGCGAAGGCCAAGGAGAAGGGCCTCAACTACGTCAAGCTCGACGGCGCAGTCGGCATCATCGGCAATGGCGCCGGCCTGGTCATGAGCACGCTCGACGTCGTCGCCTACGCCGGCGAGGCGCACGGCGGGGTCGCGCCGGCCAACTTTCTCGACATCGGCGGCGGAGCGTCGGCGCAGGTCATGGCCGACGGACTCGACGTCATCCTCGGTGACGAGCAGGTCAAGTCGGTGTTCGTCAACGTCTTCGGCGGCATCACCTCCTGCGACGCGGTGGCCAACGGCATCGTCGGTGCCCTCGACCTGCTCGGCGACACCGCGACCAAGCCGCTGGTCGTGCGGCTGGACGGCAACGCAGTGGAGGAAGGACGACGGATCCTCGAGGCTCGGAACCACCCCCTCGTGACCCTCGTCGACACCATGGACGGCGCGGCCGACAAGGCCGCCGAACTCGCGAACACGTAAAGGACGGACGATGTCGATCTACCTCAATGCAGGCTCCAAGGTCATCGTCCAGGGCATCACCGGCGGTGAAGGGACCAAGCACACCGCCCTGATGCTCAAGGCCGGGACCGCCATCGTCGGCGGCGTCAACGCTCGCAAGGCCGGCACCACGGTCAGTCACGTAGCCGCCGACGGCAGCGACGTCGAGCTGCCGGTGTTCGGCACGGTCGAGGAGGCCATGGCAGAGACCGGTGCCGACACGTCGGTGGTGTTCGTTCCACCGGCCTTCACCAAGGACGCCGTCATCGAGGCCATCGACGCGGGCCTCGACCTCGTGGTGGTCATCACCGAGGGCGTCCCCGTGCAGGACTCCGCCGAGTTCTGGGCGTACTCCCAGGACAAGAAGACTCGCATCATCGGTCCGAACTGCCCGGGCATCATCACTCCGGGCGAGGCGCTCGCCGGCATCACCCCGGCCACGATCGCCGGTACCGGTCCGATCGGTCTGGTGTCGAAGTCCGGCACCCTGACCTACCAGATGATGTTCGAGCTGCGCGACTTCGGCTTCTCCTCCGCCATCGGCATCGGCGGGGACCCGGTCATCGGGACGACGCACATCGACGCTCTCGAGGCGTTCGAGGCCGATCCCGACACGACCGCGATCGTCATGATCGGTGAGATCGGCGGCGACGCCGAAGAGCGTGCGGCGGAGTACATCAAGGACCACGTGACGAAGCCGGTCGTCGGTTACGTCGCCGGCTTCACCGCGCCGGAGGGCAAGACCATGGGCCACGCCGGCGCCATCGTGTCGGGATCCTCGGGCACTGCGCAGGCGAAGAAGGAGGCCCTCGAGGCCGCCGGGGTCAAGGTCGGCAAGACGCCGTCGGAGACCGCTGAGCTGATGCGGGCGATCCTGCGCGACCTGTGAGCCCGCTCGAACCGCTGGATCAGTCCAGGTAGACGAGGCGCTGGGCGGCGCGCTCGGCCAGGTCGGTGAACTCGCGTTGGCTGATGTCGTACTTGCCGGCCGGGGTGAACGTCACCTGGGCGATGTCGGCACCGCGGCGAATCAGCGCCATGCGGTAGAAGACCTTGGACTTCTTGTTGACCTCGAAGCCGACACGCCACGCCGTGCCCGTGCTGTTGCTCGTGGAGATCGACTTCTCCCCGTCGACCTCGGCGGAGAGGTTCGCATCGGGGCACTTCGCCACCTTCTTGCGGACCTTGGCCATGAAGGCCTTGGCGGTGTCGTCGGACGTGAACCGAGCGACGGTCTCGGCGACGCCGAACTCCTTGGGGAGTCCGCTCGCCTCAGGAATGACGAAGACCCTGGACTGTGTGGCGTCGACCGTCTTGCCGCCGAAGTCGGCCGTGTCGCACTGGGTTGCAGCGGGGTTGGCCAGCTTCGCGGACGGCTTGACGCCCGCCCACACCTTGTCGATGTCGGCGATCGGCGGCAGGTCGACGATGCCGAGGAACTGCGGCGCCTCGCTCGTCGGCGGCGGATCGGTGGGGACGACCTCGATGTCCTCGGTGCACTCCCCACCGCTCTCCTTGCAGACCTGGGCGACCGAGTCGTTCAAGGTGCGGGCGAAGTCGTCGATCTTCGGGGCCTTCGTGCCGTCGATCTCGTGCACCAGCGTGCTGGTGACGGTGCCGGAGTGGCTGAACCCGACGGTGAAGGTGCGTTCGGGCGACCGGTGCGACTCCAGGCGCAGGATCCGGAAGTCGCCGAACGGCCGCTGGACGATGTAGGAGCCGACCAGCTGCACCCGTGGGTGCTCGCAGTCGGAGTACCAGCGCACCATGCGCTGGTAGGCCTCCTCGGCCTGCTCGGGGCTCCGGGCGACCTCGATCGCCTGGGCCACCCGTTCGTTCAGCTCGGCGCCGCCCACCTCGTAGGTGCGCACGAAGGCGCGCAGGGGGTCGCCGTTGGCGAACCTCTTGGTGGGACAGGTGGCGTAGGGCGTGGTGGATGAGAGGTCGTCATCGGTGTCGACGACCCGCCAGGGCCGTTCCGGATCGAGGCGTTCGACCTGCTTCATGGTGAGGAGGTCGTCGGTGCCGATCTCGCGGGCCTTGAGCACGAGGTCGGGCCCCTCGGAACCGATCTTCTCGCGGGGCGGCGGGGAGGCGCTGGTGGCGAGGGCGTCGCCGTCGGTGACGACGAACCCGCCGCCGGCCACCAGGGCGAGGGCCGCGGCGACCAGCAGGAGCGTGTTGCGCCGCCGCCCGACCTGAGCACGGTGGCGGATGCTGTCGACCGTCGGCATGTCCAGCTGTCCGGTGACGGTGCCGAGCCGGTGCATGCGTTCTTCGAGCTGGCTGAGCGACTGGCCCAGGGTGCGCTCGAGACGTTCCAGGGCCGTGGTGACCGACTCGATGCCCTGCTCGGCCGGCACCCCCACTTCACGGGATGCCTCCTCCAGGTCGGTCTGGCCGAGCGTGAGCAGCACGATGAGCCGGCGGTCGTCGACTCCCAGCTCGCCGAGCGCCTCGAGCAGCTCGACGTCGGCGTCGTCCTCGTGCTTGCGACGCAACGGATGCGTGGAGCGGCTGAGGGAGGTGAGCTTCCAGGCCTCGTTGCGGACCCACCCGAGGGGATGGTGGTCGCGGATCTTGGGCCAGTCGCGCCAGGCGCGTCGGTAGGCGTCGACGGTGGCCTCGTAGGCCACCTGGCGATCGCCGCACACGGCGTACGTGGTCTTGAGGGCGGCGGCTGAGGTCGAGGAGTAGAAGCTGTTGAACTCATCGACTCGAGTCATCCGCTGTCCCTCCCTCCGGTCGGCGTGGCTGGCTGCGACATCGCAACTTTACAGGTTGGATGTACAGGTGCCCGAGCCTCCCGCGACCCCCTACCTTCGGCCGGGCCTTCTCACCGCAGGGCTGGCGGCGACGTTCGGGATCGCGCTCGGCGGCGCGTTGACGCTGCTCGCGCAGGCCGGCGGCTCCACGTCTGCGGGGGGCGTCCTGCGGTCCAGCGTACGTGTCTGGCTCGTCTCGCAGGGGTCGGGCGTCGACGTCGCCGGCACCGCCATCGACCTCGTGCCGCTGGGAGCCACCGCGGTGTGTGTCCTCGTGGTCGCAGGCGCGGCCCGGTGGGTCGCGACCGAGCCCGTCGAGGACCTCGGACCGTTCGCGGCGACGGTGGCCGGCGCCTCGGGCGTGATCGCCGCGATCCTGTCCGCGGTCACCAACGCGGGCGACGTCGACACGTCGGTGGTCCGCGCGGCCTTCGGGGCGTTCGCGGTCGGCGGCATCGGCAGCGCTGTCGGAGTGGCGCTGAAGCACGATCGGGTTGACGCGTTGTGGTTCACCGACCGGGCCGAGGTGCGGGTCGTCGTGCGCGGAGCCTGGTGGGGCCTCGTCACGCTGCTCGGCGCCTCGGTGAGCCTCGTGGTCGTGCTGCTCACCGTGCACCTCGACCGTGCGGCCGACCTGTGGGCCCTGCTCGACCCTGGACTCGGTGGCGGCATCGCCCTGGCCGCGGCGTGCCTGCTGTCGGTTCCGACGATGACGCTGTGGGCGGCGTCGGTGCTTCTCGGCCCGGGCTTCGTGCTCGGTGCCGACACGTCCGTCGACCTCACGGGTTCGCACCTCGGGGTCGTGCCCGGGTTCCCGACCCTCGCCGCCCTGCCGGCGCCGGGCGCGTTCCCCGGCTGGGTGTTCGTGCTTGGTCTCCTTCCGCTGCTGGCCGGCGCGGTCGCCGGGGCTCGTACGAACCCCGTGCCGCCCTCGGCCGAGTCCGGAGACGGTGACGGCCAGGCGCTCCTGCGACGCCTCGCCCTCGGCGCGGCTGCCGGCGCCCTGGCCGGCCTCGTCGTCGGCCTGGCTGTGGCGCTGTCCGGTGGCGGCATCGGACCGGGCCGGATGGCCGAGGCCGGACCGCCGCTGCTCACCCCGACGCTCGTGGCGGTCCCGGTGCTGGCTGCGGGCGGTGCGATCGGCGCGGTGCTCGCGCACTATCGTGGCGCGCGTGCCCAGACGTCAGCGGACCGCGCGCCTCGTCGTCCTCGTCTCCGGTTCTGGCACCAACCTCCAGGCCTTGATCGACGCGACGACCGACCCGTCGACGGGGCCTGACTACGGCGCCGAGATCGTGGCGGTGGGTGCCGACCGCGACGGCATCGAGGGACTGGCCCGCGCCGAGCGCGCCGGCATCCCCACGTTCGTCGTGCGTACGTCCGACCACGACGACCGCGTCGACTGGGACGTCGCCCTGGCCGAGGCGGTGGCCGCGCACGACCCGGACCTCGTGGTACTGGCGGGTTTCATGAAGCTGACCGGTCCGGCCTTCCTTGGCCTGTTCGGTGGACGCACCGTCAACACCCATCCGGCGCTCTCGCCGTCGTTCCCCGGCATGAACGCTCCGCGAGACGCGCTCGAGCACGGTGTCAAGATCACCGGCGCGACGCTGTTCGTGGTCGACGCGGGGGTCGACACGGGCCCGATCATCGCCCAGGTGGCCGTCCCCGTGCTCGAGGACGACGACGTCGAGTCGCTCCACGAGCGCATCAAGACCAGCGAGCGGGCCATGCTGGTCGAGTGGATCGGACGCCTCGCCCGCGAGGACTTCACCGTCCGGGACCGCACCGTTTCCCTCACCGACCAGGAGTGACGTGACCGATCAACCCCAGGGCCTTCGCCCCCTGCGCCGAGCACTCGTGTCGGTGTACGACAAGACCGGCCTGGACGACCTCGCCCGCGACCTGCATGCCGCAGGCGTCGCGCTCGTCTCGACCGGATCCACAGCCCGGACGATCGAGGCCGCCGGGGTGCCGGTCACGCCGGTCGAGGATCTCACCGGGTTTCCCGAGTGCCTCGACGGACGGGTCAAGACGCTGCACCCGCGCGTGCACGCCGGCATCCTCGCCGACCTGCGCCTCGAGTCGCACGTCGCGCAGCTGGCCGAGCTCGACGTGGAGCCGTTCGACCTCGTCGTCGTCAACCTGTACCCGTTCACCGACACGGTGATGTCCGGCGCCTCGCCCGATGAGTGCGTCGAGCAGATCGACATCGGCGGTCCCTCCATGGTCCGCGCCGCCGCGAAGAACCACCCGAGCGTGGCGGTCGTCGTCTCGCCGCAGAGCTACGCGCAGGTGCGGGACGCGATCGCCGCGGGCGGATTCACCCTTGAACAACGCAAGAAGCTCGCCGCCCAGGCCTTCGCGCACACCGCCGAGTACGACGTGGCCGTGGCCTCCTGGTTCGCGTCGGGCTACACCGTCCCGGTGGACGGCTCGGTGTTTCCCGACTTCGTCGGCGCCACGTGGGACAAGGCCGCCGTGCTGCGATACGGCGAGAACCCGCACCAACCCGCTGCGCTGTACAGCCATGGTCGGGGCGGACTCGCCTCCGCCGACCAGCTGCACGGCAAGGAGATGTCCTACAACAACTACGTCGACACCGACGCCGCCCGCCGGGCCGCGTACGACTTCGACGAGCCGGCGGTGGCGATCATCAAGCACGCGAATCCGTGCGGCATCGCGATCGGGGACGACGTCGCCGTGGCGCACGCCAACGCGCACGCCTGCGACCCGGTGTCGGCCTACGGCGGGGTCATCGCGGCGAACCGGGCCGTCTCGGTGGCGATGGCCGAACAGGTGGCCGAGGTGTTCACCGAGGTGATCGTCGCGCCCGACTACGAACCCGGCGCCCTCGAGGTTCTGCAGGGCAAGAAGAACCTCCGCATCTTGCGCGTTCCCCAGGATGTCCGTCCCGATCCGATCGAGTTCCGGGCGATCAGCGGGGGTGTGCTGATCCAGCAGGCCGACCGGATCGACGCCCACGGCGACGACCCGTCCTCGTGGACGCTCGCCGCCGGGGAGCCGGCGGACGAGCAGACACGTCTTGACCTCGCGTTCGCCTGGCGCGCCGTGCGGGCGGTCAAGTCCAACGCGATCCTGCTCGCCCGGGGAGGCGCCTCGGTCGGGGTCGGCATGGGGCAGGTCAACCGGGTCGACTCCTGCCGGCTCGCCGTGGAGCGCGCCGGGGCCGAGCGTGCCCGGGGTTCCGTGGCCGCCTCCGACGCCTTCTTCCCGTTCCCCGACGGGCCGCAGATCCTCATCGACGCGGGAGTGCGAGCCATCGTCCAGCCGGGTGGTTCGATTCGCGACGACGCCGTGGTCGAGGCCGCGGCCGCGGCCGGGCTGACGATGTACGTCACCGGCACCCGGCACTTCTTCCACTGAGCAGTTCCGGGTCACGGGCGACGACACCGCCGTGACAGACTCGTCCCCGTGACGGCACAGATCCTTGACGGCAGGGCGGTGTCGGCCGCGATCAAGGCCGAGCTGACCACGCGGGTCGCGGCCCTGCGGGAGCGCGGCGTCGTCCCCGGGCTCGGCACGATCCTCGTCGGTGACGACCCGGGCAGCCGGTGGTACGTCAATGCCAAGCACCGTGACTGCGCCGAGGTCGGCCTGGAGTCCATCCGCATCGACCTGCCAGCCACGGCCCCGCAGGGGGAGGTGGAGGCCGCTGTCGATCAGCTGAACGCCGACCCCGCCTGCACGCTCTACATCGTCCAGCTCCCGCTGCCGGCCGGCATCGACGAGAACGCGATCATCGGCCGCATCGACCCGGACAAGGACGCCGACGGACTGCATCCGACGAACCTGGGCTGGTTGGTGCTGGGCCACGAGGCCCCGCTGCCGTGCACGCCGCGCGGCATCGTCGAGCTGTTGCGGCGGCACGACGTCGAGATCGCCGGACAGCACGTGGTGATCGTCGGTCGCGGCATCACCGTCGGACGCCCGCTCGGGCTGCTGCTCACGCGTCGCAGCGAGAATGCCACTGTCACGCTGTGCCACACCGGCACGCGTGACCTCGCCGCCGAGGTCCGCCGGGCGGACATCGTCGTCGCCGCCGCGGGCGTTCCCGGCATCATCACCGCCGACATGGTGAAGCCCGGAGCGGCGCTGCTCGACGTCGGCGTCAGCCGCGACGAGGCCGGCAAGATCCTCGGCGACCTCCACCCCGACGTCAGCGACGTGGCCGGGTGGGTCGCACCCAACCCCGGCGGCGTCGGCCCGATGACCCGGGCGATGTTGTTGAGCAACGTCGTCGACGTGGCCGAGCACCGGCTCACGCTGGGCGTCGACGCGTGAACCTGCTGCGGATGCCGCGGAGCCGTGGGTCGCAGATCTACCTGCTGATGCTGGTCGGGGTCCTCACCGGACTGCTGCTGGTCGTCGGCGGCCCGTGGCGAGCCGGCCTGACCGTCGTCGGCGGCACGTTCGTGTTCGGTGCGCTGGCCCGCGTCGTCGTCTCGGCCGAGCACGTCGGCATGCTGCGGGTGCGCAGCAAGTCCTTCGACGTCTTCTGGACCGCCACGCTCGGCATCAGCCTGTGCCTGCTCGCCCTTCTCGTGCCACCCGGCCCCGCCTGACCCCATCCATCTGGTCGGGGGTCAGATCAGGCCGAGGTCCTTGACGGCGTCGCGCTCCTCGACGAGCTCGGCGGCCGTGGCGTCCATCTTGGCCCGGCTGAACTCATCGATCTCCAGGCCCTGGACGAGCTCCCAGTCGCCGCCGGTGGTGGTGACGGGGAAGGAGTAGATCAGGCCCTCGGGGATCCCGTACGAGCCGTCGGACGCGACGGCCATGGAGGCCCAGTCGCCCTCGGGCGTGCCCTGCAGCCAGTCGCGGGCGGCGTCGATGGTGGCCGAGGCGGCCGAGGCGGCCGACGACGCGCCGCGGGCCTCGATGATGGCCGCGCCGCGCTTGGCGACGGTCGGGATGAAGTCGTTCTCGATCCAGTCGCGGTCGTCGATGACCTCGGCGGCGTTGCGGCCGCCGATCTCGGCGTGGAAGACGTCCGGGTACTGGGTGGCGGAGTGGTTGCCCCAGATGGTCATCTTGCGGATGTCGGAGACCTTCGCGCCCGTCTTCGCGGCCACCTGCGACAGCGCGCGGTTGTGGTCGAGACGGGTGAGGGCGCTGAACCGGTCGGACGGGATGTCCGGGGCATTCGTCATGGCGATGAGAGCGTTGGTGTTGGCCGGGTTGCCGGTGACACCGACGCGCACGTCGGACGCCGCGACCTCGTTCAGCGCCTTGCCCTGGGCGGTGAAGATGGCTCCGTTGGCCTCGAGCAGGTCAGCGCGCTCCATGCCCTTGGAGCGCGGGCGGGCGCCGACGAGCAGGGCGAGACTGACGCCGTCGAAGATCTGGGTGGCGTCGTCGCCGATCTCGACCGAGTCGAGGGTGCTGAAGGCGCAGTCGTCGAGTTCCATGACCACTCCCTCGAGCGCCTTGAGCGCAGGGGTGATCTCCAGCAGCCGCAGCTGCACCGGGGTGTCCGGGCCGAGCAGCGCTCCGCTCGCGATGCGGAAGAGCAGGCTGTAGCCGATCTGACCGGCCGCGCCGGTGACGGCGACCTTGACGGGGGATGTGCTCACGACGTGGTGCTCCTTCAAGCTCGGTGACCATTCGAAACTAGCGCAGCCGCCCCTGCGGTGATCCCGAGGGGCGGCTGCGGTTGGTGCTGCTCCTCAGCCGCCGTTGACGGCCTCCGCGATCCGGTCGCCGAGGGTCTTGTCGATGTTGCGCCAGTACTCGATCGCCCGAGCCAGCACCGCGGGGGACACGCCGTCCTTCAGGTGTCCCGCGACGTTGGAGACGAGTCGGTCGCGCTGATCGTCGTTGAGCACCTCGCGGACCAGAGTTCCGGGCTGGCCCCAGTCGTCGTCGTCGGCCCTGAGCGTGTAGGCGGAGCGCACCATGTCGCCGTCGCTCGCCCAGACCGCTGACTCCGGGAAGGTCTCGGGATCGGCCTTGGGTCCGCCGTAGGAGTTGGGCGCGTAGACCGGGTCGGAGACCGGGTGCACCCGCATCGCCCCGTCCTTGGAGTAGCTGTTCACCGGGGACTTCGGCTGGTTCACGGGGATCTGCTGGTAGTTCACCCCCACGCGGGCCCGGTGGGCGTCGGCGTAGGAGAACCCACGAGCCAGCAGCATCTTGTCCGGGCTCAGCCCGGTGCCGGGGACGACGTTGTTCGGCTGGAACGCCGCCTGCTCCATCTCGGTGTGATAGTCGGTGACGTTCCGGTTGAGCGTCATCTTCCCGACCTCGACGAGCGGGTAGTCGGCGTGCGGCCACACCTTCGTCAGGTCGAACGGGTTGAACCGGTACGTCTTGGCGTCCTCGAACGGCATGATCTGCATGTGCAGCGTCCAGCTCGGGTGGTCGCCGCCCTCGATCGAGTCGTAGAGGTCGCGCTGGTGGTAGTCGGCGTCGGTGCCCGCGAGCCGGTCGGCCTCCTCCTGGGTGAGGAAGTCGATGCCCTGGTCGGTCTTGAAGTGGTACTTCACCCAGAACCGCTCGCCGTCGGCGTTGACCCACATGTAGGTGTGGCTGGAGTAGCCGTTCATGTGCCGCCACGTCTTCGGGATGCCCCGGTCGCCCATCAGCCAGGCCACCTGGTGCGCGGACTCCGGCGACAGGGTCCAGAAGTCCCACTGCATGTCGTGGTCGCGCAGGTTGTTGGCGGCGCGGCGCTTCTGCGAGCGGATGAAGTGCTGGAACTTCATCGGATCGCGGAGGAAGAACACCGGCGTGTTGTTGCCGACGAGATCGAGGTTGCCCTCGGTCGTGTAGAACTTCAGCGCGAACCCGCGCGGGTCGCGCCAGGTGTCAGGGCTGCCGCGTTCGCCGGCCACCGTCGAGAACCGGGCCAGCATCTCGGTCTTGGTCCCGGGCTGGAAGACAGCCGCCTTGGTGTAGGCGCTGACGTCGGCGGTCACCTCGAACTCACCGTAGGCGCCGCCACCCTTGGCGTGCGGCTGACGCTCGGGGATGCGCTCCCGGTTGAACTGCGCCATCTGCTCGATCAGGTAGTGGTCCTGGAGCAGGATGGGTCCGTCGGGGCCGACGGTCAGCGAGTGCTCGTCGCTCGCGACCGGGATTCCGGCGTCGGTCGTCGTGGGCTTCTCTGGGTTGGTCACTGCGGGGTCTCCTCGGTGGGGTGTTCGGTCCGACAGGCGGGGCACAAGCCCCAAAAGGTCACCTCGGCCTGGGCGAGGGTGAATCCGTGGTCGTCGTCGGGGGTGAGGCAGGGCGCCTCGCCGACGACGCAGTCGACGTCGAGCACGGTGCGGCACGACGTGCAGATCAGGTGATGGTGGTTGTCGCCGACGCGGCGCTCGTACAGCGCCGGTGATCCGGCCGGCTCGATCCGGCGCAGGATGCCGGCGTCGGTGAGGGCGCCGAGCACGCCGTAGACGGCCTGCACGGAGGTGCCGGGCAGCTCGCGGTGCACGGTGCGGAAGATGGCGTCGGCGTCGGAGTGAGGCTGGTGCGCGAGCGCGGTGAGGACGGCCAGCCGGGTGGTGGTGACCCGCAGCCCACCGATCCGAAGCTGCTCGCGCAGCTCGTCGGGCGCGGTCGTGAGGGTCGACGTCATCCCTGCCGAACCTACGCCCTTGTCTTGAACAACTCAAGGAAGGGTGGGAGGGCAGGACTCAGTCGGGCTCGCCGACGATCAGGGCATGGCTGACGCCCGCGACGGCCGCGCCGATCACCGGAGCGAGGATGAAGACCCAGATCTGCGAGAGCGCATCGGCGCCGACGAACCAGGCGACGCCGAGCGACCGTGCCGGGTTCACCGAGGTGTTGCTGATCGGGATGCTGATCAGGTGGATGAGTGTCAGCGCCAAGCCGATGGCGAGGCCGGAGAACCCGACGGCGGCCCGCTTGGCGGAGGCGCCGAGGATGACGAACAGGAAGAACGCCGTCAGCACCACCTCGGTGATGACGACGGCGAGCAGGCTGTATCCGCCGGGGGAGCGCTCGGCGTAGCCGTTGGTCGCGAACCCGGAGGCCTGGGCGTCGAAACCGCTGCGTCCCGAGGCGATGACGAACAGCACCGTGGCCGCCACCGTCGCGCCGACGACCTGGGCGGCTGCGTAGGTGGGCACGTCGCGCCACGAGAAGCGGCCGGCCGTGGCCAGCCCGACTGACACCGCCGGGTTGAAGTGCCCGCCGGACACGTGCCCGAAGGCGTAGGCGCCGGTGAGCACCGTGAGCCCGAAGGCCAGCGCGATCCCGAGGATGCCGACGTCGTCGCCGGCGAGAACGGCCGTGCCGCAACCGCCGAGCACGAGCCAGAACGTGCCGAGCGCCTCGGCGCCCAAGCGTGCGGTGAGAGTGGGCGACGTCATGAGGCCTCCTGGGCGCGACCGGGTGGAGCACAGCATAAGGCCGCGCGTGGCCTGCATCGGCGCTCCGATATCTTGGCGAAGACCCCATCGTCCCGCTCACGGAGGCCCCTGCGGCATGGCCACGATCATCTACACCCACACCGACGAGGCTCCCCTGCTGGCGACGTACTCGTTCCTTCCCGTCATCGCGGCCTACGCGTCCACGGCGGGGGTCGAGGTCGAGACGCGCGACATCTCGCTGGCCGGGCGCATCATCGCGGTGTTCGCCGATCACCTCACCGCCGAGCAGCAGACCGAAGACGCGCTCGCCGAGCTCGGTGCCCTCGCCGAGACGGCCGAGGCGAACATCATCAAGCTCCCGAACATCAGCGCGTCGGTCCCTCAGCTCAAGGCCGCGATCACCGAGCTGCAGGGTCAGGGGTTCGCTCTCCCGGACTATCCCGAGAATCCCGTGAGCGAGGAGGAGAAGGACGTCCGCGCGCGCTACGACACGGTCAAGGGCAGTGCCGTCAACCCGGTGCTGCGGCAGGGCAACTCCGACCGTCGGGCGCCCGCCTCGGTGAAGAGCTTCGTGCGCTCGCACCCGCACTCGATGGGGGAGTGGAGCAGCGACTCCCGCACCAACGTCGCCACCATGGGTGCCGATGATTTCCGCTCCAACGAGAAGTCGGTCGTCATCGCCGGCGACGGAGCGGTCACCATCCAGCACGTCGACGCCGACGGCACGACGTCAGTGTTGAAGGAGGCGTTCCCCGTGCTCGCCGGCGAGGTCGTGGACGCCACGGTCATGCGTGCCGCCGCGCTCGATGACTTCCTGCGGGCCCAGGTGGCGCGCGCCCAGGACGAAGACGTCCTGTTCTCGGTGCACCTGAAGGCCACGATGATGAAGGTGTCCGACCCGATCATCTTCGGCCACGTCGTCCAGGCCTTCCTGCCCACCGTCTTCGAGACCTACGGTGACGACCTCGCGGCGGCCGGCCTGCGCCCCAGCGATGGGCTCGGTTCCATCCTGGCCGGTGTCGACGAGCTCGAGAACGGCGCCGAGATCAGGGCGGCGATCGAGCAGGGCCTCGCCGACGGCCCTCGACTCGCCATGGTCGACTCCGACCGCGGCATCACCAACCTGCACGTGCCGAGCGACGTCATCGTCGACGCCTCGATGCCGGCCATGATCCGCACGTCCGGACACATGTGGGGACCGGACGGCGAAGAGGCCGACACGCTCGCCGTCATCCCCGACAGCAGCTACGCCGGGGTGTACCAGGCCGTCATCGACGACTGCCGCGCCAACGGTGCGTTCGACCCGACGACCATGGGGTCGGTGCCCAACGTCGGCCTGATGGCGCAGGCGGCCGAGGAGTACGGCAGCCACGACAAGACGTTCGAGGTCGAGGCCGCCGGAACGATCCAGGTCGTCGATGAGTCCCAGACCGTGCTGCTCGAGCACGACGTCGAGCCGGGCGACGTCTGGCGCGCCTGCCAGACCAAGGACGTGCCGATCCGCACCTGGGTCGAGCTGGCCGTCGCCCGCGCCCGGGCGTCGGACACGCCGGCCGTGTTCTGGCTCGACCCGACGCGCGCTCACGACGCCAACCTGATCGCCAAGGTCGAGACGTACCTGTCCGACCTCGACACCGACGGGTTGCAGATCGAGATCATGTCCCCGCAGGAAGCCACCGCGTTCTCGCTGGAGCGCATCCGCCGGGGTGAGGACACGATCTCGGTCACCGGCAACGTGCTGCGCGACTACAACACCGATCTGTTCCCGATCCTGGAGCTCGGCACCAGCGCCAAGATGCTGTCGATCGTCCCGCTCATCAACGGCGGTGGTCTGTTCGAGACCGGCGCTGGCGGCTCGGCCCCCAAGCACGTGCAGCAGCTCGTCAAGGAGAACCACCTGCGCTGGGACAGCCTCGGCGAGTTCCTCGCGCTGGCCTCGAGCTTCGAGCACCTCGCCACGTCCACGGGCAACGCCCGGGCGCAGATCCTCGCCGACACGCTCGACCGCGCCACCGGAACCTTCCTCACTGAGAACAAGTCGCCGAGTCGGAAGGCCGGCGAGATCGACAACCGCGGCAGCCATTTCTACCTCGCCCTCTACTGGGCGCAAGAGCTGGCGGCGCAGACGGAAGACGCCGATCTGGCGGCGGCGTTCGCGGCCGTGGCCGGCGACCTCGCGTCCAACGAGCAGGCCATCACCGAGGAGCTGCTGGCCGTGCAGGGCTCGGCCGTCGACATCGGCGGCTACTACCGACCCGACGACGCCAAGGCGACGGAGATCATGCGCCCGTCCGCCACGTTCAACGAGGTCCTCGCCCAGCTCGGTTGAGGCCACCGCCCGCGAGGTCGGGTGGCGCGCTCAGGCGCGCAGCTGCTTCTCGACCGGGGTCCACCCGCGGGCGCGGGCTTTCAGGCGCACGTCGCCGAGCACCGACGTGAGGGACGCGGCCCGTGCCTCGACGAGGGCTGCCGCGTCCGCCCCGACGTCGTCGAGCAGCTGCACGACCACCTCGCCGTCGTCGCGCTGGGCCCAGCCGCCGACGACGCGGCCGTCGGCCCAGACCGTGGGGCCGGCGTTGCCGTTGGCGTCGTAAAGAGACTCCCGGTAGGGGCCGAGGCAGAAGTCGCGATGCTTCCAGCCCATCGCGGACGGGTCGAGGGCCGGCAGGAGCGCAACCCACGGCTCGGGGGCCGGAACCGGCTCGGCGTCGCCGGCGAGCAGCAGGCCCGGCCCCCCGTCGAGATCGACGTCGACGGTGTCGAGCGAGTCGAGCGCCGCTCTCGTGGACGTCTTCGTCCAACCCGCCCACCACTGCAGGTCGTCGGGCGTCGCGGGTCCGTACTGCCCGAGCCACAGGCGGGCGAGCTCGGACTCGGCCGTCGTGACGTCGGGTCGCTCGACCTGGCCGACCCAGGCATCGAACGTGCTCCAGCGGAACTGGGTGGAGGTCCAACCCCCGCGCGGCCTGGCCCTGACGACCCGGCCCTCGCAGGAGAGCAGGGTCAGCAGCCTGCTGGCAACGCTCGCCGTGGTGGCGTAGCTGGTCCCGGGCGCGACGTCGACCCGGGTCTCGAGCAGCGGGTCCATCGCCGCGAGCTCGGGGCTGGTGATCTCGCCCGCACCCTCCATCGCGGCCAGCGCGACGGATGCTGCGTGCTCGACCCACGGCCCGGGGTCGGCGGTGACACCTGATTCCACCAGCATCTTCTCGAGCTGTTTGCGCTGCTGACGAGCGACGCGGTCGCCCCCTCCGGCCAGGACGATGCCGACGTGCTCGCGTGGCACCGCGAACACCGTGCGCCGCATCGCCAGGACCCGGACGAGCGACCGGTCGTCGTAGAGCGCCTGCTCCACGTCCGTGATGGTGGCACCGGGGGTGCGCGCCAGGACGGCGAGCACCATGGACGCCGGATCGGTGCCGTGCAGGCCGACGACGGCGCGTGCCGCCTCCACGACGTTCGTCGCACCCGAGCCGGCGAGAGCGTGACGGACGCCGAGGCGCGCGCGGCGCTCGTCGAGCGTGGGCTGAAGCATGGACCCAGCGTGGCAGCCGCCGCGGACAGGCGCGCGTCAGTGCGGGGCGCGGACCAGGTTCGCCTGGCCGAGATCGACGTGCTCATCGGCCAGGACCTCGGCCAGCCGCCCGGGCGGCTCCGGCAGGGCGATCACCGGAACGACGGACTCGTCCGACCAGACGTCGCCGCAGGCCGTCTTGAACCAGGCGACGTTGTCGGGGCGGTAACCCTCGTCGGCCTCGACGTGATCGCGGACCGACGAGGCGATCCGCACGTCGCGGGCGTCGGCGCCGTCGAGTCGTCGCCACGAGCCACGGAAATGAGCGCTGGGACGCACCAGGGTTCGGATCCGGCCCACGGCGTTCAGCAGCCGGTAGGTGAGACTCAGGGAGTTGTGCCGCTCGGCCGGGGAGTTGCTCTCCAGGTAGTGGGACAGCATCGACTGGTCGAAGGCCAAGCCCTGCATGTTGGCCTCCCGCAGCATCCACAGCAGGGCCGTGTCGGACAGTCCGGTCGAGGAGTAGCCGCCGCCCACGTCGGAGTGGGCGCCCTCGAACCACACCTGCTTGACCCGACCCGGGGTGTCGATCGCCGTGCTGACCTCCCACAGGCACGGCTCGAACTTGATGCGACGCTCGTCGATGGCCAGGGCCTGGCGGGCGCAGACGACGTCCGGCGAGAGCCTCACGTCGTGGAACGTGTGCTTGGTCCGAAAGGCCCCGGGGACGCCGAGGGCGCCGACGGTGTCGAACACGCCGAGGAAGTCGATGCGGAGGTCTGCGTGGCAGTGGTCGTGCTTGAACTCGGCGTTGCTGGAGCCGAAGCCGCGGCCCTTGGCCGCCCGGCCCCGATAGCGGTCGACCGCCTCCGGGAGCTTGTCGGCGAGGACCGCCTCACGGGTGAGGAGTCCGACCCGCGTGAGCATGCCGGCGAGGCTTCGCGCGGTGTAGGCGCCGCGGCTGAAGCCGAACACGAAGACGTGGTCGCCGGGCTGGTAGTTCAGCGCCAGGAACCGGTAGGCCGCCGTCACGTGGGCGAACAACCCGAGCCCGAACGCGCCGCCGAGCACGCGGTCCACCCAGTACCAGCTGGTCCCCACCCCGCCGATGTACTGGACGAGCTGCTGCACCCCGTCGGTTCGGTTCGGGTCGGTCTCCACCGTGCGGGCGATCTTCTCGATGTTGGTGATGTTCTGGTTCTCCGGCTTGTTCCAGGTCCCGTCGCAGCAGATGACCAGTCGCTTCATTCTCGGATGATGGCACCGTGACGGATCACACGGAATAGCCCGGGACGCGAGCGGCTTGATCCAGAGGTGACCTCGCTCCAGACCGTGACTCGCACCCGCGCGTCACACGTGGGCCTCGCCATCCTCGCCCTCGCGCTCGGCGGCTTCGCCATCGGCACGACCGAGTTCGTCACGATGGGCCTGCTGCCCGACATCGCCGTCGGCATCGACGAGTCGATCCCGACCACCGGGCACATCATCAGCGCCTACGCGCTCGGGGTCGTGGTCGGTGCTCCGGTGATCGTCTCCCTCGCCGCGCGCCTGCCGCGTCGCGAGCTCGCCGTCGGCCTGGTGCTGGCGCTCGGGCTCGGCAACGTCGTCACCGCGATGTCCCACGGCTACTGGCAGGTGATGGTGGCCAGGTTCCTGTCCGGTCTTCCGCACGGCGCCTACTTCGGCGTCGTGTCACTCATCGCGGTCTCGCTGGTGGCACCCGAGCGGCGCGGCCGCGCGATCAGCGGAGTGATGCTCGGGCTCACGGTCGCCACGTTGGCGGGCGTCCCGGCGAGCACCTGGATGGGGCAGAACCTGGGGTGGCGCAGTGCGTACTGGTTGGTGCTCGGCCTCGCCGTCCTCACCGCCGTGATGATCCTCGCGTTCGTCCCGCACCAGCCGGGCAACCCCCGGGCCACGATCCGTGCGGAGATGCAGGCGCTCGCCCGTCCGCAGGTCCTGTACGCGGTCGCCGCGGGCATGGTCGGGTTCGGCGGGGTGTTCGCGATGTACAGCTACATCGCTCCCATCATCACCGATGTCACCGACTTGTCGCGCGGGGCGATCCCCGGGTTCCTCTTTGCCTTCGGCGTCGGGTCGGTGGCCGGCACCTGGCTGGCCGGCCGACTCGCCGACTGGAACGTGGAGCGCTCCATCCTGGGCGGCTTCGCCGTCCTCGGCATCACCTCGATCGTCTTCTCGGCGACGGCGGGCCTCGCCATTCCTGCGGCCGTCCTGGTGTTCGTGGTGGGCGTGCTCGGTTCGGTGCTCGCCATCACCTTGCAGGTCCGGCTCATGCACGCCGCCGGTGATGCGCAGATGCTCGGTGCCGCGCTCAACCACTCCGCCCTGAACGTCGCCAACGGCCTCGGCGCCTGGGCCGGCGCCGTCGTCATCTCGGCCGGGTACGGCTACCGGGCGCCGAGCCTGGTCGGTGCCGCACTCGCGGTCGGCGGGCTGGTCATCTTCGCCGTGGGCCTGGGCCAGTCACGCAGGACCAGCCGGGCTCAGCTCGGTGACGTCGCTGCCGTGGTGTGACGGCTCGGCGAAGAACATCACCACCACGAGCCCGACGGCCAGGGCTGCGGCCGGCAGCAGCAGAGATTGGGCCATCGCATCGGAGAACGGTCCGGCGATCTGGGCCGGGAGTGCCAGTCCGCCGCTCTGCTCGGCACCTGGAGCGGCACTGTCGAAGCCGGGGATGTTCGCGGTGAGACGTGCTTGCAGGAGGGCGGCGACGGCGGCGCTGCCCAGGACCGCGCCGACCTGGCGGGTCGTGTTGTAGACGCCGGCACCCGAGCCGGCGGACGCCATCGGCAGGTTGCGAGTCGCCGTGGCGCCGAGCGGCGCCCACAGGAACGCGTTGCCGACGCCGAACAGTCCGAACGCCACGAGGACCTGCCACACCGGGGTGGTCGGCGACAGCAGCGCGGCAAGCGCGAACAGCGCTGTTGCCGACGCGGCGAAACCGACGGCGGTGATGGACCGGGGATGGGCGCGGTCGACCAGGCCGCCCACCGACCGGGCGAGTCCGGCGGTGAGGACGGCCATCGGCACGAGCAGCAGCGCGGCCTGCGTGGGGCTGTACCCGCGCACCACCTGGGCCCACAGCATGAACGGGAACGCCATCGCCGTGATCGCGAACGAGACCGTCGAGATGCCGAGGTTCGCGAGGGAGAAGTTGCGGTCGCGGAAGAGGCGCAGCGGAACCAGCGGCTCGCGGCGGTTGCGTGCCTGCCACCACACGAATCCGCCGAGCACGAGCAACCCGAGGCCGATGAGGGCAGGAACCGAGATGACGCCCGTGATGGTGCCCCAGTCGTACTTCTCGCCCTCCTGGATGCCGAAGACCAGCAAGAACATCCCCACCGCACTGAGCCCGACACCGATCCAGTCGAAGCTGTGGGTGTGCGTCTCCAGCTGGGGCACCAGCCGCCAGGCGAGCCCGAACGCGACGACGCCGACCGGCACGTTGATGAAGAAGATCCACTCCCATCCGGGGCCGTCGATCAACAGGCCGCCGAGGATCGGCCCGACCAGCGTCGCGACCCCCGCCGTGGCTCCCCACAACGCCATCGCGCTGCCGCGGTTCGACGGCGGGAAGGTGCGGGTGATGACCGCCATCGTCTGCGGCGTCATCATCGAGGCACCGAGCCCTTGCACGACGCGGGCGAGGATCAGCATCTCGACGGTGCCGGTGAGCCCGCACCACAGGGAGGCCAGCGTGAACAGGGTGAGTCCGACGAGGTAGACGTTCTTCGGGCCGAAGCGGTCGCCCAGGCGGCCGGTGATGAGCAATGGCACGGCATACGCCAGCAGGTACGAGCTGGTGACCCAGATGACGCTGTTGTAGTCGGTGTCGAGGCCGTCGCGGATGGCCGGTGTGGCGATCGAGACGATTGTCGTGTCGACCAGGATCATGAAGAACCCGATGACCATGGCCCACAAGGCGTGCCATGGGTTGACGTCGTCGGGGACGTCGGTGGTTGGGCCTGCCGCGGTGGTCATGACGGACTCTCGGTCGAATGGGGCGCGGGCTCCATCGTATGGGTGGGTGGTGGGCCGGTCACGGACGCAGGAGCTGATATCCCACCAGGTCGTCGACGGTCCCGTCGCCGAGGCGCTCTGCCTTCGTCCGGGTGCCGAATCGACGGAATCCGGCGGCGACGGCCACCGCGTTGCTGGGCGCGTTGCCGGCAGCGGCGTGCAGGACGAGGTGGTGGCGGTCGAGGCCCGCGGGGTCGAACGCGTGCTTCACCACGGCCCGCACGGCTTCGGTCATGACGCCGCGTCCGCGGGCGGCCGGGTGGGTCCAGTACCCGACCTCGCCGCCGGTGGGGTTGACGCCGCGCAGGTCCATGACGGCGACGTTCCCGAGCAGCTCGTCGCTCTCGCGGTCGGCGACGGCCCAGGTCGCCTTCTGGCCGTTGGCGGCCTGCCAGACGCAGTCGGCGAGGTACCCGCGGGCCGTGGCGTCGACGTACGGGTGAGGCAGACCGGCGAGCCACTGCCGTGTGGTCTCGTCGGAGCAGGCCTCGACCACGCGCGCGACGTCCGACTCGGTGAAGGGGCGAAGCCTCAGACGCTCGGTCTCGATCACCGGCGACTCGGCCCAGGCCACGCGTGGAACCGGCGCGTCGCCGAATCGCCGGGACGCCGTCCAGGCGTCGAGGACCCGACCGCGCTCGTGCAGGAGGCCCGGAATCACGGCGTGCAGCGTGAAGCCGGTCTGGTGGGCGACGCGGAGCGAGGACGCGTTGCCGACATGCGAGTGCCAGTGCACGATCTCGACTCCCGCCTCGCTGAAGGCCCAGTCGACGGCGAGGCGCACGGCCCGAACCATCAGCCCGCGTCCGCGAGCCCACGGGTGCAGGGCGTAGCCGATGTCGGTGATCGGCTTGCCGCCGCGGATGTCGACGTTGCCGGCGAATCGGGGCCGCCCCCGCTCCTCCGCCTCGATCGCCCAGCCGAGGTGTGTGCCGGCGTCCCATCCGCCGGCCACGACCGTGAAGGCGTACGTCTCGGTGTCTTCGCGGGTGTTCGGGACCGGGACCGCGGTGTTCTGCACCGTCACCGGGTCGAGCGCCATCTCGAGCATGTCGTCGATGTCGGCCGGCGTGTGCGCCCGCAGCGTGACGACCCCGTCGGACAGGACCGGCACCGACAGGGGCCAGGTGAGTCCCCCGTTCATGACGACACCGTCAGCGGGCCTTGGCGCGGAACGGGTCGGCCGGATAGACACCGAGCACGGTCACCTCGGTCGTGAAGAACGTCAGCTCTTCCAGCGCGCGGGCGACGGGGAGGTCGTCCGGGTGGCCGTCGACCTCGGCGAGGAACTGCGTGGCGGTGAACTCACCTCCGACCATGTAGCTCTCCAGCTTGGTCATGTTGACGCCGTTGGTGGCGAACCCGCCCAGTGCCTTGTACAGCGAGGCCGGCAGGTTGCGCACGTTGAAGATGAAGCTGGTGACCACGGGACCGTTGTCTGCCGGCGCCTCCACCAGTTCGGGGGAGAGCACAACGAAGCGGGTGGTGTTGTGGTCTTCGTCCTCGACGTCGTCGGCGAGGATCTGCAGCCCGTAGATCTCCGCGGCGAGGGCGGGAGCGATGGCCGCTTGGCTCACGTCCTGGGCGTCCGAGATCTCCCTCGCGGCGCCGGCGGTGTCGCCGGAGATGACCGGGGTGAGGCCGTGCTCACGGATGATGCGTCGGCACTGACCGAGCGCGTGCACATGGCTGTGCACCGTCTTGATGGACTCCAGGCTCGAGCCAGGCACACCCATCAAGGTGAACTGGATGCGCAGGAAGTGCTCGGCGATGATGTGCAAGCCGGAGGTCGGCAGGAAGTGGTGGATGTCGGCCACCCGGCCGGCGATGGAGTTGTCGATCGGGATCATCGCCAGGGCGGCGTCTCCGGCGACGACCGTGGCGAAGACGTCCTCGAACGACGCGCACGCCACGGACTCCCAGTCGGGGTAGTGCTGGTTGCACACCAAGTGGGAATTGGAGCCAGGTTCGCCCTGGTACGCGATGCGTCGAACGGTCACCCGCCCAGTTTCCCACGCGGCGCAGCGTCGAGGAGTCGCGCTCCGTCGGAGGGGCTCACGAGGAAGACGTCCGGTCGCGGCCAGCCGCCGCCCTCGAACCTGCGCTCGACCAGCTCGCGCACTGCCGCCACCCGCTCGGACGGCACCAAGGAGATCACGCTGCCGCCGAATCCGCCCCCGGTCATGCGAGCGCCCAGCGCCCCGGCTTCCACGGCGGCCTCGACCGCGACGTCGAGCTCGGCACAGCTGACCGCGAAGTCGTCGCGCAGGGACGCATGAGATGCGGCGAGCATCGTGCCCAGCTGCGTCCAGGCCCCGGCCTCGATCGCCCGGACGGCTCCGCGAACCCGGGCGGTCTCGGTGATGACGTGCCGGGTGCGGGCCTTGAGGACGTCGGCGTCGGGCGTCGGGTCGGCGAGCCGCAGCACGGCGTCCGGACCGGCGTGCGCCAGGTGTTCCAGCCCCAGGGCGTCGGCCGCTCGCCGGCACTCGTCGCGTCGTGCGGCGTAGCCGCCCCCGGAGAGCTCGTGCGTGACGCCGGTGCCGATGACCACGAGGGCGAGCCCGGCGGCCTCCACCGCCAGCGGGACCTCGCGGACCGCTGGCGGCTCGGCCACGGCGTCGACGAGGACGGCGTGGCCGGCACTGCCGTGCAGGACGGCGAGCTGATCCAGGAGACCGGTCGGTGCGCCGACGACCTCGTTCTCGACCCGCTGCGAGACGTGCGCGACGTCGAGGCGGGACAGGCCCCACCCGCCCAGGTCGTCGAGCGCGAGGGCCACGCCACACGTGAGGGCGGCGGACGACGACAGCCCGGCACCCGCCGGGAGGTCCGACTCGATCACGATGTCGGCACCGCTGCTGACGTGGCCCTGGTCGCCCAGCACCCAGACCGTGCCACCGACGTGCGTGGTCCAGCCGCTGACGTCGTCCGGCTGCACGGTGACCGGGAACGACGCCGTCCGGCCACCGCTCCAGACGTTGACCATGCCGTCGTCGCGGGCCCTGGCCTTGACGGTGATCGCCCGGTCGATCGCGAACGGGAGGCACGGGCCCCCGTTGTAGTCGAGGTGCTCGCCGATGAGGTTGACCCGCCCCGGAACCCGCCACGTACGAACGTCGACCACGGCCCGAGCCTAGGACAGGGACCGAGCACTGCTGCTGGCACAATGCACAGCATGCCTACGCGACCTCGGGTGCTGTCCGGTGCGCAGCCGACGGCCGACTCGTACCATCTCGGCAACTACTTCGGGGCGTTCAAGCAGTGGGTCGCGCTGCAGGAGGAGTTCGAGGCGTTCTACTTCATCCCCGACCTGCACGCGATCACCGTCGAGTACGACCCGGCCGCGCTGCGCGAACGCACCTACATCGCTGCCGCGCAGCTGCTCGCGGCCGGTGTCGACCCCTCGCGCAGCGCGCTGTTCGCCCAGAGCCACGTCCCTGAGCACGCACAGCTGGCCTGGGTCCTGGGCGGCGTCACGGGCTTCGGCGAGGCCAGTCGCATGACGCAGTTCAAGGACAAGAGCGCCAAGAGCGGCTCCGACTCCGCCAGCGTCGCCCTGTTCACCTACCCGGTCCTGATGGCGGCTGACATCCTCCTTTACCAGGCCGACAAGGTTCCGGTGGGCGAGGACCAGCGCCAGCATGTCGAGCTCGCCCGCAACGTCGCGCAGCGGTTCAACCATCGCTTCGGCGAGACCTTCACCGTCCCGGAGCCGCACATCGTCAAGGCCACCGCCAAGATCTACGACCTGCAGGACCCGACGACCAAGATGAGCGGCTCGGCCGCCTCGCACGCCGGGGTCGTCAACCTCACCGACGACCCCGCACGAGCGGCCAAGAAGATCCGCTCGGCCGTCACCGACTCCGGCAGCGACGTCCGGTTCGACCCGGTCGAGAAGCCCGGCATCTCCAACTTGTTGCTCATCCACTCCGCCCTCACCGACCGCGCCATCAGCGAGATCGAGGCAGAGTTCGAGGGTCAGCAGTACGGACACTTCAAGGTCGCCCTCGCCGAGCTCGTGGCCGACTTCGTGGAGGCTTTCGGCAACCGCACCCGAGAGCTGCTCGACGACAAGGCCGAGCTCGACCGCATCCTCGCCGACGGCGCGGCCACCGCGCGCGAGGTCGCTGCCACCACGTTGGCCACCGTCTACGACCGGTCCGGGTTCGTGCCGGCCGCCGGCGTCGGCGGATGACACGTACGACGATCGGCGTGGCCATCGCCGTCCCCGAGCCGCACGGCTCGATGCTGCGACGGCTCCGGGCCGGATTCGGGGACGCGCAGGCCCGGACCGTGCCCACCCACGTGACACTGCTGCCGCCCTACGAGGTCGACGCCGATGAGGTCGAGCCCATCCGCGCCCGACTCGACAAGGCGGCCGGAACAGTGCCCGCGTTCCGGATGGGCCTGCGCGGCACCGGGACGTTCCGCCCGGTGTCACCCGTCGTCTTCGTGGCGGTGACCGCAGGCGTCCGCGCGACCGAGGCCTTGGCCGACCGCCTGCGTGAGGCTGTCGACGCACCGCCTCCGGAGTTTCCGTTCCACCCCCACGTCACCGTGGCGCACCATCTCGACGCTGCTGCCCTCGACCATGCCGACGAGACCCTGCGCGACTTCGCCTGCGACTTCGTCGTCGAGGAGTTCGCGCTCTATCTGCACTGCGGCTCGGCCGGCTGGGAGCCGCAGCACCAGTTCGCGCTCGCTCCCGAGGCCTAGACCACGCGCGTCCGCACGGCCGGGAACGACGTCAGCAGCTCATCGCGGAAGGCGAGTGCGGCGAGCTGCATCGCGTCCGAGCGGTGGGCCAGGGCGATCTCACGACGCAAGGAGGGCCGGCCGAGACGCGTGGCCCGCAGGCGCGGCCGGTTGCGCATCACCATCTCGGGCACGACGGCGTGACCGAGTCCGGCCTCGACGAATCGGAGCACGGCACCCATCTCGCCGCCCTCGACGGCGAGGCGCGGCTCGAAGCCGGCGGCTCGACAGGCTCCCAACGTCACCTCTCGCAGGTCGTATCCCTCGCGGAACATCACCAGCGGGAGGTCCCGAAGGGCCGCGACATCCAGGGTCTCGGGCAGGTCGGCATCGATGCGACTGGCCAGCACGAGCCGTTCGCGCAGGATCGACGTCGTCTCGATCGAGCCGGTCTCGATCGTGGAGTCGGCGCGGAGCGGGACGATCAGCAGGGCGAGGTCGAGACGACCCTGGCCGAGCTCGCCGGTGAGGACGCGCGAGCCCGCCTCGTGCACCTCCAGGTCGAGGTCCGGGTGCGACTCGTGGAACCGGGTGAGGACGTCGGGCAACAGCCCGTCGCACAACGAGGGGGTGGCGCCCAGGCGTACTCGACCCCGCCGCAGTCCGGTGACCTCGTCGACCGATCGCTGCGCGCTCTCGACGTCGATGAGGATGCGCTGCGCGTGGGGGAGGAGGGCCTCGCCCACGCTGGTCAGCTCGATCTGCCCACGGTTGCGGATGAAGAGCGGCGCGCCAAGCGAGTTCTCGAGCACGCGAATCTGCTTGGAGAGGGTCGGCTGGGACACGCCGACGAGGTCGGCGGCACGCGTGAAGTGGCGGGCGCGAGCCACCGCGGCGAAGTAGGCGAGCTGCTGGACCTGCATGGGAACCGATCATAGCCGTTGTCTATGAATGGCTACCTCACTATGACTTTGCGTACTCGTGCCCGGAGGCATACGGTGACGGCGACCCTGCCGGTGGCCGGCAGCCCCCTGAAGCGAATCGACGAGGCATGACGACTACCTCTCCCGCTCCCACCGGCTCATCCGGTGTCGCCGGCGCCGGGCGCGCCGCGATCGACGCACGCACCCTGCGCACCGACCGCTGGTGGTTCCCGCCGGCGATCCAGGCCGCCGGCCTGACCCTGTGGGTCGCCTACGCGACGGTCCGAGCGTTCATGCAGAGCGACTACTGGGTCGAGCAGTACCACTACCTGACGCCGTTCTACTCGCCCTGCGTCTCGACCGGGTGCATCCCGGATGCGTCGCACTTCGGGGCGTTCCTGCCCGACTGGTGGTTCCTGCCCTACGCTGCGCTGACCCTGCCGTTCCTGTTGCTCTTTCGGCTCACCTGCTACTACTACCGCAAGGCCTACTACCGGGCGTTCTGGATGTCGCCGCCGGCGTGCGCGGTCGCCGAACCGCACCAGAAGTACACCGGCGAGACCCGCTTCCCGCTGATCGGGCAGAACCTGCACCGCTACTTCTTCTACGCCGCGGCCATCATCTCGGTCATCAACACCTATGACGCGGTCCTCGCGTTCCGGACCGCCGATGGGGAATTCGGGCTCGGGCTCGGCAACGTCATCCTCGTCGTCAACGTGGTGATGCTGTGGGCCTACACCGCCTCCTGCCACTCGTGCCGGAGCATCATCGGCGGCAAGCTGAACCACTTCTCCAAGCACCCTGTGCGGTACAAGCTGTGGGGCTGGGTGACCGTGCTCAACAAGCGGCACATGCTGCTCGCCTGGATCACGCTCGGCACGCTCGCCCTGACCGACTTCTACATCTGGGGCCTGGCCGCCGAGTGGTTCTCCGATCCCCGACTGATCAACTGAGCAATCCACCAATGAGAGCTGTGACCACGTGAGCGAGATCGAGACCCACTCCTACGACGTCATCGTCATCGGCGCCGGTGGCGCCGGGCTGCGCGCGGCCATCGAGGCGCGCGAGGCGGGCAAGCGCACCGCCATCATCTCCAAGTCCCTGTTCGGCAAGGCGCACACCGTCATGGCCGAGGGCGGCTGCGCGGCGGCGATGGGCAACGCGAACCCCAACGACAACTGGATGGTGCACTTCCGCGACACGATGCGGGGTGGCAAGTTCCTCAACAACTGGCGGATGGCCGAGCTGCACGCGCAGGAGGCGCCCGACCGGGTGTGGGAGATGGAGACCTACGGCGCGCTGTTCGACCGCACGCCCGAGGGCAAGATCAGCCAGCGCAACTTCGGCGGCCACACATACCCCCGCCTCGCGCACGTCGGCGACCGCACGGGTCTGGAGCTCATCCGCACCCTGCAGCAGAAGATCGTCTCCCTGCAGCAGGACGACTTCGCCGAGCACGGCGACTACGACGCCATGCTCAAGGTCTACGCCGAGTGCACCGTCACCGACCTCATCCAGGACGGCGACCGGGTGGCCGGGGCCCTGGCCTATTGGCGCGAGTCCGGCCGGCACCTGTTGTTCGAGGCGCCCGCGATCGTCATGGCCACCGGCGGCGTGGGCAAGTCCTACCAGGTCACCAGCAACTCCTGGGAGTACACCGGCGACGGTCATGCGCTCGCGCTGCGCGCCGGGGCCAAGCTGATCAACATGGAGTTCCTGCAGTTCCACCCCACCGGCATGGTGTGGCCGCCCTCGGTGAAGGGCATCCTCGTCACCGAGTCGGTGCGCGGTGACGGCGGCGTGCTCACCAACTCCGACGGCAAGCGCTTCATGTTCGACTACATCCCCGACGTCTTCAAGGCGCAGTACGCCACGACGGAGGAGGAGGGCGACCGGTGGTACACCGACGCGGACAACAACCGCCGCCCACCCGAGCTTCTCCCGCGTGACGAGGTCGCCCGGGCCATCAACTCCGAGGTCAAGGCCGGTCGCGGCTCACCGCACGGCGGCGTCTTCCTCGACGTCTCCAGCCGCATGCCGGCCGAGACGATCATGAAGCGCCTCCCGTCGATGCACCACCAGTTCAAGGAGCTGGCCGACGTCGACATCACCAAGGAGCCGATGGAGGTCGGACCCACCTGCCACTACGTCATGGGCGGCATCGAGGTCGACCCCGACACCGGCGCCGCCTCGGTGCCGGGGCTGTTCGCAGCCGGTGAGTGCTCCGGCGGCATGCACGGCTCCAACAGGTTGGGCGGCAACTCCTTGTCCGACCTCCTCGTCTTCGGCAAGCGGGCCGGTGCCGGCGCGGTGGAGTACGTCGACGGGCTGCCGGCCCGACCCACGCTCGACGAGATCGCGGTCAAGCAGGCGCAGGAGCTCTCCGTGGCCCCGTTCGGCGACGGGACGCAGGAGGGTGCGGAGAACCCGTACACGCTGCACCAGGAGCTCCAGCAGACGATGAACGAGCTCGTCGGCATCATCCGCAAGGAAGAGGAGATCCAGCAGGCGATCGACAAGCTCGCCGAGCTGAAGGAACGGGCCAAGAACATGGTCGTGGAGGGTCACCGCCAGTTCAACCCGGGCTGGCACCTGGCCCTCGACCTGCGGAACATGCTGCTGGTGAGCGAGTGCGTCGCCAAGGCCGCCATCATCCGTACCGAGAGCCGCGGCGGTCACACGCGTGACGACTTCTCGGTCATGGATGCGGAGTGGAGGCACGTTCTTCTGGTCTGCCGCGAGGCCGACGACGGTTCTGTCGACGTGGTCCGGCAGGAGCAGGTCCCGATGCGCCCCGATCTGATGGAGCTGTTCGAGATGGACGAGCTCAAGAAGTACTTCACCGACGCAGAGCTCCCGGAGGGGACGAACTGATGGGCTACCAGCAGAACTTTCGCGTCTGGCGCGGCGACGACGAAGGCGGTGACTTCGTCGAGTACGACGTCGAGGTCAACGAGGGCGAGGTCGTTCTCGATGTCATCCATCGTCTCCAGGCCACCCAGACGCCCGACCTCGCCGTGCGATGGAACTGCAAGGCCGGCAAGTGCGGCTCGTGCAGCGCCGAGATCAACGGACGGCCGCGGCTGCTCTGCATGACCCGCATGTCGACCCTCCCGAAGGAGTCGACCGTCACGATCACGCCGATGCGGACGTTCCCGGTCATCCGCGACCTCGTCACCGACGTCTCGTTCAACTACGAGAAGGCACGTGAGGTGCGCGCGTTCGTCCCGCCCTCGGACGTGGCGCCCGGCGACTACCGGATGCAGCAGGTCGACGTCGAGCGCTCGCAGGAGTTCCGCAAGTGCATCGAGTGCTTCCTGTGCCAGAACACGTGCCACGTCGTCCGCGACCACGAGGAGAACAAGGCGGCCTTCTCCGGCCCCCGCTACCTCATGCGGATCGCCGAGCTCGACATGCATCCGCTGGATGCCGCCGAGGCGGAAGAAGGGCTCAATCGCAAGGCGTCGGCTCAGGACGAGCACGGACTCGGGTACTGCAACATCACCAAGTGCTGCACCGAGGTCTGCCCCGAGAACATCAAGATCACCGACAACGCCTTGATCCCGCTCAAGGAGCGGGTGGTCGACCTCAAGTTCGACCCGATGTTCATCCGTCGTCGCCGGAAGGCTTCCAAGAACGCCTGACGTGCTGCGAATGGCATTTTGATTAGCATGGGTAATGACCTATGCTAAGGGTATGCCTTCCGACTCGCAGCGACTCGCGCGGTCGGTCGCACGTCTCAACCGACGTCTCCGCAGGGAACGACTCACCGAGCTGACGCCCACCCAGCTCTCGGTGCTCGGCACCGTGAACCTGCTGGCGCCGGTCACGCCGACCGCCATCGCCGAGCGCGAAGGAGTCCGGCCGCCGTCCGTCACCCGCACCGTCAACTGTCTGGTCGACGAGGGATACGTCCTGCGCGAGCCCCATCCCGACGACCGTCGCCAGGTGCTCGTGTCCCTCTCCGACAAGGGCCGGCAGCTCATCGCCGAGGAGCGGCACCGGCGCGACGCGTGGCTCGAGTCCCGCCTCGCCACCCTCTCCGTCGACGAGCGCGCCACCCTGCGGGAGGCGGCTGGGCTCCTCGACCGGCTCGCCGAATGAGTCCCACGTTCCGAGCCCTGTCCGTCCGCAACTATCGCGTCTACGCCACCGGTTCCCTGATCTCCAACGTCGGCACCTGGATGCAGAACACCGCGCAGGCCTGGTTGGTGCTCGTGCTCACCGGCAGCGGAGCAGCACTGGGCATCACGGTCGGGCTGCAGCTGCTCCCGACCTTGCTCCTCTCCCCGCTGGGCGGCGTGCTCGCCGACCGGGTCGCCAAGCGCACCGTCCTGCGCGTCATGCAGGTGGCGATGGCAGTGCCGGCGGCCGTCCTCGGTGTCCTCGCCGTGACCGGTGTGGTCCAGACCTGGCACGTGTTCGTGCTGGCCTTCGTGTTCGGCATCGGACGAGCTCTCGAGGCGCCGGCGCGCCAGGCGTTCGTCCCGGAGATGGTCGGCCGCGACGAGCTCGGCAACGCCATCGCCCTGAACTCCGCCTCCCTCAATGCGGGCCGGCTCGTGGGCCCGGCCGTGGCCGGCCTCCTCATCGCCGCCATGGGCGGCGGCGTCGTGGGAACCGGCTGGGTGATCCTGGTCAACGCGGCGAGCTACGCGGCCGCCTTCGCCGCCTTGACCATGCTCGACACCGATCGGCTCGACCCGACGCCGGTGCTTGCGGCCGGCGCGGGCGCGATCCGCGACGGTCTCCGCTACGTCCGGTCGCGGCCCGACCTCGTGCTCGTGCTGTGGTGCGTGCTCGTCATCGGTTCGTTCGGGATGAACTTCCAGATCACCAGCGCCCTGATGGCCACCGAGGAGTTCGGCAAGGGGGCCGGTGAGTTCGGCGTCCTCGGGTCCGTGCTGGCCGTGGGATCCCTCGCCGGCGCCCTGCTGGCCGCGCGCCGCACCGCCCCCCGGCTGCGGTTCGTCGTGTTGTCAGGTTTCGGGTTCTCCGTCGTGCAGGTCGCGTCCGGGCTGATGCCCACGTACTACAGCTACATGGCCGTGCTGCCGCTCGTCGGGTTCGCCGTCCTCACGATGGCGACCACCGCGAACGCCCTCATCCAGCTGACGTCGACCCCGGTGATGCGCGGACGGGTCGCGGCCCTGTACGTCATGGTCTTCATCGGTGGCGTGCCCGTGGTGGCGCCCGCGCTCGGCTGGGTCGCCGAGACGTTCGGCGCGCGCGTTGCGCTGGTGTCCACCGGCCTGCTGGCCGGCACGGGCATCGCGGTGGCCACGGCGTGGTACATCGCCCGAGCCGACCGCGACGGCGCCGGGTGGCGGCGAACCGCCGACGCCCTACGCTCGGACCATGCACGTCGAGCGCACCTTCGTGGTGGACCGATCGGTCGAAGACGTCTTCGACTTCCTCAGCGACTTCGAGAACACCGAGCAGTGGGACCCCGGCACGATCGAGACTCGACGCGTCTCGGGTGACGGTGGGCTGGGAACGACGTACGCCAACCGCTCGCAGTTCATGAAGCGCGAGGTGGAGCTGGAGTACGAGACCGTCGGGCACGACCGTCCGACGTCCTTCGTGTGCCGGGGTCGCAACGGCCGAACCACCGCCACCGATCACCTCACGTTCACCCGCGACGGCGACCGCACTCAGATCCAGTACCGGGCCGTGTTCGAGTTCCCCTTCCCGGTCAACGTGCTCGCCCCGATCCTGGTGCGCCGACCACTGGAGAAGCTTGCCGACGAGACGGTCGCGCAGATCAAGCGGACTCTGGAGACCTGAGGACGCGTATCCTGTCCCGGTGCCCCACGAGCAGATCAGCCGCACCATCGAGGTCCTCACCCCGGACCTCATCGAGTTGCGCCGTGATCTGCACGCAGCTCCGGAGCTGTCGTGGCACGAGGACCGCACGACCGACCTGATCGCGTCCTGGATGGACAAGCACGGCATCCGGCACGAGCGGTTCGACGGCACGGGGCTCGTCGCCGAGATCGGGCCGCAGGAGGGTCCGATCGTCGCGCTGCGGGCCGACCTCGATGCCTTGGCGGTCCAGGACACGACGTCCGACCCGTGGCGCTCCACGGTGCCGGGGGTCGCGCACGCGTGCGGTCACGACGTCCACGCGGCCGGTCTGGTCGGCGCGGCCGTCGCGCTCTCCCGCCTCGGGGAGATGGAGATCCTGCCGGTCGGCGTCCGGTTGATCTTCCAGCCCGCCGAGGAAGTCATGCCCGGAGGCGCCCTCAAGCTGCTCTCCGCGGGAGTCCTCAAGGGCGTGTCACGCATCTTCGCCCTCCACTGCGACCCGTCGCTCGACGTCGGGCAGGTCGGTCTGCGCGAGGGCCCGATCACCGGGGCGTCCGACCGCATCCACGTCACGCTCGCCGGTCGGGGAGGGCACACCTCGCGTCCCCACCTCACCGAGGACCTCACCTATGCGATGGCCAGCCTCGTCACCCAGCTGCCGGCCGTGCTCTCGCGCCGTTTCGACCCTCGCGCCGGCGCCAGCATGGTGTGGGGACAGGTCCACGCCGGCAACGCGGCCAACGTCATCCCGGCCCAGGGCGAGCTCAGCGGCACGCTGCGCATGCTCGATGCCTCGGCATGGCACTCCGCCGAGCACCTCGTGCGTGGTCTGATCGCCGACATCCTCGAGCCCTACGGCGTCAGCGCCGGCGTCACGTACATCCGTGGCGTTCCCCCGGTGGTCAACGACTTCGCCGCCACGGAGCTGCTGCGACGGGCCGTGGGCGAGGCGGTCGGGCCCGGCGGTGTCGCCACGACGACGCAGAGCCTCGGCGGCGAGGACTTCGCCTGGTACGTCGAGTCGATTCCCGGCGCCATGGGTCGCCTCGGCACGCGCACGCCCGACGGCGCCACCTACGACCTCCACCAGGGGAACTTCCGCGTCGACGAGCGCGCCATCGCCGTCGCCGCCTCCGTCCTGGCCCACGCCGCCATCGCCTGACCGAGTGAACAGGTGACAAAACGGTTACGACCGGGCGGTGGGACGCCGTCTGCGCCCGGCGCGGACTAGGGTGCGTGAAGTGCCGGGATCCCGGCCACGTACCAAGGAGGAATTTTGCGTCGATCGACTCAGCTTTCCGTCGTCGCCGTCGTTGCCGCCCTGTCCCTCACGGGCTGCGGAAGCGACTCCACGAGCGACGGCGGCACCAAGAGCGCCAGCAAGGACGTGTGCAAGTCCGCCACCGGCGACGGACCCAAGATCGGTCTCGCCTACGACGTGGGCGGGCGTGGCGACCAGTCGTTCAACGACTCCGCATACGCCGGCCTCGAGAAGGCCGTCGGCGAGTTCAGCGCGACCTGCGTCGAGGGCGAGGCCACCGATGGTGAGGCCGAGTCCGCACGTGAGGACCGTCTTCGCCAGATGGCCGATGGAGGAGCCACCGCCGTGATCGGCGTCGGCTTCGCCTACAGCGAAGCGATCAACAAGGTCGCGCCCGACTACCCCGACGTGAACTTCGCCGTCGTCGACGGCTTCGACCCGGACGAAGAGGCCAACGACAACGTCGCGTACCTCGGTTTCGCCGAGGAGCAGGGTTCCTTCCTGGTCGGCGTCGCTGCTGCCGAGAAGTCCCAGAGCGGAACCGTCGGCTTCGTCGGCGGCGTCAACAACGACCTCATCAAGAAGTTCGAGGCCGGGTACGCCGCGGGCGCCAAGGCGGCCAAGCCGGACATCAAGGTGCTGGTCAACTACATCCAGGAGTCCGACCTCAAGGGGTTCGGTGACCCGGCGGGCGGCAAGTCCGCGGCCACCGGCCAGTTCGACAAGGGCGCCGACGTGGTCTACCACGCCGCCGGCGGTTCGGGATCGGGTGTCTTCGACGCCTCGGTCGACGCCGGTGACGGCAAGTGGGCCATCGGTGTGGACTCCGACCAGTGGAAGACGGCCACCGAGGCCCAGAAGCCGCACATCCTGACGTCGATGCTCAAGCGCGTCGACACCGCGACGTACGACTTCGTGCAGTCCGTCGACGCCGGCAAGGCGCTGACGAGCTACCAGACCTACGACCTGAAGGCCGATGGTGTGGGGTACTCGACATCCGGTGGATTCATCGATGACATCACCGGTGACATCGATGGCTACAAGGAGAAGATCATCAGCGGCGACATCAAGGTTCCGACGAAGCCGTAGTTCGACACGAGGCGGGCCTGGGCGACGCGGTAGCGTGCGGCTCAGGCCCGTTTCGTGTGGAGGAGGGAGGACTTGTGGCGACCGACGCGCCATCTGTCGAGCTGATCGGCATCGGCAAGCGCTTTCCCGGCGTCGTGGCCAACCACGACGTCGACGTCACCATCCGGCCCGGCACGGTGCATGCCCTGGTGGGCGAGAACGGCGCCGGCAAGTCGACCCTGATGAAGATCCTCTACGGGGTCCAGCGTCCGGACTCCGGCACCATCCGCATCGGTGACACCGAGGTCCGGTTCAAGTCGCCGATCGAGGCGATCGAGCACGGCGTCGGGATGGTGTTCCAGCACTTCATGCTTGCCGACAACCTCACGGTCCTGGAGAACATGGTCCTCGGCGCGGAGGGCCTGCACGGCATCGGCGACGGGGCCCGCAGCGAGATCGCCCGGATCTCCGACGCCTACGGGTTCGGCCTCGACCCCGACGTCCTGGTCGAGAAGCTCGGCGTGGCGGCTCGCCAGCGGCTCGAGATCGCCAAGGTGCTCTACCGTGGTGCGCGCATCATCATCCTCGACGAGCCCACCGCCGTGCTCGTCCCCCAGGAGGTCGACGCGCTGTTCGACAACCTGCGCGAGCTCAAGGCCTCCGGCAAGTCCGTGCTGTTCATCAGCCACAAGCTCGACGAGGTGCTCGCCATCGCCGACGACATCACCGTCATGCGTCGTGGCACCACGGTGGGCACGGCCGACCCCGCCACCGCCACCAAGCTCGAGCTGGCCGAGATGATGGTCGGCGCCGAGCTGCCGTCGCCGGAAGCGGGGGAGTCCACGGTCACCGACGAGGTCCAGCTCCGACTCGACGGCGTCACGCTCACCGACGAGTTCGGGCGCGACCTGCTCAACGACGTCTCGCTGTCCATCCGCCGGGGCGAGGTGCTCGGCATCGCCGGGGTCGAGGGCAACGGCCAGACCGAGCTCGTCGAGGCGATCATGGGCATGCGGCTGCCCACGTCGGGCACGGTTCACCTCGGCGACCACGACGTCACCCGGTGGCACACCCGGCGGTTGCGCGAGGCCGGCATCGGCTACATCCCCGAGGACCGTCAACGGCACGGCCTGCTGCTCGACTCCCCGCTGTGGGAGAACCGGGTGCTCGGCCACCAGACCCGCCCGCCCAGCGCCAAGGGGCCGTGGATCAATCGTTCGGGCGCTCGCAAGGACACCGAGCGCATCGTGGAGCAGTACGACGTGCGCACCCCGGGCATCGACGTCCCCGCCCGAGCGCTGTCCGGGGGCAACCAGCAGAAGCTCATCGTCGGCCGCGAGATGAGCGGTGACCCCGTGCTGCTGGTCGCGTCCCACCCGACGCGAGGCGTCGACGTCGGGGCGCAGGCCGCGATCTGGGAGCACATCAAGCACGCTCGCCGCGACGGGCTGGCGGTGCTGCTGATCTCTGCGGACCTCGACGAGCTGATCGGCCTGTCCGACACCATCCAGGTCATCCTTCGCGGCTGCATGGTCGGCACGTTCGATCCTGCCTCGGTCACCCCGAAGGACCTCGGCGCTGCCATGACCGGAGGTGAGGCGGCGTGAACGCCTCCGTCCGGTTGCGGGCCGTCGGCATGGCCATGCTCGCGCCACTCATCGCGGTCGTGGTCGCGGTCATCGCCACCACCGTCGTCATCGCCGCGGCCGGCAGCTCGCCCGGCGACTTCTGGTCGGCGATGTTCAGCAATCCGCTGCCGCGCATCAGGGTCAACATCGTCAACCAGACCGCCGTCATCTACATCGCCGCCGTGTCCGCCGCGATCGGGTTCCGGATGGGCCTGTTCAACATCGGCGTCGAGGGCCAGTACACGATCGCGTCGTTCGCCGCGGCGTCGTTCGCCGGCGCCGCCTACGTCGGCGGGTTCCTCAACGTCGTGGCGGCGCTCGTGGTGGCGATGGCGGTCGGTGGCGCCTGGGCCGGCATCGCCGGCATCCTCAAGGTCACGCGCGGTGTCAGCGAGGTCATCTCCACGATCATGCTGAACGCGATCGCCATCACGATGGTCGGCTACCTGATCAACCGCTACGGCGTGCGCCAGGGCAACACCGTGCGCACCGAGAAGATCCCCGAGAGCAGCCGGCTCGACGGCTTCGCCCCCTACCTTCCCCGCGACGGCGAGGTGTGGATGCTCTCCGCGCTGGCGGTGCTCGTCGGCATCGGATTCTGGGTGCTGCTCACCAAGACCCGGTTCGGTTTCGACCTGCGGGCCAGCGGTCAGTCGGAGACAGCCGCCCTCGCGAGCGGCATCGACCCCAAGCGGATGATCGTCATCTCGATGCTCCTCTCCGGTGCCGTCGCCGGCCTGATCTGGATGCCGGCGCTGTTCGGCGGCGCCAGCTCCTACGGCACGACCTTCCAGACCGGTCTCGGGTTCACCGGTCTGGCGGTCGCCCTGCTGGGTCGGAACCAGCCGCTCGGGATGCTCTTCGGCGCGGTGCTGTTCGCCTTCCTGACCGCCCAGTCGAACACCCTGACCTTCAGCACCGACGTCTCGCCGAGCATCGTGCAGATCACCCAGGGCGTCGCCGTGCTGGCCGTCGTGGTGGCCTACGAGGTCGTCCGCCGGTGGCGGACCCGGCTCGAGCAGAATGTCGTCGCCCGCGAGCTCTCCCCGGCAGGTGTCGAATGAGCACCCGGACCACGGAATCGAGCCCGCTGCGTCGAGCGCTCCGGACGGCGGGCCAGAAGTCCGCGCAGTACTGGCTGCTGCTCGTCCTGGCCGGCATCGCGCTGGTCTCGCTGGTGCGCATCGTGTCCGACACGAACGACATCTCCTCACCCGGGACGATCCGGGCCGCCATCATCGCCACCTGCCCGATCCTCATGGCAGCGCTGGGTGGGCTGTGGGCCGAGCGGGCCGGCGTGGTGAACATCGGTCTCGAGGGCCAGATGATCCTCGGCACCTGGGGTGCGGCGTTCTTCGCCTACCACTACGGCCCGTGGGTCGGGGTTCTCGGCGCGCTGCTGTTCGGCATGATCGGTGGACTCCTGCACGCCATCGCCACCGTCACCTTCGGCGTCGACCACATCGTCTCCGGGGTGGCGATCAACCTCATCGGCGCCGGCGCCGCCACGTTCTTGGCCGAAGCGGTGTTCTCCGATCTCGCGGGCGGTGGGCCGCGCCAGCTCGTGGGTCTGGACGGGCCGACCAAGATCACCGTGCCGGGAGTCTCCGACGTCGCGCTCGACATCGCCTCCAGACACTGGTTCTTCGTCTCCGACGTCGCGGCGTTCGTGGGCGCTCTGACCACGAGGATCAGCACGCTCAGCATCGTCGTGTTCGCGCTCGTGGCGTTGTCGGGCTACGTCCTCTGGCGGACGGCCTTCGGGTTGCGACTTCGCTCGTGCGGTGAGAACCCGCAGGCCGCGGAGACGCTCGGTGTCAACGTCTACCTCTACAAGTACATCGCGGTCGTCATCTCCGGCGGTCTCGCCGGCATCGGCGGCGGCTTCCTCGCCCTGGTGTCGTCGAGCGGGTTCAACACCGGTCAGACCGGAGGGCGAGGCTACATCGGCCTGGCCGCGATGATCTTCGGCAACTGGCGCCCGGGCGGACTTCTCGTGGGGGCGCTGACGTTCGGCTACACCGACTCGCTCCGGCTCCGCAACGCCGACGCCGTGCACGCCCTCCTGCTGCTGCTGGCCATCGCCCTGCTCGCCTTCGCCGCGTACCGCGCGTGGCGCGGGTCGTTCGCTTCCGGCGCCACGATCGGCATCGTCGGGGCGCTGTTGCTCCTCTGGTACGTCGGCACCGACACCGTGCCCCGCGAGTTCACCTCCATGACGCCGTACGTCACCACGCTGTTCGTGCTGGCTCTCGGGGCGCAACGGCTCCGGATGCCCGCGGCGGACGGCAAACCCTATCGACGCGGGAGTGCCGGATGACGACCAACGACGCCGTCGACTGGGAGTCGCTGACCCGGTACGCCACCGAGGTGATGGGGCGCGCCTACGCGCCGTACTCGAACTTCCCGGTGGGGGCTGCCGGCCTGGTCGATGACGGACGCGTGGTGCTCGGCTGCAACGTGGAGAACGCGTCGTACGGCCTCGGTCTGTGCGCCGAGTGCGGCCTGGTCTCCGCGCTGCACGGCACCGGCGGTGGCCGCTTGGTGGCCATGGTGTGCGTCGACGGCCAGGGCGAGCTGTTGATGCCGTGCGGGCGCTGTCGTCAGCTGCTGTGGGAGAACGGCGGGCCGCAGATGCAGCTCGCCACGTCGTCCGGGGTGCGGACGATGGCCGAGATCCTCCCGGACGCCTTCACGGCCGACGACCTCGCCGCGGCTGACGGCGAATCGCCTTGACTGTGACGGTCGACCTGCAGCACCCCGAGTTCGTCTCGGATCCCTACCCGCTCCTCGCCGAGCTGCGCAAGGCCGGTCCGATGGTGTGGCACGAGCCGACGGACCGTTGGCTCGCGACGACCCACAGCGCCGTGAGCAGCGTGCTGCGCGACCGGTCGTTCGGACGGCTGTGGTCCGACCTGGAACCGGTGGAGCAGATGGCCCCGTTCAACGCGCTGCACCGCCACCAGATGATGGAGAGCGAAGGTCAGGCTCACCGCAGGCTTCGCGGGCTGGTCGCCCAAGCCTTCGGGCGAGGCCACGTCGAGCGGCTCCGGCCGCGCATCCGGGAGCTGGTCGGGCAGATGCTCGACGACCTGGCCGGATCACCCGGGCCGGTCGACCTGCTGGCCCGGTTCGCCGAGCCGCTTCCGGTGTTCGTCATCGCCGACCTGCTCGGCGTGCCCCGCACCGACCACGTGCAGCTGCGGGCCTGGTCGCAGGACATCGTGCACATGTACGAGCAGGACGTCGACGACGACGTCACCGCGGCCGCAGTCCGGGCCAGCACGGCGTTCGCCGACTACGTGCGCGGGGTGATCGAGCTCCGGCGCTCCGAGCCCGCCGACGACCTCATCAGCGACCTCCTCGCCGAGCGCAGCGAAGGTGCCCGGCTGAGCGACGACGAGCTCGTCGCCTCGGTCGTCCTGCTGCTCAACGCCGGCCACGAGGCCTCGGTGAACGTGTTCGGCAACGGGATGCATGCGTTGCTCACCCGTCCTGACCAGCTGTCCCGGATCACGTCCGGGGCCGTCCCGATGGCGACGGCACTGGAGGAGCTGATCCGGTTCGACGCACCCCTGCAGATGTTCGAGCGCACCGCCACGGCGGACGCCGACGTCGAGGGCGTCACCGTCCGCGCCGGCCAGACGGTGGCCTGCCTGATGGGTTCGGCCAACCGCGACGAGACGGTCTTCGGCGCGGCCGACACCCTCGACGTGGGACGCGACCCCAACCCGCACGTCGGCTTCGGCATGGGGCGCCACTTCTGCCTCGGTGCACCGTTGGCCCGCCTGGAGCTGGAGATCACGTTCGGGTCGCTGCTGCAGCGTTGGCCCGCCCCCACTCTGGACGCGCCGGCACCGCGCCGGCCGACGTGGGTGCTGCGCGGGTTCGAGCGTCTCGACGTCGACCTGGGCGAAGCCCGGCACCACCACCCAGCGCCCACCATGGAGGAAGCATGAGCGAACCGTTCGATGCCCCCGAGGTCATCACCACCAAGCGCGACGGAGGTCGGCTGAGCGACGCGCAGATCGACTGGGTGGTCGACGCCTACACGCGCGGCGTGGTCGCGCCCGAGCAGATGTCGGCGCTGGCCATGGCCATCCTGCTCAACGGCATGGACCGTGCCGAGATCGCACGGTGGACCGCGGCGATGATCGCCAGCGGCGAGCGACTCGACTTCTCCGGCCTGTCGCGACCCACGGCCGACAAGCACTCCACCGGCGGCGTCGGCGACAAGATCACCCTGCCGCTCGCGCCGCTGGTCGCCGCCTGCGGAGTCGCGGTGCCGCAGCTCTCCGGCCGCGGGCTCGGGCACACCGGCGGCACCCTCGACAAGCTCGAGTCGATCCCGGGCTGGGAGGCGGCCCTGTCCAACGAGGCGATGATGGCCCAGCTCGACGACGTCGGTGCCGTCATCTGCGCGGCGGGCAGCGGGTTGGCGCCCGCGGACAAGAAGCTCTACGCGCTCCGCGACGTCACCGGCACCGTGGAGGCGATCCCGCTCATCGCCAGCTCGATCATGAGCAAGAAGATCGCCGAGGGCACCGGCGCGCTGGTGCTGGACGTCAAGGTCGGGTCGGGCGCCTTCATGAAGAGCCACGACAACGCTCGCGAGCTCGCCGAGACGATGGTCGAGCTGGGCACCGATGCCGGCGTGACGACCGTGGCCCTGCTCACCGACATGTCCACCCCGCTCGGGCTCACCGCCGGCAACGCCGTCGAGGTCGCCGAGTCCGTGGAGGTGCTGGCCGGCGGCGGACCGTCAGACGTCGTCGAGCTCACCCTCGCGCTGGCCCGGGAGATGCTGGCCGCTGCCGGCACGCCAGACGTCGATCCGGCCGATGCGCTCCACGACGGGCGAGCCATGGACGTGTGGCGCCGGATGATCGAGGCCCAGGGCGGCGACCCCGCAGCACCACTGCCGGTGGCCAAGGAGTCGCACGTCGTCACCGCGGCCGCCGCGGGCACGGTGACCCGGCTGGACGCCCTCGGCGTCGGAGTCGCCGCGTGGCGACTCGGCGCCGGCCGGTCGCGCCCAGGCGAATCGGTGCAGGCGGGAGCCGGTGTGGTCCTGCACGCGAAGCCCGGCGACCAGGTGTCGGTCGGCGCACCGCTCATGACCCTGCACACCGACGAGCCGCAGCGCTTCGACCGTGCGCTCGAGGCGCTCGACGGCGCGTACGACATCGACGCCGACGGCGGTGCACCGGCGGGCGTGGCGGCCTCCATCGTGCTGGACCGCATTGGCTAGGTTGGAGACCATGCGCGTCCTGAACAACCGAAAAGAGATCTCCGCAGCATCCGGCAAGGAGCTCGGCGTGAGCGAGTGGGTCCAGGTGACCCAGGAGCGCATCGACATGTTCGCCGACGCCACCGGCGACCGGCAGTGGATCCATGTCGATCCCGAGCGCGCTGCTCAGGGCCCGTTCGGAGCCACCATCGCCCACGGGTACCTCACGCTCTCGCTGCTGCCGTTCCTCAGTGCGCAGGTGTACGCCTTCGCCGGCAATGTCGCACGGGTCAACTACGGACTCAACAAGGTGCGGTTCGTCTCGCCGGTGATGGTGGGGTCCAAGGTGCGCAACCGGGTCGAGATGGTCGAGGTCAAGGACATCGACAAGGGGCAGCAGATCACGTTGCAGCACACGATCGAGATCAAGGGCGCCGAGAAGCCCGCCTGCGTCGCCGAGACCGTCACGCTCCTGATGGACGCCGGATGAGCCCCGCGACCCCCGAGCAGGTCGCGCAGGCCCCGAAGGTCACGCTGCACGAGCATCTCGACGGCGGCGTGCGCCCGGCGACCGTCGTGGAGATCGCCGCCGAGATCGGGCACGACCTCCCGGCCGATGGCGCCGAAGCCCTGCAGAGGTGGTTCGAGGAGTCGGCGACCTCCGGTTCGCTCGAGCGCTACCTCGAGACGTTCGTGCACACCGTCGCCGTCATGCAGCGGCCACAGGATCTCGCGCGCGTGGCGAAGGAGTCCGTGCTCGACCTCGCTGCCGACGGCTGTGTCTACGCCGAGCTGCGCTGGGCGCCGGAGCAGCACCTGTCGGCCGGCCTCACGCTGCGCGACACCATCGAGGCGGTCCAGGCCGGTATCGACGAAGGTCGCGCCCTCGCCGCCGAGCAAGGCACGCCGATCGTCGTCGGCCAGCTGCTCACCGCCATGCGGCATGCCACCTTCGGCCTGGAGATCGCCCACCTGGTGGTCGAGTACCGCGATCGCGGGGTGTACGGCTTCGACATCGCCGGGGCCGAGGACGGGTTCCCACCCATCCTGCACCTCGAGGCCTTTGAGTACCTGCGCCGAGAGAACGCACACTTCACCATCCATGCCGGCGAGGGGTTCGGGCTGCCGTCCATCTGGCAGGCGATCCAGCGTTGCGGCACCGACCGGCTCGGCCACGGGGTGCGCATCGTCGACGACATCGACCTGTCCGACCCCGACAACCCGTCGCTCGGCCGGCTCGCCGCCTACGTGCGCGACTGCCGCATCCCGCTCGAGATGTGCCCGTCGTCGAACCTGCAGACGCATGCCGTCCCCAACATGTCATCGATCGCCGACCACCCGATCGGCATGCTGAAGGAGCTCGGCTTCCGCGTCACCGTCAACTGCGACAACCGCCTGATGAGCGGCACGTCGATGAGCCGGGAGATGAACCTGCTGGTCGATGCGTTCGGCTACGGGCTCGACGACCTGCGCTGGTTCACCGTCAACGCCATGAAGAGCGCCTTTCTGCCCTTCGACGAGCGCCTCACGCTCATCAACGACGTCATCAAGCCGGGTTACGCGGCGCTGAAGGGCTGAACGGGGCGGGCGAGCCTCGGTGGCGGGGTAGCTCGTCGGCTGGAGCCGGTCGACCTCGGCCAGTGCGACCGCACCGGAGCTCAGATGTCGTCCGGGTGGCCCGCTCAGACCCCGATGGGGTGCCAGACGGTCTTGATCTCCGTCCAGGACTCGAGGCGGTCGAGGGTGGGCTCGGCGAGCCAGTCGTCGGGGCCCGGGCGTCGGACCCGCTTGAGGTCCTGGGCGGCGTCGGACTCCAGCGACCGGGCGAGCTCGACGTCGTCGATGCCGGTGAGGTCGAGGGCGTCGACGTCGAGGTGCGTGGCCAGCCACGGGACGATCTCGGCGGGGCTGCCGGTGAGCAGGTTGACGACGCCGCCGGGCAGGTCGGACGTGGCCATGATCTCGGTCAGGGTCACGGCGGGGATCGGGTGCGGCTCGCTCGCCACGACCACGACGGTGTTGCCGGTGGCGATTGCCGGCAGCACGGTGCTGACGAGTCCGAGCAGCGGATCAGTGGGCGCGACGACCGCCACGACTCCCGTGGGCTCGGGGGAGGAGAGGTTGAAGAACGGGCCGGACACGGGGTTGGCGTTGCCGAGCACCTGCACGTACTTGTCGGCCCACCCGGCGTACCAGACGACGCGGTCGATGGCGGCGTCGACGTGGGCCTCGGCCTTCTTGGCGGTGCTGCCGTCGGCCTCGCGGATCTGCGCGACGAGCTGCTCGCGCCGGCCCTCCATCACCTCGGCGATGCGGTAGACGACCTGGCCGCGGTTGTAGGGCGTGCGGGCCGACCAGCCACCGAACGCCGAGCGTGCGGCGCGCACGGCGTCGCGGGCGTCCTTGCGGGACCCCTTCGCGACGTTCGCGACGAACCCGCCCTTCGCGTCGAGTGCCTCGTACGTGCGGCCGGACTCCGATCGGGGGAACGCGCCGCCGATGTAGAGCTTGTGCGTCTTGCGGACCTCGACGCGACTCATCGCGGCACCGCCGTGACGAAGAGCTGAGAACACGGCGGCGCCGCGAGGAGTTGCCGATGGTTCACTTGCTGGCGCTCGCTCATGCGGAGGCTCCCTTCAGGTACGCGGCCAGCCCGTGCTTGCCGCCCTCGCGGCCGTAGCCGGACTCCTGGTAGCCGCCGAACGGGCTCGCCGGGTCGAACTTGTTGAACGTGTTGGCCCAGACCACACCCGCACGCAGCTGGTTGGCCATGGAGAGGATGCGCGAGCCCTTCTCGGTCCAGACGCCCGCGGACAGGCCGTACGGCGTGTTGTTGGCCTTCTCGACGGCCTCAGCCGGTGTGCGGAACGTGAGCACCGACAGCACCGGGCCGAAGATCTCCTCGCGGGCGATGCGGTGGGCCTGGGTGACGCCGGTGAAGATCGTGGGCGCGAACCAGAACCCGTGGTCCGGGATCTCGCAGGGCGCCGACCAGCGCTCGGCTCCCTCCTCGTCGCCGATGGCCGACAGCTCACGGATGCGGGCGAGCTGCTCGGCGGAGTTGATGGCGCCGATGTCGGTGTTCTTGTCGAGCGGGTCGCCGAGCCGCAGGGTGGCCATGCGGCGCTTGAGCCGCTCCAGGACGTCGTCGTACACGTTCTCCTGGACCAGCAGCCGCGAGCCGGCGCAGCAGACGTGCCCCTGGTTGAAGAAGATGCCGTTGACGATGCCCTCGACCGCCTGGTCGAGCGGCGCGTCCTCGAACACGATGTTGGCCGCCTTGCCGCCGAGCTCGAGCGTGAGCTTCTTGTGCGTGCCGGCGATGGAGCGGGCGATCTGCCGTCCGACGGCCGTGGATCCGGTGAAGGCCACCTTGTCGATGTCGGGATGCTCCACCAGCGCCTGCCCGGTCGGCCCGGCGCCGGTGACGATGTTGACGACGCCCGGGGGCAGCTCGGCCTGCTGGCAGATCTCGGCGAACAGCAGGGCGGTGAGCGGCGTGGTCTCCGCCGGCTTGAGGACGACGGTGTTGCCGGCCGCGAGCGCCGGGGCGATCTTCCAGGCCAGCATCATCAGCGGGAAGTTCCAGGGGATGATCTGTCCGGCCACACCGAGCGGCTGCGGGTCGACCCCCTGGCCGGCGTAGCCGAGCTTGTCGGCCCACCCGGCGTAGTAGAAGAACCACTGCGACACGAGCGGGACGTCGACGTCGCGCGACTCCTTGATGGGCTTGCCGTTGTCGAGCGACTCCAGCACCGCCAGCTCGCGGCTGCGCTCGGCGATGATGCGCGCGATCCGGTAGAGGTACTTGGCGCGCTCCCGCCCGGGCATCGGGCCCCAGGTGCTCTCGAAGGCGCGACGAGCGGCCTTGACGGCCAGGTCGACGTCGGCCTCGGTGGCCTCGGCGACCTCGGCCAGGACCTCCTCGGTGGCGGGACTGATCGACTTGAACGACGTGCCCGAGCCGTCGACGAACTCACCGCCGACGAACAGACCGTATGAACTCTTGAGGTCGACGATCGACCGCGACTCCGGGGCGGGTGCGTACTCGAACTTGGTCATGTGATCAGTCCAACGTCACGTAGTCGGGGCCGCTGTAGTGGCCGGTGGTCATCTTCTGGCGCTGCAGCAGCAGGTCGTTGAGCAGGGAGGATGCGCCGAACCGGAACCAGTCGGGGTCGAGCCAGTCGTCGCCGGCGATCTCGTTGACGGTGACGAGGTACTTGATCGCGTCCTTGGACGTGCGGATGCCCCCGGCCGGCTTGACGCCCACCTGACGTCCGGTGGCGATGCGGTAGTCGCGGACGGCCTCGAGCATCACCAGGGTCACCGGCAGGGTCGCGGCGGGCTGGATCTTTCCGGTGCTCGTCTTGATGAAGTCGGCGCCGGCCTCCATCGCGAGCCACGACGCGCGTCGCACGTTGTCGTAGGTCTGCAGCTCGCCGGTCTCCAGGATCACCTTGAGGTGGGCCGGGCCGGCGGCCTCCTTGATGGCCACGATCTCGTCGTGGACCTGGTCGTAGCGGCCGGCGAGGAAGGCGCCACGGTCGATGACCATGTCGATCTCGTCGGCTCCGGCCTCGACGGCGTCCTGCGTGTCGGCGAGCTTGATGTCCAGGGCGGCGCGTCCGGACGGGAACGCTGAGGCCACGGCAGCGACATGGAGGTGGTCGCCGACGATCTCGCGCGCCGTGGCGACCATGTCCGGGTACACGCACACGGCCGCCGCGGATGGGCAGGTCAGGTCGGACGGGTCGGGCTTGAGCGCCTTGGCCGACAGGGCCCGCACCTTGCCCGGGGTGTCGGCACCTTCGAGCGTGGTGAGGTCGACCATCGAGATGGCGAGGTCGATGGCCCACTGCTTGGACGTGGTCTTGATCGACCTCGTGCCCAGCGACGCGGCCCGGGCCTCGACGCCCACGGCATCGACACCGGGCAGCCCTTCGAGCGTCCTGCGCAGGGATGCCTGTCCCAGGGACTGTCCCAGAGATGATGGGGCGCCGGTCACGGATGTCCTTCCTCGCGGTCGCGGGTCTGCGATCGCATCGTCCAGAGTACGGCGGCACGTGGTCGCGGGGCCAGCGGGAGGAGCGGCAGACTGTGTCCATGGCGGACGGTCTGAGCCTGGCGGTCGTGGTGGCGCATCCCGACGACGACGCCTACGGCATGGCGGGCATGGTGGCGCTGCATGCCGACGACCCGGGCTTCCGGTTCATCCTGATCCACGCGACCGACGGCGGTGGCGGTGACCTCCGCGACGGCTTCCCGGCGACTCGCGAGACCCTCGGCGGCATCCGGCAGCGGGAGGACGAGGCCGCGTGGCGGGCCCTGGGGCGCGAGCCGGACCGGCACGAATGGCTCGGCTACCCCGACGGTGAGGTCGACCAGGTGCCGTTCGCCGAGCTCGTCGACGCCGTCGCGGCGATCCTGGAGGAGGAGCGGCCGACCGTCGTGGGCACGTTCGGGCCGGACGGAATCTCGGCCCATCCCGACCACGTCGCGATCGGCGCGGCCACCGACGCCGCCTTCGCGCGGCACGCGAGCCCGTCCGGCACCGCCTTCCGGCGGTTGCTCCACAGCGCCATCCCGAACACGGTGTTCGAGCGCTGGCAGCGTCAACGGGTGGAGAGAGGCCTCGAACCGTTCGACCCGACTCGGATCTATCACATGCGTGGAGTGCCGGACGAGGAGATCGGGCTGGCCGTCGACTGTCGCAGCGTCGCGCACCGGATCGTCGCCGGGCTTCGCGAGCACAAGAGCCAGCACCACGTGATGAGCGACGATCCGGACGACGTCGAACGCTGGCAGAAGGTCGTCAGCCGCGACTGGGCCGTGGTCGCCTGGCCGCCGAGAGCCGCGGGTGCCCCCGTGCTGAGCGACCCGTTCGAGGGGCTTCCCTGACCCGTTCACCACAATGTCACCGATCGCCTGGTCGTGAACCGTTGACAGGCAGGTGGTCCGCGGGGTCAGATCAAGACCTGTGGTCCGGCGCCGAGTGGTGCGGGGGGACTGCTCGTCGATCGGAGATCACTCGTGACAACCCTCAGGGGTCGCCTTGCCGCGACCGCGTCTGTCTTGGCCGTCTGCGCCTCGTTGCTCGTGGGGGCGCCGGCTCAGGCCGCCGACCCGGTCGTGCTGAACCTGCTCGGCATCAACGACTTCCACGGCCGCATCGACAACAACACGGTGAAGTTCGCCGGCACCATCGAGCAGCTGCGGGCCGGAGCAGGTGACGCGAACACGCTGCTGGTCTCCGCAGGTGACAACGTCGGCGCCTCCGTCTTCGCGTCGTCCACCCAGGGCGACATCCCTACGATCGACGTCCTCAACGCCCTCGACCTCGACGCGTCCGCGACCGGCAACCACGAGTTCGACCGGGGCTACGACGACCTCGTCGATCGGCTCCAGCCCGCGGCGGACTTCCCGATCCTCGGCGCCAACGTGTTCAAGGCCGGCGGTGAGCGCGCGCTCGACCCGTACGAGATCCTCACCGTCGACGGACTCGACGTTGCCGTCGTCGGGGCCGTCACCCAGGAGACGCCCTCGCTGGTCAGCCCGGCCGGCATCCAGGGACTGACCTTCGCCGACCCGGCCGCCTCGATCAACGACGCCGTCGACGAGCTCGGCGCCCTGGCCGACCCGCCGGACGTCATCGTCGCCTCGTACCACGAGGGCGCGCCGGACGGGACCCAGACGTATCAGCAGGCCATCGCCGCGAGCCAGGCGTTCAAGAACCTCGCCGAGAACACCTCGCCGGAGGTGGACGCCATCTTCATGGGCCACACCCACCAGGCCTACGTCTACGACGCCCCCGTCCCGGGCCAGGCCGGCACCACCCGGCCGATCGTCCAGACGGGCAGCTATGGCGCCAACATCGGCCAGATCCAGCTCACCGTCGACCCCGACACCGGTGACGTGCAGGCCCACACGCAGCGCAACGTGGCCCGCACCGCGGCCGCCGACGACGCCCTGATCTCCACGTACCCGCGGGTGGCCGAGGTCGACGGCATCGTCGACGCCGCTCTCGCCTACGCGGACGAGGTCGGCAGCGAGCCGATCGGCACGGTCACCGCCGACATCACCACCGCGTTCACCGGCCCCGCGCCCACCGACCGCGACGACCGGGCCAGCGAATCCACCCTCGGCGACCTCGTCGCCGACGCCTTGCTCGCCAAGGTCTCGGAGGTCCCGGCCGGCGAGGGAGTCGACCTGGGCATCGTCAATCCCGGCGGGCTCCGCGCCGATCTGTACTACGAGGGCACCGGCGGCACGAACACCGATGGCGTCGTGACCCGCGCGGAAGCGATCTCGGTGCTGCCCTTCACCAACAACCTCAGCGCGGTCACGCTCACCGGCACGCAGCTGAAGACGGTCCTGGAGCAACAGTGGCAACGTGATGCCCAGGGCAACATCCCGTCGCGGCCCTACCTCCAGCTCGGGCTGTCCGAGAACGCCACGTACACGTTCGATCCGACCCGACCCGAGGGCGACCGCATCACGTCGGTCCGCATCAATGGCTCGCTGATCGATCCCGACGCGAGCTACAAGGTCGCCACGTTCTCGTTCCTCGCGACCGGTGGCGACAACTTCCGCGCCTTCACCCAGGGGACGAACGCCGACACCGGGCTCGTCGACTACCAGGCCTGGATCGAGTACCTCGCCGACAACTCGCCGGTCTCGCCCGACTTCGCCCGTCAGGCGGTGCAGGTCGAGGGCCTGCAGGACACGTACCCGGCCGGAGGTGAGGTGTCCTTCACCCTGCCGAAGCTCGACCTCACCTCACGGGGCAGCCCGGCCAACACCTCGGTCGCGGTGAGCCTGCGGCAGGGCGACGAGGTGACCGACCTCGGAGACTTCGACGTCACCGACGGGGCCGCCGCACCGTCCTTCACGCTCCCGTCCGGCGCCAGCGGTGACGCGACGATCCGGGTCGTCGCCACGCCCAGCGGCACGACGGCCGACCTGCCCATCACGATCGAGTCAGCGCCGCAGGCGGATGCGGACGTCCGGGCGACGACCCCCCGCGTCATCCGGCAGGGCTCGCAGACCTTCGTCCGCGTGCGCGTCAAGGGACCTGACGGCCGTGCCACCGGCACCGTGGCGGTTCGCGAGGGCGACACGGAGCTCGGATCGGCGCAGCTCGAACGGGGCCGCGCGTTCGTGCGGGTCGACTCCCGGTCGTTCGACGTCGGCCGGCACACGCTCACGGTCGACTACTCCGGCGACGACACGTACGGTCCCGCGGCCGACGAGGTCACCGTCCGCGTCATCAAGCGCCGCCGATGAGGCGGCTGCGCACGGCCATCGCCGCGTGCCTGGCCGCGTCGGTCCTGATCACCCTCCCGGCGCAGGGGAGTCCTGCCGGCGACGAGGTCGTCATCGGCGAGGTGTACCTCAACGGCGGCAGCAGCGGCGCCACGTACCGCAACAAGTTCGTCGAGCTGGTCAACCCGACGGACGCCGAGATCGACGTGTCGGGGTGGTCGGTGCAGTACCGGTCCGCCTCCAGCACCGGCACCTTCACCGGCGTCATCCCCCTGGGCGAGCACCATCTCGAACCGGGTTCCCGTCTGCTGATCAGCGGCAACGCGAACGCCGCGAACGGGGCGGAGCTGCCCACGCCCGACGTCACCTCCAACGTCGCCTTCTCCGGGAGCGCCGGAGGCACGCTCGCGCTCGCCCGGACGACGACGCCGTTGACCGGCGACCGTTCCGCCGTGCTCGCGACCTCCGCGCTCGTCGACCTCGTCGGGTACGGCACATCGACCACGTACGAGGGATCGGCTCCCCAGGCCGACGGATACTCCGTCTCCTCTGCGCTCACCCGGGCCGGTGCCGTCGACACCGACGACAACGCCGACGACTTCTCCGGCGCCGCTCCCACGCCGGAGGCGTGCGGCGAAGCCTGTGGTGGTGGCGTCGTCACGCCGCCGACCACGGTGACGATCGCCGAGGTCCAAGGAGCCGGCGACACCAGTCCGCTCGCCGGCCGCACGGTCACGACCCGTGGCGTCGTCACGGCGGCCTACCCGTCCGGCGGGCTCGACGGCGTCTACCTCCAGACCGCCGGAACCGGTGGGGACGTCGACCTCGCCTCCCACCGGGCCTCCGACGCGGTGTTCGTCTACTCCGCCTCACTCGCATCCCAGGTCCGGGTGGGCGACCACGTCGAGGTGACCGGTCAGGTCAGTGAGTATCGCGGCCTGACCGAGATCTCGCCGCCGAGCGGATCGTGGAGGGTTCTCGGCGAGCCGACCGAGGCCGTCAAGCCGGCAGCCATCGACTTCCCGCTCGCCGACCCGGCGCGCGAGAGCCTCGAGGGCATGCTGCTGCGTCCCGGTGGCAACTACACGATCACCAACAACTACGCCACGAACCAGTACGCGGAGATCGGCCTGGCCGCCGGCCGGACGCCACTGCCCCAGCCGACCAACGTGGCTCGTCCCGGTTCGGCCCAGTACGACGCCGTTCTCGCCGAGAACGCCCGCCGGCTCGTGACCCTCGACGACGGAGCCAGCCTGAACTTCCTCGCCGGCGACAACCGGGAGGTCCCGCTGCCGTGGCTGCGTCCCGACAACGAGGTCCGCGTCGGCGCCCCTGCATCGTTCACCGCGCCGGTGGTGCTCGACTACCGCAACGACCTCTGGAAGCTGCAGCCGACGACCCGGCTCACGGCGGGGGAGCCCGAGCCGGTCTCGATCGGCAGCACCCGAACGGCGGCGCCTGACGACGTCGGCGGCGCGGTGCAGATCGCCACCTTCAACGTCCTCAACTACTTCACCACCCTCGGGGAGGACTACGCCGCGTCCGGTGCCGGTTCGTGCACGTACTTCGCCGACCGCGACGGCGTCAACATCACCGTCAACCGCTGCGCCAACGACGGCCCGCGCGGCGCGGCGAACGCGGCCAGCCTGAAGCGACAGCAGGACAAGATCGTCGCCGCCATCGATCGGCTCGGGGCCGACGTCGTGTCGCTGGAGGAGATCGAGAACTCAGCCGCCTTCGGCATCGACCGCGACACCGCGCTGCGCCACCTCGTCGACGCGTTGAACGCCTCCGGCGGCGGCTGGGAGTACGTCGAGTCGCCAACGCGCGTACCGGAGGTCGAGGACGTCATCCGCACCGGGTTCATCTACCGCCCCGACGCGGTGCGCCCGGTCAAGGAGTCGACGATCCTCGACGATCCCGCCTTCGACAACGCACGCGAACCACTCGCCCAGGAGTTCCGGCCGCGGGGCGCCGGGAGCAAGGACGACTTCGTCGTCATCGTCAACCACTTCAAGTCCAAGGGGTCGGGCACCGGTGACGACGCCGACCAGGGTGACGGTCAAGGTGCCTCCAACGCCTCACGGGTCAGGCAGGCGCGGGCGCTGGTGGACTTCGCCGCGGCTCGGGCCGCAGCCGCCAGGACCGACGCCGTCTTCCTCACCGGCGACTTCAACGCCTACAACGAGGAGGACCCGGTCGAGGTGATCGAGGACGCCGGGTACGTCAACGTCACGCGCGAGCGCACCGACAAGGAGACGTACCAGTTCGGCGGCCTGGTCGGGTCGCTCGATCACGTCTTCGCCTCCCCGCGGGCCAACGCGCAGGTCACCGGCGCCGACGTCTGGAACATCAACGCGTTCGAGTCGGTCGGTCGCGAGTACAGCCGCTACAACACCAACGTCACCCGCCTCTATGCGGCCGACCCGTTCCGCGCGAGCGATCACGACCCGGAGATCGTCGGCTTCGACCTCAGAGGCCGATAGCGCTCGCGAGGTCGGTCTTGACCGCCTCGATGAGGCGGTCGGCCTCGGCGCGGGCGGTGTCCAGCGACCCACCCACCGGCACGACCACCTCGATGTAGCACTTCAGCTTGGGCTCGGTGCCCGAAGGACGGCAGATGATCCGGGCGTTCTCCCCGAGCCCGAGCCGGATGCCGTCGGTCGGTGGAAGGTCCCGGAAGCCGTCGGCGAGGTCGTCGACCGAGGTGACCTCGACGCCGCCCAGATCGGTCGGCGGTGACGTGCGGACCCGGTGCATGGCCTCGGCGATGATCGCCAGGTCGTCGACCCGCACGGACAGCTGGCTGGTGGCGTGCAAACCGTGCTTGCGGTAGAGGTCGTCGAGCCGGTCGAGCAGCGTCCGGCCGTGAGCCTTGTAGCCGGCCGCCATCTCCAGCACCGCGATGATCGCCGAGACGCCGTCCTTGTCGCGGGCGATGTGCGGCGCGACGCTGTAGCCGAGCGCCTCCTCGTACCCGAAGACGAGGTCCGGGATCTTGCCGAGCCACTTGAAGCCGGTGAGCGTCTGCTGCCACGCCTGGCCGGCCGCCGTCGCCTGCCGCCCGAGCATGTCCGAGCTGACGATGGACGCGGCGTAGGTGCCGACGACCCCCCGCGACAGCAGGTGGTCGCCGAGCAGGACGCCGACCTGATCGCCCGACAGCATGCGATAGGACTCGCCGTCGCGCACCCCGACCGCGCAGCGATCGGCGTCGGGATCGTTGGCGAGGATGAGGTCGGCGTCGACCTCGGATGCCAGCTTGAGCGCGAGGTCCATCGCGCCGGGCTCCTCCGGGTTCGGGAAGGCGACCGTCGGGAAGTCCGGGTCGGGCTCGGCCTGCTCCCGGACGACGTGCAGGTCCGGGAACCGGGTCCGGCGGACGACCTCGACCAGCGTGTCCCGGCCGACTCCGTGCATCGGCGTGTAGACCGCGACCACGTCGCGCGGCCCGTCGTGGGGGAGCGCGGCGACGGCCTCGACGTACGCTTCGGCGACCTCCGGGCCGAGCCGGGTGTAGTCGTCGCTGCGCGGCATCTCGTCGACCCTGCCGGCCGCATCGATCCGGGCCGAGATCTCGGAGTCGGCCGGGGGCACGATCTGGCTGGAGTCGGCGAGGTAGACCTTGTAGCCGTTGTCCTGCGGCGGATTGTGCGACGCCGTGACGACGACGCCTGCGCTGCACCCGAGGTGCCGGATGCCGAAGGCCGCCACCGGGGTCGGCAGCGGCACCGGCAGGAGGTGGGCCTGCACTCCCGCGCCCTGCATGATCTCGGCGGTGTCGCGGGCGAAGACGTCGGAGTTGTGACGGGCGTCGTACCCGATGACGACGCTCGGCGTCGCGGGGCCGTCGTCGGGGTGGTCGAGGAGGTAGGCCGCCAGACCGGCCGCCGCCTGGGCGACGATGACCCGGTTCATCCGGTTCGGCCCGGCTCCCAGCGCGCCACGGAGTCCAGCGGTGCCGAACTGCAGACGTTCCCGGAACCGGTCGTCGAGCTCGGCGGTGTCACCGGCGTCGATCAGGCGCTGCAGCTCGTCGCGGGTGACGGGATCGGGGTCCTGGCTGAGCCAGTCGCGGGCGCGCTCGAGGAGGTCCATGGCGATCAGATGCGGGGGACGACGTCGGCGAGCAGGCGGCCCATGCGGGTGGCCGCCGCGCGGCCGGCCTCCAGGACCTCCTCGTGGTTCAAGGGCTCCCCGGTGATGCCGGCAGCGAGGTTCGTGACGAGCGACAGCCCGAGCACCTCCAGGCCGGCCTCGCGGGCCGCGATCGCCTCGAGCGCGGTCGACATGCCCACGAGCGAGCCGCCGATGGCCTTGACCATGGCGATCTCGGCCGGGGTCTCGTAGTGCGGCCCGGGGAACTGCACGTAGACGCCCTCGTCGAGTGACGGGTCGACCTCTTGGCACAGGGCCCGCAGCCGCGAGGCGTACAGGTCGGTGAGGTCGATGAAGCTCGCGCCCTCGACCGGTGAGGTGGCGGTGAGGTTGATGTGGTCCTTGATGAGCACCGGCGTGCCGGGCGACCAGTCGGTGTTCAGGCCACCGCAGCCGTTGGTGAGCACCATGGTGCGGACACCGGCCGCCGCCGCGGTCCGGACGCCGTGCACGACCGAGGCGACGCCGCGGCCCTCGTAGAAGTGGGTCCGCCCGAGGAAGACGAGCAGCCGGATGTCGCCGAGCCGGACGGAGCGGATGGTGCCGCCGTGACCCTGGACCGCCGGGGCGCTGAAGCCGGGCAGCTCGGCGGCCGGGAACTCGTGCTCCGGGTCTCCGAGCACGTCGGCGGCCGGGAGCCATCCCGAACCCATGACGAGGGCGACGTCGTGCTGGTGCCCGCCGGTGCGCTCAGCGAGCGCGTCGGCAGCCCGATGGGCGAGGTCGGAGGCGTTCACCGTGCGTACCTTACGGGACCGCTCCGGTCGCTCCGCAACGTCGCCGACCGGCGCGTGCGGACGCCGGAGGTGAGGTGGTCGAGCGTGCGACACAATGGCCTGTGTGACTCATGTGGCGATCATCGGTGGCGGTCCCGGCGGGTACGAGGCGGCGCTGGTCGCGGCCCGGTCGGGCGCCGACGTCACGCTTGTCGAACGTGACGGACCGGGCGGCTCGACGGTCCTCACCGACTGTGTCCCGAGCAAGACCCTGATCACCACCTCCGACCTGCTCACCGAGGTCCAGTCGGCCGCCGAGCTCGGGGTGGAGGTGCCGCACGGGTCGCATGCCGACCTCGCCGTCGTCAACGATCGAGTGCTGGCGCTGGCTCAGGCGCAGTCGGTCGACATCGGCCGTCGTCTCGAGGGGAGCGGCGTCGAGGTGATCTCCGGGACGGCGGCGCTCGACCCGGCCGGCGGCATCGTCGCGTCGACCGGTGAGGGTGATCGCCGGATCGCGGCAGACGGCGTCCTGCTGGCCACCGGCGCGCACCCGCGGACCCTGGACTCGGCCCAGCCGGACGGCGAGCGGATCCTCACCTGGGAGCAGGTCTACGGCCTGCGCGAGATGCCCGAGCACATGATCGTGGTCGGGTCCGGCGTCACCGGGGCCGAGTTCGCCAGCGCCTACAACGGCCTCGGGGCACCCGTCACGCTGGTGTCGAGTCGCGACCGCGTCCTGCCGGGCGAGGACGGTGACGCCGCAACCCTCATCGAGGACGTCTTCACGCGGCGCGGCATGACGGTGCTGGGCCGGTCCCGCATGGCATCGGTCGAGCGAACCGGTGACGGCGTGCTCGTCACCTTGACCGACGGCCGCACGGTGGAGGGCTCACACTGCCTGCTCGCCCTCGGCTCGGTGCCGAACACGTCCGAGCTCGGCCTCGAGGAGAGCGGCGTCGCGATGGACGACTCCGGATTCGTGAGTGTCGACCGTGTCTCCCGCACGTCGGTCGCCGGTGTCTACGCCGCCGGCGACTGCACCGGGATCCTGATGCTCGCCTCGGTCGCGGCCCAGCAGGGCCGCATCGCGATGTCGCACCTGCTCGGAGACGCAGTGCGGCCGCTGGATCTCACGAGGGTCTCCAGCAACATCTTCACCTCGCCGGAGATCGCGACGGTCGGCCTCTCCCAGGTCCAGCTGGAGGCCGAGGGGTTGCAGTACGACGTCGCGATGTTGCCGCTCGGTGCCAACCCGCGCGCGAAGATGCAGGGGATCAGCGACGGCTTCGTGAAGCTCTTCTCGCGCAAGGCCACCGGCATCGTCATCGGTGCGGTCGTCGTGAGCCCGCGGGCGAGCGAGCTCGTGCACGCGGCCTCACTGGCCGTGTCGTCCGCGTTGACGGTCGACCAGGTCGCCGACGCCTTCACGATCTATCCCTCGTTGTCGGGTTCGGTCGCCGAGGCCGCCCGACGGCTGCACCGCCTGGCCTGACATCATCGGTGCACGCAGGCCTGCTCAGGAGAAATGACACGTCTGTAGTTCCGCAGGTCAGCGTCCGGGGGTGGCTTATTCGTTGAAATTGCTGTCTAATTTCGCCCAGCGGCGTCCCTGTCTCTTCCCCACTGTGGCCGCTCTCACATGATTGGACTCGGCATGCGTTCTCGGCGCGTGATCTTGCGTTCCCTCCCGTTCGGGCTCGTGATCGTCCTTCTCGGCTCGGTGCTCGTCTGGCAGGACGGCGTCGAGCGTCGATTCGGCGAGGACGTCAACGCCGCACCCGAGGTCGTCGTCTCCGAGCACGATGTACCGGTCCTCGACGCCGCACCGGTCGAGCCCACTCCGTCCACCGATGCCGGCCCGACGTCGCGGACCGTCGCCGAGCTGAAGCCCACCGCCGTGGGTCAGTTCTCGATGGTCGGCGTCACCTGGCGGTCCGGAGTCCCGAACGACGCGACGGTCGAAGTCCGTTGGCGCAGCGCGGGACAGTGGCAGGGGTGGAGCCAGCTGGACCTCGACACCCAGAACGCCTGGGCCGAGGGCGGGCGTCCCGGCACCGAGTCGTTGTGGGTCGACCGGGCCGATGCCGTCGCCGTGCGGGTGCGCAGCGCCGAGGTTGCCCACCCCCGAGATCTCCAGGTGGCCACGATCGATCCCGGCAAGGACTCGGCCATCACGCCGGTCGCCGCCGCCGTGTCGCAGCCGCCGATCATTCTTCGTGGCAGCTGGGGCGCGAGCAAGGGCACGTCGTGCGACTCCCCGATCTATGGCTCGACCACACGCGGTGCCGTCATCCACCACACGGCAGGGTCGAACTCCTACACCAAGAGCGACTCCGCCTCGATCGTGCGAGCCACGCAGGCCTACCACGTACAGGGCCGCGGCTGGTGCGACATCGGCTACAACTTCCTGGTCGACAAGTACGGCCAGATCTTCGAGGGACGCAAGGGCGGCATCGACCGCCCGGTTCGAGCCGCGCACTCCGGCAACGGCGCCGTCAACCAGGAGACCATGGGTGTCTCGCTGATGGGCACCTTCTCCTCGACCGAGCCGTCGTCGGCCATGAAGGCCGCGACCGCCGACCTGGTGGCCTGGCGGTTCTCCAAGTACGGCCTCAAGGCCACGGGGACCTACTCCTTGGGCGGCAAGACGCTCAACCGGATCGCCGGCCACCGCAACGTCGTCTCCACCGAGTGCCCGGGCGCCAAGGCCTATGCGTGGCTGTCGGCCAGCGGCGGCCTGCGTGACCGGGTCGCGGCCCAGCTCGCGGGCGGCAGTGGGTCCACCAGTCACGACGTGCCCACCGGGCTCGCGGTCACCGACACGTCCACCGATTCGTTGACCTTCGCCTGGAACGCCGTCGAGGGTGCACCCGAGTACCGCATCAGGCTGTCGACCTCCTCGACGATGTCGAACGCGGTGGAGCGGATGTCGGTCGGCCTGGATGAGAAGTTCTCCGGTCTCAAGCCCGACACGAAGTACTACGCGCAGGTCCGGACGGTCGACGAGAACGGCGCGCCGCTCTCCGACTACTCCGCGGCCGTCTCGGCGACCACGTCCAAGGCGAGCTCCGGCATCCAGCCCGGCGACTACACCCAGACCGGCAACCTCTACGTCAAGCCGACCACGTTCGGTGACGGCGAGACCGTCAGGGTCGCGGCCAACTTCCCCAGCGGCTACTTCGACGTCGATCTGTACGAGAAGTCGTCCTCGGGTGTCTGGACCAAGATCGGCACCGACGCGAGCAACAAGTACGGCAACGCGTACTTCAGCTACCGCGTCAACGGGACCAAGGACCTGTTCGCCCTGGCGAAGACGGGCAAGCGCACCGGGGTCGAGCGTGTGGCGCCGACCGGCGTCGATCCGACCAGCGTCCCGGAGACCGGGAACCTGTACGAGAAGCCCGAGACGTTCGACGACGGCGAGACGATCCGGCTCGCGGCGAACTTCCCGAGCGGCTTGTTCGACGTGACGTACTACGAGAAGACGACCACCGGCGCGTGGAAGGAGGTCGGGGTCGACGCCAGCAACAAGTACGGCAACGCCTATCTCAACTACGTGGTGCGCGGCACGAAGGACGTCGTGGCCGTCACGAGCACCGGCAAGCGCACCGAGGTGGACCGGCTGAAGCCGGGAACGACGGCGAGCACGAATCCCGCCTCGGCCACCACGAGCACGAGTACGGCGTCGACGTCGTCCAGGGCCGTCTCCGTCCCGTCGAGCAAGGTCTTCACGCTGAAGGGCCACGGCTACGGCCACGGCATCGGGATGAGCCAGTACGGCGCCGAGGGTGCTGCGCGGCAGGGCAAGTCGTACCGGACGATTCTCGACCACTACTACCCCGGCACGAAGATGAGCTCCAAGAGCGGAACCATGAGGGTGCTGATCACCGGCGACACCACGAGCTCGGTGATGGTCGAAGGTCGCAGCGGCCTCAAGCTGCGCATGTTGTCCTCAGGCAAGACGCTCAGCCTGCCGACCACGATCGGAGGCAAGCGCGTCGTCCGCTGGAGCATGGACCCGTGGTCCTCCGACAAGCGGAAGTCAGCGTTGCGCTACCGGACCTCGAGCACCTGGAAGTCCTACCAGAGCACGAGGTGGAGCGGCGAAGCCCAGTTCGAGGCGTCGACCATCGACCTCGTGATGCCCAGCGGGCCTGACCGCACCTACCGCTCGGCCCTGCGATCGTCCATCCCGAAGTCCGGCGCCACGTACCGCGACACCGTGAACGTGCTGTCGATCGAGAACTACACCCGCGGGGTGGTGGCCCGCGAGGTCCCGTCGTCCTGGCGACCCGAGACGCTCAAGGCCCAGTCGGTCGCTGCCCGCACCTACGGCGTGAGGGCGATGTCCTCCAGCCGCTACTACGACATCTGCGACACCACGTCGTGCCAGGTGTACGGCGGAGCGGACGCCGAGACGTCGTCCACCGACAACGCGGTCGCCGCCACCTCCGGCAAGATCCTGACTTACGGCGGCAAGCCGGCCTTCACGCAGTTCTCCTCCTCATCCGGCGGGTACACCTCCCCGGGAAGCCAGCCGTACCTCAAGGCCGTCTCCGATCCGTGGGACGACTGGTCGGGCAACGCCAACCACGACTGGACGAAGTCGGTCTCGGCCTCCACGATCCAGTCGAAGTACCCCGCGATCGGCACTCTGAGGTCGATGCGGGTCACCAAGCGCAACGGCCACGGGTCGATGGGCGGACGCGTCCTGTCTCTCGAGCTCGTCGGGTCGAAGGGCAAGAAGACGATCAGCGGCAACGACGCGCGATGGGCGTTCGGTCTGCGGTCCAACTGGTTCACCTTCTGAGCGTGGTCGACGCGGTGAGTCTGGGATACTCGGGCCCATGAGATCGCTGCTGACCTCGCTCGCCATCTCCGCGGCCGCCAACGCCGTCTCGCTCGCCGCAGCCGCCTGGCTGTTCGACGACTTCAACCTCCGGTTCTGGTGGGCCGTGCTCTCGGTCGCGCTGTTCACCGCCCTGAGCGTGGCGTTGCGGGAGGTCGTGCTCGGCCTCGTCGACCGGTTCGTGCGTGGCTACACGATCGTCGGTGGCCTCGTGCTCACCTTCGTGGCGCTCTGGTTCACCGACCTGGCCGTTCCTCGCCGCGGTTTCGACATCGAGGGCACCTGGACGTGGATCGGCGTCACGGCGATCGTGTGGGCCGCCGGAGTCGCCTACGGCGAGGTCGACAAGAGGGCTCCGGCAGGCGCGCCCGCGGTGGGCGAGTCCCTGCCGTAGGCGAAAGGCCGCGCCCTTCGGTCGGAGCCGTCCTCAGTCGGCGATCACGGCGATGACCGCGCCGGAGCCGACGGTGGCTCCGACCTCGGCCGCCAGCTCGCTGATCGTGCCCGCCTTGTGGGCGTTGATCGGCTGCTCCATCTTCATGGCCTCGATGACGACCACGAGGTCGCCCTCCTCGACCTGCTGGCCGTCCTCGACCGCGATCTTCACCACGGTGCCCTGCATCGGCGAGGTGAGCGAGTCGCCACTGGCCGCGGCGGCTCCGCCACCACCGGCCTTGCGCTTGGGCTTCTTCGCGCCCGCGGCTGAAGCCGTGGCTCCGAGCCCGCCGGGCAGCACGACCTCGACGCGCTTGCCCCCGACCTCGACGACCACCCGCTCGCGCTCGGCCGGCTCGTCGGCTTCCTCGCCCGATGCGACGTAGGGCTCGAGCTGGTTGTCGAAATCGGTCTCGATCCACGTGGTGTAGACCGTGAAGTCACCGTTCTCGGCGGTGAAGGCAGGATCGTCGACGACGGTGCGGTGGAACGGGATGACGGTCGGCATGCCGTCGACGACGAACTCGTCCAGGGCCCGACGAGACCGCTCAAGTGCCTGCTCGCGCGTGCGTCCGGTGACGATGAGCTTGGCGACGAGCGAGTCGAAGGCGCCCGGGATGGTCTCGCCCTCCTCGTAGCCGCCGTCCAGACGGATGCCCGGGCCCGAGGGAGGCGCCCACCGGGTGAGTGTGCCTGGTGCGGGCAGGAAGCCGCGTCCGCCGTCCTCGGCGTTGATGCGGAACTCGATCGAGTGGCCGATGATCTCGGGATCGTCGTACCCGAGCTCCTCGCCGGCGGCGATGCGGAACATCTCGCGGACGAGGTCGATGCCGGTGACCTCCTCGGACACCGGGTGCTCGACCTGCAGGCGCGTGTTGACCTCGAGGAAGCTGATGGTGCCGTCGCGGGCCACGAGGAACTCGCACGTCCCCGCACCGACGTAGCCGGCCTCCTTCAGGATCGCCTTGCTCGAGTCGTAGAGGGTCGCGACCTGCTCGTCGGAGAGGAAGGGTGCGGGGGCTTCCTCGACGAGCTTCTGGTGGCGGCGCTGGAGCGAGCAGTCGCGGGTCGAGATGACCACGACGTTGCCGTGGCTGTCGGCGAGGCACTGGGTCTCGACGTGGCGCGGCTGGTCGAGGAACTTCTCGACGAGGCACTCGCCCCGGCCGAACGCCGAGACGGCCTCGCGCACGGCCGATTCGTAGAGCTCGGGAATCTCCTCGAGCGTCCGGGCGACCTTGAGGCCGCGGCCGCCGCCGCCGAAGACCGCCTTGATGGCGACGGGCAGACCGTTCTCCTTCGCGAACTCGACGACCTCGTCGGCGCTCTCGACCGGGTCCTTGGTTCCGGGGGCGAGGGGGGCGTCCGCCTTCTGGGCGATGTGCTTGGCCTTGGCCTTGTCGCCGAGGCTCTCGATCGCCGCCGGAGGGGGGCCGATCCAGATCAGCCCGGCGTCGATGACGGCCTGGGCGAACTCGGCGTTCTCGGCGAGGAAGCCGTAGCCGGGATGGATGCTGTCGGCGCCGGTCTTCTCGGCGATCGCGATGATCTTCTCGATCGAGAGGTAGGAGTCGCCGGGCGTGGAGCCCTCCAGCGAGTGCGCTTCGTCGGCCAGGCGGACGAAGACGGCGTCGCGGTCGGGCTCGGCGTACACCGCCACGCTGCCGATACCGGCGTCCTTGCACGCGCGGATGATCCGCACGGCGATCTCACCGCGGTTGGCGATGAGCACCTTGGCCAGGGGCTTGCTCACGAAAGTCTCCTCGTCACGACGCGGATTGCCGTCAAGAGTCTAGAGGTAGCACCCGGACGTCACCGCTCCGAGGTGAGCGGCAGGCGTTTGGCCGCAGTGGTTAACGAGCGTTAACATGGCCGCCATGAGGTTGTCACCGGAGCACGAGTCCTTCCGCCGCACCGTCCGTGAGTTCGCCGAGGGTGAGATCGCCCCGTACGTCGCCGAGTGGGACCGCGACCATCATTTCCCGGCCGACGTGGTCCGGGCCATGGGCAAGCTCGGCCTGTTCGGCATCACCGCGCCGGAGGAGTTCGGCGGCGCCGACGGCGACTTCACCAGCCTGTGCGTCGCCATCGAGGAGATCGGTCGCGTCGACCAGTCGCTCGGGGCCACGCTCGAGGCGGGTGTCGGTCTCGGCATCAACCCCATTCAGACGTTCGGCACCGACGAGCAGAAGCAGCGCTGGCTCCCCGACCTCGTCGCCGGCACCGCGCTGGCCGGGTTCGGGCTCACCGAGCCGGGCGCGGGCTCGGACGCAGGTGCCACCCGCACCAAGGCCGTGCTCGACGACACCGCGGGGGAGCAGGGGGAATGGGTCGTCAGCGGGGCCAAGCAGTTCATCACCAACTCCGGAAGCGAGATCACGTCGCTCGTCATCGTCACGGCTCGCACCGGTGAGGACGTGAACGGCAAGCCCGAGATCTCGGCGATCATCGTGCCGTCCGGCACGGACGGGTTCACCGTCGAGCCCAGCTACCACAAGCTCGGCTGGCACCTGTCCGACACGCACCCGTTGTCGTTCGCCGACTGCCGGGTCCCCGCCGACCACCTGCTCGGTCAGCGCGGTCGCGGCTTCGCCCAGTTCCTGTCCACGCTCGACGACGGCCGGGTGGCCATCGGTGCGCTCGCGGTCGGGTGCATCCAGGCCTGCGTCGACGCCTGCGTGGAGTACGCCGGCGAGCGCGAGACCTTCGGCAAGCCCATCGGGGCCCGTCAGGGCATCGCCTTCCAGATCGCTGACATGAAGGTCATGCTCGAGGCTTCCCGGGCGTTGGTGTACCAAGCTGCAGCGATGAAGGACGACGGCGTCACCGGTGCCGCGTTCAAGGAGGCCGCGGCGATCGCGAAGCTCTACTCGTCCGAGTCGGCAGTCACCTCGGCCCGCATCGCCACGCAGGTCTTCGGCGGCTACGGATTCATGGAGGAGTACCCGGTGGCCCGCTTCTACCGCGACGCCAAGATCCTCGAGATCGGCGAGGGCACGTCCGAGGTGCAGCGCATGCTCATCGCAAGGAGCCTCGGCCTGCCCGTGGAGTGAGCCGGTGGCTCACACCCAGAGGTCGGTCCAGCGGATCCCGAGGTCGCCGACGAGCTCGCGCAGCAGCGGCAGACTGATGCCGACGACTGTGTGGTGGTCGCCCTCGATCCCGCGGACGAAGGCGCCGCCGAGGCCGTCGATGGTGAACGCGCCGGCCACCTGGAGCGGTTCGCCGGTCGCGACGTAGGCGTCGATCTCGTCGTCGTCGACGTCGGCGAAGTGGACGATCGTCGCCGCAGCCTCGACGAACTCCAGGTCGCCGCGACGGACGCAGTGTCCGGTGTGCAGCACGCCGGAGCTGCCGCGCATGCGCCGCCACCGGCTCACGGCTTCATGGGCATCGACGGGCTTGCCGAGGATCTCGCCCTCGAACGCGAGCACCGAGTCGCAGCCGACGACCAGTGCGTCGGGGTCCGCCAACCGAGCCGCGACCGCCCGGCACTTCATCTGGGCGAGGGCCGCGGCGAGGTTGGCCGGGTCGTGCGACGACATCTGTTCCTCGTCCACGCCGGAGATGACGACCTCCGGGTCGAGCCCCGCCGATCGCAGCGTCGCCAGTCGGGCGGGGGAGGCGGACGCGAGAACGACCCTCATCGATGCTCCTTGGAGTCATGGCGGGTGCGGACGACCTCGAGGCGCGGGTCGGCGAGCAGGTCGTCGATGAGAGCGGCGGATCCGCCGACGCCGGTCCACTCGCTGTCGATGTTGGTGGTGACGAACCACGCGTGGTCGACCGGCCACATGAGGTTCGGGCTGTTGATCTCGCGGGGGATCCCCGGTCCGTACGGGGTCGCGCCCCACTGCCCGGCTTCGTCGACCGGTCCGGAGAACAGCAGGTGCCCGACGCCCATCATGTCGATCTTCGGCCCGGCGATGACGTCTGCCGGGAAGGCCGGTGGGGGAGGCGGCGGCACCTTCTCCGGACTGAAGACTCGACCGGGCCAGCGTGGTGACTCGGCGAAGGTCGTCAGGAACCTGGCGGCCTCACCGCCATGGATGTCCCCGTAGCCGTCCCACAACCCGAAGTAGCAGGCTCGGGGCGTGCGCGTGTGCCGGGCCAGGACCTGGCACAGGGCGGTCAGCAGCTCCTCATCGAGATGACCTTCGCGACGGTCGCCGTGATCATCGCTGCGGTGGAGCACTCGAACGTAGGCGTCGTAGCCCGGTGGTCCGAGGACGGCGCTGTCGTGCGTCGTGTCGTCGCAGAACCAGTCGGCCGGTGAGAGGTCGTCCTGGGGTCGAAGGGGCATCCTCAGCCCCAGGCGGAGCGGCGCCACTGGTCGGGACCGAAGCGGTGCGGCTTGCGGGCGAGGCGGGCCGGATGGTTCCACTCGCTGCGGGGGCGCTTCTCGACGCGTGCGGCGGCGTGCGCTGCGGCGGCGTTGCGGGCCGCGATGACGGCCACCAGGGCCGCGAGCTCCTCGGGGGTCAGGTCACCCTTGACCACCCGCAGCACGGGCTTGGGCAGACGGGACTCGACGGACTCCTCGCTCATCAGAGGGGGATGTTCCCGTGCTTCTTGGGCGGCAGCGTCTCGCGCTTGGTGCGCAGCATCCGGAGGGCCTTGACGACCTCGCCGCGGGTCTCGCGCGGCTCGATGACCACGTCGATGTAGCCACGTTCGGCCGCGAGGTACGGGTTGCAGAGCGTGTCCTCGTACTCGGTCATCAGCTCAGCGCGGCGGGCCTCGGGGTCGTCCGCTGCGGCGATGTCCTTGCGGTACAGGATGCCGACGGCACCGGAGGCTCCGACGACCGCGATCTGGGCCGACGGCCAGGCGAGACTGATGTCGGAGCCGAGGTGCTTGGATCCCATCACGTCGTAGGCGCCGCCGTACGCCTTGCGCGTGATGATCGTGACCAGCGGGACGGTCGCCTCCGCATACGCGTAGATGAGCTTCGCTCCGCGACGGATGATGCCGTTCCACTCCTGGTCGGTGCCGGGCAGGAATCCGGGCACGTCGACGAAGGTCAGCACGGGGATGTTGAAGGCGTCGCACGTGCGCACGAAGCGTGCCGCCTTCTCGGAGGCATCGATGTCGAGGCAGCCGGCGAACTGCATCGGCTGGTTGGCCACGACGCCGACGCTGCGACCCTCCACCCGGCCGAAGCCGATGACGAGATTGGGCGCGAACAGCGCCTGGACCTCGAGGAAGTCCTGGTCGTCGAGGATCGCCTCGATCACGGTGCGGATGTCGTACGGCTGGTTGGCCGAGTCCGGAATGAGTGTGTCGAGAGCGGCGTCGGTGTCGTTGGGCTCGAGATCGGCGACGTCGTCGTAGGGCTCCGGCTCCTCCATGTTGTTCTGCGGCAGGTACGACAGCAACGCCTTGACGTACTCGAGTGCGTCGTCCTCGTCGGAGCCCATGTAGTGGGCGTTGCCGCTGCGCGTGTTGTGCGTGCGGGCGCCGCCGAGCTCCTCCATCGTGACGTCCTCGCCGGTGACCGTCTTGATGATGTCCGGACCGGTGATGAACATGGCGGAGGTCTGGTCGACCATGATCGTGAAGTCGGTGAGGGCGGGGGAGTACACGTGGCCGCCGGCACACGAGCCCATGATCAGGCTGATCTGCGGGACGACGCCCGAGGCGTGCACGTTGCGCGTGAAGATCTCGCCGTACAGGCCGAGCGAGACCACGCCCTCCTGGATCCGCGCTCCGGCGCCTTCGTTGATGCCGATGATCGGGCAACCGCTCTTGATCGCGAGGTCCATGACCTTGACGATCTTCTCGCCGTACACCTCGCCGAGGCTGCCGCCGAAGATGGAGAAGTCCTGCGCGAACACGCACACCTGACGACCGTCGATCGTGCCGTAGCCGGTGATGACGCCGTCGCCGAGCGGACGCTTGTTCTCCAGGCCGAAGGCGGTGCTGCGGTGCCGGGCCATGGCGTCGAGCTCGACGAAGGAGCCGTCGTCGAGGAGGATCTCGATGCGCTCGCGGGCGCTCTTGCGACCCTTCGCAGCGGCCTTGTCGTGCGCTTCCTCGGCGTGCACGACCTCGACTTCATGACGTCGCCGCTGGAAGTCGGCCAGCTTGCCGGCCGTCGTGTGCAGCTCGGGATGCTCGGTGATCTCGTCCGTGCCGGTTTCCTGGGAGGCCTCGCTCATGCGGGCCAGCGTATCGACCGCGGTCATGGGCGGGTGTGTGAGGCTGGAGTCATGGCGTACCGGGACCTCGACCGACCTCCGTTGGACGCGCGGGCCCTGGGCGCCGCCCTCGTCGGTCCGGGCAGCTTCTGGACCGACGTCGTCGTCACCGCGTCGACGTCGAGCACCAATGCCGACCTCGCGGCGGCGGCGCGGGCCGGTGCGGCCGAGGGCACCGTGCACACCACCGACCACCAGGTCGCGGGGCGAGGACGCCTCGACCGCACCTGGGAGTCGCCCGCCGGCTCGGGCCTGGCCGTCTCGGTGCTGTTGCGGCCCACGGAGGTCCCCGCCGGCCGGTGGGTCTGGCTGCCGTTGCTGGTCGGTCTCGCCGTGGCCGCCACGGTCGAGGAGTGCGGTCCGAGCGCGGGACTGAAGTGGCCCAACGACGTCGAGGTCGATGGCCGCAAGATCGCCGGCATCCTGCTGGAACGGGTCGATACTCCCGAAGGCGCGGCCGCCGTGGTCGGTGTCGGCCTCAACGTCTCGCTCCGCGACGACGAACGACCCGTCGACACGGCCACGTCGCTGCTGCTCGAGGAGGCCACGGAGACCGACCGAACCGTCGTGCTGCGCCTGCTCCTGCGCAACCTCGAGGCGCTGTACCGCGCCTGGCGGGCCGCCGGCGGCGACCCCTCCGCAGGCGTGCGGGAGTCGTACCTGCGTCGCTGCGTCACGCTCGGCTCGGACGTCCGGGTCGCCATGCCGGACGGCTCGACGCTGGAGGGACGCGCCGACGACGTCGACGACCTCGGGCGCCTCGTGGTCGGCGGAACAGCAGTGAGCGCGGGCGACATCACCCATGTCAGGCCCGCCGCGTCGGGTTCGTGAGAAAATCTGCCCATGACCCTGCCTCGCAAGCTGATGATCGACGGTGAGCAGACCGTCACCACCTCCAGGACCCATGTGAAGGTCCTGTTCGTCCCGGTCGTCATCCTGATCGCGGTGGCCGGCGCCGGCAGCTTCCTGGCCGCTCGGGTGGGCGACAGCAGCAACGGCGCGGTGCGCTGGGTCGTCGTGGTCGTGGCCGTCGTGCTCGCGCTCTGGGGATCGGTCATCCCGTTCATCCGGTGGTTCCTGTGGACGTACACCCTCACGAACAAGCGGATCGTCGAGCAGAAGGGCATCCTGACGCGCACCGGGCGCGTCATCCCGTTGAGCCGCATCAACGACGTCGCGTTCGAGAAGAACCTCAACGACCGGATCCTCGGCTGCGGCACGCTGATCATCCACGACGCGAGCGAGCAGGCGGGCCTCGAGCTCCGCGACATCCCGCACATCGAGGACCTGCACCGCACGGTGACGAGCCTGGTCGACAAGGCGCACGGCACGAGTGATGAGTCAATCTGAGCCGCGGGACGAGCTCCGGAACGAGCTCGCCCGGCTGATCCTCGGTGCCGACGCCGGGCTCACCGCCGAGGAGGTCACCTCCAAGGGCGGACTGAGCCGGGAACGCGGCGAGCGGTTGTGGCGTGCACTCGGGTTCCCGGACGCGGGCGACAACCCTGACTACGGTGACCCCGACGTCGAGGCGGTGTCCATCGTCGCCGCCGCGCTCGATCGAGGAGTGCTCGACGAGGCCACGGTCTTCCGGATGACCCGGGCCCTCGGCCAGACGATGTCCCGGCTGGCCGACTGGCAGGTGGCCACCCTCGTGGAGCAGGTCGAGACGCATGTCGGCGAGGGCCGGACGGCGAGCCGGCTGGAAGCCGCGATCGGGCTGGCCCAGCAGGCCGAGCCCGGGTTCGAGCGGCTGATGGTCTACGTCTGGCGCCGCCACCTCGCCGCCGCAGCCGCCCGCATCGAGGCGCTCGGCGCCGCCGACGCCGAGCTTCTGACCAGCACGATGACGGTGGGGTTCGCCGACATGTCCCGATTCACGGCGCTCGCGAACGAGCTCGACGACGCGAGCCTCGGCGACCTCGTCGAGCACTTCGAGAACAGCTGCACCGACGTCGTCACCGAGCACGGGGGGCGGGTCATCAAGTCGCTCGGCGACGCCACCCTGTTCGTCAACGCCGACAGCCGCACCGCCACCGCCACGGCCCTCGACCTGATCGACAGCGTGGGTTCGCACGGCTCGATGCCGGCGATCCGGGTCGGCCTGGCCACCGGGTCGGTGCTCAGCCGGCTGGGCGACATCTTCGGTCCCCCCGTCAACCTCGCGGCCCGGCTCTCGCACATCGCGCGCAGCAACCGCGTCATCGTCGACGAGCCCACCGCGGACGCACTGGACCCGTCCGAGTTCGACTGCCGCCGCATGCCGGCCCGGCCGTTGCGCGGGTTCGGCGAGATCGCGCCGATCACCGTCAGTCGGCGACGGGGATTCCGCTCCGCGAAGGCCACGCCGTGAGCGGCGCCGGCACGTCGGCGCCTGCCGAGCTCGCTGTGGTCGGCGGCGGCCAGCTCGCCCGGATGATGCAGCAGGCTGCCATCGGGCTGGGCATCAGGATCCGGCTCCTGGCCGAAGGTCCGGAGGTCTCGGCTGCCCAGGTCGTGCCCGACCACCTGGTCGGCGACCACACGAGCCTCCCTGATCTGCTCTCCGTCGCAGCCGGCGTGCCCGTCGTCACCTTCGACCACGAGCACGTGCCCCCCGAGCACCTCCGGGCACTCGAGGCGGAGGGGCACGCGTGTCGGCCCGGCCCGCACGCCTTGCTGTTCGCGCAGGACAAGGCGGCGATGCGGGCACGGCTGACCGAGCTGGACATCCCCTGTCCGCGCCACGCCGCCGTCGCCGATCCCTCCGGCCTCGATGCCTTCGCGTCGTCGGTCGGCGGGTACCCGGTCGTGGTCAAGACGACCCGCGGCGGATACGACGGCAAGGGCGTGTGGGTCGTGGGCTCCGCCGGCGAGGCGGTCGAGGCGTTCACCAGCGGTCGAGACCTCCTCGCCGAAGAGCTGGTCGACTTCCGGCGTGAGCTGTCGGCGCTGGTCGCACGGCGCCCCTCGGGCGAGACCGTCGCCTGGGACGTCGTCGAGTCGCGTCAGGTCGACGGGATCTGCACCGAGGTGGTGGCCCCGGCTCCCGACCTCGACCCGGCGCTCTCCGCCGAGGCGGCCGCCATCGCCCGCACCATCGCCGCCGCACTCGACGTCACCGGGGTGCTGGCCGTCGAGCTGTTCGAGACGACGGACGGGCGGTTGCTCGTCAACGAGCTCGCCATGCGGCCCCACAACACCGGGCACTGGTCGATCGACGGCGCGGCCACCAGCCAGTTCGAGAACCACCTGCGCGCGGTCCTCGACCTTCCGCTCGGTCCCACCGCACGTCGAGCCGGATGGTCGGTGATGGTGAACATCCTCGGTGGATCCGTCGACGACCTCGAGGGACAGCGGGCCGTCGTCCTCGGCGAGGTGCCCGAGGCCCGCATCCACCTGTACGGCAAGGTGGTGAAGGCCGGCCGCAAGGTGGGCCATGTCACCGTCGTCGGCGACGACCTCGTCGCCTGCCTGTCGCGAGCGCGTCGGGCCGTGGAGCTGTTCGAGAAGGGGACGACTCATGACTGAACGAGCCGAGGACGCCACCGCACCCCCGCGCGTCGGGATCGTCATGGGGTCCGACTCCGACTGGCCCACGATGGAGGCCGCCGCCACGCTGCTCGACGAGTTCGGCGTCACGCACGAGGCCGACGTGGTCTCGGCCCACCGGATGCCCGACGAGATGCTGGCCTACGGCCGCGCCGCCCACGAGCGCGGACTCGAGGTGGTCATCGCCGGTGCCGGGGGAGCGGCACACCTGCCGGGCATGCTCGCGTCCGTCACGCCCCTCCCGGTGATCGGCGTCCCGGTGCCGCTCAAGCACCTCGACGGCATGGATTCGCTGCTCTCCATCGTCCAGATGCCGGCCGGTGTCCCGGTCGCCACGGTGTCGATCGCCGGCGCTCGCAACGCGGGGCTGCTCGCCGTCCGGATCCTGGCCGCGGGCGACCCCGCACTCACCGCCAAGATGCTCGCGTTCCAGCAGGAGCTCGCCGACGCGGCCCGGGCCAAGGGGTCCAAGCTCCGCTCCCACGGCGGCGGCGCCGGCTTCCATTCCCCCGGTCCCCGCGGCTGACCACGACCTTCTGAGGGCAGGTTGGTCGGGTGGGCCGTGGACACCGAACCGCTTTCAGTTCTGGTGGGTGCAGCATCGTGCCGGCCGGCTACTTCGGCAGGCCGTCCTTGGTGCAGAGCTTGCCGATCTTGTCGGTCGTGTCGTTCTTGATGTGGGCGAACATCTTGGGTGCTCGGGTGGGGTCCCAGCGGACCGAGAAGTCGGCCAGCGGCACCGTGCAGCTCCGGCCCTCGCCGCCCATGGACGACGACAGAGCGAGCGCGAACTTCACCAGGGCGAGCGGGCCCATGCCCTCGCCGATCTGCAGCGAGCTGGCGCCGCCGTTGGTGACCTTGTAGTACCGCACCGGGTTGATGACCGTCCACGGCGACTTGGCCTTCTTGGCGATGCCACCCAGCACTTCGCGCTGGCTCTGGACGCGCTGGATGTCCTGCGTGGCGTAGGCGTGACGGGCACGCGAGTACGCCAGCGCGGTCGCGCCGTCGGCGTTCTGGCAGCCCTTCTTGACGTTCAGGCCGGAGTCCTTGTCCTTGAGGCGAGTCTTCGGGCAGATCTCCACGCCGTCGAGGGAGTCGACCACCTTGACGAGCCCGCCGAAGCCGACCTCGACGTAGTCGTCGACGGCGATGCCGGTGCTCTGCTCGATGGTCTGCACGAGGAGCTCCGGTCCGCCGAACGCGTAGGCGGCATTGATCTTGGTGGTGCCGTACCCCTCGATCGGCACCAGTGAGTCGCGGGGGATCGACAACAGCACCGACGGTCCGCTGCCGGTGTGCAGCAACAGGATCGTGTCGGTGCGTCCTCGGCCACCGGAGTCGCTGCCGGTGCGCAGCGCCTTGCGCTCCTTCTTCGTGAGGCCCTTGCGGCTGTCCGAACCGACCAGGAGGTAGGTGGTGCCCGGCTGGGCGGACGGACGGTCGCCGCCGGGGTCGGCGTCAACCGTCGTGGTCGTGGCGTACGCCAGCAGCGGCACGACGATCAAGTAGGCGACCCAGAGAGCCAGGACGACCGCGATCGTCATGGCCATCCGCTTTCCGGTGCTCCGCCTGCGCGGGGGGCGACCTCGGCCGCCGCGGCTGCTGCCGGGCGGAGGCAGGTTGGGAGGGGGGAGGTCGTCGCCACGGGACGGGGTCGGCTGTGCGGACGCGGTGCCGGAGCTTGATCCGCTGCCGTACAGCCAGTCGTAGCTCCCCGAGGGGCGGTCGTCTGGCATGCCATGACGGTACCCGACCGCACCCGGCGATCCCGGGCCGAAAAGGCGCCCGAAGTCCACCGGCGTGTCGCGACCATCTCTCGACCTCAACTGGAGGGTTCTGTGGTTCGATCATGAGGACCTCATTTCCTTCCCCAGTGAGGACCACATGCCTGACGAACGGGTGGGTGTGTTCGCCGGCTCTGCCGGCGGAGCCACTCAAGCCTCCGAACGAGTGCAGTTCCGTCGCGCCCTCACGCTGACGCTGATGACCTTGGTCGTGCCGGGCTCGGCGCAGCTCGTCATGGGCAACCGGCGGGTCGGCCGCCTCGCCATGCGGGTCTGGCTGGGCTGCCTCGCCCTCGGCGGCCTCATCCTCCTGCTGGCCCTCACCTCGCGCAGCGGGCTCTTCACCCTGCTGACGAACGAGGGCGTGCTGACGCTCGGCCGCTGGTTCCTGATGGCCGGGGCGATCAGCTGGGTCGCCCTGCTGCTCGACGCCTGGCGCCTCGGCAGGCCCCTCCAGCTTCGGCGCAACCACCGGCTCTGGATGACCGGCGTCAACGCCGCCCTGTGCTTCGCCACCGCCGGGACGCTGTTCTTCGCTGCCCATCTCGTCGCGGTGCAGAACGGCTTCATCGGCACCGTGTTCGCCTCCGAGACGGTGACCGGTCCCGCCTCGGGCCGTTACAACGTGCTCCTGCTCGGCGGCGACTCCGGCCCCGATCGCAGTGGACTCCGCCCGGACTCGCTCACCGTCGCCAGTGTCGACGCCGAGACGGGCCGCACGGTGCTCATCGGCCTGCCCCGCAACCTCGAGAACGTGCCCTTCCCGAAGGGCTCGGTGATGCGCGAGGAGTTCCCGCGCGGATTCGACTGCGAGGGGTGCGAGCTGAACGGGGTCAACACCTGGGCCAACGACCATGCGGCCCTCTTCGGCAGCGGGAAGGCTCCTGGGATCCGGGCCACGATGGAGGCGGTCGAGGAGATCACCGGGCTGGACCTCTCGTACTACGCGATGGTCAACCTGCGGGGCTTCGCCAAGTTCGTGGACGCCGTCGGCGGTGTCACCATCGACGTCAAGGAGCGCACGGCCATCGGCGGCATCGGAGCACCGATCCGGGGCTGGATCCCCGCCGGTGAGCGGAAGCTCAACGGTTCGCAGACGCTCTGGTACGCGCGGAGCCGGGTGCAGAACGACGACTGGTCGCGCATGGGCCGGCAGAAGTGCGTCATGAACGCGATGCTGCAGCAGCTGAGCCCGCAGTCGGTGCTCCTGAACGTCGAGAAGATCGCCGACTCCAGCAAAAGTCTCCTGACGACCGACATCCCCGCCAAGCAGCTCGGCACGTTCATGGACCTTGCCCTCAAGGCGCGGTCGCAGAAGGTCTCCACGGTCTCGCTCGTGCCTCCGGTGATCTACACCGGCAACCCCGACTACGACAAGGTACGTCGCCTCATCGACAAGGCGATCGCCAAGGCGGAAGGCGGGGCCGTCACCTCCGGCGGCCTGCTCGACGCACGCCTCTCCGTTCCCGACGCCGGCGACCCCGGCCAGGACCCGCGCAAGGCCAACCAGACCGAGGATCTCGGCGCGCTCTGCTGAGCCGTCGACCCGGCCCGCGCAGGCCGCCGGGTCACGTCACCACCGCAACCAGGTGTCGGTGATAATGGTGGTTTCTCCTGTTCTGACCGTGAGGATGAATTGGGCCACCGGGCGAGCTTGTTGGGCCGCGGCTACCGGGACGATCACCTGGATTCGCCGCGCGTCCGCTTTCGGCGCGCCCTGGCCCTGTGCGGCCTGACCGTCGTCGCGCCGGGCTCGGCCCAGTACCTCGTGGGTCGCCGGACCGTCGGCGCTTTCGCCCTCACCGGGTGGGCGTTCGTGCTGGTGTTCTGCGTCGGCATGGTGTGGGAGCTCCGCACGAACCGCGCCGGTGCCCTGGGCCACCTCACCAATCCGGATCTGCTGCTCGCTGCGCGCGTCGGGGTGGCACTCGTCGCGATCGTCTGGATCGCCCTGCTCGTCGACGCCTGGCGCCTGGCGCAGCCCTTCACGCTCCCCTTCGCCCGCGGTGCGGTGATCACGGTGGTGAACACGGCGCTCGTCATGGGTCTGGGCAGCTCCGCTGTCGTGGCCTCGCAAGCGATCGACGCCCCGCGGAAGGTGATCCAGCAGGTGTTCACCGCCACCGAGACCTCGGCGCCGCTGAAGGGGCGTTACAACGTGCTCCTGCTCGGCTCCGACTCCGGCAAGGACCGCACGGGCATCCGGCCCGACTCCATGACGGTGGCGAGCATCGATGCCGACACCGGTCGTACCGTGCTCGTGTCGCTGCCGCGGAACCTGCAGAACGTGCCGTTCCGCGAGGACTCGCCGATGCGCACGCTGTACCCGAACGGCTACAACTGCGGCACCGAGTGCCTGCTCAACGCCGTCCACACCGCCGCCGAGAACCGCCAGGACCTCTATCCGGGCAGCGACGACCCGGGTCTCGACGCCACCATCGACGCCATCGAAGGGGTCACGGACCTGAAGATCAACTACTACGTGATGGTCAACCTCAAGGGTTTCCGCTCCCTGATCGACGCGGTCGGCGGAGTCGAGGTCGACGTGAAGTCCCGCATCGCCAAGTTCGGCACGACGACGGTCTACAAGCAGGAGTACATCGAGCCGGGCAAGCAGGTCCTCAACGGCGAGGATGCGCTCTGGTACTCCCGCAGCCGCTACGGCGCCGACGACTACGTCCGGATGGGCCGCCAGAAGTGCATGATGCAGTACATGCTCGACCAGCTCAGCCCGCAGAAGGTCGTGTTCAACGCCCAGGAGATCGCCTCGTCGAGCGCGCGACTGCTCAGCACGAACATGCCGGCCAAGGAGCTCGGCCAGTTCGCAGATCTCGCCCTGAAGTCCCGCGGCAAGCGAGTCGCGACCGTCTCGCTCGTCCCGCCCGAGGTCTCGGTCGCCGCGCCGGACTTCGACCAGATCCACCAGATGATCGCCGACGCCGTCGACGCGTCCGAGCGGGGCGGCGACCGCCCGTCCAAGGCCGGCAGCGACTCGCCCGGCACCGACGAGCCGACCACGGATGGGGCGAGCCCCAGTCCGACGGCGACCGACAACCCGCGGGCCGCCAACACCACCGAGGATCTCGCGAAGTCGTGCTGAGCGGTCAGCGCATCGAGTCCTCGTAGGCGCCGATGACCTCGGCGGGCTCCCCGTCGAGCATCAGCTCGCCCTTGTTGATCCAGATCACCCGGTTGCACGTGTCGCGAATGGACTGCATCGAGTGGCTCACGAGGAACACCGTGCCGGCGTTGTCGCGGATGTCGCGGATCCGCCCCTCGCTGCGGCGACGGAACGTCTTGTCGCCGACGGCGAGGGCCTCGTCGACGATGAGGATCTCGTGCGTGCGGGCGGTGGCGATGGCGAACTTGAGCCGCGCCGTCATGCCGGAGGAGTACGTGCGCATCGGCAGCTCGATGAACTCGCGGATGCCGGCGAAGTCGACGATCTCGTCGTAGCGAGCCTCGATCTCATCGAGCGTCAAGCCGATGGCGAGGCCCCCGAGGACGACGTTCCGCTCGCCCGACAGGTCGCGGATGAGAGCTGCGCCGACGCCGAGCATGCTCGGACGGGACGTGGCGTAGATCGACCCCTGTGACGTGGGGGTGAGCCCGACGATGGCTCGCATGAGGGTCGACTTGCCGGAGCCGTTGGAGCCGATGACACCGACGCTGTCGCCCTCGTAGGCGGTGAAGGAGACGCCCTTCAGCGCGTGGACGGTGCGGGTGCTGCGCGAGCGTCTGCGCTGCAACAGCTTGCGTGCCGACTCGTCGGCGGAGGCGCGCTTGCCGGTGGCGAGCACGTGGTACTCCACGTGGACGTCGTCGACGACGATGGCGGGCTTGCGGTCGTCAGTCGGTACGGCCATACCGCTCCTCGGCCGCCCAGAAGAACACCGTGCCGACGACGAGCGTGGCGACCGCCCACGCCGTCGTGTAGGCCCAGTACTCGGTCTTGATGACGTAGTCGGGGCCGTTCAGCAGGATGCTGCGCCCGAGGCTCATGAACTCGTGGATGGGTTGGGCGTCGGCGACGGCGATGACCGCAGGCTGGTCACCGAACCGCTTGTCGACGCTGAAGAAGGTGCCGGAGGTGTAGAAGAAGAAGCGCGACACGAACGGCAGCAGCTGGGTGAGGTCGCGAAAGTGCACGGTGAGCCGGGCGGTGATCAGGGTGAGTCCGGCGTTGAAGATCGTGAACAGCACGACGAGCGGAATCATCAGGAGCCAGGTCCACTGCGGCATGGTGCCGAAGGCCATCACCAGCGCGACCATGATGACGAGCATCGGGACGAGCTGCAACAGGCGCTGCATCACCAGCGCGAGCGGCAGCGACATGCGCGGAAAGCTGAGGCTCTGCACCAGGTTGGCGTTCTTGGTGATGGACTTTGCGCCTGAGGTGAAGCAGCTCGAGAAGTACTCGAACAGGAACACTCCGATGACCAGGAACAGGATGAACTGGTCGGGACGGTTCTCGCTGCCGAGCAGGATGCCGAAGATGCTTCCGTAGACGGCGGCGTTGATGAGCGGCTTGAGCACCACCCAGCCGAGGCCGAGCCGGTTGCGGCCGTTCTCGGCCTCGATACGGAACTTGGCGAGGTTGAAGATGAAGGCGCGCCGACGCCAGACGTCGACGAGGTAGGCCCCGAACGGGGGACGTCCGCCGACCTTGTGCAGGCCTGCGCCCGCCGCGTACTCGGCGAGACTCATGCGTTGGTGGCCCTCTCGTGCTGGTGGCCGGGCTGAACCCGACGAGTGTAGTGGATCCTGCTAGAGCATCCGGGCGCGCTCCTGCCCGGCCACCCGCGCCAGCGTGGTGGTGTCGGCACCGGAGACCAGCACCAGGGATCCGCCGCCGGTTCCGGCGGCCACGAGCAGGTCGACGTCGCGGGCCAGGGGCCCCGGCTGGACGAGGACGCGCTCGTCAGACGGCTCGATCGCGGCGGCGAGATCGGCGTGCGTCGCCTGACGTCCGTCGAGGTCGATGGCCAGGGTGTCGGGGGTGGGGGGATCGAGCGCGACGAACTGATCCCCGTGTGGGGGGACCTCGGCTCCGAGATCGAGGAACCCGGCCGGTGCCTCGGCGAAACGGGCGCCGAGAGGGCGGAGCGATGCCGCGACCCGCACCGGCTCGTCCGCCACGAGGTCCGGGCCGGACACGCCGATGTCGGCACCGGCGTCGACGACTGCGGCACCCACGGTCCAGCACGACAGGAGCCAGACGAACCGCAGCCAGTGCGTCGGCAGGCCCACGCGGACGCGGGTACCCGGCTCGGCGTCCAGCTCGTCGACCAGGAAGTTGGCGGTCTTGGCGACCCAGTTGGCGGCGGTGACACCGCTCAGCTCGACTCGTTCGCCGGTGGAGTCGTCGTAGTACGTCAGAAAGGGTCGCGCCGGATCGGGCGACCCGCGCAGCAGGGCGTCGAGCGTCATCGACGCGTCCCGGTGCCGGCGTGCACCGCAGCGAGCACCGCCTCGACGTCATTCGCGACGGTCGACGTGGCGGGGAGGTCGACCGCCCCGACGGCGACGTGCGCAGAGGCCTCGTCGGGCTCGTCGCGTTGAATCGAGAGCACCGGAGCGGTGAGGTGCTCGCGCAGACCGGGTGTCGCGAGCAGGGGGCCGAGGGCCGTGGCCGGCGAGGACGGGCCGAGCACGACCACGCTCGCCTCGTCGAGCGCGGTCAACACCTCCGGAGACAGCGACCAGCTCTCGGCGACGATCGTGGCACCGACCGGCTCGGGCGCGTGGGACCAGGCGACGAACTCCGCCACGTGGACGGTGTGCCGACCGTCGGCTTCCTCGACGACGACGTGGTGCTCGGCCCGGTCGTCGCTGACCGGGAGCAGGCGGAAGGGCGAGGACACTCGCGCTGCCATGGCTGCCGCGACCTCGGTGAGGCGGTATCCGGCGTGCAGCAGCTCCGTCCGCACGATCCGGCGAGCGACGTCGGCATCGCTCGGCCGCATCCAGGCGGGCAGGAACCCGACGGACGCCAGCTCGTCGGCGACCTCGTACGTCCTGCGACGGTCGGTGCCCGCGCCCTCGAGCATCGTGTCGAGGTCGGGGCAGCACTTGAGTCCGTGGGCCCAGTGGTCGCGGGTCACCGGCACCACGACGTCGAGCGTGTCGCCGGGGTCCAGGCGCGAGGCCAGGCGATGGGCCAGGCCGGCGCCGTCACCACCGGTGAGGAGGACGATGCGCATGCCGTCATGGTGTCAGGCGGCCTGGGGTGACTCGCAGCGGGGCGACACGCCGACATTTCGACCAATCTTGGAATTCCGCTTGACTTGTGAGAGTGCACAGGAGTGTAATTCCACGTATGTCATTCGATGAGGGTCTAGAGCTCGATCACGACGAGGAGCTCATGTGGCAGGAGCGCGCCCTGTGTGCGCAGACGGACCCCGAGGCATTCTTCCCCGAGAAGGGGGGATCCACGCGCGAGGCCAAACGAGTCTGCTTGACATGCGACGTGCGTGGCGAGTGCCTCGAGTACGCCCTGGCCCATGATGAGCGGTTCGGCATCTGGGGTGGCCTGTCAGAACGTGAGCGCCGCAAGCTGAAGAAGCGCGCCTGACCGATCCGTTCCGCCTGACCCTGTGCCCGGCGGAGGGTCAGGCGCGGTCCATTAGGCTGCACCCCTATGGAAGAACCCGGACCGGCCCGTCACTGGCTCGACGATCCGCCCTCGGTCGGAGCAGTCCTGGTGGCTCACAACGGGGCGGGTTGGCTCCCGAAGGTCCTGTCCTCGTTCGCCGACATGTTCCAGGCCCCAGCGGCATGGCGCGTCGTCGACGTCAGCTCCACTGACGGGGGCGCCGATCTGCTGCGCGACTCCTTCGGAGCCGACCGCATCACGTATGCCCCGTCCGGGACCGGATTCGGCGAAGCCGTCCGGATGGGGGTGGAGGCACTCCCGCCCACCGAGTGGATCTGGCTGCTGCACGATGACGCCACCGTGCTCCCCGGAACCCTTGCAGGACTGCTCGACACCGCAACGTCGGCCGACGACATCGCGGTGGTCGGGCCGAAGATCCGGGAATGGCCGTCGCTGAAGCGCCTGCTCGAGGTCGGTCTGACGATCACCAACACCGGCTCGCGCGAGACCGGTCTCGAGACCGGTGAGCCCGACGCCGGCCAGCACGATCGCGCGCGCGACGTCCTCGCCGTCGACAGCGCCGGCATGCTCGTGAGGCGCTCCGTCTGGGACGAGCTCGGCGGCTTCGACCCCACCCTGCCGTTGCACTTCGACGACATCGACTTCGGCTGGCGGGTGGCACGAGCCGGGTACCGCACGCGCACGGCGCCCGGCGGCGTGATGTTCCACGCGGAGGCGACCCGGCGCGGGACCCGGCGTCGGACGACCGGTGACCCGCCGCACTGGGAGCCGCGGCGCGCGGCCCTCTTCACCCTGCTCGCGAACACCTCGGCCCCGCGTGTGTACTGGCAGTACGTCCGCCTGCTCGTGGGCTCGCTCCTGCGGGTGCTCGGCTTCCTCGTCGGCAAGGATCCGGAGTCGGCCAGCGACGAGCTCCTCGCGGTGCGAGCGGTGTACAGCCACCCGATGCGGCTGGTGAAGGCACGGCGCTCCCGCAAGGCGACGTCCCGCCGTTCCGATCGGGAGATCCGCGGACTGTTCCCGCCGTTCTGGTTGCCGTACCGCCACGGTCTGGACGCCATCCGCGAGACCGTGGTGGCGCTCGTGAAGCCTGAGGCCATCGAGACCACCGGGCGGCGTTCCACCCTCGGCGACCAGCGACCCGACGACACCGACGACCTCGACGACGGCCCCGGCATGCTGCAGCGCCGCCCGTGGCTGTCGACGGTCCTGGCTCTCGTCCTGTTGTCGTTCCTGGCCGGCCGGGGGTTGTTCGGCGGCATCTCCGGGGGGTCACTGAACGGCGGCGCCCTGCCACCCTCGCCCGGGTCGGCCGGCGACTGGTGGCAGCTGGTGGTCGAGCGCAGTCACGACATCGGCCTGGGCAGCACCTCGATCGCGCCGGTCTTCTCGATGCTGTTGGCGGCGGTGTCGACCCCGGTCTGGTTCACCCCCGGTGTGGTCGTCACGGTCCTCATGCTGTTCGCCGTGCCGCTCGCCGGACTCTCGGCACACCGTCTGGGCCGTCGCCTCACGCCCAGACGGGGGCTGCGCGTGGTGTGGGCCGTCTCCTACGCCTTGGCCGTCGTCGCGACTGGAGCCGTCGCCCAAGGTCGCCTCGGCACGGTGGTGGCGCTCATCGTGCTGCCCATCGTCGTCAACACCGCCGGTCAGCTCGTCGACGATCCCGGCCGCCAGCTCGGTCTGCGGCTCGGGATCTGGATCGCCGTCGGGGCCGCATTCGCGCCCATCGTCCTCCCGCTGTGCCTCGTCGGCCTCGTCCTGCTCGTCGTCCTCGAGGGACGCCCGGTCGTCCTCGACAGCGTCATCGCCGCGGTCGTGCCTCTCCTGCTCCTCGGTCCGTGGCTCATCGCCCGCGCAGCCCACCCGACGCGGATCTGGTGGGAAGCCGGGTTCCCGGTGCCCGGCGACGCCTCGGTGCTGGAGCTCGCGCTGGGACGAGCCGGTGGGCCCGGTGCCGCGCCGGCGTGGCTCGGCGGCGTCCTGCTCGCCCTCGCCGTGCTCGCCCTCGTTCCTCGGCGCACCCGGGCCTATGTCCAGGTCTGCTGGGTCGTCGCCCTGATCGGGCTGGCCTTCGCGGTGCTCGGAACGTGGGTCACGTACTCGACCGCAGCCGGACCGGAGCAGATCAGCCCTTGGGTGGGTGTGCCGGTCGGGGTGTGGGTGGCGGGCCTCCTCACCGCGCTGATGATCGCCGCCCCCGAGGCTGCGGCGCTGCCCAAGGCGAGCCTCGTCGGCCTGACCGTGGTCGCCCTCCTGTACCCCCTCGGCACGGGGGTCTGGTGGGTGATGCGCGGTGTGGACGACCCGCTCGTCAAGGGCCGTCCGACCGTCGTGCCGGCCTTCCTGGCCGAGCGCCCCGGCGACACCCTCGTCGTCACCGGCTCCGTGGATCGGGGAGTGGACATCAAGGTCGTCGCCGGCGACGGACCGTACCTCGGTCAGGAGGCACTGACGCCGTCGACCGCGAGATCGGCGGAGACGCTCGCGGCGGTCCGCGGTCTGCTGGGTCGTGCCTCGGAGAGTGACGTCCGTGCGCTCGGGGAGGTGGGCGTCGACGCGATCTATGCACCAGCTGTCGACGAAGACGTCGCCCAACGCATCGACTCTGCGCCGTTGCTCGAGCCCGCCGGCAGCGACCGGCCCGGGTCGCGGGTCTGGACGGTCGCGGTTGAGCCGACGAGGCAGGACGCCACGGCATCCGCCTGGCGTTGGGGCCTCGCGGCGGTGCAGGTCGTCGTCTGGGTCGCCGCCATCGTCCTCACAGCACCGGTGCGTCGCCGCGTCGTGCCTGAGGCGCTGGACACCGAGGAGGTCGACGCGTGAGCTCACGCGCGTCCGGCAGCCGCATCGCCCGCCGCGTCCGGTCGACGCCCGGTCAGCGGGTCCGCGCACTTGCGCCGCCGGTCGTCGCCCTTCTGCTGCTCCTCGTCGCTCTCGTCAGTCCGGGCAGTGGCGACTCGGCCCGCCCGCCCGGCCCGATCACCGTGACCCGGGCCACCTACGCGTGCCCGGGCGGCGATGGCATCACGACCGCAGCCGGCCAGGTCCGCGCGGGAACGTCCGCGACGGCCCTCACCTTTCCCGATCGTGAGCCGGTCGAGTCCCTGGCCGACGCGTCCACGTGGCGCCGGGAGGCGGTACGTGCCGACGGTGTCGGAGTCGACCAACGCGGCCGTGCCTCGGGTGCGGTGGGCTTCTTCTCCGCCAAGGCCGCCAAGGCCGACGGTGGCGGCCTCCTGGTGGGCGCGTGCCCGGCCACCGTCGACAGCAGCTGGTACCTGGGTCTGGGTTCCGGCGGCAAGCACGAGTCGACGCTGGTGCTCGCCAACACGTCGGTCTCGCCGGCGGTCGCCGACCTCACGTTCTGGGGTGAGCAGGGCAAGATCGAGGCCGTCGACGCGGACGGCATCGTGGTCGATCCACACAGCGTCCGCCGCGTCGACCTGCGCGATCTCGCCGCCGGCGAAGCCGAGCTCGCCGTCCACGTCCAGCGTCGCCGCGGCTCGCTCGCCGTCGCCGCGATCGACCGCTCCACGGCCGTCTTCGGCGGTACCGAGGCCATGACGCCCACCGAGGCTCCCCGACGCGAGCAGGTCGTCGGCGGACTGCCCCCGGGCGGGAGCGGGCGCACTCTGTTCCTGCTCAACCCCACCACCTCCACCGCGCGCGTGGCCGTGCGGGTCGTGGGACCCAAGGGGACGATCACGGTTCAGGGCCTGGAGTCGGTCAAGGTCGCCGCCGGCCGGCTCACGGTCGTCCCGATCCCCGACGATGCCGGCGCGGGTGCTGTCGCGCTGTCGCTGCGATCCGACCGGGCCGTGTCGGCGTCGGTGCGGGTGGCACCCGGTGAGCAGGACCGCGCCATGGTCGAGGCCGTGCCCGCGTTGGACGGACCTGCCGTGGTGCCGATCGACCTCGGCACCCGCACGAAAGCCCCCCAGCTCGCGCTCGCGGCACCGGGACGCAAGGCCGTCGTCCATCTCGAGGCCTTCGACGCGTCGATGGAGTCGCTGGCCGAGCAGGACGTCACCGTCGCGGCGGGAACGAGCACGAACGTGGACCTGGGGTCCACGAAGGTCCTCGATGCCCCTGACGCCGCGTACGTCGTGGTCACCGCCGAGGGGGTCGTGCACGGGTCGGTCACGTACCGCCGAGGCCAGCAACGCATCTCCTCGCTCGCCCTCGTCGCAGCGCCGACCACGGTGCCCGGTCCACAGGTGCGGGTCGGGAACTAGCCCGTCTCAGCGGGGATCGATGTCGTCCGGCGACAGCTCCCAGATCTCGGCCAACCGGTCGAGGAGCGCCTCCCACACGGCGTCCTCGAGCTCGTGCAGGTCGGCGATCCGCGACCCGACGCCACCGTGTGGCCGGCAGCGTTGGGTGATCGGCAGCCGGTAGAGCACGATGCGCGACGACGCGGGGCCCCGGACGGCGGTACTGGTGGGCACCTCGTCGGACCAGTGGTCCGGCAGCAGCGGTGCCTCCTCCACGACGACGTCGACCGGGTGCGGCTCGGCGTCGAAATGGTCCTCGAGCGCGCCGAGCACACCCTCGACCAGCAGGTCGAACTCTCCCCGGGGCGTGCGGTGGGACGGCACGCTCCTCGGCGAGAGCGGCCCGGGCAGGGCCATCGGGCCGCGCGCTCCGCGGCCGCGGCGATCGCGCATGCGTCCCGGACGTGGACCGCTGACCATGCCGCCCAGGTGCTCCATCCCGGAACGGCTCGCGCCGTGGCCGTGCATGTCGCCGCCGGGTTCCATGCGGCGCAGCCTACGCCGCCGGTCGCGCCGGTGCGCCTCACGCGCGGTGCCGGTGGCGACGGTTACCCTCGCCACGTGGCTGCATCACGACGATGCACGCGGTCGGCGTGCTCCCGAGCGGCGGTGGCGACGTTGACCTACGTCTACGCCGACCAGACCGCTGTGCTCGGGCCGCTCGCCACGTTCGCCGAACCGCACACCTACGACCTGTGTGCCGACCATTCACAGCGCATGTCTGCGCCCCGCGGCTGGAGCGTGCTGCGACTGGCGCCCGACCCTGCCACGGTGGAACCGTCCCACGACGACCTCCTCGCCCTGGCCGATGCCGTGCGCGAAGCCGGTCGGCCTCTCGTCCCGCCACCTGCGGAGGGCCCGCCGCCGCTGCGGCTGGTCAAGTCACCCTCCGACAGCGAGGCCTGATGCATCCACGCCTGCAGGCGGTGGTCAAGGCGTACGACGTCCGTGGCCGCTCGCCCGAACAGCTCGACGTCCCGCTGGCCCGAGCCATCGGTGCGGCATTCGCCGACGAGACCGGGATCAGCGCCGGACGGGGCAAGGCGGTCATCGGCCGGGACATGCGGGCATCGTCCCCGGAGATCGCCGGGGCGATCGCCGACGGGATCCGGTCGCGCGGTGGGCACGTGATCGACGTGGGCCTGGCTTCGACCGACCTGCTGTACTGCGCGTCGGGCGTCCTCGACCTGCCCGGGGTCATGGTCACCGCGAGCCACAACCCCGCCGGCGACAACGGACTCAAGATGTGTCGCGCCGGTGCCCGGCCGATCGGCATCGACACCGGCCTCTCGGCGATCGCCGAGGTCGCCGGCCCGTTGCTCGACGCGGGCGCCGACCTCCCCGAACCGTCCGGCGACCTCGAACACCTGGAGTTCCTCGACACCTACGTGTCGACGTTGCTGCGCCTGGCGCCGGTGAGCGGTCGTCGGCTCGCCGTCGCCGTCGACGCCGGCAACGGGATGGCCGGCCACACCGTCCCCGCCGTGTTCGAGGCCTTGGGTGCCTCCGGGCTCGATGTCGAGCTGATCCCGCTGTACCTCGAGCTCGACGGAACGTTCCCGAACCATGAGGCCAACCCCCTCGACCACACCACCCTGGTCGACCTCCAGGACGTCGTGCGCGAGCACGGGGCCGACATCGGCCTCGCCTTCGACGGCGACGCCGACCGCTGCTTCGTCATCGACGAGACCGGCGCCGTCGTCTCCCCGTCGGCGATCACCGGGCTCATCGCCTCGCGACACCTCGCCATCGAGCCGGGCGCCACGGTGCTGCACAACGTCATCACGTCACGTGCCGTGCCCGAGATCGTCGAGGAACGCGGTGGGGTCGCGGTGCGCACCCCGGTCGGGCACTCGCTCATCAAGGCGGAGATGGCCCGCACCGGCGCGATCTTCGGCGGCGAGCACTCAGGACACTTCTACTTCCGGGAGTTCTACCTCGCCGACTCCGGCATGCTCGCGGCCCTGCACGTCCTTGCCGCCCTGGCCGAGAGCGACCGTTCGGTGAGTGACGTGATGGCCGAGTTCTCCCGCTACGCCTCATCGGGGGAGATCAACAGCCGCGTCGACGACTCCGGTGCGGTCATCGAGCGGCTCGAGAGCGCCTACGCCGAGCTCGAGCACGACCGTCTCGACGGTCTCACCGTCACCGCCGACGACTGGTGGTTCAACGTCCGCGCGTCGAACACCGAACCACTGCTGCGGCTCAACGTCGAGGGCGCCGACCAGACCACGATGGCGCGCGTCCGCGACGACGTGCTCGCCGTGATCCGCGGAGACTGACGAGCCCGGAACCTGACTCGGAGACGTCAGTACAGTGACGGCATGAAACTCGATCCCGCCCTCCTCGACATCCTGGTGTGCCCGCAGTGCCGGGCCACGTTGTTCGTCGACGACGACGCCGAGGAGCTCGTGTGCAACGCGTGCCAGCTCGCGTACCCCGTGCGCGGTGACATCCCGGTGATGCTCGTCGACGAGGCCCGCGACCTGTCGACCGACCCCAAGGGTCGCTGAGTGGCGACCTCGGGCGGGACCACTGCCGTCGTGGCGGCGCTGCTGGCCAACACCGGCATCGCCATCACCAAGTTCGGCGCCTGGGCCCTGACGCAGTCGGCGTCGATGCTCGCCGAGGCCATCCACTCCCTGGCCGATGCCGGCAACCAGGTGCTGCTGCTCGTCGGTGGCAAGAGGGCCGACCGCGAAGCCACCGAGGAGCACCCGTTCGGCTTCGGACGCGAGAGATACATCTACGCCTTCATCGTCTCGATCGTGCTGTTCAGCGTCGGTGGCCTGTTCGCGTTGTACGAGGCGTACCACAAGTTCGAGGAGCTGGCCGGCGGCCACGGAGGCGGTGGGTTGCTCGAGAGCCGATGGAAGTGGGTGCCGCTCGTGGTGCTCGCGTTGGCGATCGTGATGGAGTCGTACTCCATGCGCACGGCCCTCATCGAGACGAACAAGGTGCGCGGCGAGCACAGCTACTGGGAGTTCGTCCGCAAGGCCAAGGCGCCGGAGCTGCCCGTCATCCTGCTGGAGGACTTCGCGGCGCTGCTCGGCCTCGTGGTCGCCTTCACCGGCGTGAGCCTCGCGCTGCTCACCCACAACTCCTACTACGACGTCGCGGGGTCGGCGGTCATCGGTGCACTGCTCGTGGCGGTCGCGGTGATCCTGGCCATTGAGGTCAAGAGCCTGCTCATCGGCGAGGCTGCGGCGCCGGAGTCCGTCGCGCGGATTCGCGCTGCCGTGTCAGGGGCGGCCGGGGTCGAGCGCATCATCCACCTCAAGACGCTGCACATCGCGCCGGAGGAGCTGTTGGTCGCCGCCAAGATCTCCGTGTCGGCCGGGGCGACGGCCAGCGACGTCGCCGCCACGATCGACGCCGCCGAACGCGCTCTGCGCGCCGCCGAGCCGATGGCCACCCAGGTGTTCCTGGAACCGGACATCCACCGGGCGGGCTACACGCCTGAGGCTCGTCCGAGCCACTGACCCCACCAGCGACGTCAGGTGGTGGGGGGAGTCGTGATCGGGTCGAGCTCGTCGGCGACGGCGGGGTCGCCGGCGTCGGCGTGGTAGTCGCTCGGCTGCGTCCCGTCGACGCCCGCCTCGACACCCGCGGCCCGGAAGACGAACGTCAGGACCACGGTGACCAGCAGGTTGAGCACCAGAGCCGTCAGCCCGAAGTAGATGAGGTTGTCGGTGATGGTGATGCCGAAGACCTCGAGGGGGCCGACCGAACCGCCGAAGTGCGAGTCCGGGTCGCCGATCGCGGGCTGGTTGTACGCCGCGATGGTGCCCCAGATCATGCCGGTGGCCCATCCGAGGATCAAGGCGTACCGGTGGAACCAGCGGGTGTAGAGCCCGACGACGATCGCCGGCAGCGTCTGGACGATCCAGATGCCGCCGAGCAGCTGCAGATTGATCGCGAAGTCGTTCGGCAGCGCGAGCACGAACGTCAGGGCGCCGAACTTCACGAACAGGCTGGCGAGCTTGCTCTGGCGAGCCTCCTGGGCATCGGTCGCGTCGGGTTTCAGGAACGCCTTGTAGATGTTGCGCGTCCACAGGTTGGCTGCGGCGATCGACATGATGGCCGCCGGCACGAGCGCCCCGATGGCGATCGCTGCGAAGGCGACGCCCGCGAACCACGGGCTGAACTCCTGCTCGAACAGCTGCGGGATGGCCAGCTGGGGGTTGTCCACCTTGACGCCTGCCGCGATCGCGGCCAGGCCGAGCAGCGCCAGCAACCCGAGCAGGAACGAGTACGCCGGAAGCAGCGCCGCGTTGCGGCGGATGATGTTGCGGTTCTTGGTCGACAGCACGGCCGTGACCGAGTGCGGATACATGAACAGCGCGAGCGCAGACCCGAGGGACAGGGATGCGTAGGCCCACTGGGCCGCGCCCATCTGGGGCACGAGGCCCTTGGGCGCAGCCTCACCGGCCGCGATCGCCTCGGCGTTGTCGGTGTTGAAGGAGTCGAAGGCCGCGCCGGCCTTGTCGAAGATGCCGCCCCAGCCGCCCAGCTGCGTGGGCAGGTAGATCACCGCAACGATGATCACCAGGTAGATGAGCGTGTCCTTGACGAAGGCGATGAGCGCCGGAGCCCGGAGGCCCGACGAGTACGTGTAGGCCGCGAGCAGCGCGAACGCGATGAACAGCGGCAGGTCCTTCTCGAACCATCCGGCGTTCGCGTCGCCCCCGAGCCCGAGGACGTCGAGCACCGCCTGGATGCCGACGAGCTGCAGCGCGATGTACGGCATCGTCGCCAGGATTCCGGTGAACGCCACCGCGAGTCCGAGCGACTTGGAGTCGAACCGCCCTTGCACGAAGTCGGCCGGCGTCACGTAGCGACGGCGGTGCGAGACCGACCACAGGCGCGGCAGGAACACGAAGATGATCGGGTACAGGATGATCGTGTAGGGCACCGCGAAGAAGCCGATGGCGTTGCCGGCGTACAGCAGGGCCGGAACCGCGATGAACGTGTAGGCGGTGTAGATGTCGCCGCCGATGAGGAACCAGGCGATGAACGTGCCGAAGCTGCGTCCGCCAAGACCCCACTCATCGAGCGAGTCGAGGCTCGCGGCGCGCCGCCAGCGAGCGGCCAGGAAGCCCATGACGGTGACGAGCAGGAAGAAGAACAGGAAGACCCCGAGGGCCACGCCGTCGATGTCGTTCATGACTCGCCTCCCCGTCGGTCGAGGCCTTGCGCGGCGCGTCGGTCACCGTCGTGCGAGGCGACCAGACGGTACGCGATGGACGTCATGACGACCGACAGGATCACCAGCAGGAACTGGTACCAGAAGAAGAACGGGATGCCGCCGAGCTCGGGCGTGGTCTTCGCGTACGTCCACGTGAGGAGCGGCACGATGATGGCGACGGCCAGCACCACTGCGGCGGCGATCAGGCGCCCGGGCCCCGGTGCCGGGGACGGTGGCGGTGGTTGGCGTTCTGACATGACGATGCTTCCCCCTTCGCTCAGCGCTGTGACCCCCGCCACAGCACCACCGGACACCGTAGCGGGGGTATTCGGCGAGTGCCAGCCGGTGGACCCGCCACGAGGGGGAGACTTGTACCATTGCGCTCATGGATTTCAACGTTGCAGACCTGTCCTTGGCCGAGTTCGGCCGTGCGGAGATCACCCTCGCCGAGCACGAGATGCCGGGACTCATGGCCATGCGGGAGCGCTACGGCTCCGACAAGCCGTTGTCAGGGGCTCGTATCGCCGGTTCGCTGCACATGACCATCCAGACCGCCGTGCTCATCGAGACCCTCGTCGACCTCGGCGCGGACGTCCGTTGGGCCAGCTGCAACATCTTCTCCACCCAGGACCACGCGGCCGCCGCGGTCGTGGTGGGCCGCGACGGCACGGTGGATGACCCGAAGGGCATCCCCGTCTTCGCCTGGAAGGGCGAGACGCTGGCGGAGTACTGGGATCTGGCCGAGCAGATCCTCGTCTGGCCGAACGGCGAGACCCCCAACATGATTCTCGACGACGGCGGCGACGCCACGCTCCTGCTGCACAAGGGCGTCGAGTTCGAGAAGGCCGGCGCCGTGCCGTCGCCGGACACGACCGACAACGTGGAGTACAAGGAGGTCCTGCGGGTCCTCGCTCGCGCACTGGAGACCGACCCGAACCGCTGGACCACCATCGCCGCCGAGGTCAAGGGCGTCACCGAGGAGACCACGACCGGTGTCCTGCGGCTCTACGACCGCTTCCGCGAAGGCACGCTGCTGTTCCCGGCGATCAACGTCAACGACTCGGTCACCAAGAGCAAGTTCGACAACAAGTACGGCACCCGTCACTCACTGATCGACGGCATCAACCGCGCGACCGACGTCCTCATCGGGGGCAAGGTCGCCGTGGTCTGCGGTTACGGCGACGTCGGCAAGGGCTGCGCGGAGTCGCTGCGCGGCCAGGGTGCCCGCGTGATCATCACCGAGATCGATCCGATCTGCGCCCTTCAGGCTGCGATGGACGGCTACGAGGTGAAGGCCCTGGAGACCGTGCTGCCGGAGGCCGACATCATCATCACCGCGACCGGCAACTTCAACGTCGTCACGGTCGAGCACTTCCAGAAGATGAAGCACCAGGCCATCGTCGGCAACATCGGTCACTTCGACAACGAGATCGACATGGCCGGCCTGGAGAAGCTCCCCGGCGTGACGCGGCAGACGATCAAGCCCCAGGTCGACGTGTGGGAGTTCGACAACGGCCACAAGGTCATCGTCCTGTCGGAGGGTCGCCTGCTCAACCTCGGCAACGCGACCGGCCATCCCTCGTTCGTCATGTCGAACTCGTTCACCAACCAGGTGCTCGCCCAGATCGAGATCTTCACCAAGCTCGAGGACTACCCCCTCGGTGTCCACGTGCTGCCGAAGCACCTCGATGAGGAGGTCGCCCGCCTGCACCTCGACGCTCTGGGCGTCGAGCTCACCGAGCTCACCAAGGAGCAGGCCGAGTACCTCGGCATCGACATCGGCGGCCCGTACAAGTCGGAGCAGTACCGCTATTGAGCCAGCAGTGACCTCATGAGCACCTCCAGCCCGCGACGACCACGTCGCTCGCACCATCGGGCGGACCACCGGTGAGCTATCGCCGGAGCAAGCGCGATCGCGTGCTCGTCGTCGACGACGACGCCTCGCTCGCCGAGATGCTGGCCATCGTGCTCGACGGCGAGGGCCTGACCACGGAGGTGTGCCGTTCCGGCGACCGGGTCATGGAGACGTTCGCGTCGTTCAAGCCCGACGTCGTGCTGCTCGACCTGATGCTCCCCGGTCTGGACGGCATGAGCGTCTGCCGTCAGATCCGGGCCACCTCCTCGGTGCCGATCATCATGCTCACGGCCAAGTCCGACACGCCGGACGTCGTGCGCGGTCTCGAGGCCGGAGCCGACGACTACATCACCAAGCCGTTCAAGAACACCGAGCTGGTGGCCCGCATCCGGGCCCGCCTGCGCCGCACCGACCAGCTGGCGGAGTCGTTGGAGTTCGGTGACATCGTGCTCGACCCCGCGGGCCACACGGTCACCCGCAAGGGCGAGCCGTTGGAGCTCACTCCGCTGGAGTTCGACCTGCTGGCGTGCCTGCTGGGCAGCCCGGAGCAGGTGTTCACCCGCGAGGTCCTGCTCGAGAAGGTCTGGGGGTACCACCACCCGGGCGACACGAAGCTCGTCAACGTCCACATGACGCGGCTCCGGTCGAAGATCGAGGACGACGCGGACGCACCTCTGGTCATCCGTACCGTCCGGGGTGTCGGCTACCAGGCGATCGCCCCGTCATGAAGCCCCGACCAGCCCCGGGTGCCGGGACCGGCTGATGCGCAACGTCGCGCGCCTGTGGCGGCGGTCGATCCAGACCCGGGTGGTCACCAGCACCATCCTGCTCAGCACGCTCGTCATCGGTGCCACCGGTTGGGGGCTGCTCAGCGATGTCGCCGACGGACTGGCCGACTCGCGGCGCAAGGCCGCGATCTCCGAGGCGCGGTCGGGCTTCGAGCTCGCCCAGGCTCAGCTCGATGCCTCACTGCAGTCCGAGCCGGCCACGCAGGCCCAGGCGCTCACCCAGATGGTCGACTCGCTGACCGGCGCGGGTGGGAGTCGACGCGGCTACGAGCTGGTGCTCGAGGGCCCGCTCGGTGGCGAGGACACCGCGGTCCGCTCCTCGGCCGAGATCGCCGCCGGTTCGGTTCCTGCGGACCTGCGTTCGTCGGTCTCGGATTCGAGCGGCACGTTCTGGAGGTTCACCGGTCTGTCAGTGCTCGGGGGAGGGGGCACGGAGCCGGCTGTGGTCGTGGGCAGCCGCCTGCAGGCACCACGAACCGGTGACTCCTACGCGATGTTCTACCTGTTCTCGATGAAGGACCAGCAGGCGACGCTCGACCTCGTCCGGCAGGCCCTCCTGTTCGGTGGGTTCGCCATGGTCCTGATGGTCGGCGGTGTTGCGTGGCTGGTCTCCCGGCAGGTGCTCAACCCGGTCCGGCTCGCTCGCCGCATCGCCGAACGCTACGCGGCCGGCAGCCTCGAGCAGCGGATGTACGTGAGCGGTGAGGACGACATCGCGCGTCTGAGCACCTCGTTCAACCAGATGGCGGCGAGTCTGCAGAGCCAGATCCGCCGGCTGGAGAATCTCTCCCGGCTGCAGCAGCGGTTCGTCTCCGACGTCTCGCACGAGCTGCGTACGCCTCTCACCACCGTGCAGATGGCCAGCGGAGTGCTCTTCGATGCTCGTCAGCGGTTCGACCCGCAGACCGCTCGTTCGGCCGAGCTGCTCAAGGGCGAGCTCGACCGGTTCGAGGAGCTGCTGTCGAACCTGCTCGATCTGAGCCGCTTCGACGCCGGTGCGGCACAGCTGGAGCTCGACGCCGTCGACCTCGCGGCCGTCGCTCGTGAGGCGGCGCTCGACGGCCAGCTGGATCGGCACGGCATCGAGGTGCGCTTGGTCGGCACCGAGGAACCGGCCGTCGTCGAGGCGGACATCCGCCGCGTCGATCGCATCGTGCGCAACCTGCTCACCAACGCCACCAAGTACAGCGGTTCGCCTGTGGTCGAGATCGAGGTCGCCCAGAGTGCGGAGTTCGTGTCCCTCGCGGTACGTGACTTCGGCGTGGGGTTGGCCGGCGATGAGAATCTGCGCGTGTTCGACCGGTTCTGGCGCGCGGACCCGGCCCGGACGCAGGGTGGCACCGGCCTCGGCCTGCCGATCTCGCGGGAGGACGCCGTGCTGCACGGCGGATCGCTGCAGGCCTGGGGGCGGCCCGGCGAAGGCAGCGAGTTCGTGCTCACCCTGCCGCGGACTGCCCGTCTCGCGAACGCGCAGAAGGATGGCGGCGGCGGACCTGCGCCCGTCCTCCACTCGGTGTTCGCATGAGGTACCCCAAAAGCCCACGACGGCGCGCTCGGGTGCTGACGTCGGTCGCCGTCGTCCTCGTGATCGGCGGATGTGCGGCGATCCCGTCGTCCGGGCCGGTCGAACGGGTCGCTGCCGAGGGCGGACTCGACCAGAGCACCGTCCGGTACGCCCCCGTCGGCCCTGCCCGGGGAGCCTCGCCCCAGCAGATCGTGCGGGGCTACCTCGACGCGATGCTGGCCTACCCGGTCTCGACCGGTGTGGCAGCGACGTACCTCTCACCGGACGCGGCGCAGGACTGGAAGTCGTCCGCGGGCGTCATCGTCTACTCCGAGCCCGAGGTCACGCTGCCGCGGGCCGAGCAGTCGGGCCGCGACCGCACCGGTGTCGAGGTCATGCTCCGCAGCGACGAGGTGGCGCGGCTGGACCGCCAGGGACACTTCACCGGGAGCACGGGCAACCCGACGCGCACCTACCAGCTGGAACAGGTCAAGGGCGAGTGGCGGATCACGAACCCGCAGCGGGGGGTGCTCGTCACTCGTACGTACTTCCGCGACTACTTCCGGCCGTTCCCGCTCTACTTCTTCGACGCCCCGGGTCGCCGTCTGGTGCCGGACCTGGTGCACCTCGCGGTCGGCGACCAGCTGCCGACCGGTTTGATGACGAGCCTGGCCCGGGGGCCGTCGCAGACACCGGGCACGCTGCGGTCCTACGTGCCGTCGGCAGGTGCGCTGCGCCCGTCAGTCACCGTCGGCACCGGCGGCGTCGCGGAGGTGCAGTTCTCGACCTCGCTGGCGAAGCTGAAGTCGGGCGAGCGCGACCGGCTCGCCGCCCAGATCGTCTGGACCCTGCGGTCGGTACCGGATCTGCGCGGTGTGCGCATCCTCGGCCAGACCGCGGTCCTGACCTCCAAGGGCGAACGGGTCCACCCGGTCGACTCCTGGGGTGGATTCGGGCCGCCGGCGCCGGACCGTTACACCTATGCCTTGGTGGACGACAAGCTCGTCGAGGTCGACGGCGCCACGGTGAGCTCGATCACCGGTTCCTGGGGACGCGATGCGGGCGGAGCCGTGAGCGCTGCCGTGAGCGAGAAGTCGGTGGCCGCCGTGCTCGGCGACCGCCAACAGGTGCGCATCACCGACCGCGCCGGACGGCCGCAGGAGTCCATCGGCGGCGTGGGGTTCATCGCACCTCGCTGGGATCGGGAGAACCGGCTGTGGCTGGTCGACCGGCCGGCCGCCACGACCAGAGTGCGGGTCGTCGAGGACCGGCGGGTCCGGGCGATCGCGGCCGGCGCCCTGGCCGGGATGGAGGTCGAGTCCATCGCGATCTCCGCCGACGGCGGACGGTACGCCGTCGCCGCGACCCGAGGCGGGACGACCGCGCTGTACGTCGGGCCGGTGCGGCGCGACCGCGACGACACCCTGATCGGGCTCGGCGACCCGCGCACGCTCGATGTCGGTGCCGACGACCCGCACTCGGTCGACTGGGCCTCACCGACGCGAATCGGATTCCTGGGCGGGAGTGGTTCCGGCGTGCAGGTGTACTCCGTGGCGATCGACGGGACGGACGTCGCGGGCGGTGCCACCGGAGGCGGACCGCTGCTGCCCGACGTGGGCGCGACGACGTTGGCCGGCAGCACCAGTCCGGGTGCGGCCCGATGGGTGGTCGACGCCCGAAGACGACTCTGGTACCTGCCGCCGGACGGGTCGTGGGAGCTGGTCGACAAGCGGGCCTATTCCGGTCTGTCCACCGGCGGCTGAGACCGCCAGCCGTCCACAGGGACGAGTCGGGCTGGGGCGCCCGCGTTCCCCGGCCGTCATGGTCGTCGTGTGGACGTCACGACCGCTGCCGCCGATCTCCTCCTCGGGGCCGCGTGCCCCGGCTGCGGTCGCCCCGCCCTCGCCCTGTGCGGCGCTTGCTCGGCGCAGGTCGCCCCCACCCCGTGTCGGCAGCAGGTGTCGGACCATCTCGTCGTCGCGTCCTCCGGGGAGCACGACGGAATCCTGCGACTCGCCGTGATCGCCTGGAAGGAGGAGGGTCGGACGGCCCTGCTCCGTCCGCTCGCCCATCTGTTGGCCACCTCCGTCGTGGAGATCGCCGGAGGCGAGTCCGTGCCGCTCGTCCTCGTCCCGATTCCCTCCTCCCGACGCAGCCGCCTGACGCGTGGGGCCGATGTCGTCGACGAGCTCGCCCGTGCGGCCGCTCACCTGCTGCGCGGCACCGGGCTGGACGTCGTCGTGGTCCAGTCGCTCCGGCCGGTACGACGCACCGCCGACCAGACCGCGCTGGGCGCGCGCGATCGCGAGCGCAACCTGCACGGCGCCTTCGCCGCGAAGCCGGTGGCGAGGCTCGGTGGTCGGCGGACGGTCCTCGTCGACGACATCGTGACCACCGGCGCCACCCTTCGAGAGGCCCGTCGCGCGCTGGTCTCGGCGCGGATCGAGCCGATCGGCGCGGCCACCGTCGCCGCTCGACCGCTGGCCTGAGCGCAGAAGCTGACTCCTGGGCCGATCAGTTCTGTCGAGGTGTGGAAAGTCAGACACACCCGGGCTACCGTCACATCTAAGGCATCACCCCACGGTTCGCAGGCAGGGAGGCCTCATGGAAATAGTCGTCAAGGGTCGGAACAGCGAGATCTCCGATCAGTTCAGGGAGCACGTCCTCGAGAAGCTCCACCGCATCGACAAGTACGACCAGCGACAGAAGATCCTCCGTGTGGAAGTGGAGGTCACCCATGAGAAGAACCCCCGGCAGCACGACCGTGCCGCGCGCGTCGAGATGACCCTGCTGTCCAAGGGCCCGGCGGTTCGTGCCGAAGCCGCATCCACCGACCAGCACTCCGCGCTCGACGCCGCGATCGACAAGCTCGAGTCGCGCCTGCGCCGCGTCACCGACCGTCGGCGCATCAGCCACGGCCAGCACAAGCCCACCTCCCTCGCCGAGGCCACGGCCGATGTCCCCGACGGCCTCGTCGTGCCCGGACCCGAGGAGGAGGGCGTTCCCACCCACTCCGTCGGCGGCATGGAGGTCCAGGGCGACGACTGCCCTCTCGTCGTCCGCGAGAAGACCCACGTGGCCTCACCGATGTCGCTGGAGCAGGCCCTCGACGCGATGGAGCTGGTGGGTCACGACTTCTACCTGTTCATGGAGAAGGACTCCATGCGGCCGAGTGTGGTGTACCTGCGAAAAGGCTACGACTACGGCGTCATCCACCTCGACGTCGCCGATTGACCTCGTCGCCACTGCCGCGCCGTGATCGCTCACCGGCGGGCGACGTGGCATGATCAGGGTCGTGCCTGATCAGGCTTCCAGCATCCGCGTACTTCTGGTCGACGACCAAGAGCTCTTCCGCCGGGGCGTCATGATGGTGCTCAGCACCGACGACAGCCTCGAGCTCGAAGAGGTCGACGACGGCGACAAGGCCGTCGCGGCCGTCGAGCAGAATCCGCCGGACGTCGTCCTCCTCGACGTCCGCATGCCCGGGCGCAGCGGGGTCGAGATCTGCGCGGCGATCAAGGAGATCTCCCCGTCCACCGGCATCATCATGCTCACCGCCAGTGACGAGGAGACCGATCTCTACGAGTCCATCAAGAGCGGTGCCTCCGGGTACCTGCTCAAGGACGGCTCGACCTACGACCAGGTCCTGGAAGCGGTGCGACTCGTCGCGGGTGGCCAGTCGCTCATCAGTCCGAGCATGGCCACGAAGCTGCTCGATGAGTTTGTCAGCATGTCCAAGAGCCCCAGCCCGGCCGCCCAGCTCACCGCCCGAGAGCTCCAGGTGCTGCGCCAGGTGGCTCTCGGCAAGAGCAATCGCGAGATCGCCGAGGAGCTGTTCATCAGCGAGAACACGGTCAAGAACCACATCCGCAACATGCTCGAGAAGCTCCAGATGAAGTCGCGCATGGAGGCCGCCATGTACGCCGTGCGCAGCAATCTTCTCGACGACCCGCGCTGACCGCGCCCTCCTGGCCACGTGCACATCGACATCGGGGTTGCTCCCGCGACCGGAACGTCGGTGCTTTCGTCGGTCCCGGACGCAAGGATCGATATCGGGGTCGCCCCCGCGACCGACATGTCGATGCGTTCGTCCCAGGAGTGAGAAGGCCGTGAAGTTCAGTCCGTTGCAGGCGCGGCGCATCGCGCTCGCCGCTCAGGGTTTCACGCGGGCCCGGCCGGCCGGACCGGTCTCCAGTCGGCACCTGGCAGCCACCATCGCTCGACTCGGCTTCTTCCAGATCGACTCCGTCAACGTGCTGCAGCGAGCCCAGTACCTGCCCTTGTACTCACGGATGGGCCCCTACGACGTCGACCTGATCCATCGGGCCGCCGGCCGGTCGCCGCGCCGGCTGTTCGAGTACTGGGCCCACGAGGCCGCCCTCGTCGACGTCCGCCTGTGGCCGGCCATGCGATTTCGGATGCTGGACCCGCGGGGGCTCTGGGGTGGGCCCCGGCGGATCGCCGAGGAGAAGCCGGACTTCGTCGCCCGGGTGCTCGACGACGTCCGTGAGTCCGGCCCCCTCACCGCCCGCGAGATCGAGCACGACGTCCCTCGCCCGCGCGACAACTGGGGCTGGAACTGGTCCGAGGTCAAGCAGGCGTTGGAGTTCCTCTTCTACACCGGTCAGGTCACCGCCGCGCGCCGCAACAGCCAGTTCGAGCGCGTCTACGACGTCCCGGAACGCGTCATCCCACCGCAGCTGCTCGCCCTCCCCGCGCTCGGCGCCGACGAGGCCCACCTCGAGCTGGTGCGACACGCTGCCACGGCCCTGGGCATCGGCTCGGCCCAGTGCCTGCGCGACTACTTCCGCCTCGCGCCGGAGCCGACGCGGCAGGCCATTGCGACGCTCGTCGACGCCGGCGAGCTGGTGCCGGCCACCATCACCGGCTGGAAGCGTCCGGTGTTCGTGCACGCGGACGCGTCCCGCCCCCGCGCGGTGCGAGCGCGGGCGCTGCTGAGTCCGTTCGACCCGTTGATCTTCGAGCGCACCCGCACCGAGGTGCTCTTCGACTTCCGCTACCGCATCGAGATCTACGTCCCGGCCGACCAGCGGGTCCACGGCTACTACGTCCTGCCGTTCCTCCTGGGCGATCGCCTGGTGGCCCGCGTGGACCTCAAGGCCGATCGAACCGCGGGCGTCCTCCGGGTGCTCAGCGCCTTCGCCGAGTCGCACGCTCCGAACGAGACGCCAGCCGAGCTGGCCGCTGAGCTCGCCCTCCTGGCGCAGTGGCTCGGCCTCGAGTCGGTCACGGTGTCGCGTCGCGGCGATCTCGCGGTCGAACTCAGCGCCGCCCTCCTCACCTTGGGATCAGCGGCCTAGACTGGGCCAGTCCACCGGTTCCGTTCAGGAGTGCTTTTTCGTGCCCAAGGTCATCGACAAGATTCTTCGCATGGGCGAAGGGAAGGTCCTACGCCAGCTCGAGGCGATCGCGCGGCAGGTGAATGCGATCGAGGATGAGTTTCGGGCCATGAGCGACGAGCAGCTCCAGGGCATGTCCACGGAGTTCCGTGAGCGGCTCGCCTCCGGCGAGACCCTCGACGACCTGATGCCCGAGGCCTTCGCGACCGTCCGCGAGGCGGCTCGACGCGTGCTGGGTCAGCGTCACTTCGACGTCCAGATCATGGGTGGCGCGGCCCTCCACCTCGGCAACATCGCCGAGATGAAGACGGGTGAGGGCAAGACCCTCGTCGCGACCCTCCCGTGCTACCTCAACGCGCTCACCGGTCGCGGTGTCCACGTCGTGACGGTCAATGACTACCTGGCCAAGTACCACGCGGAGTGGATGGGCCGCGTCTACCACTTCCTCGGGCTCTCGGTCGGGATGATCCTGCCGTCCATGACGCCCGACCAGCGACGCGAGTCGTACGCCGCCGACATCACCTACGGCACCAACAACGAGTTCGGGTTCGACTACCTGCGCGACAACATGGCCGACACGCTCGCGTCCTGCGTCCAGCGCGGTCACTACTTCTCCATCGTCGACGAGGTCGACTCGATCCTCATCGACGAGGCCCGCACGCCGCTGATCATCTCCGGGCCCACCGAGGACGAGGTCAAGTGGTACGGCGAGTTCTCCAGCATCGTCGGCGCCATGCAGAACGACGTGCACTACGAGGTGGACGAGAAGAAGCGCACCATCGCGGTCACCGAGGAGGGCATCGAACGGGTCGAGGACCAGCTCGGCATCGACAACCTCTACGACGCCGTGAACACCCCGCTGATCAGCTTCCTCAACAACGCGATCAAGGCCAAGGAGCTGTTCAAGAACGACAAGGACTACGTCGTCATCGACGGCGCCGTGCTCATCGTCGACGAGCACACCGGTCGCATCCTCGACGGACGCCGGTACAACGAGGGCCTGCACCAGGCCATCGAGGCGAAGGAGGGTGTGCGCATCCGCGAGGAGTACCAGACCCTCGCCACCATCACGCTGCAGAACTACTTCCGGCTCTACGAGAAGCTCGGTGGCATGACCGGTACGGCGCTCACCGAGGCGTCGGAGTTCGACAAGATCTACAAGCTCGGTGTCGTGCCGATCCCCACCAACATGCCGGTGGCCCGCCTCGACCAGCCCGACCTCGTGTACCGCACCGAGGCCGCGAAGTTCGACGCCGTCGTCGGCGACATCGTCGAGCGGCACGCCAAGGGCCAGCCGATCCTCGTCGGCACCACGAGCGTCGAGAAGAGCGAACGCCTCTCGAGCCAGCTGCGCAAGCGCGGCGTCGCGCACGAAGTCCTGAACGCCAAGCAGCACGAGCGGGAAGCCTCGATCGTCGCGATGGCCGGGCACAAGGGTGCGGTCACGGTGGCCACCAACATGGCCGGACGCGGCACCGACATCATGCTGGGCGGCAGCGTCGAGTTCCTGGCCGACCAGGCATTGCGCGACAAGGGACTGGACCCGCTCGAGGACTCCGAGGCCTACGAGAAGGCGTGGCCGGACGCGCTGCGCCAGATCGAGGCGCAGGTCGCGGCCGAGCATGCAGAGGTCACCGCGGTCGGCGGTCTCGCGGTCATCGGCACCGAGCGCCACGAGTCACGCCGCATCGACAACCAGCTCCGCGGTCGCTCCGGCCGCCAGGGCGACCCGGGCGAGACCCGCTTCTACCTCTCGCTCGAGGACGACCTCATGCGGCTGTTCAAGGCCGACTGGGTCAATTGGGTCCTGCAGACCATGAAGATCCCCGACGACGTTCCGATCGAGAACAAGCGCGTCACCGGCGCGATCGCCTCGGCGCAGGCGCAGGTCGAGTCGCAGAACTTCGACACCCGCAAGAACATCCTCAAGTACGACGACGTCATGAGCCGCCAGCGCGAGGTCATCTATGCCGAGCGACGGCAGGTCCTCGAGGGCGAGGACATGCAGGACTGGGTCCGCGCGATGATCGGCGAGGTCACCGGCGCCTACATCACCGGCGCCACCGAGGGCTTCCCGGAGGAGTGGGACCTCGACAAGCTCTGGACGGCTCTCGGCACCTTGTACCCGATCGGTCTCAGCGTCGCCTCCGTCGAGGAGGAGGCCGGTGGGCGTGAGGGCCTGGCCCGCGAGTACCTGCAACAGATCGTCACCGACGACGCCCTGGCCGCGTACGAGCGTCGCGAGGAGGAGCTGGGCTCACCCGTCATGCGCGAGCTCGAGCGCCGCGTCGTGCTGAGCGTGCTCGACCGCAAGTGGCGTGAGCACCTCTACGAGATGGACTACTTGCGCGAGGGCATCGGGCTGCGGGCCTATTCACAGCGCGACCCGCTCGTGGAGTACCAGCGGGAGGGCTTCGAGCTGTTCTCCGCCATGATGGAGGGCATCGCCGAGGAGTCCGTCGGGTTCTTGTTCAACCTCGACGTCCAGGTCGAGGTCGAGCAGGAGAGCGCCTCGCCGGCCGACTCGGTCGGGGCGCAACCGCAGCTGATGGCCAAGGGACTGCAGGAGCGCAAGCCGCAGCAGAACCTCAGCTACTCCGCGCCCTCCGAGGACGGCGAGGTCGAGGTCCGCGGCGCGAACGAAGTGTCGCCCGACACCGACCCCGACGCGCAGGAGCGCCAGCGCCAGGCCAACGCCAAGAACCGGGCCCGTCAGAAGGCCAAGCAGCAGCGCAAGTCCCGCAAGAAGAACCGCTGACCACGCCGGGTCGGCAGGCCAGGGGCGTTTCGACAGGGTCCACGGCCGCGGGGTAGACTGCTGGGGTTGCCTCGGCGAGGGCCGGGACCATTGTCCCAGGCCGTGATCGACAGGGCGCTCCGCTGCAGAGTGCCGTGTCGAGCGCCCCGAACCGTGGGTACCGCCAAGCCGACAGACGAGAACCTCCGAGGAGCAATACGCCGTGGCCGAGATCAAGATCGCCGCCGAGAACCGCACCGAGTTCGGCAAGGGCGCCGCCCGCCGCATCCGGCGCGCCGACAAGGTGCCCGCCGTGCTCTACGGCTCGGGCATCGACCCCACGCACATCACGCTGCCCGGCCACGACCTCGCTCTGGCGCTGAAGAACTCCAACGCGCTGCTGTCCATCGCGATCGGGTCCGACACGCACCTCGCCATCCCCAAGCAGGTCCAGCGTGACCCGCTGCGCGGAGTCATCGAGCATGCGGACCTGCTGCTGGTGAAGAAGGGCCAGAAGGTCACGGTCGACATCCGCGTCCACCTCGTCGGCGAGGCGCTTCCCGAAGCCCTGGTGGTCACCGAGAACTCGACCATCTCCGTCGAGGCCGAGGCCACCCACATCCCCGAGTGGGTCGAGGTGTCCATCGAAGGCCTCGACGTCGGCGCGCAGATCCACGCCAGCGACCTCGACCTCCCTGCCGGCAGCACCTTGGCCATCCCCGAGGAGTGGCTGATCGTCAACGTGATCGCCGCGCCCACCGCCGAGGAGATCGAGGCCGAGCTCGACGAGGCCGAGGCCGAGGCCGGCATCGAGCACGACGAGCCCGAGGGCGAGGACGCAGAGTCCGCCGAGGGTGCCGACGGCGAGTCCGACGAGGGCGAGTCCGACGGTGGATCCGGCGAAGGCAAGGCCGGGGAGTCCGAGAGCGAGTGACCTGGTTGGTCGTCGGGCTCGGCAACCCGGGACTGACGTACGCCGCCACCCGGCACAACGTCGGCCATCTCGTCGCCGACGTGCTGGCCGCGCGGATGGGCGGCGCCTTCAAGGGCCACACCTCCCGGCGCGCCGACGTCGTCGAGGGTCGGCTGGCCGGCGAGCGTGCGGTGCTGGGGCGGTCCCGCTCCTACATGAACGACAGCGGCGGCGCAGTGTCCACGCTGGCGAAGTACTACGACGTCGAACCCGATCACCTGATCGTGGTGCAGGACGAGCTCGACCTGCCCTTCGGGTCGCTGCGGGTCAAGTTCGGCGGCGGCGACAACGGCCACAACGGACTGCGTGACATCCGACGGGCGCTGGGCACCGGCGACTACTTCCGGATCCGTGTCGGCATCGGCCGACCGGGGGGGCGCACGGGCGTCACCGACCACGTCCTCAAGGTCTTCTCGGCGAAGGAGCGCAAGGACCTTCCCGTTCAGCTCGAGGAAGCCGCCGACGCTGTGGAGAGCCTGATCACGCACGGGCTCGACACCACCCAGAGCGCTTTCAATCGGTGAGCACGTCCACCACGTCGGTCGACGCACCGCTGGCCACACTTGCCCAGGTCGTCGCGGCGGACCCCACCGTGGCGCAGTTCGTCGAGGCTCGTGCCGGTGACGGGGCGGAAGGGGTGTTGCGCGCGCCCGCCGCGATCCGACCGTTCGTCGCCGCGGCTCTGGCCACCACCGGCACGGTGCTCGTCGTCACGGCCACGGCCCGCGAGGGCGAGGACCTCGTGGCCGAGGTGGGCGACCTGATCGGCGCCGATGCCGTCGCCTATTACCCGGCGTGGGAGACCCTGCCGCACGAACGCCTCTCGCCTCGCTCCGACACCGTCGGTCGACGTCTCGCGGTGCTGCGACGCCTCGTCCACGCCGACCCCTCGGCGTTGCGCGTCGTCGTCGCACCGGTCCGGTCGCTGCTGCAGCCGCAGGTCCGCGGTCTGGCCGACCTTGCGCCGGTCTCCGTCAGCAGCGGCGACGAGCACGGCCTCGACCAGCTGGTGCGCGACCTTGCGGCCGCGGCGTACGTCCGGGTCGACCTCGTGGAGCGCCGCGGTGAGTTCGCCGTCCGCGGCGGCATCGTCGACGTCTTCCCGCCCACCGAGGAACATCCACTGCGGCTGGAGTTCTGGGGCGACTCGGTGGAGGAGATCCGCCGCTTCGCCGTCGCCGACCAGCGATCCCTGGACGCCGTCGAGCAGCTGTGGGCCCCGCCGTGCCGAGAGATGCTGCTCACCGACGAGGTGCGTGCGCGCGCGGCCGAGCTCGCTGCCGAGCACCCGTCACTCGGCGACCTGTTCTCGAAGCTCGCCGAGGGACACGCGGTCGAGGGCATGGAATCGCTGGCACCGGTGCTGGTCGGCGACATGGAGAACCTCGTCGACCTCCTTCCGGCGTCATCGACCGTGCTGCTGTGCGACCCCGAGCGGGTCCGGGCCCGCGCCGCCGACCTCGTGGCGACGAGCGATGAATTCCTCCAGGCGTCGTGGGCGGCTGCCGCCACGGGCGGCGAGGCCCCGATCGACCTCGAACCTGCGGCGTTCCGCACCCTCGACGACGCCCACCACGACACCCGCGCTCTCGGTCACGCCTGGCTCGGGCTGTCGCCGTTCGGTCTCGACGACGATGAGGGCGCCCCGTCCGACGTGGAGCCGACCCCGGCGTACCGCGGCGACACCGAGGCGGCGATCGCCGACATCCGCGGCTGGACGGCCCGCGGGATGCGCGTCGTGATCGTCGTGCCGGGGCACGGGCAGGCCCAGCGCAACGTGGAGTGGCTGGCCGAGCACGACGTGCCCGCGGCGATCACCGAGTCCGACCTTCCCGAGGACACCAGCGTCGTCCAGGTCATGGGCGGCGACCTCGGGCACGGGCTCGTCCTGCCGTCGAGCCGGCTGACGCTGCTCACCCACGACGACCTGGTCGGTCAGCGTGCGGCCGACCGGAGCGAGCGGGTCACCATGCCGGCCCGGCGGCGCAAGCAGGTCGATCCCCTCGAGCTCACGGCCGGCGACCACGTCGTCCACGAGCAGCACGGCGTCGGCCGGTACGTCGAGCTGGTCAACCGCACCGTCCACGGCTCGGCGCGGGAGTACCTGGTCATCGAGTACGCGCCGAGCAAGCGCGGCCAGCCGGGCGACCGCCTGTTCGTGCCGATGGACCAGCTCGACCAGGTCAGCCGGTACGTCGGCGGCGAGCAGCCGAGCCTGGACCGCCTCGGCGGGTCCGACTGGGCCGGCCGCAAGAGCCGGGCACGCCGCGCCGTGCGGCAGATCGCGGCCGAGCTGATCAAGCTCTACGCCGCTCGTCAGGCCACGCAGGGGCACGCGTTCGGCCCCGACTCGCCCTGGCAGGCCGAGCTCGAGGACGCCTTTGCCTTCGTCGAGACCCCTGACCAGCTCTCCACCGTCGAGGAGGTCAAGCGCGACATGGAGCGCACCGTCCCCATGGACCGGTTGGTGTGCGGCGACGTCGGCTACGGCAAGACCGAGATCGCGGTCCGGGCGGCGTTCAAGGCGATCCAGGACGGCAAGCAGGTCATCCTGCTGGTGCCCACGACGCTGCTGGTGCAGCAGCACTTCGCCACCTTCGCCGAGCGGTTCGGACAGTTCCCGGTGACGATCCGGCCGCTGTCGAGGTTCCAGTCCGACGGCGAGGCGAAGGCCACGCTGGCGGGGCTCGAGGACGGCACGGTCGACCTGGTCATCGGCACCCACCGGCTCCTGCAGCCCGGCATCCGGATCAAGGACCTCGGCCTCGTGATCGTCGATGAGGAGCAGCGCTTCGGCGTCGAGCACAAGGAGGCGCTCAAGCACCTGCGCGCCGCCGTCGACGTGCTGAGCATGTCGGCCACCCCCATCCCGCGCACCCTGGAGATGGCGATCACCGGGATCCGCGAGATGTCCACGATCGCCACCCCGCCGGAGGAGCGCCACCCGGTGCTGAGCTTCGTGGGCGGGTTCGACGAGAAGCAGGTCACAGCCGCCATCCGCCGAGAGCTGCTCCGCGAGGGACAGGTGTTCTTCATCCACAACCGGGTGCAGAGCATCGACAGCGCGGTCCGTCGGCTCCAGGAGCTCGTGCCGGAGGCGCGCATCGCCGCCGCCCACGGCCAGATGGGCGAGCACCGGCTGGAGCAGGTGATGGTCGACTTCTGGGAGAAGCGGTTCGACGTGCTGGTGTGCACGACGATCGTGGAGTCCGGGCTCGACGTCTCGAACGCCAACACCATGATCATCGAGCGGGCCGACGCCCTCGGTCTGTCGCAGCTGCACCAGCTGCGTGGGCGCGTCGGACGCGGTCGCGAGCGTGCCTACGCCTACTTCCTGTATCCGCCGGACAAACCACTCACCGAGACGGCCCACGACCGGCTGGCCACCATCGCTCAGCACTCCGAGCTCGGCGGCGGCATGCAGGTCGCGATGAAGGACCTGGAGATCCGGGGGGCGGGCAACCTGCTCGGAGGCGAGCAGTCCGGTCACATCGCCGAGGTCGGCTTCGACCTGTACGTCCGGCTCGTGGGCGAGGCGGTGGCCGAGTTCCGCGGCGACGCGGCGCCAGAGCGCGACGTCAAGATCGAGCTGCCGATCGAGGCCCACCTGCCCCACGACTACGTGCCCAGCGAGCGGCTCCGGCTGGAGATGTACAAGCATCTGGCCGCTGTGCGTGGCACCGACGACGTCGAGGAGCTCCGTGCCGAGCTGGTCGACCGGTACGGCGAGCCTCCGGAGTCCGTCGAGACCTTGCTGGACGTCGCGCGGTTGCGCGTCAGGATCGGGGAGGCCGGACTGTCCGAGGTCACGACGGCCGGATCGAACGTGCGGTTCGCGGGCGTCGTCCTCGCCGAGTCCGCGCAGCTGCGCCTGAGCCGCATCCATCCCAAGAGCGTGTACAAGCAGGCGGCCCAGATCGCCCTCGTCCCGCACCCGCGCACCGCTCTGGTCGGCGGGACCCCGCTACGCGACCGCGAGCTCCTTGCGTGGACGCGCACGGTCGTCGACACGCTCGTCCCTCCGGCCTGACCGGGCGACTCGGGCGTGGGTAGGGTGACGCCATGAAGTTGCGCGTCCTCGTCGCGGCCACCGTGGCACTGGTGCTCACGGGCTGCGGATCGGTCCACCCGGGAGCGGCTGCCGTGGTCGGCGACACGACCATCCCGATGGGTCAGGCCGACGACGTCGCCGGCGTCTACTGCCGGCTGGCGCTGCTGTCGGCGCGCTCGGGAGAACCGATCGGCAACGCGGACGTTCGCCGGCAGGCGGTCACCGACCTCGTGTTCGGCGTGGTCGCCCGCGATGTCGCCGCCGAGAAGGACCTCCGACCGAACCCGTCGTCCTACGAGGTCACGCCGATTCAGCGTGCCGAGATCGCCAAGGCCGTGCCCGCCGATCAGGTCGAGGCGGTCGTCGCGGCGATCGTCGACTCCCAGCAGACGTTCGCCATCGCCGAGATCCTCGGGTCGGAGAAGCTCGGGGCGGACGCCGACCCCAGCGAGCTGCAGAACGAGGGCCTGAAGCAGATCCAGGCCGAGATCGGCCGCCGCAAGGTTCGCTTCGACCCGCGCTTCGGCATCGGGAACGACGGGCTGCAGAAGTCCGTGAGTGGGTCGCTCTCCGTGCCCGAGAAGGCCCCATCGCCCCAGGACCAGAAAGGGCTTCCCGCCACCCAGCAGTGCGTGGGCTGATGCGCGTCCTCGTCGTGAGCCCGCGGGTCGCCCCGGGGGTGCTGACGTTGGAGGCCTGGGACGCCTTGCGGGCCGCCGACTCGGTCGTGTCCGCGGAGGACGGGCCGCACGTGCAGGGCATCCGTGTGGCCGGGATCACGGTGGCTGTCGATCCCGAACGCCGCACCGAGCACTTCGGCGACGGCGTCGTCTGGATCGCGCCGCCCGGCGACCTCGACTGGGCCCGGCAGATCGCCGACGACCTGGTCGGCGGCAGTGGCGACGACGGGCCGAGCGTCGAGATCGTGCTCGGTTCCTACGACCTGCCCGGCGCCCGGCTGCTCGACCTCGTCGACGTCATGGGTCGCCTCCGACGTGAGTGCCCGTGGACGCAGCTCCAGACCCACGACTCGCTCGCGCGCTACCTGGTGGAGGAGGCGTACGAGACGCTGGAGGCGCTGGATGCCGGTGACTCCGACCTGTTGCGCGAGGAGCTGGGGGACCTGCTCATGCAGGTCGTGTTCCACGCGGCCATCGCCGCCGGCCCGGCCGACGACGCCTGGGACATCGACGACGTCGCGGCCGGCATCACGGCCAAGCTGGTGCGTCGCAACCCGCACGTCTTCGCCGACGGCGAGGCGCGTACACCTCATGAGGTCGACGCCGCCTGGCAGCGGTTGAAGGCCGAGGAGAAGCAGCGCTCCGGCCTCATGGACGGCATCCCGACCGGTCTGCCCGCGCTGGCGTACGCCCAGAAGGTGCTCGGTCGACTCGGAGCCGACCCCGTCGAGGGCGACGCCCTCGAGCAGCGCCTGCTGCGGCTGGTGCAGGAGTGCGCCGCCGCCGGGATCGACGCCGAGCAGCTGCTCCGACGGACGACGCGGGCCCTGGCCGACCGGGCCGACCCGTCGGCGGGTGCCCCCGAGCGCGGCTCGGCACCTGGCGAGGCGACGCCGCCCTCGCACTGACGCGGTCTAGGCTGGACCTCTGCATCGGAACACCACCATGAGGAGCAGTCTTGGCCAGCATCGAAGCCGTCGGAGCACGCGAAATTCTCGACTCCCGCGGCAACCCCACCGTCGAGGTCGAGGTCGCCCTCGACGACGGCACCATCGCCCGCGCGGCCGTGCCGTCGGGAGCGTCAACCGGGCAGTTCGAGGCCGTCGAGCTGCGTGACGGCGGCAAGCGCTACCTCGGCAAGGGCGTGCGCAAGGCGTGCGAGGCCGTCAACGGCAAGCTCGGCGACGCCCTCCTCGGGTTCGACGCCGACGACCAGCGCGCCATCGACCTCGCTCTGCTCGCGGTCGACGGCACCCCGAACAAGGCCAAGGTCGGCGCCAACGCCATCCTCGGCATCTCGCTCGCCGCGGCCAAGGCCGCCGCGGAGTCGGCCCGCCTGCCGCTGTTCCGGTACGTCGGTGGCCCCAACGCGCACCTGCTGCCCGTGCCGATGATGAACATCCTCAACGGTGGCGCCCACGCCGACTCCAACGTCGACGTGCAGGAGTTCATGATCGCTCCGATCGGTGCCCCGAGCTTCGCCGAGGCGCTGCGCCAGGGAGCCGAGGTCTACCACGCGCTCAAGTCGGTGCTGAAGTCGGAGGGGCTGTCCACCGGACTGGGTGACGAGGGCGGGTTCGCCCCGAACCTGTCGTCCAACCGAGCCGCCCTCGACCTCATCGCCGTCGCCGTCGAGCAGGCCGGGCTCACGCTCGGCACCGACATCGCCCTCGCTCTGGACGTCGCCTCCTCGGAGTTCCACACCGACGGCAGCTACGCGTTCGAGGGCGCGGACAAGAGTGCCGACGAGATGGCCGAGTACTACGCAGAGCTGGTCGACACCTACCCGATCGTGTCCATCGAGGACCCGCTCGACGAGGACGACTGGGACGGGTGGATCGCCCTCACCGAGGCCGTCGGCGACCGCGTCCAGATCGTGGGCGACGACCTGTTCGTCACCAACGTCGAGCGCCTCGCCCGCGGCATCAACGAGGGCGCCGCGAACGCCCTGCTGGTCAAGGTCAACCAGATCGGGTCCCTCACCGAGACCCTCGACGCCGTCGAGATGGCCCACCGCAGCGGCTTCTCCTGCATGATGAGCCACCGCTCCGGCGAGACCGAGGACGTCACCATCGCCGACCTCGCGGTCGCCACCAATTGCGGCCAGATCAAGACCGGCGCCCCGGCCCGCTCGGACCGGGTGGCCAAGTACAACCAGCTGCTGCGCATCGAGGAGCTGCTCGGCGGGTCTGCCGCCTACGCCGGAGCCTCGGCGTTCCCTCGGCTGGTGCTGTAGGCCGATGGTCAGCCGTATGACCCAGTCGCGCGGGCCGGGACGCTCGTCGTCCCGCCGCCCGGCCGGGTCGTCGACCGGTAGCCGTCGGCCGGCCGGAAGCACCCGAGGGCGGCCGCCGGAACCACGCGGTCGGCAAGGTCCGCGCTTCACGACCCGCGCGGTGGTCCTGCTGTCGGTCGTGCTGCTCCTCGTCGCCTCGTACACGTCGGCTCTGCACGCCTGGTGGGACCAGCGCGGGGAGATCCAGTCGGCGAAGGCGGAGATCGTCCTGCGACGCGACGCCATCGACAAGCTCGAGGACACCAAGAAGCGGTTCGAGGACCCGGCATACATCGAGCAGCAGGCCCGGGCCCGGTTCGGCTGGGTCATGCCCGGCGAGGTGGGATACCGCGTCATCGGCAGCGACGGGACTGTCCAGGGCGACGTCCCGACGTTGGATGCGCCGCCGACCACAGGGGCGAAGGCGTGGTACGACACGCTCTGGGGGAGCGTGCAGGAGGCCGGCAAGGAGCCGCGCTCGCCGAAACCTGTGGCGGACCCGGACGAGGTGCTGAAGAAGCAGTGAGTGGTCAGCCCGATGTCGATCCCACTGATCTCGATGCCGTGACCGAGCAGCTCGGACGTCCGGCGCGGGGGATCGTGGCCATCGCCTCCCGATGCCCTTCGGGTCATCCGAACGTCGTGAAGACGGAACCACGACTTCCGGACGGCACGCCGTTCCCGACGCTGTACTACGTCACGTGCCCGCGACTGAGCGGAGCCATCGGCACCCTCGAGGCGTCCGGGCTGATGGCCGAGATGACGGCGAGGCTCGCGAACGACCCTGCGCTTGCTGAGGCGTACGACGCTGCGCACCGCGCCTACCTGATCGAGCGTGACGACCTCGGACATGTGCCGGAAGTCGACGGCATCTCGGCCGGCGGCATGCCGACCCGGGTCAAGTGCCTGCACGTGCTGGTCGGGCACAGCCTCGCCAAGGGGCCGGGCGTCAACCCGCTGGGCGACGAGGCCGTGACCCTCCTCGGCGACTGGTGGAGCGACTCCGCCTGTGCCGCCGCCGCTCCCGGAGCCTGACCAGCCCGGACGTCCCGTCCGGGTGCGGGTTCTCGTGACCTGCGCCACACTGGTCGGCGTTGTCCACGCGACGGGGGAATCGATCGTGTCCGACCAGAACAGCACTGTGCGTGATCGCACGCACTGGCTCTACATCGCCGTGGTGGTGGCGGTGGTCGCCGGCATCGTGCTCGGCTTCGCCGCACCGGACGCGGCGATCAAGTTCCAGCCACTCGGCGACCTGTTCATCAGACTGATCAAGATGATGATCTCACCGATCATCTTCTGCACGATCGTCCTCGGTGTCGGCTCTGTGGCGAACGCCGCCCAGGTGGGCCGTGTCGGCGGACTGGCGCTCGGCTACTTCCTGACGATGTCGACGTTCGCGCTCGGCATCGGACTGGTCGTCGGCAACATCATCAAGCCCGGTGCGGGCCTGGACCTCACCGACGACCTCCGCTCCGTGGGTACCGAGCAGGTCGGGGAGAAGGTCGGCGGCTGGGCCTTCATCCTCGACATCGTCCCCGACACGCTCTTCTCGGCCGTGACGTCGGGAAAGGTGCTCCAGACGCTGCTCGTGGCACTTCTGGTCGGCTTCGCCCTCCAGGCGATGGGGAGGACCGGGCAACCCATCCTCGTCGGGGTCGGCCACCTCCAGCGGCTGGTGTTCCGCGTCCTGGCGATGGTCATGTGGCTCGCGCCGGTCGGCGCGTTCGGTGCGATGGCGGCCGTCGTCGGCGCGACCGGGGTCGATGCGCTGAAGAGCCTCGCCACGATGATGCTCGCGTTCTACCTCACCTGCGTGCTGTTCATCTTCGGAGTCCTCGGGACCCTCCTGCGGGTGGTCGCCGGCGTGAACATCTTCCACCTCTTCCGCTACCTGGGGCGTGAGTTCCTGCTGATCCTGTCGACGTCGTCCTCGGAGACCGCGCTGCCGCGGCTGATCGCGAAGATGGAGCACGCGGGCGTGCAGCAGACGACCGTCGGCGTCGTCGTTCCGACCGGCTACTCCTTCAATCTCGACGGGACGGCGATCTACCTGACGATGGCCTCGCTGTTCGTGGCCGAGGCCCTCGGTCAGCCGCTGGCGCTGAGCGAGCAGATCTCGTTGTTGCTGTTCATGATCATCGCCTCGAAGGGTGCCGCCGGGGTGTCGGGCGCAGGCCTCGCCACCCTCGCCGGCGGCCTCAGCTCGCACCGGCCGGACCTGGTCGAGGGCGTCGGTCTCATCGTGGGCATCGACCGCTTCATGTCCGAGGCCCGAGCCCTCACCAACTTCGCCGGAAACAGCGTGGCGACCGTGCTGGTCGGTCACTGGACGGATTCGGTGGACCGCGAACGCCTCGACCACGTGCTGGCCGGATCCGACCCGTTCGACGAGCGGACGATGCTCGATGAGGACGTTGACCAGGTCGCACACGCAGACCCCGACCAGGACCCGCGCACCCCGGACTGAGGCATGGGTGCCCCGTTATCCTCAAGACCATGCCTCGCCGCGACCGCATCGCCGCCATCGACTGCGGGACCAACTCGATCCGACTGCTCGTCGCCGACGTGGTCGACGGGGTGGAGTCCGAGCTGGTGCGTGAGATGCGCATCGTGCGGCTCGGTCAAGGCGTCGACGCCACCGGGCGGCTCGCTCCGGAGGCCATCAACCGCACCCTGCAGGCCACCCGGGAGTACGCCGAGCTGATCGCCACCCTGGGAGCCGACCACGTGCGCTTCTGCGCCACGTCCGCCGCACGTGACGCCGAGAACGCCGACGAGTTCGCTGCCGCCGTGGAGGGGATCCTCGGGGTTCGTCCGCAGGTGCTCACCGGACAGGAGGAAGCGTTGGCCTCCTTCGTGGGGGCCACCCGCGGTCTCGACCCGGCCCGCACCCTGGTCGTCGACATCGGTGGCGGCTCCACCGAGCTGGTGGTCGGCAACGACGAGGACGTCGAGTGGTCGACGTCCCTCGACATCGGATCCGTGCGGATGACCGAGCGGTTCCTGCCGAGCGACCCGCCGCCCGTCGCCGAGGTCACCAGCTGCATGAATCACGTCGACGCCGTGCTGGCGCCGGTGGTGCGCGATCTCGAACCGGTGTCGACGCTCGTCGGCGTCGCCGGAACGGTCACGACCGTCGCTGCGCATGCGCTCGCCCTCCCGTCGTACGACCGCGACGCCATCCACGGGGCGGTCCTGCCGATCGAGGTCATGCGGTCGGCCTGCCTCTCGCTGGTCCAGATGTCGGTCGCCGACCGGCGTGCCCTGCCGTTCATGCACCCGGGACGCGCCGACGTCATCGGGGCGGGCTCGCTCATCCTCGACCGGGTGCTGGCCCAGGTGCCCCTCGGGACGGACTCCGTGGTGGTCAGCGAGCACGACATCCTCGACGGCATCGCGTGGGGCGTCGCGGCCGACGCGGGCACGGCGTCGTGACCCTGCGGATCAGCCTTCCGGACGAGTCGACGCTGGCACGTTTCGCCGACCTCCGCGACGTCGACCTCGCGGTCTGGGACTTCGCGGGACCCCTGCCGGCGGGCGCGACGATCGACCTCGCCGTGCGCCCCTACGTGCTGGCCGGGGACCTGTCCCTGCTCGATCCGGCGCGGGTCGCGGCCGTGCAGACGCAGGCGCTCGGTTACGACGACGCCATCGGCAACGTCCCGGACGGCGTCACCTGGTGCAATGCGGTCGGAGTCCACGAGGGTCCGACGGCCGAGATCGCCGTGGGTCTGCTCATCGCCTCGCTCCGCGGCCTCGACGAGTTCGCCCGTTCGATGCCGGGCGGCCAGTGGGTGCGCGGGTGGCATCCCGGCCTGCTCGGGTCGCGCGTCATGCTGCTCGGGTACGGCGGGATCGGCACCGAGGTGCACGCGCGGCTCGACGGCTTCGGCGTCGACCTCGTCCGGGTGGCGAGCACCGCGCGGCGCGACAAGCACGGCGACGTCCACGGCATCGACGAGCTGCTCGGACTGCTGCCGGAGGTGGACGCGGTCGTGGTGGCGGTGCCGTACGGCCCGGACACGCACCACCTGGTGGGCGAGGAGTTCCTGGCCGCGATGCGCCCGGGTGCCCTCGTCGTGAACGTCTCGCGCGGCAAGGTCGCGGACACCGACGCGCTCGTTCGCCACGCGGCGAGCGGCGGGGTGCGGGTCGCTTCCGACGTCTGGGACCCCGAGCCCCTGCCCGCCGACCACCCCCTCTGGACGACCCCTGGCGTCCTGGTCTCGCCGCACGCGGGCGGTGCCGTCACGACGATGCACGATCGCGTGGAGGCTCTGGTCCGTGAACAGGTCACCCGGCTCCAGGACGGCCGCCCGCTGCTCAACGTCGTCGACGTCAGCGCAACGGCAGGGGCCTAGGGTGACAGTGCTCCCGTAGCCCAATGGCAGAGGCAGGCGGCTTAAAACCGCTCCAGTGTGGGTTCGAGTCCCACCGGGAGCACCTCCCCGTCCACGATTCGTGACCCTGCGGGCGTCATTGCTCCCGGATGACGCCCTGGACGTCACATACTGGGACGGTGATCATCGCGGCGCCGGACCCGGCTCTCGACCCGTGGTTCGCGCGTGAGCTGTTGCAGCTCCAGCACGCGGCGTACCGGGCGGAGGCCGTGCTCGTGGGCGACGACCAGCTGCCGCCGCTGCAGGCCGACGACGTCTCGCTGCCGGCGTGGCGCGGGCGGTACCTCGTCGCGTGGCGGGGGCTCGAGCTGCTCGGGGCGATCGCTTGGCGCGACGAAGGTGACCACCTCGACGTCGACCGGCTGATGGTGGACCCCCTGGCGCACCGCCAGGGCGTCGGCTCAACCCTGCTGCGGACCGTGCTCGACCGGGCCGGTGGACGGGCGGTGCTCGCCTCGACCGGTCGCGACAACCTTCCGGCGGTGGCGCTCTACGTCCGGCATGGTTTCGAGCCCGAACGCGATGAGCAGGCCCGCTCGGGGCTCTGGCTGACCCACCTGCGCCACTGGCAGGGTCAGGCCTGACGGAGGCGGACGGCGGCCCAGGTCTCGTCGAGTCGGACCTCGGGGCCGAGGCGCCAGCCGTACTCCTCGACGAGATCCACCAGTGTGGTGCGGTCGAGCTCGGCGGTGCGCCCGGCCGGGTAGGTGATCCAGACGACCGGCGTGGAGCCAAGGACAGGCAGGACCTCGTCGAGCCTGCGTTGCAGGCCGTCGCGGTGGTCGGCGAGGAGCAGGGCGGCGTCCATGCCGTCGATCGGTTCGTCGACGGTCTCGACGCCGTCGGGGAGCGGTTCGAGCAAGGCGGTGCCCTCCACCGAGTCGGCCACCACCCAGACGATCGATCCCGCGGTGATGCCGAGCGTCTCGGCGTGGGTCGCGTCCGTCACGGGGTCAGTGTAGGTCGAGCCGCGAGGTCGTGGACGGTGCGACCGGCGTCCAGCGCCTTGCGCTCGAACCGGGTGAGGGGCCGCTCGACGAAGCGCTCGACGGGCCCGCCCTGCACGTGCGGCGACGTCGCCAGCACCTCCGCGGCCACGTCCGCGTAGTCCTCCCAGTCGGTGGCGAACCGCCACGTCCCACCCGGTTCGAGCACCCGTGCCACGAGCTCGGTGAAGGGCACGGTGACCAGGCGCCGCTTGTGGTGCCGCGTCTTGTGCCACGGGTCCGGGAACCACGTCCAGAGCTCGGCCACGGACGCCGCGGCCAACGTCGTGGCCAGTGCCTCCGCCGCGTTCACCACGGCCAGCCGGATGTTGGTGACGCCGCGGTGCCGCATCGTGACCAGGGTCTGGGCGACACCGGGGACGTACACCTCCAGGCCGAGGAAGTCGCGGTCGGGATGCCGTTCTGCACCGGCCACGAGCGCCTCGCCGCGGCCGCTGCCGATCTCGACGACCAGCGGTGCCCGCCGCCCGAAGGTGGCGTCGACGTCGAGCCGGAAGGTGGGGTCGACCGAGGTGTCCGTGCCGTGCCGCGGAACCTCGACGACGTGCGTGGCGGCGAGGTCGCGCCAGGCGCGCTGCTGGCGATCGGTCAATCGTCCGCCGCGCCGGGCGAAGGAGACCGGTTCGGAGCGAAAGGCCGGCGCCGGTCGAGAATCCTCGGACGTGGCACGATCTCGTCGTTCATCGGCGGTCGTGTCCATGGTCACGACCCTAACGATCTGGCACTCTGACGCTCATGGCGATCATCCCGGACACGAAGGACTGGACCTGGGTCCTGCGCGAACCGTGCGCGGAGTGCGGCCTGGCCGCGGCCGACGTCGAACCCGTCGACGTGGCGGGGCGGGTCCGTGCCTCCTTGCCGCGCTGGGAGGAGGCACTGGGACGCGAGGACGCTCGCGCGCGTCCCGACGACCACACCTGGTCGCCCACCGAGTACGCCTGCCACGTGCGCGACGTGTTCCGGGTCTTCGCCGAGCGGCTCGCGCTGATGCTCGACCGCGACGACCCGCAGTTCGAGAACTGGGACCAGGACGAGACCGCCCTGGCCGACCGCTACGACACCCAGGATCCCGCCGACGTCGCACCGCAGCTCGTCGAGGCGGGGGAGCGCATCGCCGATGCCTTCGAGGCCGTGCCCGACGACGCCTGGCAGCGCACCGGACATCGCGGCGACGGCTCCGTGTTCACGGTCGCGACGCTGGGCCAGTACTTCCTGCACGACGTCGAGCACCACCTCCACGACGTCCAGGCTTGAGTCCGCTTCCAGATGTGAAGACTTCCGGCCCACGATCGCGGCCGATGTGGGCCGCAACCCTTCACATCGTGAGGTCGGGCGAGGGATCAAACCGCGCCTCATGAGCGTTGTATAGGCTGACAGCAACGACTCCAACTTCGGAGCCGAGCCCACGGAGGAGCCATGCAGAGCAGAAACCCGGTGTTCGCCCGCAACGACACGTACAGCGGTCGCGGCGGCCAGTCCACCATCAACGACCCCTCGCAGTGGAGGGTCGATCTCGACGATCAGGGTGCGTCCCCGACCCACACCGAGCGTGGCCAGGGCCGCATGACGCTCGACACCGTCGTGGAGAAGACCGCCATCTCGTTGGGCATCCTCGTCATCGCGGCCGCCGCGTCGTGGTTCTACATCGGCGACATGGGTGACCCCACCACCGGCGACGCGGCGTACGGCCTCGCGGCCACGCTGGCGCTCGGTGGCGCCCTGCTCGGACTCGTGCTCTCGCTGGTGAACTCCTTCAAGAAGGTCATCAGCCCGGCGCTCGTCATCGCGTTCTCGCTGGTCGAGGGCGTGTTCGTGGGAGCGTTCTCCAAGATCATCGCCGCCTACGTCGGTGAGCCGTCCATCGTGTTCCAAGCGGTGCTGGCCACCATGGTCGCCTTCGGCGGCACCCTGGCTGCGTACAAGTTCTTCAACATCCAGGTCACCGACAAGTTCCGCAAGGTCGTCACGATCGCGATGTTCAGCTTCGTCGGCGTGATGCTGCTCAACTTCGTGCTGAGCCTCACCGGCGTGTTCGAGTCCGGCGGACTGCGCGGATTCAACGCCCTCGGCCTGGTCATCTCGGCGATCGCCGTGGTCATCGCGGTGTTCATGCTGATCCTCGACTTCGACTACGTCGAGCGCGGCGTCGCTGCCGGACTTCCCGAGCGCGAGTCGTGGCGGGCAGCGTTCGGCCTCACCGTCACGTTGGTCTGGCTGTACATCGAGCTGCTCCGCATCCTCGCGATCCTGCGCGGGAGCGACTGACCCAGGACATCATCAGGACGGCCGGCCCACTGGGCCGGCCGTTTCTGCGTTCAGGGTCAGCTCGCGCGACGTCGACGCAGGACGGACGCCCACCGGCCCTGCTGCGAGACCTCCGTGCCGGACTCGCGCTCGGCCCGGTCGGCGGCCTCGTCGAGCGACATCAGGTCGCGATGCGGTCCGCCGCTGGCGACGATCTCCTCCTCGACGGCTCGTTCGCGGATCGCCGCGGCCATCGAGGGGACGAGGACCGAGACCATGTTGGCGTATCCGGTGGCCGACGGATGGAACTGGTCGAGGCCGAACATCAGGTCGCGCTTCTCGTCGAACACCGGGCCGAGCAGGTCGCCCAGCGACACCGCCCGGCCGCCGGCGGCCACCACGGCCATCATCTGCCGCCGGGCCAGCGCGCGGCTCTTGCGCCGCGCCACCCAGCGCAGGGGCTGCGGGAGGGGCTTGATGGTGCCCAGGTCGGGACAGGTGCCGACGACGACCGCGCAGTCCGCCTCGACCAGTCGGCGTACGGCGGCGCCCAGCAGTCGTGACGAGACGTACGCCGGCACCCGGTGCGTGACGTCGTTGGTGCCGACGACGATGACGGCGATGTCGGGGTTGCGGGTGAGCCCGCGGTTGATCTGCTCCCGGAGGTCGGCCGTCTGTGCACCCACGACGGCTTCACTGTGGACGTCGACGGGGGCGTCGAGCACGTGCGCCAGGCTGATGCCGATGAGGCCCGGGGGCGTGGCGTCGGCGGTGTCCATGCCGTACCCCACGCCGGCGGAGTCGCCGAGCACGAGGCAGCTGATCGTGCGGCCCGGGAGGTCGTCGCCGTAGACCCCGTCGGCCGACGGCGGGCGCTCATCGGTGACGCCGATGGCGCGGCGCGCGAGGACGGTCTCGCCGAGCAGCACCCCGTAGTAGCCGGTGAGTGCGGCGCCGGCGCCGACCGCCGCCGAGACGGCCTGCTTGCGAAGGGGGGGCATGCCGGCATTTTATCGGTCCACCATGACGAGTCGGGGAGGTCCCGGCTGTTCATGGGAGCGTCGGAGATCCCACCTAGGATGGGCGCCGTGCCCGTGGATCTGCCCAACCTGCGAGACGTCGCCGGACGTCTCACCACCGACGGGCGTCGCGTCCGCCCGGGCGTCCTGCTGCGCAGCGCTCTGCCCGAACCCGACGACACGGTCCCCGACCATGTCGCCTGGCCGCCGGCAGTCGTCATCGACCTGCGCTCGTCCTACGAGCTGCGCAACGGCCATCCGCTCGATCACCTCGGCGCCCGGCTGGTCAACCTCCCACTCCTGCAGGCGTTGCGGCCCCGCAACCAGGACGCCGACACCCTTGCAGCGCTGTACCGCGTCGTGCTCGAGGACGCCGCCCACCTGCTGGTCGACCTCGTCCACGAGGTGGCCGGGGCGGACGGGCCCGTCCTCGTGCACTGCGCGGCCGGCAAGGACCGCACCGGCGTCGGCGTCGCGCTCGTGCTGAAGCTGCTCGGCGTCACGCGCGACGACGTCATGGCCGACTACGTCCTCACCGAGCGAGCCCACGCGGCCATCCAGGCCCGCCTGCACCGCGACGACGTCGAGCCGCTTTACCCGATGTCGTTCTACCTCGTGGCGCCGGACGCGCTCGAAGGCGTGCTCGACCTCTGGGACGAGCATCCGGGCGGCGTCGAGGGCTGGTACCTTGCTGCCGGCGGCCGGCCGACGGCGCTGGAGGTCCTCCGCTCGCGGATGCTCCACTGACCTCAGCGGGCCACCGCGCGCAGCGTCTCGCCCTCCAGCCGGTAGGTGAGCCAGTCGTCGAGCGGTTGCCCGCCGAGCGCATCGTAGAACTCGATGGAACCGGTGTTCCAGCGCAGCACGGCCCACTCCAGCCGGGCCCACCCGTGGTGCACCGCGATCTGGGCCAGCGCGGTCAGCAGCGAACGCCCCAGACCGGAGCCGCGGTGGTCGTCGGCGACATAGAGGTCCTCCAGGTAGAGGCCCGGCACGCCGGCCCAGGTGGAGAACGAGCGGTACCAGAGCGCGAATCCCACCGACGCGCCGTCCTCGTCGAGCGCGAGGAGCGCCGAGGCCACGTGATCGGGCCCGAACAGGGCCTGGTGCAGCTGGGTGTCGGTGGCACGGGCCTGGTCGAGCGCTCGCTCGAACTCGGCGAGATCGCGGATCATCCGGCCGATGTCCGGCACGTCATCGGGGGTCGCGAGGCGGATCCTGGGCGGCAGCTCGGGCAGGTTCATGCCGCGACTGTACGTCGGGTCGCCGGGCTCGCGCGTACGCTGGCAGCATGACCGAGGACCGCCTGCTGGAGCCTCGCGAGGTGCCGCTCGGTGGCGTGCGCGGGCTCACGGTCCACCGCACCCTTCCGCACCGCGACCTGCCCACCGTGGGGGCTTGGTGCTTCGTCGACCACTTCGGGCCCACGCGTGAACCGATGAACGTGCTGCCGCACCCGCACACCGGGTTGCAGACGGTCACGTGGCCGCTCGCCGGCGACGTCCGGCACCGCGACAGCCTCGGCAGCGACGTCGTGCTCCGGCCCGGGGAGCTCAATCTCATGACGTCCGGCGACGGGGTCTCCCACTCCGAGATCTCGGTCGGAAACCGGACGATGATGCACGGCATTCAGCTGTGGGTGGCGCTCCCCGACGGTGCGCGCAGCGGTCCGGCCGACTTCGAGCACCTGCCTCACCTCCCGCGTACCGGCGGCGACAACTGGCGGGCCATCGTGCTCGTCGGTGGGCTCGCGGACGCCGAGTCCCCGGCGCGGACCTACTCGCCGATGGTCGGGGCCGAGCTGACCCTGAGCGCCGCGGGCACGGCCACGGTGCCGTTGCAGCCGGAGTTCGAGCACGCCCTGCTTGCGGTCGACGGGCCGCTCCGCGTCGACGGATCCGACTTGACTCACCGGCAGATGCGGTACTTGGCGCCCGGGCGGCGATCGGTCGACCTGCGGACGTCCCGTGACACCACGGTGCTGCTCATCGGTGGCGAGCCGTTCACCGATCCACTGGTCATGTGGTGGAACTTCATCGGCCGCAGTCACGACGACATCGTCAAGGCCCGCCAGGAGTGGGAGGAGGCCGGTGACCGGTTCGGACACGTCGACGGCCACGACGGTCAGGTCATCCCTGCGCCCCCGCTGCCGCGCGTTCGCCTGACTCCTCGGCGCCGCCGCGTCTGAGACCGACGCCACCTTGCTGGCACCCGCGACGATGGGGTAGCGTCGGCTTCGGATACCGCCGGTATCTGAATCTGGGAGAGGATCCCCATGACCTACTTCACCGACAAGGTGGCCGTCGTCACCGGTGCCGGCTCCGGCATCGGCCAGGCCCTGGCCGTCGAGCTCGCCCGTCGTGGCGCGAAGGTCGCGATCAGCGACGTCGACGACCGCGGCCTCGAGGAGACGACGTCCCTGGTCAAGGCCGAGGGTGCCGAGATGCGTTCGGACCATCTCGACGTCGCCGAGCGCGAGCTCGTCCTCGCCTACGCCGACGCCGTGGCCGAGCACTTCGGCACGGTCAACATGGTCTTCAACAACGCCGGCATCGCCTACACCGGCAACGTCGAGGAGATGTCCTTCAAGGACATCGAGAAGATCATGGACGTCGACTTCTGGGGCGTGATCAACGGGAGCAAGGCCTTCCTGCCGCACCTGATCGCCTCCGGCGACGGTCACGTCGTCAACATCTCCAGCATCTTCGGCATCTTCGCCGTCCCCAGCCAGAGCGCCTACAACGCGGCCAAGTTCGCGGTGCGGGGCTTCACCGAGGCGCTGCGGCAGGAGATGCTCACGTCCAAGCGGCCGGTCAAGGTCACCTGCGTGCATCCCGGCGGCATCAAGACGAACATCGCGCGCAACGCCGACCAGGCCGAGGGACGTGACCACGACAAGCTGTCGAAGGAGTTCGACAAGCTCGCGCACGTCAGCCCGGAGAAGGCCGCGAAGGTGATCCTTCGGGGCGTCGAGCGCGGCAGGGCTCGGGTGCTGATCGGCTGGGACGCGTACGCACTCGACACGTTCGTCCGCGTCACGGGTTCGGGCTATCAGGGTCTGGTCGCGCGGTTCGGCAAGAGTCGCGGACTCTAGGCGGTTGTCAGGAGCGCGATGAACAACGACTGGGCCGGGCAGGCGTTTCCGCACCCCTCGGGGCGGCGACCGGTCATCGGCGACGTCGCCGGGGTCGATCGCGCCCGTCCCCTCCAGGGCACGATGGAACGCGCCGCCGGGCTCGGTCCGATCTTCGAGATGCACGTCTTCGCCCAGAAGTTCGTCTTCGTCAGCGGGGGCCACCTCGCGGCCGAGATGTGCGATGAGTCGGCGTTCTCCAAGGGCCTGTCACCCGCGCTCGAAGCGCTGCGCGACTTCGTCGGCGACGGCTTGTTCACCGCCTACAACCACGAGCCGAACTGGCAGCTGGCGCACGACCTCCTCCGGCCGGCGTTCAGCCGTGAGGCGATGCAGGGGTATCACCCCACGATGCTGCAGACCGTCAACGAGCTGTTCGCGATGTGGGATGCCCACGACGGGCCGGTCGACGTCTCGCAGGGCATGACCAAGCTGACGATGGAGACGCTCAGCCGAGCGGCGTTCAGTCACGACTTCGGGTCTCTGACCCAGGAGGACCCGCACCCGTTCATCCCGGCGATGATCGCGGCGCTGTCGACCGGCCAGCGCATCGGCTCGCTCAACGCGATGCCCGGGGCCCGCCTGTTCGCCAGCCGGCTGAGGAGCCGGAACGCGCACCATCAGACCTACGTCGACCAGATGCTCGACGGCATCATCGCCGAGCGCCGCGGGTCGGAGGATCTCGACGACCGCGACCTGCTCGGCCTGATGCTCTCCACCGGACATTCGGAGACGGGTGAGCGGCTCGACGACCTCAACATCCGCTACCAGATCCTGACCTTCCTCGTCGCCGGCCACGAGACGACGTCCGGGGCGTTGTCGTTCGCGATGTACTACCTGTCGCGCAACCCGGACGTGCTGGCGCGGGCCCAGGCCGAGGCGGACGCCATCCTCGGACCGGACCGGGGCGCGGAACCGACGTTCGAGCAGGTACCGAAGTTCCGGTACCTGCGGCGCGTGCTCGACGAGGCCCTTCGACTGTGGCCCACGGCTCCGGCGTTCACCCGGAGCCCGCGCGACGAGCTGACTCTCTCGACCGGCCACCGGATGCGCCCGGAGGACTGGGCGATCGTGCTGCTCCCGATGGTGCACCGCGACCGCGAGGTCTGGGGTGACGACGCCGAGGAGTTCGATCCGGACCGCTTCACCAGCGAGCGATCCCGCGCCCGGCCGCCCCACGTCTACAAGCCCTTCGGCACCGGTGAGCGGGCCTGCATCGGTCGCCAGTTCGCCCTGCACGAGTCGGTCCTCGCCTTGGCGCGGATGGTCCACTCCTACGACGTCACCGGCGACCCGGACTACGAGCTGCGCATCAGCGAACGGCTCACGCTCATGCCGGCCGGCTTCGAGCTGCAGCTGAAGCCCCGGACGCCGACCCCCTCGACCCTCACTCACGACATCTCACCCTCAGGAGCATCATGACCGGACGCATCGACCTGCGCGGATCCCGCGCCCTCGTCACCGGAGCCACCGGCGGACTCGGTCAGGCCATCGCGCGCCGGCTGGCCGCGGAGGGCGCCGAGCTCGTCCTCAGCGGTCGGCGACTCGACGTCCTCGAGCCGTTGGCCCAGGAGCTGGGTGCGACGGCGATCGCGGCGGAGCTGGGCGATCTCGACGCCGTGGAACGCCTGATGGCCGAAGCCGGTCCACTCGACCTCCTGGTGGCCAACGCCGCGCTGCCGACGTCCGGCGACCTCCTCGAGTACACGCCCGATCAGCTCGCCAGGGCCCTCACCGTCAACCTGCACGCCCCCATCGCGATGACGCGTACGGCAGCCGCCGGGATGGTGGAGCGCGGGCGAGGTCACGTCGTGCTGATCGGCTCGCTGTCGGGCAAGGTCGCCTCGACCGACTCCTCGCTGTACAACGCCACGAAGTTCGGGCTGCGCGGCTTCGCGCTCGGCTTCCGCCAGGACGTCGCGGGCCGCGGCGTCGGCGTCTCGATTGTCGAGCCCGGATTCGTCCGGGACGCCGGGATGTTCGTCGAGTCCGGCGCCAAGCTGCCCGGGAGCGTGCGAACGGTCACCCCGGACCAGGTGGCCGACGGTGTTCTCAAGGCCGTGCGCAACGACCGGCCCGAGGTCGTGGTGGCCCCGTTCGAGCTGCGTGCCGGCGCCGTGGTGGGCGCTCTGCTGCCCGGCCTCGGGGCCAGGATCCAGACGGCCAGCGGTGGGTCGAAGCTGAGCAAGGCCATGGCCGACGGCGGCCGCGACAAGCGCTGAGGCGGACCGCGCCTGCGTCTGGCGCGGCCCTTAGGCGCGGCTGGCCTTGTCGTCCCCGAAGGGCTCGTCACGCTCGCGGACGGCTTCGCGGAACCCGACGGTGGCCGCACGCATCTGGAAGGCGTATCCCTCACGGGTGTGCCGGGAGATGCCGTCGAACACGGTGCCGACCAGGCCCGATGTCGCCACGCCTTGCGCCAGCAGCGCACTGTTCAGGGCGAGCTTCACCATCATCAGCTGGTTCACGGGCATCAGTGAGATCTTCTCGACGAGCGACTCGGTGCGGTCGTCCAGCTCCTCGGCCGGCCACGACTCGACCGCGAGGCCCCAGTCTGCGGCCGTGCGCCCATCGATGCACTCACCGGTGAACAACAGCCGCTTGGCGCGTGCATCGCCGATGCGGTGCGCCCACATGCCGGCCGCGGGGACACCCCACACGCGGGTGGGTGGGTAACCGATCCGAACGTCGTCAGCACAGATGATCTGGTCGGCGAACAGCGCGATGTCGGACCCACCGGCCACCGCGAACCCGTGCAGCTTCGCCACGGTGGGTTTGTTCGCGTGCAGCAGGCTCGCGAAGCCGCGGTTGAACCGGCTCATCATCGCGTAGTCGACCATCGGGTCCCAGGCCCGGCCCGGCACGTGGTTGGTCATCTGGACGGCGGGGTCGAGCACGGTTCCCGAGGTGTCGGGCGCACCCGCCGGGGGAGCGGAGGCGTTCTCGGCGAACACCGAGAGGTCGTACCCTCCGCAGAAGCCCTTCCCGCGGCCCGATACCAGGATGACGTGCACGCGCGGGTCCAGGTCGGCTCGCTCGACGGTGTGCGCCAGCTCGGCCGGCGTGTCGTTAATGATGGCGTTGCCCTGCTCCGGACGATTGAACGTGATGCGCGCGATGCGCCCGGTGACCTCGTACGTCAGCGTTCGATAGTCCGGTTCCTCGGCGGACGGCTCGTGGTCGGCGTATAGGGAGTCGTCGCCCTCGACGGCGCCGTCGCGCCATGCAGCCGGCCGCTCACCGGCGTTCGGCCCGGAGGCGTTCATGCGATGACCGACTGCGGCTCGCCCGTACCCTTGGGCGTGCACCGTTCGATGATCGGGGCGAGGTCGAGCCCGGTCGGCAGGGTGCCGAACACGTCGCCGCGGTCGCGGCCGAGTCGGCTCGCCGCGAACGCGTCGGCCACCGCCGGGTGACCGTGCCTCAGCAGCAGCGAGCCCTGCAGGGCAGTCGCCATGTCCCCGACGACGCGTCGAGCTCCGTACTGGAACGACTCGGGCTCGATCGTCTCGACGTCGGTGAACGTCGAGCCCAGCGTGTCGACGAACGCGTCGTAGCGGCGATCGGCGCCGCGGGCCTGGTCGAGCTCGCCGAAGAAGACCGACAGCGACTCCGGTTGCTTGACCATGACGCGCAACGTGTCCAGTGCGGCGACGTTGCCCGATCCCTCCCACACCGACATCAGCGGCGCTTCACGGTAGAGGCGGGGCATTCGCGAGTCCTCGACGTAGCCGTTGCCGCCCAGGCACTCGAGAGCCTCCGCGGCATGGATGGGCGCCCGCTTGCACACGTGGTACTTGCTGACCGCCAGGCTGAGGCGTCGCAGCATCACCGCGTGCTCGTCTCCGGACTCGGCCCGGTCGGCGAGGGCTGCCAACCAGAGTGCGACGGTCGTCGCCGCCTCGGCCTCGACGGCGAGATCGGCGAGCACGTTGCGCATCAAGGGCTGGTCGATCAGCTGGGCGCCGAACACCTGACGGTGCGCGGCGTGGTGTGCGGCCTGCAGGACGCCGGCGCGCATCGAGCTCGCGGAGCCGATCGTGCAGTCCAGCCGGGTCATGTTGACCATCGCGATGATCGTCGGCACGCCGCGGCCCTCATCGCCGAGCCGGCGGCCGACCGCGTCGACGTACTCGACCTCGCTGCTGGCGTTGGAGTGGTTGCCGAGCTTGTCCTTGAGGCGTTGCAGCCGGATTCCGTTGGCGGTGCCGTCCGGCAGGACGCGCGGGACCACGAAGCAGGTGAGGCCGCCGGGTGCCTGCGCAAGAACGAGCAGCAGATCGGACATCGGAGCAGACGTGAACCACTTGTGTCCGGTGATGCGGTACGTGCCGTCGGACTGCTCGACGGCACGAGTGGTGTTGGCACGGACGTCGGAACCGCCCTGCTTCTCCGTCATCGACATGCCGGCCGTCAGGAACTGCTTCTCCGAGGGCGGGCGGAAGGACGGGTCGTAGCCGGCTGCGGTCAGGCCGGGTTCGAGCTCGGCGGCGAGCGTCGGGTCGGCGCGCAGGGCCGGCACGGCCGCGTACGTCATGGAGATCGGGCACTGGTGGCCGGCGTCGACCGGCCCCCAAGCGCTCAGCTTGGCGGCGCGGAGGAGGTGGGCGTGGGGGTCGTCGGACGCCCACGGCGTGCCGTGCAGGCCCAGCCCCGTCGAGATCTCCATCAGCGCGTGGTAGCTCGGGTCGTAGGCCACCTGGTCGATGCGGTGGCCGTACCGGTCGTGGGTGTGCAGCACCGGCGGATGGGCCTCGGCCCGGTCGCCGAGCGCGATGGCATGCGCGCTGCCGGCGTTCCGACCCACGTCGTGCAGCTCGTCGATCCCAGCTGTGGCTCCCTCGCGGCGCAGGGACTCCTCGAACACCGCGTAGTCGGCGGTGTCGTGACCGGTGAGCGGCGGGACCTGGTTGGTGACCTCGTGCGTGGTGCTCATGACTCTCCTCGGGTGGGCGGGCGCAGCCGCCGGATCTCGGCGCGGAAGCTGTCGTACGTCTGCCGCATTGCCGCGGCGGGCCAGTCGGGGGGACGGATGGGTTCGGGCAGGGCAGGGTCGGTCCGAAGGTGACGTACCAGCGCGGCAGCGGCGGTGAACCGATCCGCGAACGAGTTGCCGCGGCTGGTGGCGTGGATGAGCTCGCGACCCGAGGCAGCCCACCCCTCGAGGTCCCACAGACGGGCCGCCAGAGCCGAGGGGTCGTCGGGGTGGGTGATCAGCCGCACGGAGTCCGGCTCGTCATCCTCGTTGCGCGGAAGGTTGTCGGGCCGCATCCAGACGCCTTCACGGAGCATCGCCAGTCGTCGGCCGCCGAGGCGCCGGCGCAGGTCCGCCCTGGTGGCGGCGTCTCGGCCGGTCGCGGTGACGACGATGGTCTCCCAGGTGCCGTCCCAAGCACGCAGCGCGGGGTCGAGCTCGCGCTCCTGCAGCTCGTGCCGGCGCAGGTGGCGATCGCTGAGTGAGTAGACGGCCTCCTCGGCGACGAGGTCGCCGGACTGCACGAGCCGGGTGAGCGCCACGCGCATCGTCGCCGGAGCGATGCCGAACTGCTCACCGGCCGCAAGGACGTCCCGTACCGGCAGCCGGGGCGGGTGCGCGCCCAGCAACAGGCTCAGCACGACGGATCGTGCGGTGAGGGGACGGAGCCGTACGTCGAGGGCAGTCACGATGGTGCCAAGGTATTACAGATTGACGACAAATGTCACGTGAGTCGTAACATCACCTGCTCCGGGAGCTGGAGTCCTCCGCGGGCGGCAGGTCGATGCCCGCCGCCTCGGCAACCTCGCGGTAGGCCTGCCCCAGCGAAGCGATGGTGGCGTGCGCATTCAGCCCGCTGGGGTTGGGCACGACCCACACCTCGGCCTCACCGATCGTGGCCGCCTGGCGTCCGGCCCGTGCCTTCGGCTCGGCGAAGGCCGTGCGGTAGGCGGTGATGCCGGCGACCGCCACGACCGCGGGCCGGTGCCGGCTGACGACGGCGAGCAGGCGGGAAGGTCCGGCGCGTAGCTCGTCGCGGCTGAGCTCGTCGGCTCGGGCACTGGCACGGGGCACGAGGTTGGTGATGCCCACGCCGCGCCCGATGAGTACGGGTGCAGCCTCCCTCGGAGTGACCACGTCCGCCGGCAGGATCCCGGCGGCCCGCAGGGCCGGGTAGAAGCGATTCCCGGGGTGGGCGAAGTGGTAGCCGGTCTCGGCGCTCAGGATGCTCGGGTTGATGCCGACGAACAACAGCCTCAGGCCGTCACCGACCAGGTCGGGCACGGTGCCGAGGCGGGTCATGCCACCAGATGATCCCGCACGGAGCAAGCACGGACTTGGTAGGCCGCGTGCGTGTCGCCGTCTCGGGAGCGCCGGGTGCGGGCAGGGGCCGTAGCCGAGCGGGTTCTTCAGGAGGTGCAGACTCGACCGACAAGAGCACCCCTGGCCACTCACGACCGCTTGGCGACCAGCTCGGCGAGGGTGCCGTCGGGATCACTCACCACGGCGGCGACCTCAGGCTAGGACACGTCCTTCAGGCCGTCCCGTCGTACTTCACGCCCGTGGCGTGCAGGGGGCAGTAGCCGAACGGGTTCTTGACGAGGTACTGCTGGTGGACGTCCTCGGCGTAGTAGTACTGGTCGAGGGGCTGGATGGCCGTCGTGATCTGGCCGTAGCCGGCAGCGGTCATCTTCTCCTGATAGTGCTCGCGCGACTGCTCGGCGAGCTCCTGCTGCTCAGGTGTCGTGGTCAGGATGACCGAGCGGTACTGCGAGCCGCGGTCGTTGCCCTGGCGCATCCCCTGGGTCGGGTCGTGGTTCTCCCAGAACACCTGCAGCAGGTCCTGGAACGACACGACCGCCGGGTCGAAGATGATGCGGACGACCTCGGCGTGGCCCGTGCGGCCGGTGCAGACCTCGTCGTACGTGGGGTTCGGCGTGACGCCCCCGGCGTAGCCCACTGACGTCGACCAGACGCCCGGGACCTCCCAGAAGGTCTTCTCCTCGCCCCAGAAGCAGCCCAGACCGACCACGACGACCTCGTGGCCGTCGGGCGGATCGGTCTCGATCGGGTTGCCGAGAACGAGGTGCCGGTCGCCCACGGCGAACGGACGGGTCTCGCGGCCGGGGAGCGCCTGCGCGGCGTCGGGGAGCTCGGTCTTGCGGGAGAAGATCATCGGGGGACCGCCTTTCCACCTCCAGCGTACGGATGTGCAATGGCCAACACCGTGCGTCGTCCGGCTGTTCCCGTAGGCTCGGCGCGTGGCGGAAGACGTGAAGCGCACGCACGGCGTGCCACCCGGCGTCGATCTCGCCGCAGGGTGGGCCTGGCGTCTGCTGCTCATCGCCGCGGCCGGCGGGGTCGGCATCTGGCTCCTGCGCTACTTCTCCGAGATCACCGTCCCGGTGGCTATCGCCGTCCTCGGCACGGCACTCACCATCGGCGCCGTCGACTGGCTCGTCGACCACCGGGTCCCGCGCATCCTCGCCACGTTCATCGTCGTCCTCACGATGGTGGCGGCGTTCTTCGGGATGTTGGCCCTCGTCGGCCAGCAGCTCGCGACGCAGGTCGACGATCTTCAGGCCAACGTCGTCGAGGGAATCACGCAGATCCAGGACTGGGCCCGCACGGGGCCGCTGGGACTCAGCGATGCTCAGCTGCAGACGTGGATCGACGACGCGAAGGCGTCCATCTCCTCCGGCGACACCTCCGTGCTCACCCGCATCACCGAGGTCGGCACCACGATCACGCACATCGTCGCGGGCTTCTTCATCGCGCTGTTCTCGGCCTTCTTCTTCCTGTACGAGGGCGACCGCATCTGGAGCTGGGTGGTGGCCCTGTTCCCGCGCAGCGCCCGCGAGCGCGTGCACTCCTCCGGTGAGACGGCATGGCACTCGCTCAGGGCCTTCGTCCGGGCGACGGTGATCGTTGCGCTCACCGACGCCGCCGGCATCGCCTTCGCAGCCTGGGCGCTCGGGGTGCCGTTGACGTTGGCGATCGGGGTGATCGTGTTCCTCGGTGCGTTCGTCCCGATCATCGGTGCCCTGATCTCGGGCCTGGTCGCCGTGCTCGTGGCGCTCGTGGCGCAAGGTCCGTGGACGGCACTGTTCATGCTGATCGCCGTGGTCGTGGTGCAGCAGATCGAGTCGCACGTGCTCCAGCCGTTCCTCATGGGTGCCTTCGTGGCCATCCACCCGCTCGCCATCATCGTCGCGATCGCGGCGGGGGTGGTCGTCGCCGGAGTGGTCGGCGCGCTCATCGCCGTGCCCCTCGCCGCGAGCCTCAACGGAGTGGTCCGACACCTGGCGGTGACCGCGCAGGAGTTCCAAGACCACCCCGATCCGGGCGACCTCCCGCCTGAGCCGGAACCCGCCTAGGCTGGCAGCCGTGCATCTCACCGACGTCGTCGCCGCGCGTGGACTCCTCGACGGGATCATCGAGGACACGCCCTCGGCGCACTCCCGCTGGCTCAGCTCGAAGGTCGGTACGCCGGTCTACCTCAAGTGCGAGAACCTGCAGCGCGGCGGATCCTTCAAGATCCGCGGCGCCTATGTCCGCATCTCCCGGCTGAGCGCCGCCGAGCGGGCGCGGGGTGTGGTTGCGGCGAGCGCCGGAAACCACGCACAGGGCGTGGCCCTGGCCGCCTCGATGCTCGACACCAAGGCCACCATCTTCATGCCCGAAGGCGCGGCGCTGCCCAAGATCGCCGCCACCCAGGGCTACGGCGCCCAGATCGAGTTCGCCGGCACGGGAGTCACCGAGGCGCTGGTCTCGGCGACGGAGTTCGCGGACACGACCGGAGCGATCCTCATCCATCCGTTCGACCACGCCGACATCCTCGCCGGGCAGGGCACGGTGGGTCTGGAGATCGTCGAGCAGATCCCCGACGTGCGCACCATCATCGTCCCGTTGGGGGGCGGCGGACTCGCCGCCGGCATCGCGCTGCTGCGCGAGCGACACCCCCACCTCCACGTGGTCGGCGTCCAGGCCGAGGACGCCGCGGCCTACCCGGGGTCGCTGGCCGAAGGCCGCCCGCTCACCGCGGTCATGGGACCCACGATGGCCGACGGCATCGCGGTGGCGCAGCCCGGTGCGATCCCCTTCGAGATCGTCAAGTCACAGCTCGACGAGGTCGTCACGGTCAGCGAGGAGTCGATGAGCACGGCTCTGCTCGGCCTGCTCGAGCGCGGCAAGATGCTGGTCGAGCCGTCCGGGGCGGCCGGCGTGGCCGCTCTGCTCGACCGGCCGGGTGTCTACGAGGGCCCGGTGGTCGCCGTTCTGTCCGGCGGCAACATCGACCCCTTGCTGCTGCTCGACGTCATCCGGCACGGGCTCGTGGCCGCCGGCCGCTTCATCCACCTGCGGGTGCGGATCACCGACCGTCCGGGCGGACTGACGGCGCTGCTCGCCGAGCTCGCCAAGCTGCAGGTCAACGTCATCAACGTGACCCACGACCGCTCCGAGGAAGGGATCGGCGTCCGCGAGGTCGACGTCGCGATCGAGGGCGCAACGCGTGGTCCCGATCACCGCGCCGAGGTCCGGCGTCGGTTGATCGAGATCGGCCACCACCTGATCTGAGGTCCTGCGTCTGCCAAGATCGCCAGGTCAGGGCGACCGGATCAGGACGACCGGGTCAGAACGGTGTCGCGTCGACGACCTCGACGCTGATCGTCGAGCCGTTGGGTGCGTCGTAGGAGGCCTTGTCGCCGACCTTCTTGCCGACGAGCGCTGCGCCCAGCGGTGAGGTGGGGGAGTAGACGTCGAGGTCGACCGCGCTGTCCATGCTGAGCAGCTCGCGTGAGCCGAGCAGGAACGTCTCGGTGTCGGAATCGCCGGCGAATCGGACGGTGACCTTCATGCCGGCCTCCACGAGTCCGTCATCGGCCGGCTTCTCGCCGACCTCGGCGCGCCGCACCATGTCTTCGAGCTGGCGGATGCGGGCCTCGGTCTTGCCCTGCTCCTCGCGTGCGGCGTGGTAGCCGCCGTTCTCCTTGAGGTCACCCTCGTCGCGAGCCGCGGCGATCTTGGCGGTGATGTCGGAGCGCACGTCGGTCTTGAGGTGCTCCAGCTCCTGCTGAAGACGCGTGAAAGCCTCCTGCGTGACCCACAGTGTCTCGGTCCCGGTCGGCTGAGTCATGAAACTCACTCCTCTGACGTACGGAACCCCAGGCATCGGCCTGGGGCGAAACGACTAGATTAGCAGTCAATCCGCGGTTTGACACGTGCGCAGGACGCCTGTGACGGCCCGTTGTTCGGTTTCCACGGAAATGGCGACACGAGTCGTGCGCCGCTCGCCCGGCGGGAGGTCGACGGTCTTCTCGCCGACGACCGAATGATCCTGGCCCTGCGCGTAGACGGTGCACCTCACCGCAACGGGATCGGGCCGGTGGACGTTGAGCTTGATCTCGACGGTGCGGTCGTCGATGACGTCGTACCCGTACAGCTCGGCCGTGACGGGCCTCGGCTGGAAGGCGACCCACGCCGCCCACGCGATGCCGAGACCGAGCCCGAGGGTCACGCCGATCGCCCACAGCCAGCGTCGGTGGCGTCGGGTGCCGTAGCGGCTGGCGAGGTCGGTCACGAGCCCAGTCTCTCAGCCGGCCCGGAGGTCCGTCGGTTCAGGCCACGCCGTCCTGGATCACGCGTTCCTCATGGTGCGCAGCACGAGGCGGTCGAAGACGCGGTACGGGAGCACGGCCGACGCGGTGGCCACCATCTTTGCCTCGCGACCCACGAGGTACTCCGCCTTGGGGCGACGCGAGAACAAGGCGTGGTGGGCGGCGTCGGCGACGACCGACGGGGCGATCCCGGCGTCGTTGGCGCCCGCGACGACGTTCTGCATCGACCGGATGGACTCGCCGTAGAGCTCGAGTCCGCGCGGCGGGAGCGTGTCGACGACGCCGGCCACGTCGTGCTTGCCCTTGTCCCAGATGGGCGTGGAGACCGTGGCTGGTTCGAGCACCGAGACTCGGAACCCCCAGGGGTGCAGCTCGCGGCGCAGCGACTCGGCGATTCCGTTGAGCGCGTGCTTGGAGGCGGCGTACGGCCCGATGAACGGCGCGGCGACCCGGGATCCGATCGAGCTGGTGAAGACGATGCGCGGGTCGGTGGGGCCCTGTTCGCGCAGGAGCGGCACGAAGGCCTGCGTCACGGCGATCTGGCCGAAAACGTTGACCTCGAACTGCCGCCGCACGTCGTCGAGATCGATGAACTCCATCGGCCCGCCGACGGCGATGCCGGCGTTGTTGACGATGCCACGCAGGCGAGTCGTGCCGAGGGCGTCGCGCACCACCGCCGCAGCAGCCCGGGCCTCCTCGGCGGAGGTGACGTCGAGTCGGATCGGGGTGACGAGCGGATGGTCGTCGACGGTGGACAGGTCACGCACGGCGGCGAAGACCTGAGTGCCGTCACCGGCGAGGCGTTCGACGATCGCCCGGCCGATGCCGGTCGAGGCGCCGGTGACGAGGACTGCTTCAAAAGCGGACATGCCTCATCATGACGCAGTTGTCCGAAGTGACAGGATGGACCGGTGGCTGAACAACTCCGACTCATGCACGTGCACGCCCACCCGGACGACGAGTCGAGCAAGGGGGCGGCGTCTACCGCCAAGTACGTCGCGGAGGGTGTCGACGTCCACGTCGCCACCTGCACCGGCGGCGAGCGCGGCGACGTGCTCAACCCGAGCTTCGACCATCCGGGCATCATCGACAACCCGGCGCTGATCGCCGAGATCCGCCGCGACGAGATGGCCCGCGCGCGAGACATCCTCGGCATCCGGCAGGACTGGCTCGGGTTCGTCGACTCCGGCTGGCCGGAGGGCGACCCGAAGCCGCCGTTGCCGGAGGGCTGCTTCGCCCTGGTACCCATCGAGGAGGCCGCAGAGCCGCTCGTGCGCCTGATCCGCTCGTTCCGCCCGCACGTGCTCACCACGTACGACGAGAACGGCGGCTACCCGCACCCCGATCACATCAAGTGCCACGAGGTGAGTGTGTACGCGTTCGAGGCCGCCGCCGACCCCGGGCGCTATCCGGACGCCGGCGAGCCCTGGCAGGTGGCGAAGCTGTACTACCACCTGAGCTGGAGCTGGAAACGGATGGAGGCCATCGCCGACGCGCTGGATCGGCGCGGCCTTGAGAACCCGTACGCCGAGCGGTTCAAGAACTGGGAGCGCAAGCCCGAGGACGAGGCCAGACTCACCACGCGCGTCGAGTGCGCCGAGTACTTCCACGTCCGCGACGAGGCCCTGCTCGCGCACGCCACGCAGATCGACCCCGACGGTTGGTGGTTCGCCATCCCGCACGAGGTGCAGGCCGAGGCCTGGCCCACGGAGGACTACCAGCTCGTCACGAGCCACGTCGAGACGAGCATCCCCGAGGACGACCTCTTCGCCGGCCTGCGGTAACCGCTGCGGGTCAGCCGCCCGCGGTCTCCCAGAGGCCGATCAGGTTGCCCTCGGAATCGGCGACGTAGGCCGCGAACCCCATCTCCCCGACCGGCTCCCTGCCGCGCACGGTGGATCCGCCCTGGTCCGCGATGGTGCGGAGGGTCGACTCGATGTCGTCGACGTCGACCACGAGCACCGGTCCCGTGACCGGGTCCTCGCGCGTCATCATTCCGCCGTTGATGAAGCCGGGCTCGGTCGGCCCCAAGTCGCCGGAGGGCCCCGTGGTCACCAGCGTGTATCCCATGCCGGGCATCGAGGCGAGCTGCCATGCGAAGACCTTCTCGTAAAAGGCGTTGGCGCGATCCTGGTCATCGACCGGGATCTCGAAGTGCACGACTCGTCCACTCATGATGCGTCCTTTCCGTCAGCCACCCCGTGAACCCACGGTAGGACGTCGGGCGGCGCGACCACCAGAGACAACCCACCGCCTAGGCTGGGGCCATGCTCGAGCACCTGGTCGCCCTCGCCACCGCCGACGTCCCGCTCACCCCGGAGAACGTCCGTCCCGGCTGGATCGCCATGCTGGTCGTGGCGTTGCTGATCGTGGCCACGGTGGCGCTGCTGTTCTCCTTCGCCAAGCACTCTCGTCGTGCGCGTGAGCCGTGGCCCGGCGACGACGACGGCGACACCTCGCCGAGCTGAGCCGGTCAGAACGGGACGAACATCACGTGCAGGCCGACCGGCCCGAGGGTCGGGTGCATGAACGCACCGGGCACCGTGCCGATGATCTCGAAACCCAGCCGCTGGTACAGGCCCACGGCCAACGTGTTCGTCTCGGTGACACCGTTGAACTGCATGCCGGCGTAGCCCAGAGCCTGGGCCCGGTCGAGGGTGTCCTCGACGAGGGCGGACCCCACGCCGTTGCCACGTGCTTGGCGTGAGACGGCGAAGTTGGCGTTGCTGATGTGAGATCCCGGGCCCGCCTGGTTGGGGCCCATGGTCGCCACGCCGATCACGCCCTCATCGGTTGTCGCGACCCGCGTCAGCCACGGATCGGGTGCCATCCACCTGTCCCGGGCCTCGTCCTCGGTCATGTCCGGGTCGTAGGTGTAACTGTCGCCCTCGGCGAGCACCTCCTGCACGATGCTCCAGATGCCGGGCCAGTCGTCGTCCTTCGCGTCACGAATCTCCACGGGCCAAGTCTTACCCGTCGGGTGGGTCGGCTGCCATGATTCGGAGATGGAGGCCACCAGAAGTCCTGTCGTTCCCCTCGTCGCCATCGCAGCCGGTGCCGGCGTGAGCGTCGCGCTCGGTGTCTACGGCCGGGCCCACGACCCGACGTTCGAGCCGATCGCCACCTTCGGCTTCGGCTCGATGATCGAGATGAAGGTGTGGCTCGCCGTGGCGGTCGGCGTCCTTGCGCTCGGTCAGCTCGTCGGGGCCCTGTGGATGTACGGCAAGCTCGGGCTCGCCGCGCCGTCGTGGCTCGGCATCGGACACCGGCTGTCGGGCATCCTGCTGGTGCTGGTCAGCCTCCCGGTCGCCTACCACTGCCTGTGGTCGCTCGGATTCCAGACCTCCGACACCCGCGTGCTGCTGCACTCGCTCACGGGCTGTGTGGTGTACGGGGCGTTGGTCGTCAAGGTCTTTGCGGTCCGCAGCCGGACCGCGCCCGGGTGGTTTCTGCCGGTGGCCGGCGGGTTCCTGTTCACGGCCTTCGTCGCCGTCGTGCTGACGTCGGCCGGCTGGTACCTCACCACCATCGGGCTCCCCGACGCTGCGGGCTACTGACGACGTTCTACGTTGGGCCTCATGGCCAACCGACTCGTCGACTCGACCAGTCCGTACCTCCTCCAGCACGCCGACAACCCGGTCGACTGGTGGGAGTGGGGCGAGGAGGCCCTCGCCGCGGCGACCGAGCTCGACCGCCCGATCCTGCTCAGCGTCGGCTACGCGGCCTGCCACTGGTGCCACGTGATGGCCCACGAGTCGTTCGAGGACCCCGCCACCGCGACCTTCATGAACGACCACTTCATCAACATCAAGGTCGACCGCGAGGAACGGCCTGACATCGACGCCGTCTACATGCGGGCCACGCAGGCGATGACCGGCCAGGGTGGTTGGCCGATGACGTGCGTGCTCACCCCGGACGGAGAGCCGTTCTTCGCGGGCACCTACTTCCCGCCCGAACCACGGCAGGGCATGCCGGCGTTCACCCAGGTGCTGCAGGCGCTGTCGGATGCGTGGCGCGATCGTCGCGACGAGGTCGGCGCCGTCAGCGCAGACGTTCTCCAGCACCTCCGAGGCGATGCCTCGTTCGGCGGAGACGCGCTCGACGCCGCCGACCTGGACGCCGCGGCCGGCACCCTCGCCACCCAGTACGACGACGAGGCGGGTGGGTTCGGGGCGAGCCCGAAGTTCCCGCCGTCGATGGTCCTGGAGTTCCTGCTGCGCCAGCACGCCCGTAGCGGCGACGACCGCTCGCTCGCCATGGTCGCCGGCACCTGCGACCACATGGCCCGCGGCGGCCTGTACGACCAGCTCGGTGGCGGTTTCGCGCGGTACGGCGTCGACCGTTTCTGGCAGGTCCCGCACTTCGAGAAGATGCTCTACGACAACGCCCAGCTGCTGCGGGTCTACCTGCACCTCATGCGCACCACCGGCGACCCGCTGGCCGAGAGGGTGGCCCGCGACACCGCCCGATTCATGATCGACGAGCTTGGCACCGACGAGGGCGGGCTCGCCTCGGCGCTCGACGCCGACAGCGAGGGCCACGAGGGCACGTACTACGTGTGGAACCCGAACCAGCTGATGCGGGTCCTCGGCGCCGAGGACGGCGCCTGGGCGACACGGCTGCTGGGCGTCACCGGCCCCGGCACCTTCGAGCGCGGCTTCTCCACGCTCCAGCTGCTCGAGGACCCCGACGATCCGCAGCGGTGGGCGAGCGTCCGCTCGCGCCTGCTCGACGCACGATCCGAACGCGTCCGGCCGGCCCGCGACGACAAGATCGTCGCGGCCTGGAACGGGCTGGCCATCACTGCCCTGGCCGAGGCCTCGGTGCTGCTGGACGACCGCTCCTTCGCCGATGCGGCCGTCTCGGCCGCCACCGTGCTCGTCGACGTGCACGGTGCTGGTCAGGGTGACCGCTTCGTCCGTGCCTCGCGAGGCGGGGTGGCGGGTCGCCACGCGGCCGTGCTGGAGGACCACGGGTGCGTCGCGGAGGCCTTCGTCGCGATGCTCGGGCTCACCGGAGACCCGATCTGGCTCGAGCGGGCTCGCGTCCTGCTCGACCGCGTGCTCGAGCACTTCACCGCCGACGACGGCGGGTTCTTCGACACCGCCGACGACGCCGAGACCCTCATCGTCCGCCCGCGCGACGTCTCCGACAACGCGTACCCGTCCGGCACGTCGTCGGTCGTGGCGGCGCTCGTCGCGTTCGCCGCGGTGAGCGGCGAGCACCGGTACCGGGAGGCGGCCGACGCTGCTCTCGCGTCGGCCGCCGTCGTCGCGCGCCGGGCACCGCGGTTCGCGGGCTGGATGCTGGCCGCCGCCGAGGCGATGATCGCCGGGCCGGCCGAGATCGCGGTCGTCGGAGCGCCCACAGAGCGAACCGACCTGCACAGGGCAGCGCTTCGGCTCACCACGCCCGGGGCCGTGGTCGTGGGTGCCGATCCGGGCACGCCGTTGGCGCTGTTCGAGGGACGCACCGAAGTCGAAGGGCGGCCGGCCGCCTACGTCTGCCGCGGCTTCGTCTGCCGCACGCCGGTGACCGAACCCGAGGAGCTCGCCGACGCCACCGTCTGAACCTGCCGGCCTCGTGCGGTCAGCGCGAGTAGGCCAGCAGGCTGACGCCGATGTAGTGGACGATGAACGCCGCAATCGTCAAGGTGTGGAAGACCTCGTGAAATCCGTACCACGAGGGCCACGGGTCCGGCTTCTTGAAGCCGTAGACGACGGCTCCGAGGCTGTACAACCCTCCACCGACGACCAGCAGGACGAACACCGACGTCGGCGCCTCACGGGCGAACTCCGGGAGGTAGAACACCGCCGCCCAGCCCAGCAGCAGGTAGAGGGGCACGTACAGCCATCGAGGGGCCGTGACCCAGAAGATCCGGAAGAGCACCCCGACGATGGCACCGCCCCACACCACCGACAGCAGGATCGTGGCATGGGCGGAGGAGAGCAACAGCAAGGAAAAGGGTGTGTACGATCCGGCGATGAGGATGAAGATGGTGGCATGGTCGATGCGCTTCCAGATCATCCGCGCACGGTCGCTCCAGTGGCCGGTGTGGTAGACCGCGCTCACTCCGAACAGGGCCAACGCGCTGAACATGAACACGGCGGCACCGGCTCGAACGAGCACGTTCTCGGACAGGACGAGGAGAACCAGGAACGACATGAAGGCCAACGGCCAGGTGGCGGCGTGCAGCCAGCCCCGGAGCTTCGGCTTGATCTCCTTGACGGCTTCGCGAACGGCCTCGGACGCCTCCTCCGCGAACGTGTCGGGCCTGTTGTTCGTCATGTGATGAGATTAGCGGCATGACCTTCAGCGACCTCGTCTACGGCGTCTACGAGCGCAGGCTGCTGAGCCATCTAGACCCGGACCGGATGCCGCAGCACGTGGGAGCCATCATCGACGGCAACCGTCGCTGGGCAAGAGGCACGCGCACCGATCTCGAGAGCGGCTACCAGGCGGGCGCCGCGAAGGTCGACGAGTTCCTCATCTGGTGCCACGAGCTCGGGGTCGGCACGGTGACGTTCTGGGTGCTCTCCACCGACAACCTGCAGCGTGCGGCAGCCGAGCTGGCGAGCATCCTCGACGCGGTCGAGTCGCTCGTCGACCGGCTGGCCGAGGACGGGCGGTGGCGGCTCACGCTGATGGGCAGCCTCGACCTGCTGCCACCGGAATCGGCCGGCCGCCTCAAGCGGGCCGCCGACGCCACGATCGGCGTCGACGGCATGCAGGTCAACGTGTGCGTCGGGTACGGCGGGCGCCAGGAGCTCACCGACGCGATTCGCTCGCTGCTGCTGGAGAAGGCGTCGGCGGGGCTCTCGCTCGAGGAGGTGGCCCGCACGCTCGAGGTCGACCACATCGCCGAGCACCTCTACACCAAGGGCCAGCCCGACCCCGACCTCGTCATCCGCACGTCCGGCGAGCAACGCCTGTCGGGCTTCCTGCTGTGGCAGAGCGTCCACTCCGAGTTCTACTTCTGCGACGCCCTCTGGCCCGCCTTTCGCCGGGTCGACCTCCTGCGCGCCGTCCGCTCCTACGCCTCCCGCGACCGCCGCTTCGGCACCTGACCCTGACGGGAGGCTCCGGTACCCGGGAGCGGGAGGGGACTCTCGCGTCGGCGGGGGCGTGTCGCTCCGCAGTTCGACGCGTCCCTGACTTAGCGTCAAAGGGTGTTGACGCTCGCCCCTGAGCCGCGGCCCCCCGTCCGTACCAACGACCTAGGGCTGCGCAGGGCGCGCGCGAGCTCGCCGAGGAGACACCCGTGGCTGTGAAGAAGAACGCGACCAGGTCCACCTTCGTTCTGGACACCAGCGTCCTGCTGGCCGATCCGGCGTCCGTCACGCGGTTCCACGAGCACGAGGTCGTCCTGCCGGTGGTGGTGATCACCGAGCTGGAGGCCAAGCGGCACCATCCCGAGCTGGGGTTCTTCGCGCGCACGGCACTGAGGTTCCTCGACGACCTGCGCGTCCAGCACGGCACCCTCGACGTCCCCCTGCCCATCGGCGACGAGGGCGGCACCATCCGGGTCGAGCTCAACCACACGGACCCGGAGTCCCTGCCGGCCGGCTTCCGCCTCGGCGACAACGACACCCGCATCCTGGCCGTGGCGCGCAACCTCGCCAACGAGGGACACGACGTCACGCTCGTCTCCAAGGACCTGCCGATGCGGGTCAAGGCGTCCGCGGTCGGACTGACGGCCGAGGAGTACCGGGCCGAGCTCGCGCTGGAGTCCGGGTGGACCGGGATGAGCGAGATCGACGTCGAGAGCGCCGACCTCGACACCCTCTACGAGGAGGGCGAGATCGACCTGCCCGAAGCTCGTGACCTGCCCTGCCACGCCGGCCTGGTGCTGGTGTCCGACAAGGGCAGCGGTCTGGGTCGGGTGACGGCCGACAAGCACGTCCAGCTGGTGCGCGGCGACCGCGAGGCCTTCGGGATCCACGGTCGATCTGCCGAGCAGCGGGTCGCGCTGGAGCTGCTGCTCGACCCCGAGGTCGGCATCGTCTCGCTCGGCGGCCGGGCCGGCACCGGCAAGTCCGCCCTGGCGATCTGCGCCGGGCTCGAGGCGGTCATGGAGCGGCGTCAGCACAAGAAGGTCGTCGTCTTCCGGCCGTTGTACGCCGTCGGTGGACAAGAGCTCGGTTACCTCCCGGGCAGCGAGTCCGAGAAGATGGGGCCGTGGGCACAGGCGGTGTTCGACACCCTCGGTGCCGTCACCTCGACGCCGGTCATCGAGGAGATCCTCGATCGCGGCATGCTCGAGGTGCTGCCGCTGACCCACATCCGCGGTCGATCACTGCACGACTCCTTCGTCATCGTCGACGAGGCCCAGTCGCTCGAGCGCAATGTGCTGCTGACCGTGCTCTCACGCATCGGCGCCAACTCCAAGGTCGTCCTGACGCACGACGTGGCGCAGCGCGACAACCTGCGGGTCGGTCGGCACGACGGTGTGGTGGCCGTGGTCGAGAAGCTCAAGGGGCATCCGCTGTTCGCCCACGTCACCCTGACGCGGTCGGAACGTTCGCCGGTGGCAGCGCTCGTCACCGAAATGCTCGAAGACGTCTCCCTGTGAGGGTTTCGTAGCGGACTTTTCGCGACCTCGCCTGTGGCAGAGTGTGGCCGTGGGAACGAGAGCAGTCATCGGTGCTGGTCTCCTGCTCGTGATGTCTGCGCTGGCCTCGTGCGGTGGAACCGAATCCAGTGCGACGCCGACGCTGACATGGTGGGTGGCCCCTGACCGTGTCAGCGCCCGCTCGATCGCCGAGACCTGCAGCAGCGCGACCGACGACTACTCCATCGACATCGAGCTGCTCCCGCCCGGCATCGACCAGCAGCGCGCGGAGATCGTCCGCAGGCTCACCGCGGACGACCACACGATCGACATCCTCAGCCTCGACAGCTCACTGACCGCCGAAGTCGTGCCGTACCTCGCCGACGTCCCCGCCGACCTGGCTGCGACCTTCAGTGACGGCGTCCTCCCGAAGGCCGTCGAGGCTGCCAGCGTCGACGGTCGCCTGGTCGCTGCGCCCTGGTACCTCGACCCGCAGGTGCTCTGGTTCCGCGGTGCGGCCGCCGAGCGGGCCGGCCTGGACACGACGAAACCCGTCGGGTGGGACGACCTGCTCGCCGGCGCCGAGCGCCTCGGGACCACGCTGCAGATCGACGACCCCGACGGCAACGGGCTCTCCGACTGGATTCGCGCCCTGGTCAGCGGCGCCGGGGGCCAGCTGCTGGACGGGTCGGGTCGCACTCCGAAGGTCGGCCTCTCCACCGACGCCGGGCGGCTCGCGGCGGGCATCGTCCAGTTCTACTCCGGGGCCTCGGTCGGTCCCGGTCCGTCCGCCGAAGCGCTCGAGGAGTTCGCCGGACCGCGTGGCGGGTTCCTGCTTGCCGACGCCGCCGTCTACTCCGACCCAGCCCTTGCCACGGTGGTCTCGGACATGCGGGCGACCGCGTATCCGGTCGTCGAGAGCGACAGCGTGGCTCCGCTCTCCGGCGTGGCGTTGGCGGTGCCGAAGTCCGGCCGCACGCCCGACGTCGCGTATGCGGCCGTCACCTGCCTCACCTCCGAGGACTCACAGCGGGGCATGATGATCGGCTCCGGCCACGGAGCGGCTCGTGAAGCCGTGTACGAGGACGCAGCAGTCAAGGAGGCACTACCGGCCGACGATGTTGCGCTGCAGGCGGTCGCCACCGGGGCCAACGTTCCGTCGACGCCGTACTGGCAGCGCGTGCGGGCCGCACTGCGCGACTCGTGGACCCCGCTGACGAGCGTCAGCCCGGCGACCACGCCCAGCGAGTCGGCGAAGGCCGTCCGTGACCGCGTGGCGGGAGGGCTGTGATGGCCGCGCACGCGCACGCTCGTCCACGTGCTGCCAAGGGCGGCTGGTGGCTCGTCGCCCCGATGGTTCTCGTCCTCGCCGTGCTGACGTTGTGGCCCCTGGGTCGTGCCGTGCTCACGTCGCTGTACACGCAGTCGCTGACGACGCCGGACGACACGACCTTCGTGGGTGCCGACAACCTCATCGAGGTCACCACCAGTCGCGAGTGGTGGGTCGCGGTGGCGCTGACCCTGGTGTTCGTGGCGGTCGTGGTCGTCGTCCAGCTGGTTCTCGCGGCCGGCTTCGCCGCTTCGCTGCGCCGCATCACCGTCATCGCTCCGCTCACTCGCGTCCTGGTGCTCGTGCCGTTCGCGGTGACGTCCGTCGTGGTCGCCTTCGCCTGGCGTGAAGGCATCACCGCGGGGTTCGCGCCGCAGTGGTTCGGCTACTCCGGCGATGGCCAGGTCAGCTCGCTGGTGGCGGTGGCGTCCGGCGAGATCTGGCGCGGCACCGGCATCACCACGATCATCCTGCTCGCCGGCCTGCAACGGGTGCCGCCGACGCTGCTCGAGTCCGCGGTCGCCGACGGGGCCACCGCTCGCCAGCGGCTCACCCGGATCGTCCTCCCCGCGGCCGGGCCGGCGATCGCCGTCGCCGTCGTGTACCGCTCGCTCGACGCCTTTCGCGCGTTCGAGGGCCCGCTGCTGGCCGAGCCGTCCCTGCCGCGGTTGCGGACGGCTCCGCTCCTGCTGTGGGACACCACCTTCACCTCCTTCGAGATCGGGCTCGGTGCGGCGATGTCAGTCGTGCTGATGGCCCTCGCGGGAGTGCTCGGACTGATGTTGATGCTGCTCCTTCGTGTGAGGAGAGCGGTATGAGACCGTCCGTCCGGTCGCGCGTGGTCGCGTCCGTCGTCGCGTTCATCCTCGGCTTCGGAGTCGCCAACTACAGCATCTACCAGGTTCCCGGCCGCGATCGATGGTTCTGGTTCATCGTGGCGATCGCGTTGATGCTGACCAGCGTGGTGGGCATCATCGTTGCCGATTCGCGTCGACGGATCTCCATCTGGGCGATGATCGGGATGGAGCTGCTCGCGGTCTTCACGATCGTCCCCCTGATCTGGATCTTCACGATGGCCACGTCGAGCGGCTCGGTCACGTCGCGGTCACTGCTGCCGCAGGACGTCGGCTGGTCGGTCTTCCGCGACGTCCTCCTCGACGACACCCTCCGCCAGGCCGCCACGACGTCTGCGCTGGTGGGGCTCATCGCCACCACGGTGTCGATGCTGCTCGCCGTGCCGGCGGCCTACGCCGTGGTGCGGCGGCACGTCCCGGGCAAGCGAGCCGTGTACTTCTTCGTGCTCGCCGCTCTGCTGGCCCCGCTGGTGGCGTTGGCCGGGCCGTTCGCCGACCAGCTGCGGACGTTCGGAGTGCTCGGTTCGCGGTTCGTGCTCGTCGTGCCGACCCTGATGATCACCCTCCCGCTCGCGACATGGCTGAGCGTCACGCTCATGCGGGACCTGCCGTGGTCGCTGCGCGACTCGGTGCGCGCCGACGGAGCCACCCGCGGGCAGGTGTTCCGCGCCTTCGTGCTCCCCGCCGTCGTCCCCGGCCTGATCACGGTCGCCCTCATCACCTTCATCGTCGCGGCCAACGACGCACTCGTGGGCGCCACCTTCACGGCGAGCTCCGACACCCGGACGCTTCCGGCGACGTTGCTGCTGGCGTCCGACCAGCTCGGGTCGCCATCAGCGACGGTGGCGGCCGCCGGACTGCTCTGGCTGGTCCCGGTCGTCCTGGTGCTGCTGATTCTGCCGCGCCGGACCCTCCGACTCCTGGGAAGGACATATCCATGACCACGATCGAGGCCCGCAACGTCAGTCTGGACGCCCCCGACGGGCGTCGCCTGCTCGACGACGTCAGCCTCTCGGTGTCCTCGGGCATGCGGCTGGTGGTGTGCGGACCGCCGGGAGCCGGCAAGTCCGCCCTCATGCGCGTGCTGGTCGGACTCGAGGACCAGACCGAGGGTGACGTCCTGATCGACGACCTCCTCGTCAACGCCGTCGGGCCCCGCAAGCGAGACCTGGCCATGGTCTTCTCCGACTTCGCCCTGCATCCACATCTCGACGTCTACGACAACCTCGCCTTCGCTGCTCGCCTGCGGCGCGGCTTCGACCAGGACGACCTCGACGATCGGGTCGAGGAGGTCGCTGAGTTCCTGGCCCTCGGACACCTCCTCGAGCTCAAGCCGGCCGAGCTCGACGACGCCCAGCGTCAACGGGTCGCGATCGGTCGTTCGCTGGTGCGAGACGCGCTCGCGTACCTGTTCGACGAGCCCTTCACCGCTCAGGACGACCGGGTGCGATCGCTCGTCCGGTCCGTCACGACGCAGTGGCAGACTGACCGCAACCGGACCTCGATCTTCACGACCGCCGACTCCGGTGAGGCTCTGTCGCTGGCCGATGAGATCGCGATCATGCATCAAGGCCGCGTCCATCAGGTCGGGTCACCGCGCGAGCTGTATGAACGCCCGGCCGACATCTTCGTGGCCGGCTTCCTGGGGACGCCGGCCATGAACGTGGTTCCGGCGAGGGTGACCGGTCAGCAGCTGGTCATGCCGCTGGCCACGATGGCGCTCGACCCCGTTCTCGAACGCCAGATCGCCGGACGGTCGCTGGTCATCGTCGGTTTCCGCCCGGAGCACTGTGTGGACGCGATGACTCCCGCCGGGGGCGAGATCCACGACCGCGTGGAGTTCACGACGCGGATCGACGAGGTCGAGTGGCATGGCAGCTCCCAGCTTCTGCACCTCGGGTACGAGGTCGATGAGGAGACGGAGGAGCGGTTGACAGGGATCGAGGACGACCTGGACTTCGACCTCTTCCACAACTTCGTCGTGGCCGAGGTGTCGGCGAGCTCCGAGCTGCGATCGGGCATGTCGGCCCGCATCGTCGTGCCTCGTGCCCAGGTGCACGTCTTCGACCCCGACAGCGGCGAGAACCTGACCCACCCTCGCAGGTGATGGCGGTCGTCGGCGCCCGAACCGTCGCCGCCGGGTGGGCCCTGGCCTGCGGTGCGGCGTACGCGGCGTTGACGCTGGTGCGGTTCCACCGGTTCGAGCTGTCGTCCTACGACAACGCGATCTTCGAGCAGGCGGTCCGCGGCTATGCGCATCTCGGTGCGCCCGTCGTCGACATCAAGGGGCCCGGCTTCAACCTGCTCGGCGACCACTTCTCCCCGGTCCTCGCCCTCCTGGCGCCGGTGTACCGGCTCGTTCCGGCCGCGCAGACGCTGCTGCTGGCGCAGGTGGCGCTGATCGCGATCTCGGTCCACGTCGTGACGTCCTTGGCCCTGCGGCGTCTCGGTCCGTGGGTGGGCGGGGGCATCGCCTTCGCGTACGGCTTGTCGTTCGGTCTGCAGTCGGCGGTCGTGGCCGACTTCCACGAGGTCGCCTTCGGAGTCCCCCTGCTCGCTCTGGCCGGCGCTGCCTTCGTCGAGCGCCGGTACACATGGGTGGTCGGCTGGTCGCTCCCGTTGCTGCTGGTGAAGGAGGACCTCGGGCTCACGGTCGCGGTCGTGGGGGTCGTCCTGTGGCTCGTCGGGGAGCGGCGCCGCGGGGTGGGGGTCGCGCTGGTCGGTGGGGCGGCGTTCCTGCTCGTCGTCCTCGTGATCGTGCCCTCGTTCAACCCGGATGGCGCCTACGCGTACACGGGCGCCCTCGGTGGAGATCGCGGGATCGTCGAGACGCTGCTCGACGCCCCGGGCCGCAAGCTGCTGACGGTGGCGCTGACGCTCGCGGTGGCCGGCCTGGCCGCCGTCGGCTCGCCGTGGGTCCTGATGGTGCTGCCGACCTTCGCGTGGCGGTTCGCCGGGGACAATCCCTACTACTGGGGCATCGACTTCCACTACTCGATCCTGTTGATGCCGATCGTCGCCGTCGCCGCTGTCGACGCCATGGAGCGTCGTCCCGGTCTTCGACCCCTGGCCGTACTGGCCGTCGCGTTCACCGCCACCATGCAGGTGAGCGCACCGTTGGCCTCGCTCGTCGACCCTGCGACCTATGACCGACCGGCCCGGGCGACCGTCGCCGAGCGACTGATCGACCAGATCCCCGTCGGGTCGAGCGTGGACACCGACATCGGGCTCATGACGCACCTGACGACCGATCACGACGTCACCTGGATCGGGACGCCCGGCAACGCGGTACCCGACTTCGTGCTCCTCGACCACCTCTCGGGCCTCGGGTCACCGCCGGATGCCGTCGCGTACGCCCGCGACCGCTACGGCGAGCCCTACCTGCTCGTCGAGGACGTCGACGGCTACCAGCTCGCCCGCCGCCAACGCTGACGGGAGCCTCTCGTCGGCGGTACGGGAGTCTCTCCTCGGCGGTACGGGAGCCTCTCGTCAGGGGTGGGTCATGGACATGACGTCGAGGGCGGCGTCGAGGTCGGTCTCGGAGATGTCGCCGCGGTCGACGTAGCCCTCCTCCAGGACCACCTGCCGGATGGTCTTGCGCTCCTTGACGGCCTTCTTGGCGATCGCGGCGGCGTTCTCGTAGCCGATGTGGCGATTGAGGGGGGTGACGACGGACGGGCTGGACTCGGCGTACTCCCGGCAGCGCTCGACGTCTGCGGTGATGCCGTCGATGCAGCGGTCGGCGAGCGTGCGCGACGCGTTGCCGAGCAACCGGATCGACTCGAGCAGGTTGCGCCCGATGACCGGCAGCATCACGTTGAGCTCGAACGACCCGGAGGCGCCGGCCGTGGCGATGGTGGCGTCGTTGCCGATGACCTGCGCGGCCACCATCAGCGTCGCTTCGGGCAGCACCGGGTTGACCTTGCCGGGCATGATGCTCGAGCCGGGCTGGAGGTCCGGCAGGTGGATCTCGGCCAAGCCCGTGCGCGGACCGGAGCCCATCCACCGCAGGTCGTTGCAGATCTTGGTGAGGCTGACCGCGATGGTGCGGAGCTGGCCGGACATCTCCACCAGGCCGTCGCGTGCGCCTTGGGCCTCGAAGTGGTCGACCGCCTCGGTGACCGGCAGCCCGGTGCCCTCGGCGAGCAGCTCGATGACCCGCTGCGGGAAGCCGACCGGGGTGTTGATGCCGGTTCCGACGGCGGTGCCCCCGAGGGGGACCTCGGCCGTGCGTGGCAGGGACGCCTCGATGCGCTCGATGCCGCGACGGATCTGCGCCGCGTACCCGCCGAACTCCTGGCCCAAGGTCACCGGGGTGGCATCCATCAGGTGCGTGCGACCGGACTTGACGACCTCCGCGAACTCCTTCGCCTTGGCTTCCAGCGACTGGGCCAGGTGGTCGAGTGCCGGGACGAGCTCGTTCGTGGCCGACGCGGTGGCGGCGACGTGGATCGACGTCGGGAAGACGTCGTTCGACGACTGGCTCGCGTTCACGTGGTCGTTCGGGTGGACCTCACGGCCGAGCGACCGGGTGGCCAGCGAGGCGAGCACCTCGTTGGTGTTCATGTTGCTCGACGTGCCGGACCCGGTCTGGAACACGTCGATCGGGAACTGGTCGTCGTGGGCCCCGGTGGCGACCTCCTCGGCGGCGGCCACGATCGCATCGGCCATGTCCTGCTCGAGGATGCCGAGCTCGGCATTCGCCTTGGCGCAGGCGGCCTTGATCTGGGCGAGGGCACGGATCTGGGCGGATTCGAGCGGCGTGCCGGAGATGGGGAAGTTTTCGACGGCTCGCTGGGTCTGGGCTCGCCAGAGGGCGTCAGCAGGCACCTTGATCTCGCCCATGGTGTCGCGCTCGATGCGGTAGTCAGTCATGTCCTGAACGATAGTCGCGCGCCGATCTGCCCCGGGATCGGGCGTCACGGTGGCAGGATGCGGTCATGAACCCGGTCGCCACCTTCTTCATGGTGGGTGGATTCCTGTTTCTGCTCGTGGCGCTCTTCCTCCGTGAGCTGAACGACGAGGCTGCCCAGATCGTCGCCCTGACATTCGCGATGATCGGATTCTTCTGGATCGTCCCGCAGGTGATCCTCTGGTACGCCCGGCGGAACCGGTAGCCGAGACCAGGACCCTCAGTTCTCGGCGCGACTGCGAGCTCGTTCCATGTCGTCGGCGAGATCCGGGTCGTGGTACGGGCCGGGTTGGCGCAAGTGATCGATGACGTTCTGTCGGCTCACTGGGTCCTTGTCGAGACTCATCTTGACCTGGGTCTGGAACCGCGTGATCGGGATCCGCAGACCCACGGTGCCGCGGGCCAGGGGGCGTCCCAGCTCCGGGTCGAGGTACATCGGGTCGTCCACATGTTGCTCGAAGTGCGCCACCAGCCGCGTGAGCACGCGAAAGTTCTCCTCGGGATCGACGATCTCGGGCACGCCGTAGGCGTGGACGACACTGAAGTTCCACGTCGGCGCCGGGCTGGTGCCGGGCGCGTACCAGCTGGGAGAGATGTAGCCGTGCCGTCCCTGGATGATCAGGAGAACCTCCGATCCGTCGAACCGATGGTTCTTGTCGTCGGGCCGGCCGACGTGCGTGACGACGGCGAGCTCCTCGGACTCCTCGTCGAGCAGCACCGGATAGTGCGAGGCGACCATGGAGCCCTCGTGGGTGCTGACGATGATCGCCCACGGGAACTCGCGGATGAGGGCCCGGACGGTGTCGGGGTCGTCGTCGGCGTGGAACGGGTTCTTCAGCACGGCTGCCCGATCAGTGCACCGGCGCGCGTTCGGCCGTCGTGACGATGGCGTCGATGATCCGGTCGTAGAGCGACTCGGGCAGGTCGTGGGCCATGCCGGCGATCTCGAGGTGCTCGGCGTCGGGAATGGCCTGCGCGGTGGCTCGCCCTCCGGACCGGTGGACGAGCGGGTCGGCCGAGCCGTGGATCACCGTGACGGGAACATCGATCTCGGCGAGCCGGGCGGTGCGGTCGGGCTGCGTGAGCACGGCCATCATGTGCCGGGCGACCCCGCTGGCGCTCCAGCCGCGGTCGTACGTCTCGTAGGCGCGTGCCAGGGCACGGTCCGGGTCGGCCGGGTACTGCTTGGACCCGATGACCTGCTGGCTGCGCAGGGCGCGTTCGACGTAGGCCTCCCGGCCGCTGCCGGCCGAGCCGAGCATCATCGGGATGAGTCGCGGGTTGATCCAGCCGACCGACCGGCGACCGGTGGTGGACATGATCGAGGTCAAGGACAGGACGCGCTCGCGGACGTCGATCGCCAGGGTCTGCCCGATCATGCCGCCCATCGAGACGCCCACGACGTGAGCACGGTCGATGCCGAGGTGGTCGAGCAGCCCGACGGCGTCGAGGGCGAGGTCACCGAGTGAGTACGGCGCGCGACCGCGCCGGCCGATCGCGGTGCGCAGGAGGTCACCCTTGGTGACGCGGTGCTGCCGGAGCTTCGTCGAGCGACCGGTGTCGCGGTTGTCGTACCGGATCACCCAGAAGCTCCGGGCCGCCAGTCGCTCGCAGAAGTCGACGGACCACCAGCCCATCGGGCCGCCGAGGCCCATGATGAGCAGGACCGGCGGGTCGTCGGGGTTGCCGAAGGTCTCGTAGCAGATGTCGATGCCCGAGGGCAGCGTGGCGAAGTCCTCACCCGAACCGGTCATGTGGGGGGTCCTAGTGCTCGTAGTCGACGGTCGAGTACGCCTGCAGCTTCTGCAGCTGGTGCTCGCTGGTGATCTTGCGGTAGGTGCCGCTGCGCGAACGCATCACGATCGACTCGGTGTACGCCTTGCCGGCGCCGTACCGGACGCCGGTCATCAGCTCGCCGTCGGTGATGCCGGTGGCGACGAAGAAGCAGTCGTCGGTGCGCACGAGGTCGTCGGTGTCGAGCACGACGTCGAGCTCGAGGCCCGCGTCGATGGCTCGCTGGCGCTCGTCGTCGTCGGTGGGCCAGAGCCGGCCCTGGATGATGCCGCCGATGCACTTCATGGCGCACGCGGTGATGATGCCCTCCGGGGTGCCGCCGACACCGACGAGGAGGTCGACGCCGGTGTCGGGCCGGGCCGCGGTGATGGCACCGGCGACGTCGCCGTCGGAGATGAACTTGACGCGCGCACCGGTGCCGCGGATCTCCTCGACCAGATCGGCATGGCGCGGCCGGTCGAGCACGCACACCGTGACGTCGCTCAGCTGGACGCCCTTGGCCTTCGCGACGAGGGAGATGTTCTCCGAGACGGGCAGGCGGATGTCGACGACGTCGGCGGCCTCGGGCCCGGCGACGAGCTTCTCCATGTAGAAGACCGCGGAGGGGTCGTACATCGAGCCGCGCGGTGCCACGGCCATCACCGACACCGCGTTCGGCATGCTCTTGGCGGCGAGGGTGGTGCCGTCGATGGGATCGACGGCGACGTCGCAGTCAGGGCCGGTGCCGTCGCCGACGTGCTCACCGTTGTAGAGCATGGGGGCGTCGTCCTTCTCGCCCTCGCCGATGACGACGACGCCGTTCATCTGCACCGTGTTGATCAGGGTGCGCATCGCGTTGACGGCCACACCGTCGGCGCCGTTCTTGTCGCCGCGGCCCACCCAGCGACCGGCTGCCATGGCGCCGGCTTCGGTGACGCGCACCAGATCGAGCGCGAGGTTGCGATCGGGGGCCTGCGAGGCAGGTCTCATACGGTCCACGAGGTCAGAGTACCTGTGGCTCTACTCCCACGGATTCGTCAACCACTTCTCCCGGAGCATCGCGAGGATGCCGACGCTGAGCGCGAGCAGCACGATGCTGAGCGCGATCGCGGGCTCAGGATCGGTCTGCAGCGCGGTATAGATCTCCAGCGGCATCGTGCGCGTGACGCCCTCGGCGTTGCCGGCGAACGTGATGGTCGCCCCGAACTCGCCGATGGCCCGAGCCCAGGCGAGCACGGCGCCACTGAGGATGCCGGGCAGGGCGAGGGGCACGTTGATCCGCAGGAACGTCTGCCAGCGACTCGCGCCGGCCGTCTCCGCCTCCTCGTCGAGGGTCGGGTCCGCGCCACGGAACGACGCCTCCACGGTGATGACGAGGAACGGCATCGCGACGAACACCTGCGCCAGCACGACCGCCGTGGTCGAGAACGGAATGGTGACGCCGAGGAGGTCGCGCAGCGGGGCGCCGATGAATCCCTGGCGGCCGAACGCGGTCAGCAGGGCGACGCCCGCGACCACGGGCGGCAGCACGAGCGGCACCGTGACGAGGGCGCGCACGAATCGACGTCCGGGAAAGGCGACGCGGGCGAGCACCCAGGCCAACGGCACGCCGACGACCACACAGATGACGGTGGCGATGGAGGCAGAGAGCAGGCTCAGCCGCAGGGCAGCTCGCAGCGACGACGAGCCCAGCAGCTCGCCGAACTGGTCCCATGGCGCTCGCACCAGCAGCGCCATGAGCGGCACGACCAGGGTCAGCGCGGCGATTGCGGCCGGAATCGCGATAGCGGCCGGAACGCGACCCCGCCGTGCGTACGGGGCGCTGCCCCGACGGGTCTCAGGCGCGAGGTCCGAAGCCATGCGCCTTCAACACCTGCTGTCCTTCGTCGCCGGTGACCAGGTCGATCCAGTCGCGAGCCGCCTCGACGTCGCCACTGCCCTTGACGACGGCGATCGGGTCGACGTTGACCACCTCCGAGGCGTTCGCGGCCCGAACCACGTCGACCTCGGCGCCGGCGGCTTGCGCGTCCGAGGCGTAGACGAGTCCGGCGTCGATCTCCCCGGTGGTGACCTTGGTGAGCACGCCCTTGACGTTCTCCTCCTCGGTGGTGGGCTTCGCGGTGAACCCGTCGAGGTCGAACAAGCGCTGGGTCGCGTCGCCGCACGGCGCTGCCGGGACGCAGGTGGCGAAGGACGCGTTCGCCAGGTCGCCGAGACCGGTGATTCCGGCTGGGTTGCCGGCGGGCGTCACGATCACCAACGTGTTCGTGGCGAACGTCTTGGGGGTCCCGGTGACGACGCCCGCGGCCACCGCCTTGTCCATCGAGGGCAGGTCGGCCGTGGCGAGCACGTCGGCCTCCAGCCCTTGGGAGAGCTGCTCGACGAGAATGGCCGAGGAGTCGAACGACAGGCTGACCGAGACGCCGGGGTGGGCCTGCTCGAACGTCCCCTTCAGCTCGGTGAACGACTCGGTCAATGACGCCGCGGCGAGGACCCGGAGCTCGGCGGTGTCGTCGCCCGTCGGTGAACCGCACCCCGTCAGGCCGAGGGTGACGGCGAGGAGGATGGCGACCTGGGCTGCGCCGCGTCTCACGGCGAGATCTCGAGCGAGACGTTGGTCGACTTCACCGTCGCCCACGCGAGCGAACCGGGCTCCAGCGCGAGATCGTCAACAGCCTCGCGGCTGATGAGCGAGACGATGCGGTAGGGCCCACAGCACAGCTCGACCTGAGCCATCACGGTGTCCTTGGTGACCTTGGTGACGATGCCGCGCAACCGGTTCCGGGGGCTTCCCGCCGTTGGGCCGTGGTCGGGCGACTCGGCCACCTCGACGGCGAGTCGCGCCAGCTCGGACCCGGTGATCGCCGTCACCCCTGAAGCGGTGGACGTGGTCTCGAACCGCGCCTGGTGCAGCCAGCGTCGTAGGGTGTCATCGCTGACGCCCAGCAGGTCGGCCGCTTCGGCCAGTCGGTATTCGGTCACACGGTGACTTTATCCGCACCTGCGGCTCATTGCAGGCCTCAGCGTCCGCAGATGCGGGAGATCAAGAGTCAGGAGCACGCGCATGAGTGGCACCAGCAGCCGGGGCAACCCGTCGATGGGTGACATCATCCGGTCGGTCGCCGTGCTGGGGCTGGTCCTGCTGGTGCTGTTCGGCATCGGCCGCCTGGTCACGGTCGAGCCGGACGGGCCGGCCCGCGTCGTCGACTACCGCACGGCGGCCGAGAGCTCGCGCACCATCGCCGACTTCGACCTGCTCGCACCGCCAACCCTGCCCCAGGGGTGGAGCGCGACGTCCGTGCGGTTCGACGACGGCGAGTGGCACCTGGGGGTGCTCACCGACGAGGACGAGTACATCGGGCTCGAGCAGGTCCGGCTCGGCGAGAAGTCGGCGATCGACCGGTTCGCCGGCGAGAGCAGGCCGGACGGCACCAGCGAGATCGACGGCGACACCTGGACCCGCCGCAGCGCCGACGACGGCGACACCACCTACGTGCGCCGTGACGGCGACATGACCGTGCTGGTCACCGGCAGCGCCCCCCGCGACGTGATCGAGCGCTACATCTCGTCGCTGTCGGCCTCCTGAGCCGTTCCGGACGCCTGGGCGAGTCGCTCGCGGGCGCCGTCGAGCCACCGTTGGCAGATCCCGGCGAGCTGCTCCCCGCGCTCCCACAGCGCCAGCGACTCCTCAAGGGTGGTGCCGCCGGTCTCGAGCTTCTGCACGACGGCGATGAGCTCGTCGCGAGCCTGCTCGTACGGCAGCTCGGGTGCGTCAGCCATGGGGGATCTCCTCGGTGGACAGGGTGCGGACGTGGACACTGCCGTCGGCCAGGCGGACCCCGAACTCCTCGGATACCTGGTCGAGCGCAGTGATGACACTGCCGTCGGGGGCGAGCGCGACGGCGTAGCCACGCTGGAGCGTGGCCAGCGGGGACAGCGCACGGACCCGAGCCAGGTGGTGACCGACGTCGTCGTTCTCGCGGTCGAGTCGGTGTCCGAGGCTGCGGCGGGCCCTGCCGAGAGCTTCGGTGACGACGTCCTGCTGGGCGTCCACGACCGTGACCGGGTTGCTGAGAACCGGTCGCGAGCGCAGCTGGGCGAGGGCGTGGCTCTCGCCCAGCAGCAGGGATCGCACCGCCTGCATCGCGCGCTCGCGCATCGAGGCCACCCCGGCCAGCTCCTCGCGGACGTCGGGCACGATGCGCTTGGCGGCATCGGTGGGCGTGGATGCGCGCACATCGGCCACGAGATCGAGGATCGGGCTGTTCGCCTCGTGCCCGATGGCGCTGACGACCGGCACCGAGCAGGCGTGCACCGCTCGCACCAGCGCCTCGTCCGAGAACGGCAGCAAGCTCTCGACCGATCCGCCGCCGCGAGCGATGACGATGACGTCGACGGCACCCTCGGCCTCCAGCGCCCGCAGCGCGGTGATGACACCGAGCGCCGAGCCCTCGCCCTGCATGAGCGCGTGCCGCACGACGAACGTGACGTCCGGCCAGCGGAGTCGCGTGTTCTGGAGCACGTCCTTCTCGGCATCGGAGTCGCGCCCGGTGATGAGACCGACGGCGCGGGGGAGCAGGGGCAGTGGCTTCTTGAGGCGGGGGTCGAACAGGCCCTCCGCCGCGAGCAGCTGCTTGCGGCGCTCGAGCCGAGCCAGCAGCTCGCCCTCGCCGGCGGGGCGGATCTCGCGCAGCTCGAGCGACAGGGCGCCGTTCGGCTCGTAGAACGAGGGCTTGGCGTGCACGATCACGCGGGCGCCCTCGACGACCGGCGCCGGCGCCGCATCGAGGATGGACACGTGGCAGGTGGCCTGGATCGACAGGGAGGCGCGCAGGTCGCGGAGCACCAGGAAGCACTTCCCGGGGCGACGGTTCACCGAGGCGACCTCGGCCTCGACCCACACCGCTCCCAGCCGTCCGACGTACTGGCCGATGAGGGTCGAGACCTGGCGCAGCGGTGCGGGAGCGTCCGCGCTGGTCTCAAGGGGCACGATGCTCAGCCTAGTGTCGGGGCGACGTCCACGGAGGGTCGTGACCACTGCGGGCCGCCGCCCCTTCAGGCTGCTCTGCACATTTGGCGGGTCGGCCCCGCGTCCTGCTGCAGCTCCCGCCTGGCCCAAATGCTGATGCTCGATGCACCGTCTGCCTGGTGGGCCTTCGCGTCGTCCATCTCGGCCATGCGCTCGCACTTGGCGGCCTCGAGTGCCCGGATTGCCCTCTCGATCGCCCGGACCTCGTCGGTCACCGGCGTGGTCACCGACCTCATCGCGCGGGCGGCGTCGCGCAGCGTGGCGATGGTGGTGGCGGGGTCCCCGAGCATGGCTTGATTCTATCAGAACAGGTGTTCGAAGACGAAGGTTTTCCCCACTCATTGCAGCGCTGGTGAGCAACCGCCGATGCCGCTGGAGAGGGCGGTGGCCGTCCGGATGGCGCGGTCCCCGCCGGGCTCGGTGCTCCGCCCCGTCGACCCGGCGGTTCAGGGGCGGCCGATAGACTCGGCGCCATGACCACGAACGTCGATCTCGGCATCCCCCCGGTGGGCGGAAGCGTGCTTCTGGCCGACCCGCGCGGCTACTGCGCCGGCGTCGACCGCGCCGTCATCACGGTCGAGAAGGCGCTCGACCTCTACGGCGCGCCCGTGTACGTGCGCAAGCAGATCGTGCACAACAAGCACGTGGTCAACAACCTCGCGGCCCGCGGCGCGATCTTCGTCGAGGAGCTCGACGAGGTGCCGGTGGGCGCCACCGTCGTCTTCTCGGCCCACGGCGTCTCGCCGGCCGTGCACGAGGAGGCCACCGAACGCGGTCTCAAGACCATCGACGCCACCTGCCCCCTGGTCACGAAGGTGCACCACGAGGCCAAGCGCTTCGCCCGCGAGGGCAAGCACATCCTGCTCATCGGCCATGCCGGTCACGAGGAGGTCGAGGGCACCGCGGGGGAGGCCCCCGAGAGCATCACCCTCGTCGAGCACCCCGACGACGTCGACGGCCTCGACTTCCCGCCGGACACTCCTCTGTCCTGGCTGTCGCAGACCACGCTGAGCGTCGACGAGACCATGGAGACCGTCCGACGGCTGCGCGAGAAGTTCCCGCACCTGGAGGACCCGCCGAGCGACGACATCTGTTACGCCACGCAGAACCGTCAGGTCGCGGTCAAGGAGATCGCCCGCGAGTCCGACCTCGTGATCGTCGTGGGATCGGCCAACTCCTCCAACTCCGTTCGTCTCGTCGAGGTCGCGCTCGAGGCGGGTGCGAAGGCCTCCTACCGCATCGACGACGTGAGTGAGCTCGACGAGGCCTGGCTCGACGGCGTCGAGCGCGTCGGTGTCACCTCCGGTGCGAGCGTGCCCGACGACCTCGTCCAGGACGTCCTCGCGTATCTGGCCGAGCACGGCCACCCCGACGCCAACGCCGTGCGCACCGCCGAGGAGAGCCTGACGTTCTCCCTGCCGCCGGAGCTCCGGCGCGACATGAAGGCTGCCGGCGTCTGAGCCGGTGAGGACGTAGCGCCATGGACCTCGCCCTGACGCTGGTGACCCTTGTCGCGATTGCGGTCGCGGTCAGTGCGGTGTCGGAGCGGTTCTCGGTCGCCGCGCCGCTGGTGCTGATCGTGGTCGGCATCGGCTGCTCTTACGTGCCCTTCGTGCCCGATGTCGAGCTGACGCCGGAGATCGTCCTGATCGGGTTCCTCCCGCCGCTGCTCTATGCGGCGGCGCTCCGCACCACGCTCATCGACTTCACCGCGAACCGGCGACCGATCGCGCTGCTCAGCGTCGGCCTCGTGGTGTTCACGACGGCCGGCATCGCGGTGCTCGTGCACTGGGTGTTCCCGGTCGACTGGGCGGTGGCGTTCGCGCTCGGTGCCGTGGTCGCTCCGCCGGACGCGATCGCGGCCACCACCGTCGCCCGGCGGGTCGGGCTGCCCCGGCGCGCGATCACGATCCTGGAGGGCGAGAGCCTGGTCAACGACGCCACGGCGATCGTCGTCCTGCGCACGGCGATCGCGGCGACTGCCGGCACGGTGAGCGTGTGGGAGGTGGGCCTCGGGTTCATCGTCTCGGCCGTTGGTGGCGTGCTCATTGGCGCGGTCGTGGCGCTCGTCGTCGGCAAGATCCGCCGTCGCATCGACGACAACGTCACGGACGTGGCGTTCTCCCTGCTGACGCCATGGATCGCGTACCTCCCGGCCGAGGAGATCACCGTGCCCGGCCTCGATGCGCACCCGTCCGGTGTGCTCGCCGTCGTGGTCGCCGGCCTGCTGCTGGGGCACAAGTCGCACTGGATCCAGTCGGCGTCGTCCCGACTGTTCGAGCGCACCAACTGGGCCACCATCTCCTTCGTGCTGGAGAACGTGGTCTTCCTGCTCATCGGCCTGCAGATCCGGGGCATCGTCGCCGACCTCGGCGACGACGAGCTGTCGCTCGGCCGGGTCGCCGCCGGAAGCACGGTGGTCCTGGTCGGCGTGATGGTTCTGCGACTGGTCTGGATGTTCCCGGCGACGTACCTGCCGCGCCTCATCCCGGCGGTCGGCCGGGCCGACCCGCCGCCGCCGTGGCAGTACCCCACCGTGATCGCGTGGGCCGGCATGCGTGGCGTCGTCACGCTGGCTGCGGTGTTCCTGCTTCCCGCCGACACCCCGCACCGGCCGGCGCTCGTGATGGTCGCCTTCGTCGTCACGGTGGGCACGCTGCTCATCCAGGGCTTGACGCTCCCGACCGTGGTGCGGTTGCTCCGGCTCGAGGGGCCGGACCCCCACGAGGACAGCCTCGAGGAAGCCAAGGTCCATCAAGCGGCCTCGACCGCCGGGTTGGCCTACCTCGACGCCGAGGAGACCGATCGCGTCTCCGAACGCGTCATGGAGCGGCTCCGGCAGCGGGCCACCGACCGTGCCCACGCGGTGTGGGAGCGGCTCGGCGGGCTGGAGACGCCGAGCGCGCAGTACTCCCGGGCGCGGGCGGCGATGCTGGAGGTCGAGCGGGCCGAGGTGCTCCGGTTGCGTGATGAGAGATCGATCGACCAGTCGATCCTGCAACGGGTCCTCGATGCGCTCGACGTCGAGGAGTCGATCCTCGACCGGCTGGCGGAGGACGAGACCACGGCCCATCGCGTCACCGACCTGCGGCCGCCGGTCTCCGGGTCCGGCGGGTGTGAGCACCTCCGGGAGGCCACCGACACGCCGAGTCCCACGACGGCCGACGGGTGTGAGGAGTGCCTGCGCGACGGCACCGAGTGGGTGCACCTGCGGCTCTGCATGGCCTGCGGCCATGTCGGGTGCTGCGACTCATCGCCGCACCAGCACGCCACCAAGCACCACGCGGAGACCGGCCACCCGGTCATGCGGAGCTTCGAGCCGGGTGAGGCCTGGCGCTGGTGCTTCACCGATCAGGTCACGGGCTAGACGGGCTCAACGCCACGCGGACGCCGATGGCGCCCAGCGCGAGGGCATGACCGATCACGAGGGTGATGCCGTGGTCGATGACCGCGGCAAGGGTGCGGCCGAAAGCACCGGCGTCGGCCGGCAGGCCGTCGACGGCGATGGCATCGGGCGCGACGACCGCGACCGCGACGAGCGCGACGATGAGCAGGACGGGCGGCAGGACGCCGGTGGTGAGCAGCGAGCGGACGTCGACGCTGAGCGGTGCGGTGACGACGGCGAGCACGAATCCCAGCGAGAACAGGAACCCGAGCCGTCCGTCGAGGAGGTCGAGTGCGGTGATGGCCGCGAGCGACCCGCTCGCCAGGGCGACGCCCTGCGGGGCGGAGAGGTCGCGTCGCGCCAACGCGACGGGCGAACGCGCCGTCATGGACGACATGCTTCGACGGTAACCGCTGGGTCGGACACGATGTCGCTCCCGCGCTGGAACCGCAGTCGTCAACCGGGTTGGGAGCCCCCGGCGATCTCGTAGGACCAGACCTCGCTGTGCGTGGAGACCGGCTTGGGGGCGTCGCCGCCGGCGCGTTCGACCGCGGAGCGGTGACCTTCGGCGAACGACGGTGACTCGACCCACGCCTGGAATGCCGCCTCGTCGCGCCATCGAGTGAGCACCAGCCACTGGTCGCGATCGTCGGTGGGCTTGAGCAGCTCGAACCCCTCGAACCCGTCGGCGTCGTCCACGGAGCCGGCTCGCGCGGCGAACCGGTGGGCGAGCTCGTCGCCGGACCCCTCGGGCACCGTGATGGCGTTGATCTTGATGACGGTCATGAGGCGATCATCGCACCCGTCGCCGATGGCGACCGATCGCGTCAGTCGCGGGCGTAGGACATGGTGCGGATCTCCGCGGCGACGCGCTCGGGCTCGTCGAGCGGGATGAAGGTCCGGCCGCCGGGAACCTCCACGAGCTCGGCGTCGCCGAAGGCGTCGCGCAGTCGCTTTGCGAGATCGATGGTGAAGTACCGGTCGGCGTTTCCCCAGACCAGGCGGACCGGCTTGCCGAAGTCACCGAGACGAGTCGACACGTCGAGCAGCTCGGCGGGCTCGGCCCCGCTCAGGAAACGCCTCGTGTCGCGCCGGATGCCGGCGTCGCGCCGAGTGGGTGCGACCCATCGTCCGGTGAGGGCGGGATCGAGCGGCTTGCGGACCAGTCCGCCGTAGCCGAGCACCGAGTGGCGGAACAGTCGAGGCCGCATGCTCTGCGTCAACAGGGACAGCCCACCCCGCCGGCGACCGATCTTGACGATCAGGTCGAACGGCGACGGCGGGAAGACGTCGAACGCGTCGCAGTTGGTGAGGACGAGTCGGCCGATCCGGCTGGGGTCGGTGTCGAGGAGGAACTGGCACAGGGCGCCGCCGGTGTCGTTGCCGACCAGCGTCACGTCAGTGAGGTCCAGAGCCTCGAGGAAGTCGATGATGATCCGCGCCACGCCGCGAGGGCTGAGATCGGCCTCGGCCTTCAAGGGGATCGTGTGCGAGCCGAGGGGCAGCTCGGGACGGTAGGACCGGATGCCCTCGTCGGCAAGCGTGGCGGCCACGCCGGCCCAGAGCTCGCTGTTCACGAGCAGTCCGTGGACGAACACGACGGGCGGGGCGTCACTCTCGTCGGGTCCGGAGACGTGGTACTCGACGCGGCCGGCGGGAAGGTCGATGGTCGGCATGAGGGCTCCTGAGCGGGGTACGGTGGGACCGTCAAAGTAACATACATACAGACTGTATGAAAGTGACCACATGAACCAGCCTCGACGGACGCAGGCCGAGCGCTCGGCCGCGACCAAGGACGCGTTGCTCGCCGCTGCTCGGCCGCTGTTCGCGTCGAAGGGGTTCGGTGGGGTCAGCGCCGACGCCATCGCGAACGAGGCCGGCGTCACGCGCGGCGCGATGTATCACCAGTTCACCGACAAGACAGAGCTCTTCGCGGCGGTGTTCGAGGCCGTGGAGGCCGAGGTCATGACGACGGTGGCCGCCCAGGTTGCCGAGTCCGGTGACGAGGACCCGATCGCCCTCATGCGGCTCGGCGCGCGGGCCTGGCTCGACGCCTGCGCCGAGCCCGAGGTGCATCGGATCGTCCTGATCGAGGCGCCGTCGGTGCTCGGCTGGGAGCGGTGGCGCGAGATCGGCATGGGCTACGGCATGGGGATGGTGCAGGGCATGATCGACCACGCGATCGGCGTCGGCCGCATCCCGCCCCAGCCGACCGAGCCCTTGGCCCATGTGGTGATCGGCGCCCTCGACGAAGCGGCGCTCTACGTCGCCCGAGCCGACGACCCTGCCCGGGCGCGCGACGAGACCAGTCGAGTGCTCGACCGTCTCATCGACGGCCTGGTCGACGACTGATTCAGGTGCCGGACTCGAACCAGGGGTCCCGCAGGTCGAAGTAGGTGATGTCGCGGAACGCCGTCTCCATCGCCTCGGCCATCTCCGGTGGGGGCTCCTGCTTCTCGCCCTCCCGCGCGCTCGCCTCGTCAGTGAAGTAGACGGTCTGGGTGAAGGTGCCGTCGGGCTCGAAGGCGACGGTGCCGCCGAGGATGTCCGGTCGCATCTCTCGCAACTGCGCCGTGTCCTGACTGAGCATCGTCTTCAGCGCGGCAGGATCGTCGGTCCGGCCCCGCATGATCTGGACGAAGCCGGCGTCGTCGGACCCGCCGCCCATCCACTCGGTGACGTCGTCGCAGTCGTGGAACTCCGGGGGGCCGTCCATGACGGCGGCCATCTTCTCGGCCATGGCCGACGTCTCCGGGCGCTCCGAGTTGGCCATCGCGGCCTCCTTGGACTCGAACCGGACGACGCCGATGAACTGGTCGTCGTCGGTGATGCCGAACGTGCCGCCGAGCATGCCGCTCGGCTCGTCGCCGGCTGTGTCGTTCCACTCCTGCATCAGTGCGCGTGCCTCGTCGTGTCGCGTGCACGGGGCCTGGATGACTTGAATGAACACGGTGAGACCTCCTGTCTTCCCTCGACGCTATTCCTGTCGTGGCACGCGGTCCATAGCGCGGACGGACCAGCCTCTAGGGTGGTTTCTCGTGGCACTCAGCATCGGCATCGTCGGGCTCCCGAACGCGGGCAAGTCGACCCTCTTCAACGCACTCACACGCAACGACGTGCTCGCCGCGAACTACCCGTTCGCCACCATCGAGCCGAACGTGGGCGTGGTGGGAGTGCCCGACTCCCGGCTGGCGACGCTGGCCGAGATCTTCGGCTCGGCGAAGATCCTCCCGGCCACCGTGCAGTTCGTCGACATCGCCGGCATCGTCCGCGGCGCGTCGGAGGGGGAGGGGATGGGCAACGCCTTCCTCTCGCACATCCGCGAGTCCGACGCGATCTGCCAGGTCACCCGCGTGTTCCGCGACGAGGACGTCACCCACGTCGACGGCAAGGTGTCGCCCGCCGACGACATCGAGACGATCTCCACCGAGCTGATCCTCGCCGACCTGCAGACGCTCGAGAACGCCCTCCCGCGGCTCGACAAGGAGTCCCGCAAGGACAAGTCGCTGGTCCCGGCGTTCCAGGCCGCTCAGCACGCACAGACCGTGCTCGAGGGCGGCACCGGAGCCTTCCAGGCCGGCCTCGACCTCGCGCCCCTGCGAGACCTGCACCTGCTCAGCGCGAAGCGCCAGATCTTCGTCTTCAACTGCGACACTGACGAGCTCGCCGACGAGGACCTCAAGACCACGCATGCGTGAGATCGTCGCGCCGGCCGAGGCGATCTTCCTCGACGCCAAGAGCGAGGCCGAGCTGGCCGAGCTGGGCGACGACGAGGAGTCCGACGCGATCCGTGCCGAGATGCTCGCCGACATGGGCGTCGAGGAGCCGGGCCTCGATGCGTTGGCCCGGGTCGGTTTCGACACCCTCGGCCTTCAGACGTACCTGACGGCGGGCCCCAAGGAGTCGCGGGCCTGGACCATCCGCAAGGGCGCCACCGCCCCCGAGGCCGCCGGCGTCATCCACACCGACTTCCAGCGCGGCTTCATCAAGGCCGAGGTCGTCTCCTTCGACGACTTGGTCGGCGCCGGCTCGATGAGCGCCGCCAAGGCCGCCGGCAAGGTTCGCATGGAGGGCAAGGACTACGTCATGGCCGACGGCGACGTCGTCGAGTTCCGCTTCAACGTGTGATCGAGCGCGGTCGCGCAGCCGTCGTTCCGCATCAGTGGCGCGGATCCACGATCCCGAGGCGATGTGCGAGCACGACCGCCTGGACCCGGTCACGCAGGTCGAGCTTGGCGAGGATGTGTCGCACATGGGTCTTGACCGTGGCCATCGAGATCACCAGAGCCTCGGCGATCTCGGTGTTGGTGAGGCCGGCCCCCACGAGCTCGAGCACCTCCCGCTCCCGTTCACTCAGGGTCGCCAGCGCCGGATCTGAGACCGGCTCAGGCGGACGTCGTACGAAGTGGTCCACGAGCCGGCGCATCACCGACGCCGACATCGGCGTCTCACCGGCTGCCGTCTGCTCCACCGCTCGGACCAGTCCCTCGGAGGTGACGTCCTTGAGCAGGTAGCCAGCGGCACCGACCTGCAATCCCTCGTAGACGTGCGAGTCGAGGTCGAACGTCGTCAAGATCAGCACCCGGCTCGGGCATCGTGCCTCGACGATGCGGCGAGTTGCCTCGATGCCTCCGACAGGACTCATCATCAGGTCCATGAGCACGACGTCAGGGGTCAGCGCCAGGACCAGCTCGGCTCCCTCCTGACCGTCCGATGCCTCGCCCACCACGTCGATGCCGGCGAGCTCGAGGATCAGGCGCAGTCCGTCGCGCACCATCGGCTGGTCGTCGACGATCACCACCCTCGTCATGGCTGGTCCTGCTTGGGAAGTCGCATCGTGACGACATAGCTGCCATCCGGCCGGGCTCCCGCGTCGAAGGTGCCGCCGAGCAGTCGCGCGCGCTCGTGCATCCCCCTCGTCCCGTAGCCGGGCCCGCTGACCGTCCCGGTCACCTGGTTGGTCACGCGGATGGACACGTGGTCGGATTGCCAATTGATCGCGATGTCGACGGCGCTACCGGGGGCGTGCCGTCCCGCGTTCGTGAGAGCCTCCTGGACCACGCGATGGAGTGCGAGGTAGATGTTCGGTGAGTTCGGCCAGGGGCTGCCGTGGACCTCGAGAGTGTTGTCGATGCCCAGCGTGCTCGCGCGCCGGGCGATCTCCTTGACGCCGGAGATGTCCGGCGCGGGCGGCGGCTCGCCACCGTCGAGATCGAGCATCCCGAGGATCGAGCGCATCTCCGCGCCGGCACGGTGCGCGGTCTGGCGGATCGCCTCGATGGGATCGGTCGCCCGGCTGGGGTCGACCCTCAACGCGGACGCCGCAGCCTCGGACTGGATCGCGATCAGGGTGACCTCGTGGCCCACGACGTCGTGCAGCTCGCGGGCAAGGCGGGCGCGTTCCTCGGCGACTGCCGAGCGCTCGGCGTGACCACGCTCGATCTCAAGCCGTTTCGTCAGCTCCTTCAGCTTCTCGGACCGGGCCCGCTCGTGGCGGACCAGCCGTCCCGCGGCGTAACCCCCGAGCAACACCAGCCAGGTGCCGATCACCGCCACCTCGTCCTCGGGTCCGAGCAGGGTCCCGGTCGTCCCGGCGGCCAGCCCCCAGGCGCCGGCAAATAGCGCCCGGCGAATGTCTTGGGCCCAGGCCCCGAGCGAGAAGAAGAGGATCACGGCGACGACGTACCCGAGGTAGAGGAACCCCTCGGTCGGGAGCCACCACGGCATCGCGCCCACCACGGCGGCCAGGGCGGGATGAGTTCGCCGCCACGCGACGGGCAGCACCGACACCAAGGTGTAGACGACGCCGATGCTCGGCTCGAGGAACGGGTCGAGCAGGACCTGAGCGAGGCTGGGGACGAGAAGGAGCAGCATCAACGCGGCGTCCTCCCGCGTGGGCCTGCGGCGTTCCAGGTCACTGGGCACGGAACGAATCTAGACGGCCGACGGCCTTCCGTCGTCACCCCAGGGGCTTAGGCAGGATTCAGCCCCGCGGTCGATGTGACGGTCTGCGGGATCCACCTACGTTCGAGTCACGACCTCACCGCTACCACCAGGAGCAGACGATGACCACCGCCCACGAAGTCAAGAGCACGTCCGAGAGTCGTTTGCTCCTGGCCCTTGCGCGCGGACTCCTCGTCCTCGACGTCGGCGCGCCAGCCCACCGGGTCGCACCCTCGCTCACCTCCCGTAGGCCCACTCATCCACTCGAAAGGAAGCTCCCATGACCACCCAGATCACCCCCAAGGACCCCGAGACGCCCACTCGGACGATCGTGCCGCGACTGCTGGTCGCCGCCATGAGCGCGCTCGTCGCGGTCGACCTCGTCGGCGGACTCTGGGCCGCGCTGTCCGGGCTCAACCGCTGGGGCGACGCCTGGGGCGGCCGAGCCCTGCTGGCTGCTCCGCTCCCGATGATCGCCGGGCAGCTGCTCATGACGTGGTGGTCCGTCCGTGGCCGTCGTCGTCTCGCCGCCGTACCAGCTGGACTGCTGGCCGTGGCCTGCCTCGTCAGCATCGCCTCGGGGTTCTTCGACGGCGGCCTCGGCCACGACGGCCTGACGACCGGGATGGCGGCGTACCAAGTCTTCCTGCTGGTCCTCACGGGCGTGGTGGGAGTGCTGGCCGCGGCCCGAGCCGTGCAACTGGTCTCTCCTGGCCGACCAGCACCCTGAGAATCCCGTCCACGACGACCGCCCGCGCCTCGCGAGAGAACCGGTCACCTCACCATGTGCCATGGTGAGGTGGTGCGAAGAAGTCAGGGCTGAGCCGACATGAGCAGACTCTTCGAGGAGCTCGACGCACAGCAGACGCGGATGGGTCTGATCACCTTGCGTCGCCGGCTCGACCTGATGCTCGACGTCGAGATCTACGAGGTGAAGCTCGACGACGAGTTCTTGATGTCCAGCCTGTTCACCGTGGCGGAACGGGAGCTGGCCCGGCTCGGGCTCGCAGCGGTGCGGGGGGAGAGTCTCGACGTGCTCGTCGGCGGGCTCGGGCTCGGCTACACCGCCGTCACCGCCCTGTTGGACGAGCGCGTGCGGTCGCTCACGGTCGTCGAGGCACTGGGTACGGTGATCGACTGGCACTCGCGCGGCCTGCTGCCCGAGTCGGCCGCACTGACGTCCGATTCACGCACGACGTTGGTCGAGGGCGACTTCTTCGCGCTGATGCGCGAGCCCAGCGATGACGAAGGCGCGGGCCGGTTCGACGCCATCTTGCTCGACATCGACCACTCGCCGCGTCACGTGCTGGACGCCAGCCACACGGCGTTCTACACCGCGGATGGGCTGGGCGGTCTTCGGCGACACCTGCGTCCAGCCGGCGTCTTCGCGCTCTGGTCCGACGACCCACCCGACGACGACTTCCTCGCGGCGTTGGACGAGGCGTTCAGCACCCCGACGGCCGAGGTGGTCACCTTCGCGAACCCGCTCACTGGTGGAGAGTCGACCGCCACCATCTACGTCGCCACCACGTAGCGCACCAACCCGAGGTGTCATCGGGTGACATGCCTGCCCCCGACGCCGTGGACGGCGGAACCCGCTTTCCGGCATACTGATGGCTTTCCAATTCCCGGGGGGATGCGTGAGCGCAGACGCAGGCGGTATCGAGACCGAAGACAGCCGACGCGGGGTCTTCTCGTCGCGGAGGGTCTTCATCCTGGCGGCGATCGGGTCTGCCGTCGGCTTGGGAAACATCTGGCGCTTCCCGTACGTCGCGTATGAGAACGGCGGCGGGGCATTCATCCTCCCGTACCTCATCGCCCTGTTGATCGCCGGACTTCCGTTCCTCCTGCTCGACTACGCCCTCGGGCATCGCGCCAGGGGCTCGGCGCCGCTGTCGTTCGCCCGCACCGACCGCAGGGCCGAGGGGCTCGGCTGGTGGCAGGTCGGCATCTGCTTCGTGATCGCGGTGTACTACGCGGCCGTCATCGCCTGGGCCGTGCGATACACGTTCTTCTCCATCGACAAGGCGTGGGGCGACGACCCCGAGGGCTTCCTGTTCGGCTCGTTCCTTCAGGCCGGTGACCCGGGCGTGACCACCGACATCGTGCCCGGCGTGCTCCTCCCACTGGCGCTGGTGTGGATCGCGGTCCTGGTGGTCATGGCGCTGGGTGTGCAGAAGGGGATCGGCGCCACGGCCGTCGTGTTCATCCCGCTGCTGATCCTCGCCTTCACGGTCCTCGTGGTGCGAGCGCTGTTCCTGCCCGGTGCCGCCGAGGGACTCGACGCGCTGTTCGCCCCGAACTGGTCGGCCCTCGGCGAGGCGTCGGTGTGGGCCGCGGCGTTCGGCCAGATCTTCTTCTCGCTGTCGGTCGGCTTCGGCATCATGATCACGTACGCCTCGTACGTCGGCCGCAAGACCGACATGTCCGGCTCGGCGCTCGTGGTCGGCTTGTCGAACTCCGGCTTCGAGCTTCTCGCGGGCATCGGCGTGTTCGCGGCGCTGGGCTTCATGGCCCAGGCCTCCGGGGTGGCCGTCGAGGACGTCGCGTCCGACGGAATCGGGCTCGCCTTCGTCGCCTTTCCCGCGATCATCAGCGAGGCGCCGGCCGGAGCGTTCATCGGCGTCCTGTTCTTCGGGTCCCTCGTGTTCGCGGGGCTGACCTCGCTCATCAGCGTCATCGAGGTCGTCATCTCGGCGGTGCGCGACAAGTTCGAGCTCACCAGGATCGGCGCCTCGCTCGCCGTCGGCGTTCCCGCGGCCGTCGTCAGCCTGATCTTCTTCAGCACGACGAGCGGGATCTACGTCCTCGACATCGTCGACCACTTCATCAACCGGTACGGGATCCTGCTGGTCGCCGTCGTGAGCATGGTCGTGCTGGCACACGTGGCACGCGCACTGCCAGACCTCGCCGGCCACATGAACCTCCGCGGGTCGTTCCGGCTGGGACGCTGGTGGCTCGTGCTGATCGCGGCCATCACCCCGCTCGCGCTGGCGTTCGTGCTCGTGCGCGAGCTCATCGACGACATCAAGACGCCGTACGAGGGATACCCCGGCTGGATGCTGGGTGTGTTCGGGTGGGGAGTCGCCGCCTTGGTGCTCGTCCTGGCCGTGCTGGCCGTTCGTGTCCGATGGCGCGAGCAGACGTCCCTGGACGTACCAGCAGACGAGGAGGCCGGATCATGAGTACCGGAGCGATCATCATGATGCTGCTCGCGATGACCGTGTTGTGGGGCGGGCTGGCGCTCGCCATCTACAACCTCACCCAGCGCGGAGCAGGCCCCGACGAGACCTTCCGTCGGGACCTGTAGGCCGCTGCTGCGTTCGGCTCCTCACCGTCTGATCTGACCCACCAGGTCACCGGTGCGATCGCTCGACCTGAGCCGGTCAAGTGCCACGGCTGAGGTGGCGGCCAAGAACACGAGCTGGATGATCGTGCGGGGGAGCAACTGGCTGTCCCAGTCGACCTCGGCGGCCGTGAGCGCGTGGTTGATGTTCGCCGGGAACACCAGCAGGAGCAACACGGTCAGAGCGGCGGCGGCGAGGCCAGCAGTTCTCCCGATCAGCAGCCCGAGGGCACCGAGGATCTCGGCGATGCCGGTGATCGTGACGAGCAGCTCGGGGGAGGGGAGGCCGGGCGGCACCATCGCGACCAGCTCCTCACGCAGACCAATGAAGTGCGCGATTCCGGTGAGCAGGAACATGGCCGCCAGTCCGCCGCGGAGCGAGACCGGCACCCGGCGCAGCTGGTTCTTCCGGACGAGTCCGACGACCACCAGGATTGCGGTGACGCCGACCAAAGTGACGAGCGGTTCCATCGCTCAACCTCCGTACGTGTGGGGGATCTTGTCAGTGCCTAGATTACGTCGAGACCGGCAACTTGTCAATGACTAGATAACCGGCATACTGGGGCCATGAAGACGTATCACCACGGTGACCTGCGCCAGGCCGTCCTGGCCGCCGCCGTGGACGCCATCACCGAGAACGGACCCGGATCGATCAACCTGCGCGACCTCGCGCGCCGGGTGGGCGTGTCGCACGCCGCGCCGGCGCACCACTTCGGCGACAAGGCCGGTTTGCTCACCGCCGTCGCGACCGAGGGCTTCGAGCTCCTGGCGGAGGCGCTCGTCGCCGCCGCGCCCTCGGACGACCTCGTCGAGGCCGGCGTCGCCTACGTGTCGTTCGCGATCGGGCACCCGGCGCACTTCGCCGTGATGTTCCGCCCCGAGCTGTACCGCGCGGACGACCCGGACCTTCGGTCCGCCCAGGAGCGAAGCCGAGCCGCCCTCGAGCAGGCCGTCCAGACGCTGGGCGAGCACCAGCGCGGCACCAACGCGACGCACACCGCCGTCGCCGCGTGGTCGTTCGTGCACGGCTTCTCCACGCTGTGGCTCCAAGGCGCATTGCCCGATGAGATCGGCGGCGATCCGGCGGCAGCAGCCCGCGCGGTCGCCACGGGCCTGCTCGGCCCTGAGACCGGCGCGTGACCGCCCGTTCTCACGACGCCTGCGCGACGGCCCTACGTCGTGGAGATCGAGTCGACGTTCGCTGAGCAGCGACCTGCACGACTACTGCAGAGTCCACTGCCGGCAGTTCTCCGACGAGAAGTACTGGCCCGACTCCAACGTGACCACGCCAGGCCCTTGGGAGTTCTCGCTGGCCACGATGTCGTCGGCGGCCTCGTCGTTCGACACGCGGTAGGAGCAGTACGTCAGCGACGGATCGTCCGGTCCCGGTGACTTGTATCGCCCGGGTTGGACGTCGACGCCGACCTCGTAGACGCCGTTGTCGATGGTGTCCGCCCCCTCACCGGAGCCGGCGTTCTCGAGCTCGGTCTGCTGCCGCAGGGCTTCCTGCTCTCGCTGGTCGATGTCGTCCTCCCGCGCCGTCAGCTCGCTGTCGCGCTGGTCGAGGGCCGTCTCACGCTGGTCGAGCTCGGCGGAGGTGGCACCCGATGAAGCGGTCGCCTCGGTGGCAATCGGGTCCTCCGGGGCCTGCGGGGAACCCCGGCCACCGATGCCCATGCCGAGGAAGAACGTCAGCAGGCCGACGACCGTCGCGGTGAGCCAGACCCGACGACGGTGATCGTCCTCAGGCTCTGCCTCGGCGCGATGCTTGTCGCGCTGGACGACCGTGGAATCCTGCGGCTCCTGGACGTGCTCGGTCCATTGCTGCCCGTCCCACCAGCGCGTCATGCCCTGCGCGTCCGGGTACCAGTCGGCGGGGACGTCGACGTCGTCCACGTTGTCAGTCATGAAGCCCTTCCTTGCGGTGTGCCGACCCTAGGACGGCGTCGACGCCTCCGGGGCTGTTCCGCGCAAAATGTGGGCTCATGGCGCGACTGGCACGAGGTCCGGGGTGTCGGTGAAGTCGTCCTCGTCGACGGCTCGGGGCGCGAGACCGACCGCGATGGCCGTGGTGATCGGCACCGCGAGCACCAGCCCGATCGCGCCGACGAGGGTGCGGACGATCTCCTGACCGATCTCTTCGGTCGTGGCGATCTCGGCCAGACCCCGCTGGTAGGCGGTGACCAGCAGCAGGATCGTCATCGCCGATCCGGCGTACGCGAAGACCAGCGTGTAGACGCTGGAGGCGATGTGGTCGCGGCCGATCCGCATGGCCGAGGCGAACACGGCGCGGCGCCCGGCGGTCGGGCGGGAGGACCGCAGCTCCCAGACGGCGCTGGCCTGGGTGACGGTGACGTCGTTGAGCACACCCAGTCCGGCGATGACCATCGCCGCAGCCACGACTCCGGAGAGGTCGAGCGCGGGCACGGTGGCGATCAGCGCCTGGTCGTCCTCGGTTCCGACCCCGTTGAGATTCGTCCAGGCGGTGGAGCCGAGCCCGAGCAGGGCAGTCAGGCCGATGCCGGCGAGCGTGCCGAACAACGCCGACGTGGTGCGGATGCTCACGCCGTGCGCCAGATAGAGAACCGCGATCATGATGGCGGTGGAACCGACGATCACCACAGCCATCGGGCTCTCCCCGGCGAGCATCGCCGGCAGGATGAACTTGGTGAGGGCGAGCAGCGTGACGCCGATGCCAACCACCGCGAAGAATCCTCGCCAGCGCGCGACCAGCACCACGAGCAGGGCGAACGCGACGGCCAGAGCGGTGAGGGGGAGCCCGCGGCGGAAGTCCAGGAACTCCCAGGAGACGGGCTCGCCCGGGGGTTGGATGCGGACCACCCGGATGGGGTCGCCGACCTCGATACCGGCACGGTAGCGACCGGCGTCCAGCGTGAACAGGGCCTGCCCGGCCTTCTCGGTGCTGGCGCTCACGCGTGCGCAGTCGCCGTCGACGGTGGGTTGCTGGTCGGGGCCCTCGCCGCCGCTGTTGCAGTCGAACGGCTGGATCCGCACGACCTCCGCATCGACCGTGGTCACCCCCGGCCCGGTGTACGGGTTCGCGTCCCTGGGCACATCATCGGGGTCGGGCCACAGCACGACCATGCCGATGACGGCCCCGGCCGCGATGGCCAGCACGATCACGGTGAGCAAGGTGCCGAGTGCGCGACGGGGCGGGGCGGGGGCGAAGGACGAGCTTGAGTGCGAATGGCCCACGGCACCACCCTGCCACGTCGAATGCCGAGCGTGAACCGCGCCGGCCGGGGTGACACGCCGCAGGACTAGCCATGTCACGATCGTGGTATGAACGGCCCAGACGGACAGACCGAGGACCTGGACGGCAACGTGGGTGGGGCGACCCGGATCGGTCGCACCGTGCGCCGCCCGACCGGGCCGTGGACGCCTGCGGTGCACGAGCTGCTCGGCCATCTCGCCGACCAGGGCCTTCGAGGCGTGCCGGAGGTGCACGGCATCGACGAGGACGAGCGCGAGGTGCTCACCTACGTGGAGGGCCGTGGCGTCCCGGTCGATCGCGAGGTGGTGCTGGACGGCGTCCTGGTCGAAGCCGTCACCTGGCTGCGGGAGTTCCACGACGTCGTCGACGGGTTCCGTCCTGAAGGCCCGAGAGTGTGGCGCGGGGGAGAGGCGACCCTCGAGCCCGGACAGATCATCTGCCACCACGACCCCGGCGCCTACAACTGGATCATCCAGAGCGGCCACTTCGTGGCGATGGTCGACTGGGACATGGCCGGCCCCGGGCACCCGATCGACGACCTCGCCTTCCTCGCCTGGACCGGCATCCCGCTGTACCGCGACATCGGCACGGAGGAGACGGTCCGACGGCTCGACCTGCTCGTCGACGCCTACGGAGAGTGGGGACCGGTGACGGTGCTCGACGCCGTTGTCACCCGGATGACCACGGCGTGCGAGCGCATCGCCGCAGGTCAGGAGCGCGGAGACCCCGGATTCCTCAATCTCACCAGAGTCGGGGAGCCGCGACGCACCCGCGAGCGCATCGACGCCTTCGTGGCACGCCTGGACGACCTCACGTCCCAGGTCTGACCAGCTCGACCCAGCGATGATGTCGCAGCGGACCGGGTGTCGTCGGAAACGCCGATAGCGTGATCACATGAACGCGATCCACTTCGACACCGACGACGATGCCGCCGAGCTCGTCAGGGCGCTGGAGGCCGAGGGCTACTCCTGGGACCTCCGGCGCGAGGCCTTCGCCGGCGAGGACGACGCGGACGACCACGCCTGGCTGCTCGTCGTCGAGCCGTTCGACGATCGGGTGGTCGAGATGGTCGACGTCTACGGCGGCTGGATGGCCGGTGACGAGCGCCCGACGAGCGACCCACCGGGACTCCCCGAGGAGCCCCGGCGTTAGTCGTCAGGCCTGCGCCGGAACGTTCTTTCTCGAGGTCGCGCGCGACTTCGCGAACCGCAGGTACAACGACGGGATGATGAACAGGTTCAACAGCGTCGAGGTCACCAGCCCGCCGAGGATGACGACCGCCATCGGGTGCTCGATCTCCTGACCCGGCGCGGTCCCGGTGATGATCAGCGGCACGATGGCGAGTCCGGTGGCCAGCGCCGTCATGGTGATCGGCGCGAGCCGCTCCAGTGCCCCGCGGATCACCAGCTCGGGCCCGAAGGCCATCCCTTCCTCGTGCTCGAGGTGCTGGAAGTGGCTGATCATCAGGATCCCGTTGCGTGCGGCGATGCCGAACACGGTGAGGAGACCGACCAGCGATCCGAGTGACACCAGGCCTCCGGCCAGCGGAATCGTCAGGATGCCGCCGACGAGCGAGGTCGGCAGGAGCAGGCCTGCCATCGCCGCGAGGCGGGCGCTGGAGAAGGCGGCCTGAAGGAGGAAGAAGACCGTCGCCATCGCGAGCAACCCGAAGACCAGCAGTCGCGTTCGCGCGGCGGCGAGCTCGTCGCCCTCGCCGAGGATCTCGACCGTGTAGCCCTCGGGCAGGTTCATGGCATGCACCCGGCTCCGCACCGAGCTGACGGCCTTGCCGAGGTCAGCACCCGCTCTCAGGTTCGAGATCACGTCGACGCGCCGGGTCTGCCCGTCGCGCTGAATGGTGTTCGGGGTGTCGCGGATCGTCACGTCGGCGACCTCCCGCAGCGCGACCTTGCCGCCGGTGGGAGCGTCGATCGGAAGGTCTCTGATGTCGTCGACGCTGTTGCGAGCCGACGGGATCGACCAGACGTGCACGTCGTAGGCGCGGCCGTTGGTGAAGATGTCCGACACCTCCTCGCCGGCGATGTAGGCCGACGACTGGCGCCGGATGTCGCCCGGCTTGAGCCCGTACTGCCGCGCCTTCGCGAGGTCGAGGGTGATCTCGATCTGCGGCTGCTGGACCTGGAGCTCCGAGTGCGCGTCGACGATGCCGGGAGCGTCACCGATCTCGTTGGTGACCTCCTTCGCCAGGGCTCCGAGCACGGCAGGTTCCGGTCCGGAGACTCGGGCGACGACGGCGCCGCTGGAGCCGGTGAGGTCCTCCTCCACGCGTTCGCGCAGGTAGGTCAGGACCTCGGTCTGCATGCCGGGATAGCCGGCGACGACCTTCTCGATCTTGGCCAGCGCCTCGTCGTAGTCGGCCTGGCGGTCGATGCTGATCCACAGCTCCCCGAAGTTCGCGCCGGCGATCTCCTCGCCGAGCAGCGCTTGCCCGATGTGGGCACCGCAGTCGCGGACCTCGGGGATCTTCGCCATCTGCCGGCAGGCGGACGCGACGACCTTCTTCTCCTCGACGATGGACGTCGACGGCTCGGTGGCCCACCCCACGAGGAAGTCGCGTTCCTTGAACTTCGGCAGCAGCTCTGTGCCGAGGGTCGGGTAGACGACGAGCCCGGCCAGGCTCAGCACGAGCGCAGCGGCGATGGCGGGTGCCGGCCGGCCGATCGTCCGCGTCAGCGCCCGGCGGTAGTGCTTCTTGAGGAAGGTCAGGAGCGGGGACGGTCGTGAGCTCAGTCCGCGCGCGGACATGAGCGCGAGGCACATCGCCGGAGTCACCGTCATCGCGACGATCATCGAGATGAACACCGCGAGCGAATAGGTCAGCACCATCGGACGGAAGAAGGCACCGGAGAGCCCGGCCAGGAACAGCACCGGCGTGACGGCGATGATGTTGATCATCGTCGCGTAGGTGATGGCGGTGCGAACCTCGACCGAGGCGTCAAGGATCGTGCGGATCGTGGACGTCTTGCTGTTCGACGCTCGGGCCTCGCGAAGACGCCGGACGATGTTCTCGACGTCGATGATCGCGTCGTCGACCACGACCCCGATGGCCACCACGAGTCCGGCCAGCACCATGACGTTGATCGACGCGTCCCGCAGGTCGAGGACGTAGAGGGCCGACACCAGGGAGAGCGGGATCGCGACCAGGCTGATGATGGCCGTGCGGATCGTGAACAGGAACGCCGAGATGATGACGATCACCAGCAGCATCCCCAGCAGCAGGGCGCGGGTGAGGTTGTCGATCGACTGGTCGACGAACGTCGCCGGCCGGAAGATCGTGGGGTCGATCTCGATCCCGGGCAGGCCGGGCTGCAGGTCCTGGAGCGCCTGCTCGACCTCCTCGGTGACTTCCTTCGTGTTCGCGCCGCGAGACTTGTTGACCACGAGCAGGAGCCCGTCACCGCCGTCGATGACCGCCTCGCCCCACAGCTGCTGGCTGGCTTGCAGGACCTGGCCGAGGTCCTTCATGCGCAGCACCCGGTCCCCGCGCTTGGCGACGGTGACCTCGGCCAGCTCGGCGGCGTTCTGGATCGTCTGGACGTCCTGGATGTTGAGGCGCTTCAGCGGCGTCTCGATGAAACCGCCCTGGCCGACCGTGAACGACTGGGCGTAGGCGAGCACTCCGGAGTCGAGTGCTTCCGATCCGGCTTCCATCACCTGGTCGATGGAGATGCGGTACTTCGCCATCAGCTTCGGGTCGACCTGGACGTGCCGTTGCTTCAATCGCTCGCCGTAGATGTCGACCGTGGCGACACCCGGCACGCGCAGGAGGCGCTCGCGGATCTTCCAGTAGGCGATCGCGGACATGTCGATGATGTCGACGGAGTCCGAACTCAGCCCGATCTCCATGGTCCGGCTCGTTGAGGACAACGCCGGCATGATCCACGGCGGACTGGCCCACGTGGGGATGTTCGGCAGCACCTCACCGACCCGCTCCTGCACGAGCTGGCGGGCCCGGCGTTCATCGGTGCCCTTCTCGAAGACGAGCTTGATCGAGGACAGCTGGGCGACGGACTTCGACTGCAGGCGGGCCAGGCCGGGGATGCCGTTGAGGGCCTCCTCGATCGGCACGGTGATGAGTGACTCCACTTCTGACGTGGAGTTGCCCAACGCGATCGTCTGGATCTCGACCTGCGGCTCGGAGAACTCCGGGAAGGCCTCGACCTTGGCGCTGGGCACCTCCGAAGCGCCGAGCGCCATGATGCCGAGGCCGACCAACAGGACGATCCAGTGGTAGCGCAAGCTCCGGGAGACGATCCAGCGCATCATGCGATCTCACCGAACTCCAGCTGGATGTCGGCACCGTGGACCTGGGGGAGGCCACTGGTCACGACCTGTTCACCCGGTTTCGGTCCGCCGGTGAAGTGGAGGGTGTCATCCACGACCTCGAGCAGGGTGATCGGCGTGTACCGGTAGCTGAGTGGCCCGGTGGCCACGTACACAAAGGTGGAACCGTCGGCGTCGTACAGCAGCGCCGCGTGTGGGAGCTCGCGGTGGCCCGATCCGGCCGTGACCGCTGTCGTGCCCACGTCCGCACGTCGTGCGCCGAGCTTGCTGAAGGTCACGGTGTGATGGCCCGGGTAGGCCTCGAGATCCTCGAGCGTGGTCTGGACGAGGTCGACCTCCTCCTCGTCCTCGCCTTCGCCGGCGCACCCGGCCAGCACGGCGGTCGTGGCCATGGTGGCCAGGACGAGGCCGAGTCGCAGCGTCCGTCGCGACGGCCGCGTCATGACGTCGCGCTCCCTGCCGGGACCGGGAGGGCGTCGAGGTCGTCGCCCGGTGCCGGCGGAGGGCCGCCGTGGGTCCGGACGAACCGGTAGAACACGGGGAGGACGACGAGATCGACCGCCACCAGCGAGACGAGCCCGGCCAGGACCGTCACGGCGAAGGGGGAAAGGATCTCCAGGCCGAGGCGTGAGCCGAGGAGCGCAGTCGGGAGCAGGAAGGCCGCTGTGGTCAAGGCACTGGTCAGCACGTATCCGCGGGTGTCGGTGACGCCGTTCTTGACCAAGGCCACGTCCAAGGAGTGTCCATCCAGCTCCAGCTCCTGCAGGTGCCGCAGGGTCACCGCCACGTGCCGAGCGGACAGGACGGCGATCGCGAGGAGTCCGGACCCGGCCCCGATCGTCAGTCCGCTGGTCAGGGCGAGCGCGGCGACGACCGCGCCGAAGGTCGAGGCGCCGACGGCGATGAGTGCGGCGCCGGCCAGCCGCCAGTTGCGCAGGAGGGCCTGGAACAGCAGCAGCGCGCCGATCAACGCGGCGAGTGCGGCCACGGCGATGTTGCCGAAGTTGACCTCCTCGTCGACCGTGCGGTCGAGCACCTCGGCGTGATACTCCGTCGGCATCTTGAGGTCGCGCAGCCGCTTCTCCAGGTCGTCGGCGACGGCTTCGACGCTGCGGCCCTTGACGTCGGCCGTGATGTCGAGCTTGCGGGAGACCGCGTCGCGGTCGATGACCGTGGGAGTGCGTCCGGCGCGGACGTCGGCCACCTCGGACAGACGCACCTTCGTGTCGTCGTCGGTGTCGATCAACAGGTTCTTGAGCGCGTCCTCGTGGTCGGCGAGTGTCGGGGTGCCCTTGACGATGACGTCGAAGACCTTCTGGTCCTTGAAGACGCTGCCGACGAGGATGCCCTGGAGCATCACCGCCTCGGAGCGACGGACGTCGCCGGGCTTCAGCCCGTACTTGGCCGCCTTCTCCAGGTCGACCTCGATCTCCACCGTCGGCTGCTCCTGCGGTTCCTCGAGCGTCGGAGTCGCGACGCCGTCGACGTCCTGGATGACCTGCTGGACCCGCGCAGCCTGGTGCTTGAGCTCGTCCAGGTTCTGGCCGTACACCCGCACGGTGAGGGCGCGGCTGACGCCGGTCATGACATCCAGTCCACCGCCGCGGGCGAGGTTTTCGCCCCGGGTCACGCCACCGACGTCGCGGATCCGTTGGGTCGAGTAGGAGGTGACGGTCGCCTCTCCGTCGGGGATGCTGTCGGCGACCTTCTGGATGGCCGTCATGGTCCGGTCGTAGTCGGCGTCGGCATCGATCGAGACGATCATCTCGCCGGAGTTGACGTCGACGATGCGGTCGCCGGTGATGGCGCGCCCGACGGCTCCGACAACGTTGCCGACGCCGTCGATGGCGCGCAGCTGCTTGCTCATCTGCGTCGCGACCGCGGTCATCCTGGTGTTGGACGTGCCCGACTTCGTCTCCATCCGTACCAGGACGTCGCGGTCCTCGATGGTCGGGACGATCGAGCTGCTGAGCAGTGGCACCACGACGATGCCGACCACCACGGCCGCGATGGCGGCCGCCACGACGGCGTGGGAACGCGCCAGGGACCGGGTCAGCACTCTGTCGTGCCACCGCGTGAAGCGGGTGGCTCGCGGGGTCCGAGGCTCACGTGCCGGCAGCACCGACGCCAGGGCGGGAGTGAGCGTGAGAGCGACGATCATCCCGATGACGAGGGCGACGAGGAAGGCCACGCCGAGCGGGGCGTAGAACGCGCCGGGTCGCCCTTCCATCACCAACAGCGGGACGATCGCGATCGCGCCCATCACCGTGGCATAGGCGAGGGGCCGACGGGTCTGGTGGACGGCGTCGCGGATCCGGACGAGATCGTCGTCGTGCTGACCTCGTTCGACGACCGTGTCGATCCCGGCGACGGCGTCGTCGACGAGCACGACCAGCGCAAGCGCCAGCCCGGCCACGGAGAGGGCGTTGAGCGTCTCGCCGATGAGGATGAGCGCCGCCGCAGCGGTGATCAGCGAGACGACGATCGCCGTCACCGACACCAGGGCGCGACGGAGCGAGCGCGCCATGGCGACCAGCACCAGCATCGCCAGCACGAGTCCGACGCCGACGGCGATGAGCGTGTTGTCGACGGCGCGATCGATCAGGCTGGCCGGGCGGAACACCGATGTGTCGACCGTCATCCCGGCCAGGCCGGGCTTGAGGTCGGCGAGCTTCTCTTCGATCTGACGGGTGATCTCCCGTGTGTCGGCGCCGGGGAACTTCTCGATGACGAGCAGGAGCCCCTCACCGTCGTCGACCACGGCGTCGCCGATCAGCGGCTGGTGCTCCTCGACGACGTCGGCGACGTCGGTGAGCCGAAGCCTGCCGTCGGTGTCCTCGATCGGCACCTGGCCGAGCGTCGACGGGCTGGCGATGTTGTCGAAGACGTTGCGGATGGGGAGCCGCTGCGTCGGCGTCTCGATGAAGCCGCCGGTGCCGGGGACCGAAGCCTCCAGATAGCTCACCGGGGAGGCGACCTGCGCATTGCCGGCCGTCGCGACGACCTGGCTGAGGGAAACCTTCTGGTCGCGCAGCTTGTTCGGGTCGACCTGCACCTGGATCTGCTGGTCGCGCAGGCCCCACACGTTCACGTCGGAGACGCCTTGGATGCCCAGCAGCTTGGGCTTGATGGTCCAGCGGGCGATGACCGACTTCTGGATCGGCGAGAGGTTCTTGCCGGACAGCCCGATCATCATCACGCGGCTGGACGACGACAGCGGGGGAAGCACCGCCGGGGGACGGGACACGTGCGGGAACGCCGCGCCATTCAGCTGGGTGAGACGTTCCTGCACCAGCTGGCGTCCCTTGTAGACGTCGTAGCCCTGCTCGAACACCAGCACGATCGACGAGAGCCCGGCGGTCGACTTGGAGCGGAGCACCTCGACGCCTTCGACCCCGTTGAGGAGGTCGGCCTCGATGGGCACGGTCAGGAACTCCTCGACCTCTGCCGCGGACAGCCCGAGCGACTCGGTCTGGATCTCGACGTACGGCGGCGTGAACTCCGGGTAGACGTCCACCGGAGCACCGCGCAGCGTCACGATCCCCGCGACGGTGAGGACCACCGCGAGTCCGAGGAGGAGGCCCCGGAACCGCAGCGACCCGGTCAGGAACCCGCGGATCATCGCGGGTTCCTGACAACGGGATCCGATGCCCTGCGTCGACGGGTGGTGCTGCGCTCCATCACGGCCTCCTGACGATGGCCGGCCGCGTGGCCAGGTCCGTTTCGTAAGTTAGCCCCGCAAGGATTGGTTGCGGACCGAAACGATCAAAATTTCGTCAGGAAATCTTCAGGAACCGATCAGGCAGTCACCGGCGCACTTTCCGTTCGGTTGCGCTTGGACTTGGCGAACTTCAGGTACAGCGACGGGATGATCAACAGGTTGAGCAGCGTCGCGGTGAACAGTCCGCCGAGGATGACCAGCGCCATCGGGTGCTCGATCTCGTGACCCGGGATGCTGCCTGCCACGGCGAGCGGCACGATCGCGAGACCGGTGGCCAGGGCCGTCATCAGGATCGGCGCGAGACGTTCGGACGCACCTCGCAGCACCAGCTCGGGCCCGAACTCCATGCCCTCTTCCTTCTCCAGGTGCTGGAAGTGGCTGATCATCAAGATGCCGTTGCGGGCAGCGATGCCGAAGACGGTCAGGAAGCCGATCAGCGATCCGAGCGACATGATGCCGCCGCCCAGCCACACGGCGAACACGCCGCCCACCAGGGAGACCGGCAGCAGCAGGAAGGCCAGCGCCGCAAGGCGCACGCTTCCGAACGCCGCCTGCAGCAGCAGGAAGATCGCGATCAGGGCCGCCAGCCCGAACAGCGCGAGGCGGTTCTGGGCGGCCGTCAGCTCCGACGACTCACCGAGCACCTTGACGCTGTACTCGCTCGGCAGGTCCATGTTCGCGACCCGACGCTCGACCTCGGCGACCGCGGCCCCGAGATCGCCACCTTCGGCGAGGTTCGCGTCGACGTCGATGCGTCGCGACTGGTCGTCACGCAGGATGGCGTTCGGACTCGGGGCGAACCGCACGTCCGCCACGGTGTCGAGGTCGATCTTCTCGCCGGCCGCGGTGTCGATCGGGAGCTTCCGGATGTCCCCGATGCTGTGCCGCGACTCGGGGATCGACCAGACGAGCACGTCGTAGGCCCGCCCGGCGGTGAAGATGTCGGCCACCTCTTCGCCGGCGATGTAGACCGACGACTGACGCCGGATGTCGCCCGGGCTGAGGTCGTACTCGCGCGCCTTCTTGAGATCGAGCTCGATCTCGATCTGGGGCAGCTCCTTCTGCAGGTCGGCGTGGGTGTCGATGAGTCCGGGCGTGTCGCCGATGACCTTGACGGTCTCGTCGGCCAGTCGGGCCAGCTCCTTGGGCTCGGGCCCGAAGATCCGCACGACCACTGCGCCACTCGACCCGGTGAGGACCTCCTTGACGCGCTCGCGCAGATACGTCTGCACGTCGCGCTGCATGCCCGGGTAGCTGTCGACCGTGTCGGTCACCGTCTGAAGGGTGTCGTCGTAGTCGACGTCGTCGGAGATGCTGATCCAGTTCTCGCCGAAGTACGCGCCGTACACCTCATCGCTCAGCAGCGCCTGGCCGATGTGCGAGCCGCAGTTGCGCACTCCGGGGATCTCCCGCAGGTCCTGGCAGGCGTCCACCGAGATGCGCTTCTCCTCGCTGATCGACGTCGAGGGCTCGGTGAGCCAGTGCATCAGGAAGTCGCGTTCCTTGAAGTTCGGCAACAGCTGAGTGCCCAGGGTCGGGTAGATGAGCACCCCGGCCAGGGCGATCGCGAGCGCACCGACCATCGACGGAGCCGGCGTCCGCACGACGCGCTTGAGCACAGTGCTGTACCAGCGCTTGAGGCTGCGCAGCAGCGGCGCCTCGCGCTCGCGCAGGGAACCCCGCTTGAGCAGGAGGAGGCACATGGCCGGCGTCACGGTCATCGCCACGACCATGGAGATGAGAACCGCCAGGCCGTAGGTCAGGACGAGCGGTTGGAAGAACGAGCCGGACAGTCCTTGGAGGAAGAGCACCGGGACGATCGCGACCACGTTGATGACGGTCGCGTAGGTGATGGCGCTGCGGATCTCGACCGACGCGTCCAGCACGATGCGGACGGTCGACTTGTCACTGCCCTCGGCCCGCGCTTGTCTCAGACGTCTGACGATGTTCTCGACGTCGATGATGGCATCGTCCACCACCACCCCGATGGCGACCACCAGCCCGGCCAGGACCATCACGTTGATGGTCACGTCACGGACATCGAGCACCAGATACGCAGCGAGCAGCGACAACGGGATGGACACCAGGCTGATGAACGCCGTGCGCACGGTGTAGAGGAACGCCGAGATGATGATGATCACCAGCAGGACGCCCAGGAAGAGGGCCTTGGTGAGGTTGTTGATCGAGTCGTCGATGAAGGTCGCCGGCCGGAAGATCGTGGTGTCGTACTGGATCTCGGGCAGTCCGGGGGCCATCTGGGCCATCGTCTCCTCGACGCCCTCGGTGACCTCCTTGGTGTTCGCGCCGCGGAACTTCTGCACGATCAGCATCAGTCCGTCGCCGTCGTTGATCACGGCGTCGCCCCAGAGCTGCTGGCTGTCCTGCTTGACGTCGCCGATGTCGGACATCCGCAGGATCTTGTCGCCGCGCTGGGCGACCGGCACCTTCGCGAGCTCCTCCGGACCGGTGATCGGCTGGACGTTCTCGATGTTCAGGCGCTGGGTGGCCGTCTCGACGAAGCCACCCTGGCCGACGGTGAAGCTCTTGGCGTACTGCAGGACACCGGCGTCGAGCGCCTCGGAACCTGCCTCCATCACGTCGTCGATGGGGATGTCGTACTTCGCCAGCAGCTTCGGGTCCACCTGGACGTGTCGCTGCTTGAGCTGCTCGCCGTAGATGTCGACCCCGGCGACGCCGGGCACCCGCAGGAGGTGCTGACGAATCTTCCAGTACGAGATGGACGACAGCTCGATCTGGTCGAGCTGGTCGGAGGAGAGGCCGATCTTCATGATGCGGCTGGTGGCGGAGAGCGCCGGCATCATCCACGGGGGGCTGGCCCACGTGGGGATGTTGGGCAGGACCTGGGCCACGCGCTCCTGGACGAGCTGGCGGGCTCGGGCCTCGTCGGTGCCCTTCTTGAAGATCAGGCGGATGGAGGACAGCTGGGCGACCGACTTCGATCGCATCTCCTCCAGGCCCGGGACGCCGTTGAGGGCTTCCTCGATCGGCACGGTGACCAGGGACTCGACCTCGGAGGTGGAGTTGCCGAGCGCGATGGTCTGGATCTCGACCTGCGGGGGAGCGAACTCCGGGAAGACGTCGACCTTGGAGTCGGGGATCTCCGAGATGGCGAACGCCATGAACGTGCTGGCCAGAAAGATGACGAGCCAGCGGAAGTGCAGGCTCCGCGCGACGATCCACCGCATGTCAGTACGCGCCGTACTCGAGCTCGGCGCCGTGGACCTGGGCCACGCCCACGGTCACGACGTTGGTGCCGGCTGGTGGTCCGGAGGACAAGATCACCGTGTCCCCGTCAATGGAGTCGATGGCGACGTCTTCCCGGTGGAAGGTGAGACCTTCGGGGTTCACGAACACGTACGGCTGCCCTTCAGCGGCGTCGTACAGCACCGCGCTGTACGGGATGGCTTTCCCCTGGGTTCCCTTCTCGACCGCGGTGGTCTCGAGCCCGATCTTCTTGGCGCCGCGCTCGGTCAGGGTGACGAGGGGATGATCGCTGCCTTCGACCGGAGTGATCTTCGACGGCTGGTAGTGCTCGACCTCCACCGCCTCGGCCTGCTTGCAGGCTGCCGGCGCAAAGGCGATCAGCGCGGCGACCAGGGCCCCCGCCGCCCTGCGGTCCAGCGGTCGTCTCCGGGCGAACCTCATCGGGCCGCCTCTCCGCTCGGCTCGGCATGGGCCGGCGCCAGGATCTCCGCGTCCTCGTCGCGGGCCGGAGCAGGAATCGCCAGGCCCAGCGCCGGGACAACCAGAAGGGCGTGTGCCACGGTCGTCACGAGCCCGCCGAGCACCACGATCGCCATGGGCTGGAGGATCTCCAACCCGGCCCTGGAGCCGGCCACGGCGAACGGGAGCATGACCACAGCAATGGCGACGCTGCTGGTGACGACCGGCGTGAGCCGCTCGCGCGCGGCGTCCAGAACCGCGTCCACTCGTGCTGACGCGTCGCTGGAATCGGCACCGCGGGCCACATGGTCGAGCGTGGCCAGGGTGTTGCGGACCGCCAGGGCGAAGATCGCCAGGAGGCCGCCGCCGGTGGCGATCGTCAGTCCGTCGCCGAGCAGCAGGGTGGCCACGAGGCCACCGAGGAGCGCGGACGGCAGCGCCAGGTATGCCAGACCGGCGAGCCGCCAGCTGCGGACCGAGGCCTGCATCAGCAGCAAGGATGCAAGAGCCGCAGCGATCGCGAAGGCGATGGCCTGGCTCTGGTTCACCTCGTCGGCCACGGTCTTGTCCTGCACCTGGGCGTGGTACTCCAGCGGCATGTCGAGCTTCTCCATGCGTTGCTGGATGTCGTCGGCGACCGCTTCGACACTGCGGCCGTCGACGTCCAGCGTGATGTCCAGCTTGCGGGAGACGGCATCGCGCTTGATGACGGTGGGCGTGCTGCCGGCACGGATGTCGGCAATGTCGTTGAGACGCACGTGTCCGCCGTCGGGCTTGTCGATGAGAAGCGTCTTGACGGCTTCCGGGTCCTCGGCGAGGGCCGGGTCACCCTGGACGATCACGTCGAAGACCTTCTGGTTCTCGAAGACGCTGCCCACGAGAATGCCCTGCAGGAGGATGGCCTCGGCACGGCGCACGTCGCCGGGCTTGATCCCCTCCTTCTGGGCCTTGTCGAGGTCGACCTCGATCTCGAGGGTGGGTTGTTCCTCAGGGGTTTCCACGGTCGCGCCGCGGACGCCCTCGACCTCGTCGATGATCTTCTTGACCTTGGCGGCCTGCTCCTCGAGCACCTTCGGGTCCTGTCCGTAGACCCGCACGGTGATGGGCTGATCGGTGCCGATGAAGACGTCGAGCCCGTCGCCGTTGACCAGGTTCTCGCCGTTCAGCAGGGCTCCGATGGTGCTCACGCGGTCGTCGAGGTAGGTGGAGACCTTCGCGACCGCGCCATCGACGCCGTTGCTGGTGCGACGGATCGCCTTGTAGGTCTCGTCGTAGTCGGCGTCGCCGTCGATGGTGACCATGATCTCGCCGGAGTTGACGTCGACGATGCGATCGCCGGTGACGGCTCGTCCGACGGACGCCCCGACGTCGGCCACGCCTTCGATGCTGCGCAGCTGGGAGCTCAGCTCGGTGGCGATCTTGGTCATCTCGATGTTCGACGTGCCAGTGGGACTTTCCAGCCGGACGAGGACCGAGTTGTCCTCCAAGTCAGGTATGACGGAGCGCGACAGCCACGGGGCGATGAGCACGACGGCGACGGTGCCGATCAAGGCTGCGCCGATCACCGGGTTGCCCACGACCCTCGGGAGGAAGCTGCGGTACCGGGAGCTCAGGCGACCCTTGTCGCCGGACTGCTGCTTGGCAGGCAGAACCGTGCCCAGGGCCGGAGTGAGCGTGAGGGCCAGCACCATGGCGACCAACGCACCAGCGGCATAGGCCGAGACCAGAGGCGCGATGAAGGCACCCGGTCGTCCTTCCATCACCAGCAGCGGAACGACCGCCAGGAGGGCGATCAACGTGGAGTACATCATCGGTCGGGCGATGGCACGCGTGGCCTCGGAGACGTTGGTCGACCGGGTCAGAGCATCGGCGCCGGAGACGGCCGCGTCGATGATGACGGTGAGCGCAAGAGCCAGGCCGGCGATGGAGATCGCGTTGAACGTGCCGCCGGTCCAGTTCATCACCAGGGCAGAGGCGACCAGCGACGTCGGGATGGCGATCACGCTGATGAGGACCTGTCGCCAGCGGCGCACGAACGCCACGAGGGCCAGGAGCAGGAGCACGGCGGCGACGCCACCGGCCACGCCCAGGTTCTTCTCGGCCGCGGTGATGTAGTCGACCGGACGGAAGAGCGACGTGTCGGTCTCCAGTCCCTCGAGGCCGGGTTCGAGTGCCGCGAGCTCGTCCTCGATCCGCTCGGTGACCGCCGCGGTGTCGGCGCCGGGGAACTTCTCGACCACCAGGATGAGGCCGTTGCCGTCATCGACGATGGCGTCACCGATCAGCGGCTGGTGCTCCTCGACGACATTCGCGACATCGGTGAGTCGCACGCGGCCGTTGGTCTCCTCGACCGGAACTTTCCCGAGGGCCTCGGGCGAGGCGATGTTGTCGAAGACGTTGCGGATCGGCAGGCGCTGCTGCGGAGTCTCGATGAAGCCGCCGGTGCCGGGCACCGACGCCTCGAGGTAGCTGACCGGCGAGGCGACCTGCGCGTTGCCGGCCGTGCTGATGATCTGGCTCAGGGTGACATTCTCGTCACGCAGCTTCTCCGGGTCGACCTGCACCTGGATCTGCTGGTCGCGCATGCCCCACACAGCGATGTTTGCGACGCCCTGCACGCCCATCAGGCGAGGACGGATGGTCCATCGAGCGATGACGGACTGCTGGATCGGCGTCAGCTTGTCGGACTTCAGGCCGATCATCATGACGCGGCTCGACGACGAGAGCGGTTGCAGCATCGTCGGCGGCTTCGACACGTTGGGGAACGCGGCGCCGCCGAGCTGGGTGAGGCGCTCCTGCACGAGCTGGCGTCCCTTGTAGACGTCGAAGCCCTGCTCGAAGACCAGGACGATCGAGGACAGGCCCGGGGTCGACGACGACCGGATGACGTCGACACCCTCGACGCCGTTCAGCAGGTCGGCCTCGAGGGGGACGGTGAGGAACTGCTCGACCTCGGACGCGGAGAGACCGAGCGACTCGGTCTGGATCTCGACGTACGGGGGAGTGAACTCCGGAAGGACGTCGGCCGGTGCCTTGGGCAGCAGGGCGATGCCCGCGACGATGATCGTCGCGGCGAGGCCGATGACGAGGCCGCGCAGTCGGACGGACGTGCTGACGAGCGCGCGAATCATCGGACGACTCGTCGGGACGCGCGGACGGGCCCGCGTGTGGCTACGTGCTTCATGGAACTCCTGGTGTCGGGCCCGGACGGCCTCGAGGTGATGGCAGTAAAGCGAAAGTTATCTGTTGAGAACCTGTTGCGGAACTGAACGCCAGAAAATGTTTCGGGTGGTGCGCATGTGACATTTCCGCTGGTCAGGTGACATATGGTTGCGACTCGCAACGGTCTGGTTGCGGTGCGCAACCAATCGGCATCGAACCCGCAGGTCAGGGCAGATTGCTTCGGAAGAAGTCCACCTGGAGGAGCGCCAGGTTCTCCGCCACGACCTCCTGCGACGTCATGTGGGTCACACCCGACAACGGCAGGACGACGTGGGGACGACCGGCCGCGAGGAGCGCGGACGACAGTCGAAGGGAGTGGGCGGCGAAGACGTTGTCGTCGGCCAGCCCGTGGATGAGCATGAGCGGGCGCTCGAGCCCGGCGGCGAGCGGGAGCAGCGAGTTCCGGTCGTAGACGTCGGGCTGCTCGGCCGGGTCGCCGAGGTAGCGCTCGGTGTAGGCCGTGTCGTAGAGCCGCCACTCGGTGACGGGGGCACCCGCGACCGCGGCGTGGAAGATGTCGGGGCGGCGAAGGACCGCCAGCGCAGCGAGGTAGCCGCCGTACGACCAGCCGGTGATGCCGACGCGGTCGGTGTCGACGTCGTCCGGGTACTCCTCGGCCACGGCGTGCAGGGCCGCGACCTGGTCGTCGAGCGTGACGGCGGCGAGGTCGTCGCGGACCGTTCGTTCCCACGCGTGGCCGCGACCGGGAGTGCCGCGGCCGTCGGCGACGACGACGCAGAAACCCTGGTCCGCGAGCCACTGGGCCTCGAGGAACATCCGTGACGCCGCGAGCACGCGTTGCGCGTGCGGACCGCCGTACGGATCCATCAGCACGGGCAACCGGGCGGAGCCCGGGACGTGGTCGCGGGGGAACAGCACCGCCGTGCGCAGAGCATGCTGACCGGCGTGCAGCAAGGAGACCACGGGCTGGAACGGTGGCGGCTCGCTGGCCACGGTGATCTGCCGGTTCTCCTCCGCGTGCACCGTGACGGTGGTGCCGGGGTGGTCGAGGGCGGACCTCGTGACCACCGTGGTCGGACCGCCGACGACGGCTCCGTGCACTGCCGCCCCGGCGGTGATCGGCTCGGTGGAGCCGTCGAGCCCGAAGCGGACGATCTGGACCTCGGTGGGTTCCTGGGACGCGGCGGCCACCACGGAGTCGGGGTGGGTGCTGACGATGTGCCGCACCTGCCAGGTGAGGTCGCTGATCGGGGAGCCGTCGACCACGATGCGGCGGACCCCGTCGACGTCCTCGCACGAGACGAGGCGGCCGTCCTCGATGAAGCGCGGCGCACTCGTGACCTCGACCCAGTCTGCGTCGGCGAGGTCACGCAGGAGTCGGGTGGCGCCGCTGGCGACGTCGACGGCCAGCACCTGCGCTCGTCTCTGGTCGCGGCTCATCACCTGGAGGACCGGGTCGCCGTGCGGCGTCCAGGTGACGCTGGTGAGGTACTCGAACGTCTCGTGGTCCCAGACGACCTCGGCGCGCGAGCCGTCGAGCCCGATGTGCCACAGGGTGACGTCGGCGTTGGGCGTGCCGGCGGCCGGGTACCGCTGGGCCGCGGGGACGCGGTCCGGGTTCTCCGGGTCCGCGACGTGCCAGACGTGCACGCCGCTCTCGTCGTATCGCTCGACGAGCAGCGAGCCGCCGTCGGGGGCCCACCAGAACCCGCGGAACCGGTTCAGCTCCTCGGCCGCGATGAACTCCGCGCGACCCCAGACCTCGGTCGGGCTCTCGGACTCGACGAGGGCGCGGTCGTCCTGGCCCGCGACGCCGACGACGCGGAGTCCACCGTCGGACGCGTACGCAATGGTTCGGCCGCGCGGATCGACCCGCGGATCGACGACCGGGCCGACGGTCGGGAGCGCAGTGACGGCGCGGCCGGCGAGGTGAACGGCCCACGCCCGGCCGGACAAGGCGAACGAGGCCCAGCGGCCGGTGTCGTCGACGCTGAAGTCGACCAAACCGGCTCCGGACTCGCGGCTGCGCTCGCGTCGAGCCCGCTCCTCGTCGGAGAGCTCCTCCCCGGCGTCGCCGAGCAGCATGTCCGGATCGACGAGGACCGTCTCGGCGCCGCTCGCGACGTCGTGCTCCCACAGCTGACCGGTGCGCGTGACCCCGTCGGGCGTCCGGAGGTACCAGACCTTCGAGCCGTCCGGAGAGACCGAGATGGTGCGAGGGATGCCAAGGGTGAACCTGGCCGTGCGCGCCGCGAGCCGTGGGTAGGAGACGGTCATGTCACCCATCCCACCACCCCTCCCTCCTGAGGAGAGACTCCGGTACCGCCGAGGAGAGACTCCGGTACCGCAGGGGAGCTCGTCGACGCCCGGGAGTCTCTCGTCGGTGCCCCGGGAGTTTCTCGTCGGTGCCCCGGGAGTCTCTCATCAGCGTGGTCGTAGCCTTGCGGCATGACCCCTGACGACCGTCGAATGGTGCTCGTGCACGCCCATCCCGACGACGAGTGCATCAACAACGGCGCGACGATGGCGCGCTACGTCGCCGAAGGCGCGCAGGTCACGCTCGTCACCTGCACCGCGGGCGAGGAGGGCGAGATCCTGGTGCCCGATCTCGAGCACCTCGCCTCCGACCGCGATGACGGCCTCGGCGAGCACCGGGTGGGCGAGCTCGAGGCCGCGATGTCGCTCCTCGGGGTCTCCGACCACCGCTTCCTGGGTGGCACCTTCCACTTCCGGGACTCCGGCATGCAGTGGGGCCCGGACGGGCACGCCGCACCGCTCGACGAGACCCGCGCCGACACGTTCTGGCACGCCGACCTGACCGCTGCGGCGACCCTGCTGGTCGAGGTCATCCGCGAGGTCCGTCCCCAGGTGCTCGTCACCTACGACGAGTTCGGTGGGTACGGCCACCCCGACCACATCCAGGCCCACCGTGTTGCCACCTACGCCGTCGCGCTCGCAGCCGTCCCGTCGTACCGACGTGACCTCGGCGAGGCGTGGGACGTCCCCAAGGTCTACTGGACGGCGATGTCGGCGAGCGCGATGCGCGAGGGGCTTCGCACGCTGCGCGCGGCCGGCGACACCGTGACGTTCGAGGGCATGGACCCCGACAACCTTCCGCCCTTCGCGGTCGAGGACGACGACATCGACGCGATGATCGACGGTTCTGCGTACTTCGACCAGAAGATGGACGCGATGCGGGCGCACGCGAGTCAGATCGCGACCGACGGCCCGTTCTTCGCCTTCTCCGACGAGATCGGCCAACGCGTCTGGGGGATGGAGTTCTACCGCCTGGTCAAGGGCACGGCCGCGCCGGCCTCCGGGGCAGGGTTCGAGGACGACTTGTTCGCCGGACTGTGACGCTCCTCCCGACCCTGATCCGGTTGGGGCTGGTTCTGCTCGGCGGGTTCGTCGGCCTCGCCGGTGCGGTCGTGCACCGCCACCAGAGCGAGCTGCTCGGTGTCGTGTGGCCGTGGGGCCTGATGCTCGCGCTCATGGCCGCCGCCGCCGTCGCCATGGCGGCCGGCAACCTGCACCGCCTCGGCGAGGCCTGGTTCACGATCGGATGGGGTCTCGTCCTGCTGATCCAGCCGTGGTCGCCGGGCGGGAGCTACCTCGTGGCGGACGACTGGTTGGGCTGGTCGTTCTCCATCGGCGGCATGGGGGCTCTCGGGTTGGTCGTGGTGCGCAACTCTAGGCTTGACCGGTGAGCGACCCCGTCGACCAGACCGCCTTCCGTGGGGCGCTCGGGCGGTTCGCCAGCGGCGTCACGGTCGTCACCACGGTGCTCGACGGCGTCGACCATGCGATGACGGCCAGTGCGTTCACCTCCGTCTCGCTCGACCCGCCCCAGGTACTCGTGTGCTCCGACCGGGTCAGCCGGTTCCACGAGGCGGTCCTGCAGTCCGGGGTCTGGGGAGTGTCGATCCTCAGCGACCGCGGCCGGGCCGCGTCGGCCTGGTTCGCCCATCGGGGGCGAGCCCTCGAGGGGCAGTTCGACGGCATCCCCCACCATCGCGGGGCGCTGGGAGTCCCACTGCTCGACACCTCGCTCGCCTGGCTGGAGTGCCGCACCATCGCCGAGCACGACGGCGGCGACCACACGATCCTGATCGGCGAGGTCACCTGGGCGGCGGTCCAGGAGGAGGACGACGATCCGCTGCTGTACTACCGCTCCCACTACGGCACCATCGTGCGGTCGCCGGAGAGCGAGAAGTCCCTCTACGAGACCTGAGCCGGCCCGGGAGAACCAGTGGCGAGCGCCGCGGCTTCCCGGGCGCATCCCCACGACAGGCTCACGCCGCTGCCGCCGTGCCCGTAGTTGTGCACGTACCGGGTGCCGCCGACCTCCTCGACCTCCACCCGGACGGACGGACGGTCGGGACGAAGGCCGGTGATGACCTCCAGGACCTCGGCGTCGCGCAGCAGGGGCTCCGCCTGTCGGCAGCGTTCCAGGATCCGGTCGGTCAGGTCGGGGTCCGGTGTCAGGTCCCATCGGTCCGCCTGGCCGGTGCCGCCGCAGACGATCCGGCCGGGGTGGGCGAACCAGCTCGTCCACTCGGTGTTCGACGTCAGCTCCATCAGGCCGCCCTGCAGGCCGGGGTTGCCGACCACCACGTGCTGGCCGAACACCGGCCGCAGGCTCCGGTCGCCGGCAAGATCACTTGCCCCCAGGCCGGAGCAGTTCACCACCACCCGCGCCACCGAGGCGGCTTCGTCGAGCGAACCGAGCCGACGCTCCTGCACCTCAACGCCTGCCGCCGCGAGGCGATCGGCCAGGTGATCGAGGTACCCGGGCATGTCGATCATCGGCATGGTCCCGGAGAAGCCGCGGAAGTCGCCCGGGACCTCGTCATCGGGGTGGTCGCGGAGGTCGGGGATCAGCCGGACCACCGGCGGTAGGTCAGCAACACCGGCGGGGATGCCGACCATGAACACGGTGGCGAGCCGGACCCCGGTGCCGGACTCGGCGGCGAGTGCGATGAAGTCACTGAGCGACTGCTCGGTCCAGGCCAACACCCGGCCCCGCGGTTCCTGGAAGGACGGGCCCCAGACAGCGCCGGCGACGGCAGAGGTGGTCTGCCGGGGTTCGCGCTCGGCCCACACCTGGACGGTGCGGCCTGACTCGGCCAGGCAGATCGCGGTCGTGAGGCCGCTGACGCCGGCGCCGATCACCACGATGGGTTGGTCGGAAGGCATGCGGCCCAGCGTAGGCGGATCATGGGGCGGCGACCCGGCGTCGAGCCGGAGCGCGCGGGCTGTGCGACCATCGTGGGCGTGTCCGACGACGACCAGCATCCCGACGATCCCCTCGAGCCGCGGGACTCCGAGGCCGACGATTCTGTCGACGAGGACGTCCCCGTCGACGGGGTGGACGAGGCCGTCGAGGACGATCCGGTCGCTGTCGACGACGAGCCGGTCGATGTCGAGGACGAGCCGGTCGACGTCGATGAAGACGTGGTCGAGATCGAGGACGAACCGGTCGAGATCGAGGACGAGCTGGTCGGTCTGGATGACGAGCCGGTCCTCGTCGACGAGAATCCGGACGACGCTGAGCGTGACGACGAGCCGGTCGACGACGAACCCGGTGACGACGAGCACGAGCCGACGGACGCCGACGAGGCCGACGACCTCCCGACCTGGTTCGCCCCGACCAACGGCCCGGAGGCCGAGGAGTCGGGTCCGTCGCCGACTCGACGCCGGGTGCGCCGCGCGCTGATCGCCGTCGGTCTCGTGCTGGGTGCGCTGTACCTCCTGGGATTCGTGATGACCGGGCTGAGGATGCCGGCGAACGCCTCGATCGGCGGCGTCGAGGTGGGCGGCAAGTCCCCCGACGCGGCTCGTGCCGCGGTCGACGACGCCTTGAGCCCGCGCATCGACGACGACGTCGTGCTCGAGCACGAGGGCAAGAAGTTTGCCGTCGCACCGAAGTCGGCAGGGCTCGCCTTCGACCTCGATCGCACGATCGACGAGGCCGGCGGGCAGCACAGCTGGAACCCGGCCAGGATGCTCGGGCTCGTGTTCGGCACCCACGACACCGATCCCGCGGTCGACGCGGACGACGCGAAGCTCCGGGACATCGTGACGTCGATCGCCGCCGGCATCGACCAGGACGTCGTCGAGCCGCAGATCACGTTCCCGAAGGCCAAGCCGAAGGCGCGCAAGCCCAAGGCCGGGTTGGTGGTGCGCAAGGGTGATGCCGCACAGGCGGTCATCGACGGATACCTCGTGGCGCGCGGTCCCATCGCCGTGCCCACGGCCGTCGTGGACCCGACCGTCGACAGCGACGGTCTCGACGAGGCCATGGCGACGATCGCCGAGCCGGCGGTCAGCGGCCCGGTGACCATCAAGGTCGGCAAGAAGAAGGTCAAGCTGCCGGTCAGCGCGTACGCCCCGGCTCTCGTCGTCCGGGTCATCGACGACGCGCTCAAGCCCGAGATCGACCCGGAGAAGCTCGCCAAACCGCTCACGAACTCGACCACGGGCATCGGCAAGAAGGCCGTCGACGCGACGGTGCGGATCAGGAACGGCAAGGCCGTCGTCATCCCCGGCAAGGCGGGCCTCGGTCTTCAGCCGGAGGAGATGGCGGTCAAGCTCGTCCCGGCCATCACCGAGACCGGCGACGACCGGAGCGTCGAGATCGACGCCAAGGTCGTCGAGCCGGAGTTCACCACCAAGGACGCCAAGAAGCTGAAGATCAAGGAGCGGGTCAGCTCGTTCAGCACCTACTTCCCGTACGCGCCGTACCGCAACATCAACCAGGGGCGAGCCGCGGAGCTGATCGACGGCACCATCCTCGAACCGGGGGAGACCTTCAGCTTCAACGACACCGTCGGCGAGCGAACCGTCGCGAACGGCTTCACCACCGGCACCGTCATCAATGGCGGCGTGTTCCGCGAGGAGCTGGGCGGAGGGGTCTCGCAGGTGGCGACCACCACCTACAACGCCGCCTTCTTCGCCGGACTCGACGACATCGAGCACCATCCGCACGCGTTCTACCTGGACCGTTACCCGGTCGGTCGCGAGGCCACCATCTACTTCGGCAACCTCGACCTGCGCTTTCGCAACTCCACCAAGTACGGCGTTCTCATTCGCGCCTACGTCAACAAGAGCACCCCCGGTGCTCAAGGCGAGATGCACGTGGAGATGTGGAGCACGAAGGTCTGGGACGTGAAGGCGGGCCTGTCGCCGCGACGCAACCCGCGGACCCCGGGCAAGCAGTACGACGACACCGACCGGTGCGTCCCGCAGGGTCCGATTCCCGGTTTCGACATCGACGTCTACCGCACGTTCATCCGCAACGGCAAGGTCGTCAAGCGCGAGACCGACACCGCGAGGTACCAGGCCGCCGACCACGTGATCTGCGGCAAGAAGCCGTAGCGGCGCCGGTCTTGAGCCGGGGGTCGACGGTCAGCATGCTGGCGCTCGTCAGCTCGCTGGGGGTCCGGGCCGGAGGTACCGGTAGTCGTGGTGGTCGACGAACCCGAATGGCGAGTACAGGGCGAGTGCACCGGCGTTGTCCCGCATGGTCTGCAGGTACGCCTTGTCGGCGCCGTGCTCGACCGCCCAGGCCAGGGCCGTGGTGACCACCCGGGTCGCGAGCCCACGCCGCCGCACGTCTGGTCGGACCTCGACGGCCGCCACGCCGGCCCACTCGCCGGTCACCACGACGCGGCCGATCGCGACGTCGGCGATCGCGACGAACCCGACGGTCGCGGGTCCCTCGAGGACGGCCCGTGCGACATCGGGGTCGTCGGCCCGGGCGTAGAGGGCGAGCCACGCATCGTCGGCGCAGGACGCGACGTGAGCCTCGGGGTCGGCGGAGTAGGACGGGGCGAGGTCGGCGACCTGGACCAGGGCCCCAGGGTGGCCGTCGGTGGGCTCCACCCAGCCGGCGTCGAGGAACGCCCGCTCGTGCAGCGAGCCGGTGACAACCTGGACGAGCGGGGTGCTGCCGCGGTCGGCGTAGAACTCCTCGACCGTGCCGATGGCGTCCGGCATCGGCATCCCGGGGTCGCCGTGCACCGCCACCGAGTTGGCCCGGCCGGTGAAGCCGGCGGCCCATCGCAGCTCCCACTCGCCGAGCGGTTCGCTGACGATCGCGGGCCACCCGCGGGACGTGATGCGGGTCAGCTCGTCGGCCGAGAACGAGGCGGCCGGACGCGTTCGTCGTGGCCGGTCGGGGACGACCTTCCACGTCACCACGTCGGCCAGGGGCACGCGGGCGATGCTCCCGTCTCGACGCTCGACCTGTGCCTCGTCCTCGGTGAGCCCGACCAGCCGTCCCACCACGTCGGTCATGGCCGGACCGCCGCTCGGACCGCGCCCAGCCACCACGTGCCGCACGACGAGGCGCCGCCCCGTGGCGTCGCGGTCGATGGTCATGCGACGAGCATTCCATGTGGCCCTCGACACGCCGCAGGTCCACGTGGTGGACCTGACGTCGGGGCAGGTTGGGTGGGCCGCGATACTTGGAGCAGCCGATGAGGAGGATGTTGTCGTGACCTACGTGATCGCCCAGCCGTGTGTGGACCTGAAGGACCTCGCCTGTGTGGACGAGTGCCCCGTCGACTGCATCTACGAGGGCAAGCGGATGCTCTACATCCACCCGGACGAGTGCGTCGACTGCGGCGCCTGCGAGCCGGTGTGCCCGGTCGAGGCGATCTTCTACGAGGACGACACCCCCGCGGAGTGGAAGGAGTACTACGACGCGAACGTGCACTTCTTCGACGAGATCGGTTCTCCCGGCGGTGCAGCCAAGATGGGTGAGATCGACGCCGACCACCCGATCATCGCGGCCCTCCCGCCCCAGAAACAGGAATGACCGCACCCGGTCGGGCGAGGGTCTCGGCGCGCTTCCCGGAGTTCCCCTGGGACACCTTGGCAACGGCCAAGGCCCGGGCGGCTGCCCATCCGGACGGCCTGGTCGATCTCAGCATCGGCACCCCGGTCGATCCCACTCCTGACCTCGTCCAGCAGGCTCTGTCCGGCGCCTCGGACGCCCACGGCTACCCCACGGTGCTCGGACCCGTGGCGTTGCGCCAGGCGGCCGCCGACTGGCTGGCGAGACGGGCCGGCGTCATCGGCCTGACCCCCGACCATGTCCTGCCGACGGTGGGCTCGAAGGAGCTCATCGCCAACTTGCCGACCCAGCTCGGACTCGGTGCCGGCGACGTCGTCGTGGTCCCCGAGCTCGCCTATCCCACGTACGAGGTCGGCGCGCTGTACGCCGGTTGCGAGGTCGTGACCGCCGACTCCACCGTTGCGCTGGGCCCCGCGCGGCCGGCCCTGGTGTACGTGAACTCCCCGGCCAGCCCGCACGGGCGGATCCTGGGGGTCGAGCATCTGCGCAAGATGGTCGAGTGGACGCGTGAGCGGGGAGCGCTGCTGGTCTCGGACGAGTGCTACCTCGAGTTCGCGTGGGAGGGCGAGGCCGTGTCGGTGCTCGATCCGGACGTCTGCGGGGACAGCGTCGACGGGCTGCTGGCGGTGCACTCGCTGTCGAAGCGCTCCAACATGGCCGGGTATCGCGGCGCGTTCGTGGCCGGCGACCACGACGTCGTCGCCGAGCTGCTGGCGGTGCGCAAGCATCTCGGCTTCCTGGTGCCCGCGCCGGTGCAGGAGGCCATGGCCGCGGCGCTGGCGGACGACGACCACGTCGATCGTCAACGAGAGGTGTATGCCGCTCGGCGGACCGTGCTGCGCGAGGCCCTGGAGGCGGCCGGTCTCACGGTCGAGCACTCCGAGGGCGCCCTCTACCTGTGGGCCACGCGGGACGAGCCGTGCCGCGACACCATCGACTGGCTGGCCGAGCGCGGCATCCTCGCTGCCCCCGGCGACTTCTACGGCGCGGCCGGCCGGCGGCACGTGCGGGTCGCCATCACCGCCTCCGACGAACGCATCTCCGCGGCCGCAGCCCGCCTCGCGCACCCCTGAACCCCTGGAAGGGGGTCAGTCGACGCGGATGACCACTTCGTTGCGGATGGCGCCGGGGTCGGTGATCCACCCGTCGGGGGAGTTGCGGGCGGTCCAGACGCGTCCGTCGAAGGCCACCGACGTGATCTTCAGCCGCGAGGCGTTGCCGACGCTGAAGTGGGCGAGGCCCCAGCCACGGGCGTCGACGTCGGGGACGCGGCCCTTGAGCGGGATGCGCACCGAGGTCCGGCTGACCTTGACCGGGATGTCCCCGAAGGCGTCGGTGACGTCAGTGGCCACGTCCTCGGCCCGGCCCCCGGCAGCAGGATTGACCTGGCAGCTGAACGCCGACGGGCTGTAGCCACGAAGGGCCGACGCCAGGGCCCGCGCGTAGTCCTCGTGCTGTGCGTAGGCGCCGGGGAACGCGGACCGCTGGACCCGCTGGGCCGCGTCGGTGATCTCCAGCGAGGTGTAGTTCTTGACCTTGACGAGACCGTCGTAGAAGGCGCCGATCGAGTGGCGGGGGTCGAGGACCTGCTCGCGCGTTCCCCAGCCCTGGGAGGGCCGCTGCTGGAAGAGCCCGACGGAGTCGCGGTCGCCGTAGTCGATGTTGCGGATCTTGGACTCCTGGAAGGCGGTGGCGATCGCGATCGTCGTGGCGCGCGGGGGGAGGCCCCGTCGTTGCGAGATGGCAGCGATCAAGGTCGTCCATCGTGCCTGCTCGACGTCGATCCGAGCGCGTGTCTGCCCGACCTCGGCGACGCAGTACTCACTGCGCATCGGGGCGCGGTCGCGCACGACGGTCGCCACCAGGACACCGGCGGTGACCAACCCGGCGAGGACGACCCAGCGCAACCTCATCGCAGCTCCGGCGACGCCGCCATCAGTTGGCGTGCAGGTCGGCGTTGAGCTCGATGCCGGTGCGCTCGCCACGCGGCCGGGCGACGAGGGCGCCGGACTCGGAGTCGGTGAGGAAGAGGATGCCGTCCTGGCCCGACAGCTCGGCAGCCTTGACGACGGTGCCGTCAGGCATGCGGATCTTGCTGCCGGCCGTGACGTACGTGCCGGCCGCCACGACGCAGTCGTCGCCGAGGGAGATGCCGATGCCGGCGTTCGCCCCGATCAGGCTGTGCTCGCCGACGCTGATGATCGTCGTGCCGCCGCCGGAGAGGGTGCCCATGATCGAGGCTCCGCCCCCGACGTCGGAGCCGTCGCCGATGACGACACCCGCGGAGATCCGGCCCTCGATCATCGCCGTGCCGAGCGTGCCGGCGTTGTAGTTGACGAAGCCCTCGTGCATGACGGTGGTGCCCTCGGCCAGGTGCGCTCCGAGCCGCACGCGGTCGGCGTCGGCGATGCGCACTCCGCTGGGCACGACGTAGTCGGTCATGCGCGGGAACTTGTCGACGCTCGTGACGCGAACCTCCCGGCCGGCCGCGCGGGCGCGAGCCCGGGTGCGCTCGAAGTTCGCCACGGCGCACGGGCCGATGGAGGTCCAGACGACGTTGGTGAGCAGGCCGAAGACGCCGTCGAGGTTCTGGCCGTGCGGGCGCACCAGCCGGTGCGAGAGGAGGTGGAGGCGCAAATAGACGTCGTAGGCGTCGGACGGCGGATCGCCGAGGTCGTCGATGACGGTGTGGACGACGACGGTGCGCACGTCGCGCACCTTGTCCTCACCGGTGAGGGCGGTCAGGGCCTCCGGTTCGTGGACGCGTTCGGGGACGGCGCCGAGGTGCGGCTCCGGGTACCAGACGTCGAGCACCCGGCCCATGTTCGGCGCGTCGTCGGTGAGAGTCGCGACTCCCCACGCATGGGCGCCGGGGTGGGAGTCGACACGCGTCCGCTCGCTCATGTCCCCACGGTAGCGGTCGGGGTGGAGCCGAACGGCGAGCCACTGCTAGAGTGAATGAACAATCATTCAGTCTACGGAAGCGATCACCATGTTCTGGTCCATCTCCAAGATCCCCTCGCAGGCCGGCCGCGTCGCGGTCGTCACCGGTGCCAACGGCGGGCTCGGCCTGCAGACCGCGAAGGCGCTCGCGGGCGCGGGCGCCCACGTGGTCATGGCGGCCCGTGACCAGACGAAGGCGGAGAGCGCTCGCACCGAGATCCTGGCGGCGCACCCTGACGCCTCGCTGGAGATCGTGGAGCTCGACCTCGGCTCGCTGGCCTCGGTGAAGGCGGCCGCCGGGACCGTCCTGGACCGGCACGACCGGATCGACCTGCTCGTCAACAACGCCGGCCTGATGGCGATGCCGGAGCGCAAGACCGCGGACGGCTTCGAGATGCAGTTCGGGGTCAACCACCTCGGCCACTGGGCCCTCACCTCGTACCTGCTCCCGACAGTCCTGTCCACGCCCGCGAGCCGCATCGTGACCGTCTCGAGCACCGCCCAGCACCTCGGGCGCCCGGTCGACGCCGACAATCCCCACCTCGTCGGGAACTACGCGCCGTGGAAGGCCTACGGTCAGGCGAAGCTGGCCAACCGGCACTTCATGATGGGGCTGCAGCGTCAGCTCGACCGCGCCGGCTCGGACACCAAGAGCCTGTCGGCCCACCCGGGCCTGTCGAACACCGACCTGCAGCGCCGAACCGTCCGCGAGGGCGGCGGTGGCTGGGCCGGATCGGTCTCGCACCGGCTCGCCGCCGCGGTCGGGATGAGTCCCCAGCAGGGCGTGCTGAGCCAGCTGCGCGCGACCACGGACCCGGACGCGAAGAACGGCGGCTTCTACGGCCCGCTGTGGGTCTCGAACGGTCCGCCGGTCGCCAAGCCGCTCCTGCGACCCGGGAGCGGCGCCGCCATCGCCACGCTGTGGGAGGTCTCCGAGCGCGAGACCGGCCTCACGGTGGATGTGGAAGCGGCGCTGAGCGCGGCCCCCTGATGCCCGCGGCCGTCGATCGTCCGACCGCGATCCGCGCCGCGGTCCGCGCGCTCGTGGCCGAGCGAGGGTTCCACGGGGCGTCGATGAGCGCCGTCGCGCAGCGGGCCGGCGTCGCGACCGGTACGGCCTATGTGCACTACGCGTCCAAGGACGAGCTCATCGTCGCCGCCTACCTCGAGGCCAAGCGGCGGGTCGGTGAGGCATCGGTCGCGGCGGTCGATGATCCGCAGACGCCGGAGGACCACTTCGTCCAGATGTGGCTCGGTGGACACGACCACCTCGTGGCCGAGCCGGTCGACGCGCGGTTCATGCTCCAGGTCGACAGCTCGCCGTTCGGGCGGGCGGCGCACGCCCGGGCCGTCGACGGCGGGGACGATCCGCTGATGACGGAGGCGGCGCGGTCCGGGCTGTGGGCAGCGGTCGTCGACCTGCCGATCGACATCCTCTACGACCTCGGCTTCGCCCCTCTCGTGCGGCTGGCTGCGCGGGAGGACGAGCTGGACCGCGATCGACTCACGGTCGTGGCGCGGCGGTGCTGGGCCGCGATCGCCGCGGCCACGCCGGACTCCTGATCGGTCGACTCGACCGTGTCGGTGGGCCGTCCTAGGGTTGGCCGCATGCCTCTGGTGACCTTCAAGGACCTGTGCATCGACGTCAACGACCTCGCCGCCGAGACCGCGTTCTGGTCGGACACACTCGGCCTGGAGATCGAGACGTTCGACGACGACCCCGACGACCTCGCGCTGCGTGGACCCACGTCCGGGCACCGCGTCTGGCCCTGCGTGGTGCCCGAGCCGCACGACGTCAAGAACCGGGTCCACCTCGACGTCAGGGCCGGCTCGCTCGAGCCGTTCTCCGAGCTGCGCCGGCTGAGCGAGCCCGGCCAGTTCGGCTGGACGGTCTTCGCCGATCCCGAGGGCAATGAGTTCTGCGTCTTCGTCGCCGACGAGCCCGGCGACTACCGGCTGAAGGCGGTGGGCGTCGACGCGGCCGACCCCGCCGCCATCGCGCGGTGGTGGAGCGACGTCCTGGGCGGCACCTACGGCTGCGACCCCGAGCACGACTGGCACTGGGCTGCCGACGTCGAGGGCATGCCCTTCGAGTCCTTCGACTTCTCGCGCGTGCCAGAGCCCAAGACGGTCAAGAACCGGGTGCACTGGGACGTCACCCTCAACGAGGGTGCGACCGTGGAGGACCTCGAGGCCGCCGGAGCCACCGTGCTGCGTCGCCCCGACGAGGAGATCCGCTGGACGATCATGGCCGATCCGGAAGGCAACGAGTTCTGCGTCTTCGAGCGGGAGTGACGCGTCCGTCGCCGAGGTGACGGGCCGACTCTGGCACAGTTGCCGCATGGCCCATCTCGACCTGTCGCGCGACGTCGTGTCCCTGACGGCCGACCTCGTCGACATCGCCTCGGAGAGCCTGCAGGAGCAGGAGATCAGCGACGCCGTCGAACAGGCGCTGACGGATCTGCCGCACCTGGACGTCGTGCGCGACGGGAACTCCGTCGTCGCCCGGACGTCATGGGGCCTCGCCGAGCGGGTGATCGTCGCTGGTCATCTGGACACCGTCCCCGCCAACGGCAACCACCCCTCGCGCCTCGACGACTCCATCCTCTGGGGACTCGGCGCGTGCGACATGAAGGGCGGCGTCGCCATCGCGCTGCGACTCGCCGCGCACCTCGCCGAGCCGAACCGCGACGTCACCTTCGTGTTCTACGACGCCGAGGAGATCGCCCACGAGTTCAACGGCCTCGGCCGAATCGCCCGCGAGCGGCCGGAGCTCCTGGAGGGCGACTTCGCGATCCTCATGGAGCCCACCGACGCGCGAGTCGAGGCCGGGTGCCAGGGGACGCTGCGGGTCGACGTGGTCACCCGGGGCGAACGTGCCCACTCCGCCCGGGCGTGGAAGGGAGTCAACGCGATCCACGCAGCGTCCGACGTGCTCAACCGGCTCAGCTCCTATGTGCCGCGCGACGTCGAGATCGACGGGCTCCTCTACCGCGAGGGCATGAACGCCGTCGGCATCAGTGGCGGCGTGGCCGGCAACGTGGTGCCCGACGAGGCACGGGTCAGCGTCAACTTCCGGTTCGCCCCCGACCGCGACGAGGCCGAGGCCCTGGCCCACGTGCACGAGCTCTTCGACGGGTTCGAGATCGTCGTCACCGACACGGCTCCGGGAGCGCTCCCCGGCCTCGACCGCCCCGCTGCGGCGGCGTTCGTCGAGGCCATCGGCGTGGCCGTCGGTCCCAAGTACGGGTGGACCGACGTCGCGCAGTTCACCCAGCTGGGCATCCCAGCAGTCAACTTCGGGCCGGGCGATCCGTCGTTCGCCCACAAGGCCGACGAGCACGTGCCGGTGGCGCAGCTCGTCGACGTCGAGGAGGCGATCACACGATGGCTGACGGAGTGACCACACCGGGGGAGCGCGAGCCGGAGAGTCAACAGGGTCCGGTCCGGCGGCGGCGCAGCCACTTGCAGAACAGCACGACCGACCAGCGGCTCCTCGACTCGCGCGGCCCGGGGGAGTGGGTCCACACCGATCCGTGGCGGGTGCTGCGGATCCAGGCCGAGTTCGTCGAGGGCTTCGGCGCCCTGGCCGAGCTCGGGCCCTGCGTGAGCATGTTCGGGTCGGCCCGCATCACGGCTGACGACCCGATGTACGCGACCTCCCGCAGGCTCGCCGAGAAGTTGTGCAGCCGTGGCTACGGCGTCATCACCGGCGGCGGACCCGGTGCCATGGAGGCGGCCAACCGGGGCGCGAGCGAGTGCGGGGGCGTCTCGGTCGGCCTCGGCATCGAGCTGCCGCACGAGCAGGGCCTGAACGAGTGGGTCGACCTCGGCATCAACTTCCGGTACTTCTTCGTGCGCAAGACGATGTTCGTCAAGTACGCGCAGGGCTACGTGGTCATGCCCGGCGGGTTCGGCACGATGGATGAGCTGTTCGAGGCCCTGACGCTCGTGCAGACCAGGAAGATCACCTCGTTCCCGATCGTGCTGTTCGGCACCGAGTACTGGGGCGGGCTCATCGAGTGGCTGCGTTCCACCATGCTCGCCGACCGCAAGATCAATCAGCCGGACCTGGACATGATCCGCCTCACCGACGACGTCGACGAGGCCGTCGAGTTCTTCGACGCCATCGCTCCAGGCTGAAAGGCATTGCTGAATGGAGACCGTCGAGGGCCCGGACGGCGTCGCACGGTGCCCGTGGGGCGCCGACCCGGCGATGGTCGAGTACCACGACGTCGAGTGGGGACGCGAGCTGCGCGGCGATGCCGCACTGTTCGAGCGACTGAGTCTCGAGGCGTTCCAGTCCGGCCTGTCGTGGGCGATCATCCTGCGCAAGCGGGACGGCTTCCGGGCCGCCTTCGCCGGCTTCGATCCGGCGTCCGTCGCCGCGTTCGAGGCCGCTGACGTCGAGCGCCTGCTCACTGACGCCGCCATCGTCCGCAACCGACTGAAGATCGAGGCGACGATCCACAACGCGCGGACGCTCCTTGAGCTCGACACGTCGTTCTCCGACCTGCTCTGGTCCTTCGCCCCCGACGCACAGCCGGCCCCCGAGCTGCTCTCCGACGTGCCCGCGACGACACCGGAATCCACGGCCATGGCCAAGGAGCTCAAGCGACGCGGTTTCCGGTTCGTCGGCCCGACGACCGCCTATGCGCTCATGCAGGCCACCGGCATGGTCGACGACCATCTCGCCGGCTGCGCGTTCCGTCCGTCCCCAGCGGCCACAGCAGCCTCACCAGTGACGGCGCGGCACCGAGGTGGGGCGGCTCGGCGCCCGTAGTCTGGCCGCATGTCGAGCCGAACCCCCACTGAATCCTCGTCCACGACTCCCCGCCGCGCCCCGCGGCCCTGGCAGGCGGTCGCCGCCGGCCTCCTGGTCGCGAGCGCCGTCGCGGCTGTCGTCGCCGGCGCCGTCATCGGCACCGTGCCGGTCCTGACCGCGGCAGGTGCCTACGCGGTTGTCGTCGGCGCAATCGTCGTCGTGCTCTTCCAGTCCGTGGTGCTGCAGGTTCGTCGTCTGTGGGCCTACGACCGGGCCAACCTGGCCAGGTCCTACCGCCGCGACGCCGTGACGCGCGCAGCCGAGCAGAGCGCTTTCGCCGACGCCATGGCCGCCCGACTCGCCGACGAGCGCGCTTCGGTGGCCCGGCTCGAGGAAGAAATCGTCCGTGCAGAGCACCGACGTGACGAGCTCGGGACGGCCCTCGCCGCCGAGCAGGAGCGCTCCGCCGAGCTCCAGACCGACGTCGCCTCGCTCGAGGCCTCGCTTGAGCAGACCCAGGACGACCTCGCCCATCTCCGTGATGCGTTGACCGCCAGCGAGGCCGCGGAGAAGCGCGCCCGGGCCGAAGTGCTCGCCTGGGAAGCCGAGTCACGGCAACTGGCCTGACCCCTCGGCGAGCGAAGGCCGATCCTGCCGTACCGGTGATTCGGCCATGGGCGATAATGGTGGTGCGCGTCCCATCGCCTCGGTGGGACGTCTTGGACGAGAGGGGAACCAATGGCGGCCATGAAGCCTCGGACCGGAGACGGACCGATGGAGGTCACCAAAGAGGGACGGTGCATCGTCATGCGCGTCCCGCTCGAGGGAGGCGGCCGCCTCGTGGTCGAGCTGAACAACGAGGAGGCCTCGACGCTGGGCGACGCCCTCAAGGCTGTCTGAGCGTCGACGCCCGATGTTCGGCCTGACGGTGCGGTGGTCGCTCGTCGATGCCCCGCCTGACGTTCTCGATGAGCTGCACAGCTACATCGAGGACGTCTCGTTCGCCAGGTTCGCCGGCCTCGACGGCCTGCGGGTCAAGACATGGCGCGCCCGTCCAGGCGAGTGGTTCGAGGGCAGCTACGTCTTCAGCAGCTCCGAGGCCCGCTCGGCGTTCCAGGCTGATTTCGAGACCGGAGCCGCCGTGTCCCCGGCCAGCGAGATCATCGGCAGTGCGCCGGTTCTCATCGAGCCCTGCGAGATCGTCGCCGTCGTGCGCGGTCCCTCCGGCTTGCGCTCCTCCCCATCGTTCGAGCGCTAGCCACGAATCCCGGCGAGAGCTACCCGACGAGCTGGGCCGCGAGGAGACCGTCGCCGACCGGCAGCAGAACAGGGCACAGCTGCTCGTCGTTGGCGACCCGCTGCAGCAGCTCGCGCACAGCGAGCGTCTCGGGGTCGCGCCGACTGCTGTCGGCCACGCGGTCGTGCCACAGGGCGTTGTCGAACACGATCAGCCCGCCGGTGCGAACCAGTCGCAGCGCCTGGTCGAGGTATTCGCCGTACTCGACCTTGTCGCCGTCGAGGAAGACCAGGTCGTAGCCGTTGTCGGTGAGCCTGGGCATGACGTCGAGCGCCGATCCGGCGATGAGCCTGGCGCGCTGCGGGGCGATGCCGGCCTCGGTGAAGGTCTCGCGGGCGAGGCGTTGGTGTTCGGCCTCGAGGTCGACGCTGGTGAGCACGCCGTCCGGCGCCATGCCGCGCAGCAGCCACAGACCGGAGACGCCGGTGCCGGTGCCGATCTCGGCGACGGCCTTCGCGCCGACGACCGACGCCAGGAACCTGAGGGCGGCGCCCCCAGCAGCCCCGATGGGAGAGATGCCGACCTCGTCCGCGCGCCGACGAGCGGCGGCGAGGTGGTCGTCCTCGCTCAAGTAGCCCTCGACGTACTCGAGGCTGGCTGCGTTGGTGATGGTGGGCTCCTTCTCAGTGCTTCCGCCCAGTCGTGCGAAAGGCTCAGGACGAGCATAGTGACGTCTGGACGCCGAGCCGTGGTGCCGAGCCGGGAAAGATGCCGGGGAACCGTCAGGCTGTTCTGGGCGTTCTCTCAGGGTGAAGGCCGACGATCTGTGACATGAAGGCAGACGACGTGAACAACGACGAGCTCCGCTGGGAGGACATCGTGGCGGAGAACTCTGCGCGGGTCTACCGGCTGGCGTACCGGCTCACCGGCAACCGTCAGGACGCAGAGGACCTCACCCAGGACGTGTTCATCCGCGTCTTCCGCTCGCTGGACACCTACCAACCGGGCAACTTCAACGGCTGGATCCACCGGATCACCACCAACCTCTTTCTCGACCGCGTCCGCCGCTCGTCGCGGGTGCGGATGGACGGGTTCACCGACGGCGCCGAGGACCGCCTGCTCGGCGACGAGATCGTCCCCGAGTCCGCCGTGCACGACGCCGGCTTCGACCCGGACATCGAGACCGCGCTGGCCTCGCTGACGGAGGAGTTCCGAGTCGCCGTCGTGCTCTGCGACGTCGAGGGACTGTCGTACGAGGAGATCTCGTCCGTGCTCGGGATCAAGCTCGGTACGGTCCGTTCACGCATCCACCGGGGGCGCACGCAGCTGCGCCACGCGCTCGCCCACCGGGCTCCCGGACGGGGTCGCACGAGGTTCCTCGGACCGATCGGAGCCTGAGTGGCACACCTCGGTGACGACGTCGCAGCGTTCGTGGACGGGCAGCTCTCGTCCGAGTCCGCGCGCGCTGTCGAGTCGCACGTCGAGGAGTGCGAGACCTGCCGCCATGCGGTCCGCCAGCAACAGCAGCTCAAGTCGCGGATGCGCGGAGTCGGCCACCCCGAGCCCCCGGCGCACCTCGTCGCCTCCCTGAGCACCATGCCGGCAGCACCACCGCCCCACCCACCGTGGTGGTCGCGCCTGCTCGGGTCCGCGTCGTTCGCCGTCGGGTCCGTGCTTCTCGGGGCCTCGATGGCCGTGGTCGCGGTCGCCTACGCCGTCAGTCCGACCGAGGAGACCGCCGATCGCGTTGCCCCGCCCTTCGACCGGTTCGCCGCCACGTTCACCGGGTCGGGCGTCCAGCCCATCGGCTCATTGACGGTCTCGGCGATGGCTGAGCTCGACGAGCACGGCTGGCCGTGCCACACCATGCTCGGTGACCGGCTGACCCGGGTGGCCGGATGGTACGAGAACGGCGGCGGGACGGTGGCTCTGGTCTACTCCGACGGGTCGAGCTCGCTCCGCCTGTTCGAGCAGGGCGGCTCACTCGATCCCGCCGCCCTCGACGGGTTCGCCCGACGCACCCTGGCCGACCGATCGGTCTGGGTGCGCGAGTCGCGTCCGCGCGTGGTCACCTGGCACGCGGACGGGCTCGTCTACACGATCGTCACCGAGCTGGACGATCGCCGGCTGGCAGCGGCGATCGCCGATCTTCCCCGACCCACGCCGGAGCCCGATCCGATCGAGCGCGTCGGCGACGGCCTGACCCGCATGTCGACCTGGATCGGGGCCGCCTGAGACTCAGGTGGCGTCGGGATCGAAGGGAGGTCGCTCGCCGGGACGAAGCTCGCGAGCCGACGTCGGCGCGGCCGGGGTGTCGTCGGAGAAGTCGAGGATGTTGCGCTTGACCACCTCGCGTGGGTCGAGGTCGCGCAGCTGCAGGCCGGAGAAGTCCTGGCCGATCTCCCGCCCCAGGTCGTCCTTGGCGTTCTCGGCCATCCGCCGCACCGTGCGGATGAACTTGCCGGCCTGACGCGCGATGTCGGGCAGCTTGTCGGGTCCGAACACGAGCACGCCGACCATGCCGATCATGATGATCTCCGGCCAGCCCATGCCGAACACGACGGGTCCTACCTGCCTGCAGGGGAGAGCCCGAGCTGCATCCCGGCGAGCCCGCGGGCCTTGCCGCTCAGACCATCCGCGACGCCGCGCAGCACCTTCGCCGACTCCGAGTCCGGGTCGGTCACGATGATCGGCTCGCCGACGTCGCCGCCCTCGCGGACCTTCTCGTCGAGCGGCACGTGACCGAGCACCGGGACGTCGTAGCCGAAGCGGCCGCTGAGCGTCTCGGCGACCTTGGCCGCGCCGCCGGATCCGAAAATCTCCATCCGGTCGCCCGACGGGGTGACGAGGTAGGACATGTTCTCGACGATGCCGACCACGCGCTGGTGCATCATCGATGCCATCGTGCCCGCTCGTTCGGCCACGGAGGCGGCCGCCGGCTGTGGCGTGGTGACCACGAGCACCTCGGCATTGGGCAGGTGCTGACCCAGGCTGATGGCGATGTCGCCGGTTCCGGGCGGCAGGTCGAGCAGGAGGGCGTCGAGGTCGCCCCAGTAGACGTCGCTGAGCATCTGCACGAGCGCGCGGTCGAGCATCGGGCCGCGCCAAGCGACGACCTGGTCCTTGCGGGGCTTGAGCATCCCGATGCTGATGACCTGGATGCCCTTGACCGGGACCGGCATGATCATGTCCTCGACCTGCGTGGGGCGAAGGTCGCCGACCCCCAGCATGTCGGGGATGGAGTGGCCGTAGATGTCGGCGTCGATGATGCCGACCTTCAGGCCGCGCTCGGCCATCGCCAACGCGAGGTTGACGGTGATCGTCGACTTTCCGACGCCGCCCTTGCCCGACGCGATGGCCAGGACCTTGGTGAGTGAGCCGGGCTGCGCGAAGGGGATCTCGCGCTCCGTGCGGCCCCCGCGCAGCATCTCCTGCATGCCCTTGCGCTGCTCGTCGGTCATGACACCCATGTCGACCTGGACCGTGCTGTCGGGGGCGATGCTCTTGACCGCGGCGGTGATGTCGCGGTTGAGGGTGTCCTTCAGCGGGCAGCCTGACACGGTGAGCAGCAGGTGGACCGTGATGGAGTCGCCGTCGACCGTGACGGCCTCGACCATGCCGAGCTCGGTGATGGGTCGCTTGATCTCCGGATCGTTGACGCTGTTCAGCGCCTCGCGGACCTGATCTTCGGTGACAGAAGCCATGCGGCCATCGTACGGGCCTGCGCTGAGCCGCCACCGTGGTGCCGGGCCGTGGTACAGTTAACTCAGAAGTTAACGATTGGATGACGATGATTCCGCAGGACCTCGATGACGTGCTGGAGGCGCTGGCCAACAAGCACCGACGCGAGATGGTCTACGTGCTCGGCCTGCAACCGTGCGCGATCAGCCGGCTCGCGCAGATGCGCGGCCTGTCCCTGCCGGCGATCCACAAGCACGTCAAGATCCTCGAGAATGCCGGGCTCGTGACGCGCAAGAAGACCGGTCGCTCGACGTTCCTCACGCTCGATCGCACCGCGATGCGAAGCCTCCAGGAGTGGCTGGCCCAGTTCCACACCTATTGGGGGAGCGAGAACGAGTCGCTCGCCAACTACTCCGAGTACCTCAACCGCGACACCATCAATGAAGGGAAATGACCATGAAGAAGTTCGTTCTGCTCTACCGCGGAACCCGTGACCAGGCGCCCACCGAGGAGAGCATGGCCGCCTGGACCGAGTGGTTCGCCTCGCTGGGCGACGCCGTCGTCGATGCCGGCAACCCGTTCGGGCCCGGCCGGGAAGTGACGGCAGGGGGCACCGCCGAGCTCCCGCTGGACGCCGATGGCGTGACCGGGTACACCCTGATCAACGCCCACGACATCGACGAGGCGGAGAAGGTCGCCCTGTCCCATCCCGTCGTGTCGAGCATCCAGGTCTACGAAGCGATGCCGATGTGACGCTGCTCTCGACCGAGCAGGTCAGCCGTCGTCGCTCTCGGGGGGCTCGAGGCTGGCCAGCAGGTCGCGAAGCTCGCCGCGGATGAAGTCGCGGGTGGCGACCTCGCCGATGCCCAGGCGCAGGCTGGCGACCTCGCGGGCCAGGAACTCCATGTCGGCGTGCGACTGAGCCGTGGCGTCGCGGTCCTGCTCCTGCTGGACGCGATCGCGGGACTCCTGGCGGTTCTGCGCCAGGAGGATCAGCGGTGCGGCGTACGACGCCTGCAGCGACAGCATCAGCGTCAGGAAGATGAACGGGTACTCGTCCCACCGTGCGCGGTCCGGGCCCCACCCGGAGTTCCAGACGAGCCAGGCGATGATGACCAGCGTCATCCAGGCCAGGAACGTCGCGGTGCCCATGAACCGGGCGAACGACTCCGAGAACCGGCCGAGGCGATCGGTGTCGCCACGGGGTCGCAACGAGCGTCGCCGACTCTTCGGTTGGTCGAGCCGTCTGCGCTCAGCCATGGGTCACCACCCCGCGAACGTCGGAGTCGTGCTCACGCCAGCCCTCGGGGAGCAGGTGGTCGAGGACGTCGTCGATCGTGACGACGCCGAGCAGGTGCGAGTTCTCGTCGACGACCGGCAGGGCCACGAGGTCGTAGGAGGCCAACAGGCTGGCCACCTGCTCGAGAGTGGCGTCGGGCCGGGGCCACTCGATGTCGTTGTCGGCGAGCACGCCGACCAGCGTCGACGGGGGCTCGCGCAGCAGCGCCTGGAAGTGCACGACGCCCAGGAAGCGCCCGGTGGGCGTCTCGACCGGGGGTCGGCAGACGTAGACCATCGAGGCCAGCGCCGGCCCGAGCTCGGGCTCGCGAACGCGGGCGAGCGCCTCGGCGAGCGTGGCGTCGGGGGAGATGATGACCGGCTCGGTGGTCATCATGCCGCCGGCGGTGCGGTCCTCGTAGGTGAGCAGGCGGCGGACGTCGTCGGCGTCGTCGGGCTCCATCAGCTCGAGCAGCTGCTCACTGGTGGTCGCTGGGAGCTCGCCCAGGAGGTCGGCGGCGTCGTCGGGATCCATCTCCTCGAGCACGTCGGCGGCCCGCTCGGGGTCGAGAACGCCGAGGATCTCGACCTGAACGGTGTCGGGAAGCTCTTCCAGGACATCGGCCAGCCGGTCGTCGCCCAGCTCGGCGGCGACCTCGGTGCGTCGCTTGGGCGGAAGGTCCAGCAGTGCGTTCGCGAGGTCGGCAGCCCGCATCTCGTTCATCGTGGCGAGCAGGTGGGTGGCACCCTGGCCGGTCTCCTCGGTGGCCAGGCCGGTGACCTCGCTCCACTCCAGGACGTGGCTGGGGCCGCGTCGCCCGAACCGCTTGCCGCTCTCGTGCACCGCGACGTGGGCCAGATGCCAGTCGCGGCGCGAGTCCTGCTCCATGGCGAGGTCGTACACCGTGCCGCGCCGCTGGTCCGGCAGGGTCACGGTGCGATCGAACAGCTCGTGGATGGCGAGCGTCTCGGTGCGGCGCTTCTCGAACTTGCGGACGTTGACGACGCCGGTGGTGATGACCTGGCCGGAGTCGAGGGAGGTGACGCGGGTGATGGGCAGGAAGACACGACGTCGACCCAGCACCTCGACCACGAGCCCGACCACGCGGGGCCGCCGCCGATCGGTGCGGACGGCCACCACGACGTCGCGGAGCTTGCCCACCTGGTCGCCCGCGGGGTCGAAAACTGCCTGTCCCACGATGCGTGACAGGAAGATGCGACCCGGGGTTGCGCTCACGCTCAAACCCTACCGGCGGCCCTGCCGTGCGCCGGGAACCCGCGCCCGAGCGACCTTGGCGCAGAAGGTAGTCTGGAGCCATCGGCGTCACGCCGATTCACCCCACCATCAGGGAAGACTTCTCGTGAGTGCGGCGGCTTCATGCCCCGTCCCACACCCTTGTCGCCTCCTCTGAATTCTCAGAGAGCGACTCTATGCCGTCCGCGGTTCCTGCTGCCCGTCCGTCCGTCCCCGTCCACGAGTCCACGTTCGAGTCAGTTGCTTCCCTCCCGGTCGGCTCCTCGGCCGTGATCTACTGCGACGGCCAGTTCGGTGAGCAGGACGGCAAGACGGCGAACGGCCTGGTCCGCCATTCGGAGAAGTACTCGATCCTGAGTGTCATCGACGCCACGCAGGCCGGGGAGGACGCCGGCGCCCTGCTCGACGGCACGCCCAACGGCATCCCGGTCGTGTGCGACCTGCAGGAGGCCATCACCCGGGCCGGGAGCGTGCCCGACTACCTCATCTGCGGTGTGGCTCCCGCCGACGGACTGCTGTCGCCGGAACAGCGTGAGGTCCTGCTCGACGGCATCGCTCGCGGCATGCACGTCATCAACGGGCTGCACGAGTTCCTCAACGACGACGTCGAGTTCGTGGCGGCCGCCATGGCCACCAACGTCACGATCACCGACGTCCGTCGGCCGAAGGCGAAGCGCGATCTGCACATGTTCTCGGGCCGCATCCACGACGTGACCTGCCCACGCATCGCGGTGCTCGGCACCGATGGCGCGATCGGCAAGCGCACGACCGCGACGCTGCTCGTCCAGGCACTCAAGGCCCGGGGCGTGCGGGCCGTGATGGTCGGCACTGGCCAGACGACCCTCATCCAGGGCGGCAAGTACGGCGTGGCGCTCGACGCGCTCGTGCCGCAGTTCTGCTCCGGCGAGGTGGAGAACCAGGTGGTCGCGGCCTTCGAGGGCGAGGATCCGGACGTCATCATCGTCGAGGGCCAAGGTGCCCTCAGCCACCCGGCCTACATGACCTCGGCCCACATCCTTCGCGGCAGCCGACCCGAAGGCGTCATCGTGCAGCACGCTCCGGGCCGCGTGATGCTGGGCGACTTCCCGATGGTCGCCATGCCCACGGCGGCCAGCGAGGTGAAGCTGATCGAGGCCTTCGTCGACACCAAGGTCATCGGCATCACCGTCAACCACGAGAACCTCACGGACCGGGGGATCGGGCTGGCGATCGCCGAGCTCGAGCGCGACCTCGGCCTCCCGGCCACCGACCCGTTGACGCGGCCGATCAGCGAGCTGGTCGACATGGTGCTGCACGCATTCCCGGCGTTGAGGCCGCACGCATCGACCGTGCGGTGACCGCTCCGCGCCTGGAGATCGATCTCCAGGCCGTCACGCACAACACCCGTCAGCTCGTCTCCCGGCTGAAGCCGCTCGGGATCGGCGTCACCGGTATCACCAAGGCGGCGTTGGGTTCACCCGGCGTCGGCGAGGCGATGCTGCGCGGCGGCGCCCGGGGCCTGGGCGACTCGCGCGTGGAGAACCTGGCCCGGGTCCGAGCCTCTGGTCTGACCACACGGACGACCCTCATCCGCTCTCCGATGGTCAGTCAGGTCCGCCGTGTGGTGCAGAACGCTCACGTCAGCCTGAACACCGAGGCGGCCGTCATCAGCGGCCTCGCAGCGGCCGCCACCGAGCTGGAGACGACTCACCTGGTGGTCGTCATGGTCGAGCTCGGCGATCTCCGTGAGGGCGTGCCGGTCGAGGACGTCATCGGGCTGTGCCGTCACGTCGTGCGGACTCCCGGAGTCGAGCTCGTGGGCCTCGGCACGAATCTGGCCTGCCACAGCGGGGTCGCTCCGGACCAGCACAAGATGGACGAGCTGTCGCGGCTGGTGGAGAAGGTCGAGTCCGACTGCGGCCGGGCCCTGTCGTTGATCTCCGGCGGGAACTCCGCGAACCTCGACTGGGCCCTGAGCACCTCCGACGCGGGACGGGTCAACGAGCTGAGGCTCGGCGAGGCGATCCTGCTGGGTACGGAACCACTGCACCGGAGACCGCTCGACGGCCTGCGCACGGATGCGTTCCGGTTGATCGCCGAGGTCATCGAGGTCCAGACCAAGCCGGCGCAGCCCTGGGGGGCGACCGCGCAGTCCGCGTTCGGAGAACCGCCGCTGCGTCGACGCGGTGACCACATCCGGCAGGCGATCGTCGCCCTCGGACGCCAGGACACCGACGCCGTCGGTCTCGTCGCCCCGGCCGGCATCGAGATTCTCGGCATGAGCAGCGATCACCTCGTGCTCGATCTCGGCGGGCACGACACGTCGGTCGGCGACGAGCTGGCCTTCGGGCTCGACTACGGGGCGCTTCTCCGTGCTTCGACGTCGCCGTACGTCGCGAACGTCGAGCTCACCGTCGCCGACGAAAGCTGAATTGAGGCCCAGGAGAGGTGATCGTGGCCGGCCTCGTACCTGGTCACTCCGATACCGTGAAGCCGTGCCCTACCGTCGGCGACCCGAGTACGACGAGTCCGTGCCCGCCCGGCTCCGGGAGGCTCGTGCGGCCTACGACGCCGGCCTCGCCGACGTGCGGCGGGCGTGGGCTGATGCCCTCGCGGCGGCGGTCGACGCGGGCATGTCCTACGACGAGATCAGCGCCGAGGTGGGTGTCTCGGCCTCCACCATCAGGGCGGCGGTGAAGGCACGAGACACCCGGTAGCCGGCGTCCTCAGGTACGGCTGCGACCGCGACCGAACCAGCCGCGGCGCTCGGCCTTCGGGTGGCCGGGACACCGCTGGCTGGCCGGGACGCCGGCCAGCACCTGGTCGACGTGCTGGCCGCAGCCGGCCCACGTGGTGCGTCCGCAGGTCTTGCAGGTGACAGCTCTACACATGTGACTCCTTCGGGGGTGGGTGTGACGTTGGTGGGTGGAGGTCAGGCCAGGGCGGGGAACGCCCGTACGGCGGTATAGACGGCGACCACGACGACGAGCACCGTGAACGCGGCGGACAGGTGGTGGGTGGAGACCTTGCCGGCGAGTCGGACGCCGGCGATGCCGGCCACGGCGGAGACCGCGGTGAGCAGGAGCACCAGGCCCCAGTCGGGGGAGATGCCCGCGCCGGCTCGAACCGCGAGGGCCGCCGCGCTCGTCAGGGTGATGACGACGAGCGAGGTACCCGCGGCGTACTCCATCGGCAGGGACAGGGCCAGCACCAGGGCCGGCACGACCAGGAACCCACCGCCGACGCCGAGCAGACCGGTCAGCAGACCGACACCGGTGGCGGTGATCAGGATCTTCAGCGCCCGCGGACACTGGCACGCGAACGTGGGGCTGAAGGTGATGATCGGGTCGTCGATGGTGCTGCGCCGACGCTCGGAGCCGTCCTCGGCATCGTGGTCGGGGCGCAGCTGGCGCCACGCCATGGCGCCACCCACGAGGAGCATCAGCGCCGCGAAGGCGGCGAGGAGCACAGGCTCAGGGATGGACGCCGACGCCTTGGCGCCGATCGCCGCACCCCCGATGGCGACGAGCCCGAAGGTGATGCCACGGCCGAGGAGCACGGTGCCGGCGCGGTGCGCGGCCACGGCGCCGATCAAGGCGGTGACTCCCACGACGACGAGTGAACCGGTGGTCGCCTGGGACGGGCTCTCGTCGAGCAGGAAGACGAGCACCGGCACGGCCAGGATCGACCCGCCACCGCCCAGCGCACCGAGGCTGAGCCCCATGAGGGCGCCGGCGGCGACGGCGAGAGCGAGTGTCACGCCTCGGGGCCGACCAGGTTCAGCCCGACCTCATCGGCGTTGTCGAAGGTGTCGTCGATCGCCACCGGGGTGCGACCCGAGGCGTCGAGGATGGATGCCGCGACGGATGCGCGGTAGCCGCTGGCGCAGTGCACCCACACCTCACCCGCGGGCACGTCGTCGAGACGGTCCGGGAGCTCGTGCAGCGGGATGTTCACGGCCCCGGTGATGCGAGAGGCCGTGAACTCGTCCTCGCGGCGGACGTCGAGGACGACGACCTCGCGGTGGTGACGGACCTGCTCGAGGTCGGCGAAGCTCGCGGTGGTGAAGCTGGCGAGCTCTTCGTCGGTCCAGCTCTCCGGCTCCCCGGTGGCCTGCGCGGCCGGTCGGTCGATACCGATGCGGACGAGCTCACGCTGCGCCTCGGCGACCTCGTCGGGGGTCTCCGCGAGGAGCGTGAGGGGAGTGTCCCAGGGAATCAACCAGCCGAGATAGGTCGCGAACTGCCCGTCCAGGCCGAAATTCAGGGTGCCCGGAGCGTGTCCGGCCGCGAAGGCGGTGCGCGTCCGGAGGTCGACCAGCCACTCGCCGGCTTCGAGCCGCTTGCGCAGCTCGTCGGGCTCGGCCGGCGACGGTGGGCTCAGGTCGGGCTCCGACGGTCCGGCCTCGTTGCCCGGCGCCATGTGCACGTAGTACGCGGGCCACGGCCCGAGGCCTTCGAGGAGCTCGCGGACGTACGTCTCCTCGTCCTGGGTGAGAACCGGGTTGTCCTTCTTCTCCTGTCCGATCGTCGACTCGTCGGCGTTGCTGCTCGTCGTCGAGCAGAACGACCCGAACCCGTGGGTCGGGAGGACCTCGGTGTCGTCGGGCAGGTGGTCGGCGAGCTTGTGGGCCGACGCGTGCTGGTGGCGGCTCAGGGTCTCGGTGTGCTCCTCGCCCATCAGGTCGGGGCGTCCGGCGCCTCCGAACAGCAACGACCCGCCGGAGAAGACGCCGACCGTGGCATCGGCCGTCGCGTCGTTCAGGACGTACGAGAGGTGAGTGAAGGTGTGGCCGGGCGTGGCCATCGCGGTGAGCCGCATCCGCGACCCGACCTCGATGGTGTCGCCGTCGCGGATCGGGGTCCGCTCGAAGGAGACGTCGTCGTCGGCATTGACGTGATACGCGGCGCCCGTGCGCTCGGCGAGGGCGAGTCCGCCGGTGAGGTAGTCGTTGTGGATGTGGGTCTCGAAGACGTCGGTGAGCCGAACGGCGTGCTCATCGAGGATGGTCAGGACTCGATCGATGTCGCGCTGCGGGTCGACGACGAACGCGACCTCGCCGTCGTGGACGACGTAGCTGCGGTCTCCCAACGTCGGGGTGTCGATCGGGACGATGGTCAGGTCCGTGGTCACTCCGGCCTCCTGCGATTGGATGACAGATACCTGTGGGGGTATGTACTATAGTGACGTTAACACCCCCCGGGGTATCTGCAAGTCGACGGCCCCACGCGAGGAGCACCGATGAAACTCGATCCGGCGGACATGGCCACGGTCATCAATCGCATCAAGCGCGCCCAAGGGCAGCTGGGCGGAGTTCTCCGCATGCTCGAGGAAGGCCGGGAGTGCGAGGACGTCGTCACGCAGCTGGCCGCCGTGTCCCGTGCCCTCGACCGGGCGGGCTTCGCCATCGTGGCCACCGGCCTGCAGCAGTGCTTGACCGACGGCGACGGAATCGACGGCCTCGACGCCAAGAAGATGGAGAAGCTGTTCCTGTCGCTGGCCTGATAGCCGGACGGGCGTGGTCGTCCCTCCTACTGTCGTCGGAGTGAGACTCCTCCTCCTCGGTGCCGGCCACGCGCACCTGCACGTCCTGCGCCGCTCGCCCGAGCTGGTGCGCGCGGGCTACGAGGTGCACCTCGTGGCACCACCGACCTTCGCCTACAGCGGGATGGCGTCAGCCGTCGCGTGGGGAGCCTTGCCCGCCGGTGCGAACGTGGTGGACGTCGCTGAGCTCGTCGAACGCCTCCCGGTGACCCATCACGTGGCGTCGGCCATCGGCTCGGATGCCGCCGGACACATCGTGCTGGCTGATCGGAGTGCGTCGCTGGGGTGGGACGTCCTGTCCGTCAATGTCGGGAGCATCGCCTCCGACGAGTCGATGTCGGTCGACGCTGCGACGGTACGGGTGAAGCCCTTGGAGAACCTGAACGCGCTGCCGAACCTGCCCGACCGGTCGAACATCACGATCGTGGGCGGAGGGCACTCCGGGCTCGAGGTCGCGGGCCACCTCGCCGCTCAGTCGCGCGGCCATCGGGTTCTGGTGCTGGAGGCCGGCCCGAGAATGAGTCCACAGCTGCCCCATGGAGCCGGCCGCTCGATCGAACGCCGGCTCGCCGGGCGAGGGGTCACCTGGCGCACGGGTTGCACCGCGGTGGAAATCGGCGCCCGATCGATCCGTACGCAGTCGGGGGAGGTGGTGCCGCACGACCTCGCCGTGCTCGCCGCCGGCCTGACCGCCCCGCCCCTCGGCGCGGCACTCGGGCTGGGTGACGCCGAGGGCATCCCCGTCCGTGCCACGTTGCAGCACTCCGACCGCGACGACGTCTACGCCGCCGGCGACTGTGCCGCCTTCCTGCACCGGCCATTGCCCCGCCTCGGGGTGCACGGGGTGCGCCAGGGTCCGGTGCTGGTGCGGAGCCTCCTGGCCCGCGCAGGCGGCCGCGAGCTTCCCACGTACCGGCCGCAGCGACATGCACTCCAGGTGATCGACCTCGGCGGCGGCACCGGCCTGGCCACACGAGGTCGCTGGTGGTTCTCCGGCCGCCTGGCGCTGCGCCTGAAGCGGTGGATCGACGCCCGCTGGCTGCGAGGACTCACGACGACGCCTTGACCGCGCCGAGCCGACGGTCCGAGCGTCAGAACGGGGGAGGGCCGAGGAGGTCGATCGCACCTGTGGTGGAGGCGGCTTCGCGGACCCGCTCGAAGTCCGGCATCGGCGGTGCACCGCTTCCGACCGGCTCGCTCGCGTGCCGATAGAACGCCTCACCGCCGCCCGGCGTCTGGAGGCAGAGCATCCGAGCCGTCGCCGTCGTCACCATGAAGGCGTGGGGGACGCCGCGCGGGATGATCGCGATGCCGCCCGCGGCGAGCGTCTGCTCATCACCGGCGATGTGCAGCCGCACCTCGCCCTCCAGCATGTAAAACGTCTCGTCAGCCTCCGGATGTTGGTGCAGCGGCGTCACCTTGCCGGCGTCCAACGCATCCTCGAAGAGCAGGTAGGCGCCGCCCGTCTCTGCCTCGGTGGCCAGCCACGTGTGCACACCTCCGCCGCAGAACCAGCGACGTTCGCCCGTCCCGGGCGCTCTCACGGTCGTCTCCGGTGTCGTCGACGACGAGATCCACCGGCTCGCGCTGTCGGTCCGCAGTGCCGTCGGCATCGAGTCACTCATCTGGCTCACCGACGTCGCGGGGCTCAGTCGCGAGCAGGCCGCCGAGCAGATGCTGTGGTTGGCGCGGGCACTGCTCCGCCAGATGCTCGAGGACTTCCGGCCGGGCGACAGCGCCGAGCTGACGCGTCGATGTTCTAGGTGGCCAGACTGCCGATCTGCATCGGCCCGGGTGCCGAGACCGACTGCAACAACGCAGCGACCCGCTCCCCGCTTCGTCCGGCATAGGCCGGCGAGAGCCAGTCGTCGAGAAACTTCTGGGTGCGTCTGTCGATGCCCGCGCCGCCCATCACGAAATCGATCATCTGCTGGGGGTTGTCGGCGTGCAGCCCCAGCCGCTTGTGGAAGATGTGGGCCTCGGCCGACTTGCCGAGGTGCCGCTTGATCCGGTCGCCGATCAACCAGTGCGGAAAGATGACCGGCTTGCCCAGCGCCCACGCCTCGTACACGATCGTCCCGAAGTCGGAGATGACGTAGTCGCAGTCGAGCAGGCTGTACTTGGTCGGTTGCTTGTTCCTGCGGTTGCGCGGGTGCAGCGATATCTCGAAGTCGAAGTGCTTCTCGAACATCGGGACGAACTCCAGCAGCTCGGGATAGCTGGAGTTCGAGGCGTTGTCCTCGCCGCGCCGCGCATAGTCATGGGTCGGCGCCCACAGCACCTTCGGGCGGGCGCCGGGTGAACGAGGCGCGACGGGCATCTCCTGCTGCGTCGCCAGCAGGATGTCGAGCCGTGGCCAGCCGACGACGTGGATGCGCTCCGGACCGATCTCCAGGTCCTGCCGAGCGAGCAGTCGACGCTTCAGCCATTCGCCGGGCACGAACAGGTGCGCCAGCCGGTTGCTGATGCGTTCGCCGGCGCCGTCCTTGCGCAGGAAGTAGTTCTTGTCCGCGACGCCGTGCGACATCACCACGTCGGCCGGCAGCTTGATGAACAGCGAGAAGTTCAGGCTGCCCGGAGCGCGCTTGCCCACCGTCGTCGAGAATTCCTCGGGCCTCAGGTGCCTCGTGATCGCGCCCAGGAGCTGCTGCTGGACCCCCGAATAGTTCTTGCTCGCGGTGTGGATGAGGTTGATGGGCGCCGACGCGCCACTCGTGTCGGCCTCGCCCACCAGGTGTTCTGTCACCGTTGCCTGCTCATGCGCGTCGAACTCGATGATCAAGAGGCTTGGGCATCTCGTGCCGCGACCTCCGGACTGATGCCGCTCAGTCTGCCAGAGCGAGGCGATGTCTCGTGGGACGTCGTGACGCTCCATTCCGGGCTGCCGGCGCCGTCAGACGACGTCGGTGTCACCCCTGAACCGAAGCCGTTTCGCCTGGTGGTGCGCCATCAGGGACTCGAACCCCGAACCCGCTGAGAATCGGCGCGCACTTCGTGGAATTTCTCGCGTTAGCGTAGAAGGCGGCTTGACCTGCGGAAACGTCCCATCTTGAGTGTTCGCTCTAGTGGTTAGTTAGGTCGTTTTGGCGGTGATTGGGATGGCGTAAAACGTGGCGTCAAGGTGTTGACCACACCCGCCCCTCCCCCTGATCCATGCCAAGCCTGGTCGGCGTTCGGTGGGTCAAGGCTCGAGCTTGCTCGATCGCGTAGCGACGCGTCAGCGGCCTTGACGCCCGGGCGGCGACCTGACACTGAGACGTCAGGGGACGGGGCTCTCTAGTGTCAAGTTCTTCACGACCTCGCGTCGCGACGGCTGGATCCGGCGAGGACGGGCGCTTGCGCCCGCCCGCAGCCGGATCCGCGCCGGCGGAGCCGGCGCCTTGACGGAGAGAAGAAAGTCCTCACCGCGTCGGACTCTTGGCCCACTGTGGGATGCATGTCTGTGTCACGCCGCTCAGAATGACGCGCCGCCTCGGTGCGATGATGTGGCCTGTTCATTCTTTATTGGCGACGGAGGACGGTTCCTGTCGTGGCTAACGGTCACAATGGACGAGTGAGCAAACTTGGTCCCCCCGACGGGAACTTCCGGTTTCCAGATGGTGTCGAGTATGACGGTGAGACCGACGACGGCATTAGCGTGAAAGTGTCCATCCCGTTGGACAGCACAGGGCATCTCGGCGCGAGTGTCCCGAGTGCAAGCAGCAGTTCCGTATCGACGACACCGACTACTCGGCGCTCCCTGACGAGACGCGCCTGTGGTGCGTGTATAGCGGACATCAAGACGACACCGACCATTTCTTCACCCAGCAGCAAGTTGATCGGCTGCACCGTGCTGCGCAGGACTACGGCATGCAGTTGGTCGACAAGATGCTGGACGACTCATTCGGTCGCTTGGCTCAGCGGCGCAGTCGTCGAAACAGCTTCGTCCAAGTCAGCTACCGGTCGAAGCCGTTCTACACAGAGCCTCTACCGAGATCAACGAAGAAGACCTCGTTCGACAGCGCGCGTGCGACGCCTGCGGCGTCCGCTATGGAGTGTTTGGCGAGCATCGGTTCTGCCCGGTATGCGATCCACTGCCGGCGAAGATCGTAGCGCTCGAGGCCCTTACCGCCGACGAGATCCGTCTTCGTGTTCTTGGTGAGGTCGATCCCTCCGCCCTGGCCTCATTGCGTGAGGCGGGGGTTCTAGACCGCACGTATACAGACACGATCGAGAATGTCGTCGGCACCATCGAGGCGCTTGCCGAGAAGACTTTCCGCGACCAAGTTCCGACCGCCGAGGCCCTCCTGCGAGGCAAGGGCAAGGTCTTCCAGCGGCTAAACGATTTCGCAGATCTGTTCCGCGACCACGCTGGTATCGATGTCCGAGCCGCCCTTGGTAGCGCTTGGCCTAGCCTCGAGGCGGCTTGGGCGGCTCGCCATATACACACCCATGCTGACGGTGTCGTGGACCTGAAGTACCTGAACCAAGTTCCGGGCAGCGCGTTGCGGGTCGGGCAGCGGCTTCGGTCGACTGCCGGCGACGCGCAGGAAGCGATCGACAATGCCCGGCTTCTCGTTGAGGCACTCATTCCGTAGAGGCCGGAGACAGACAGTCCGGCTTTGTCGATGCTTTCAAGGTCATTCCTTCGCGTTAGCCCGTCACGGGACGCTTCTGTGAGGTCCTGGGTGGCCGGCCTTCCGGATACAGGTGGCCTTCTTGCGGGGCATAAATACACCGCACCTATCTTCTGCGCGTTGCGCCAGGACGCGGTTGATGTTGCCGACGTCTGCGCTGGCCCGTGCGCGACGCATCGCTGCACTGAGTGCCTTCTCCGGGTTGGGCCCGGTCTCGTCCCAGCCTCCTTCAAGGGCGGCGGAGAGCTCGTCCTTTGACAGCAATCGGGCGAGGTCTTCGGTCAGCAGGCCGGCTGAAACTGCTGCTTTCACCAGCCCATCTGGTCCGGGTTCGGGCTTGAAGTCCCACCGTCCAGGCCAATGTCTTCCGCCAGAAGGTCGAGCAAGATGAGGGCTTGCCAGATCTCAGTGACCTCATCGTCGGTCAATTTCCCGGTTGCGATAAGTGCGCTGGCGGTGGCGTAGACGGCGTCGCCTTTACGTTGGCCGACGCAAAGGACCTCTATGACGCCGACCCCGTCGACGACTTGGCTGGAGAACACGACCCGGAATTCGCCTGCCAGTACATCGAGCGTGTTCCATCCGGCGAGATTGTCATGCCCTCCGCGGTTGCTTAGCGGGTGTTTGCCGACCGGGTTCCTGCACAACGCGTCAACATCGACCAGTACCGCGAGTTTTTCCTCATCAGACCTCGTTTCAAGCCACTCGACGAAGACATCGCTGAACAGCAATTCCGCCTGGTCGTGAGGAAAGCTCTGTCCGGACCTCAACGGGCGACGCGCTCGGCGGCCAATTGACGCACTTTCTCGGGGTCCACTCCAACACGAGCACACACCTCGTCTAGCTCGAACATCTTCGCGCGCTTGGACACGAGCTCGGCGGCCGCATCGACAACGGCTAGAGAGGCCTCCCGCAGCCGTCGGACGTCTTCGTCGAGACGTTCAGCAGAATCGACGACGGCTACAGGGCGTCCATGGCTGGTAAGCACGACTCGTGCGTCGTCGGCGGCGCTGACAACGCCTGAGATGCCCTTGCGTGAGGCAGAACTGACGGGCATACGCATGATCTTCATATCTGCAACAGTACCTAGATCTGTGTAATGTTGCAAAGATCCTTGGACTTTCCTGCCGCGTCTGTTGTTTGATTTCCGTTGGCTCCGGGCGGTGTTGGGGACATTCAAGTCTTCGCGCCCACGCGTCACTCCGCCGCGTCAGTCGCAGTCACATGCCCCAGAGACCGAAGGGACGATAAAGCAGTACGGGCAGGGAGCCGTTAGCTCCTCAAACCGTCGGGATGACTCTTCGTGCTTCACGAACGTTGAAAGCGTGTACCAGGTGTCGCCACTGGCGTCGCTCTTCAATCCTGCGGGAATCAGCTTCGTGTCAAGGTCAGTGCTCCACGTCGCCTTGGGCCAGTAGAGATAGCCCGGAGCGATGTAGATCGCTACGCGGCCGGCTACACGAGCACCGGCGTACTGCGCTGCGCTCGGTTGGTAGTAATCCTGCTCCGGCAGGAGACCGAGTGCATGTTCGATCAACTTTCGGTCGCTGAAACTCCAGTTTTCACGCCAGTTCAAGACCTGCTGCCGCGTCAAGGGCCGGGTCATGGATTGATAGTCCCACCACTCATTGGAGCGATCAGCGGCACCATCGAAAGGCTTCCGCGCCGCCACTCACTAAAGTTGAAGCGCGTCATTTCGCCGCCTGGGCGCCCGAACTACGCAATCTCTTCCATTGGGCGGCGCGCTCAGGAGTGACCGCGAAGTACATCTCGTTCGAGCGGCTTGGGACGAAGTCGTCTGTGCCCCAGAGGCCCCGGTACGGGGAGTTGAGACCGGCGAAATGTTTGCCGAGAATCCGCGTTACCTGAGTGGGCACAGCTTTCACCACGAAGTAGTCGAGATCCAAGCTTTTCGCCAGCTCGCGGGTACTCAGTGCGCTGTCCTCGCCTGGCTCGTCGGAGAGGACGTCTAGCATCCGGGACACTGTCTCGCTCGTCTTCGTCCCCATCGAGGAGAACCTGAGCAGCGCTTCGTCAGTCCAGCCGTCATCAGGCTCACCAGCGTCTCCAGTGTCTGAGGATGACACGGCAGAGGCCACAGGTGCGACCGGTGGGGAGAGCCGCTCGGCTAGGAAGGCGAGAACAGCAGGAACGTGTTCGTTCGGGACCGGCACGTACTGAAACGGTGAAACAGAATCTGCTCGGGGTGTGATAGTCACGGTTCTCCCAAAATTGGAATAGGTACTTCACGTACCGTAGCAGCATACGGAGACATGTGAAGTACCTATTCAAGCCAGTACCCGTGCGGGCCGATGTGGACGACGCCCCGTTCGGGCGGCTCTGAAGAGGCAATCACGGCGCGCCAGGCAAGCTCCAGTCCGCAACTATTCGGGCCAGCCGAGGTCCTCCACCCGCGTACTTTCGAGTCTCGCGGCAGATTACCAGGACGAGTCCCGCTTATTCTGCCGCGAAATGGCAGATCAGACAGCGAATTCGATCGGCGCATTCATCGCAGCACTAGGTCTCAGAGGAGTCTGCGGATTCGGCGGCGCCGGCTCCGAGACGATCTACTATCTATAATGGCAACTCAGCCAGCGGCGCCATTTCACCTAAGACCTTGGCGTTCATCTCTACGGCGACTCTGTGGTGGCACCTCGGTTCCACGTCGTCCCCTTCCGGCCAACCTTCATGCCAGCGCTCCGTCCAGTAGCGCGGCACAGGCGGAAGGATCGACTCAAGTTGCATCGTCTCGCGGGGCAGCCACCCGGCCAAGCTCAGCTTTGCGCTCGTCGTGGTCACGTTCTCGGCTCGGCACCACACGTACGCTACGGCCGTCGTGGTCGCCCATTGATCACGCCCGATCTCCCTACCGCGCTCTCGCCATTTCTCGTCCGAAACGGTCTTGACTTCGAGTCAGCTTTGACTCTGCTACGGGTCCCTCACCTGAAGGTCTGCGGGCGAGTAGCTCGATGAGGACACGTCCAAGACGACGAGATTGGACAGCCTGCGTTGGAGGAAGTCGATGACACACGATTCCCCTGCGACGCCAAGCAGGTGCTTCGCCTGGCTGCCACCTAAGGCATCAACGCGTCTTCGCGCGGGTGTTGAGCGCTTCTATTTCTAGTCTCGACAAGCGTATACGCCGGAGGATTGACCCACAGGCTCAGTTTCCGCCGGTTGGCGGACAAAAGTATGGGCTTCAGGCAAGTCGTGAAGCTCGGAAGGCTATCTGTGACGGCTTGTGGTGACGCTGTCGAGCGTCACGACTGTGGCGTTGGTCGTGTAGAAACGACTGCATGAGCACTCTTCCAACGTGGTCCGATGACTATAGGAAAGAGAAGGAAGACGGTCCATGGAAACGCGGGCTCCGTCTACAGCAGGGGTGGTGGCGAGAAAATCACACAACATGCGGCCCGGGCACTTACGGCAAGCGCGAGAAGCTGGTCGTGTCGATGCTGCCGGAGGGCGTTTGACTGTGCCGAACCTTATGACCCCGGAGGCACGCAAGGCGGCCGAAGACGCACTACTTCGCATGAGCTCGGCGAAGCAGCGAGGGATAATCCAGACAGACAGGCTCAAGCGAAACTTGTTGTCGTCTCAGCCACTCTGCTTCAACTTGTTTGGCTATCTCAGCGCGTACCCCTAGTCGCTCTTGCCTTGGGCACAAGACCTCGTCTCGCAGATCTCGTCCATTTCCCGCGTTGAGCTGGAGTGAGCTCCGCTAGTCAAATAGCGCGGCGGCTCGGCATTCGACGCGTTTGTCGAGTACCGGCGCGACGACGACAAGGTTGGGTTCTTGGCATCGAGTGCAAGTCCGAAAAGTTGACTGAAAGTCAGCGATCTTCAGCCGGTGAGAAGTACCGCAAGGACACGAAGCCTCCAACGTGGTCGGACGATGCGATCGATGTTCTCGACCACATGGCCTTCGTCAGCTCTGGTACAACCACCTCCACACTCAAGATATCGCGCGCTTCCCGAGTATTTCGAGGGCTTCGGGCTAGTCGTGGCCTGCGCAGCTGATCAGGATGCTCGCGATGCTGTGGAGAAGGTCCGAGGAGTGATGACGACACCGGATGACCTGCGGTTCAACTCTCTCGAGACCATCGTTGCCTCTGTGACCGGTCATGACGAATGGAAGGACCAATTCGTAACGAGGTATCTCGACTTCGCCCCGATCCTCGACTTTCTGTCGAAGAACGATGCACGCCGCGGCGTCGGACGGACTGATTGATGCTCTCCAATCGCCTAACTCTCAAAGCGGACGGCTGGTATGGCTGGCAGATGATCCACGGATACGCGGGTGCGCGAAACGTCCCGTACTTCTCGCCGATACGAATCACGCGGGTCACGCCGCAGAAAACCGGTAAGGGGATTCTGAAGCTTTCATTCTTCAATGCGCTGTACGCGGAAGGCGTGCAGCTCTTCGAACTCGACATACGAATTCTTAGGCACCAACAGGACTATCTGATTGCGAGCCTGGTTACGGAGAGTCCGGGCCCCAAGGGCGCACTGCTGTGATCTCCCACATCGAGTTCGAATGGATACGCCGGCTTTGCCCAGACTTTGGTCCGCACAACCCCCGGAAAACCAGTCTCAGGTCGCACAAGGAAGCGTCTCAATCTATCTCGACGAGATATTTGGCGAGGGGGTGTCGTAGGTTTCTGTCCGGTCGGTGCGATGGTCGACCAGCGCCTTCATTGCGCCCGCGTGACTACCGCGACGGCCGCCGAGGCGTCGCCCCACCCGAGGACGGCGCTGTCCGAAGGCGAGCTGCGATGCTGCCAGCTGAGCAGCCCGCGGAGAGTGACCTCACCACGTCAGGATCTACGCCGTCAGACGTTACGATCACACCTCGAATCTCGTGCTCTGGCCAACGCCACATCGCCATCGCACGGCTGTGGCCGATCCTCGACTTCCGAGCCACTCCTTCAGTTGATGGAGACTGCTTCGGTTCGGTCACCTGCTCGAACCCAGCGCCGAAGTCGACGTACGCCGGTGAATCTCCCACAGCTGCAACCCACAAGCTCTGCGTCACTGATCACAGCCACGGTCAACGTCGTGCCGCCTGACACGTTCCTGCACCCACCACGGTCGCAGAGCGACGAACGCGGAATCGAATAGCTGATGGAGCGCCGCTTCTGATCAGGTCACCGGCGCCCAGTAGGACCTGGGCGAGACCGACTGCGACCTGCGCGGCCTCCTTGCCGGCCGGACCGCCGCCGATCCCGTCTGCCACAGCAAGCCAGGAGCCGGCAGCGCCCGAGACCTGCTCCCCACCGATCTTGATAGCCAGCTCCGTGACCCCGCGTGTTCTCTATCCCGAACCCGGCACTTCGACCGACCGCGCTGTGTGCCCTCGCTCGTTGCTCATCGGAGCTCCATCATGCTGGCGATCGTCAGCCTCTCTCCGGCCTTCTTACCGCCGAGAACGATCTGACTGCCCGACTTGAGAGCACGGGACCAGTCTCCCTTGACCTCGCTGACCGTCGACCGTGGTGCCGTTGCGACTCCCGCGATCACGTAGCCACCACTTCCCCTCTTGGAAGTAGACGTTCACGTGCTCGCGGCTCACCTCTGCACTCTCGAACCGGACCGCGCACTCTCGGCTGCGCCCGATCAGCACCGATTTCGAGATGATCGGGTGCTGCTTCCCTTGGGTATCGGCGAGGACGATCCGTACGGATTCAGCCGGAATCGTGAGTGCGTGCGCAGAGTCGAGCGCTTCCGTCGCTACATCGGACGGTCCTGCGGTGAGAGTTGTAACGTCATCAACTGCCAGCCGTCCAGTGCGGGACCGTTCCGTTTGGTGATCCGCTCGGGTCGCCGGACAAGGATCCGGGGAAGTCGCGTTCTGGTCATCCTTGCGCGCTTCATCCCACGCGGCCATCTCTTGCCGTAGATCGGTGAACTCATGCCCTGAGATCGGGCCGGGCTTTGACGCTCTCGCGTCGAAGCCATTCCTCGGGGACGATTGACACTTGAGGTATGGAGTCCAAACCCACCCCTGCGCTCTCGCGTAGCGGAGGTAGCTCTTCACCGCATCAGCTGCAACGTTGGACAATGCACCGCCTGGCCCCGTCAACGTCGCCGACATCGCTTGTTGACACTGAGACTGCGACGTAGGGGCAGGTCCGCGAGACTTGTCCACCCCGATGTGGGTCTGACGGTTGACCTTACTGCCTGACCCGCCGGCGCACACCACGCGCGCGAAGACGCGCAGGAACGCCTCGATGATCCACTCCAGCGCTGATGTCGCTGCCCCACGCATGGAAGACGTTTCCGGCAACGAAGGGCGACGAATACCAGCAACACGCCCGAGAGAAGTGCGAATGCGAAGACGAAGAGGACGGACGAGACGATCAGTTCAATCATGACAACTCCTAATAGACGAAACGTGTGACACAAGTAGCGCGCGTTGGTCGGTACGGCGCATCAGTCTGGAGAATCGGTTCTCTGGACATTTCGGCTCAGGCCGCCAGGACCTGGCCAGGCGTGGCGAGTGTGAACTGTTTAGCCGACTCGTCAATAGCAAGGCGAAGGCGGGAGTGGGTATGGGCTGAAGCGGCGAGCACCCGTGAGCATGAACCGAGGCCGCTGACCTGGTGTACGTGAAGTCCGTGCTCGCGGGCAGCCTTCGCGGTCTCGGTGAACATCCCGTCCCCGCTGGCGATGACAAGTCGGTCAAACCGATTGGCGACGTGCACGAGGTCGACATCGGAGAGGATCGCCAGCTCGCCACCATCCTTGCCAGAGCGAGCGCAGCGCTGGATACCTTGGGCCGGGAGGATGAACCACGCTCTCTTTGCGAAAGCATGACTGCTGCCAACGACGTACAGGTCATCTGGCGACGAGGGGACGCCATATCGGTAGGTGCGCCAGACCTTCTCGATCAAGACTCTCCGAGGGGAGTCCGCTTGCGCAGAGGTTTTCGAGGTCGATCAGGTGAAGTGAGCGGGTGCGTGTTCATGGTGATTCTCCTGGGTGCTGGTGAATGGTGAGCACCACCTTTTCCGCGTGTGAATCGAGGCGACAGAGGTAAGGAGAATCAGTTCTCCGATGCAGAGTGGATCCCTGGCTACGAGAGTTAGACTCCGACTCGAGATGTAGTCGGGAGAACGGGTGGGCGAGTGTCAGGCACAGGCCATCGCCGATTGGCTCGGGAGTAACCGCGGACAGACGATCACGGCGCGGTCTGACTTGGACGAGACGGAGACAGCATTTGACCAGTCATCCGTAGACGATGTATCGATGTGCCGACGACGCGAGGCGAAGATTTGGAGGTCAAGCGGCAACGTGTCAGGCGACGAGTCACATTTGATGGCACACAGCGCGATGGGAGAGTTTGCGGTGCGCGCCGAACTTCTTGAGTCCAACTGGTCCCGAGAGAAGCGCGCGAGAGGCGATGCGTATGGCGCAGATCGCGGAGCATGATCCGGCCGCCAAGGTTCTGTTGCGCCCGTGGAGCACAGCCAAGACGAAGGTTCTTCCACATGCGGTGGGGTCGCAGCGCGATGGCACAGAGACTGTGGGCCTCGACATCATGCAGTGGGCAGACGATCTCCCTGTGGCATTTGAGGGACTGGACGGGGCAGACACGCGTGGAGCGAGCGGTCGAGTTGGCAATCCCGTTGATCTCCGGGCTGGACCACATCCACCGAACACCACCCAGTCGTTCACCGTGACATTCATCCGTCCAACGTCATGTATGCGGGGGACAGATTGGTGTTGGTCGACTGGGGGATCGCCTCAGCCGTGACTGACGGCACTTCGACGCTCACAGCTCCGATGGGGAAGAAGGGCCCCTATCTGGCTCCCGAAACAGCCAATGGTCAGCGGATCGGCCGCTTTACGGATGCTTGGGCGGTAGGGGTGTTGCTCTGCGAGATGGCCTGCGGAGAACCGCTTGTGCAAGTTGACGGCGGGAGCGCAGTGCGGCTGCCGAGGTCAGCCGAGGATCTACCGGCGTGGTTGCGCGAAATCATCACCGGCTTGACCACCTACGACCGACGCGAACGGATGCTGCTGAAGGACGCAGCCTCGGCGTTGCGCGCCGCCAGACAGGGTGCAGCCGCGGCGGATGATGAGGGCGGAGCAGTCCCACTACTGCGATCACCGCTCCGGCCGTGACAACGGCACCGACCGCGCCAGGAGATGGCGCTCTCGCACATCGACGCGCACGGGCCAAGGAGCTTTTCGCGGAGGGGTACTAGCACGGCTACGCAGGTCGGCCACGCAAAGCCATGGCGGCGTACGCCACCGCCGTTCACACCTGCGACGGTGATTCTGACCCGGTCCTGCGCCAGCACATGGCAATGGCACTCAACAACATACAATGGACTCTCCGCCAATTGGGTCAGCACACTGAGGCAGTGGCGAACTGCTCGCGGGTGGTCGAAACTTTCGGCCACGACGCCGATCCGCTACTCCGTCAGCAGGTTGCGATCGCGATCAACGACCGTGGGCACACCAACCGCGCGTTGAGTCTGGATGAAAACGCAATCGCCGACTGGGACGAGGTGGTCGCCCGATTCGGCGGTAATCCGGATCTGGTGCTCCGACGTCATGTGGGCTTGGCTCTACGCGACAAGGGGGTTGCTCTCGCCGAACTTGGCCGGCAGGTCGATGCGCTCTCGGCGTACACGCGATTGATCGAGTCATTCGACGATGACTCGGATCCGGTGTTACGCCAGCAAGTGGCGTTGGCACTCAACAACAAGCGGTCGTGCCTCTACGTGCTGCGTCACCATGTGGAGGCGTTGGCTGCTTGCACAGGTTGGTGGACGTCTTCGGCGGTGATCAGGATCTGGTCATCCGGCAACAGGTCGCGACAGCTCTGCACAGCAAAGGGCTGATTCTCGAGCGATCGCGTCAACGGGAGGGGGCGCTCGCGGCATACGGCAGGTTGGCTGATAGCTTCTCGCACGACTCAGATCCCTACGTTCAGGTGTCGGTCAAGTGGGCCCTGGGACGACTGGCGGCGGAGTCATGATCGCGAACGACGCGCGAGGCACAGGCGGACTTGCTGGTGATTGAAATCAAATTCGAGCACCCCGACGAAGGGCCGGGCCACACAGAGCTGTCTTATGACGACGAGCCTTTCACCGTAGGGCGCTCCGAAGACTGCACCGTCTCCTTACCTACGGACCAGTTGAGCCGATTGGCTCTTGTGATCAGCCCGAGGGAATGCGTCTCAAGATCTGGTGCGGACAAAGGTTTGGATATGTGCATGTGACGCGTGACGACGGCGTTCGGAGGCCACTCTGCATGGCGAAGAAGAGATCGGATGCGGTGCGGGAACCTATCGCGTGCTGCTGAGAACCGCCGCCGAGGAGGTTTTCACTGCCGAGGTCAGCGTCGGTGAGAGCCAGAGGATCCTTGAGCCAGGAGTGATCACCACTGGCATGTGGAGTCATCGACAGCTATTCGATCCGACTCCCGAGGACGACTGGCGCTGGTTCGCCGCCTTGGTGACTGTCGTCGCGCAGACCAACGCCAGACACAAGGGCAAGGCACTAGACCTCCTCGCCAAAGCTTGGCACTACGGGGACTGCAACGGACACGTGCAGAAGAGGCTGGACAAGGTGATCGAGAAGCTGGCCTACACCGAGCCAGGCGCTAACAAGCAGGACGCCATCGCCTTCCAAGTTCGCAGCGCAGGGCTCATCCAAACGGCGGACTACGTGGCTTTCCGCGACGAGGTGCAGTAGAGGGCTAGCACGCACCTGAGCCGGGCCGATATCGGCCTGCTCGGTTGGTCCTACCTGTTCAAGGTGGTGTAGATGGTTCCGGTGGGCGACACTCCGGGCCAGAAGCCGAGGCGGCAAAGCCGTTGGCTGTGGTGGGTGTATCTGGGCTGGGGAACGGTGTCCTTCATAGGGTTAGTCATCGTCGCCGTCAAGGTTCAAAAACTGAAGTTCAAGAGGGCTGCGGTGATCTCGGTCGTTGCGTGTGGCGTGGGATTTGCCTCCTACGTCATCTGGCCGCCGGCCGAGGAGTCCGCCTGCGAGAACAAGTCAGAGACGAATAGGGATCTCGGATGAAACAGCGTCAGCGGATGGATCTTCCTGGCGATCTGGTCCGGCTTGAACCTCTACGGGCACGTCCTCAACAGGGACTACAAGCAGTTCCTGCGCGACGAGCACGATGAGAACATCTGCGCTGGCACTCGAACAGGGCTAGGACGCAGGCCGTCTACGCTCCGCGAACCGCCGGAGCCGGTCCACCGTCTCCGCCTATGCCTCCGCCGCACGACGTGCGGCCGGCGGACTCACCCCGGTCCGCTCGGTCGGCACCAACGGTCGACCCGCTCGCTGCCGAGGCTGACAGGTACCTCGCTGCTCACCACCCGGGAACGTTCCCTCGTCTCGTCGCCGAATGCACCGGGGCCTAGCTAGGTGTACTCGATCCGGGTCACTACTCACGAAGGAGGAGCATGGGGATTCTGAGTGGGTTGATTCGCCACGTGACCGTCCGAGGCCGAGCCTTGAAGGCTTACCAGAACGGCCTCGAACCTTTGAGACCACGCTAGAGGTACTCAATCCGATATACTTGTAGACGTTGGACGAACTCGTGGCGATTGGGTGGCGCCTTGATAGCTAGTTCGAGCACCCTCGGGTCAAGGTGGTTGACGTGACTCCGAGGTCGGACGGCTCCATAAGGTCGTTCGAACCACGTCGCAGAAGACGACTTTCTACTTGTATGTGACGAGCCCTACGAGGCTCCACCTGCAGAACGGCAGCGTCAGCGCCAACATCGCCAGATGGTTGGTACGAGACCGACCACGGTTGGCAGTGGTGGGACGGCGCTCAGTGGGCGCAGCCTTTCGCAGTGCCCGCAGACATACGATCAGGCCCCTACGAGACGGCTATGACGGTATGAGCAGGATGGGCATGTCCGTCATCTCATACTGTCTCTCCTCAACTGCGGGCTGTGGGCCCCAGCGTGGCTGTGGCTCGCATGGTAGCGCAGTAATGTTTCGCGCTACTAGCAGTCGCCGCCTCGACCGACGTCTTCTCGTACGGTACGGTCAGGCAATCCATTCGGGGCGCCATCGAGAGTTCACCTTGCTCGCGTCCCACACCTCGACTGCAGTCAGACTGGAGTCGTTCGCGCGGATGTGACGGTCGATGGATGGTGTGGGAGGCAGCGCTGGCCTTGGATGCTGCGCTCAGGAACCTGGCTGATCCGGCCGAAAACAATGGCAAAACAATGGCTAACGAAGAAGGTCAGGAACCTGATGGTTCCTGACCTGCGACTTTGTGCGCCATCAGGGACTCGAACCCCGAACCCGCTGATTAAGAGTCAGCTGCTCTGCCAATTGAGCTAATGGCGCGCGACGAGAAACCTTAGCAGTCGTCGCGCGGGCCGACGAAATCGCGCATTGACCACGTCCGGGACGGACGCATCGACCTTTCGGTTGCCCCGGTTGCCCATCGGTCGATTCCTTCGTTCCGGCCTCGCGCCACGAGAGGTCAGCGGCCGAGCATCTCCAAGAGGGCGTGGGCGGCGTGGTGGCCGGAGATGCCGCTGACGTTGCCGCCGCGACGCGCGCCGCTGCCGCACATCAGCACCCGGTCGTGGGCGGTGGCGACGCCCCAGCGTTCCGCCGGGGAATGCGGCTTCTCGTCCTCCTCGAGCCACGGCCAGGCGATCGCGCCGTGGAAGATGTTGCCGCCCGGCATTGCGAGCTCGGCCTCCACCTGGAGCGGGGTCTTGTGCTCGACGCCGAGGACCAGCGGCTCGATCGGCTCGGCCAGGTACGTGTCCAGGGCCGCGACGAACTGGCGGTACGCGGCCTCGCCGGCAGCGGCGTCGAGGAGGTTGGCGTACGGCTGGTGCAGACCGAAGTAGGTCAGGGTCTGGGCCTCGGTGTCGACCAGGTCGGGACCGAGGATCGACCGGTCCGTGAGGGTGTGGCAGTAGAGCTCGCCCGAGGCGAACGGCGACTCGCCACGCGTGGCGGCAGCATGCAGCTCCTCCACCTGAGTCATGGTCTCGTTGAGGTGGAACGTACCGGCGAAGGCGACCCGTGGGTCGTGACCCGATCGCAGGTGGGGCAGCCGCGAGACCAGCAAGTTGACCTTGAACTGGGACCCGGACGGCCGCTCCGGAAGCGGATCGCCGAGGAGACCGGCGAGCACGTACGGCGCCACTCCGCTGAGCACATGGGCGGCGTCGAGGGCGAACCCGTCGCCCGAGACGGTGACGGCGTCCACGGTGACGTCGACACGATCCACGGTGTGGCCGACGCGCACGTCGGCCCCGGCCTCGCGGGCCACCCGTTCCAGCTCCGTCGTCACCGCACCCATCCCGCCGACAGGAACGCGCCACTCCCCGGTGCCGTTGCCGAGCCGGTGGAAGAGGAAGCAGCGGTTCTGAATCAGCGACGGGTCGTGCAGCGAGGCGAAGGTGCCGATCAGCCCGTCAGTGCCGATGACTCCGCGCACCAGGTCGTGAGTGAACCGTCGTTCGAGGGCGACGCCGAGCGGCTCGTCGACGAGGTCGGTCCACGTGGCCATCTCGACCTGGTCCCGGAGGTCGCCGATGTGGGGGAGCGGCTGCAGGAGAGTTGCCGCCACCGCGCGGGCGAGGGTTCCGACGTCTGCGTCGAAGGCGGCCACCGCGTCGAGCTCGGCGTCGGATCCGGTCAGTCGACGAAAGGAGTCGCGGGTGGCCGGACCGTGCTTCGTCTCGACCAGCAGGCCGCCTCCGTCGTAGGGCGTGTACGACGCCGTGGCTCGCGAGCGCAGCTCCAGTCGCAGCCCGAGCTCGGCGATCAGAGCGTCCGGCATCAGGCTGACGAGGTAGGAGAAGCGCGACAACAGCGCGTCCTGGCCGTCGAACGGCCGCACACTCACCGCGGCCCCGCCCACGTGGTCGAGCCGCTCGAGAACGACGACGTCGAGTCCGGCCCGCGCCAGGTAGGTGGCCGCGACGAGTGCGTTGTGCCCGCCCCCGACGATCACGACGTCGTGCGGTTCACCGGCCATGGTCGACGGTGGCCTTGCGCTCGACCCAGGCCGCAGCTGCCGCCAGCAGCACGTAGCTGGCCAGCGCGGCGATGGAGAACGCGGTCGGTGACGGGGGAGTCGGACCAAAGGTGGACGCGATGTGCAGCGTGACCAGGAAGGCGACGAAGCCCCATACCCAGCGCACGCCCTGCTCCGTCACGTTCGCCGAGCGGGTGTACAGCCACGCTCCCAGCATGAGCACGGCCAATTCGAACGCCAGGCCGAGCGCGAGATGGTCCCAGAGGCCGAAGCCGACCTTCGCGCTGTTCTCGTACAACGGCAGGTCATGGGTGTGCATGAACAGATCCAGCACCCAGTGGGAGAAGCTTGCGAGCGCAACCAGCCCGAACGCCGCTGGTCGCCGCGCTGCCGGGAAGATGGCGGCGACGACGGCGGCGAGGACGGCGGACATGACCAGGGCACCGAGAAGGCCGTGGGAATACGGCATGTAATAGAGGTCGAGCGCGTTCGACTCCGTGTAGCCGTCGACGATGCGGACCTTTTCGACCCCGGCCAGCACCAGCGCCGTGAAACCGAAGTCGAGCCACTGCACCGCGACGAACCACACCCAAAGCGGCAAGTGGACGCTGGTGCGGGTCGCGGCGAAGGACACGCCGTAATGGCCGACGAACATGCCAGCACCCTAGCCTCGGCGGCGTCGGCGGAATATTGACGCTAGTTGAATGTTGAACTAGGGTGTCACCGACTTCGAAGGAGCCGACATGCCCGCCGTCACCGCCCCCGACTGGACCGTCCTGCCGCGCACCGTCGCGGCTCGTCCTGACGCGGAGGACCGTGCCCCCATCAGCGTCACGACCGCGCCCTCGGGCTTCGAGGGAGAGGGGTTCCCGGTGCGCCGGGCCTTCGCGGGCGTCGACCCGCGGCACCTCGACCCGTTCATCCACATGGATCAGATGGGCGAGGTCGAGTACGCGCCGGGCGAGCCCAAGGGCACGCCGTGGCACCCGCACCGCGGCTTCGAGACCGTCACGTACATCGTCGACGGCGTCTTCGACCACCAGGACAGTCACGGTGGCGGCGGGTCGATCACCGATGGCGACACGCAGTGGATGACGGCCGGCAGCGGCCTGCTGCACATCGAGACCCCGCCGGAGTGGCTGGTCGTGAAGGGCGGGCTGTTCCACGGCTTCCAGCTCTGGGTGAACCTGCCGCGCGAGGCCAAGTGGCTCCCGCCGCACTACCAGGACATCCGCGCCGGAGACGTCGGGCTCGGGGCCTCGCACGATGCCGGCGCACTCATCCGCGTCATCGCCGGTGAGGTCGACGGCATCGCCGGGCCGGGCAGCACCCACACCCCGATGACGATGGTGCACGCCACCGTCTCTCCGGGAGCCGAGATGACGCTGCCGTGGAACACCGAGTTCAACGCGCTCGTCTACGTGATGAGCGGCGACGGCTACGTCGGTCGGGAGCGGCGCGCGATCCACACCGGCCAGCTGGCTGTACTGGGCCACGGCGAGACGATCACCGTCGGCGCCGACACGGCGCAGGAGTCGCGGCACGCCGCACTCGACGTGGTCGTGCTCGGTGGGCGACCGATCCGCGAGCCCATCGCCTGGGCCGGCCCGTTCGTGATGAACACCAAGGCCGAGGTCATGCAGGCGTTCGAGGACTTCCAGAAGGGCAAGCTCGGCACCATCCCGTCCGTCCCCCACGCCGACGTGCACGGCGAGCTCCAGCCCGACTGACCCTCGCCCGCGGGCGGCGTCCGGAACCCGGTTGTCGGTTTACCAGGTTCAGTAGGCAAGTCGACGCCGCGCGTGGACTGTTCGAGGCAAACTGGCACCCCTTTCGGCAAATTTGCCCATGGATGTGCCAGCTTGCCTACTGAACCTGGTAAACCGCGGGCGGGCGCGCGGGCTCTAGGGTGGCGCGCATGGCTGAGTATGTGGGCGCGATCGACCAGGGCACGACGAGCACGCGGTTCATGGTCTTCGACCACGACGGGGCCGAGGTGGGACGCCACCAGCTCGAGCACGAGCAGGTCCTGCCGCGGGCGGGCTGGGTCGAGCACGACGCCACCGAGATCTGGGCGCGTACCCAGGAGGTGGTCCGGGGCGGCCTCGACGCAGCCGGGATCGACGCCGGCGACCTCGCTGCCATCGGCATCACCAACCAGCGCGAGACCACCGTGGTCTGGGACCGCCGCACGGGGGAGCCCTACCACCACGCGATCGTCTGGCAGGACACCCGCACCGACGTCATCGCGAAGCAGCTCGAGCGCGACGGCCACGCCGACCTGATCCGCGAACGCACCGGGCTGCCCCCCGCGTCGTACTTCGCCGGCGGGAAGCTGCGCTGGATCCTGGAGAACGTCGACGGGGTGCGCGCCGACGCCGAGGCCGGGCACGCCCTGTTCGGCACCATGGACACCTGGGTGCTGTGGAACCTCATCGGGGAGCACCTGACGGACGTCACCAACGCCAGCCGGACGATGCTGATGGACCTGGAGACGCTCGACTGGGACGACGAGCTCCTCGCCCTGTTCGACGTGCCCCGCGCCATGCTGCCGGAGATCCGCTCGAGCTCGGAGGTCTACGGCACGACCCGAGCCGACGGTCCGTTCGGCGCGGAGGTGCCGGTGGCCGGCGACCTCGGCGACCAGCACGCGGCCCTCGTCGGCCAGGTCTGCTTCGAGCCCGGGAGCCTCAAGAACACCTACGGCACCGGCAACTTCCTGGTGCTCAACACCGGCACCGAGATCGTGCGCTCCGAGCGTGGCCTGCTGACGACCCTCGGCTACCGGTTCGGCGAGCAGCCGGCCGTCTACGCCCTCGAGGGATCGATCGCCGTCACCGGCTCGGCCATCCAGTGGCTGCGCGACCAGCTCGGCATCATCGACGACGCGGCCGAGACCGAGGCCCTCGCCGCCGAGGTCGACGACACCGGAGGCATGGCCTTCGTCCCCGCCTTCTCCGGGCTGTTCGCCCCCTACTGGCGCCCGGATGCACGCGGAGCCATCGTCGGGCTGTCACGCTTCAACACCAAGGCCCACCTCGCCCGCGCCGCCCTGGAGGCGATCTGCCACCAGAGTGCCGACGTCGTGGAGGCGATGGTCGCCGACGCCGACCTCTCGCTGGAGTCGCTCAAGGTCGACGGCGGCGTCACCAGCAACGCCCTGTGCATGCAGATCCAGGCCGACACGATCGGCGTCCCGGTCAGCCGCCCGGTCGTCGCCGAGACCACGGCGCTCGGCGCCGCCTACGCGGCCGGGCTCGCGGTCGGCTTCTGGTCGGACACCGACGAGCTGGTCGCGAACTGGGCCGAGGGCGCGCGGTGGGAGCCGACGACGGACGAGGAGCAGCGCACGACCGCCCGGGCCCGGTGGGCCAAGGCGGTCGAGCGCACCCTCGACTGGGTCGAGGAGTAGTACCTACCGCGTGATGGTGCTCTTGCCGAACGCGAGCCCGGTGAAGGTGATCACCATGAACAGCGGTGACACGACGCCCGGGAACCCGGGCAGGCCGGTACCGACGGTGAAGGCCGTCACGGCAAGCACCGGCACCAGGGCGACGACGCCGATCCAGCGGGAGATCGTCCGGTCGCGGAACGCCATCCAGGCCATGGCGCCGGCCGCGACCGTCACACCGAGCCAGCCGATGAAGCTGCCGAAGTCGTTCAGCATGTACAGGACGTACAGGCCTTCCTTGTCGAAGGCACCGGCGTCCATGCCGCCCGGCAGGTAGACGGCCATGGCACCCTTCCAGCCGTAGCCCAGGGTGAGGGCGGCGGCGCTGATCAGCACGCCGTTCGACACGACCCGTGCGGCGACGCTGTTGGCGACGCGCGGCTCGACGTGACGGCGCCAGGCGGCGGACAGCACGACGAGAAGTGAGACCGTCACGTAACCGGCGATGATGCTGGCGTGCGCCGTGCCGCGGCTCACGTCATCGACGATGTCGACGGTGGCCTTGTCGGCCGGGTGGATGTCGGTGACGAGCGTGGCGATGAATCCGGTGACCCCAGCCGCAGCCCCGATCAGGGGCCAGCGGCTGCGAGTCGTCTCAAGGCGGTCGGCGGTGGTACCGGTGGCCTCGGGGTGGATGGTGCTCATGGCGGTTCCTCTTTCTCTGTCGCTTCTGGGGGTGGCCCTGGTTCGGGTTGTCGAGATCGTGCCCGGGGACGTGTCCCGGGCACGAGGGACACCGGCCCCCATTGCCGGGGAATCTCCGCCAGGTGCTGCCGCGGACGCCGCGACCGGGGGAGGATGAGCGCATGCTGGCGCGACCACGGCCCGACGACCGGGTGCTGAGCGGTGCCGCCGCCGGGTTCGCCGCTTTCTCGGTCGCCTGCTGCATCGCGACGGTGGTCCTCCATCCGAGGCTGCTCGGCGACCTCGACGTGCCGCCGTTGACGTGGAGCGACGTCGTGCTGGGAACGGTCTACCCGGTCGCCGGGGCAGTCGTCGCGCGCTCGAGTCCGAGACACGCGGTCGGATGGGTCCTGGTGTCCGCCTCGCTCATCGGACCGTACCTGCTCGCCGCGACGGTCGGGGGCTGGTCCGCGGTCGTCCGCCCCGATCCCCTTCCCCTCACCGATGTCGCACTGTGGTTCGGAGTCTGGGGCTTCGTCCCGTACTTCTACGTCCTCCCCCTGGTGCTGCTGCTCTTTCCTGACGGGCGTCCTGCCGGCCCTCGGTGGCGGCCGGTCGTGATCGGACTGCTGGGGGTCGCCACGCTCGCCATCACGACCAGGATGGTCACCGCGACCGAGCTGGACATCGTCCCTCAGGCGACGAACCCGGTCGGCCTGCTGGGTCCGCCCGTCCAGTACGTCACGCTGGTCGGGTCGTTCGCGGTGCTGTTCGGCGGCACGGCGCTCGGCGTCATCAGCCTGCGCACCCGCGCCCGGCGGGCCTCCGGCGCGGCCCGTGCGCAGCTGCAGTGGTTGTCCCTCGGCGGACTCCTCCTGGTGGTCGGACTCTTCGGGTCCGCCGGGGTGGGGGGCGCGAGCAACCTGAACGACCTCATCTTCTCGGTCGGTCTGGCCGGACCGCCGGTGGCGATCGCCGTGGCGATGGTGCGGCACCAGCTCTTCGACGTGGAGTTCGCGCTCAACCGCACCATCGTCTTCGGCATCCTCAGCGCGATCGTGGTCGGGGCGTATCTCGCGATCGTCGTCGCGGTCGGGAGCGTCGCCCCGTCCTCCACCCTCGGCGTGGTGCTCGTCGCGGTCGTCGCGGTCGTCGCTGCCTCCGGCCGCAGCGTCGTGCAGGCGGGCGTCGACCGCTGGCTGTTCGGCCACCGTCGGGACCCGTACGCCGTCGTCGCCCGGGTCGGTCGGCACGTCGCACCGGCGAGCGAGCCGAGCGAGGCCCTGCAGCGGCTCGTCGATGCGCTGCGCGAGGCGCTCCGGCTCCCGTACGCCGCCTTCGAGGGCGCGGTCGTCGTGACGTCCGGTCAGCCGCTCGCGGGCTGGCACACCGAGGAGGCTTCGGCACTGGGCCGACGCGTCGGCGAGCTGCACGCAGGACGTCGCAAGGAGGGGGAGCGGTTCTCCGCCGAGGAGAAGGCGGCGATCGCCGAGGTCGCCACGCGGGCGGCCACCCTCGCCTATGCCGCCGGACTCGTCGTCGACGTGGCCCAGAGCCGGGTCCGGATCGTCATGGCCCGGGAGGAAGAACGTCGTCGCCTGCGCGCCGACCTGCACGACGGTGTGGGGCCGGCTCTCGCCGGCACGGCCCACCAGATGGATGCGCTGGCGCGCCGCATGTCGGACGGTCCAGCGGAGCTGCATGATCGAGCCGTGGAGATCCGCGAGCGGCTGCGGGAGGTGGTCGGCGACGTCCGCGCGGTCACGCACGGGCTCCGGCCGCCGGTGCTCGACCACGTCGGGCTCCGCGGGGCCCTCCGCCGTCTCGTGGAGGGCTTCGAGGTCCCCGCCTGCACCGTCTCGGTCGACCAGACGTGGGCCGACCTGCCCGCAGCGGTCGAAGTGGCGGCCTACGCGATCGCCTCGGAGGCCTTGTCGAACGCGGTCCGACACAGCGCGGCAGGCCGCGTGCACCTCGACGCCACGGTGCGCAACGGCACGCTGGTGGTCAGCGTCAGCGACAACGGGCGGGGGATGCCGGCCACGACCCACCGTGGCGTCGGTCTGACGAGCATGGGGGAGCGGGCGGTCGAGGTCGGCGGCCGGCTCGACGTCCGGGGCCGCGTCGGCGGCGGGACCGTGGTCGAGGCCGTCCTTCCCCTGGAGGCACCATGACGGTCACGGTGCTCATCGTCGACGACCACCCCGTGTTCGTCGCGGGCATGCGCACGGTGCTGGACGACCTGGACGGCATCTCGGTCGTGGCGGTCGCCGGCGACGGGGAGGAGGCGATCGCCGCAGTCCGCGAGCACGCCCCCGCCGTCGTGCTGATGGACCTGCGCATGCCCGGCATGGACGGGCTGGAGGCGACCGCCCGCATCCGCACCAAGCACCCCGACACCCGCGTGCTCGTGCTGACGATGGACGAGGACGCCGACTCGGTCTTCGCCGCGCTCCGGATGGGAGCCAACGGCTACCTCCTCAAGGAGGCCGGCTCCGACGACGTGTCCCGCGCCGTGCTGGCCGTCGCCCGCGGGGAGGCCGTGTTCGGGCCGCGGGTCGCCGAGCACGTCATGTCCTTCTTCGCCTCCGGCCAGACCTCCCCCGGAGCCGCGGTGCCGTTCCCGCAGCTCACGACCCGTGAGCGGGAGGTGCTCGACCTGCTCGCCCGCGGGCACGACAACGCCGCCATCGCCCGCCGTCTCGTCCTGTCGCCGAAAACCGTGCGCAACCGGGTGAGCGACGTGCTGGCCAAGCTTCATGCGCGGACCCGTGCCGAGGCCGTGTCGATGGCCCGGGACGCCGGAATCGGTGAGGGTGGATCGTGATCGGGACCCCTTTGATTGACTAGCCCCATGCGCTCGGTCCCCTTGTCCCCCCAGAACCGCGACGCCGCGCTCGACGCCATGAGCTCCCAGACCCTGGACATCCTGGTCATCGGCGGCGGGGTGGTCGGTGGTGGCGCGGCTCTCGACGCCGCCACCCGCGGTCTGAGCGTGGGGCTGGTCGAGGCACGCGACTTCGCGTCCGGCACCTCCAGCCGGTCCAGCAAGCTCATGCACGGGGGCCTGCGATACCTGGAGATGCTCGACTTCCGCCTCGTCGCCGAGGCGCTCAAGGAACGCGGATTGAACCTGCAGAAACTGGCCCCGCACCTGGTGCGCGAGATCCCGTTCCTCTACCCCCTCACCCACCGGGTGTGGGAGCGCTTCTACGCCGGCTCCGGCGTGGCCCTGTACGACGCCATGAGCAAGGCGTCCGGCTACGGTGCCGGCGTCCCGGTGCACCGCCACCTCACCCGGCGCGGTGCACGCCGGATCATGCCGGCACTCAAGAAGGACGCGCTGGTCGGGGCGCTGCAGTACTACGACGCCCAGGTCGACGACGCGCGCCACACCATGTTCCTGTCGCGCACGGCGGCCGCGTACGGGGTTCACGTGGCGAGCCGCACCCGCGTCGTGGCGCTGCTGCGGGAGGGCGACCGCGTCACCGGCGCTCGGGTCAAGGACCTGGAGTCCGGCGCCGAGCACGACGTCAGGGCCCGCCAGGTCGTCAACGCGACCGGCGTCTGGACCGACGAGACGCAGGGCTTGGCCGGCGAGCGCGGCCAGTTCCACGTGCGGGCGTCCAAGGGCGTCCACCTCGTGGTCCCGCGCGACCGCATCCGCAGCGAGTCGGGGCTGATCCTGCGCACCGAGAAGTCCGTCCTGTTCGTCATCCCGTGGGGGCGCCACTGGATCATCGGCACCACCGACACCGACTGGAGCCTGTCGAAGGACCATCCGGCGGCGAGCCGGTCCGACATCGACTACCTGCTCGAGCACGTCAACCAGGTGCTCGTCGAACCTCTCACGCACGAGGACGTGCAGGGTGTCTACGCCGGCCTCCGGCCGCTGCTGGCGGGGGAGGACGACGCCACGAGCAAGCTGTCACGCGAGCACGCGGTCTCCACGAGCGTCAAGGGCCTCGTCGTCACCGCCGGTGGCAAGTACACGACCTACCGCATCATGGCCAAGGACGCCGTCGACGCCGCCGTGCACGCCATGGCCACCGACCGCAAGGTGCCCGAAAGCTGCACCGAGGACGTTCCGCTGCTCGGCGCCGACGGGTACGAAGCCGTCTGGAACCAGCGCCAGCGGCTGGCCTCGGAGAGCGGACTGAACGTCGGCCGCATCGAGCACCTGCTGCGTCGTTACGGCTCCCTCGTCAGCGAGCTGCTCGACCTCATCGCCGACCGTCCCGATCTCGGGGAGGCGCTCACCGGCGCCGACGACTATCTCCGTGCGGAGGTGGTCTACGCGGCCTCGCACGAAGGGGCGCGCCACCTCGACGACACCATCGCTCGCCGCACGCGGATCTCCATCGAGACGTTCGACCGCGGAACCGAGGTCGCTGCCGAGGTCGCCGACCTGATGGGCGACGTCCTGGGGTGGAGTGCCGAGCAGCGCGACCGCGAGGTCGACCACTACCTCAAGCGGGTCGAGGCCGAGCGGGAGAGCCAGACGATGCCCGACGACGAGACCGCCGACGCCGCTCGCATGGGTGCCGTCGATGTCGTCCCGGTGTCGCAGGCGGGTGCCACCGTCTGATGACCGACGGCCGGTCGCACGCTCGGCGAGGCAGCGTCGACGGGGACCGCCCGGCGTCGGTCCGCACCCTGGTCACAGTGGCCGTCACCGTGGGGGTCCTCCTGCTGCTGATCGGCGCGTTGGTGGTGGCGTCCCTGGCCTCCACCACGACGCGCACGGCCGCGAACCGACTCGACATCGGCGACGGGGCGCAGCTGGCCATTCGCTCGACCGACGCCGACGTGCGGTTGATCGAGGGAACCAGCACCGACGTCGTGATCCGGGCCGAGGTCACCAGCGGATTGCGTGAGACGACGTACGAGCTGCGCCGCCGTGGCGACGAGATCGAGATCGTCGGCCGGTGCATGACCTGGATCGCGCCGCGCTGCGGCGTCGTCGTGACCGTCGCGGTGCCCCCGCGGCTGCCGGTGCTGGTGGCCACGGACTCGGCGAACGTGCTGGCCGACGGTCTGCGCGACCGGGTGGTGACCATCGCGACCGGAAGCGGCGACATCCGCGGCCGAGCCCTGGAGCTCCAGGAGTTCTCGGGTCGGACCGGCGCAGGGAGCATCCGCACCGACTTTCTCTCCCAGCCGCTCGGCCTGAAGGCCACCACCAAGAGCGGCGACATCGAGGCTCGGATCCCCGACGGAGACATCGGCTACGCCGTGCAGATCCGCTCGGAGAGCGGCACGGTGACGTCGGCGCTGAGCTCCCAGGCCGATGGGCGTGGCCTCGTCCGCATCGTGAGCGAGTCCGGCAACGTCCTGCTTCGTCGCTGACGTCCCGGAGTGGACCGACGGTGACGACCCCGCTGCGCTGGGACTCGCAGGCTACGGTCGAAGAAGACGAAGGGACGACCCATGGCCAGAACGACCAGTCCCGCGCGGCTGCTGATCGCCGTCGCTCTCGGGCTCGCCCTGCTGGCAGCGTGCGGCTCGACCCCGGACGTCGGTTCCGAGGACACGACTGAGCCGGCCAAGCTCGGCGTCTCCTCGGAGTCCGTGCTCGACTTCACCGCGCCGACGCTCGCGGGAACGGACCTCGACGCCGCGTCCCTGAAGGGGAAGCCGGCGGTCTTCTGGTTCTGGGCACCGTGGTGCTCGGTCTGTCGCGGTGAGGCACCCGGCGTCGAACGGGTGGCGGCCGACCTCGGCGACGACATCGCGTTCGTGGGGGTCCCCGGGCTCGGCGAGGTGCCGGCCATGAAGGAGTTCGTCGACCAGACCGGCGTCACCTCCCTGACCCATGCGATCGACGCCGACGGGTCGCTCTGGAAGCGGTTCGGCATCACCTCCCAGCCCTCGTACGTGTTCGTCACCGCCGCGGGCGACGTCACGTCCGTCAAGAGCGGCATGTCCGAGGCTGACTTCAAGCAGGCTGCCTCCGACCTGGTCGGCAACTGACGGTCCGATCATGGACTCCGTGACCCTCTCGCTGGCTCTCGTCGCAGGTGCCGTGGCGGCGTTCAACCCCTGTGGTTTCGCGCTCCTGCCGGCCTACCTGACGGTCCTCGTGCTGGGCGAGACCCCGCACGCCGGCGGTGGCACGCGAGCCTCCTTGCGACGAGGCGTGCGCTTCAGCGTGGGCATGACGGTCGGTTTCGTCGTCGTCTTCGCGGTCGCCGGAGTCGCGCTCGCCGCGTTGACCGCGCCGATCGAGCGGTACCTGCCGATCGTCACCATCGTCATCGGGATCGTGCTGATCGTCGTCGGTGCCCAGACGCTGGCCGGTCGACCATGGGCGATCAAAGGGCTTCAAGGCCGTGGCGCCGGCCCGACCACGGCGTGGCTCACCCAGGTGCAGTACGGCATCACCTTCGCGCTGGCGTCACTGTCGTGCACGATCGGGCCGTTCCTCGCCGTGACGTCCGGCACCCTCTTCGGGTCCGGAGCGCTCGAGGTGGTGGGCGCCTTCGTGGCCTATGCGCTCGGCATGGGTGCGGTGGTCGGGGCTCTCGCCCTGGTGACGGTGCTGGCCAGCGGCACGGCCGTGGCCCGCATCCGGCGAGCGGCACCCGTCATCGCCAGGGTCAGCGGCGCGCTGCTCGTGGTCGCCGGAGCCTATGTGGCCTGGTACGGCTGGTTCGAGCTGCGGGTGCTGGGCGGCACGCAGGTCGATGACCCGGTGGTCGAGGCGGCCTTGGGCATCCAGCGCGATCTCACGCAGGCGGTGGACGGGCTCGGTGTCGCCGTGATCCTGGTGGCGCTCGCGGCCGTCGTCGCGGTCGCCGTCGTGGCGCTTCGCCGGGGGCAGCTGACGCGGGATCGATGATCCTGCACGTCATCGTCGGGACGAGAGGAGTTGGGGTGGCTGACGGGACTTGAACCCGCGACCACCGGCACCACAAGCCGGGGCTCTACCAGCTGAGCTACAGCCACCATGCGCACCGGGCCTGCGACCCAGCACGGCGAGACCGAGTGTAACGCGGGGTCAGGACCCCTCGGTACCGGGATTCGTGTCGGCGGTTTCGGACCCCGACCCGATCTCGGCGGCGAGCGCTCGGGCGGCCTCGGTGTCGGGGCCGGGCGGTGCGACGAACACCGCCTTGCGGTAGTAGCGCAGCTCGTCGATGCTCTCGGTGATGTCGGCCAGGGCGCGGTGGTTCCCCGCCTTGTCCGGCGCCGCGAAGTAGGCGCGTGGGTACCACTGACGAGCCAGCTCCTTGATGGAGGACACGTCGATGACGCGGTAGTGCATCCAGTTCTCGAGCTCGGGCATGTCACGCGCGAGGAACGCCCGGTCCGTGCCGATCGTGTTGCCGGCCAACGGCGCCCGGCGCGGCTCGGGCACGTGCTCGCGGATGTAGGTGAGCACCTGCTCCTCCACGTCGCGCAGTGTGAGCCCCGCCTCGAGCTCGTCGAGGAGCCCGGAGCTGACATGCATCCGGGTGACGACCTCGTTCATCTGCTCCAACGCCGCGGCAGGCGGCTTGACCACGAGGTCGATCCCGTCGCCCAGCACGTTGAGCTCGTAGTCGGTGACGAGCGCGGCCACTTCGATGAGGGCATCGTGCTCGAGCGAGAGACCAGTCATCTCGCAGTCGATCCACACCAGCTTGTCGTTCACGTCGAGTCACCCTAGTACCCGCCTCGTCCGCGGTCCTTCGGCGCGGTCGGTAGGCTCCCAGCGTGACCAACGAACGCCAGCAGCGAGCAGCCCGTGCCGAGCAGATGCGCAAGGAGCGTGAGAAGGCCGACAAGCGCCAGCGCAACCTCATCACGCTCGGCATCGTCGCGATCGTGCTCGTGATGGTCGTGGTCGGCGGATTCGCGATCAAGTCGGCGAGCGACTCGCGCGAGCGGGTCTCGGAGGTCATCCAGCCGAAGGGCGCCACCGAGGACTTCGGTGTCGAGTACACGGCCGAGGACGCCGGCGGCCAGCCGCCGAGCGGCGACCCCGTCAAGGTCGTGCTCTACGAAGACTTCCAGTGCCCGGTCTGCCAGGCGTTCGAGCAGGCCAACGGAGCCTTCCTCGACGAGGCCGTCAAGAACGGCGACGTCACGCTCGAGTACCGCATCATCACGTTCCTCGACCGGACCAGCCCGAACGAGTACTCCAGCCGGGCCGGCTCAGCCGCCCTGTGCGCGTTCGACACCGGCGGAGGCGAGGCGTTCCAGAAGACGCTCGAGCTGCTGTACGCCAACCAGCCCCCGGAGGGTTCGGCCGGTCCGGAGGATCCGGCCCTCGTCGACACGCTGAAGCAGGTCGGCGTCACCGGCGCGGCCGCCGAGTCCTGCGTGCTCAAGGGGAAGTTCATTCCTTGGCTGGAAGAGGCCACCAACGCCTCCCGCGATGCCAAGGTCACCGGAACTCCGACGGTGTTGATCGACGGCAAGAAGGTCACCGGCGCCAACCAGGGTGTGCCGCAGATCCCGGACCTGCAGAAGGCCATCGACGCCGCGAAGGGCGCCTGAAAGCCAGCGGCTAGGCCGTACCGAGCGCGTATCCGGCGGAGGCCGCGGCCACGCACCCCACCAGCACGCCGAGGCCGTTGGCCGCGGCAACCCACGGACGGCGATCCAGCAGGAGTCGAGCCGTTTCCACGCTCGCCGTGCTGAAGGTGGTGTAGCCGCCGAGGAAACCGGTCCCGGCGACCTGCTGCCAGCGGTCGCCGGCTCCCAGGCCGACCAGCAGCCCGAGCAGGAACGACCCGGTGAGGTTGATCAGGACGGTCGCCCACGGGAACGTCGACGGCAGCCGTCGGCCGACCATCCCGTCGACCACCAGACGCGTCGCCGCTCCGAGCCCGCCCGCGGCCGCGATCAGGAACGGGATCATCGCGCCGCCCTCCGGGCGCAGAGCACGCCGGCCAGGGCGGCCAGCAGGCCGACCACGACGGTGGTGAGGACGTAGACGAGGGTGAGCGCGACCCGGCCGTCGCGCAGCAAGCCGTCCGCCTCGACCGCGAGCGCGCTGTAGGTGGTGAAGCCGCCGAGGAACCCCGTGCCGATCAGGAGGCGGGCCGCACGGCGATGGCCGACGCCCGATCCGCGCGTCGCCAACCCTTCGAGCAGCGCACCCAGGGCGAACGCGCCGACGAGGTTGACGGCGAGGGTGCCGACCGGCAGTCCGTCCGATGTTCCGAGCAGCAGCTCGACGCCGTGACGCGCCAGCGAACCGGCCGCTCCGCCGAGTGCGACGAGGGCGATGAAGACGGGCGTGAGGTGCACGACAACCGGTGCGCCCTCGGAGTCCTCGTCGGCCTCGAGGTCGGGATCGTGGGGGAGTGGGCGCGGATCGGACGAGGTCACGAGTGCCCGGCAGAGGTCGAATCCGGACGGCGAACCGGCACCCTGTCCGCGCGTGCTTTCACGAGGTAGACGGTATCGCGGTTGCCGACCCGACATGGGGATGTCGCTCGCGCACCGCGGCCGAGGAGCAGGGAATCGGCCGCCGCGCATGGCCTCCGCGACGGGCGTAGGGTGGTCGCGTCCGGCGGGCATGCCCAGAGACCTCCGACGTGATGAGTCGGGTCGGGCCAGGAGGGTGATGACAACCTTGACAGACGGTATACCGTCTACTGTATGAACGCATCAGCAGCGATCGTGCTTGCGGGTGGTCGCTCATCCAGGATGGGGACCGCGAAGGCGGCACTCGAGTGGCATGGCTCCACATTGCTGCGGCACGTCACCGGTGTGGTGGGGCGGGCGGTCGAAGGGCCGGTCATCGTGGTGCGGGCACTCGGGCAGGAGCTGCCGGAGCTGGATCCCCGGGTCGTCGTCCGCGACGACCGCGAGGAAGGTCGGGGGCCGATGCAGGGGCTCGCCGTCGGCCTGGCTGCCGCAGCCGAGTACTCCGAGACGGCCTTCGTCTGCTCGACGGATCTGCCGTTCCTTCATGCGGCGTTCGTGCGTGCCGTGCTTCGTGGCTTCGAGCCCGATGCCACCACGCAGGATGCTGGCCCCGACGTGGTCCTTCCGTTCGTGCACGGCTACCGGCAGCCGATGGCAGCTGGCTACCGAACCGATCTCGTCCCGCGGATCCTCAAGCTTCTCGAGGCCGACCGGTTGCGCCCGGCGCACCTGTTCGAGGAGTGCTCGGTGCGGCAGCTCGACGACGCGGCCCTGCTGAGCGATGCACGACTGGCCGACGCCGACCCGGACCTCGACTCCGTCGTCAACGTCAACCTGCCTGATGAGTACCGGGAAGCCCGCGCACGCACGGCACCCGAGGTGGTCGTCGAGCGGTACGGCGTCCTGGCGACCAGCGGCGGAGTCCGCGGGCGCCAGACGATCCGAGCCGCGAACATCGCCTCGGCCGCGGAGCAGGTGGGTCTGAGGCTCGACGGCCATGTCGTGGCCGCGCTCAACGGCGACCAGATCCGCGGCGACGGTCGCGTGCCCCTGATGCGCGGTGACAGCGTGGCATTCATCTCCGCGGACGCGGGCGGGTGAGCGGCATGGTGACGCCACCAGGAGGCTATTTCGGCCAGGCGCTCGTCGTGGACGTGACCGACGGCTCCACCACGACGGTGCCGTTGACCGACGACGTGCTGCGCTCCTACCTCGGCGGTGCCGGTCTCGGTGTCTGGTTGATGAACGAGCTCGGGCCACCGGGTGTGGAGCCGCTCGACGCGGCCGCCCCGCTCGCCTTCGTGTTCTCACCGCTCGTCGGTACGCCGTTGACGACCAGTGCCAAGTTCGCCGTGGTCGCGAAGTCGCCGCTGACCGGCCTGCTCACCGATGCGCTGGCTTCGAGCCACTTCGCCATCGCGGGCAAGTTCACCGGACACGACGCGATCGTGCTCACGGGACGGGCGGCCACACCGACCACCCTGCTGGTCGGCGAGGAGGGCGTCGAGCTGGTGGATGCGACTGAGCAGTGGGGCATGTCGGCAGCCGATGCCGAGGAGTCGATCCGTGAGCGCTTCGGCCGCAGATGGCGGGCGGCCAGCATCGGCCCGGCCGGTGAGAACCTGGTGCGCTACGCGACGATCTCCCACGACGGCCGGCACGCCGGCCGCGGCGGGCTGGGCGCGGTGATGGGCTCGAAGAACATCAAGGCTCTTGCGGTCCGGGGCGGTCGACGCGTCGACATCGCCGACCAGCCGGCCGTGCTGGCCGCGGCCAAGGACCTGCGTGGTCGTTCGTTCGGCCCCGCGACCAAGAAGTACCGCGAGCTCGGGACGCTCTCCAACCTGCTGGCCTTCAACGCGATCAACACCCTTCCCACCCGCAACTTCCAGGCGTCCACGTTCGCGGACGCACCGCTGCTGTCCGCGGAGGACCTCGCGGAGAGCCGCTCGGTGGCCAAGAACAGCTGTGCCTCCTGCACCATCGGGTGTGAGCACATCTACGCCTCCAAGGGCGGCACGCAGGTGCGCGTCGAGTACGAGAACGTGTTCGCCCTCGGCCCCATGTGTGAGGTCTCCGACCCCGACCACGTTCTCGAGGCCAGCGCCCGGTGCGATGCGCTCGGGCTGGACACCATCTCCGCCGGCGGCACCATTGCCTGGGCGATGGAGTGCGTCGACCGCGGCCTGCTGGATGCACCGTGGCTGACGTTCGGTGACGGCGAGGCGCTGTTGCGGGTCCTGGAGGAGATCGGCAGTCGCACCGGCGTCGGCGCCCTCCTGGCCGAAGGCTCCAGACGCGCCGCGGAGGAGATCGGGCAAGGCTCCGGCGACTTCGCGCCGCACGTCAAGGGCATGGAGATGCCGGGATACGAGCCACGCACCATGCAGTCGATGGCGCTCGGCCTGGCGGTCAACGCGCGCGGAGCCGACCACAACCGGTCCGGCGCCTACGAGGCCGACCTCACCGAGGGCCTCGACCGGGTGCGGGGGACCGACGAGCACGTGCGCGCCGCGATCGAGACCGAGGACCGCGCAGCCATCATGGACTCGCTGATCCTGTGCAAGTTCCTCCGCGGTGTCTTCACCGAGCCCTTCGCGGAGTGGGCGGGCCTGCTGTCGAAGGTCACCGGCTGGGACGTCGACGAGACCGAGCTGCGCGAGACGGCCCGCCGCATCGTGCATGCCAAGCGGGCCTTCAACCTCCGCGAGGGATGGACGCCCGCCGACGACTGGCTGCCGGAACGCTTCCTCGACAGTCCCCTCGAGCTGGCGTCGGGGCGCACCGCGACCCTGCCCGCCGAGCGACTCAGAGCCATGATCGACACGTACTACATCGAGCGCGGGCTGGACCCGGACGGACGACCGCTCGTCCTCCACGCCGGCCCGGAAAGGGAGTCGAACCCATGACCATCACCAGTCCTGCTGCAGCGGAGGTCGAGGTCCGCACGGTGTCGCTCACCATCGACGGCCAGAGCGTCTCCGTCGCCGAGGGCACGACGATCTGGGAGGCGGCCCGCGACCTCGGGATCGAGATCCCGGTGTTGTGCCACGACGAGCGCTACGACCCGGTCGGCGTCTGTCGGATGTGCGTGGTGGACGTGGGTGGACGGGCCGATGCCGCGGCCTGCATCCGCCCCTGCGAGGCGGACATGGATGTCTCCACGTCGACGCCGGAGATCGAGAACCGCCGCAAAGTGCTCACCGAGCTGCTCCTCGACGACCAGCCTCCCCGGGACCGGGACCCCAAGCAGACCACCACCGCCGACAACGAGCTGCTCGCCGTGGCCGACAGTCTGATGATCACCGACGTCGACGACCTCTTCCCCGGACCGACGCGGGGCACCGACTCCTCGAACCCGGTGATCGCCGTCGACCACGACTCCTGCATCCTCTGCGACCGCTGCGTGCGCGCCTGCGACGACATCCAGGGCAACGACGTCATCGGCCGCAGCGGCAAGGGCTACTCGACCCGCATCGCCTTCGACCTCAACGACCCGATGGGCGAGTCGTCCTGCGTCACCTGCGGTGAGTGCGTCGCAGCGTGCCCGACCGGCGCGCTCACCAACAAGCCGATCAACACCATCCCGATCCAGCCGCGGGAGAAGCTCGACAAGGTCGACACCGTCTGCCCGTACTGCGGCGTCGGCTGCGCCCTGAGCTTCTACGTCGACCGCGAGCGCGGTGCGATCTCCTTCGCCGAGGGCCGCGACCAACCCGGCTCGCAGGGCAGGCTCTGCGTCAAGGGCCGCTACGGCTGGGACTACGCGGCGTCCCCGCAGCGCCTGACCAAGCCGCTGATCAGGATCGACTCCTCCTACCCCAAGGGTGCGCTCTCGGCGGACGTGAAGGAGGACATCCGGCAGGGCGGACCCGACCGCAAGCGCGGGCGCAAGCCGGGGGGCCTGGTGCCGTACGAGGAGGTGATGCCGCACTTCCGCGAGGCCAGCTGGGAGGAGGCACTGGACCTGGTCGGTCGACGCCTGAGCGAGATCTTCGCCCAGAGCGGCTCCGACGGGATCGCCGGCTTCGGTTCGGCGAAGTGCTCCAACGAGGAGGCCTACCTCTTCCAGAAGCTGATCCGCACCGCGTTCCGGAGCAACAACGTCGACCACTGCACGCGGTTGTGCCACGCGTCGAGCGTCGCGGCGCTGTTCGAGGGCGTCGGCTCAGGCGCGGTCTCGACGACGTACGGCGACATCGAGAACTCCGACGTCGCGATCGTCACCGGCAGCAACACGACCGCCAACCACCCGGTCGCCTCGTCGTTCTTCAAGCAGGCACGACGCAACGGCACCACGATCATCAACGTCGATGCCCGCGCGACGACGATCTCCGATCACGCAGACATCTTCTGCCGGATCAAGCCGGGCACCGACGTGGCGTTCTACAACGCGATCATGCACGAGGTGATCCGGCTCGACCTCGTCGACCAGGAGTTCATCGAGAACCGGACCTCGAACTACGAGGCGCTGGCCACGCTGGTGGCGGACTACCCGCCGGAGCTGGCAGCGCAGATCACCGGTGTCGACGCCGACGTCATCCGTGAGGTGGCACGGATCTGGGGTGAGGCCGAGGCCGGAGTCGTCTACTGGGGCATGGGCATCTCCCAGCACACGACCGGGACCGACAACGCTCGCTGTCTGATCGCCATGTGCTCGATCACCGGCAACGTCGGACGACCGGGCACCGGGCTGCACCCGCTGCGCGGGCAGAACAACGTGCAGGGCGCCTCCGACGCGGGATTGATCCCGATGTTCTACCCGAACTACCAACCAGCCGCCGACGACAAGACCCGGGTGCTGTTCGAACAGGCGTGGGGAACTGAGCTCAACCCGGACAACGGGCTCACCGTCACCGAGATCATCTCGTCGATCCTCGACGGCGGCGTCCGCGGCATGTACATGCTGGGCGAGAACCCGTTCATGTCCGACCCCAACATCAACAAGGTGCGCAAGGCACTGTCGAAGCTGGACTTCCTCGTCGTGCAGGACATCTTCCTCACCGAGACCGCCGAGTTCGCCGACGTCATCCTGCCGGCGTCGTCGTACCTGGAGAAGGACGGCACCTACACGAACACCGACCGGCGGGTGCAGCTCGGCCGCAAGGTCTTCGACCCACCGGGTGACGCGCGCGTCGACTGGAAGATCGTCCAGGAGATCGCCAACCGGGTCGGTCTCGACTGGCACTACGAGTCGCCACGTGAGGTGTTCGAGGAGATGGTTCCGCTGATGTCGGACTACGCGAACCTGAGCTACGACAACCTCGGGCTCGAGGGCAAGCTCTACCCCAACAGCGATCCCGACCAGACCGACGGCACGGTGGTCCTGTTCGACGAGCGGTTCAACACCGCCGACGAGCTGGCGCACCTGGTGCCGGCCGAGTGGCTGCCGGCCAAGGAGCTTCCGAGCGAGGAGTACCCGTTCGTCCTCAACACCGGACGGCTCCTGCAGCACTGGCACACCGGTTCGATGACCCGACGGTCCTTCGCCCTCGACGCAATCTCGCCCCGGCCCGAGGCATACATCCATCCTGACGATGCGGCCGAGCTCGGCCTCGTCGACGGGGGACTGGCCAGAGTGGCCTCGCGAAGAGGAGAGATCGAGCTCACGGTCAAGGTCTCCCACCGTGAGGCGCGCGGCAACATCTTCATCCCGTTCCACTTCCGTGAGGCCGCGGCGAACCTGCTGACGATCGACGAGGTGGACCCGACGGGCAAGATTCCGGAGTTCAAGTTCTGCGCTGTGCGCATCGCCCCGGCGGGCGATCGCGAGAGCGTCGAGGTCGGAGGTGGCGAACAGTGACGGTGACAACCAACAAGTGGGTCGAGGTTCCCGGTGTCGAGGCGCGCAACGGCCGCTTCCGCGGACCGAGCCTGATCCCGATGCTGATGGCCATCCAGGAGCGGCACGGATGGCTGCCGCGAGAAGAGCTCGAGGCGTTGTCGCGCGAGCAGAAGCGACCCCTGTACGAGATCGAGGGGCTCGTCTCGTTCTACCCGCACTTCCGCACCGAACCCCCGAAGGGCGTCACCGTGGCGGTGTGCCGTGATCTCACCTGCTGGCTGAAGGGGTCCGAGGACCGGATCGGGGAGCTGCACGAGAAGTACGACGGCACCGACGACGTCGAGCTGCTGGAGATCTCGTGCCCCGGTCGCTGTGACATCGCGCCCGCCGCGACCGTCGACGACCGTCCCGGTCGCGTCGAGGAGGTCGACGGATTCGTGGAGGGCCGACGTCAGGGCGACGAGGACCCCGGCGGAACGGTCTCCTACGGGCCCGAGGGTGGCTGGCCCAACGACCCGTACGCTCCCGGCGAGCCGCGCTACCAGTCGCTTCGAGCCCTGCTCACGGGCGAGATCACCCCCGAGCAGGTCCTCGAGAACCTCACGGCCTCCGGGCTCCGGGGGATGGGCGGAGCAGGCTTCCCGACCGGCAAGAAGTGGGACCTGGTTCGCAACACCGAGGACAGCGTCAAGTACGCCATCTGCAACGCCGACGAGTCCGAGCCGGGCACCTTCAAGGACCGGCAGCTGTTGGCCGAGCAGTCGCACCTCGTCCTCGAGGGCATGCTGATGGGCATGGTCGTCACCGGCGCCGAGGAGGGCTGGGTCTTCATCCGGCACGAGTACGGCCCCGAGGAGTCCGTCCTGCACGCCGAGATCGAGCGCCTCCGCAGCGAGGGACTCATCGGTGCGGACGTGCTGGGCACCGGCCGACGGCTGATGCTCGACATCTTCACCTCGCCCGGCGGCTACATCCTCGGTGAGGAGACGGCGCTGATCGAGTGCATGGAGGGCCACCGCGGCGAACCGCGGAACAAGCCACCCTTCCCCGGAGTGTTCGGCCTGTGGGGCAAGCCCACGCTGATGAACTCCGTCGAGACGTTCGCCGACGTGCCGATCATCGTGTCGCGAGGTGCGGACTGGTGGAAGGACCAGGGCGTCAACGGCAGCGACGGGCTGAAGTTCTTCGCGGTCTCCGGACACGTCGAGGAGCCCGGCGTCTACTGCGTGCCGATGGGCACCTCGATCCGTGACCTGCTCGACCTGGCCGGGGGTGTGTCCGGCGGCGCGGAGCTCGACTCGGTGCAGCCCGGTGGTGCCTCGTCCAACTTCCTCGGGCCCGAGCACCTCGACGTGGCACTCGACTTCGACACCCTGGCCGAAGCCGGCTCGATGCTCGGATCCGGCGCGGTCGTCGTGATCGCCGAGGGCACCGACGCCCTCGCGGCCGCGACGAACGTGCTGCGGTTCTTCCGCAACGAGTCGTGCGGCAAGTGCGTTCCGTGTCGAGTCGGGTCCACCAAGGCCCATGCGCTGCTGACCGACACCCTGCAGGCAGGCGGTGAGCTCGACGAGGGGCGACGCGAGCGGCTCCTCGAGCTCGAGCTGACCATGCGCAAGACCTCGATCTGTGGTCTGGGCCAGGTGGCCATGGGGCCGGTGGTCAGCGTGATGGGTCGTCAGCGTGGTGGCACCGTGGCGCGGCCGCAGCCCCGCCAGAACGCTCCGGACACGGTCGCGGAGCCGCGTCACGATTCCTCCGGCGCATGAAGGCTGCCTCCGGTGGTCGGTAAGGAGTTCTTCACCGCCGTGTCGGTGTCGGAGGTGTTGGCCGGCTTCCGGCCGGGTCGACGCACCGGTGAGGAGACCGTCCTCCGGGAGGACGCTCTCGGCCGGGTTCCGGCTTCCCCCGTGGTGTCGGGCGCGGAGCTCCCCGGATTCGCGCGGTCCACCGTCGACGGCTACGCCGTCCGGGCCGCTGACACGCACGGCGCGAGTGACGGGCTTCCGGCCTACCTCGACCTGATCGGGGCGGTGCGGATGGGTGTCGCCACCGAGGTGGCGGTGCGCCCGGCCACCGCAGTGCAGATCCCCACCGGAGGGGTCATCCCGACCGACGCAGACGCCGTGGTGATGGTCGAGCACACGCAGATGACGACGTCAGACGTGATCGAGGTGACCCGGCCGGTCGCGGTGGGGGAGGGCATGGTTCGCGCCGACGAGGACGTGGCTCGCGGGGCCGAGATCGCACCCGCGGGGCGACCGTTGCGGGCCCAGGACCTGGGGCTCCTCGCGGCGGCAGGTGTCACCGCGGTGGTCGTGCGTGCCCGCCCGAGGGTCGCGATCATCTCCACGGGCGACGAGGTGGTGCCGCCCAGCACAGCGGAGCTGAGGCCTGGCCAGGTGCGGGATGCCACCGCCTCCGCACTGGCTGCCCTGGTGACCGAGTCAGGTGGCGTTCCGTCGCTCCTGGGGATCGTGCCCGACGACGTCGACGCGCTGACCAAGACCCTGGAAACGGCCGTGCAGGACAGCGACCTCGTCGTCGTCTCGGCCGGGTCATCGGTGGGAGCCCGCGACGAGACGACCGCCGCGGTCGAGTCCCTCGGCGAGCCGGGCATCTACTGCCACGGGCTGGCGATCAAGCCCGGCAAGCCCACCCTGCTGGCCGAGTGCAGCGACGTGCCGATCATCGGTCTCCCCGGGAACCCGTTGTCCGCGCTGGTCGTGTTCCGCCTGGTCGGGCTGCCGATCCTCCGCCTGGTCGGCGGGATCACTCGGCCGCGTGCAGAGCCGACCAGGCCGTCCACCCTGTCGCGCAGCGTCGCCTCGGCCGCGGGTCGGCTCGACGTCGTGCAGGTGCAGGTTCGCGACGACATCGCCACCCCGCTGTTCGGGTTCTCCGCGTTGCTGTCGATCCTCACCGACGCCGACGGGTACGTCGTCATCCCGGAGGCAGCAACCGGGCTCGAGTCGGGGACCGACGTCACCGTGACGATGTACGGGTAGCGTGACGGCCCGTGCACGAGAGCCCCTTCATCAGCGATGTCCCCGCCGAGTCCGCTCTGCGGACCTGGATCGACTCCTGCGCCGCCGCCGGCTGCCCCGTCCGCCTGGAGGCTGTGGCGCTGCCGCTGGGGGACGCAGTCGGGCGGGTGACCGCTGAACCGGTGTGGGCGACTCGTTCCTCCCCGGTCGGCGACTCCTCCGCGATGGACGGCATCGCGGTGCTGGCGAGCGCCACCGTCGGTGCCACCCAGACCACTCCACTGCAGCTCGAGCCGGGCGCCTACGAGATCGTCGACACCGGCGACCCGATTCCGGACGGATTCGACGCGGTCGTGATGCGCGAGAACGTGCACTACGTGATGACCCCCGCCGGCGAGGCCGCGGAGATCATGTCGGCAGTGCCGCCGTACCTGCACGTGCGCTCGATCGGTGAGGACGTCAGTGCAGGGGAGCTGCTGCTGCCCGAGGGGCACCGGCTGCGGCCGGTCGACGTCGCTGCGGCTGCCGCGGCGGGAGCCACCGAGCTCGTCGTTCGTCGCCGCCCGAAGGTCGTCGTCATCCCCACCGGCGACGAGATCGTCCCGGTGGGGTCACCGCCACAGCGGGACCAGATCCTCGACACCAACTCGCTGATGCTCGTCGCGCAGGCGCGCGACGCGGGCTGCGAGTCCTGGGCGACACCCATCCACCCCGACGTCCCCGAGCAGATCGGGGCGGCGGTGCGGGAGGCGGCTGCCACCGCGGACCTGGTCCTCGTCGTCGCCGGGTCGAGCGCCGGGCGCGACGACTACACCGCCCGGGTGGTCGACGAGCTCGGTGAGCTGGCCGTGCACGGCGTCGCCGTGCGTCCCGGCCACCCGGTCGTGCTCGGCTCGGTCGACGCCACCCCGGTCATCGGCGTGCCCGGGTTTCCGGTGTCGGCCGCGCTGACGTTCGACATCTTCGCGCTGCCGCTCCTCGCTGCCCTCGAGGGCGCGGCGCCGCCCCACCGCCCGCAGGTGCCGGCCCGCCTGGCGCGCAAGCTGCCCTCGGTGGTGGGCATGGACGACTGGGTCCGGGTGCGTCTCGGTTCCGTGGGTGGGCAGGTGGTGGCGTCGCCGTTGCCGCGCGGGGCCGGCGTGCTGACCTCGTTGGTGCGGGCCGACGGGCTGCTGCTGGTCCCGGCCGGCGTGGAGGGACACCATGCGGGAGCGCAGGTCGATGTGCAGCTGCTCCGTCCACTGCCGGAGATCGAGCGGACCATCGTCGCCATCGGCTCGCACGACCTCGTCATCGACCTCGCAGCGACCGCGCTGCGCGCCGACGACCCGACCCTGACCCTGGTCTCGACCAACGTGGGCTCGCTCGGCGGGCTCGTCGCGTTGCGCGACGGGCTGTGCCACCTGGCCGGGTCCCATCTCCTGCACCCCGGCAGCGGCGAGTTCACGCTGCCCTACCTCGACGAGATGATGAGCGACCGCGACCTGGCGGTCATCCGCCTGGTGCACCGCGACCAGGGCCTGCTGGTGCAGCCCGGAAACCCTCGCGGTGTCACCGGGCTCTCCGACCTGGCGGGTGGAGACCTGTCCTATGTCAACCGGCAGCGTGGCGCCGGCACCCGGATGCTGCTCGACCATGAGCTGCGCCGGCTCGAGATCGACCCGGGGCAGGTCAGTGGTTACGCCCGGGAGGAGCCGACACATCTGGCCGTCGCAGCAGCGATCTCGGCGGGCCGCGCGGACTGCGGGCTGGGCATCATGGCCGCCGCGCGCGCGTTCGGCCTGGACTTCGTTCCGGTGTCGCGCGAGCCCTACGACCTGGTCGTCGAGGCCGGCAGCCTGGACGACCCGCTCCTCGCGCCGCTGTGGAAGCTCCTGGACTCTCCCGACTTCCACGCCTCCATCGAGTCCCTGGGTGGGTACAGCACCACGGAGACTGGCCGACGCATCCGGTGAACTGTATGTTGTATTCGTGGTACAGAAGGCACAGGACGTGGCCGGGCGCATCGCCGCCGATGTCGCCGCCGGCCGACTCGCTCCCGGCGACCGGGTCCCGGCGGTACGGTCCCTCGCGCAGCGGGCGGACTGCTCCCCCGGAACGGCAGCACGTGCGCACGCGATCCTGCGCGAGGCCGGCGTCATCACGGGGTTTCCGCGATCGCCTGCGGTCGTCACCCCGGACGGAGCTGCGGCGGCCCTGGTGATGGGCGCGCGCGTCGGCACCTTGCGCCTGTCCGGCAGCGACGACCCTGCCCTTGACCTCGTGCTCTCCGCAGTCGGCGGAGCAGCCGAGCGCACGCCGGGCGGTCGTGGCAGCGTCGCCGGGCTCGGGTTGCTCGCCCAAGGCGTGGTCGATGCCGCGGCGGTGCACCTTCGAGACGCCCGGACCGGTGCATCCAACGACACCTTCGCCCGGAGAGTGCTGGGCGGAAGCCCGGCGATGCTCGTGCACCTGTGGAGCCGGGAGCAGGGAATCGTGGTGCCCCGAGGCAACCCGAGGGGTATCGGAGGCGTGGCCGACCTCGGCGGCACCAGGCTCGCCTGGAGGCAGCCGGGCACCGGCTCACGGCTGTTGCTGACTCGGCTGCTGCGCGGGGCCGGCGTCGAACCCCCGCCGGAGGCCGAGCTGTGTGACTCCCACCTCGGGGTAGCGGTGGCGGTGGTCACCGGTGCGGCTGACGCGGGGCTCGCCGTGCGATCGGTCGCCGAGTCGGTCGAGGCAACGTTCCTCCCGGTCGAGTGGGAGGACTTCGAGCTGGCGCTGGAACCTGGGTCGATGGGCCTCCTGGCGCCGCTGCTCGACGTCCTCGCCAGCACGGCCGTCCAGGACCGGGTGTCCGGCCTGACCGGCTACGACCTTCGGCGCAGCGGCGACGTCAGGACCGCCGCGTGAAGCGGGCGGCGGCCGGTGCCGTGGTCGCCGTGAGCCTGCTGGCGACGGCTGCGTGCAGCTCCGACCAGCCACGGCCATCCGGTGGCCCGAGCGGAAACCTCATTCTTGCGACCACGACCAGCACGCAGGACTCCGGCCTCCTGGACGAGCTCCTTCCCCTGTTCGCCGAGGGCAGTGCATGCGTGGTCAAGACGGTCGCGGTCGGGTCCGGGCAGGCGATGACCATGGGCGAGCGCGGAGACGCCGACGTCCTGCTGGTGCACTCACCCGACGACGAGAAGCAGTTCATGGCCGACGGCCACGGCTCGAGTCGCGAGGCGGTCATGCACAACGACTTCGTGGTGGTGGGGCCACCCGACGACCCAGCAGAGGTCGCCGGCGCCGGCGACGCCGCTGAGGCTCTGAGCCGGATCGCCGCCCAGAAGGCGCCGTTCGCCTCCCGCGGCGATGCCTCGGGCACGCACGCGAAGGAGCTGTCGCTCTGGAAGGAGGCCGGGATCGAACCTACGGGGTCGTGGTACATCGAGACCGGCCAAGGGATGGGGGACACCCTGACCGTCGCTGACCAGAAGCAGGCGTACACGCTGTCGGACCGCAGCACGTTCCTGGCCACCAGCAGCGTGGAGTCCGACATCGCGTTCGAGGGTTCGGACGACCTGCGGAACAACTACCACGTGATCGTGGTGGACCACGAGGGAACCAACGTGGGTTGCGCCGAGGAGTTCTCGGACTGGCTCCGTGAGGCATCGGTGCAGGACACGATTGCCGAGTTCGGGGTCGAGAAGTACGGCGAGCCGCTGTTCGCCCCAGATGCGAGGAACTGATGGTCGAGCCGTTGTACGAGGTGCTGGCTCGGTCGGCGTACGTGTCGTTGTCGGCAGCTCTCATCGCGTCGGTGATCGGCATCGGGCTGGGTACTGCACTGGGACTGGCCCGGTTGCCCGGACGCGGGTTCCTGACTGCCGTCGTCAACACCGGGATGGCGGTACCCACGGTCGTCGTCGGGCTGGCCGTGGCGCTGCTCCTGTGGCGCAGCGGACCGCTCGGTGGCCTCGGCCTGATCTACACCGTGCGCGGCATGATCATCGCCCAGGTGCTGATCGCCACGCCCCTGATCACGGGCATCACCATGGCCGCCTTGCAGATGCTCCCGCCGAATCTTCCGGACCAGCTGCGCTCACTCGGGGCGAACCGCGTCCAGCTGGTCGTACGCCTGTGGATCGAGGCGCGGCTCCCGCTGCTGGCCGCCGCCATGGCGGGCTTCGGCCATGCGATCTCCGAGGTGGGCTCGGCCACGATCGTCGGTGGCAACATCCACGGCCAGACCCAGGTGATGACCACGGCCATCGTCGAGAACGTCGGACGCGGCGAGTTCGGAGTCGCCATCTTCTACGGGGTGATCCTGCTCGGGCTGGCGTTCGTGATCAACGCCCTGCTCGTCTCGATCCAGCGGCCGGGAGCGTCATGGGCGCGGAGCTGAGCCTGACCGATGTCCGGCATCTCCGCGGCGGGCGGGAAGTGCTGCGCGTGGACCGTCTGGTCGTCGGCCGGGGAGAGCGCCTGTCCGTGCTCGGCCCCAACGGTGCCGGGAAGTCGACCTTGCTGCGACTCCTCGCTGCCGTCGAGTCCCCGCACTCCGGTGACGTGACCGTGGACGGCGTCAGCACGGCGCGTGGGGGGGTGGGGCTGCGGCGTCGGGTCGCCTATGCGACCCAGCGACCGGGACTCCTCAACACCAGCGTCCGGCGCAACATCGAGCTGCCGCTGCGCTGGCGAAAGGTCCCGCGCGCGTTGCGCGGCGAGCTCGCTCTGGCCGCCCTGGAACGGCTGAGCGTCGCGCACCTGGCGCATCGGCCGGCGGGCGCGCTCTCCGGAGGCGAGCAGCAACGAGTCAGTCTGGCTCGGGCACTGGCCGTCGACCCGGCGGTGCTCCTGCTCGACGAGCCGGCGGCGGGCCTGGACGCCCAGTCGCGCTCAGCGTTCTTCGCCGACCTCGACCAGGCGCTCGCCGACCGGACGACGACCGTGGTGCAGGTGTCGCACCGCCCGGAGGAGGCGCTGCGACTCGCCGACCGTGTCGTCGTCCTCGTCGACGGACGAGTGCGCCAGGTCGGCTCGCCGGACGTCCTCAACCGGTGCCCGGTCGACGCGCGGGTCGCTGCGCTGGTCGGCTACGACAACCTGGTCGACGCCTACGTCGAACCGGACGGAACCGTGCGCATCGGACCGGCGCCGACCGGGTTGACCTGCCCCGAGCTGTCCGGGCCGGTGACGATCGCCACCTTCGCCAACGGCATCCGCCTCGTGGGTGCCGACGCTCCGGGGCTGGTCATGCGGATCACCCGGGTGACACCCGGGCCGGGGCACCGTGCCGTCGCACTCGACGGCGGTGTCGCGCTGCTCGCCCAGGTGCCGATCCATGGCTCGTCCCTGTCTGCCGGCGACGACGTCAAGGTCGGGTTCGACCCCGCGCTCACTGCTGTGCTGCCGAAAGCCGAGGGGTGAACAGGAGCATCGCGCGGCTCGCTTGACCACGTTTGGCATACCGGCTTATTGTATGCCGTATACGACTGGAAGGCGATCATGGACAACGCCCTCGTTCTCGGCCCGCGCTATGCCGTCAACTGCTCGATCCTCTTCACCGAGCTGCCCCTGCTCGAACGACCAGCAGCCGCCAAACGCGCCGGCTTCGACGCGGTGGAGCTCTGGTGGCCGTTCGAGTCCGCTGTTCCCGGCGACGCCGACGTGGACCGGTTCGAACGCGCCATTCGGGACGCGGGTGTCCAGCTCGTCGGCTTGAACTTCGCGGCCGGGGACATGCCAGGCGGTGACCGCGGTCTGGTCTCCTGGCCGGAACGTTCTCAGGAGTTCCGCGACAACATCGCGGTGACGGTGGGGATCGGCGAGCGACTCGGCTGCCGCGCCTTCAACGCGCTCTACGGCAACCGCGTCGACGGGGTCGACCCGGCCGCCCAGGACGACCTCGGGGCGGAGAACCTGGCGTTGGCCGCGACCGCGGCGGCCACCGTCGGTGGCACGGTCCTGGTCGAGCCGGTCAGCGGTGCCGACAGGTACCCGTTGCTCACGGCCGCCGACGCCGTCGATGTCATCACTCGGGTCGAGGATGACTCCGGAGTCGGCAACGTGGGGCTGCTCGCGGATCTCTACCACCTCGCGGTCAACGGCGACGACGTGGACAAGGTGATCGCGGCACACACCGACCGGATCTCGCACGTCCAGATCGCCGACTCCCCGGGACGTCACGAACCAGGCACCGGGACGCTGCCGCTCCTGCGCCAGGTGGAGGAGCTGTACGTCGGCGGCTACGACGGCTGGGTCGGCCTGGAGTACAAGCCCAGCAGCACGACCGACCTGAGCTTTGCCTGGCTGCACCGCGATCCTCGCGGCGACGCCTGACCTGAAGGAGAACTCTCATGGCACGAATGACGGCCGCTCGTGCAGCGGTGGAAATCCTCCGACGTGAGGGCGTGACCCACATGTTCGGCCTGCCTGGCGCGGCGATCAACCCGTTCTATGCGGCGATGCGGGCCCAGGGTGAGCTCACCCACGTCCTGGCCCGCCACGTCGAGGGCGCCTCGCACATGGCCGAGGGATACACCCGGGCCAAGGCGGGCAACATCGGGGTGTGCATCGGGACGTCCGGGCCGGCCGGCACCGACATGGTCACCGGCTTGTACTCGGCGTCGGCCGACTCGATCCCGATCCTGTGCATCACCGGTCAGGCTCCGGTGGCGAAGCTGAACAAGGAGGACTTCCAGGCCGTCGACATCGAGTCGATCGTCAAGCCCGTCACCAAGTCGGCGGTGACGGTGATGGAGGCCGGCCAGGTTCCTGGTGTGTTCCAGCAGGCCTTTCAGCTGATGCGGTCCGGCCGGCCCGGCCCGGTGCTGATCGACCTGCCGATCGACGTCCAGATGACCGAGATCGAGTTCGATCCGGAGACCTACACGCCACTTCCGGTCGCGAAGCCGGCCGCGAGCCGCGCCCAGGCCGAACGGGTGCTGGCCATGCTGGCCGAGGCGGAGCGCCCACTGGTGGTCGCCGGCGGAGGAGTCGTGAACGCCGACGCCGCAGACCTGCTGGTGGAGTTCGCCGAGCTGACCGGCATCCCGGTCGTCCCGACCCTGATGGGCTGGGGCACGATCCCCGACGACCACCCGCTGATGGCCGGCATGGTGGGCCTGCAGACCTCGCATCGCTACGGCAACGCGACCATGCTGGAGTCCGACTTCGTGCTCGGCATCGGCAACCGGTGGGCGAATCGCCACACCGGTGGGGTGGACACGTACACCAAGGACCGCACGTTCGTGCACGTCGACGTGGAGCCGACCCAGATCGGCCGGGTGTTCGCGCCCGACTACGGAATCGCCTCCGATGCGAAGGCGGCGCTGCAGATGTTCGTCGAGGTTGCCGCCGAGCAGAAGGCGACCGGTTCGCTGCCGGACCGGTCCGCGTGGGTCGAGTCGTGCCAGGAGCGCAAGGCCACCATGCAGCGGCGCACCAACTTCACCACCGCCCCGGTCAAGCCGCAGCGCGTCTACCAGGAGATGAACAACGCGTTCGATCCGGACACCCGGTACGTCTCCACGATCGGCCTCTCCCAGATCCAGGCAGCCCAGATGCTGCACGTCTACAAGCCGCGGAACTGGATCAACGCGGGCCAGGCCGGGCCGCTGGGGTGGACCGTCCCGGCCGCGCTGGGGGTCGCGACCGCGGACCCGGAGGCGACGGTGGTCGCCCTCTCGGGCGACTACGACTTCCAGTTCATGATCGAGGAGCTCGCGGTCGGGGCACAGTTCAAGGTGCCCTACATCCACGTGGTGGTGAACAACGCGTACCTCGGCCTGATCCGTCAGGCCCAGCGTGGCTTCGAGATGGACTACAACGTGGATCTCTCCTTCGAGAACATCAACACACCGGAGATCGGCGTCTACGGGGTGGACCACGTGAAGGTCGCCGAGGGTCTCGGCTGCAAGGCGCTCCGCGTGTCCGAGCCCGAGGAGATCCTGCCGGCCCTGGAGAAGGCCAAGAAGATGATGGTCGAGCACCAGGTGCCGATCATCGTCGAGGTCATCCTCGAACGCATCACCAACGTGTCGATGGGAACCGAGATCGACAACGTCAACGAGTTCGAGGACCTGGCGGAGACCCGTGAGGATGCTCCGACAGCGGTAGCGTTCCGCGGCTAGGCCGTGGCCCAGGTCCTCGTCGCGCCCGACACGTTCAAGGGCTCGCTGTCCGCTCCGCAGGTCGCCGACAGCGTGATCCGTGGCCTCCGAGCGGTCGACGGCAGCATCGACGCCGTGGCGATCCCCATTGCCGACGGGGGAGAGGGAACTCTCGCGGCCGCGCTGGCGGCAGGCTTCAGGCGCGTTCCGGTCCTGGCCAGCGGGCCCACGGGGCGCCCCGTCCGGACGGCGTACGCACGCCGGGACGAGATGGCGGTCATCGAGATGGCCGACGTCTCCGGGCTGGGCCGGCTGCCCGACGGACGACTCGAGCCGCTGCGCGCCTCGAGCAGGGGGACCGGGGACGTGATGGCGGCCGCCCTCGATGCGGGTTGTACATCCATCGTGCTCGGTATCGGGGGCAGCGCGTGCACGGACGGTGGAGCCGGTATGGCCCAGGCGCTGGGCGCGAGGGTGCTCGACGATCGCGGTCGCCAGCTGCTCGACGGCGGTGCCGCTCTGGCCGGCGTCGCCCGTCTCGACCTGTCCGGGATGCATCCCCGGCTCGCCGGAGCCGACATCGTCATCGCCTGCGACGTCGACAATCCCTTGACCGGGCCGGGCGGCGCAGCAGGGGTCTACGGCCCCCAGAAGGGCGCTTCGGGTGCTGACGTGGTGATCCTGGAGCGGGCCCTGCAACGGTGGGCTGCAGTCGTCGCCGACGCCACGGGGTCGGACCTGTCGGATCGTCCGGGGGCCGGCGCCGCGGGAGGCGTCGGCCTCGCCGGCCTCGCACTGCTCGGCGGCACCCTGCGCTCCGGCATCGACCTGGTCCTGGAGCTGGTCGGCTTCGCCGAACACCTCGGCGACGCCGGTCTGGTCGTCACGGGTGAAGGGTCGCTCGACACCCAGACGCTGCGCGGCAAGGCTCCGGCCGGAGTGGCAGCGGCGGCGGCCGGCGCCGGTGTTCGGACGGTGGCCGTCTGCGGGACGTCGACGCTGTCTCGTCGTGAGCTGCGGGCTGCCGGAATCGACGCCGCGTACGCCTTGGTCGACGTCGAGCCCGATGTCGCCCGGTGCATGGCCGACGCAGGTCCGCTGCTCGAGCGGCTGGGTCGGGAGATCGCTCGAGCGGAGCTTCAGCCTTGACCTCTCGCCAAGATCGCATACAGTAGACAAAACGTCATCAGGGTGATGAGGGGGATCTCCATGCGGGTTGCAGTTCTAGGGGCAGGGGCCATCGGCGCCTATGTGGGCGCTGCCCTGCACCGCGGCGGCACCGACGTCCATCTGATCGCGCGCGGAGCCCATCTGGAGGCCATCCGGGCCGATGGAGTGCAGGTCCTGAGCCCGCGGGGAGATTTCGTCGCTCACACTCCGGCGACCGATGATCCGGCCGACGTCGGGCCCGTCGACTTCGTCTTCCTCGGACTGAAGGCGAACAGCTATGCGTCGTGCGGTTCGCTGATTGCGCCGCTGCTGCACGACCGGACGACCGTCGTCGCCGCGCAGAACGGCATTCCGTGGTGGTACTTCCACCGCCTCAGCGGGCCCTTCGAGGGGCGGCGCATCGAGGCCGTCGATCCCGGTGGCGCGGTGACTCGGACACTGCCGCTCGACCGCGCCGTCGGCTGCGTCGTGTACTGCTCGACCGAGATCGAGGGGCCAGGGGTGATCCGCCACCTCGAAGGCACCAGGTTCTCGATCGGGGAGCCGGACGGCAGCGCCTCCGACCGCTGCTTGGCGTTCAGCGAAGCCATGGTCGCCGGCGGGCTCAAGTGCCCGGTGGAGAGCGACATCCGCAACGACATCTGGATCAAGCTGCTCGGCAACGCCGCCTTCAACCCGATCAGTGCGCTGTCCCGTGCCACGATGGTCGAGATCGCCAGCCACTCGGGCACCCGGGCCACCGTCCGCCTGATGATGGCGGAGACGCTCGAGATCGCAGCCGGGGTCGGATGCCACCCGGACATCTCGGTGGACAAGCGCATCGCCGGCGCGGAACGCGTCGGAGACCACAAGACCTCGATGCTGCAGGACCTCGAGCGTGACAAGCCGTTGGAGCTCGACGTCATCCTCGCCGCCCTGATCGAGCTCGCCGACCTCACCGGCACACCGGCCCCGACGTTGCGCGCCGTTCACGCGTTGACCGATCTTCTCGCCACGAAGGTCGGCCACGGTGGCGCGGAACCTGCGGCGCTGGCTCAGCCGGTCGCGGCACCCTGAGTCCGAGCCGCTTCGGGGGGCGGCTCGGACTCAGTGGCTGACGTCAGGCCACGTCTCGCCCGGACAGCTTCTCGACGACGCTCAGGAGTGCGGAGTGATCGAGCGAGCCGTGACCTGCGGCCCGTGCCGATGCCACGAGCTGCGCCACGACGCCGGTGACGGGCAGTGCGACCCCTGCCGACCGCGCCGAGGCCAGGGCGATGCCCATGTCCTTGTGGTGAAGGTCGATCCGGAAGCCAGGCGCGAACTCCCTGGCGAGCATGGAGGCAGCCTTGCGATCGAGGATCCGGTTGCCGGCCAGGCCCCCGGCAAGGACCTCGAGGCCGCGTTCGCCGTCGACGCCGGATGCCTCGAGGAGGACGATCGCCTCGCTGACGAGCGCGATGATCCCCGCCACCATCAGCTGGTTGGCTGCCTTCACGGTCTGTCCGGCGCCGTGGCCGCCGACGTGAACGATGGTCTTGCCCAGGTGCTCCAGGATCGGAAAGGCCTCCTCGAAGGTCGGGGCGTCGCCCCCCACCATGATCGACAAGGATCCTTCGATGGCTCCTTGTTCGCCCCCGCTCACCGGGGCATCGAGCACTCGGGCCCCCGTCTCCTGGGCGCGCTTCGCCACGGCCACGGACGTCTCGGGTGCGATCGAGCTCATGTCGATGAGCAGCAGATCAGGCCCGGCGAGGGCGAGGACACCGTTCTCGCCCAGCACCACGTCGTGGACCTGGGGGGAGTCGGGCAGCATCGTGATCACGACGTCGGACCCGGCGACGGTCTCCTCGATGCTGCCGGCCGGTTTCCCGCCTGCCTGCACCAGACGGTCCATCGAATCCGGCGAGACGTCGTGTCCGGTGACGTCGTAGCCCGCCTTGATGAGGTTTGCGGCCATGGGCGACCCCATGATGCCGAGTCCAATGAAGCCAATCTTCTCCATGGTTGCAGTCCTTTCGATCGTTCTCGGTTGATGAGGGCTGATCGGCGGTCAGCCGGGAAATGAGACGAGCAGGTCCTCCAGCGCCGCGCGCATCTGCTGCGCGGCCTCGGACGGCGTCTTGCCGACCTTGACCCCGACGGCTTCGAGAGCCTCCTGCTTGGCCTGCGCCGTGCCCGAGGACCCGGAGACGATCGCGCCGGCGTGGCCCATCGTCTTCCCCTCCGGAGCGGTGAAGCCCGCGACGTAGCCGATGACGGGCTTGGTCACGTGGTCCTTGATGTACTCCGCGGCACGTTCCTCCGCGTCACCGCCGATCTCGCCGATCATCACGATCGCGTCGGTGTCCGGGTCGTCCTCGAACGCCTGGAGGCAGTCGATGTGGGTGGTCCCGATGATCGGGTCGCCGCCGATGCCGACCGCGGTGGAGAAGCCCACGTCCCGCAGCTCGTACATCATCTGATAGGTCAAGGTGCCGGACTTCGACACCAGACCGATCCGGCCGGACTTGGTGATGTCGGCCGGGATGATGCCGGCGTTGGACTCGCCGGGGCTGATCAGTCCGGGGCAGTTGGGCCCGATGATCCGGGTGGTGCCCGTGGCCCGTGCGTAGGAGAAGAACTCGGCGGTGTCGTGCACCGGAACCCCCTCGGTGATCACCACGACGAGGGGGATGCCCGCGTCGACGGCCTCGATGACCGCGGCCTTGGTGAACCTCGGCGGGACCAGGACCACCGACACATCTGCGCCGGTCGCCTCCACCGCCTCCGCGCATGAGTCGTGGACGGCGACCGAGGAATCCTCGAAGTCGACCGACTGCCCACCCTTGCCCGGCGTGACTCCGCCGACGATGGTCGTCCCGCTGGCGAGCATCCGCTGCGTGTGCTTCCGGCCCTCGGAGCCGGTCATGCCCGCGACGATGACCTTGCTGTTCGCGTTGAGAAAAATGGTCATGGAGTACTCCTCGCTCCGTCAGTTCTGGCTGGCAAGCTCAGCGGCGCGGTCGGCCGCACCGTCCATGGTTTCGGCGAGAGTCACCAGTGGGTGGTTCGCTTCGTGGAGGATGCGCCGACCCTCCTCGACGTTGTTCCCGTCGAGACGTACGACGAGTGGCTTGTCGGCCCCGTCGCCGAGCATCTCCAGCGCGTGCACGATGCCGTTGGCCACCGCGTCACAGGACGTGATGCCGCCGAACACGTTGACCAGCACGCTCTTGACCTGAGGGTCGCCGATGATGATCTGCAGCCCGTCGGCCATCACCTCGGCCGATGCGCCGCCGCCGATGTCGAGGAAGTTCGCCGGCTTGACGCCGCTGTGCTTCTCTCCCGCGTACGCGACGACGTCGAGGGTCGACATGACCAGACCCGCCCCGTTGCCGATGATCCCGACCTCGCCGTCGAGCTTGACGTAGTTCAGGCCCTTGTCCTTGGCCTCCTGCTCGAGGGGGTCGGCCGCGGCGGTGTCCTCGAACCGGGCGTGGTCCTCGTGCCGGAAGTCGGCGTTCTCGTCGAGAGTGACCTTGCCGTCGAGGGCCTCGAGCCTGTCGTCTTCGAGACGGACCAGGGGATTCACCTCGACCAGGCTCGCGTCCTCCTGGATGAAGACGTCCCACAACCGCTTGACCACATCGACCGCTTGATCGGCGACCGCCTCGGGAAAGCGGGTGGCGGCCACGATCTCGGCGGCCTTGGCGTCGTCCATCCCGGTCTGGGGGTCGATGGAGATCTTCGCCACGGCGTCAGGGTTCGTGCGGGCGACTTCCTCGATCTCGACGCCGCCCTCGATGCTCGCGATGCACAGGTAGCCGCGGTTCGACCGGTCGACGAGGAAGGAGAAGTAGTACTCCTCGGCGATGTCGGCTGCAGGCGCGATCAGGACCCGGTGCACGGTGTGGCCCTTGATGTCCATGCCGAGGATCTCGCCCGCACGCGCCACGGCCGCCGTGGGATTCTCGGCGAGCTTGACGCCGCCGCTCTTTCCTCGCCCGCCGGCCTTGACCTGCGCCTTCACGACGACGCGGCCGCCGAGCTGGGCTGCTGCCGTCTCGGCTTCCGCGGGGTTGCCGATGACCCTGCCCAGAGTGACCGGCACATCATGCTTGGCGAAGAGCTCTTTGGCTTGGTACTCCATCAGGTCCATGGTGATTCGGTCCCCCCTCGTGGCGTCGTTCGAAACCACGGATCAATCGCATCGATGACGCTGGACATCTCGACTGTATGTTGTATCCAAACCGACCACAAGGGACTCCCCGTGCGCCGTACGCTCCCTCAGCGGCCTGCTCTGGACAACTCCGCGCTACCGGAGTATGACTTATGTCATACAGTATTCTGTAGACAAAGGAGCGGGATCGTGGCCACACCCGAGAGTCCGATGACACGGGAAGTGCGTGACTACTACGGTCGCGTGCATCGCGTCGGCGAGCCGGCCCACCAGCTGATCGGCCGCTCCCGTCGCTGGCAGGCCTGGTACGCCTGGGCCTGCATGGCGGCCATCAGCCTGCTTCAGTACGCCTTCGGCACTGCGGCGTTGGGGTTGCAGGCCGCGCACGGCTGGAGCCTGCGAGAGACCATGTGGTTGCTCGCCCTGTTCGTCGCGTCTCAGGCCGTGGTGTCGATCCCCGTGGCCTGGGCGTATCGCCGTCGACCGGGATCTCCCACACCGTTCGTGGTCGTGGGTGGAGCGTTGACCGCGTGCGGTGTGCTGACGCTGGCGCACGTCGACGGCTACGTCGCCGCCGTCGTCGGTTATGCGCTCGTCGGTGGGGTGGGTGCCGGCCTGGTCTACTCGACCTGCCTCACGACGGCCTCGAACTGGTTCCCGGACACCTGGGTCGCCACCAGGAGCTTCGTCACCGGCGGGTTCGCGTGCGGCGCGGTGCCGACCATCGTGTTGTTGACGGTCTTCTCGTCCGAGCGCGGGCAGACGGTCGTCCTCGATGTCGCGGCCCTCGTGGCTTTCGTGGTGGTGACGGCCGCCGGCCTGCAGCTGAAGGATCCGCCGCCGCGCTGGTGGCCCCCGGAGATCGACGCCCAGCTCTGGGCGGTGGACCGCCAGCTGAACCCCAGCCTGCCGAACAACATCCCTGCCGCGCGCGCCTACGCGCCGGGGGAGGCGATGCGGACGGGAGCGCTCCCGCTGATGTGGCTGATCCTGGCCTTGATCTCGGCCGTCTCCCTGTTCGGTATCGCGTTCATCCCCAGCTATGCCGTCGCGGCAGACCTCGGGCTCGTCGTGGCTGGGCTCGCCGCAGGACTGCTCGCGACCGTCAATGGGTTGGGGCGCTCGGTTGCCGGTCGGTTGTCCGACCGGTTCGGCCGCCGCAGCGTGCTGGCCGTCGTCCTGGCGGTGGAAGGGCTCACGCAGTTCGGTCTCGCGCTGGCCGGACAGGTCGGTAGCCCGTGGGCGTTCGTGCTGTGCGCGATGCTGGCGGGGGTCGGCGGGGGTGCGTTCTACACCATCCTCGGAAACCTCGTCCTCGAGTACTTCGGCGAGAACAGTCAGCTCCAGAACCACGCGATTCTCTACAGCGCGAAGGCGGTCGGTGCTGTGGTCGGCGTCGGCGGGGCGGTGTTCCTGGTCGATGCCGTGGGCTACGAACGGCTGTTCGTGACTGCAGGGCTGGTGGGCCTCGGAACCGCTGCGATCGTGCGCTTCCTGAAGCAGCCCGGCCGGCCGTCCCTCGTCGGCTGAGCCGTGACCCAGTACCGATCGAGGCGTGGACGGGTGGCCGTTCGCTGCGCGAAAAGAGCAAGCGCGGCAGGCCTTTCACATTCTGAAACGCATCTCTGGACAACGGTCCTGAAGTGGGATAGGACTGGGGCTACACCATACGGTATGCAAACGACAACGTCGGTGGGGCTGGCCTCACCGAACCTTCCGATCAGGAGATGACTGCACAGATGGCACAAACAGTGTCCGAGCCCAACGTCGAGGCGGGCGTGCCGGAACCGGAGCAAGGCTCAACGACGATCTCAGGGGGCCACCTGGTCGCGAAAGCCCTCAAGGCCGAGGGCGTCGACGTGATCTTCACGTTGTGCGGCGGCCACATCATCGACATCTACGACGGATGTGTCGATGAGGGCATCGCTGTGGTCGACGTCCGCCACGAGCAGGTCGCAGCCCACGCCGCCGACGGTTACGCCCGCATCACCGGCCGTCCGGGCTGCGCGGTCGTGACCGCGGGGCCGGGCACCACGGACGCCGTGACCGGTGTCGCGAACGCGTTCCGCGCCGAGAGTCCGATGCTGTTGATCGGCGGTCAGGGCGCGCTGAGCCAGCACAAGATGGGCTCCCTGCAGGATCTGCCGCACGTCGACATGATGACGCCCATCACGAAGTTCGCCGCGACCGTGCCTCACACCGCACGTGCGGCCGACATGGTCTCGATGGCGTTCCGAGAGTGCTACAACGGCGCGCCGGGACCGTCGTTCCTCGAGATCCCGCGCGACATCCTGGACGGATCGGTACCCCTCGACCAGGCCACCATCCCCGAAGCCGGGCGCTACCGCGCCTCGACCAGGAGTGCCGGCGACCCGGCCGCGGCCGAGGCGCTCGCCGACATCCTGGTCCACGCCGAGAAGCCCGTCGTGCTGCTCGGCAGCCAGGTGCAGACTGCTCGCGCGACGGACGAGGCGATCGAGTTCGCTCGGACCCTGAACGTCCCGACGTTCATGAACGGCGGGGCTCGCGGCACCTTGGCACCCAAGGACCCGCACCACTTCCACCTGTCCCGTCGCTACGCCTTCAACAACGCCGACGTGATCGTCATCGTGGGCACCCCGTTCGACTTCCGCATGGGCTATGGCAAACGGCTGCCCAAGACGGCGACCGTGGTCCAGATCGACATGGACTACAAGAACGTCGGCCGCAACCGCGACATCGACCTCGGGATCGTCGGTGACCCCGGCGCCGTGCTCTCGGCGGTCACCCAGGCAGCGTCGGGCCGGCTGAGGAACGGCCCCAAGGACCGGAAGGAATGGTTCACCGAGCTGCGGTCCGAGGAGGACGCAGCCTACGAGAAGCGCCTTCCTCGTCAGCTGTCCGATGCCAATCCGATCCACCCGCTGCGCCTCGCGCACGAGATCAACGAGTTCCTCACCGAGGACTCGATCTACATCGGAGACGGCGGCGACGTGGTGACGTTCTCTGGCGGCGTCGTGCAGCCCAAGTCCCCGGGTCACTGGATGGACCCCGGTCCGCTGGGCACCCTCGGGGTCGGCATCCCGTTCGTGCTGGCGGCGAAGTACGCGCGGCCGGAGAAGGAGGTCGTCGCGCTGCTCGGAGACGGCGCTCTCTCGCTGACCGGGTGGGACTTCGAGACGTTGGTCCGGTTCAACCTGCCCTTCGTCGGTGTCGTCGGCAACAACTCCTCGATGAACCAGATCCGCTACGGGCAGGAACAGAAGTACGGCAAGGCCCGTGGGCGCGTCGGCAACACCCTGGGTGACGTCAAGTACGACGAGTTCGCCCGGATGCTCGGTGGTTACGGCGAAGAGGTTCGCGATCCGAAGGACATCGCGCCCGCCATGCAGCGAGCTCGCGAGTCGGGTCTGCCGTCGCTGATCAACGTGTGGATCGATCCGGACGCGTATGCGCCCGGAACCATGAACCAGACCATGTACAAGTAGCCGCTCGCGATGACATTGGAGGCAGGACACATGGGCAAGGCTCTCGACGGAGTCCGGGTGCTCGACATGACGCATGTGCAGTCGGGGCCCTCGTGCACACAGATTCTCGCGTGGCTCGGCGCCGACGTGGTCAAGCTGGAGGCGCCGACCGGAGACATCACCCGGCAACAGCTGCGTGACCTCCCGGACGTCGACAGCCTGTACTTCACGATGCTCAACTGCAACAAACGGAGCATCACGCTGAACATGAAGTCCGATCGGGGCAAGGAGATCTTCACCGAGATGGTGAAGGACTCCGACGTCCTGGTCGAGAACTTCGCCCCCGGTGCCGTCGACCGGATGGGGTTCACCTGGGACCGCCTGCAGGAGATCAACCCGGAGCTGATCTTTGCGTCGATCAAGGGCTTCGGCCCGGGCGACTACGCCGACTTCAAGGCGTATGAAGTCGTCGCGCAAGCCATGGGCGGCGCCATGAGCACCACCGGCTTCGAGGATGGTCCGCCGGTGGCGACCGGTGCGCAGATCGGTGACTCGGGGACCGGGATCCACCTCGTCGCCGCGATCCTGGCCGCGCTCTACCAGCGTGTGCACACCGGCCGCGGACAGCGGGTCCAGGTGGCGATGCAGGAAGCCGTGCTGAATCTCACGAGGGTCAAGCTGCGCGACCAGCAGCGGCTCGCCCACGGCGGGTTGAACGAGTACCCGAACAAGGAGTTCGGCGACGAGGTTCCCCGGTCGGGCAACGCCTCCGGGGGCGGGCAACCGGGTTGGGCCGTCAAGTGCGCACCGGGCGGGCCCAACGACTACATCTACGTCATCGTCCAGCCGCCCGGCTGGGCTCCGATCACCGAGCTCATCGGACGGCCGGAGCTCGCCGACGACCCGGACTGGAACACCCCGACGGCGCGCCTCGACAAGCTCGACACGATGTTCGAGCTGATCGAGGAGTGGACGATGCAGCAGACCAAGTGGGAGGTCATGGAGAAGCTCAACGCCCACAACGTGCCGTGCGGGCCGATCCTGAGCACCCGCGAGCTGATCGAGGACAAGACGCTCGCCGAGCTCGGTGCCGTGGTCGAGGTCCCGCACTCGCAACGCGGCACGTTCAAGACGGTCGGGTGCCCGATCAAGCTGTCCGACTCCCCGGTGGAGATCGAGACGTCGCCCCTTCTCGGCCAGCACAACTCCGAGATCTACGGCGGACTCGGCATCGCCGACTCAGAGCTCGACGAGCTCAAGGCCGCGGGGGTCATCTAGGAAGTTGAGCACCACTCACCGTTCCACCAATTCGCATCTGGATGAGGAGAAGCAATGAGCTACGACCGCAAGGTTGTGCAGGACGTACTCGACCGGGCACTGGCCGAGGGGCAGACGTCGCTGAGCGCGCCCGACGCCAAGAAGGTCGCCGACGCCTACGGGATTCCGACGCCGGGGGAGGGCTTGGCGACGTCGGCCGAGGAGACCGCGTCCCTGGCCCAGGAGATCGGCTTTCCGGTCGTCCTGAAGATCGTCTCCCCGGAGATCCTGCACAAGACCGACGCAGGAGGCGTGCTGGTCGGCATCGAGGATGCGGATGCTGCCGCTGCGGGCTACGACGAGATCGTCCGCAACGCGAAGGCGTACGACGCGGACGCGACGATCACCGGCGTGCAGGTGCAACAGATGCTGCAGAGCAGCCCGGACGTCCAGGAGGTCATCATCGGTGCGGTCACCGACCCGACCTTCGGCAAGATCGTGGCGTTCGGCTTGGGCGGCGTCCTGGTCGAGGTGCTCAAGGACGTGACGTTCCGACTCGCCCCGGTGACCGCAGACGAGGCGACGTCGATGGTCGAGGGGATCCAGGCGGCGGAGATCCTCAACGGAGTCCGCGGCGCCGAGGGCGTCGACAAGGATGCAGTGGCGTCCATCATCACGGCGCTCTCGGACCTGGTGAGCGACTTCCCGCAGTTCGCCGAGGTGGACCTCAACCCTGTGCTCGCAGCCAAGGACGGCGCGACCGCGGTCGACGTGCGGATCATCGTGGACGAGGCTGCGGGCGAGCCCGTGGAGCGGTTCTCCCAGGAGGACATCCTGACGTCGATGAACCGCATCATGAAGCCGAAGGCGATCGCCGTCATCGGTGCCTCCAACGAGGACGGCAAGATCGGCAACTCGGTGATGAAGAACCTCATCAACGGCGGCTACCAGGGTGACATCTTCCCGATCAACCCCAAGTCGGACGAGGTCCTCGGCAAGAAGGCGTACAAGAGCATCACCGACGTCGCCGACGACGTCGACGTCGCCGTGTTCGCCGTCCCGGCGAAGTTCGTGGCGGGCGCTCTCGAGCAGTGCGGTGAGAAGGGGGTCGCGGGCGCGATCCTCATCCCGTCGGGCTTTGCCGAGACCGGGAACGTCGAGCTCCAGGACGAGGCGGTGGCCATCGCTCGCAAGCACGGGGTCCGGATCCTCGGCCCGAACATCTACGGCTACTACTACACACCGGAGAACCTCTGCGCCACGTTCTGCACCCCGTACGACGTCAAGGGGGGCGTCGCCCTGTCGTCGCAGAGTGGTGGCATCGGGATGGCCATCCTCGGCTTCAGCCGGAGCAGCAAGATGGGAGTCTCGGCGATCGTGGGGGTCGGCAACAAGTCCGACATCGACGAGGACGATCTGCTGACATTCTTCGAGCAGGACGACAACACCAACATCATCGCGATGCACCTCGAGGACCTCAAGGACGGTCGCTACTTCGCCGAGACCGCGAAACGGGTCTCTGAGAAGAAGCCAGTGGTCGTGCTCAAGGCCGGGCGCACCGACATGGGCGCGCGAGCGGCGAGCTCGCACACCGGCGCGCTCGCGGGCAACGACAAGGTGTACGACGACATCCTGCGTCAGAGCGGCGTCGTGCGCGCACCAGGCCTCAACGAGATGCTCCAGTACGCCCGCGGCCTGCCGATCCTGCCGACCCCGAAGGGCGAGAACGTCGTCATCATCACCGGGGCCGGCGGCTCAGGAGTGCTTCTCTCGGACGCGTGCGTCGACAACGACCTCGAGCTGATGGACATCCCGGCGGATCTTGCCGAGTCGTTCGACCAGTACATCCCGCCGTTCGGTGCCTCCGGCAACCCGGTCGACATCACCGGTGGCGAGCCGCCGTCGACGTACCGCAACACCATTGCGCTCGGCCTCGAGGACGAACGGGTGCACTCGCTCATCCTGGGCTACTGGCACACGATCGTCACGCCACCCATGGTGTTCGCCGAGCTGGTCGCCGAGGTCGTCGAGGAGTACCGCGAGAAGGGCATCGTCAAGCCCGTCGTCGCGTCGCTCGCGGGTGACGTCGAGGTGGAAGAGGCCTCGCAGTACCTGTACGAGCACGGCGTCGTCGCCTATCCGTACACCACCGAGCTGCCGGTGCAGGTCCTCGGCGCGAAGTACCGCTGGGCTCGCAACGCAGGCGCACTCGGCTGAGGCTGGAGGGTGACATGACTCGGCCGGATCCGAAAGAACGCATCACGTAAGACAACGAGACTCACGCGTGTTGACGTCAACACAGACACGCGCGACGACGTCAACCTAGGGGGAAAAGTGTCGTGACCGTACATGAAGCGAACAAGAATCCTTCCCATTCGGGAGGTGAAAAGCTGTGGCATGCAGGCGGTCTGGAGCCGATGCCCATTCGCAAGCTGCCGAAGGCTCCACCGTCCATCCACATTCTGGGCCCGACGGTCTTTCTCGTCGCACTCGGTGTCGGGATGGGCGAGTCCTACCTCTGGCCGCGCCTGGTCCTGGTCTTCGGACCGGACATCCGCTGGTTGTTCCTGATCGGCGTCACCCTGCAGGCCGTCGTCCTGCTCGAGATGGCCCGATATGCGATGGCCACGGGCGAGAGCATCTTCTTCGGGGCGGCGAGAGTGTTCAAGCCGCTCATGTGGCTCTTCTTCGTCTCGGCCATCGCGATCTACATCTGGCCGGGTCACCTCTCGGCAGGTGCCGGCGCGCTGGAGCAGATCACCGGTGTTCCGTTCGAGGTCTCGGCGGTCGTCGCCCTGATCTTCGTCGGGGTGCTGTTCAGCTCGCTCAAGAACATCTATGACGTCGTCGAGAAGGTCCTTGGCCTGCTGATCGGAACTCTGGTCATCGGCACGGCCATCATCGCCGCGATGGTCGGCAGCTGGGCCGACCTCTCGGACACGATCACCGGGATGTTCGCCGTGGGGTACTTCGGCGAGAACAACGAAGCCCTGTCCGCGGCGTGGTTCCCGATCATCGTCGGGTCGATCGCCTTCGCAGGACCGTCCGGCATGCAGCAGATGTGGTACACCCTGCAGCTGCGAGACAGCGGCGCGGGAATGGGCGCGCACATCCCCAAGGTCAAGGGGCTGGCACATGCCAACGAGACGGAGACCATGCCGACCCGTGGCTACATGTTCGACACCAGCGATCCCGAGGAGATGGAGAAGTGGAAGGGATGGCGCAAGTGGGTCACCTTCGACGCCTTCCTGCTGTTCTGGGGCATCACCATGATGGTGACGATCTCGTTCACGCTCCTCGCCCTGGCTGCGGCACGGGAGAACCCTGACGTCGGCACCCTGGTGCAAGGCAACGACCGGGACGCCGCTCTGGTGGCGATGTCGGACGGCTTCGCGGCCGCAGGCAGCCCGGTGCTGGGCACCGTGTTCTTCGGGTTCATCGCCCTCATCGGGCTCAACGCCACCCTCGGGTTGTTCGACTCGTTCTCGCGTGGCCAGGCCGACATGACGTACTACTTCGTGAAGGGCGCGAAGCGGTTCAACATGTCGCAGCTCTACGCGTTCTACCTGTGGGGCGTGATCATCTTCGGCATCCTGATCATCCTGTTCGGGCCGGCAGACGGACCAGCGGCGATTCTGGACGTGCTCGCGTTCCTGTCCACGTTCGCCATGGGCGCCTATTGCGTCGTCCTTCTCCTGGTGAACAACAGGATGCTGCCCAAGCCGATCCGTCCACGCATCGGCACGAACCTGATCATCGGGTTCGGGGCGGTGTTCTACCTCGGCATGCTGTTCTACAGCTTGGCGCGGTTCGGCGTGGTCGTGAGCTGACGTGTCGTCCTCTGACCTGCGGCAGCTCGCAGAGTTCGTCGTGCCGTCGTTCGTCATCGGTGTGGTCGCCGCGCTCGGCGCCGGGGGGTTGGCCGCTTTCGCCGGCCAGCCCTCCGGCTGGGCGGTGATCACCGGACTCGCACTCGGTGTCCCGGTCGCCCTGCTGGGCGCGGGGTACACCACCCTCGTGGGCCTCAGGAAGGTCCCGGTCGGGGTGTTCGCGCCTGCGGCGGCGTACTGGTTCCTCGCGTTCCCCGTGGCGATGCTGGTGCACTCCACGGTCACCGGGTGGCTGTACACCGGAACGCCTGGCCTGCCGGCGGGAGGCCTGTGGCAGTTCCTGCTGTACAACGCCCTGCTCAGCATGGGGTTCGCGATCGGCTTCCTCTGGTCCCACGAGTACCTCGGCAGGCACTGGTGGCCGCGGATCCGTGCCCACAATCGCTTCGCCCACACCAGCGTCGAGGAGTACAAGGAGCTCGCGAGCGTGCTGCGGGAACGCTCGGACGCCGCGGCGAGAGGCCGTGCGCAAAAGCGCGAGCACAAGGCGAAGGCCCGTCAGGCCCGTGCCGGCGCACGACACGGTTGACCACCCTCCGTAGCCCACCCACCACCTCGTAGGAGAGCGACTGATGGACGTTTCGATGACGGTGTGGGCAGCGACCCTCGTCGTGACCCTGGCCGTGCTGGCCCTGGACTTCTTCATCGTGGCCAGGAATCCACGCGAGCCGTCGTTGCGAGAGGCCACGCTGTGGGTGGCCTTCTACGTCAGCCTCGCGATGATCTTCGGAGTCGCGCTCTCCGTAGTGGCCGGTGGGCGTTCCGGCGGCGAGTTCTTCGCTGGTTGGCTGACCGAGTACTCCCTGTCGGTCGACAACTTGTTCGTCTTCCTGATCATCATGGGCAAGTTCGCCGTGCCCAGGCAGCACCAGCAGAAGGTGTTGCTCGTCGGAGTCGCGCTGGCTCTGCTGCTGCGAGGCATCTTCATCGCCGTCGGAGCCGAGGCGATCTCTCGCTTCGACTGGGTGTTCTTCATCTTCGGCGCCTTCCTGATCTACACCGCCTGGAAGCTCGCCACCGAGGGCGACGACGACGAAGAGTTCGAGGAGAACAAGCTGATCAAGTTCGTCGCCGGCCGGTTTCCGCTGGCCAAGGAGTATGACGGCGCCAAGCTGTTCACCGGCGGACGCGGCAGTCGGATGATCACGCCCATGTTCATCGTGATCCTGACCATCGGCACCACCGACCTGCTGTTCGCGTTCGACTCCATTCCGGCGATCTTCGGCCTGACCCAGGAGCCCTATCTGGTGTTCACGGCGAATGCCTTCGCGCTGATGGGGCTACGGCAGCTGTACTTCCTGATCGGCGGCTTGCTCGACCGGCTGGTGTACCTGTCCTACGGTCTCGCGTGCGTGCTCGGGTTCATCGGCGTCAAGCTCATCCTCGAGGCACTGCACCATCGCGGGGTGGGCTGGGCACCGGAGATCCCGATCCTGGTGTCCCTCGGCGTCATCGTGGGAACGCTGACGCTGACGGCGATCGCCAGCCTCGCTGCGTCGCGCAGAGATCAGGCGGCGGACGCCGACGTGCCGGCTGAGATGGCCACCACGAGCGCCGACCGTGAGGGACACGACGAGGGCTGACCGTCAGGTGGCTGCGGAGGCGTCGGCCTCAGCCTGTGACTCGTGGTACGCCTTGCGGGTGCGCTCGGTGTGCTCGCGCATGATCGTGGCGGCACGGTCCTCGTCGCCGTCGGCGATCGCCTTGATCAGGCGGGCGTGCTCCTTCCAGGCCTGCTTGCCACGCACCTGGGCGATCGGTGTGTAGTACCACCGGACGCGCCGATCGACCTGCGCGGAGAATCCGATGAGGAACGTGTTGCCGGACATCTCCGAGACCAGACGGTGCAGCTCCGCGTTGGTGCGGACCGCCCCGTCGACGTCGCCGGCGTCGAGGAATTCTTCGCCTTGGCGGCAGAGCTCGCGCAGCTTGGCGACGGGCTCCTTGGCCGTGTGCCTCGCCGCCAGGCGCGCCGATTCCGACTCAAGAGCTGCCCGGGCGGCGAGCAGCTGGTCCACTTCGTCCTCGGCCGGCACGTGCACGGTCGCGCCGAAACCCGGGCGCAGATCAACCCATCCCTCGTTGTGGAGACGCTGCAGGGCTTCTCGGACGGGTTGCCTGGACACGCCGAGCATTCCGGCGAGCTCGACCTCCACGAGGTGTTGACCGCGGCTCAGTGTCCCGTCGATGATCATCTCCGTGAGCGCCACGTAGACCGACTCCCGGAGCGGAAGCGGCCGCTTCAGCGGTCGGTAGCCGGCTGGGTGGACGGGGTCGAGGCCCACGCTGGGTGTCATCTGGTCCTCCGAAGGGACGGTTCATGAGTGGAGACGTACACAGTCTACTGAATGCAGGGGTCCGTGAGGGTCCTTTGGTGCTCAGTAGACCGGCATGTCTCGTCAGCCGGCGTGAACCGCAGCGGGCTCGGCGTCGGCCGTCTCGACCTCGAGCTCAGCTTCGGGCTCGGCGGACGGAAGGTCCACGTCGGACTGGGTCTCGTTGATGAGGCGGAAGTTGGGGCGAGCGGCGAGAGCGCCGAATCGGCGGGTGAAGATCATCAGTGGCTCCTTCTCTGGGGGGCCGAGCCAGGAGAGGACTCGGCAGTTTTGGCTACTGCATACATTCAACCAGCGGCCCCGCCGGCCTATTGCCAGATCTGCTGTGATCCCCATTACAGACGCCCGGTTGGGGCGGTGAGACGCGTCACACAGGCCGCTTGACCAGCCAAAAGGCGCCGTCGGAGGGTCCGGAGCAGGTGGCTGGGCGATCGAGGGCGAGCGCTTCGACGCCGCACGTATACAGTGTACAATTAGGTGATGGCGATCACACCGACCGGACAGAGGCTGGAAAACCACGTCGTTCTGCTCGACCCGCTGCAACCGGACGACGCCCCGGAGCTGTTCACCGCCCTCGACGATGCCCGGGTCTGGGCCGGAGGGTGGAGCGGCGGCCCGGCGGCCCGACCGGACCGACCTGAGGGCATGAGGACGGTGGTGAGCAGGCTGATCTCGAGCGGATCCGCCTGGGGGGTACGCGACGCACAGAGTGGCGAGCTGGTCGGCACGGCCAGCCTGCTCGACGTCGACGTGACGAACGAGCGCTGCACCTTCGGCGGAGCCGCGTATGCGCCGACGGTGTGGGGCACGTCGGTCAATGCGGCCACCAACCTCGGGTTGCTCGGGCACGCGTTCGAGAACTGTGGTTTCGGGCGGGTGGAGTTCCAGACGGACGTGCTCAACGCACCGATGTCGGGTGCGATCACGAAGCTGGGCGCCACTCATGAAGGAGTGCTGCGCCGGCACAAGCGGCGTGCCGACGGCACCTTCCGCGACTCGGTCGTCTTCTCGATCCTCTCCGACGAGTGGCCGAGGGTCCGGGACCGCCTGAAGGAGCGCGTCGGGGCCGGGTCCCCGCCCACGTCGGAGCACTGAGGCTTGCGGCTCTGGCTTGCGGCTCTGCTCCTGAGTGCGCCCGGCAGGATTCGAACCTGCGACCTAGAGATTAGAAGGCTCTTGCTCTGTCCGGCTGAGCTACGGGCGCTCGGGGCGCGAGACCCGTTCCCAGCGTAGCGTCGGCGGACGTGCCTTAGGCTCATCGGCGTGACTGACCCCTCGACGACTTCCGGCCGAGCGCTGACGGCGACGCCGATTCCGTCGCGACTGCCCAGGTACCGCGAGACGCCGCGCCAACGCGGCCGGATCCTGCTCATCGTGGCCTTCGCCCTGGTCGCCGTGGTCGGGCTCGGCGGTGGGATCGCCCTCTCGTTCGGTGCCGGCGATCCCGAGGGCGCCGGTCTGTCGATCATGTACGCCCTCATCCCGCTACCGCTGCTGTGGCTGGCGTACTGGTGGCTCGATCGGTACGAGCCGGAGCCACGCCGCTACAAGTTCGCTGCTTTCGTCTGGGGCGGCGTCGTCGCGGTCGCGATCGCGCTGGCCCTTCAGGTCTTCATCGAGGCCACGTGGGATCTGTCCGAGGAGTCGATGGCCTCCTTCGTCGCCCCCGCCACCGAGGAGCCGGCCAAGTGCATCTTCCTGCTTCTGACGTTCCTGCGGATGCGGCGGGTCATCGACGGCTTTCTGGACGGCCTGGTCTACGCCGGACTGGTCGGCATCGGCTTCGCGTTCATCGAGAACATCGGGTACTACGCGGCCAGCTACCTCGGCTCGCCGGACATCAAGCTCGCGGGGGCCGAGGGAGTCACCACGACCTTCATCGTGCGGGGTGTCTTCAGCCCGTTCGCCCACCCCCTCTTCACCTCGGCATTCGGCATCGCGATCGGCATCGCCGTCTCCCGCCGCACCAAGACGGCGAAGGTTCTGGTGATCACGCTCGGGCTCGTCGTCAGCATGCTGCTGCACGGACTCTGGAACAGCTCCCTGTCCTTCGGCGACGGAACCGGCTTCGTGCTGGTGTACCTGGCCCTCGCCGTCGTGCTGCTGGCCGTGGGCATTCTGGCCATCGTGGTGCGCACACGCCAGGTGCGCGTGCTGGAGCAGTCGCTCACGTACGTCGCCGACCGGGGCTGGATCCACCCGGCCGAGATCCCGTACCTCTCGCGCTTCGGATACCGCAAGGTCGCGCGGCGGTACGCCAAGAGGGAGCACGGCCGCGTCGCCGCGAAGGTCGTCAAGCGCTACCAGACCCTGGCCACCGAGATGGCGTTCCTGCACCATGCGGTGATGTCCGGACGGAGCAAGCCTCGAGGGATCGAGCGCACCTACGCCTTGCTCGACGCGATGTACGCGCTGCGACCGATCCTGCGGTTCCCGCCGGCGTTGTCGTCCCAGCGGCGCTGAATACACTTTGCCGGTGAAGCAATCCGCCGTCGGACTCGTGGTGTCCGTGCTGATGCTCGTTCTCGGCGCCTGTGGCGCGGGCCAGCCCGCGCCGGCTCCCACGTCGACCGCTGATCGCAGCGAGGCAGCGGCCGCGTTCGAGCAGGCCCATGCCGCTTTCAAGGACGAGTACGCCGCCGCAGTCGCCATCGCCCGCAAGAAGGGCCTGTCGAAGGCCACCGAATCGGTGCGTGCGGTCAGGGCGGCATATTTCGGTCTGGACGCCGCGACGCGCGAGATCGACATGCCGCCGGAGGTCCTCGGCGATGTCAACGCGATGCTGAGCGCGATCGGCGATCTCATCGCAGCGCTCGACCTCCAGGGGGCGGCGAGCACAGCGGAGGCATTCCGTGCCGCCGATGCCCGCGCTGGCGAGACGCAGGGGCAGGCCGACGACGCGATCGAGATGGTCTTGCGCGCTCTCGGCTCGGAGCAGGCGCACCAGGGTCCGGCCACGAACGGTTCCACGACCCAACGTCGGCTGAGCCCGAGCTATGTGTCCGGCGACACGATCGCGGACGCAAGCGCATGGGTCGACGACCTGCTCGCCGTCGGTGCTGTGCACGCCAACCACTTGACCCCGGCCGAGGACATGGGCGTCGTGATCGCCTGGCGCGCCGCCTTCCCGGTCGTGCTCACCGACGAGCGCGTCGTCGGAGACGACACGAGGGCACCCAAGAACGGCATCTCCGGGTTCAGCGTGCTGCCCAAGGACGACGCGAAGTCGCCCGGCCGCACCAACCCCTACGTCCTGGCGTTCGCCGTCCGCGACGATTCCGGAGCCTGTGCCGCGGGCGTGCTGATGGGCTACCCGGATCCTTCGGAAACGCAGGTGGTGCCGCTGGAGCGTGGAGCTCCCTGCACGGGCCGCTCGGCGGCCGCAGCGGCAGTGCACTGACCTCCGCGGACATCGAGTCTCCGCGATGACCGCAGGGCCGATTCTGGGCCGGTCCCGTGCGGAGTCGGGGGCACGACGCGCCCAGTCGTCCACTAACCTGAAGGGAGGATCGGACGCCTCGACACCCGGAAGGAGTGCCCGTGCCCAGCGAACATGCGTCGGCCGTGCTGTCGGGCGCTCTGTCCAAGCTCCTCGCGGAGGTCTCGGCAGCGCCCTTCCGGCTCGACGTCCCAGGCGTCGAGGCCATCCGAGCGCGCCAGGCCGCGGTGGTCGACCAGCTCTCCGACTACGTGCTGCCGCGCCTCGTGCAGCTCGAGGCTCCGCTGCTCACTGTGGTGGGCGGGTCCACCGGGGCCGGCAAGTCGACCCTGGTCAACTCCATCTGCGGCGAGCGAGTCACCGAGAGCGGTGTGCTGCGCCCGACCACCCGTTCAGCGGTGCTCGTGCACCATCCCGACGACGCGGAATGGTTCCGGCCCGACCGCATCCTGCCCGACCTCAAGCGCACCGACGAGCCCAGCAACGACGCGTATGCCCTGCGGCTCGCCGCCTGCGAGCAGGTGCCGCGCGGACTTGCCATCCTCGATGCGCCCGATGTCGACTCGATCGACCGGGGCAACCGTGAGCTGGCCGCTCAGCTCCTGGCCGCAGCCGACCTGTGGCTGTTCGTCACGTCCGCGGCTCGCTACAGCGACCAGGTCCCGTGGGACTACCTCCGTCAGGCGGCCGAGCGCAGCACGTCCGTCGCCGTCGTGCTCGATCGCACCCACGCCGATGCCGTCCTCGAGGTCCGCGGCCACCTCGCTCGGATGATGACGAGCCGGGGCTTGTCCGACTCTCCCTTGTTCACCGTGCCCGAGACCGGCACCGACACGGAGGGACTGTTGCCTGCGGACGCCGTCGCACCGATCGTCGCGTGGCTGCACGACCTCGCGGCCGACCCGGGTGCTCGCGAGGCCGTGGTGGCGCAGACCCTCGACGGCGCGGTCCGTCACAACGTCCTGCGCACCCACGACATCGCCGATGCGCTCGACCACCAGATCGTGGCCGCCGACCACCTCTACTCCGAGGCCGAGACCATCTACGGCGAGGCCATCGGGTTCATCGCGCGCGAGTCCTCCGACGGCACGCTGCTGAGCGGCGAGGTGCTGGCCCAGTGGCAGGAGTTCGTCGGCACCGGCGAGATGGTCCGGTCCGTCGAGGAGCGGGTCACCCGCATCCGTGAGCGACTGGTCGAGGGGGTCACCGGGCGGCGCACGCGGTCCACCGAGGTCGCTGAAGCCGTGGCGGCCGGCTTGCAGTCGCTGGCCGTCGGGTACGCGGAGTCGGCGGCCGAGGCCGTCACCCGGGCCTGGATGGCTGACGACGCCGGGGTCACGCTGCTGGCCCCGACACGTGGTCTCGATCGCGCCTCGCACGACCTCCGAACGCGGGTCGAGCGGATCATTCGCGACTGGCAGGCGGAGATCCTGGAGACGGTGCGCGTCGAGGGTTCTGACCAGCGGATGACGACCAAGTTCCTCGCCTTCGGGGTGAATGGCGTCGGCGCGACGCTGATGGTCGTCGCGCTGGAGCACGCCGCCGCGCGGAGCGGGGGCCGGGCCTCCGAGGCCGGTCGCCGGCTGCTCCAGGCGATCTTCGGCCGCGACCGGCTCGAGGAGCTCGTCGCCGCCGCTCACGAGGACTTGCAGGCCAGCCTCGCGCGGGTCATGCATGAGGAGAAGCAGCGCTACCTCGATCTGCTCGACTCGCCAGACACGGTGCGAGCCACCCAGGACACGCTGCGCGAAGCCGCTCGTCGGGCAGAATACGCACGACACACCGACTTCCTGGATGGAGACACCTCCGAATGAGCGCCACCATCCCCGCCGAGGCGCCTGCAGGGCCAGACTTCGGCGGAGAGCGCAGTGACGTCGCCGAGCGGCTCGACGCACTGGCCGCAGCCGTCGAGGCGTCGCGCGGACGGATCCGTGACGATGTTCTCGCGCCGGCGGCCGACCTGAGCGAGCGGGCCTCCGCCCGCCTGCGACTGTCCGGCGAGCACACGATCGTGGCGCTTGCCGGCGCCACGGGCTCCGGCAAGTCGTCGCTGTTCAACTCCCTCACCGATCTCGACCTCGCCGGCGTCGGGGTCCGGCGTCCGACCACCTCGTGGGCGCTGGCCTGCGCCTGGGGTCCCGACGGTGCGCATCAGCTCCTGGAGTGGATGGGCATCCCGGCACGGCACCAGGTGTCCCGGCTCAGCATGCTCGACCGGTCCGAGGAGGACCAGAAGCTCGACGGCCTCGTGCTGCTCGACCTGCCCGACCACGACTCGACGGAGGTCGAGCACCACCTCGAGATGGACCGGCTCGTGCAGTACGCCGACCTGCTCGTCTGGGTTCTCGATCCGCAGAAGTACGCCGACGCTGCCATCCACGAGCGCTACATCCGGCCGATGGCGTCGTTCCGTGACGTCACCGTGGTGGTGCTGAACCAGATCGACCGCATCGCCTACGAGCAGCGCGGCAATGCGCTGGCGGACGTCCACCGGATCCTCGACTCCGAGGGTCTTGAAGGCGTCACCGTCATCGGTGTCTCCGCCACCCGCGGCGACGGCATCGACGAGCTCAAGCGTGAGCTCGCCAAGCGGATTCGGGCCAAGGCATCGGCCAAGGGCCGGCTGGGTTCCGACATCACCGCCGAGGCCACCCGGCTGGCCGACGTCGGCGGGACCAGCGAGGTTCCCGGAATCAGCGAGATCGACCGGCAGGCGCTCGATCTCGCGCTCCTCGACTGCGTCGGGGTCTCGCAGCTGGTGGAGGCCATCGAGGCGTCGACCCGGCGCCGGGCCCTGCGCCGGACCGGCTGGCCCGTCACTCGGTGGCTGACCCGGCGCAGCGACCCGCTCCAGGAGCTCGGCATCGATCCCAACGGCTCGATCGCCCGCCTGTCCCAGGCTGCCGACGTTCCAGGTGCGGCCAACGTCCAACGGGCCCAGGCCGAGGCTGCCGTGCGCAATCTGGCCGAGAAGGCATCCGTGGGTCTGCAAGGGCCATGGCGCGAGGCGGTGCGGCTGGTGTCGACGTCGCGCGCCGACGACATCGTCATCTGGCTCGATCGGGCGATCGTGCGCGCCGACATCACGCTCGCCCGCACCGCGATCTGGTGGCGGATCGTCAACGTTCTGCAGTGGGTCGCCTTCGGGGCCATGGTCCTCGGCGCCGCATGGCTCGCCCTGATCCAGATCGCCGACGTCACGCCCCTCACGGTGGCGGACCCGCCGGATGTGTCCGGTCGGAGCCTCCCGCTGGTGATGGCCGTCGGAGGGCTGCTGGCCGGCATCGGCATGGCCCTGGTCTCGCGCGTCGCGGCCTGGATCACCGCACGGCGTCGGGCCCGCGCGGTCGAGCGCGCCCTCAGCGACGCGATCGAGACGGTGGCCGACGAGCAGGTCATCAGGCCCGTGCAGGCCGAGCTCGACGCCTACGCGACGTATCGCACGAACATCCTCCGCGCCCGCGGCTGAGGCCCGCCGGGTGCATTGAACCCGCCCCTTAAGGTTGCACAGTGGCTGACTACGTATTCACCCTTCGCAACGTCCGCAAGGCGCTCGGCGACAAGGTCGTTCTCGATGACGTCTCCCTGTCGTTCCTGCACGGCGCCAAGATCGGCGTCGTCGGACCCAACGGCACCGGAAAGTCCACGCTGTTCAAGATCATGGCGGGGTTGGAGCATCCCAACAACGGAGATGCGATCAAGGATCCTGAGGCGTCCGTCGGGATCCTGCTGCAGGAGCCGCCGCTGACGGAGGGCAAGACGGTTCTGGAGAACGTCGAGGAGGCGGTCGCCGGCATCAAGGGCAAGCTCGACCGCTTCAACGCGGTCAGCGAGGAGCTCGCCGATCCGGACGCCGACTACGACACGTTGCTCGCCGAGATGGGCGAGCTGCAGACCGATCTCGACCACGCCAACGCCTGGGACCTCGACTCGCGGCTCGAGCAGGCCATGGACGCCCTGCGGTGCCCTCCGCCCGACGAGATGGTCGATCACCTCTCCGGCGGCGAGCGTCGCCGCGTCGCGCTGTGCAAGCTGCTGCTCGAGCAGCCCGACCTGCTGCTCCTCGACGAGCCCACCAACCACCTCGACGCCGAGAGCGTGGCCTGGCTGGAGGCGCACCTGAAGGCCTATCCGGGCGCGGTGCTGGCCATCACCCACGATCGGTACTTCCTCGACAACGTGGCCGAGTGGATCCTCGAGCTCGATCGCGGCAAGACACACCCGTACGAGGGCAACTACTCCACGTACCTGGAGACCAAGAAGCAGCGGCTGGTGGTCGAGGGCAAGAAGGACGCCAAGCGCGCCAAGATCCTCGACCGGGAGCTGGACTGGGTGCGCTCCAACCCGAAGGCTCGTCAGGCCAAGAACCAGGCCCGCCTGCGGCGGTACGAGGAGCTTGCGGCCGAGGCCGAGCGCGGGCGCAAGCTCGACTTCGAGGAGATCAACATCCCGGCCGGACCCCGGCTCGGCGACGTGGTGCTCGACGGGAGCGACATCCACAAGAGCTTCGGCGAGCGCGAGCTCTTCGACGGACTGTCCTTCACCCTGCCGCGCGCCGGCATCGTGGGCGTCGTCGGACCGAACGGCGTCGGCAAGTCCACGCTGTTCCGGATGATCGTGGGGGAGGAGAAGCCCGACGCGGGCTCGCTCGATGTCGGTCCCACCGTGCGGATCTCCTACGTCGATCAGAGCAGAGGCGGCCTCGACCCGAAGAAGAACGTCTGGGAAGTCGTGTCCGACGGCCTCGACCACATCAAGGTCGCGAACTTCGAAGTGCCCAGCCGGGCCTACGTGGCGTCCTTCGGGTTCAAGGGCCCGGACCAGCAGAAGGCTGCCGGGGTGCTGTCGGGTGGGGAGCGGAACCGGCTCAACCTGGCCCTCACGCTCAAGATGGGCGGCAACTTGCTGTTGCTCGACGAGCCCACCAACGACCTCGACGTGGAGACCCTGCAGTCGCTCGAGGACGCTCTCCTGGACTTCCCCGGCTGCGCCGTGGTCGTCTCGCACGACCGGTGGTTCCTCGACCGCGTCGCCACCCACATCCTCGCTTGGGAGGGCGACGCCGACGACCCGGCCCGGTGGTTCTGGTTCGAGGGCAACTTCGAGGACTACGAGGTCAACAAGGTGAAGCGTCTCGGCGAAGAGGCCGCCCGCCCCCACGCCGTCACCCACCGCCGCCTCACCCGCCCCTGACCCACCTCTGGGTGGGCCTCGCTCTGGTCAGAAGCGTTGGCCGTGCAGGGTGGTGATGACCCGTTCCATGATGTGTCCCAGCGCGGAGAACTCCTCGGGGGTCGCGTTCTCGATGAGGTAGTCGTTGACGCCGCGGACGTGGGTGTGGGCAGCCTGCTCCAGCACCGAGAAGCCGTGGTCGGTGAGCACGGCGCTGACGCCGCGGCCGTCGTCGGCACACGTGTCGCGACGGACGATGCCGTCGCGCTCGAGCCTGCTGATGGTGTGCGTGACGCGGCTGCGGGAGTGGGACACCGCTGCAGCGAGCTCGGCCATGCGGATGGAGCGATTCGGCGCCTCAGACAGCCGCACGAGGATCTCGTACTCGCCCATCGAGAGGTCGTGCTGCGTGCGCAGGTCACGGTCGAGCTGGTCCATGAGCACGGTGATGCCGCCGAGGAACGCCCGCCAGACGCGGAGCTGTTCCTGGTCGAGCCACGGTGTCTCCGTGCGGGTGGTCATGGGACCCATCGTACGTGGAGGCCGACTTGATTGAACGCTCAATCATCTGTATGGTTGAAATTGTTGAACGATCAACCAAATCTTGAGGGAGACATGATGACCAGCACCGCCACCATCGTCAGCACCGGAACCTGGACGCTCGACCCCACGCACACCGAGGTCGGGTTCACCGTTCGCCACTTGATGAGCAAGGTCCGCGGAAAGTTCGAGAGCTTCGAGGGCTCGATCACGACGGCCGATGACGTGACGAGCTCACGCGTGGACGTCAGCGTCGACCTCAGCTCGATCAACACCGGCACCGCCGATCGCGACAACCACCTGAGGTCCGGTGACTTCTTCGCGGTCGAGGCCAACCCGACGATGACCTTCACCTCGACCGACATCTCCGAGACGGCTCCGGGTGAGCTCGTGGTCGTCGGCGACCTGACCATCAAGGGCGTCACGAAACCGCTGGAGCTGGCCGTCGAGGTCCTCGGCGAGGGCGGCGACCCGTGGGGCGGCACCCGCGTGGGCATCGAGGCCACCGGTCAGATCAGCCGCAAGCAGTTCGGCATCGACTTCAACATCCCGATGGAGGGCGACAAGGTGATGATCGGCGACAAGATCTCGATCGTCATCAACGCCCAGGCCGTGCTCCAGGCCTGATCGGCACCACCGCACGCCTCATGGCCGGCCCGAGTCTCCTGACTCGAGGTCGGCCTTGAGGTTGCGCAGGGTGCGGGCGATGTTGCGCTGCTGGAAGTCGGCGAAGGTGCGGCCGCCGGTGGCCACCTTGTCGAAGGCGTCGGCCACGGCGTCGGGCCAGCGTCGACGAGCATCCGTCCACGTCTCGGTGACCCGCGTGCCCCCGTCGACCGGCTCGAACCGGTACTCCCACGAGGCGATCCTGGCCTTGACGAACGGGACGCCCACGCCGATCTGGAAGACGTCGAACGCGAACTGCTCGCCGGGGTCGGCGGCGGTGACGCGGCAGCGCGTGTGCCACCGCGCCCGCCCGCGCTGGTTCGACCCGACGAACGTGGCTCCGGTCGTCAGCGGCGAGCCGGGTTCCGGCACGTCGGCGCCGGTGTTCTCCGGGCTCCAGCGGGGCATCTGGCTCGGATCGGCGATCAGGCGGTAGACGGTCAGCGGATCGGCGTCGACGACCACGCTGTCGTGGACCGTCATCGTGCGGCTCATCGGGGCCTCGTCATGCGCACTGCAAGGTCGGCATGCAGGCCGGCGATCTCCTCGGCCGAGTGGGAGCCGTGCGGCGAGAACCAGCGCACGAGGTCGATGCTCAGCGAGAGGATGGCGCGGGCGGTGCCGGGGATGTCGGCGACCTCAAGGCTGCCGGCGGCGACCCCGTCGTCGAGGACGTCCTGCATGACCCGCTCGATCTGGCGCCGGTACCCCGCCACTTCCGTGCGGTGCTCCGGCGTGAGGGCGTCGAACTCGTACTGGACGATGCGGCCGACGCGGCTGTTCTCGGCGTGCCATGTGCTGAACTCGCGGACCATGCGGTGCAACCGCTCCACGGCATCGGTGCCGGCCGAGGCCGAGCTGATGACGTCCAGCGCGGCGCGGTGGCCCTCGACGCTCACCGTGAACAGCAGGCTTTCCTTCGTGTCGTGGTGGACGTACACCGCGGCCGGACTCATCCCGGCCCTCGAGGCGATGTCGCGGGTCGTGGTGGCGGTGAAGCCCTTCTCGGCGAACGCTTCGACGGCCGCGAGCAGCAACCGCTCACGCGCCGGTGGTGGCGCAGGGCGGGCGGCTGTGGGATACGTCATGGTCGTCCCTTCCTCGGTTGACAGCATGACGCAGGCATCGGATGCTAAGCAAGCGCTTAGTCAGTATCGTTGCAGAGCCGTTCGAGATCGACAGGACCCATGAGACGCACCATCTTCACCGACGACCACGACGCCTTCCGCGACTCGTGCGTGGCCTTCCTCGACAAGCACGTCCGACCTCATGTCGACGCCCATGCCGAGGACAAGGGACTGCCGCGCGAGTTCTGGCTCGCCGCGGGCGCCGACGGGTTCCTCGGTCTCGGTATCCCGGAGGCCTACGGGGGAGCGGAGGCGGACGACTTCCGGTTCAACGCGGTGCTCGATGAGGAGCTCAGCAAGGTCAATGCCGCCCTCCCGTCGTGCGTGGGCATCCACGCCGACATCGTCACCCCGTACATCGTGGACCTCTGCACCGACGAGCAGAAGGAACGCTGGCTGCCCGGGATGGTGAGCGGCGAGACCCTGACCGCGATCGCCATGACCGAGGCGGGAGGAGGGTCGGACCTTGCCGCCCTCAAGACCACGGCCGTCCGTGAGGGCGACCAGTGGGTCATCAACGGCTCCAAGACGTTCATCACGAACGGCTACTCCGCCGACCTCGTCGTCACCGCTGTGCGCACGAGTCCCGACCGGGGAGCCAAGGGCATCACCCTGTTCGGCATCGAGGCCACCGACGAGGGGTTCAGCCGCGGTCGCAAGCTCGACAAGGTCGGCCAGGCGGAGTCCGACACCGCCGAGCTGTTCTTCGAGGACGTCAGGGTCGGCGACGACCGCGTCATCGGCGAGGTCGACCGGGGCTTCATCCACATGATGGAACGCCTTCCGCAGGAACGCCTCAGCTGCGCCGTCTCCAATCTCGCGCACGCGCGCCAGGTGCTCGACGAGACGCTCGAGTACGCCCGTGACCGCGAGGCGTTCCAGCAGCCCATCGGCAGCTTCCAGCACAACAAGTTCCTGCTCGCCGAGCTCGTGACGTCTCTCGACGTCGCGCAGGCGTTCATCGACGCCGCCGTCCTGGCCCACACCACGGGCGATCTCACGGCCGTCGACGCGGCGAAGGCGAAGTGGTGGAGCTCGGACGTGCAGAACGAGGTGCTCGACCACTGCGTCCAGCTGCACGGTGGCTACGGCTTCATGAACGAGTACCGTGTGGCTCGCGCCTGGAAGGACGCTCGCGTCTCTCGCATCTGGGCGGGCTCGAACGAGATCATGAAGGAGCTCGTCGGCCGCGACCTCGGCTTCTGACCAACCAACCCGAAGAGGTAACGACATGCCCGAAGCAGTCATCGTCTCCACCGCCCGCTCACCGATCGGACGTGCGTTCAAGGGATCGCTCAAGGAGATGCGGTCGGACGACCTCACCGTGCAGATGGTGCGGGCCGCCCTCGCCAAGGTGCCCGAGCTCGACCCGCGGGACATCACCGACCTCATGCTCGGCTGCGGGCTGCCCGGTGGCGAGCAGGGGCACAACCTCGGTCGCGTGGTGTCGGTGCTGGCCGGCTACGACCACCTGCCCGGCACCACCATCACCCGGTACTGCTCCTCGTCCTTGCAGACCACCCGGATGGCGTTCCACGCCATCAAGGCCGGCGAGGGCGACGCCTTCATCTCGGCCGGCGTGGAGATGGTCAGCCGCTTCGACAAGGGCAACAGCGACTCGATTCCCGGTCAGAAGCTCAAGAACCCGCTGTTCGACGACGCGGCCCAGCGCACCGAGAAGCTGGCCGCCGGCGGCCAGGAGTGGAGTGATCCCCGCGAGGGCGACGCGATTCCCGACGTCTACATCGCCATGGGCCAGACGGCCGAGAACGTCCAGCAGCTCATCGGGATGTCCCGTGAGGAGCAGGACGAGTTCGGTGTCCGCAGCCAGAACCTGGCCGAGAAGGCGATCGCCGACGGATTCTGGGCCAAGGACATCACCCCGGTGACCCTGCCCGACGGTTCGACCGTCTCGCAGGACGACGGTCCCCGCGCCGGCGTGACACTGGAGAAGGTCTCGCAGCTCCAGCCGGTCTTCCGCCCGGACGGCACGGTCACGGCCGCCAACTGCTGCCCGCTCAACGACGGCGCCGCGGCAGTCGTCGTGATGAGCGACACCAAGGCCAAGGAGCTCGGCCTCACACCGCTCGCGCGCATCGTGTCGACGGGTGTCACCGGGCTCTCCCCGGAGATCATGGGGCTCGGCCCGGTGGGTGCCACGCGTCAGGCGCTGCAGCATGCCGGCATGACGGTCGACGACATCGACCTGTTCGAGATCAACGAGGCGTTCGCCGTCCAGGCTCTCGGCTCGGCCCAGCAGCTCGGCGTCCCGATCGAGAAGCTCAACGTCAACGGCGGCGCGATCGCCATCGGCCACCCGTTCGGCATGACCGGCGCTCGCATCACCAGCACGCTCATCAACTCGCTGCAGCACCACGACAAGACGTTCGGCGTCGAGACGATGTGTGTCGGCGGGGGCATGGGCATGGCCATGGTCGTGGAGCGGTTGTCCTGATGGCCGGGGTCGACCAGACCCCGGGCCGACGATTCGACGGACGCGTCGCGGTCATCACCGGCGCGAGCCGTGGGATCGGCCTGGGCATCGCCGAGCGGCTCGTCGCCGAGGGCGCCAAAGTCGTCCTCACGGCCCGCAAGGCCGACGCGCTGGCCGAGGCGGCCGCCTCGCTGGGCGAGGGCAACGCGGCCTGGGTCGCCGGGGCGGCGGACGACGAGTCGCACCAGGACGAGACGATCGCGACCGCGCTCTCGACATTCGGGCGCCTCGACCTGTTGGTCAACAACACCGGCATCAACCCCGTGTACGGGCCGATGATCGAGGTCGATCTCGGTGCCGCCGAGAAGATCTTCCGCGTCAACGTGCTGTCGGCCGTGGCGTGGGCCCAGAAGGCGTACCGCGCGGCGCTGAAGGACGGCGGGGGAGCGATCGTCAACATCGCGTCGATCGGCGGTCTCAAGCCGGCGCCGAACCTGGGCATGTACGGGGCCTCGAAGGCGGCGCTCATCCACATCACGCAGGAGCTCGCGCTCGAGCTCGGACCGGACATCCGCGTCAACGCCGTCGCACCGGCGGTGGTCAAGACGAAGTTCGCCGGCGCCCTGTACGAGGGCCGTGAGGACGCGGTCGCCGCCACGTACCCGCTCAAACGGCTCGGGGTGCCCGAGGACGTCGGGTCGGTGGTGGCGTTCCTGCTCTCCGACGACGCGGCCTGGGTCACCGGTCAGACCATCGTCATCGACGGCGGGCTGATCCTCACCGGCGGCGTGTGACGCAGTCGTCATCACAAACATGAGGAAACCCTCGGATAAAACTTGAGGAAAGCCTCACGTTTTGCGATGATGGGTGAATGACGACGATCGACACGACCGCAGCCGCCCCCGCCACCACTGAACGCCGCAAGGCGCTCGTCGACCGGATCGTCGACGGCACGCCGTACGCGGTCGCCTTCGGCGGACAGGGGACGACGTGGCTGCAGCCGCTGGCCGAGCTCGTGCGCGACTTCGCGCTCGAGAGCGAGGTGGAGTCGCTCGTCGACCAGGCGGATTCGCTCGTGGCTCCGGTCGCCTCCGACCTCATGCGGTCGGGCATCCCGTTCGCCCCCCTGGCCTGGACCGACGTTCTCGCGGTGGGGGAGTCCGCCGAGGACGACGACGCCCCGGACCTGCCCGACGCCGACCTGCTGGCGGCCCCGGCCGCCTCCGTGCCCGGCATCCTGCTCGTCCAGCTCGCCGGCCTGCGTGCGCTGAAGCGCCAAGGTCTCGACCCGCAGGTCGTGCGTCCGGTCGCCGCGATCGGTCACTCGCAGGGCACGCTTGCTGCCGACGTCCTCGCCGGATCTCCCGAGGCCGAGCAGCTCGCCTACGCGCGGTTGATCGGTGCGGCCGCCCAGGTCGTCGGTCGCCGTCGCGGTCTGCTCGGCGAGACGATGCTGAGCGTCAGCGGCGAGAGTCCCGAGCGCGTCGAGGCGGCCTTGGCCGACCTGCCGGCGTCGGCCCGCGTGGTCGCACGGCTGCGCAACGGTCGCCGCAGCGTCGTGCTGTCCGGTCCCGAGAGTGGCCTGAACCGCGCCGTGGCGCTGCTCGAGGAGGTCGCCGACACCGATCGCGCGGCCCACGAGCGTCGCACCACCGGTGGGGCTCCGTTCGCACCCGTGCTGGAGCCACTGGCCACCGGCCTCGCCTTCCACCACCCCGACCTCGCCGAGGCCGCCAATCTCGCCGCCACCTGGGCCGAGTCCTGTGGCCTCGACTCCGACCGCGCCCGGACCCTCGCCATGCGCGCCCTCGTCGATCCGGTCGACTGGGTGTCGTCACTCGAGTCCGCCATGGACGCGGGAGCCCGCTGGGTGCTCGACCTCGGCCCGGCCGACCTCGCCACGCGGCTGTCCGCCCGCGAGCTGCGCATCCGCGGTGTGGGTGTCGTGCCCGTCACGACCCGCGCCGGGCACCGCTCGCTGACCGCCCCGGGCGCCGCTCCGCGCCTCGCCACCCCGTGGGCGGCGTACGCACCGTCCGTCGTCACCCTGCCCGACGGGACCGTCCACGCGGAGACCCGCTTCACCCGTCTCACCGGACGCTCCCCGATCCTGCTCGCCGGCATGACACCCACCACCGTCGACCCGGCGATCGTCGCCGCCGCCGCCAACGCCGGGTTCTGGTCCGAGCTCGCCGGCGGCGGCCAGGTCACCGAGTCGATCTTCGCCGAGAACGTGAGTCGACTCGACAGCCTCCTCGACCCGGGTCGGACCTACGCCTTCAACTCCCTGTTCCTCGACCCGTACCTGTGGAAGCTGCAGCTCGGGTCGCAACGGCTCGTGCAGCGGGCCCGCGCTGCCGGTTCGGCCCTCGACGCCGTCGTCGTCACCGCAGGCATCCCCGAGGTCGACGACGCCGTCGCCCTCGTCGAGGAGCTTCGGGAGATCGGCATCGAGCACATCGTGCTCAAGCCCGGCACCGCCAAGCAGATCCGCCAGGTCATCGCCATCGCCGACGCCGTTGCGCCGACACCGCTGATCGTCCAGATCGAGGGCGGCAAGGCCGGTGGCCACCACTCCTGGGAAGACCTCGACGAGCTTCTCATCACCAGCTATGCCGACCTGCGCGCACACGACAACGTCGCCGTCTGTGTCGGCGGCGGCGTGGGAACGCCGGAGGCCGCCTCGGCCTACATCTCCGGCACGTGGGCGCACCGCCACGGTTTCCCGTCGATGCCGCTCGACGGCGTCCTCGTGGGCACCGCCGCGATGGCCACGCTCGAGGCGACCACCGCTCCCGACGTCAAGCAGATGCTGGTCGCGACCCCCGGCACCCCCGACTGGATCGCCGCCGGAACCGCGACCGGTGGCATGGCCTCCAGCCGCAGCCAGCTCGGCGCCGACATCCACGAGATCGACAACACCGCCTCACGCACCGGCCGCCTGCTCGACGAGGTCGCCGGTGACGCCGAGGCCGTCGCGGACCGCCGCGACGAGATCGTCGCGGCACTGGACCTGACCTCCAAGCCCTACTTCGGCGACGTCGCCGAGATGACCTACGCGCAGTGGCTCTCGCGCTTCCTGGAGCTGTCGGGCCGGCCAGGCTGGCTCGACGTCACCCTCCGCGACCGCTTCCACGCGATGCTGCAGCGCGCCGAGGCCCGCCTGAACGAGGCGGACCACGGCGACGTGCCGACGCTCTTCGCCGACCCGTCCACCGTCGAGGACGGACCTGCGGCGCTGCGGCTCCTGCAGGATCGTCATCCCGAGGCCGCCGACGTCCTCCTGCACCCGGCTGACGTCCCCTTCTTCGTCACCGTCTGCAAGCGTCCCGGCAAGCCGGTGAACTTCGTCCCCGTGCTCGATGCCGACGTGCGTCGCTGGTGGCGTTCGGACTCCCTGTGGCAGGCCCACGACGACCGGTACGGCGCCGACGGTGTCTGCATCATCCCCGGGCCCGTCTCGGTCGCCGGCATCACTCGCGTCGACGAGCCCGTCGCCGACCTGCTGCGCCGGTTCGAGTCGGCTGTCGTCGACGACGTGCTGGCCGGCGGCCGTGCACCGCTCGCCGTCGCCGGTCGGCGCCGCGCCGATGACACCGGCGACGTCGTCTCGCTCGTGCTGGCCGCCCCCGACGTGGTCTGGGCCGGACGCACCGTCCGCAACCCGGTGCAGCGTCTCGGCCGCGGCTGGGTCATGGTCGACGCCGACCATGCGGAGCACCCCGAGACCGGCGCTTCCGTCGTCGCGACGGGCGATGACCAGGTCGAGCTCACCGTTCCGCTCGCCTCCGGTGGCCACCCGTTGAGCGTGAGCCTGCAGGTCGGCGATGCCGTCGCCACCGGCGGCGCACCCGTCGTCACGACCGAGTCGGCCACGGCGGCGATGCGATCACTCACCGCAACCGCGGCCGGCGGCATCACCCCGCTGGTCGAGGACGGCCGTGCGACGCTCGACGTCCGCTGGGAGCCCGACCTCGTGTCCGACCACGCCGGCGTCGTCGGTGTCTCCGGCTCGGCCGACGCCCCCGACGTGCTGGTGGGCCTCGCCTGGCCGGCCGTCTTCGCCGTCGTCGGTGACGCGACGACTCCGGACGGCCATCCCGTCGTCGAGGGCATGCTCGATCTCGTCCACCTCGACCACGCCGTTGCGCTGTCGAGCGAGCTGCCCCTCGGCGCCACCGATCTGGGGATCACCGCGACCAACGTGTCCGTCGTCGACACCGACCTCGGCCGCGTCGTCACCGTCGACGTGCAGGTCACCGCCGCCGGGTCGCCTCTCGCGACGATGGTCGAGCGGTTCGCGGTCCGCGGCCGCCCCGGCGCCACGACCCTGACCGACCCGGTCCGGGCCGGCGGTACCCTCGACGACCCCACTGACACGCCGCGCCGCTCCCGTGCGTCGGTGTCGATCGACGCGCCCGACGACATGCGGGCGTTCGCCGCCGTCACCGGCGACCACAACCCCATCCACACCAGCCTGGCCGCCGCCCGTCTGGCCGGCCTCGGCGAGCCGATCGTGCACGGCATGTGGATCTCGGCCGCCGCCCAGCGATCGCTCGCGGTCGAGACCGGTCGTCGGATCACCGGCTGGACCAGCCGATTCATGAGCCCGGTCCGCCCGGGCGCCCGGGTGGACGTCCGCGCAGACCGGGTCGGCCTCGACGCCGGCGCCGAGGTCGTCGACGTCACCTGCCGGGTCGACGGCGAGGTCGTCATGGCCGCGTCCGCACGACTCGCCGCTCCCCGCACCGCGTACGTGTTCCCGGGGCAGGGCATCCAGCACCAGGGCATGGGCATGGCCGGCTACCAGCGCAGCAAGGCCGCGCGCGAGATCTGGGACCGCGCCGACCAGCACACCCGGGCGTCGCTCGGCTTCTCCATCCTCACGGTCGTCCGCGACAACCCGACGGAGATCATCGCCGCCGGCACCGCGCACCGTCACCCCGACGGCGTGCTGTTCCTGACGCAGTTCACCCAGGTCGCCATGGCCGTCCTGGGCGCCGCCCAGATGGCGGAGCTCCGCGAGGCCGGTGCCTTCGTCGAGGGTTCGGTCCTGGCCGGGCACTCCGTGGGCGAGTACAACGCGCTCGCCGCCGTCTCCGGCGTCATCCCGCTCGAGGCCGTCGTCGAGGTCGTGTTCCAGCGTGGTTCCGTCATGCACACGCTGGTGCCGCGTGACGCCGAGGGCCGCTCCGACTACCGTCTCGCCGCCATCCGCCCGTCCCAGCTCGGCATCGACCACGAGGACGTCCGCGCCTTCGTCGACGACCTTTCCGAGCGGACGGGTGAGTTCCTGGAGATCGCCAACTTCAACCTCAAGGGCTCCCAGTACGCGGTGGCCGGCACCGTCGCCGGACTCAAGGCGCTCGAGGCCGAGATCGACGAGCGCCGTGCCGCGTTCGGCGGCAAGGCGGCGTTCATCCTCGTGCCGGGCATCGACGTGCCGTTCCACTCGCGCGTCCTGCGCGGCGGAGTGCCGGACTTCCGGGACCGTCTGGAGGAGCTCCTGCCCGCCACGATCGACCCGGCGATCCTGACCGGTCGGTACGTTCCCAACCTCGTGCCCCAGCCGTTCAGCCTTGACCGTGAGTTCCTGACCGCCGTGGCCGAGCTCGCCCCCGACGGTCCGCTCGACGCCGTGCTCGCAGACTTCGACTCGTGGTCGCAGCGCCCCGGCGAGCTGTGCCGGGTCGTGCTCATCGAGCTCCTGGCCTGGCAGTTCGCCAGCCCGGTCCGGTGGATCGAGACCCAGGACGTCATGTTCACCTCCTCCGCCGACAGCGTCGGCGGCGTGCGAGGACTCGGGATCGAGCGCGTCGTCGAGATCGGCGTGGGCTCGGCCCCGACGGTCGCCAACCTGGCGACCGCGACGCTCAAGCTGCCGTCCGTCCAGCGCAACCTCCAGGCACCGGTCCAGGTGCTCAACGCCGAGCGTGACGCGGCTGTGCTCTTCGGCACCGACGAGGAGCCGGTCGCCGACGAGCCGGACGACGTCGCCCCGGCAGCCGCCGCGCCGACCGAGCCGGTCCAGACCGCGCAGGTCGCAGCACCGGCGCCGTCCGGTGGGCCTCGTCCGGACGACCTGACGTTCGATGCCGCCGACGGCACGCGACTGCTCGTCGCGTGGTGGACCAAGCTTCGACTCGACCAGATCGGCGCGGCCGACTCCATCGAGTCACTCTGCGACGGGGTCTCGTCGCGCCGCAACCAGCTGCTGGTCGACCTCGGCGGCGAGCTCGGGCTCGGCGCCATCGACGGTGCGGCTGAGGCCGACATCCCGACGTTGTCGACCCAGGTCACCGGCCTCGCGCGCAGCTACAAGCCGTTCGGACCCGTCCTGGGAGAGGCGCTGTCCGACCACCTCAAGAAGGTGCTCGGCCCCACCGGGAAGAAGCAGGCCTCGATCACCGAGCGCGTCACGGACACCTGGCAGCTCGGCTCCGGCTGGGCCCGCCACGTGGTCGCCGAGCTCGCGCTCGCGACCCGCGAGGGGTCCAGCGTCCGCGGTGGCGACCTCGGCTCCCTGTCCGGACTGTCGACGGCAGCCGACGTCGACGCGGCCGTCGATGCCAGCGTGCAGGCCGTCGCGTCCCGCCACGGCGTCTCGGTCGACCTGCCCAGCGCCGGGGGAGGGGAGTCGACCGTCGACGCCGCCGCCCTCGCGGAGATCACCGGTGAGATCACCGGCACCGACGGTGTGCTGGCCAGCACGGCCCGCCACCTGCTCCAGCGGCTCGGACTCGACGAGCGGCCTGCCGCCGTCGAGGTCGACGCCGCCGACGCCGAGGTGCTGGCCCGCGTCGAGGCCGAGCTCGGCAGCGACTGGGTGTCCCAGACCGCTCCGGCGTTCGACGAGCGCCGCGCCCTGCTGATCGACGATCGCTGGGCGAGTGCCCGCGAGGACGTCGCCCGGCTCGCGCGCGGCATCGAGGTCGAGGCGGAGTTCACCGCCGCGGGCGAGGCCGTCGCCGGCCAGGCCCGCTGGTGGGCCGACCGCACCGATGACCCGTCCCTGCGCGAGCGGCTGTCACATGTGGCCGAGCTGGCGATGAGCGACGAGCCCGGCGCCCACGCCGGTGAGGTGGCTGTCGTCACCGGCGCCGGCCGGGGGTCCATCGCGGCCTCGGTCGTCGGACGCCTGCTGGGCGGCGGGGCCACGGTCGTGGCCACCACCTCGGCTCTGGACGACCCCAAGATGCGGTTCTTCCGCGACCTCTACCGCACCCATGCGCGTGCCGGCGCCGCCCTCTGGGTCGTCCCCGCCAACATGGCATCGTTCACCGACGTCGACGACTTCGCGGCGTGGATCACGTCCGCGCAGACCCGCACCGTCGGCACCACCACGACGGTCGTGAAGCCGGCCATGACGCCCACCGTGCTGTTCCCGTTCGCGGCCGGACGAGTGACCGGCGACCTCACGGACGCGGGCAGCCGCGCCGAGGTCGACACACGCATCCTGCTCTGGTCGGTCGAACGTCTCATCGGCCGCCTCGCGGCCCACGGGCGCGACCACGACATCGCCGCCACCCTGCACGTCGTGCTGCCGGGTTCACCGAACCGCGGCATGTTCGGCGGAGACGGCGCCTACGGCGAGGCCAAGGCCGCGCTCGACGCCGTCGTGTCCCGTTGGCGCGCCGAGCGCACCTGGGGCGACCGCGTGACGCTGGTCCACGCCATCATCGGCTGGGTGCGCGGCACCGGGCTGATGGGGGGCAACGACCCGCTCGTCGCCGCCGTGGAGGCAGCCGGCGTCCGCACGTGGGACCCGACGGAGATGGCCGACGCCCTGCTCGACAGCTGCACGCCCACGGCGCGCGCCGCCGCGGCCGAGCAGCCGTTGACGGTGGACCTGACCGGCGGTCTCGCCGGCGCGGACCTCGATCTGAAGGCCCTGGCCAACGGCATCGCGCGCCCCGCCGCCGTCGAGCCCGACGACGTACCGGCCATCCCGGCCCTCGCCCCGTCTCCGGCCCAGCTGCCTGCGACCGAGGCCCCCGACTGGGCCGAGGTCACGGCCCGGCCAGAGGACCTGGTCGTCATCGTCGGTGCCGGTGAGCTCGGTCCGTACGGTTCGGCTCGCACCCGCTTCGAGATGGAGGTCGACGAGCAGCTCTCCGCCGCCGGCGTCCTGGAGCTGGCGTGGAGCACCGGACTCGTGGCCTGGGACGACAACGCCGGTGGCTGGTACGACCTCGAGAGCGGCGACGCCCTCGACGAGGCCGACATCCACGAGCGCTACCACGACACCGTCGTCGAGCGCTGCGGCATCCGCACCTACGGCGACGACGGCTCGATGCGCGACAACTCCGCGCCGTTGCTGACGTCCGTCTTCCTCGACCAGGACCTCACCTTCGCCGTGGGGAACGAGACCGAGGCCCGGGCGATGCACGATGCCGACCCGGAGCGCACGGTCATCGTCGAAGCTGCCGACGGAGAGTGGTCGGTGACCCGCAAGGCGGGAACCGAGATCCGCGTTCCGCGTCGGATGAAGCTGTCTCGCACCATCGGTGGACAGATCCCGACCGGGTTCGACCCTGCCGTGTGGGGCATCCCGGCCGAGATGCTCGAGTCCGCCGACCGCGTCGCGGTCTGGAACCTCGTCTGCACCGTCGACGCGTTCCTGTCCAGCGGCTTCACCCCGGCCGAGCTGATGCGCTGGGTCCACCCGGCGCTCGTGGCCAACACCCAGGGCACCGGCATGGGTGGCATGAGCTCGATGCATGCGTTGTACGTCAACACGCTGCTCGGTGAGAACAACCCGAACGACATCCTGCAGGAGGCACTGCCCAACGTCATCGCCGCGCACGTCGTCCAGTCGTACGTCGGCAGCTATGGCGCGATGATCCACCCGGTGGCCGCCTGCGCGACCACGGCCGTCTCGGTCGAGGAGGGCGTCGACAAGATCAGGCTCGGCAAGGCCGAGTTCGTCGTCGCCGGGGGCTTCGACGACCTCAGCACCGAGGGCATCATCGGTTTCGCCGACATGTCGGCCACCGCCGACTCCGGCGCGATGCTCGCGAAGGGCATCGACGAGCGCCGGGTCAGCCGGGCCAACGACCGGCGTCGTGGCGGGTTCGTGGAGTCCCAGGGCGGCGGCACGCTGCTGCTGGCTCGCGGTGACGTTGCGGCCCGGATGGGCCTGCCCGTCCTGGGCGTCGTCGCCTACGCCTCGTCGTTCGCCGACGGTGTCCACACGTCGATCCCGGCTCCCGGCATCGGGGCCCTCGCCGCCGGACTCGGAGGGCGCGAGTCGTCCTTGGCTCGCTCGCTCGCCTCGCTCGGCCTGACCGCCGACGACATCGGCGTCGTCAGCAAGCACGACACCTCCACGGACGCCAACGACCCGAACGAGTCCGAGCTGCACGAGCGGCTCGCCGCCGCCATCGGTCGCAGTCCCGGCAACCCGCTGTACGTCATCTCCCAGAAGACGCTCACCGGGCACGCCAAGGGTGGTGCGGCCGCATTCCAGCTCGTCGGTCTGTGCCAGGTGCTGGGCTCCGGCACCGTGCCGCCGAACCGCAGCCTCGACTGCGTCGATGACGTGCTGACCGAGCACGAGCACCTGGTGTGGCTGCGCGAGCCGCTGCCCGCCGGGCCGCTCAAGGCCGGACTCGTGACGAGCCTCGGCTTCGGTCACGTCGCCGGTCTCATCGCGCTGGTGCACCCGCAGGCCTTCCTCGATGCGCTCGACCCGGCGGACCGGGCGAGCTACCTGGAGCGGTCCCGGTCCCGTGCCATCGAGGGCCGGCTCCGGCTGGCCCGCACGATGTGCGGCGGCGCCCCGGCCTACGAGAAGTCCGCCGGCCGTCGTCTGGGCACCAGCACCAGCGGTGCGCGGGACCTCGAGGCGTCGATGCTGCTCGACCGTGAGGCCCGCCTCGGCGAGGACGGCGTGTACCTGACGTCACTCGCACCCGGGACCTGCTGATGACCGTGCTCGGGGTGGGAGTCGACCTGGTCCACGTTCCGTCGTTCGCGGATCAGCTCGACCTGCCCGGCTCCGAGTTCGGCCGGGTCTTCACCCCCGGCGAGCGGCGCGACGCGAACGGCCGGTCCACCGACGTCGCGCGGCACCTCGCGGCGCGCTGGGCGGCCAAGGAAGCAGTCGTCAAGGCCTGGTCGGCGTCACTGTACGGAACGGCCCCGGTGATGGACGGCGACGCGGCCGACGGGGGTGCCCTGCGGCTGATCGAGGTCGTCGCGGACGCGTGGGGGCGACCGCGGATCCGGCTGCACGGCGAGGTCGCCAAGCACCTCGACGGCGCGTCGGTGGAGATCTCACTCAGCCACGACGGCGACTACGCCACGGCGTACGCCGTGCTGCACCGCGACTGACACCACCCGGAGGCCTAACGTCGTGGGGCATGGCGCACCCACAGTGACATGTACGTGAAGCCGTACGAACGCACGGTGGCGCGCTCGAACTCGCTCTCGAACCTCATGAGCTCGAAGGTCCGCGACGGCTGCCGTCGGCTGATCATCCAGACTCGCGTGGTCTCTGCGGGCACATGGCCGACGACCACCGGTTCGAGCAGCTCGAACGGTTCGCTGTACGCGTTGACGAACTTGAGGAAGCGCGCCGGCACGGGCATGACGCCGTCGCCCGGTCGCATCCCGGCGGAGAGATCGCGCGACAGGCTCCTCAGGTCATCGGGGCGGCTGTCGGGCTCGCGGATGTCCAGCTGCGCCGGAAACGCGAGGACGGCGACGAGGGCCACCGCGAGCGTGCGCGCGATCGTGGCCACGGATCGGTGCCGGACCGCGCGGGCGATGCCGTCGATGCCCGCCCCGGCCAGGAGCGCGACTGCCGGCACCACGTACAGGACGTACCGCTCGGCGAACACCGGGTACACCTGCGACACGAGGAACGAGACGGCCACGGGCGCCGTCGCCCACAGCACGGCGATCGGCCGGCCGCGGAGCGCCCAAGCGCCGGCCAGGACCAGCAGGCTGATCAGGACCGTCGCAGCAGCGGTTCCGGCGATGGTGTGGGCGAGCTCGGGCAAGGCCTTCAGGCCGGGCGACGTCAGCCAGAACAGCTGCCGCTCACGCTGTCCGGCCGCGATGACCGCGAGCGGCAGCAGCAACGCCGCGGCCGCGGTGAGCGCGAGCAGGGTCGGGCGCAGCAGGCGTCGCGACGTGATGGCTACGTGCAGCAGGTGCGCCACGACCAGGAGCACCGCGTACAGGTGCAGGTAGCCGAGGAGAGTGACGAGACCGGCGTACACGGCGAACCGCTGGAGCACGGGTCGGTCGACGGCTCGCAGGAGCGCGAGGGTGGCGAAGACTGCGACCGCGCTCACCACGGCGTAGGACCGTCCCTCCTGCGCGTACCGACTGGTCACGGGCAGCGCGGCGTAGACGAACCCGGCCAGCGCTCCGGTCGTCCAGCCGGACAGCCGCTTGCCGACCAGCACCAGACCGGCCGTCGCGACGACGAAACCGACCACCGACAGCAGCCGGACGCCCAGCTCGATCGGCTCGATCCCGATGAACGGCCTGATCAGCAGGTCGTAGGTGGCATGCACGGCATCGACGTCGGCCCAGATGGCCCACGCGGCGCCCACCGGTATCCGGGCGAAGTGGGCGCTGACCGACTCATCGCGCCACAGCGACGGGACGGTGATCGACCAGGCGCCGACGATCGCCGCCACCAGCGTCGGTGGCGTCAGGTACCACGCCGCTCTGCGTCGGGACTCAGGTGGCATCGGCGGCGAGCAGGTAAGCCGCGAGCAAACGCTTCAGCTCGGTGACCGCCTCCGCGTGGCTCTGGCCGTCGCGGATGGAGAAGTTGAGCATCGAGTAGGCGACGTGCACGAGCACCTCGGCCATGATGGTGCGGCGCTCCCGCGGCGTGCCGGGTGTGAGCGGGCCGAGGATGTAGGCCACCTCGGACGCGAGCTCGCGCTCGGTGACCGCTGCCGTGGCTCGAGTCGCCGGGGTCGACTGCACCGCGTGCCACACAGCGCGGCGTGACGGGTCGTTGACCCACAGCGCGGCCATGTGGTCGACCAGTCGGTCGAGGAAGCGCAACCAGTCGAGGGAAGGGATCTCCTGCGCGAACTGGTCCAGCTCCTGACGCACGGCGACCGCGTCGACGCGATCGAGCTCACAGACGATGACGTACTTGTTCTGGAAGAACTGGTACAGCGTGCCGATCGGCAGGCCGGCGCGGTGCGCGACCTCTTCGCAGGTGAACGACTCGAACCCGACCTCGAGCAGGAGCTCGCGTGACACCTGCAGGAGGTGGTCGAACTTCTTGTGGCTGCGCTCCTGCGTGGGGCGTCGCCGGGGTTCGAGGATCTCGGCGGTCACGCGCCGACTCTACCGTCCGGTAACCCGCCCGGCGTGCAGCCCGGCCGAGATCAGCGGCTCGATGAGGTCGCCGATCCCGTCGAAACCGCTGCCGAGCGTCTGCCCATGGGTGTGGCGGTAGTGGATGCCCTCGAGGATGACCGCGAGCTTGAAGAAGGCTAGCGCCAGGTGCCAGTCGAGGTCGCTGACGTCGCGTCCGGACTTCTCGTGATACCGGGTCAGCACGGCCTCGCTGGTGAGGTATCCGGCGGCCCGGGGGGCGTCGGTGACCAGGCTGGCAGCGGCGCCCGTGGGCGGCACCGTGTCGGCGAGCTGATGGTAGGCGAGCAGCACCGCGAGGTCGGTGAGCGGATCACCCAACGTGCTCATCTCCCAGTCGAGCACGGCGGTCACGACGTCGGTACCGGCCGGGCCCTGGTCCACGAGCAGGTTGTCGAGCCGGAAGTCGCCGTGGACGATCGTCGCGTCGCCGCCGGCCGGAACGTCGCGCTCCAGGCGGCCGATCAGCTCGTCCATTCCGGAGAGGTCGCGACTGTACGACGACTCCAGCTGCTTCTTCCACCGGCGCACCTGTCGCTCGAGGTAGCCGTCCGGGCGTCCGAAGTCGCCCAGGCCGACGTCGTCCGGATCGACGTCGTGCAGGGTGACGAGGGTGTCGATCATCCGCTCGGTGATGAGGCGCGTGCGGTCGGGGCCGAGGGCCTCGAGCTGCGTGGCCCGGTTGTACGGCGTGCCCGCGACCCGCTCCATGACGTAGAACGGGGCCCCGACGACCGAGTCGTCGTTGCACATGGCGAACGTCTCGGGAACCGGCACGTCGGTGGGGCCGAGGGCCGTGATGACGCGGTGCTCGCGCGCCATGTCGTGCGCGGTGGCGAGGACGTGCCCGAGCGGGGGCCGGCGAACGATGACCTCACGGTCGCCGTCGGTGACGGCGTACGTCAGGTTCGACTTGCCGCCGGTGATGAGCGTGGCCTCGAGCGGTCCGGACAGCAGTCCCGGACGTTCCCGCTCGATCCACGCGGCCAGGGCGACCGTGTCGAGGCCCTCGGTCACGTCAGTCCTTCGGCCCGCCGGCGACGTAGATGACCTGGCCGGAGACGAAGCCGGCACCTTCGCTGACGAGGAACGACACGGTGTGGGCGATGTCCTCGGGCTGGCCGACCCGGGCGACGGGGATCTGATCGGCGTTGAACTTCTTGAAGTCCTCGAAGTCGACGCCGAGGCGCTCGGCTGTGGCGGCGGTCATCTCGGTCTCGATGAAGCCGGGCGCGATCGCGTTCGCCGTGATGCCGAACTTGCCGAGCTCGATGGCCAGCGTCTTGGTGAAGCCCTGCATGCCGGCCTTGGCCGCGGAGTAGTTGACCTGCCCGCGGTTGCCGAGCGCCGAGGTGCTGGAGAGGTTGACGATGCGCCCGAACGACGCCTCAGTCATGTGCTTCTGTGCTGCCTTGGTCATCAGGAAGGACCCGCGCAGGTGGACAGCCATGACGGCGTCCCACTCCTCGACCGTCATCTTGAACAGCAGGTTGTCGCGGGTGATGCCGGCGTTGTTGACCAGCACCGTCGGAGCCCCGAGCTCGGCGACGATGCGCTCGACGGCTGCATCGACGCTCGTGGGGTCGCTGACGTCGGCACCGACCGCAAGCGCAGCGCCACCGGCTGACGCGATCGCGTCGACCGTGGTCGCGCAGGCCGACTCGTCCAGGTCGAGCACGGCGACGCGGAGCCCGTCGGCGGCCAGACGCTTGGCGACGCCGGCGCCGATGCCGCGGGCGGCTCCGGTGACGATGGCGGTGCGGGATGGTTCGCTGGCGGCGGGGTCGGGCATGGCTCTCCTCAGGGCGTGAACGGACGGGTAAGCGCTTGCTTAGGGCGGTGCGGCCGACGGTAGCAGAAACGCTTCCGGGCCAAACGTGAGGAAATCCTCATCTTGCGGTAGACTTGAGGAAAGCCTCATGTTTCCGCCAACGGGAGAGACCGTGACCCAGCTCGACACCCAGCCGACCGCCACCGCGACCGTGGACGGCCCAGCCGCCCCGGACCATCGGAGCGTCCTCACGCAGCGACGCACCGAGCAGTTCACGCGGGTCGAGCCCAAGGGAAACCGCGTCTACACCGCCTTGGAGCGGGCTGAGACGTTCGTGGATCCGGGCACGTTCGTGCCGTTGACGCCTTTGCGCAAGGCGGGACCCACGGGCGGTAGCGGCGTCGTGACCGGATGGGGCCTCACCAGCGGCCACCCCGTCGTCGTGATCAGTCACGACGCGGCGGTGGGCGCCGGGGCGATCGGCGCGGTGTTCGCCGAGACGGTGCAGCAGGCGCAGCGGCTCGCGATCGACAAGGGCTACCCGATCGTCTACATCAACGACTCCGGGGGAGCGCGGATCCACGACGGCATCCATGCGCTGCACGGGTGCGGCGGCATCTTCGCCCTCAACGTCGAGGCCAGCCACAAGGTGCCGCAGATCTCGCTCATCCTCGGCCCTTGCGCGGGCGCGGCGGCGTACTCGCCGGCGCTCACCGACTGGACGATCATGGTCGCCGAGCAGGGGCAGATGTTCCTGACCGGTCCCTCGATCGTGAAGGCGGCCACGGGCGAGGACGCGACCGCCGACGAGATCGGCGGGTCCAGGCTGCACACGACCGTCAGCGGGGTCGCGCACCTGGAGGTCCAGACCGAGGACGAGGCCCTCGACGCGGCCCGCCTCCTGCTCTCCTTCCTGCCGGCCCACGTCGGCAGCGCCGCCAAGGTCGTCGACCCGGTTCCGGCGAACCCGGCGGCCGTCGAGCGTCTTCCGTTCGTCGTGCCCGACAAGTCCAGCGTCGTCTTCGACATGAACGAGGTCCTCGACGCCGTGCTCGACCAGGGTGAGCGGCTCGAGCTCATGCCCGCGCACGCCCCGAGCGTCCTCACCATGCTCGGTCACCTCGACGGCCGCCCGGTCGCCGTCGTGGCCAACCAGCCGAAGGCGCGCGGCGGCATCCTCGATGCGAAGGCATCGGTGAAGATCTCCCGGTTCGTCGACTTCTGCGCGAAGTTCGGCCTGCCGATCCTCACCTTCGTCGACGTGCCGGGATTCTTGCCCGGAACGGTGGAAGAGGGTCGTGGCGTCATCACGCATGGCGCCACCATGCTCCGCGCGTACGTCGAGGCGTCCTCACCGGTGCTCACCGTCGTGGTCCGCAAGGCCTACGGTGGCGCCTACATCGCCATGGGTGCGAGCTCGCTCGGAGCCGACTTCACGTGGGCCTGGTCCGGCTCGGAGATCGCCGTCATGGGTCCCGGGGGAGCGGTCGCCCTGCTGCACCGTCGCGCGCTCAAGGACGCCGAGCATCCCGAGGTCCTGCGCGACGAGCTGGCCGCGGAGTACCGCGAGAACGTCGCCCGGCCCTACCTGGCCGCTGAGGCCGGTATCGTCGACGACGTGATCCTCGCCGAGGAGACCCGCGGCCGCATGGTCGACGCGCTGCGCCTGCTGACGCACGAGTCGGCCGGCTGATGCATGAGGCCAAGGCGGAGATCGTCGCCAATGTCTGGAAGATCGTCGCCGAGCCGGGCGACGAGGTCGGCGCCGGCGACGTGATCGCCGTGCTCGAGTCCATGAAGATGGAGATCCCGGTCATCACGCCCGTCAGCGGGAGCGTGGCCGAGGTTCGCGTCCAGCTGGGCCAGATCGTCCAGGAGGGCGACGTCATCGCGGTGATCGCCTGACCCGTTCGCGGTCATCGGCAAGGATGACCCCCGTGACCGACATTCACGTCCCCATGCGGTGGTCCGACCTCGACGTGCTGAACCACGTCAACAACGTCGTCTACGTCGACTACGCCATGGAGGCTCGGGCCCGGCTCGTCGACGACGGTCTCCTGTCCGACGACCTGCCAGTCCGGCGGGTCAGCGTCGATTTCCGGCGCCCTCTGCTGCTCAGCAGCAAGCCGGTGACGGTCCGGTCCGCGGTCGACGGCGATGAGCTGACGCTGGAGATCCGTGCGCACGACGGCTCGACCCTGTTCTGCTCCGTCACCGTCGAGCACGGCCGACCCGAGGTCGTGGACGATTCGCGCGGCGCGTCCTTCCCGATGAACGTCCGACGTGGAGACATCGGCGTCGACGGGCACGTGACGCTGCCCCACCTGTTCGAGCTGTTCCAGGAGAGCCGCATCCTGTCCTTCGCCGAGGTGTTCCCCAACCGTGCCGCCGGGCGGTTCGTGGTGGGCCGGGTGGAGGTCGATCTCGGCGAGCCGTTGCCGTGGCGTCCCGACCCGTACGCGGTCCGGTCGCACATCTCCCATGTCGGTCGTTCGTCGTTCAGCTCCCTGACCCGCATCGAGGGCGGCCGGTACGGCTCGGCCATCGCCACCCTCGTCGGGTTCGACCTGGACACTCAGGCGTCCCGGCGCCTCGACGACGACGAGCGTGAGGCGCTGGCCGCCGCCATGCCGACCGAGGCTTCGTGAGATTCAGGGTGCCTCGGCGGTGTTGACCATCGACGTGGCCGCGTACTGGATGTAGTCCCAGAACCGTGCGTCCTGCTCCGGGGTGAGCCCGGCGTCGTCAAGTCCCGCGCGGAAGTGCTTCAACCAGTGCTCGCGGGCGGTCATGGTGACCGCGAACGGTGCATGCCGCATCCGCAGCCGTGGATGGCCGCGCTGCGTGGAGTAGGTCGTCGGGCCACCCCAGTACTGCACGAGGAACATGGTGAAGCGGGCCGCGGCCGGCTCCAGGTCGTCGGGGTACATCGGTCGGAGCACCGGATCGGTGGCGACGCCGTCGTAGAAGACCTCCACGATGCGGGCGATCGTCTCGTGGCCCCCGATCTGCTCGTAGAACGTCGGCTCGCTCGCGGTCTGCTCGCTCACTCGGGCTCACCACCCGGGGGACCGCTCATGAACGACGTGGGGATGCGGATGCCGGCCGCGTCGAAACGGGTCTTGATGCGCTGACGCATCGCTCGGGCCACCGGCCACTGCTTCAGGGGGGCGGTCTTGAGCACGACGCGGACCACCGCTCCGTCCTTGTCGAAGCGCTCCACGCCCCAGACCTCGGGTGGTTCGATGATGACGTCGTGGAACTGCTCGTCCTCGTACATCGCGGACGCCTCCTCCTGCAGGATCTGCTGCACCTGATCGAGGTCGGAGTCGTAGGCGACGGTGATGTCGAGGACGGTGCGGGCCCAGTTCTGGCTCTGGTTGCCCGACCGGAGGATCTCGCCGTTGCGGACGTACCAGACCGTTCCGTCGACGTCGCGCAGCCGGGTGACCCGCAGCCCGACGGCCTCCACGGTTCCGGTCGCCTCGCCGAGGTCGACGACGTCGCCGACGCCGTACTGGTCCTCGAGAATCATGAAGATGCCGTTGAGATAGTCCTTCACCAGGTTCTGGGCGCCGAACCCGAGGGCCACGCCGAGGATCCCGGCGCTGGCCAGGATCGGGGCGATGTTGACGCCGACCTGGTCGAGCACGGTGACCAGGACGATCGCCATGATCATGCCGGTGGCGATGCTCTTGAGCAGCGAGCCGATGGTCTCGGCGCGTTGGCGGCGCCGCTGGCCGGACCCGGGACGCAGGTCGGCGAGCACGCCGCCGGCCTTCGTGCGGGCGATCAGGGTCGGTACGACGCCCTCGCCTGCGCGGCGCACGATCCGGTCGATGGCTCGATTGACGAACCACCGGAACGCGAGTCCGACGATGACGATGAGCGTGATGGCGCCGGGCTTCGCCACGAGCCATTCGTAGGCCGCGTCCTCGGGGAGCTTGAGGCCCGGCAATGACCGGTCGAGGGGGGACATGACACCACCCTACGGGCGGATACGATGGCTCCATGAAGGCTCCCGCTCGCATCGTGGCCGTTCTCACTGCAGTCGTCGTGCTGGTCGTCGGACTGTCCGTTCCCGCGCTCGCCGACTCGCCCAGCACCTGGGTCGAGGGCGAGCAGCGCAGCACGCTCGACACCCTCCTGCTCGCCGGGGGCAGCACGCTCGGGCTCATCGCGGTCATCACCCTGTTCGCGATCGTCACGGCCCGCAACAACTACGTCCCGCCACCCCCGAGCACGGACGTCGAGGTCGCCGACCAGGGCCACTGACGTCCCACGGCAGGTAGTTCGAAACAACCATTCTCGTCGGACACGCGTCCTGTCATCCTTTTCCGCAGGAGGGCGACAGAAAGGGACCACCGTCATGTCTACGTTACGCACGTGTGCTGCCATTGCCGTTCTGTTGCTCGCCGGGGCTTGCGGCGACGACGCATCTCCGTCCTCGTCTCCCTCCGCGAAGCCGAGCACGACCGGCGCGGCTGAGACTCTCGTCGCCGCACCGGGCGAGATCGGACCCGCCCGCGCCGGCATGACCCTCGACGAGGCGAACGCGACCGGGCTCTTCGAGCCGTTCGACGAGGTCGCGGACGACCCGTGCGCCGACACCAACCCGCCGATCCAGTGGAAGGCGCCGAACACCGAGACGCACACCCTGCGGGTGGAGGACGGCACGATCGCCTCGCTCGGCGTCCGTTCGGGGACGAAGACCGCCGAAGGAATCGGCGTCGACTCGACGTATGGCGAGGTCAAGGCTGCCTACCCTGAGGCCAAGGTCGAGGCGTCGCAGGCTCTCGGGTCGACGGTCTACCTCAAGGACGGCGACGCATGGTTGGGGCTGGCGTTCAACGAGGAACCCGGCGAGGTCAAGGATTCCTCGGCGGTCACCTACCTGGAGGTCTCGGTCGGTTCGAAGCCCGCGACATTCCTCAGCGGCTGCGGCTGATGGACTCCCGCACCAGCCAGGCGAACAGCTCCTGACCCTCGAGGCGCTCGAGCTCGGGGTGCCACTGCACGCCCAGTGCCATCCACGGTCCGCCGCGGCCTCCCCACTCGATCGCCTCGATGACCCCGTCGTCCGCCCATGCCGTCGGTCGCCAGGAGGGCCCGGGGTCACCGACGGCTTGGTGATGCAGTGAGTTCACCGTCGGTCGGTCGCCCAGCAGGGCTGCCACGGCTGATCCGCCCATCGTGCGGATGGCGTGGCCGCCGTCGATCAGCACGTGCGGCCGATCGTCGCCCAGATGCGGCCGCAGCGTTCCGCCGAACGCGACGGCCAGTACCTGGGCGCCACGGCAGACGCCCAGCAGCGGCACCCCGGCCCGGCGTGCGCGCCGAGCCAGGTCGACCTCGGCGCGGTCCCGATCACGATCGACGTCGACCGCGTGTGCGCTCGACTCCCCGTACAGGGTCGGGTCGAGGTCGCCTCCGCCGGCGAGGACGAGCCCGTCGACGACGTCGAGCAGGTCGGCCGCGGACTCCGTCGGCAGGATCACCGGCCGACCTCCGGCCCCCGAGACATGATCGACGTACCGGGTCGGGTTCCCCTGGACCGGCAGGTCGCCGAAGAACTTCCGCACGACGTACGCCTGGCCGGCGATGCCGATCACCGGCCGCCTGGTCACGCCCGGCTCCGAGTCACACCGCGACCAGCGCGGTGACGGCCAGCAGGGCGCCGGCGACGTAGGTGCCCAGTGCGCCGATGTCGCGCAGCGGCCCGTGCGCAGCCAAGGTTGAGCTGCGCAGCATGCCGACCGCATGGACGGCGCGCGCGGCAAGTGCGGCACCCGCGAGCGAGTCCAGCCACCAGCCGCTCGTCACCGTGGAACAGACGATGATGAGGACCGCCAGCGTCGGGACGTACTCAGCGGCGTTGCCGTGGGCGCGGATCGCGATGAACATGCGATCGGCGGGGTCGGTCGGCAGCTGCGTCTCGCCGGACTTCCCGCGCATGGCGCGGTGACGAGTCACGTTCGCGCCCAGCAGGACCAGCAGGAGGCCCATCAGGGCGATGGCGACAACGGTGACGGTGCTCATGTGAGAACCCTTTCTGGTTGCTTCGCGGTGATGGCCAACAGTCGACGCATGATCGTGCCGCTGAGGTCGGTGCCCAGAAGGGCGTCGGTCTTGTGCATGCCACCCGGGCAGGTGACGTTGATCTCGATGAGCCGGCCGTCGATGACGTCGAGACCGGCGAGGGCGATGCCGGCGCGTTCGAGGGACGGAGCCAGGGCCGCCGTGATCTCCAGGTCCCGTCCGTCCGGCTCGGCGGGCGCCGACGGTGCGCCGATGCGGAAGTCGGCGCCTGCGGGTCGGCGAAGAACGGCGCCGACGATCTCACCGTCCAGCACGAACAGGCGCTTGTTGCCTGCCTCGACCGAGGGAAGGTACTGCTGCACGATGACGTGTCGTCGGCCGCGGCGGGTGGCCGACTCCGCCAGTGATGGTCCGTTGGGATCGCCATCGCGCAGGAGCCACACGTCGGTGCCGGCGAATCCGTCGACCGGCTTCACGACGGCGGCCCGGTGGTCACCGACGAAGGTGGCGACGGTGCGCGGGTCCGCGGTGACCAGCGTGGGCGCGATGAGCTCGGGGAACCGCAGCGCGAACATCTTCTCCTGCACCTGCAGGATTCCGTCGGGACGGTTGACGACCCGGACTCCCGCGGCGGAGACGACGTCGAGCAGATGCAGGGTGCGCTGGTAGCGGCCGTCGACCGGCGGGTCGAGACGCATCAGCACCAGCGAGATCTCGGCGGCGACGTCGATCACGCGCCGCTCCTCCTGGTCGAACCAGGTGGGCTGCACCACCCAGCGGTGATCGCCTCGGCGGTGACGCGGGCGCAGCGTGATCCGGGTGGCGCGGGCGAGGAGCCGACCGTCGACGACCGCCAGGTCCTCGGGGAGGCAGATCCAGGTCGCCGCGCCCAGAACTTGGGTTGCGGCCATCAAGCCGACGCTGCTGTCGATGTCGGGTTCGAGCCCCGCGATCGGGTCGACGACGAACAAGGCACTCATGCCGCCTGCTCCCAGTCCCTGGGACTCGCTGTCGCGACCAGCTCTCGGCCGAGGCCCACGACGTCCGGATCGCCGTGGGCGGCCGCGTGCCAGTGGTCGGCGAGCTGCGGTGCCTCGCCGGACACCAGGCGCAGTGCGGCCTTGCGCGTCTCGTCGTCGTGCAGGAGCCGGCTGAGGATCGATGCCGCCACGGCGACGTCGTCGTCCGGCTGGACGTCGAGATAGCGAATCTCCAGGTACCGGCCGCGTGGACGCACGGGCGGGAAGAGAGTGGAGAGGTGCTCCGACGTCGGGGTGATCAGAGCCGCCCCGGCAGCGAAGTCGGCGTAGGCGGCCACCGGGTCCTCGCCGAGCAGTCGATCGTCGAAGGCGGTGCGGGTCGGGTCGACCCCGAGCCAGATCGCGAGTCGCGAGCTCGGTCCCTGTCGCCGGGCGAAGACGGCGGCGAGGAAGGGCGCCGAGAGCTGGGCCAGCCGCCACTGCTCCAGACCGACGGCGCCGGGCGACCAGTCGAGCCCGATCTGCGTCGATGCGGTGAGCCGCATCATCTGGCGTCCGGCCGGGCCGAAGCGGTCGAAGTGTTCCTGCATCGCGAGGTACCTGGGTCGGACGAGCTGGAGGGGCACCTTCGCGACGCCGCGCGGATCCACGGACTCGGCCGTCAGGACGACGCCGGCGGCGGCGCAGTCTCGGCGCAGCTCGCGGAGCCGGGCGAGGAATCGGTGCTCGAGGACCTGGACGTTCGGCGCGCAGGGCAGGCTCAGCTCGACCTGGCCGCCGGGTTCGAAGGACAGCCACCGGGTGTACGGCCGGTTGGCGGTGATCCGTCGCAGGCGGTCGATCGGCACGACGGAACCGTCGCCGAGATTGCCGGCGATCAGCTCCTGCTCGGCGCCGACCCTTCGGCCGCCAGCGGCGTTGCGGTGAGGGAAGAGGCCGGCAACGCGCTGGCGAGGGGATGCGGTGATCATGGCTGCTCCTGATAAGGTAAGGGGACCTGTCTAAATATAGAAAGGAAACCTTACCAATGTCAACCCCTGAGCTGTCCCACGACCAGCCGCCCCTGATCGTTCTGGTGCACACCGCCAACCGGGCCTTCCAGGAGGAGATGGTTCGTCTAGGCAGGGCACAGGGATTCCCCGAGGCTCGGCAGGCTCACAACGCCGTGTTCGCGACCTTGAGCGCCGAAGGGTCGCGAGCATCCGACATGGCAGCGCGGGCCGGCATCACCAAGCAGTCGATGGGCGAGGTCGTGCGTGAGCTCGTGAGCATCGGGCTGCTGGAGATGAGACCTGACCCGAGCGATCGACGCGCGAAGCTGGTGACGTACACCAAGCACGGTCTCGAGACCGCGCGCAAGGGCCGGCGTCACCTGGCTGATCTCGAGGGCAGGTTCATCGACGAGTTCGGCGCCGAGGACTATGCGGCCGCCCGCCGCATCCTGGCCCGTGTGACCGAGATGCTCGAGGAGGCACGCGAGGAGGCCGAACCGTCGGCCGGAACGGTGGCCGATCCACCTTCGTGACCTGGTCGGGTGAAGGTGAGTGCGAGGAGGGTGCCCGATCGGGCACGATGAACGGGTGGCGCACCTGAGCGAGACGATTGCCGAAAGGCCTTCGGGCGCTCGATACCGGAGTCTGCGGGCCCACCGATGGTTGATCGGGGTGTGGGCGGTCGTCGCCATCTTCGCCGCGGTGACGGCGTGGCGCTCGCACCAGGTCGGAGTCCCGATGAGGGACCCCGAGGGCCTCATCTTCCGCTGGCGTCTGGGGAAGGCACTGGCCCTGCTCGGCGTCTTCGTCCTCATCGACGCGGCCTGGCGAACCGGTCGTGCCGGATGGACGGTCCGCAGGGCGTTCGCCGTCCTGCGGGTCCGCTGGCCCGCGGACCGGGTGGCCATCGCCCTGAGCGGTCTGCTCGCGTACCACGTCGTCTACGTGTGCTACCGGAACCTCAAGAGCTGGGTGGCCTTCCGGGACATGCAGGACGAGCTCTTGCTGCGCTTCGACCGATGGCTGTTCCTCGACCACAGCCCGGCCGTCCTCCTGCACGACCTGGTCGGCCAGGACGTGGCGGCCTACCCGCTTGAGGTCGTCTACCGGTCGTTCACCTACCTGGTCGTGATCTCAGTGGTCGGCGCCCTGGCGTTCTCGAACCGGATCCGCGACGGCTACGTCCTGCTGGTGGCGGGGATCTGGGTCTGGATCCTGGGAGTCGGCGCGTACTACCTGATCCCGGCCCTGGGCCCGTTCGCCTCGGCCTCCGAGGAGTTCGCCGAGCTGCCCGCCACCAAGATCACCGAGACCCAGACCGAGTACATGACCGAACGGGCCCAGATCCTGCTCCATCCCGGAGCGGCCGACTCGTTCGCCAGCATCGGGGCGTTCGCCAGCCTGCACATCGGCTTCACCTTCATGGTGATCCTGATGCTGCGGTACTACGGCTTCAACCGCGCCGCCCTGATGCTCACCGCCTACCTCGTCCCGGTGGTCCTGGCCACGGTCTACTTCGGCTGGCACTTCGTCTCCGACGACGTCGCCGGTGTGGTGCTGGCCTTCATGGCGGTCCTGTTCGCCCGGCTGATGATCTACCCGCGGGGGCGCCCGTCATCGTGACCGTTCTCGAACCACGGGATGACGCCATCTCCGCGAAGCCGAGACTCCGCCCGCGCGGTCCGATCGGTCGCTGGGTGCTCCTGTGCGTGGCGGTCAGCGTCGCCCTGCGGCTGCCCTTCATCAACGTCCCGCTCGGCGTCGACGAGGGCGGTGACTCCTTCATCGCCCGTGCGTGGGGCGCCAGCGAGGGCTCGATGTACGGAGGCTCCTGGCTGGATCGTCCGCCCCTGCTCGTCCTGCTGTACAAGATCGGCGTGCTCGGGGGCAATCTCGGTGTGCGTCTGCTCGGCATGGCCGCGGCCATCGCGCTGGTGGTGGGAACGATGGCGATCGCTGGACGCATCGGCGCCCCCCGCGCGGCACTCTTCACCGGCCTCGTCACGGCCGTCACGACGTCCTCGATGCTGCTGGGCGCAGTGTTCACCAACAACGAGCTCCTCGCGGCCGTGCCGGTCACCTACGCGGTCCTCGCGCTGGTCCGGGCCCGCGACGCCGATCGAGCCGGGCTGTGGCTGTTCCTCGCGGGATTCCTGGCCAGCTGCGCGCTGCTGGTCAAGCAGTCGTTCGTCGACGCCCTCGTCGCCGGCGCTGTCTTCCTGGTCGTCAGCTGGGTGGTGCGGGCGCGCTCGGGCTTCAATGCCGCGTGGGTCGGGTGGTGGGTGGCCGGCGCTCTGGCGCCGGTGCTGGCCGCGCTGGTCTGGATCCAGACGTTCTCGGTCGGCATCCGGCCGTTCCTGTATGCCCTGATCGGATTCCGGATCGACAGCCTGGGCGTCCAGGGGCGGACCGAGCTGAGCGCTTCCTACATGCTGGTCCACCTGGGACTCCCCACCCTGGTCGCCTCCGGTTGCCTGGTCGCGCTTCCCTGGGCGGTGTCGTGGCTGCTTGAGCGTCGGATCGAGCCGCAGCTGGCGTTGCCTCTGGCTGCGTGGCTCGTGGTCGGTTTCCTCGGCATCACCGGCGGCGGTCACTACTACCCGCACTACTTCGTCCAGCCCGTCCCGGCCCTGGCGGTCCTGTGCGGATGTGCGCTGGCCGTCACGAGCCGCCGCTTCCTTGCTGCGGCCACCGGAGCGATGTTCCTGCTCCTCGCCGTCGGCAACGTCGCTGCCGGGTCGGTGCTCAAGTCCGTCGAACCGCCCCAACAGCGAACCTTGGCGGTCTCCTCGTACCTGCGGGCGAACGCGCAGCCCGACGACAGTCTGTACGTGATGTACGCGCGAGCGAACCTCCTCTACTACGCCGAGATGCCGACGCCGTATCCGTACGCGTGGAGCATGATGGTGCGGTCCGTACCGGGCGCGCAGGACCGCCTGCGCGAGCTCCTGCGCTCGCCCGACGATCGACCGACGTGGATCGTGGAATGGCACGACACCACGGCGTTCGGCCTGGATCGGTCGGGTGCGACCCGTGACGTGATCGCGGACCACTACGTCCGAGCCGATGAGATCTGCGGCATGCCGATCCTCATCCGCAAGGACCGCTCCGACCGGTTCCTCCACCGCGCCATCCAGCGGCCCTGCGCCGGGCCGGACCACCCGATGGACGTCGGTCGACCCACGAACACCTGGGTCCCTTTGAACGCCGGGGAGTTCATCTGGCAGTGAGGCGCCCGACCTTCGAGCAGGGGCGCGCCCCGGTCAGCCCGCCGCCTGTGCGCGCAGCGCCCGGGCCAGGTCGTCGCGACCCTCCGACACGTAGCGCTTGGCTGCCGCGCCGGCCGACGTCGACGCGAGCCAGGCGTCGACCTTGTCGAGGGTTCGCCTCGACGGGTTGGCCAGGGGGAACAAGTAGACCAGCGCGACCTGGCCGATCCAGACACCCATGTCCTCGATCACCGTCTCGGCGAGCTGGAGGTATCGATCGACGTAGGGCTCGAGCACGTCGGCCTGTCCACTGACCTGGAAGGCCAAGGCGATCTGCCGTCGTGTCTCGTTCGGCGTCGCAGGATCGTCGGCGGCTCGGCGCCACGCCTCCGCCTTGGCCTCCGCCGTCGGGCGGATGGCCCGGGCTGCCCCGGCATGCTCGCGCCCGGAGATCGTCCCGTCGCTCTCCTGCTCGGCCGCGATCTCGGCCTCGTCGGCCTCGCCGAGGCGAGCCAGCGCAGTCACGAGCGTCCAGCGCAGGTCCGTGTCGACGGTGAGGCCGTCGAGACCGCCCGCGAGGAGCTCGCGCAGGTAGTCGGGCCCGGAAGCTGCCGCTGCGTAGCCCCGCACCAGGGCGAGCTGGTGGTCGCTGGCCGGTTCGGCCTGCTCCACGAGCGCGCGCAGACCCGATTCCCAGCGCTCGGCCAGCGCGGGCCGGGCATCGTCGGAGGTGAACAGCCTGACGGCGGTCTGCCCCTGCCGCAGCAGCGTGCTCACGGCGGTCTGGTCCGCCTCTGACCCGACGCCGGCGAGGACGAGCGTGACGAAGGCGGACGACGAGAGCTCGGCATCACGGGTCATGTCCCAGGCCGAGCCCCAGCACAGGGCGCGGGGGAGTGACTCCTCGAACGTGGCGATGCTCTCGATGAGGGTCGCGAACGAGCGGTCGTCGAGGCGGACCTTGGCGTAGGTGAGGTCGTCGTCGTTGAGCAGGATGAGGTCGGGCTGGCGATGGTCGAGCAGCTCCTGGACCTGGGTCGAGGCTCCGCGGATGTCGGTCTCGATGCGTTCCACGCGCACGAGTCGTCCATCGATCCGGTCGTAGAGGCCGATCGCGATGCGATGGCGGCGCAGCGTCGGGAAGGCGTCGATGGCGGTCTGCTCGATCGAGAAGGAGGTGAAGGCCCCGTGGTCGTCGGTCTCGAAATCGGCGTGCAACGTGTTGACGCCGGGAGTCTGCAACCACTCCAGCGCCCACGCGCCCAGCTCACGGCCGGACGCGTCCTCGAGCTCGGCGAGCAGGTCGGCGAGCTCGGTGTTCGAGAAGGCGTACTTGGTGAAGTACGACCGCAGTCCGGCGAAGAAGTCCTTCTCTCCGACCCAGGCGACCAGCTGCTTCAGCGCGGAGGCCCCCTTGGCATAGGTGATGCCGTCGAAGTTCGCCTCGACCGCGTGCAGGTCGTAGTTGTCGGCCGCGATCGGGTGGGTCGAGGGAAGCTGGTCCTGGCGGTAGGCCCAGTTCTTGCGGCTGTTGGTGAACCCGGTCCAGGCGTCGGTGAAGCGAGTCGCCTCGACCGAGGAGTGGTGGGCGGCGAACTCCGCGAACGACTCGTTGAGCCACAGGTCGTCCCACCACTTCATGGTGACGAGGTCGCCGAACCACATGTGGGCCATCTCGTGCAGGATCGTGTTGGCTCGTTGCTCGTACGCCGCGACGGTCTCGCGGCTGCGGAAGATCAGCTCGTCGCGGAACGTCACGCATCCGGCGTTCTCCATCGCGCCCATGTTGTACTCCGGCACGAAGAGCTGGTCGTACTTGCCGAACGGGTAGCCCATCTCGAAGGCGCCCTCGAAGAACCCGAATCCCTGCTTGGTGATCAGCAGGATGTCGTCGACGTCGAAGTGCTCGACGAGCGACTGGCGGCAGAACACCCCGAGCGCGATGTCGTCGTACTCGCCCTTGTAGACGTCGCGGACCACGTGGTACTCGCCGGCGACGAGTGCGGTGATGTAGGTGGAGATCCGCTGGGTGGGAGCGAAGCGCCACACCGAGCGGTCGCCGCGGCCGTCGACGTCGGGCAGCGCCTCGGGTTCGGGCGTGGGGGAGTTCGACACGACCTGCCACCCGGAGGGTGCGGTGACATGGAACTCGAACGTGGCCTTGAGGTCGGGCTGCTCGAACGTCGTGTAGACGCGGCGGGCGTCCGGAACCTCGAACTGCGTGTAGAGGTAGATCCGGTCGTCGACCGGGTCCACGAACCGGTGCAGGCCCTCGCCGGAGTGCGAGTACGGGCAGGTCGCCTCGACGCGCAGCTCGTTGTCGGCTTCGAGGTCGGTGAGCGGGATCCGGCTGTCGGCGTAGGTCGTCGGGTCGATGGCGCGGCCGTTCAGCGTGATCGATCGGACCTCCGCGTCCACGAGGTCGACGAAGGTGGATGCACCGGGCGTGGCGGTGAAGCCGATGGTCGTGGTGGACCCGAACCGGGTGTCACCGCCGTCGCTCGGGTCGAGGGTGAGGTCGAGCTCGACGACGTAGGTCTGGGTGGAGACGACTGCCGCGCGCTGCTGGGCTTCTTCACGGGTGAGATTCGTACCTGGCATGACGCCACCCTTTCATGGGGCACGATGGGGTCGTGAACAAGCCGTTCGGCGCCATTCCGTTCGCGGAATCCCGACGTTCGACCGTCGGCATCGAGTGGGAGCTCGCGTTGGTCGACGCCGACTCCGGCGACCTGCGCCAGGTCGCCCAGACGGTGCTCGACGCCGTGGCTCCCGACAGTGGGCACGAGCACCCGCTGATCCGCCAGGAGCTGCTGCTCAACACGGTGGAAGTCGTGTCCAGCGTCTGCGACACCGTCGGTCAGGCCGGTGCCGACCTCGAGCGGGCCATCGAGGAGATCCGACGGGTCACGGACCCGCTCCGCGTCGAGCTGATGTGCGCAGGGACCCACCCCTTCGCCCGCTGGTCGAACCAGAAGGTCACCGACAAGGAGCGCTACGCCACGCTCATCGACCGCACCCAGTGGTGGGGGCGGCAGATGCTCATCTACGGCGTCCACGTCCACGTCGGCATCGAGGACCGGGACAAGGTGCTGCCGATCAGTGCGGCGATGTTGTCGTACTACGGGCACCTGCAGGCGCTCAGCGCGTCGTCGCCGTTCTGGGGCGGCAAGGACACCGGGTACGCGTCCAACCGGGCCCTGATGTTCCAGCAGCTGCCCACCGCCGGCCTGCCGTTCCACTTCCAGAAGTGGTCGGAGTTCGAGGGGTACGTCGACGACATGCTCAAGACCGGTGTCATCGACGTGTTCGAGGAGATCCGCTGGGACCTGCGGCCGTCCCCGAAGTTCGGCACCCTCGAGGTCCGCGTCTGCGACGGCATCCCGAGCATGGCCGAGCTGCTCAGCATCTCCGCGCTCACGCACTGCCTCGTGGAGCACTTCTCCTCCGAGCTGGACGCCGGCCGCACTCTGCCCGACATCGCGCCGTGGTTCGCCCAGGAGAACAAGTGGCGCTCGGCCCGTTACGGCATGGACGCCATCCTCATCATCGACGAGCACGCCGAGGAGGAGCTCGTGACGACGGACCTCGATCGGCTGCTGACCCGTCTCGAGCCGGTGGCCGAACGGTTGGGCTGCGTCGACGAGCTCGGCGGCATCCGCGACATCATGGCCGGCGGTGCCTCGTACCAGCGGCAGCGCACCGTGGCCGAGGAGAACGGCGGTGCCCTCGACGCCGTGGTGGCCTCGCTGGTGGCGGAGATGCGGGCCGGACACGCGTTGCCGCACCGGTCCGGGCACTGACCGTCTGGTTCTGCTCGATGCAGGCGTACCCTGCGGCCATGGTGCTGACGCCCGACGCCGCCGCCTTCCTCCGCGACCTGGAGGCCGAGTCCCTCGCCACGGCAGGCTGGAGCTTCGACCAGCTGCGCGAGGCGGCCCGCGCGGCCGCCGTCGCTGAGCAGGGGCGGATCGGACTCGACGACGTCCGCGACGTCGATGCCGATGGAGTCCCGTGCCGCCTCTACCGGCCGCGCCTCGGCGCTCCGGTCGCGCTCTACGTGCACGGCGGGGGGTGGGTGCTGCACGACCTCGAGACGCACGACGTCTTCTGTCGCGAGCTGGCCCATCGCACCGGGTGGGCGCTGCTCGCCGTCGACTACCGACGAGCTCCTGAGCATCCGTACCCGGCCCCGTTGGACGACGTCGAGACCGCCGCGCGATGGTTGCGTGCTCAGGCACGTGGGCTGCGATTGGCGACCGAGAGCATCGCGGGCGTCGGTGACTCGTCCGGAGCCAACCTGCTGGCCGGGCTCACGGTGCGGGCACCGGACCTGCTCGACGCACTGGTGCTGCTGTACCCGCCGGTCGACGCGGCGGCGCCGTTCGCCGACGAGGACAACGCCGCTCTCGATTCCGCGGGCATGCGGGCGTTCTGGGACGCCTACGCTCCCGGTGACCTCGGCGACCAGTCCGAGGTGAGTCCGCTGCGCGCCGAGCTGTCAGGTTTCCCGCCGACGATGCTGGTGACCGCCGAGCACGACATCCTGCGCGACCAGGGTGAGGCGTTCGCCGCAGCGCTCGCGACGGCCGGCGTCGACGTGACGGCGTGGCGGACCCTTGGTGCGACCCACGGCTTCTGGCGGCACCCGACGGCGATCGCGGCGTCCAGGTCGACGATCCGCGCCGTGGGAGCCTTCCTGGCGGACCAGCGGGTCGCGTCCCGCTGAGTCCTGGAACTGACAGACTGCGGGCATGCGCGTCCACCTCGGCTCCGACCACGCCGGCTTCGAGCTGAAGGCCGAGCTGATCACCTGGCTCACCGACCACGGGCACGAGCCGGTCGACCACGGCGCTCACGAGTACGACGCCGAGGACGACTACCCGCCGTTCTGCATCGCCGCCGCCCAGGCGGCGGTCGACGAGCCCGGCTCGCTCGCCGTCGTCATCGGCGGTTCCGGGAACGGCGAGCAGATCGCGGCCAACAAGGTCACCGGTGCCCGGGCGGCCCTGGCCTGGAGCACCGAGGTCGCGAGCCTCGCGCGTCAGCACAACAACGCCCAGGTCGTCGCGGTGGGGGCGCGGATGCACACCACCGAGGAGGCGACGGCGATCGTCGACGCGTTCCTGACCACCGAGTGGAGCGGCGCAGAGCGGCACCAGCGTCGCATCGACATGCTGCTGGCCTACGAGGAGACCGGCGAGCTTGCCTGAGGGCCACACGCTCCACCGCGTGGCCGCCGAGCTGCGCCACTGCTTCGTCGGGCGCGTCGTCACCTCCACGAGCCCGCAGGGTCGCTTCGCTGCGGGCGCGGCGCGGGTGGACGGACACCGGTTCGAGTCGGCCGACGCCTGGGGCAAGCACGTGCTGGTCGGGTTCGCCGGCCTCGTCGAGCAGGTCCACGTTCATCTCGGCCTGTTCGGTGGCTGGACCGTGGCCGGCGGTCGCCCGGACGTCGTGGGGGAGGTGCGGTGGCGGCTGACCTCGTCGGAGCACACGGCGGACCTGCGCGGCCCGACCGCCTGCGAGCTCCTCACGCCCGACGAGGTCGCAGCCCTGCTGGCCCGGCTCGGGCCCGACCCGCTTCGCGACGACGCCGACCCCGAGCGAGCCTGGCATCGGCTGTCGACCTCCCGCGCGCCGCTGGCGACCCTGCTGATGGACCAGTCCGTCGTCGCGGGCGTGGGCAACGTCTACCGCGCCGAGGTGCTGTTCAGGCATGGCCTCGCGCCGAACCTGACGGGTCGGGAGATCGACCGTGCAACGTTCGACGCCGTCTGGGCGGACCTGGTCCAGCTGATGCGCGAGGGCGTGCGGACCGGCCGTATCGACACGGTGCTGCCCGAGCACGAGCCGGAGTCCATGGGCCGGCCGCCGCGCGACGACGACCACGGCGGCGAGGTGTACGTCTACCGGCGCGCGGGGATGCCGTGCCTGCGGTGCGAAACGCCGGTGGCGACGCGCGTGGTAGCCGGGAGAAACCTGTTCTGGTGCCCGGTGTGCCAGCGCGCCGATAGGCTCTCCGCGTGATGTCCAGGCTGCGTGACGCCCTCTCCTCGCTCCTGGACTTCACCGACGAGAAGGCGCTGGCCTGGCGGCACGGAACCGACCGGGGGCAGCAGTTCGCGATCGCCGCGCTCGCCGGATTCACGGTGGCGGTCTTCATCGCCTCGCTGGCGTCGTACACCGTCGTTCCGGTAGCGACCTACATCCTGCCGCTGCTGCTCGGCAGCATCGCCCTGCGCTACCGGCCGCTCCTCGTGCTGGTCGGGTTCGTGGCGCTCTGCGCCACCATCACCGTCGCCCACGAGTCGACTGCCAGTGGATGGACCACACCCCGGCTCAGCAACCTCTTCACCCTCACGATCGTCGCGGCGATCATCCTGTACGCGGCGAGTCGCTACCGCAGCGGTCTGCCCGGCCCGCTCGGGGAAGCGATGCTCGTCGAGCTCAACGAACGGCTCCAGGCCCAGGGGACCGTGCCAGACCTGCCGGAGGGCTGGCGGTCGCAGTCGGCGATGCGGTCGGCGGGAGGGGCGAAGTTCGCCGGCGACTTCCTGGTCGCGAACCTCTCCGAGGACGGCACGAAGCTCGAGATGGTGCTCGTCGACGTCTGCGGCAAGGGTGTCGGCGCGGGCACGCAGTCGTTGCAGTTCGCCGGCGCGCTCGGCGGCCTGATCGGTTCCCTGCCCCCGATCGGACTGTTCTCGGCGGCCAACGACTTCCTCCTCCGCCAGCACTGGGACGACGGTTTCGCCACGGCCGTCCACGTCCTGGTGCATCTCGACACCGGCGCCTACTCGGTCATCAATGCCGGGCACCCGCCCGCGCTGCGGTGGGCGCACCGCGAGGGCATCTGGGAGGTCGACGGGGCTCGTGGCACCGCCCTCGGGATCCTCGAGCGACCCGACTTCCACCGGACCACCGGTGTCATCGAACCCGGCGACGCTCTGCTGTTCTACACCGACGGTGTGGTGGAGTCCCGCACGCGTGACATCGGCAGCGGGATCGACTGGTTGCGCGCCGTCGCTGCCGCGGAAGTGGTGGCCGAAGGCTTCGACGGCGCCGCCAAGCGCGTGCTCGATCGAGTCAGCAACGGCGACGACGACCGCGCCGTGCTTCTGCTCGACCGCGAACCCTCGGTCGTTCGGTAGCTGGAGCGGACGACGAGACTCGAACTCGCAACATTCTGCTTGGAAGGCAGAGACTCTAACCAATTGAGTTACGTCCGCATGCTGCCGTGGCAGCGCGTCCATGATGCCACAGCGGTCAGGCGGCGACGTACTCCACCGTGACCCTCGCCAGGCGGTGTTCAGCACCGACGTCGCCTCGTTCATGAATCACGCATGAGCGCGGCCACTGACACACTCAGATGGCGATCCCGCTCATCGTGGCTAGCGTGTGGACATGGACGACCTGAACCTGACAGAGACCCTTCTCGACTTGGAACGACGGGGCTGGAACTCCTTGTGCGACTCCTCCGGAGCGACGTTCTACGGCGACCTCATGACCGAGGATGCGCTGATGGTGCTGGCCAACGGCGCCGTGATGGACCGCGACGCGGTGGTCGCTTCGCTCAGTGACGCCCCTCCGTGGCGCACGTACGACATCGAGGACGTCCGCCTCGTCGATGCCGGAGTGGAGACCGCGGCACTCGTCTACCGGGGCACCGGCTATCGCGACGGCGAGGAGCCGGCGTTCGTCGGAATGATGTCGAGCGTGTACCTGCGGCGGGGTGGAACCTGGCGGTTGTCGCTGTATCAGCAGACTCCGTCAGCCTGAGCGCACTCGGACGTCGGCGGCCGCCTCGGTCTGCTCCGAGGCGAAGAGGGCGCGTTCCTGCTCGGCCCACATGTCCCACCACGGCTCGTAGGCGAGTCCGTCGCGGGCCATCGCCCGCTCGTACCGGACCTCCGCCGGCGCGTCGACCCACACCAGCAGGCTCAGGTAGGGACGGATGATCCGGGAGCCGCTGCCGCAGCCGTCGAGAACGAGGAACCGCGGCGGAACCAGCTCCATCAGGTCGCCCGGCCGGTCCCCGACCCAGTCCCAGCGGCGGACGACCGCCGTGTGATCAGCGGCGATCGGCGCCAACACGTCTCCGGCCACGATCGGCGGCATCGCCGCGAGTCCGTGCCAGCCCGGCATGACGTCGTCGACGCAGACCACGGTGGCCTCCAGCTCCGCGCCCAGCGCTTGCGCGAGCGAGGACTTGCCCGCCCCGCTCGGCCCGTCGACGGCCACCACGGTGGTCGAACCGCAGGCCGGGAGGCGTTGCCGCGCCAACGCGGCGAGCTCCTCGTACCGGATTCGGGCCACCGTCCCAGTGTCCACTAGACTCGACAGCCGGCGACGGGATGTAGCGCAGCTTGGTAGCGCATCCGCTTTGGGAGCGGAAGGCCGCAGGTTCAAATCCTGTCATCCCGACGAGTCGACCCAGCCATCCAACGCAGGAGTTTCCACGTGAAAAGCAGCACCGAGTCCCTGAGCCCGACCCGGGTCAAGCTCACCATCGAGGTGCCGTTCGAGGAGTTCAAGCCGAGCCTCGACGAGGCCTACAAGGCCATCGGGTCGCAGGTGACCGTGCCCGGTTTCCGCAAGGGCAAGGTGCCGGCCGCGGTCGTCGACCAGCGGGTCGGCCGCACCGCCGTGCTGGATCAGGCCATCAACACCGCGCTCCCGCAGTGGTACAACGAGGCGCTCCAGGAGCAGGAGATCCAGCCGCTCAGCCAGCCTGAGATCGACCTCACCAAGTTCAACGACGGCGAGCCGATCGAGATCACCGCCGAGCTCGACATCCGGCCCCAGATCGCGCTGCCGGATCTCTCGTCCATCGCAGTCGAGGTGGCCGACACCGAGGTGGCCGATGCCGACGTCGACGAGCAGATCGAGGCTCTGCGCGAGCGGTTCGCCACGTTCACCGAGGTCGAGCGCCCGGCCCAGGAGGGCGACGTCCTGACGATCGACCTCGCGGCCACCGACGCCGACGGCGAGCCCATCGAGGGTGCCGAGGCCGAGGGCATGCCGTACACCGTCGGCCAGGAGGGCGAGGTGCTCGACGGGCTCGACGAAGCCGTCACCGGTCTCAGCGTCGGCGAGACCGCGACGTTCGCCAGCCAGCTGGTGGGCGGAGACCTCAAGGGCAAGGACGTCCAGGTCACCGCCAAGGTCACCGAGGTCAAGGAGCGCCACCTCCCCGAGATCGACGAGGAGTTCGTGCAGACGGCGTCGGAGTTCGACACGGTCGACGAGCTTCGCGCGGACCTGCTCGAGAGGGTCACCCGTGGCAAGCGCATGCAGCAGGCCAACGAGGCCCGCGACCTGGTGCTCGATGAGATCATCGGCCAGATCGAGGTGCCCTTGCCCGACTCGCTGGTCGACGCCGAGCTCGCCTCGCGCCGCGAGCAGGTCACCCAGCAGCTCGCCTTCGCGGGCATGAGCATGGAGGCCTACCTCGAGGACGAGGGCCAGACCGTCGATGAGTTCGAGGCCGACCTCGAGCGCCGCGTGCGCGAAGCGATCATCGCCCAGTTCGTGCTCGACCAGGTGGTCGCCGACGGCGAGTTCGGCCTCGACGACAGCGAGCTCAGCGAGCACATCATGCGCAAGGCCCAGCAGTCCGGTCAGGATCCGAACGCCTACGTCCAGCACCTCGTGGAGCACAACCACCTGCCGGAGATGATGAGCGAGGTCATGCGCGGCAAGGCGCTCGCATCGCTGGTGGAGTCGGCCACGGTCAAGGACGCCTCGGGCAACCTGCTCGAGCTCTCGCGCCTGCGCGCCGACGGCACCATCGCGACGGACGAGGAGCTGGCCGAAGAGGCTGCCGCCTCGGCCGCGGCCACCGCCGCCCAGATCGCCGAGCCCGTCGACCAGCCTGCCCCGGCCGACGACCAGACCGATGAGGCGGACCAGACCGACCCGGAGAGCCCGACGAGCTGACGTCGACCCGGGGCCGACCGTTTGACCGCCGGGCGCTGCGGGGTGACGAAGAACGCGCTCCGCTGAGGTTCCGATCGGGCCCGGATACCGGCAGTATGAGGACATGCCTTCCGAGCCCGCGCGCACGACCGACGTCGCTGCCCTCGCGCTCGACCACGTCGACCGCCTGATCGTCGGCACCGTGCGGGACCTCCATCAAGCCATGTCGGGCCGCGCCTTCCGGGCCACCCGGGCGGTCGGTGGCCGCGTTCCCGAGTCGCTGCACGACGCAGCCGTGACGTCGATCTACGGCGCCATCTCAGGGCTGCTGCGTGTCTCCAGCGGCACGGTGCGCACGCTGTCGGCCCGAGGAATCGGGCGCCCGGTCGAGTCCTCACCGCGCGGCCGCCGGATCGTGGCGATCGTCAACGGCCTCATCGGCGACGAGCTCCGCATGCTCGACGACCCGCAGTCGATCGTCATGGCGGTCCGCAAGGACGGCGCCGACGTTCCCGCCACCGGCTGGCAGGTCACCGAGGCGTTCCGCGACGGCTCGAGCCACCTCGTCGTCTTCCTGCACGGACTGTGCGAGGACGACGAGTCATGGAAGATCGGTGAGCGCGTCCACGGGAGCACCTATGCCGCCCGCCTGACGGCCGACACCGACGGCACCCCGGTGATGATCCGCTACAACACCGGCCTGCACGTCTCGGAGAACGGCAAGCACCTCGACGTCCTGCTGCAGCAGCTCATCGAGGCCTGGCCCGTCCGGGTCACCCGGATCACCCTGGTCGGCCACTCGATGGGCGGGCTGGTCGCCCGCGCGGCCACCAACCACGCCACGGCGTCCGGCCAGACCTGGCAGCACCTCGTCCGCGACGTCGTCTGCCTCGGCACCCCGCACACCGGGGCTGCGCTGGAGAAGGTCGCCCACGTCGGGTCGAAGGTGCTGCGCTTCCTGCCGGAGACCCGCCCGTTCAGCAAGATCCTGGAGTCGCGGTCGGCCGGCATCGTCGACCTCCGTCACGGCTACATCAGCACCGACGAGTGGGAGGGTCAGGACCTCACGGCCCAGTGGGGGCTCGATCGCATCGCGGCCGCGCCGCTGCCCCGCGCCGAGTATCACTTCGTCGCCTCGACGCTCGGTGCCTCCCAACGGCACCCGCTGAGCTCGGTGCTCGGCGACCTCCTCGTGCACTTCTCCTCTGCCACCGGCGTCGGCCGCACCGGTCCGGTCGTGGAGGGCGCCCGGTTCGAGTACATCCCCAGCGCCAACCACTTCGCCCTGCTCAACCACCCCCGGATCGCCGACTGGCTCGTCGAGTGGCTCACCGCCCGGGACGAAGAGCTGCCGCAGCTGCCGGCAACCGCCACCAAGAGCTGACCCCCCGCTACTCCCACCGAAGGATCACGCATGACCAACCGCACCCTCATCGACGGCTCGATCGAGATCGACGCGCCACCCGCCGACGTCTGGAAGGTCGTCTCCGACCTCAAGCGCATGGGGGAGTGGAGCCCGCAGTGCAAGCGGATGTTCGTCCTCGGCCGCGAGGTGAAGCAGGGCACGCGGACCATCAACATCAACGCCGGCGGCAAGCTGCACTGGCCCACCACGGCGAAGATCGTCGAGTTCGAGCCCGAGCGCAAGATCGCCTGGCGCGTCATCGAGAACCGCACCATCTGGGGCTACGAGCTCGAGCCGACCGAGTCCGGCGGCACGAAGGTCACCGAGACCCGCCGCGCACCCGAGGGCGTCTCGAACCTGTCGAACGCCTTCGCCCGCCGGACGGTGGGCGACACCGAGAAGTTCGAGGCCATGCTCGAGCGGGGCATCGCGAAGACGCTCGCCCGCATCAAGGCCGAAGTCGAGGCGGCGTGACCATGGGACAACCACCGCTCACCGCGTCCATCGACGTCGCCGCGTCCCCAGACGTCGTCTGGGCCGCCCTGGCGGACCTGCGACGCATGTCCAAGCGCAGCCCCGAGACCGTCCGGATGTGGATCTCGTCGGCGCCGGGCGTCGGCTCACGCGGACTCAACCTGAACCGGCGCAAGGGATTCTTCTGGCCCACCACGACCCGCATCACGCGGTGGGAGCCGGAACGGGAGCTCGCCTTCCACGTCTGGCCCACGGACGTCGAGTGGTCCTACGAGCTCGAGCCAACCCCCGACGGAACCCGGGTCGTGGAGCGTCGAACGGCGCTCCCGAAGCCCTCGCTCTCCGTGCGGCTCACCGCGAAGCTCGCGCTCGGCGGCGCCGATCCCCACGACGCAGAGCTGCTCGCCGGCATGCACGCCACCCTCGCCGCGCTCAAGGCGGACGCCGAGGCCACGGTCGGTCGACCGGCAGCCTGACGCGGGTCGGCACGTCTGCCGTCAGCGAACAGGGTGTGTTCTCGCGTGTGTCGGGCATCCTCGCCGTCTAGTGTCGAGGACGTGAACACACAGAATCCACGCATGGCTGCTGGGGACCTCAATCCCCAGGACCTCGACGGCCACATCTACCAGCGGCTGCTCAAGGAACGAATCGTCTTCCTGGGGTCGGAGGTGAGAGACCAGAACGCCAACGCGATCTGCGCCCAGATGCTGCTGCTGAACGCGGAGGACCCCGAGACCGAGATCCACCTGTACATCAACTCACCCGGCGGCTCGGTCGACTCCGGGATGGCCATCTACGACACGATGCAGTTCATCCCCAACGACGTCGTCACCGTCGGCATGGGCCTGGCCGCGTCGATGGGCCAGTTCCTGCTCGCCGCCGGAGCCAAGGGCAAGCGCTACGCGCTCCCGCACGCCCGCATCATGATGCACCAGCCCTCGGGCGGCATCGGCGGTTCGGCGTCCGACATCAAGATCCAGGCCGAGCAGAGCCTGCTGCTCAAGAAGCAGCTCAACGAGCTGCAGGCCCTCCACACCGGCCAGTCGCTCGAGCAGATCGAGACCGATTCCGACCGCGACCGGTGGTTCACGCCACAAGAGGCCCAGGAGTACGGCTTCATCGACCACGTGGTCCTGAGCGCAGGAGACATCAAGTGAGCTACTACATCCCGCAGTGGGAAGAGCGCACGTCCTACGGCTTCCGCCGCATCGACCCCTACGCCAAGCTGTTCGAGGACCGCATCATCTTCGTCGGCACCCCGATCAGCGACGACGTCGCCAACGCGGTCATGGCCCAGCTGCTGTGCCTGCAGCAGATGGACCCCGACCGCGACGTCCAGCTCTACATCAACTCACCGGGCGGCTCGTTCACGGCCATGACGGCCATCTACGACACCATGCGCTACCTGAAGCCCGACGTGCAGACCGTCTGCCTCGGTCAGGCCGCGTCGGCCGCCGCGGTGCTCCTGGCCGCGGGTGCGCCGGGCAAGCGGTACGCGCTGCCCAACAGTCGCATCCTCATTCACCAGCCGTACACCGAGGGCACCGGTGGCCAGATCTCCGACCTGGAGATCCAGGCCAACGAGATCCTGCGCATGCGCGCGCTGCTGGAGCAGATGATCGCCGACGCCACGGGCAAGACGCCCGAGGAGGTCAGCCGCGACGTCGAGCGCGACAAGATCCTCACCGCTGAGCAGGCCGTCGAGTACGGACTCATCGACCAGGTCTTCGACACGCTGAAGACGACACCCGTCTGACCCACGACGTTCGCCGGGATCGCCGGTACTGTGATCAAGACGACATGCACCTCCTCGCGCCAGCGAAAGGACCCTGACACGTGGCACGCATTGGTGAGACCGCCGATCTGCTCAAGTGCTCCTTCTGCGGCAAGAGTCAGAAGCAGGTCAAGAAGCTCATTGCCGGACCCGGCGTGTACATCTGCGACGAGTGCATCGACCTCTGCAACGAGATCATCGAGGAAGAGCTCGCCGAGGGCGCCGAGCTGAGCCTCGGCGAGCTGCCCAAGCCGCACGAGATCTTCGACTTCCTCGGCGGCTACGTCATCGGTCAGGACGCGGCCAAGAAGTCCCTCGCGGTCGCGGTCTACAACCACTACAAGCGGGTCCAGGCGCAGGCCTCGGCCGGTCGCGGCAAGGACGACAGCGTCGAGCTCGCCAAGTCCAACATCCTGCTGGTCGGGCCCACCGGCTGCGGCAAGACGTACCTGGCCCAGACGCTCGCGCGCATGCTCAACGTGCCGTTCGCGATCGCCGACGCCACCGCCCTCACCGAGGCCGGCTACGTCGGCGAGGACGTCGAGAACATCCTGCTCAAGCTCATCCAGGCCGCCGACTACGACGTCAAGAAGGCCGAGACGGGCATCATCTACATCGACGAGGTCGACAAGATCTCGCGCAAGAGCGAGAACCCGTCCATCACCCGCGACGTGTCCGGTGAAGGCGTGCAGCAGGCGTTGCTGAAGATCCTCGAGGGCACCACGGCCTCGGTCCCCCCGCAGGGCGGACGCAAGCACCCGCACCAGGAGTTCATCCAGATCGACACCACCAACGTGTTGTTCATCGTCGGCGGTGCGTTTGCGGGGCTCGAGGAGATCATCGAGCAGCGCAGCGGCAAGATGGGCGTCGGGTTCAACGTCGCCGGCGTCGAGTCGAAGCCTGCCGGTGAGTCGGAGAAGCTCTACACCAAGGTGCTTCCGGAGGATCTCCTCAAGTTCGGGCTGATCCCGGAGTTCATCGGCCGCCTGCCGGTCATCGCCGCCGTCGACAACCTCGACCAGGACGCCCTCGTCACGATCCTCACCGAGCCGCGCAACGCCCTCACCAAGCAGTTCGTCCGGCTCTTCGAGATCGACGACGTCGACCTCGAGTTCACGCTGGGAGCCTGCGAGGCCATGGCCGAGCTCGCGTTGGCGCGTGGCACCGGAGCCCGTGGGCTGCGCTCGATCATCGAGCACGTGCTCCAGCCGGTCATGTACGACATCCCCGGCCGCGACGACGTCGCCAAGGTGGTCGTCACCGCCGAGACCGTCCAGGGCACGTCCGGCCCCACCGTGCTCACGCACGACGAGGTCGAGAAGAAGGCGTCCTAGCGCCTACGCGCCCGCCCGTGCGTTGTGCTCGACGGTCGATTGCCCATAGCATCGGCCGATGCGACGGCTGGTGGTGCCGGTGAACGTGGGGGCCACCCCGGACGCGGCCGAAACCTCGTTGCCGGTGCACATGCACCCGATCACCCTCCGGCTCGACACAGCCGAGCGAGAGGAGCGGTTTCGACGCGAGCACGACGAGACCGCACTGCCGGTCGTCCGGATGGCCACGGTTCTCGGGATCTTTCTCTTCGCGGTCTTCGGGATCCTCGACGCTCAGATTGCCGAGGAGGGCCTTCGAGAGCTGCTCGTCATGAGAGCCTTGGTGGTTGCCACGTTGGCCTTGGGATTCGCCCTCACCTTCCATCCGCGGTTCGCTCAGATCCAGCAGCTCACCGTGTGCACGGCGGTGCTCGTGGCGGGGCTGGGCCTGGCCTCCATGAATGTGATCGCCACCGTTCCCGTCGCCGTCCCCGGCATGGGGATGACGCTGATCCTGATCTTCCTGTTCAGCTTCGTGCGCGTGCGCTTCGTCAACGCCCTGATCACCGCTGGGTTGCTGGTCGCCGGGTATGACGTGACGCTGCTGGTCTCCGGCCCGCCGGCCATCGATGTCGTGTACCTGAACGCCGAGATCGGTGCCTTCGTGGTCATCGGCGCGTCGGTGTCGCACACGCTCGACCGGCTCTGGCGGGTGGACTTCCTGCGTCGCGAGGACCTCGAGCTCGAGCGCCGGCGCTCTGACACGCTCCTGCACAACGTCCTTCCGGAGAGCATCGCGCGGCGTCTGAGGCTGGAGCCGAACACCATCGCCGAGGCGGCGGACGACGTCACGGTGCTCTTCGCCGACCTCGTCGACTTCACGCCCCTGACCGAGCGGGTCGATCCGCGCACCCTGGTGGCCGCGCTGGGCAGTCTCTTCTCCAGGTTCGACGAGCTGTGCGACGAGCACGCGGTCGTGAAGATCAAGACCATCGGCGATGGATACATGGCCGTCGCCGGAGTTCCCGACGCCCACCCGGACCCGGTCGGCGCGATCGCGGCCCTCGCCATCGACATGCGCGACGCCGTCGCGGTCGCCGACGACCCCGAGATCGGGGCGCTCGAGATCAGGATCGGGATCTGCACCGGGCCCGTGATCGCGGGCGTCATCGGCCGGCGCAGATTCGCCTATGACCTCTGGGGTGACACGGTGAACCTCGCCAGCCGACTGGAGTCCCACGGAACCGCAGGCATGATCCAGGTGTGCACCGAGACCCGCGCCCGACTCGACGGCAGGTTCCGGCTCGCAGGCCCGCACCTGCTTGAGGTCAAGGGCAAGGGCGAGGTCGAGGCGTGGCACCTGCTCGGCAGGTTGGCCTAGGGCGTCGCGGTCACTCGGCGACGAGCGTCGTCTCCACCTGCATCTCGTTGACATCGCCGTCGGCCACCAGCTCGACGTCGCCCACCACGCGACCGGCGGCCTTGACGTCCTCGATCGCCCGGCTCAACCGGTCGAGGGCCTCCTGCGAAGCGCGCACCGACACGGCGCTGACCTCGGTGCGTTGGCTCACCTTCGCGGTCGACTTCGCGCCACGGATCCCGGCCAGCGCCTCGGCGGCGGCGGCGAGAACCTGAGGGTCGTGCGGGTCGATGGGCAGGTCGACCTCGACATCCGGCCACGGGGCCCGATGGATGGAACCGTCCTGCCACCACGACCATGCTTCCTCGGTCACGTACGGCAGGAACGGGGCCAGCAGGCGCAGCTGCACCGACAGGGCGAGCACGAAGGCGGCACGGGCCGAGGTGCCGGCGGCATCGTCGCGGCGGGCTCGCTCCTTCACCAGCTCGAGGTAGTCGTCGCAGAAGTCCCAGAAGAACTTCTCGGTGACCTCCAGGGCCGAGGCATAGTCGTAGTCGTCGAAGTGCTGGGTGGCTGCCTCCGCGACTTCCCGCACCCGACGCAACATGGCGAGGTCGAGCGGCTCGGTGACGAGGGTCGCGTCGAGCAGGGACGCGTCGGCGCCGAGGCCGTACTGCTCCTCGGAGGCGAGCACGAACTTGCTCGCGTTGAGCACCTTCATCGACAGGCGGCGGCCGATCTTCATCTGCGCCTCGTCGAAGGGGGAATCCGCTCCGGGCCGAGCACCGGCGGCCCGCCAGCGGACGGCGTCGGCGCCGTACTTGTCGAGGATGTCGTCGGGCACCACGACATTGCCCTTGGACTTGCTCATCTTCTTGCGATCCGGGTCGACCACGAAGCCCGACAGGGCGGCATGACTCCAGGGGACGCCGCCGAACTCGAGGTGGGCGCGGGTGACGGAGGAGAACAGCCAGGTGCGGATGATGTCGTGCCCCTGCGGGCGCAGGTCCATCGGGTAGGTGCGTTCGAACAGGTCGGGGTCGCGCTCCCACCCACAGACGATCTGGGGGCTGAGCGACGACGTGGCCCAGGTGTCGAGGACGTCCGGGTCCGCGACGAACCCGCCCGGTTCGCCACGCTGCGACTCCTCGAATCCGGGCGGTGCCTCCGATGCCGGGTCGACCGGCAACGTGGCCTCATCGGCGAGGATCGGGTCGTCGTAGAGCGGTTCACCCGCAGCATCGAGCCGGTACCAGACCGGGAACGGGATGCCGAAGAAGCGCTGACGAGAGATGAGCCAGTCGCCGTTGAGGCCTTCGATCCAGTTGGTGAACCGGGACTGCATGTAGGTGGGCACCCAGGTGATCTCGTGACCGCGCTGGACGAGGGCGGTGCGGAGGTCCTCGTCGCGACCGCCGTTCGCGATGTACCACTGACGGGTCGAGACGATCTCGAGCGGCTTGTCGCCTCGCTCGTAGAAGTTGGCGACCCGCTGGGTGGGCGTCGGCTCGCCGTCGAGGTCGCCGGATTCGCGCAACGCCGCGACGCTGAGCTCGCGCGCGGTGAAGGTGGTCTTGCCGGAGAGCTCGGCGAACACCTGCCGCCCGGCGTCGTCGCTGATCCATTCCGGCACGTCGGGCAGGATCCGCCCGTCGCGGCCGATGATGGTGCGGTTGGGAAGCTGCAGCTCGCGCCACCACTGGACGTCGGTGAGGTCGCCGAACGTGCAGCACATGGCGATCCCGGCACCCTTGTCCATCTCGGCGGCCGGGTGCGACAGCACCGGCACCTCGACACCGAACAGCGGGGACCGAACGGTCGAACCGAACAGCGGCTGGTAGCGCTCGTCGTCCGGGTGGGCGATCAGCGCCACGCAGGCGGCGATCAGCTCGGGCCGGGTGGTCTCGATGTACACCGGCGTGACGGATCCGTCTGACGTCGTGTGGTGGTAGGCGACGCGGTGATACGCACCCGGGTAGTCGCGCGCCTCGAGCTCTGCCTGCGCGACGGCGGTCTGGTAGGTGACGTCCCACAGCGTCGGGGCATCCTGCTGGTAGGCCTCGCCGCGCACGACGTTGCGCAGGAAGGCCCGCTGCGAGACGGTCTGCGACTCCGCGCCGATCGTCGTGTACTTCTGGGTCCAGTCGACCGAGAGGCCGAGCGTGCGCCAGAGCTGTTCGAAGACCTTCTCGTCCTCCTCGACGAGCTCGTTGCACAGCTCGATGAAGTTGCGTCGACTGATCGGCACCTGCCGCTTGGCGTCGGGCTCGGCCGGAGGAGTGAAGTCGGCGGCGTACGGCAGCGAGGGGTCGCACCGGACGCCGTAGTAGTTCTGGACGCGTCGCTCGGTCGGCAGGCCGTTGTCGTCCCAGCCCATCGGGTAGAAGACCTCGCGACCGCGCATCCGCTGGTAGCGGGCGATCAGATCGGTGTGGGTGTAGGAGAACACGTGCCCGACGTGCAGGGACCCGGAGACCGTCGGCGGAGGTGTGTCGATCGAGTAGATCTCCTCCCGCGACCGGGAACGATCGAAACGGTACGTCCCCTGCTCCTCCCAGCGCTGTGACCAGAGGCTCTCGAGGCCTTCGAGCGCGGGCTTGTCCGGCACCCCGGACGTCGACGGAACAGTCACGAGGGAACAGTCTAGGAGGCCGGTTCCGGGGTTCTCCCGGCGCCCGCGTCCCGGTCAGCTGACCGGGACGCGAGACCGTTCGTCGTCGGGCTCCTCGACCTCGACATCCGCCTTCTTCCCCAGTGCCGATGGCCACCACATGTGCCGCCCGATGTCGAGGTTCAGTGCGGTGACGAGCACGGAGCGGACGATGATCGTGTCGAGCAGGACTCCGACCGCGACCGCGAACCCGAGCTCGGCCATGAACACGATCGGGATGGAGCCGAGCGCGGCGAAGGTGCCCGCGAGCACGAGTCCGGCCGAGGTGATGACGCCACCGGTCGCGGCGATGCCGATCAGCGCTCCGCGCCTGGTGCCGTACTTCAGCGCCTCTTCGCGAACCCGGGTCATCAGGAAGATGTTGTAGTCGATCCCGAGAGCCACGAGGAACACGAAGGCGAACAGCGGGAACGAGGAGTCGGCGCCGGCGAAGCCGAAGACGTGCGTGAACACCAGCCCGCTGATGCCGATGGCCGCGCCGAAGGAGAGCACCACGGTGGCCAGCAGGATCAGGGGAGCGACCAGGGCCCGCAGCAGGATGGACAGGATCAGGAACACGGCCACCAGGATGATCGGGATGATCAGCCGGTTGTCGGCGGACGAGGCGTCCTGGACGTCGTGGTTGATGGCGGTGTTGCCACCCACGATCGGCTGCCCGACCCCGATGCCGTGCACCGCGTTACGAACGCGGTCGATCGTGTCGAACGCCGCGTCGGAGTCCGGAGCGGCCACCAGGGTGCCCTCCATGTAGGAGAGGCCGTCCTTCTCGCCCATGATCTTCACGCTCGACGGGGCGATGCCCTCGACGTCAGCGAAGGCAGCGCTCACCTCCTGGGCCGAACCCGTGGGCGCGAGGACGACGACCGGGCTGCCCGCGCCACCGGGGAAGTGCTTGGCGACGACCTTCTCCGCGGCCACGGACGGCTGCTCGGTGGTGAAGCTGTCCTCGTTGGAGAGTCCGTTCGCACCCAGCTGGAGGACGCCGAGCGTCAACGCCGCGAGCGCGACCGACGTCGCGACCCACACGACCCGAGGGCGAATCGCGATGCGCCGGCCCACGCGGGCCCACACACCGGAGTCGGACTTGACCGGGTCGCCGTGGCGCGGGACGAACGGCCAGAAGATCCAGCGGCCCACGATGACCAGCAGTGCCGGCAGCAGGATCATCATCACGAACAGTGCGCAGGCGATGCCGGCTGCTCCCACCGGGCCGAGGCTGCTGGTGGAGTTCATGCCCGCGAAGACCAGGCATAGCAGGCCGATGATCACGGTGGCGCCGCTGGCCAGGATTGCCGGCGCCGCTCGGTGCAGGGCGTGGGCCATCGCCTCGTGGCGGTCCTCATACCGGTGCAGCTCCTCGCGGTACCTGGCCACGAGCAGGAGGGCGTAGTCGACCCCGGCACCGAGAACCAGCACGCTGAGGATGCCGGCGCTCTGGCCGTTGACGGTGAGGTCGGCGTACTTGGCCAGCAGGTAGACCACGCCCTGCGCCATGACGACCGCCCCCACTCCGCACAGGAGGAACAGGATCGCGAGCTGCAGGCTGCGGTAGGTGAGCAGCAGGATCACGAACACGATGGCCAGAGCGGACAACAGGAGGATGCCGTCGATGCCGGCGAACGCGTCGGCCTGGTCGGCGCCGAAGGCTGCCGGGCCGGCCACCCGCACGTCGAGCCCGTTCGCATCCTTGGACGAGAGAGCCTCGAGGTCGTCGACGACGCCGGGGAGCAGATCCCATCCGTCGCTCCCGACCTCGATCGAGGCGATGAGCTGCACCGCCTTGCCGTCCTCGGACGGGATGGGCCCGATGACGTCGTCGGCGACGAGGTCGAGGGCGGCCATCGAGGCGGCATCCGCCTTGGCCTTGCCGAGGTCTGCCGGTGTGATGCCTGCATCGCGGACGTAGACGATCACGGCCGGGATGGCGTCGGTGTCGGTGAAGGCCTGCGATGCCGTGATCACCTTGGTCGACTCGGCGTCGCCGGGCAACCACGAGCTGATGTCGTTCTTCTGGACGCCGGTGAGCTTCCCGGCGAGCGAGCCCATCGAACCGATCAGGATCACGGACAGGATCAGGACGACCCACTTGGCCCAGTGATGGACGACCCATCCGGCGACGGAACGGTTCATGCGGAACTCCTGAGAGCGTCGGGGTGCGAGATCGGTGTCACCATCATCATCCAAACCCCTGACAGGTTCACCATCCGTGGAGACCCTGACCGGTCCCTGACGTCTCCATGGGGCGCAGCCCTGGTGTGCGGCGGGTGCAGCAATACTGGCAGCAATGAACCCCACCTATGCCGAGGTCGAGCAGGCGCTGCTCGGTCGGTGGCCGGAGACGCGCCTCGAGCCGTCCCTCGACCGCATCAGCGCCCTGTGCCGACTGCTCGGCGACCCGCAGCACGCCTACCCGGTGGTGCACCTCACCGGCACCAACGGCAAGACGTCGGCGGCCCGGATGGTCGATGCCCTGCTGCGTGCCCTCGACCTGCGGACCGGGCGATTCACCAGTCCACACCTGCAGTCGATGACCGAACGCATCTGCCTCGACGGTGAGCCGCTGACCGAGGAAGGGTTCGTCGAGGCGTTCGCCGACGTCGCTGCGTACGCCCAGATCGTCGACGACTCCCAGCCGCACCCCGTGTCCTTCTTCGAGATGACCGTGGCGATGGCGTTCGCCGCGTTCGCCGACGCGCCGATCGACGCCGCGGTCGTGGAGGTCGGGATGGGCGGCTCGTGGGACGCCACGAACGTCGCCGACGGCCAGGTCGCCGTGGTGACTCCGGTCGCCGTCGACCACGCGGCCTACCTCGGCGACCGCATCGAGGCGATCGCCGCCGAGAAGTCGGGCATCATCAAGCCCGGCAGCCACCTCGTGCTGGCCGAGCAGGAGCCGGACGTCCTCGACGTCGTGATGCGACGTGCCGTCGACGTCGGAGCCACGGTGCTGCGCGAAGGCGTCGACTTCGGTGTCGCCGAGCGACTCACCGCCCTGGGCGGCCAGCAGATCGATCTTCAGGGCGTGGCCGGACGATACGGCGAGATCTTCCTGCCGCTGCACGGTGCCCACCAGGCGCGCAACGCCGCGTACGCCCTCGCCGCGGTCGAGGCGTTCACCGGTTCGCACGAGCTCGACGTCGACCTCGTGCGGCAGGCGTTCGTCGACGTCTCCTCACCCGGGCGCCTCGAGGTCGTTCGCCGCAGCCCCACGGTGCTGCTCGACGCGGCCCACAACCCGCACGGCATCGAGGCCGCGCTGGAGGCCGTCCAGGACGCGTTCAGCTTCAGCCCGCTCATCGGCGTCGTCGGGGTCATGGCCGACAAGGACGTCGAGGAGATCGTGCGCCGGCTGGAGCCGGTCCTCGCCGAGATCGTCTGCACGCAGAACAGCACGCCGCGCTCGATGCCGGCCGCGGAGCTGGGCGAGATCGCCGACGACATCTTCGGTGCCGAGCGCGTCTCCGTGGTGCGGAGGCTCGACGACGCCATCGAGCGCGCCGTCGCCCGGGCCGACTCCAGCGACGGCTACGAGGACGCGATCGGCAGCGGCGGGGTCCTGATCACCGGATCGGTCATCACGGTCGGGGAGGCGCGGGTCCTGTTCGGCGGAGAGCCGACATGAGATCCCCCGGCGGGCAGCCGACATGAGGGGCCCCGGCGGGGAGCCGACATGAGAGCAATGTGCGCGGCGATGCTCACGCTCGAGGCCGTCGTCCTGGCCCTGAGCGTGCCGGTGATGATCTCGGTGGAGGGTGTCGACACGTCCTTGGCGCTGATCCTCGGGCTGGGCCTCGCAGTGCTGTGCGTCGTCACCGCGGGCCTGTTGAGCCGGCCCTGGGCGTATGTCATGGGCCACGCGCTGCAGGTCGGGGCGATCGGGCTCGGATTCCTGGTGCCCATCATGTTCCTCGTCGGCACGATGTTCGCCGCGTTGTGGGCGACGGCGTACGGGGTCGGGCGCCGGATCGAGTCCGACAAGGCCCGCTGGGCCGCCGAGGACTCCGACTCCTGAGCGACGCCGAGGTCAGCGAGACGCTTCGATGTCCGCCCAGACCGCGGTGTCGGTGGGCACTGCGAGGCCGGACGAGTCGAGCAGGCCGCTGGCCACGATGACGCGCGCCCCGTCGGGGAGTCGCGCCGGCTCGGTGCCGAGGTTGGCCAGCACGAGCACGACGCCGCCGCCCGACGTGGTCGTGGTGAAGGCCAGGACGTCGTCCGAGCCCGCGTCGTACCAGGTCAGCCGGCCGAGCCCGATGCGCAGGCGGCGTCTGAGCCGCAGCAGCGACCGGTACAGCTCGAGCGTGGAGCCGTCGACGTCGAGCTGGCGGTCGACGGCCAGTGCGCCGTACTCCGTCGGCTGGGGGAGCCACGTGACGTCACCGGGACCGAAACCGAACGACGGTGAGCTGCCCTCCCAGGGCACCGGCACCCGGCACCCGTCGCGCCCGCGCTCGACGTGCCCGGACCGCTCCCAGGTCGGGTCCTGACGCACCGAGTCCGGCAACCGGGTGGCCTCGGGGAGGCCGAGCTCCTCGCCCTGGTAGAGATAGGCCGACCCGGGCAGGGCGAGCATGACGGTGGTGGCGGCCCGAGCCCGCCGCAGGCCGAGCTCGGCATCGGGCTGCGGGTCGTCCTCGCCCACGCCGGAGAACCGGTTCAGGCGGCCGGGGACCTGGGTGAGGCCCAGCCTGCTGGCGTGCCGCACCACGTCGTGATTCGACAGCACCCAGGTCTGGGGTGCGCCGACGGTGGCCGCGCTGGACATGGTCGCGGCGATGGTGCCGCGCAGGTCGGGTGCGCTCCACGGCGTCATCAGGTAGGCGAAGTTGAACGAGTGGTGCATCTCGTCGGCGCGGACGTAGCGGGCGAGCGCGTCCTCGGGCAGGACCCAGGCCTCGGCGCACAGGATGCGGTCGTCGTCCCCGTCGGGCGTGCCGTACTCATCGAGCAGCAGGCGCCAGCGACGGTAGACGTCGTGCACCTCGGGTTGGTCCCACATCGGCTGCGCGGAGGTCGTGTCGAGGGCCGGATCGTGGTCGAGCGACGCGTCGGGGAGGCCGGCGACCTTGACGAGCCCGTGCGCGACGTCCACGCGGAATCCGTCGACGCCGCGGTCGAGCCAGAAGCGCAGCACCGAGTCGAACTCGTCGCGGACCTCCGGGTTCGTCCAGTCGAGGTCCGGCTGGGTGACGTCGAACAGGTGGAGGTACCACTGGCCGGCACTGCCGTCGGGCTCGGTGATGCGAGTCCAGCCCGGGCCGCCGAAGGTGCTCCTCCAGTTGTTGGGCGGCTCCGCACCTTCGGGCCCGCGGCCGTCGCGGAACAGGTAGCGGGCTCGCTCCGGACTGCCCGGTCCCGTGCGGAGCGCCGCCTGGAACCACGGATGCTCGCTCGAGGTGTGGTTGGGCACCAGGTCCACCAGCACCCGAAGCCCCTTCTCGTGGGCACTGGAGAGGAGCTGGTCGAAGTCGGCGAGCGTGCCGAACCGGGGGTCGACGTCGCGGTAGTCGCTGACGTCGTAGCCGGCGTCGTGCTGCGGCGAGGTGTAGAAGGGCGACAGCCAGACGGCGTCGACCCCGAGCGTGACGAGGTGGTCGAGCCGTGCCGCGATACCGGGGAGGTCACCGATCCCGTCGCCGTCGGAGTCGGCCCACGAGCGCGGGTACACCTGGTAGATGACGGCGTCGCGCCACCAGGCGTCGGTCATGGGGTCCTCTCCCGAACGGGTCGTGCGGTGCAGGCGCTACGTTATCGAGCATGGAGAGATCGCTCGTTCTGCTCAAGCCCGACGCCGTCCGCCGAGGACTCGTGGGCCATCTCATCTCACGATACGAGGCCAAGGGCCTGAGCCTCGTGGCGATGGAGCACCGGACCATCACCGGCGAGATGGCCGACGCCCACTACGCCGAGCACGTCGACCGCGACTTCTACCCGCCGCTGCGTGAGTTCGCCACGTCCGGCCCGCTGGTGGCGCTCGTGCTCGAGGGCGACGAAGCCATCGACGTCGTGCGCACCCTCAACGGCGCCACCGACGGACGCAAGGCCGAGCCGGGCACCATCCGCGGCGACCTGTCCTTGTCCAACCGCGAGAACCTCGTGCACGCGTCCGACTCCACCGAGTCCGCCACCCGCGAGATCGCCCTCTGGTTCCCCGAGCTCGCATGAACCCCGTCGGCGTGCTCGGGACCGGCATGGTCGGGCGCGCCCTGGCCGCGCGACTGGCCGAGCTCGGAGCCGACGTCGTCGTCGGAGCCCGGTCCGCCGATTCCGGCAGCCTCGCGCCGTTCGCCGACCTCGGGGTCGGCACCGGCTCGTTCTCCGATGCCGCGGCGCACGGCGACCTGGTCGTCAACGCGACGAACGGCGTCCACTCGCTCGCCGTCCTTGAGTCGATCGGCGCCGAGGCGCTCGCCGGAAAGACCTTGATCGACCTGTCCAACGAGCTCGTCCCGGTCGAGGGCGGCTACCCGGTGCCGGCCGCGAGTGCCGAGCGCTCGGTCGGTCGTCGTCTGCAGGAAGCCTTCCCGGACACGTTCGTGGTCAAGAGCCTCAACACGATGAACTGCGCCGTCATGGTCGACCCGTCGTCCGTGCCGGGAGACCACGTGGCGTTCCTCAGCGGCGACGACGAGGGCGCGAAGAACCGAGTCCGAGACTTCCTGTCCGAGCTGGGGTGGCGGCGCGAGCAGCTGGTCGATCTCGGCGGCATCGGCACGGCGTCGGCGGTCGAGATGATGATGGGCGCCTGGCTGGCCCTCATGATCGCCCGTGGCCAGGGCGCCCCTGCGTTCAACTGGGCGATCAACTCCGCCTGACGACTTGGTACCGCAGTTGGGACGTTTGCACCATGTGCCCGGCGGCCCGGCCGGTCCACGATCGAACCTCCAACCACCTCATGGAGGAATCATGACCGCGCTCGGCACGACGTCAGCCACATCCACCTCGGCACCACCGCACTCGCGTGCCATCCAGCGGGGGGTCGGACTCTGCCTGGTCCTGGCCGGCCTGCTCAACGGGGGCTCCCAGTACGCGGGCGAGCTGCTCAGCGGCGGGCACGAGACCTTCAGCGACCAGATCCGTTGGGGCGCCGACCACCCGGTCATCCATCAGAGTGAGCAATTCGCCCTGGTGCTGAGCATCCTCGTCCTCCCGCTCGGCCTCCTCGGGCTGGCGCAGGTGACTCGCTGGAGCACGCCGCGGCTCACCGCGGTGGCCACGGTGCTGGTGCTCGTGGGCATGTGGGGTTTCCACAACGTCATCGCCCTCGGGTACGCGGCCGGATCGGTCGCGCCGGACGCCATCGGCGTGGATGACGCCGTCGCGCTCAACGATGGGTTCGTCGAGCACACGGGCGTGCTGGTCAACGCGCTGTACCCGCACCTGCTCGGTTCGTTCTTCGGCCTGTTCCTGCTCAGCATCGCGTGCTGGCGTTCGGGCCTCTTCCCCAAGGTCCCGTTGGTCGCGCTGGTCGGGTTCCTCGTCTGGGACTTCACGCTGCCGTCGGCCGGGGTGCTCGAGCCCCACTTGCTGTTGCTCGTCGCCTTGGTCTGGCTCGGGGTCCACGTCATCCGGATGCCCCGCGCGACCTGGCTCCACGGATCCACTGACGGAGCCGATTCCCGGGAACATACTGAGGCATGAGCTTCCCGGCCTCGCTGGGGTCCAGGTCGGCGCACGTGCTGGCCTGGACCCTGGCGGCGCTCGCCGTCGGCACGGCAACGGCGGCGGCGCTGCTCAGCACTGGTCCCGTGCCGTGGAAGTTGGTGCTGATCCCGGCCTTCTTCGCCGTTCCCGGTGTGCTCGTCTCCGCGGGTCGGCCGGCCAACCCGCTCGGTTGGCTGATGCTCGCCGTCGCGGCGTTGTTCGCGGTGTCCGCGCTCGGCACCGCGTGGGTCGAGAGCGGCCGCCGCGAGGGTGCTGAGTGGGCGATCTGGTGGGTCGATCGGCCCGGTGCGATCGTCGTGCCCTGCACCCTGATGATCGTGGTGCTGCTCCCGGACGGTCGGCTGCCGTCGCCGCGATGGCGGCCGTTGGTGGCTGCGGTGGTCGGTGCTCAGGCGGTGCTGGTCCTCGTGTGGTCGTTCGTCCGCGGCTCAGCCGCTGCGCCGGGCTCGACGTGGCCATCCGATCCTGCGAACCCGGCCGGACTTCTCCCGGCCGCCTGGGGCGATGCCATCGCCGGGCTCGACCTCTGGCTGCTCCAGGCGCCGCTGCTCCTGGTTCTTGTCGCAATAGTCGTGCGGATCCGGCGCGGCGCCGGAGACGAGCGCCGTCGTCTGGTGAGCGTCCTCGTGGCCATGATCGTCTTCGTCATGCTCGTCGTCGTCGGCCGACTGTTGTGGCCGTGGGCCTCCGACGCCCTGGACGTCGTCGGAACCGCGCTGCTTGCGGTGGCGATCACCTCAGCAGTGCTGCGACGTCGCATGCGCGACGTCGACGTGGTGGTCGGTCACGCGTTCGTGTACTCCGTGCTGACCGCGATGATCGCGCTCGGCTACGTGGGCGTCGTCGCGCTGGCCGGCAACGCCGGCCGCAACCTCCCACCCCTCGCGGTCGGACTGGTCACCGGGGTCGCCGCGCTGGCTCTGCTACCGCTTCGGGGGAGGCTGCAACGTCTTCTCGACCGCGCGATCTACGGGGATGCGAAGGACCCGGGGGCCACCGTGAAGCGGCTCACCGACGAGCTGGTTCGCAGCCGGCAGCAGATCGTCACCGCTCGTGAGGCCGAACGCCTGCGCCTTCGCCGCGACCTCCACGACGAGCTGGGGCCGACCCTCGCGGGACTCTCCATGCAGCTCGGCGGACTTCCCGAGGTCGTGCGCAAGGATCCGTCGGTGGCGTCGAGCCGCCTGGCGCGGCTGGAGCTCACGGCGCGGCAGGCCCTGGATGACGTGCGCCGCATGAGCCGGCAGCTGAGGCCGCCGAGCCTGGACGAGCTCGGCCTCGTTCCGGCGCTGCGCGAGCTCGCCGAGCAGGTCGGCGTCGATCTCGTCACCGAGGCCGACATGGTGGACCTGCCTCCGGTCATCGAGGTGGCGGTGTTCCGCATCGCCGCCGAGGCCGTGACCAACGCCGCGCGCCACAGCGACAGCGGTGTCGTCGAGCTCGAGCTCGGCATGAGTGGTGACGCCCTCGTCGTTCGGGTGGTGGACCACGGTCGAGGCATTCGGGGGGCCTCCTCCGGTGTGGGACGCCTGACGATGCGAGAGCGGGCCGAGGAGCTGGGCGGAACCCTGGTCGTGCGCGACACCGAGGGCGGCGGCACCACGGTCGAGGCGGAGCTCCCGATCTCGCAGATCGGATCGACGCGATGACGCCGATCCGCGTGCTGCTGGTGGACGATCACCCGATCTTCCGCGAGGGCCTGCGTTTCACCTTGGAGCAGGCCGACGACATCGTCGTGGTGGGGGAGGCCGTCGACGGCACGCAGGTGATGAGCCTGGTCTCCGAACACGACCCGGACGTGGTGGTCATGGACCTGGCCATGCCGGGGATGGGTGGGCTCGAGGCGACCGTCACCTTGACGGAGTCCGGCGCGCGTGCGCGAGTGCTGGTGTTGACCATGTCGGAGGAGGACGCCAGCGTGTTCGCGGCCGTTCGGGCCGGCGCGACGGGCTACCTCGTCAAGGGAATCGCCGCGGAGCAGGTGGTCAGCGCCGTCCGCGGGTTGGCGGCCGGGCACGCCGTGTTCGGGCCCGGCCTCGCCGTCAGGATGCTCGACTTCTTCGGCGAGAGCGCACCCGACCGGCGCGAGCGCTTCGCCGATCTCTCGGTACGCGAGCGAGAGGTGCTTGAGCACCTCGCCGCCGGGCGGTCCAACCAGCAGATCGCCGACACGCTCGTCATCTCCCCGATCACGGTGCGGAACCACGTGAGCAGCATCCTGCAGAAGCTGCAGGTCGAGAACCGCCGCGAGGCGATGCTCCGTTTCCACGATCGTTGAGCCAGCGCATACCCTGACGTCATGCCCATCGAGTCTGTGTTCGCGCGTCTGGAACCTCTGCTGCCCTCGGTGAGCAAGCCGATCCAGTACGTCGGCGGTGAGCTCAACGCCACGGTCAAGGACTGGGACGCCGCGACGGTGCGCTGGGCGCTGATGTACCCGGACGCCTATGAGGTGGGCCTCCCGAACCAGGGCCTGCAGATCCTGTACGAGGTGCTCAACGAGCGCGACTGGATCCTGGCCGAGCGCACCTACGCGGTGTTCGGCGACATGGAGTCGGTGATGCGCGAGCATGCCATCCCGCAGTTCACGGTCGACGGTCACCGGCCGGTCGGCGCGTTCGACCTGCTCGGCGTCTCGTTCGCCACCGAGCTCGGGTACACCAACCTCCTCACGGCCCTCGACCTCGCCGGCATCCCGCTGCACGCGGTCGACCGGGGCGAGGACGACCCGATCGTCCTCGCCGGCGGTCACTCGGCGTTCAACCCCGAGCCCGTGGCCGACTTCGTCGACGCCGCGGTGCTCGGTGACGGCGAGGAGATCGTGCTCGCCATCAGCGAGGTCGTCCGGGAGTGGAAGGACGAGGGCCGGCCGGGTGGACGCGACGAGGTGCTCATGCGCCTGGCTGCCTCCGGTGGCGTCTACGTGCCCAAGTTCTACGACGTCTCCTACCTCCCCGACGGCCGCATCCAGCGCGTCGTGCCGAACCGCCCCGGCGTCCCGTGGCGGGTGGCCAAGCACACCCTGATGGACCTCGACGCCTGGCCGTACCCTCGCAACCCCCTCGTCCCGCTCGCCGAGACGGTGCACGAGCGCTACTCGGTCGAGATCTTTCGCGGCTGCACGCGCGGCTGCCGGTTCTGCCAGGCCGGGATGATCACCCGTCCCGTCCGCGAGCGGTCCATCGAGGGCATCGGCGCGATGGTCGAGAACGGCCTGGCGAAGTCGGGCCTCGACGAGGTCGGCCTGCTCTCGCTGAGCAGCGCCGACCACTCCGAGATCGGCGAGATCGCCAAGCAGCTCGGCGACCGTTACGAGGGCAGCAACACGTCGTTGTCGCTGCCGTCGACCCGCGTCGACGCGTTCAACATCACCCTCGCCAACGAGTTCAGCCGCAACGGCCGACGCTCCGGCCTCACCTTCGCGCCCGAGGGCGGCAGCGAGCGGCTGCGCAAGGTGATCAACAAGATGGTCACCGAGGAGGACCTCATCACCACCGTCTCGGCGGCCTACTCGCACGGCTGGCGGCAGGTGAAGCTCTACTTCATGTGCGGCCTGCCCACCGAGACCGACGAGGACGTCATGCAGATCGGTGAACTGGCGAAGAAGGTCATCGAGGTCGGCCGTGAGGTCTCCGGCCGCCGCGACATCCGCTGCACGGTCTCGATCGGCGGCTTCGTGCCGAAGCCGCACACCCCGTTCCAGTGGGCCAGCCAGCTCGACCACGAGACCACCGACGAGCGCCTGCGCAAGCTGCGGTCCTCCGTGCAGTCCGACAAGCGGTTCGGACGCGCGATCGGCTTCCGCTACCACGACGGCAAGCCCGGCACGATCGAAGGACTGCTCTCGCGCGGCGACCGGCGTGTCGGTCGCATCATCGAGGCGGTGTGGCGCGACGGCGGTCGTTTCGACGGCTGGAGCGAGCACTTCTCGTACGAGCGGTGGGCGGAGCAGACGGCCATCGCGCTGGCCGACGAGCCCGTTGATCTCGACTGGTACACCACCCGCGAACGGGAGTACGCGGAGGTGCTGCCGTGGGACCACCTCGACGCCGGCCTCGACCGCGACTGGCTGTGGGAGGACTGGCAGGACGCCATCGACCCCGACGGCCCGCGCGAAGTCGACGACTGCCGCTGGACTCCGTGCTTCGACTGCGGCGTGTGCCCCCAGATGGACACCGAGATCCAGATGGGCCCCACCGGCCGGGCGCTCCTGCCCCTCAGCGTCGTCTGAGGTACCCGAACGGCCGGCCTGAGGTAGCCGTTCACCCGAAGATGGGGCGCTCGTCCGATGCCCGGCCGCTACCTCAGCGACGAGAGTCAATGGTGTCGAAGGAGCACATCATGACCGTCATCACCGATTACATCGCCCACACCGAGACCGCGCAGTTCGAGCGCGAGCAGTTCGATCGCCTGGAGCGTCGTCGCCAGTACGCCGAGCGAGGCGTCGAGGTGCACGGAAGCCGCCTGGCCTTCATCGCGCACCTCGCTCGGCTCGGTCGGTCGGGCTACACCTTTGCCGACTGACCCGAGTCAGCGGCCGAGCTCGTCCTCGAGGAAGCGTTCGCGATTGACGAACGTGCCGAACACCCCGATGAGGAGCGCGGCCACCAGCAGCACCGCCACCGGCACCGTCCAGGTGCCGGTGGCGTCGTGCAGCAGGCCGGTGCCGAGCGGTCCCAGCCCGGCGAGCACGTAGCCGATGCTCTGGGCGAAGCCCGACAAGGCGGCGGTGCCGTCCGGTGTCCGGGCGCGGCGCCCGATCATCGTCAAGGTCCAGGTGAACGCCGTCCCGCCGACGCCCAGGAGCACCGCCCACAGCCAGGCGAGAGCCGCCGGGGCGATCAGCACGCCGGTCCACCCGGCCACGGTCACCAGCGCGAAACCCCAGGGGAGGAGCGGTCGCGGGCCGGCCCATCGGATCAGCGCCGGCAGGGCGAGCGTCATCGGGATGCCCACCGCGCTGAGCAGGCCCTGCATGGCTCCGGCCGCGCCGGTCGACAGACCGCCGGCGTGCAGGATCGCCGGGAACCAGCCGAACTGGGCGTACGCCTGGGCCGACTGGGCGCCGAAGCACAGCGCGACCGCCCAGGCCATCGGCGAGCGGGCCAGTCGCCTCATCGTCAGCCGCGAGGCGGCGGTGTCGACGTGCAGGTCGTGCCCCAGGAAACGCAGCCAGGGCAGGAGGGTGAGGAGGGCGAGCAGGGCCCAGGCGCCGACCCCGACGCGCCAGGAGCCGAACGCGTCAGCGATCGGAACCGTCACCACCGATCCCAGGGCCGCGCCGGTCATCAGCGCGGCCCCGTACAGGGAGCTGATCTGGGGAACCTTGTCAGGGAAGTGGACCTTCGTGAGCGCGGGCAGGATGACGTTGCCCACGGCGGCTCCAGCCAGCGAGACCACTGAGAGCAGCAGGAACAACGCGGGGGAGTCGACGACGGCCCGCAGCGCGAGCCCGACGGCGGTCAGGGCCAGCAGCCCCGCCGTGGTGCGGTGCAGGCCGATGCGCCGCACGACGCCGTGCGACCCGCTGCCGAACAGCGCGAAGCACAGCACCGGCAGGGTCGTCAGGATGCCGGCGACGCTGAGGCTCATGCCGAGGTCGGCGCGCAAGGCGTCGAGCACCACGCCGACACTGCCGACCGCCACCCGCAGGTTCAGGGCCAGCAGCACGATCGCCGTACCGATGAGCAGGCGACCGTGGCGAGGTGCGGGAGCGGACACCCGACCATCCTGACGCGGCGGGCTGGAGTGCCGTCGGCGGGTAGCCTCACGGGGTGAGCACGATGGAGGGCACGCCGAACCCCGAGGCGCCGAACCCGCAGCTGCCGATCGCGCAGAAGCTGCGGATCAGGTACGCCAAGCGAGGACGCCTGCGGTTCACCAGCCACCGCGACTTCGCCCGCGCCTTCGAACGGGCCATTCGACGCGCCCGGGTCCCGATCGCGTTCTCGTCGGGCTACAGCCCACACCCGAAGATCTCCTACGCCAACGCCTCGCCCACCGGTGCCGCCACCGAGGCCGAGTACCTCGAGATCGGGCTCACCCAGCCCTGCGACCCTGATCAGGTCCGCGCCGACCTCGACGCCTCGCTGCCACCCGGCCTGGATGTCCTGGAGGTCGTCGTCTCCGCTGGTCAGGGCTCCTTGGCCGACCAGCTCCAAGCGAGCAGGTGGTCGATCGAGCTCGGGGGAGTGGAGGTCGCAGAAGCGTCCTCGGCGGTCGAGGCGTTCCTGTCGGCCGACGTCGTCGAGGTCGAGCGGATGATGAAGCGCGGGCTCCGAACCTTCGACGTCAGGGCCGACGTGCTGGCCCTGGAGGTCCGCGGAGGTGAGACGACGGGAACGGATGGCGTCCCGCTCGCCGACGGAAACGCCGAGCCGTGTGCGATACTGGAGGTGGTCATCCGACATGACACACCGTCGGTACGACCGGACGACGTTCTCGCCGGACTCCGATCCCGCGGAGGCCTGAACGTCGAGCAGGCGCCAGTGGCGACTCGCTCGGCCCAAGGCCCCCTCGACCCGGTCACCGGCATGGTCGGCGATCCTCTCGCCCTCGACCGCGACGCATCTTGACCGGTGCTGACCGCGGCGGCGTGAGAATCACCGTGTGACAGGCCTTGACCGTCGTCGCCCCCGGAGCGCGTGGCGCCTCGGCAGACCGAAGGCTTCAGGCCCGCCTCGTGCGAGCCACAGACGTACAGCCCCGGCCGGACTCACACTCCGGAGCGCGGGCGAAGGAGAGCACATGCTCGACGACACCGATACCCCCTCAGAATCCACCTCCAGCACCGCGCGTCGGCGCGCCGCCGGCCGGCCGGCCGGTCCACCGGCTGCGCTGAGCACCGACATCTTCGCCGCCCCGACGAAGCCGGCCAAGAAGGCCCCACCGGCCAAGGACTCCTCCGCCAAGGACGAGCCTGCCGGCTCGAAGCCGGCCAAGAAGGCCGCTGCCTCGGGCCCGTCCGAGGCCGAGTCCTCCGGTTCCCCGGCCAAGAAGGCCCCGGCGAAGAAGACCGCCGCGAAGAAGACGGCGGCCAAGAAGACCACCGCCAGGAAGGCCGAGGGCGGGACCACCAGCGACGCCGCGCCCGGAAGCGGCGTCATGTTCCAGCCGCCGGAGACCACGACCCTGCCCGCCAAGCCGAAGGCCCAGCCTGCCGAGGGCAAGGGCGGCAACGACGGTGCCGGCAACGACGGTGCCGGTAGCGACGACGAGGGTGACGGTCCCAAGCGTCGCCGCCGCAGCCGCGGTGGACGCCGACGCCGCAAGGGCGACGACGAAGGCAACGACACCCCCGACTCCTCACAAGGGAACCGCGACGACGGCGATGACGACAGCGAGGGCGGCGACGGAGCCAGCCGGCGTCGTCGCCGCCGCGCCCGCGCCGGCGAGGACCCGGCCGCGTCGCCGGACGACCCGAAGAACACGGTCGTGCGGGTCCGCGACGGTCGCAGCGCCGAGGACGAGATCACCAGCGTCAGCGGCTCCACCCGCCTCGAGGCCAAGAAGCAGCGCCGCCGAGAGGGCCGCGAAGCGGGCCGCCGCCGCGCACCGATCGTGTCCGAGGCCGAGTTCCTGGCCCGACGCGAGTCCGTCGAGCGCCAGATGATCGTGCGCCAGCGCGACGACTACACACAGATCGCCGTCCTGGAGGATTCCGTCCTCGTCGAGCACTACGTGGCCCGGGGGTCGCAGACGTCCCTGATCGGCAACGTCTACCTCGGCAAGGTGCAGAACGTCCTGCCGAGCATGGAAGCCGCCTTCGTCGACATCGGCGCCGGCCGCAACGCCGTGCTGTACGCCGGCGAGGTCGACTGGAGCACGCTCGGCAACGGCAAGCAGCGCAAGATCGAGGACGCCCTGTCGCCCGGCCAGACGATCCTCGTCCAGGTCAGCAAGGACCCGATCGGCCAGAAGGGCGCCCGGCTCACCAGCCAGATCAGCCTGCCCGGCCGCTTCCTCGTCTACGTGCCGCGTGGCCAGACCGCCGGCATCTCCCGCAAGCTGCCCGAGAACGAGCGCACGCGGCTCAAGGCCCTCCTCAAGGAGGTGCTGCCCGATGACGCGGGCGTCATCGTGCGCACCGCTGCTGAGGGTGCCACTGAGGACCAGCTGACGCGTGACGTCGCCGCCCTCACCGCGCGCTGGCAGGACATCGAGAAGAAGGTCGAGGGTGGCAAGGCACCGGAGCTGCTCTACGCCGAGCCGGACCTGATGATCAAGGTCGTCCGCGACCTGTTCAACGAGGACTTCACCTCACTCGTCATCCAGGGCGATGACGCCTGGGACAACATCTCCGGATACGTCAATCACGTCGCCCCCGACTTGGCCGACCGCGCCACGAAGTGGGACGACAAGGACTCCGACTCCTTCGACGAGCACCGCATCGACGAGCAGATCCACAAGGCGCTTGAGCGCAAGGTGTTCCTGCCCTCTGGTGGTTCACTCGTCATCGACCGCACCGAGGCGATGACGGTCGTCGACGTCAACACCGGCAAGTTCACCGGTTCGGGCGGCAACCTCGAGGAGACCGTCACCAAGAACAACCTCGAGGCGGCCGAGGAGATGGTGCGCCAGCTCCGCCTGCGCGACATCGGCGGCATCATCGTCATCGACTTCATCGACATGGTGCTCGAGAGCAACCGCGACCTCGTGCTGCGTCGTCTCGTCGAGTGCCTCGGGCGCGACCGCACGCGACACCAGGTCGCTGAGGTGACGTCGCTCGGTCTCGTGCAGATGACCCGCAAGCGCATCGGCACCGGCCTGCTGGAGTCGTTCAGTGCCAACTGCGAGCACTGCAACGGTCGCGGCGTCGTCATCACGGCCGACCCGGTCGAGCCCAAGAAGGACGAACAGCGCCGCGGGCGTCGCGGCGGCGGTGGCGGCAACGGCAATGGCTCCAAGGACGGCGGCGGCAAGGGCAACGGCTCCAAGGACGGCGGCGGCAAGGACGGCGGCGGCAAGGGCAACGGGGGCGGCGGCAAGGGCAACCAGCCGGCCAAGAAGACTGCTGCGAAGAAGTCCGCCAAGTCCGCGTCGACCAGGGACGCCGGCGCCCCGAAGGACGAGGCTCCGAAGGACGAGGCTCCGAAGGACGAGGCTCCGAAGGACGAGGCTCCGAAGGACGAGGCTCCCAAGGCCGATGCGCCCCAGGACGAGGTTTCGAAGGCCGACGCGCCCCAGGACGAGATGCCGAAGGACCGGGCCCCCAAGGACGAGGCGTCTGCGAAGGAGGCCGACCCCGTTTTGACCGACGAGGGGCTGGCTCCGTAGAATGGAACGTCGGTGCGCCGCTGGGCGAGCGCACCGTCGACAGGCTTGAATCCCCGTATCAAGAATGAGGACATTCGTGGTGTACGCAATCGTGCGCAGTGGCGGCACGCAGCAGAAGGTGGCCGTCGGCGACGTCGTCGAGATCGACAAGGTCGCCAAGGCCGAGGGCGAGTCCCTCTCCCTGCCGGCCGTGCTGCTCGTCGACGGCGACTCCGTCACCTCCGACGCGAAGACGCTCGCGAAGGTCTCGGTCACCGCTGAGGTCCTCGGCCAGACCAAGGGCCCCAAGATCATCATCCAGAAGTACAAGAACAAGACCGGCTACAAGAAGCGCCAGGGTCATCGCCAGAAGTACACCCAGGTCAAGATCACCGGAATCTCCAAGTAATCCTTACGCAGTAGGAGCCAGACAGATGGCACACAAGAAGGGCGCAGCGTCCACCAGGAACGGGCGCGACTCCAACTCACAGCGCCTCGGCGTGAAGCGCTTCGGCGGGCAGGTCGTCAACGCCGGCGAGATCATCGTGCGCCAGCGCGGCACCCACTTCCACCCGGGCACCAACGTCGGTCGCGGTGGCGACGACACGCTGTTCGCGTTGTCCGACGGTGCCGTCGAGTTCGGTTCCCGTCGTGGCCGCAAGGTCGTCAACATCGTCCCGGCCGCTTCGGAAGCTCCGGCGCAGTAGCGGACGAACCCACTCTTTCCAGCAAGGGGCGGTCCGCGTGAGCGGCCTGCCCCTTTCTGCATGATCGGGCAGTTTCACCCAGGACAGGAGCAGTTGTGGCCATCCCCACGTTCGTCGACCAGGTGACGTTGCACGTCTCCGCGGGCGACGGCGGCCACGGGGTGGCGTCGGTGCATCGCGAGAAGTTCAAGCCGCTCGGTGGGCCCGACGGCGGCAACGGCGGTCACGGGGGCGACGTCGTGCTGCGGGTCGACCCGGATGTCACCACGCTCGTGGAGTACCACCACGAGCCCCACCGCAAGGCCGGCAACGGCATGCCCGGCGCGGGCAGCAACCGCAGTGGCCCACGCGGAGGCGAGCTGGTCCTCGCGGTTCCCGACGGCACCGTCGTGCGCGACGTCAACGGTGAGGTGCTGGCCGACCTCGTCGGGCCCGGAACCGAGATCGTCATCGCGGCCGGTGGACGCGGTGGACTCGGCAACGCGGCCCTGGCGTCCAGCAAGCGCAAGGCCCCGGGGTTCGCGCTCAAGGGTGAGCCCGGCGAGGACCGGACCATCACGCTCGAGCTCAAGGTCGTCGCCGACATCGGGCTGGTCGGCTTCCCGAGCGCCGGGAAGTCGAGCCTCATCGCCGCGCTCTCGCGAGCCCGCCCCAAGATCGCCGACTACCCCTTCACGACGTTGGTTCCCAACCTCGGGGTCGTCACGGCCGGCGCCACCACCTTCACCGTGGCCGACGTCCCGGGCCTCATCGAGGGAGCCAGTGAAGGTCGCGGACTCGGACACGACTTCCTGCGCCACGTCGAGCGCTGCGCGGCACTGGTGCACGTCATCGACTGCGCGACCGTCGAGCCCGGCCGCGACCCGCTCACCGATCTCGACGTCATCGAGGCCGAGCTCACCGCATACGCCGCAGCCACCGGGGGAGGGCTCGACGACCGACCTCGGCTCGTCGCCCTCAACAAGGTCGACGTGCCCGATGCCCGCCAGATCGCCGAGTTCGTCCGCGCAGACCTCGAAGGCCGCGGGCTGGACGTGTTCGAGGTCTCCGCCTCCAGCCACGCGGGCCTGCGAGAGCTGTCGTTCGCGATGGCCGAGGTCGTCGCGGCCAAGCGGGCCGCCGCTCCTCGGGCCGAAGCCACCCGGATCGTGCTCCGCCCGCCCGCCGAAGCCGGCCTCGACGCCGAGTTCACCATCGACAAGCGCAACGGGCAGTTCATCGTCAGGGGCGCGAAGCCGACGCGATGGGTGCGCCAGACCGACTTCAGCAACGACGAAGCGGTCGGGTTCCTCGCCGATCGGCTCAACCGGCTCGGGGTGGAGAGCCGCCTGCTCGAGCTCGGTGCCGAGCGCGGCGACGACGTGGTCATCGGCGGTGTCGACGAGTCCGGCGAGCTCGACGCTGTCGTGTTCGACTTCGATCCCCAGATCACGGCCGGCGCGGAGATCCTGGGGCGCCGTGGTGAGGACGAGCGGTTGTACGACAACGACCGTCGCACCAACCCGCAGCGCCGCGAGGAGCTGGCGGCCAAGCGGGCCCACGAGGCGCAGGCGCGTCAGGAACGCGCATTCGGCGACGAGCCCGGCGACACCGACGAGCCCGGCGAAGCGGGCGAGGACGAGTCACCATGACCCGCGTGGTGGTCAAGGTCGGCTCGTCGTCGCTGACCACCGCCGACGGGGGCCTCGACAGCGACCGGCTCGACGCGCTCGTCGACGCCGTGGCCTCGGCACGCGCCCGGGGTGACGAAGTCGTGCTGGTCAGCTCGGGGGCGATCGCCGCTGGCCTCGCACCGCTGGGCCTCGCCCGGCGTCCTCGCGACCTCGCGAGCCAGCAGGCCGCCGCGAGCGTCGGCCAGGGGGCTCTCGTCGCGCGCTACTCCGAACGGTTCGCGGTGCACGGCCTCGTGGTCGGGCAGGTGCTGTTGACCGTCGACGACGTCACCCGGCGCAGCCACTACCGCAACGCGTACCAGACGTTCGCGAAGCTCCGTGAGCTCGGCGTGGTCCCGGTCGTCAACGAGAACGACACTGTCGCCACCACCGAGATCAGGTTCGGCGACAACGACCGGCTCGCCGCCCTGGTGGCCCACCTCGTCCATGCCGACCTGCTGGTGCTGCTCTCCGACGTCGACGGCCTGTACGACGGTCCACCGGATCGGGACGGATCCACGCTCGTCACCGAGGTGGCGGGGGAGCAGGACCTGGTCGGGCTCGACATCGCTCGCCCCAGCGCGTCGGCGATCGGCACCGGAGGCATGGTCACCAAGATCGAGGCCGCGCGCATCGCCACCGGGGCGGGCATCCCGGTGGTGCTCACCGCGGCGGCGCACGCTGCCGCGGCGCTGGCCGGCGACGCCGTCGGCACGCGCTTCCTGGCCACCGGTCGCCGCCGTCCCACCCGGCTGCTGTGGCTGGCCCACGCGAGCGACACCCTGGGCGCGCTGCACATCGATGAGGGAGCCGTCCGGGCGCTCACCCTGCGCAAGGCTTCGCTGCTGCCCGCTGGGATCACCGCCGTGTCCGGCACGTTCGCCGCCGGAGACCCGGTCGACGTCGTGGCTGCCGACGGGTCCGTCGTCGCCCGGGGGCTCGTCAACTACGACAGCGCCGAGCTGCCGCCCATGCTCGGGCGGTCCACCCGCGAGCTCGCCGCAGAGCTCGGCGCCGACTACGAACGTGAGGTCGTTCATCGCGACGATCTCGTGCTCGTCGGCGCGGCCAGTCGGACGGAATCCTAGGATGGACGGCGTGAAGCAGCAGGTGCACGACGCGGCCCGCAGAGCCGGGATCGCAGCCCGGGTCCTCGCCCCGTTGTCGCGCGCGGCCAAGGATGCCGCTCTCCTCGCGGCCGCCGATGCGCTCGAGGCCGCCACCGATCGGCTGCTCGAGGCCAACGCGCGCGACGTCGAGGCCGCCCGGAGCGGCGGGACGCCTGAGCACGTGATCGATCGTCTCGCCCTCGATGCCGCGCGGGTGGCCGGGTTCGCCCAGGGCCTGCGCGACGTCGCCGCCCTGCCCGACCCGGTCGGTGAGATCGTGCGCGGTTCGACCCTCCCGAACGGGCTGCGCATGCAGCAGCTGCGGGTCCCGATCGGCGTCATCGGCATCATCTACGAGGGCCGGCCGAACGTCACCGCGGACGCGGCCGGCATCTGCCTGAAGTCGGGCAACGCGGTGCTGCTGCGCGGCTCATCCTCGGCTGCCCACTCCAACGCCGCCATCATCGACGTGATGCGCGAGGCCATCGCCGGCACCGGTCTTCCGGCTGATGCGATCCAGCAGATCGCCGCCGACGACCGGTCGTCGGCCGAGCTCCTCATGCAGGCGCGAGGACTCGTCGACCTGGTGATCCCACGCGGGGGAGCAGGGCTCATCCAGGCGGTCGTGGAGCAGTCCACCGTCCCGGTCATCGAGACCGGAATCGGCAACTGCCACGTGTACGTCGATGCCGACGCCGACCTCGACATGGCCCTCGACATCGTCCTCAACGCCAAGACCCACCGCACCAGCGTGTGCAACGCAGCGGAGTCGTTGCTCGTGCACAAGGCCGTCGCCGACACCTTCGTGCCGCGCGTGGTCGCCGCCCTGCGTGCCGCCGGTGTCACGGTGCACGGCGACCCGACCTTCGTGGCCGCCGACCCCGAGGTCATCCCGGTCACCGACGAGGACCACGCCACCGAGTTCCTGTCGCTCGAGATCTCTGCTGCGGTCGTGGATTCGCTGGACGACGCCGTCGACCACATCCGCCGCTTCTCCTCGCATCACACCGAGGCGATCGTCACGTCGTCGCTGATGGCGGCGCAGGCGTTCGCGCTCGGTGTCGACGCCGCAGCCGTCATGGTGAACGCCTCGACCCGCTTCACCGACGGCGGCGAGCTCGGGTTCGGCGCCGAGATCGGCATCTCCACCCAGAAGCTGCACGCCCGCGGCCCGATGGGCCTGACCGAGATGACCACGACGACGTTCGTCGTCACCGGGTCCGGGCACGTCCGCTGACGACGACCGCTGCTAGATTGACCGCATGCTCTCGATCCTCGCGGCCGCCGAAGAAGGCGCCGAGCACACACGCGACATCGGCATCGATCCCTACGCCGTGGGCGGCATCGCCCTCGGGATCCTCGTCCTCGCCATCGTGCTGCTGATGTCGTTCGGCAAGGGCCGCGAGCACGGCTGAGTGCCGATGGTTGACGGCGACGGGCCGCGCCGGCGGGTCGGCGTCATGGGGGGCACCTTCGACCCCATCCACCACGGACACCTGGTGGCCGCGAGCGAGGTGCAGGCGTGGTTCGACCTCGACGAGGTCGTGTTCGTCCCCACCGGCGAGCCATGGCAGAAGTCTGAGCGCGACGTCTCCCCGGCCGAGCACCGTTACCTCATGACGGTGGTCGCCACCGCAGCCAACCCACGATTCGAGGTCAGCCGCGTCGACATCGATCGCGACGGCCCGACCTACACCATCGACACCCTGCGTGAGCTCTCCGCCGCCATGCCCGACGCCGACCTGTACTTCATCACCGGCGCCGACGCCATGGCCGCGATCCTGTCCTGGCGAGACCATGCCGAGCTGTTCGATCTCGCCCACTTCGTGGGTTGCACGCGGCCAGGCCACGAGATGGACCCCTCGACCCTCGAGGGCCTCCCGGGCGACCGCATCACCCTGGTCGAGATCCCGGCCCTGGCGATCTCCTCCACCGACTGCCGCCAGCGCGTCGAGCGCGGGGAGCCGGTCTGGTACCTCGTCCCCGACGGGGTGGTGCAGTACATCGCCAAGCACGGTCTCTACCGGAAGCCGGAGACGCCATGAGCGCGAGCGGGCGGGCGATCGAGCTGACCCGCGCCGCGGCGGTGGCCGCGGCGGACAAGCTCGGCCACGACCTCCTGGCGTTCGACGTCTCGGAGCAGCTGTACATCACCGACGTCTTCCTGCTCTGCTCGGCGGCCAACCCGAGGCAGGTGCGGGCGGTGCAGGACGCCATCGAGGAGGCGCTCCTCGAGCTGGACGCCAAGCCGGTCCGGCGCGAGGGGCAGGGCGAAGGACGCTGGGTCCTGCTCGACTTCGCCGACATCGTCGTCCACATCCAGCACGTCGAGGAGCGCGCCTACTACGCCCTCGAACGACTCTGGAGCGACTGCCCACTCATCGACGTCTCCGCAGCGGGATGAGCCGTCGCATCATCGTGTGGCGTCACGGCCGCACGGCCTGGAACGTCGCCGGTCGCGTGCAGGGGCAGAGCGACGTGCCGCTCGACGACGTCGGACGCCAGCAGGCGAGGGATGCGGCAGCCCGCCTTGCGACGCTCGCCCCGTCGCGCATCGTGACCTCCGACCTGAGCCGAGCGGCCGACACGGCCGCCTATCTCGGCGCCTTCTGCGACCTCGAGGTCGAGCCGGATCCCCGTCTGAGGGAGATGGGGTTCGGCGCCCGCGAGGGCCTCACCTGGGCCGAGGCCTGGGCGAAGATGCCCGAGGGCATGCGCGCCTGGGAGAACGGCGACGACTCGCTGATCGCGGGCAGCGAGGGGCGGTACGACACCGGGCAGCGGTTCGCCGCCGCGCTGCGCGAGTACGCCGAGACCCTGGGCGCCGACGCGACCCTGGTGGTCGTCGCGCACGGTGCCGTGGCTCGCGTCGGTCTCTGCACGTTTCTGGGCTTCCCGTCCGACACCTGGGGATCCTTCGGGGGGCTCAACAACTGCGCGTGGTCGGTGCTGGAGGAGGTCCGCGACGGCAGTGCGGAGCGCTGGCGGATCGCGGAGTGGAACGCCGGCACGTTGCCCGAACCGGTGATGTCCGACGACGAGCGTCCCGGTTTGGGTCAGCCGCCGGGCAGCGGCTAAGATCGGTGACCGGTCTCCGGCTCGGCCGGGTGACAGCACGGGGCTATGGCGCAGTTGGTAGCGCGCTTCCATGGCATGGAAGAGGTCAGGGGTTCGAATCCCCTTAGCTCCACCACATCGGCAGTCCCTTCGGGGCTCGCCGAACATCTGCTGGAACCGTAACCTTTCCCGGTTCGGTCGTTGTTTCTCATGACAACCAGTTCTTGCGCACGGAACCGAGTGGGAGATCCATGCATCCGAAGCTTTTCGCATCGTCGGCGGCTGTCGGCCTCGTCTTCGCGTTGCTGATGACGCCTGCGTCTGCGGAGGAGTCGGCTCCCGACGCGATTGACAAGGTTGTCAAGACGGTCACGGACCTGATCAAGCCGAAGAACGTGAACACCGCGGTCGAGACCCCGCCCCCGTCGTCCGATGACGACTTGCCCGGCAACGAGACCCAGGACCCGTCCTCGCCCGACCATGGATCGACCAAGGGTGTGGAGGTCAAGGTCGGTGAACAGCCGATCCTGGGTCTCAACCACGACAATGCGACGGTCAACGACGATGACAGCACGACCGCCGACTCGACCCTGCTGAGCCTGGGTGGGCAGGAGGTCATCGGTGCCCATGCGAGCTCGACCGGCGACAACTCCGACTCCTTCAACCCCCTCGGTCCGCTGTGCGCGGGCTCCGGTGGTGCCCTGTGTGCCGACGTCCTGTACTCCGAGGCCTATGCCACCGACGACGGCACGACGTCGTCGAGCTACAGCCGCAGCGGCGTGCTGAACGCGTGCGTCGGTGGTTCTGACATCGACTCGCAGAACGGGTGCGACGGCTATCTGGGGATCGGAGCGGCACAGTCGGAGGCTGGGGCCGAACGAGACCAACCGAGCGGGCGGACCACCGCCGGGGCCTACTACGAGACCGCCGGCGTGTGCCTCACGGAGGATCCAGCGAGCTGCGATCTTGCGGTCGATGCGTTGTACTCGATCGGCGTCGCCGATTCTGACGATCCGTCGAACACCGGTCGTGGCTCGGGCTTCTTCTCGGCGCTGGAGATCTTCAACGAGACCCCCACCGACCTGTCGGTCCCGCCGTCCTGCCCGGAGGGTCTGAGCGTGGCCTGCCTGTTCCTCAACCAGGGCGAGACGTACCTCGCGCCGGGCGTCGGGGGCACCGCCCAGGACGCCCTCAAGCTGACGCTTTTCCCCGGTGAGCTCGACCTCTTCGCCGGCATCGGGCACACCGAGACGCTGGCGCACAACGACGGTGGCGACATCATCGTGTGCGACGAGAACGGTGATGAGGACTGCACCCCGGAACCGTGCGACGAGGACAGCGACGACGACTGCGACGAGCACGAGTGCGACGAGGACAGCGACGACGACTGTGAGGACGGGGACGACCGGGACAAGCCCGGCCGCGACCGCGCCCTGCCCGACACCGGGGGACCGGCCGCCGGCCTGCTCGCGCTCGGACTGTTCGGCGTCGCCCTCGGCAGCAGCTTCATCGCCGCCGGCCGTCGTGAGCGGGACGCTCGGTAGCCTGAACCGGGCCGCGTGACTCGCCGTCCCGAGGAGGCACGGTGAACCTGCGGATGGTCGTTCCGGTCCAGATCGCGGTGGTCGCCCTGCTCGTGGGCTCCTACTTCGCCTACCTGGCGGTACGCGGATCCGACGAGGACCGGCCCGCGGCATCGGCCTCGGCGTCGGGTTCGGAGCCGGAACGACTGGTCTCAGCGAAGGGCGGCTTCGCGATCGGTGTCCCCGACGGCGTGACGGCGACGAAGGACGGCAGGACCGTCACGCTCCGCACGCAGGACAAGGCCTTGGTGGTGGTCGTCGGTCCGATCGGCTCGGGGGCCTTGTCGGCCGGGGCGGACGCGTTCATCCGGTCGTTGAAGGTGTCGTACACCGAGGTCCGTGTGCTCCGTTCGGAGAAGCAACGCGTGGACGGGAGGGACGCCCTCGCGACGTCCGGTGAGGCCGTGAACTCCAGGAAGGTGCCCATTCGTTTCGTCAGCCTCGCCGTCAAGGCGAGACCGAGGAACGTCGCGATCACCACGTTCGCCGCCGCCGACGCCGACCCCGCAGACGTCCTGCCGATCACGAACGCGATCGTCAGCCGGTTCGAGGTGCTCTGAGGCGCGACCGGTCCGTTCTGTCCCTGTAACGTGACGGCGTGTCGTCCGCGCCCCGGAACTCGCTCGGATCGGCGTTCGTGGCGATCGTCTCGATCCTGGCCCTCGTCCAGATCGGCGCGGTGACCTTGGCCGCGCTGCCCACCAACACCTACTCGCAGGCCGCAGCGCCCGTCACCTCCTTCGTGCACCCGTACTTCACCCAGAACTGGCGGCTGTTCGCCCCGAGTCCCGTGGCATCGGACCGGACCGTCCTGATGCAGGGTGCGTTCCTGGGCTCCGACGGGTCGGTGCAGACGACCCCGTGGATCGACTGGACGAGCGTCGAGCTGGACGTGGTGCGCCACCATCTGGTCGGCCATCGCGCCGGCTACGTGACGGCCAAGCTGTACGGCACCCTGTCGGCCCGGCTTGCGGCCCTCGACGAGCGCCAGCGCACCGCGGCGACCCGTGACGACCCGGCCGAGGTCCCGACGTGGCCCGAGCTCCGGACCGAGCTGCTCGGACCTCCTGCGGATGGGACGGAGCCCAGCGATCCCGCCGTGTCCGCCTTCCTGCGGTACGAGGCGGCGATGACGCGGCTGACGTCGGAGGTCCTGGACTCGCGATGGCCGGAGCGGAACGTCGTCGCCGTGCGGTTCGCGCTTCGTAGCCAAGGCGTCACGCCGTACGAGGACCGTCACGGCTCAGCCGAGGAGCGAGAACTCGCTCGACCTCCGGCCCAACAGACCATCCGTGGATGGCGGGAACCGTTGTACGGCACGGCGGCCGAACGAGGAGCGGTGGCCGACTTCGAGCGGCGGCACCGATGATCCGCCGCTGGATCGAAGCCTGGGTCCACTGGCTCACGCACGAGCCACACTCCGCCCACGGTCTCGCCGCGGCGCGCATCATCCTCGGCATCGTGGTCTGGACCCAGCTCCTCGACAACTGGGCCGACCGCAGCTACACGTGGGGCGACGGCTCGCGCTGGACGACACCGGTGGACGACCGGGAGTGGCCGGCGTTCCTCGGGCTGTTCGGGCAGCTGAGCGGCACCTGGTTCGACCTGGCCTACCTCGCGACGATCATGTCCGGATTCCTGCTGATGGTCGGCGCGTACACGCGGGCCACGTCGGTGATGACGCTGTTCCTGTGGGCGTCGTTGTACGTGAGCAACCCGTTCGTCGGCTCGGGCGGCGACGCCGTGCTCCGGGTGGTCCTGCTCTATCTCTGCTTCACCGACGCGGGCCGGCACTGGTCCGTGGATGCGTGGTTGCGTCGACGGCGGGGGCAGGTGCGGCCGTGGTTCCCGGCCTGGTTCGGCACCACGCTGCACAACATCGCGATCGTGCTGATGATCCACCAGGTCGTCATGGTCTACGTCGGTTCAGCCCTCTGGAAGGTGCAGAGCGATCGCTGGATGGACGGCACCGCGGTCTACTACCCGCTGCAGACGGAGGCGTACTCGCCGTGGCGCGACGTGCTGCACCCGATCCTCGCAGCCGAACCCGTCATCGCCGGCGCCACGTGGTCGGCCATCGCCGTCCAGCTGTTCTTCCCGGTGCTGCTTCTGTACCGCCCCACCCGGGCCGTCGCCCTGGTGGTGATCACCGGGATGCATCTGGGCATCGGGTTCCTGATGGGGATCATGTACTTCTCCCTCGTCATGATCGCGGTCGACATGCTGTTGATCAGCGAGCGGTCGTGGCGCAGCCTGACTCGCCGTCTCCCGTCCGGGCCTCGCGCCGACGCTGCAGAACCGAAGCCGGGCTGACGCGCCGGGCGACCGGCAGCCGAGTCGCAGGGCCGTACGGCGAGCAGTGCCCCGTACCCTTCTCCCCATGCTCGCCCGCATCACCATCGGCACGGTCGCTGTGATGGTCGGCGTTCTCCTCCTGGCGGCGGTCCTGCACCGTGAGCGTCAGGGCTCCCTGCCCGGACCGACCGGGGAGAAGGCGCCACCCGGCCTGGCACGCTACTACGAGCAGCAGGTCGACTGGTCGGGGTGCCGCGGCGGGGTGTGCGGCTCGATCCGGGTACCGCTCGACTACTCCGACCCGGGTGGGCGCACGATCGAGCTGCAGGTCAAGCTGCACCCGGCGGTGGGCGAGCGCACGAAGCGCTTGCTGTTCGTGAACCCCGGCGGGCCCGGCGCATCGGCCTTCGAGTACGTCAACGGCTTCGTGCCGGAGGTGTCGGCGGACCTCCGCGCCGGGTACGGGATCGTCGGCGTCGACCCACGTGGGGTCGGCACGAGCGAGCCGGTCGAGTGCTTGACGAAGCCGGAGCTCGATGAGTTCCTCGACGTCGATCCGACACCTGACGACAGTGACGAGGTCGCCGAGGTGCGAGCGGCGTTCACCGCGTTCGGCCGGGCGTGCATGAAGAACTCCGGTGATCTCGTGGCGCACGTCTCGACCGAGGAGGTGGTCCGTGACATGGATGTCGCGCGTGCCGTTCTCGGACAGGCGAAGCTCGACTTCTACGGCGCGTCGTACGGAACGCAGATCGGCTCCACCTACGCCCATCTCTTCCCTCGACACACGGGTCGCATGGTCCTTGACGCAGGAGTCGACACGCAGCTCAGCCCGCGTCGGCAGGCACGAGACCAGGCTGTCGGGTTCGAGAAGGCGCTGCGCCGGTTCCTGGGCTACTGCGCCGAGCTCGACCCGTGCCCGCTCGGCGACGACGTGGACGCGGCCGAGGAGCGAGTGGCGGAGGTCCTGGCAGCCGCCGATACCCAGCCGCTGGAATCAACCGGGGTGCGGGATGCCACCGAGGGAGCCGCCACGCGGGGCATCGCCTTCGCTCTCTACGACCGCGATCGCTGGCCGGCCCTGGTGGTGGCGATGTCACGCGCCATGTTCGACGACGGGACGGCACTGCGACAGCTCGCCGACAAGTACGACCAGCGGGACGACACCGGCTACGACAACAACTCGACGGTCGCCTATCACGCGGTGCGCTGCCTCGACTTCCCGCGGGTCATCGGACATCGCCGGGCCGGCGACCTGGTCGAGTCCTTCCGAACGGTGGCTCCGGTCTTCGGACCGGCGATGGCCTGGTCGATCGCCGAGTGCTCCACCTGGCCGGTGGAGTCGGCCAACCCCCAGGAGGCCGTGACCGCCAAGGGGGTGCGGTCGATCATGGTGGTCGGCACCACGCGCGACCCGGCCACGCCCTATGCGTGGTCGGTGAGCTTGGCCGAACAGCTCGGGGCGGCTCGCCTCGTGACCCGGAAGGGGGACGGCCACACCGGGTACCTGATGGGCAACCGCTGCATCGACCGGATCGTCGAGAACCACCTGTTGGGCCGAGCTCAGGACGGGGGTGATCTCACGTGCGAGGCGGACGGCACGCGCGCTCGATGAGCACGCGGTTCCGGGCGGTGATCGGCGTGAGCGCCGTCGTGGCCGCCGGTGCGCTCGTGCTCGCCGTGAGTGTCGTCCCGACCCCCGAGGAGAGACGTGAGGTGCAGCAGGCCGGTCAGGTGGCCCGTGCCTATGACCGGCAGCTGACTCGCTCGATCGACGACCTCGGGGCCTACGTCGTCGAACGACGGCTGGCGAACCGAACCGACTACCAGGGCCTGCTCGACGACGTGCGTCAGGCGCATCGACAAGGTCCCGCCGCTGCCCCGCGAGGGGACCACGGCCTACGGTCGTCAGCGCAGCCGCGACTATCGGGAGGCGGCCGAGCGACGTGGCCTCGAGCTCCAGCCGTTCCAGGCTTTCGTGGCATGGCTCAGGTCGAGCATCGTCCCGCGGCAGGAGTTCCTCGAGGCGGGCATCACCTTGGTGCAGATCAACCCGGGCACCCTGTTGGCCGGTTTCACGGTCCGGTTCTCCGGAGAGCCGTTGCGCACGGAGGTCGTCCCGCCCTATCGGAAAACTCGCAAGAAGCTGCGCCGCACCAGCTCGGGAGCCGCCGACGCCGAACTGGCACGCGACCTGGAGAAGTACGCGGACGACGTCATCGCCATGACGAAGGACGGCGCCGACGACATCGATGCAGGTCGTGGCTTCGTCTTCGACTTCGGCGACAAGCCGGCGGCCCTGCTCCGGCGGCTCGAGGACGCGCAGCGATCGATCGCCGTGGAGGTGTTGACCCGGGTCGACGCGCTCGACGCCTCCACGGGATAGGCATGGTCGGGTTCCGCAGAAACCCCGACACTCGACATTTCGACAACTCGATGCGGGAAAACCCGTGGTGCCGTGTATATTCATGCAAGCCAAGTGGGCCCTGTTCCAGGGGGCATCATTCATCTTTGATCTAGTGGGGTTTCAAAGTGACGTTCGTTCGCGTCGTTTTTTCAACTGTCTTGCTACTCGCAACGACGTTCATGTTCACCGGTACGGCCGTTGCCGCGACCCCGACCTCTGCAGCCAGCATCTCGATGGCCGAGAAGTGCGCGAGCTCCGCAGACACGTCGGCCGACACCAACGCCAACGACGGCGACGACGAGGACGGTGACGACGAGAGCGGCGACAACGGCGACAACGTCGACGTCGACGCCGTCGACGCTCAGTCCGTCCGATGTCGACGTCGAGGCCGACGTCTCGATCGACGGCAACCTGGTCACGTTCCTCGACGTCGACGCGATCCAGTCCCCCAACGCCGTGACCACCGACACCGATCTGGACGCCGTCACCGGCATCGAGGCGGACGGCAACCTGGTCACGACTCCTGACGGTCTTGACGTGACGGCGATCTCGCAGACCGACGCGGCGCTGACCGACACCGATCTCGACGCCGTGACCGGCACCTTCGACCGATGGCAACCTGGCCACGACGCCTGACGGTCTGGACGTGACGGCGATCTCGCAGACCGATGCGGCTCTGACCGACACCGATCTCGACGCGACGACCGGCACCGTGACGGACGGCAACCTGGTCACCACGCCTGACGGTCTTGACGTGACGGCGATCTCGCAGACTGATGCGGCTCTGACCGACACCGATCTCGACGCGACGACCGGCACCGTGACGGACGGCAACCTGGCCACGACGCCTGACGGTCTTGACGTGACGGCGATCTCGCAGACCGATGCGGCGTTTGACCGACACCGATCTCGACGCGACGACCGGCACCGTGGCCGACGGCAACCTGGTCACGACGCCTGACGGTCTGGACGTGACGGCGATCTCGCAGACCGATGCGGCTCTGACCGACACCGATCTCGACGCCACCACGGGCACCGTGACCGACGGCGGCGCGGTGCTCTCCCTCGACGTCGAGGCGGTCTCCGCGACGCAGGCCACGGCCGTGGAGGGAATCGCCGTCACCGTCGACGGGGCGCTCGACGGATTGGTCGACTCCAGCGTCGGCGCCGGAACCGCAGGCGCTCTCGCCGCCGGCAGCCCGGCCCCGCTGGCCGGCAGCTCGCCGTCAAACAGTGGCGCTGACTCCAGCGTCCTCGCCAGCGCGATCCAGGGCGACACCGGCGGTCCGCTCGGCGCGACTCTGAAGAAGACGGCCAACTGCCCGGGCGACGACAGCGCGCTGCCCGACACCGGTGGATCCAACCTCGCACTTCTGTTGGTCGGCGGAGCACTCGTCGTCGCCGGCACCGGAGTCGTCCTCGTGGCCGAGCGTCGCCGCAAGGTCCTCTGAGGGCTCGAAACGTCAACCAGGTGAGACGCTGTCCGGGCGGGGTCAATCCCTGCCCGGGCAGCGTCTGCTCGTAAAGGGGTTCCATGGCTGAGCAGCCTCCCACGCGGCATGCGACGCAGCTCCCACCCGGACGGAGCCGCGCGGCCGTCTGGTCCATCGCACTTCTGGCAGCCCTCCACTCGTTCCTGATCATGCTGTGGGTCATGCCGGTCAACCCGATCCGTGACGCCGTCGGCCAGGAACGTCTGGCTCGCTACATCAACAACGATCTCTTCCCGTTCGAGCAGTCGTGGTCGGTGTTCGCGCCCACGCCGCGCCGGGGCGGCGAGAACGTGGTGATCCGAGCCTTCATCGGCGATCCGACGAAGGGCACGGGCAAGATCACCAACTGGTTCGACATCACCACCGACGAGGACGCTCGGATCAAGTACCTCGTCAACCCCTCCCGCATCCACTCCGCCACTCGCCGCCTCGGCGGCAACATCAACTCCTCGATCCCGAAGCTCACGAAGTCGCAACGACTCCTCCTGCGCGGCAACTACGTCGAGACGAGCCCGACCGTCCTGTACAAGCGGCTGATCGAGCTCAACCCGACGCCGGCGGGTCGGTCGGGTGTGCAGGGTTATGCGCAGAACGAGGAGATGGTGCTCCGCTTCGCCACCATGTACGCCACGGCGCGCTGGGGTGAGGGTGTCTCGATGATCCAGTACCGCGTCGGCCACCGCTCGGTGCCGAACTACACCAAGCGCCGAGACACGAACTTCCTCGACGTGCCCTTCTCGTACTACACCTTCGGATTCAGACGAGCCATCGCGGCACCGTCGAAGGACGCGCAAGCCGCGTTCGACCGGTACGTCGAGAAGGCGCCCGCGAACGACTACGTCACTCTGGTGAAGGACTCCAAGGGCAAGGTCAAGCTCGAGGCGCCGGGAGATTCCCCATGACCGATCTGTTGACCAAGACCGACGACACCGCCGTGCGTCGTGACGAGTCCGCATCAGACCCCGGTCGGGCGCGGCATCGACGTCCTGGTGCGTTGGTACGACATCGCGCAGACGTGGCTGTTCTGCGACCAGCGGTCCCTGTACGGGGCCTCGTTCGCCCGGATCCTCTCCGGGTTCGCGGTGCTCGGAATCCTCATCACCAACTTCCGTCAGCGCGACCTCTTGTTCGGCCCGGCCTCGACGTGGAACCAGCCGCGCCAGGAATCCGGGCTGTACTGGCCGCCGAACCTCGTCGACGGGATGGGTAGCGGGCCGTTCCTGATCTTCTACCTGGCTGTCATCAGCCTCGCCGTGCTGTGGGTCCTCGGGTGGCACGCCAAGCTCGTCGGTCCGTTGATGCTCGTGGGCAACATCGCCATCATCGAACGCATCCCGCTCCTGGGAGACCAGGGCGACAACATCCTCCGGGTCGGCCTGTTCGTGCTGATGTTCATGAACGTCACCGAGCACTGGTCGCTCGATGCCCGCCGGCGTGCTCGGTCCACCGTCGCGCCCGTTCAACCGGGTCGCGGGCTCGGAAACGCCACGGCGGTCATCCGCAACGTGTACAACGCGCACCCCGTGCTCCCGACGTGGCTCTCCAACGGCATCCACAACATCACCGTCGCGGTCCTGGCGTTCCAGCTGACGCTGATCTACATCTCGGCCGGGATGTTCAAGACACAGGGACCGCTCTGGCAGCACGGCACCGCTCTCTACTACCCGCTGCAGCTCCAGGAGTACAAGCCGTTCCCCTTCCTCACCGATCTGTTCACCTACTCGGGCGTGATGATCGGCATCGCGACGTACGTCGTGGTGTTCATCCAGCTCTTCTTCCCGCTGTTGCTGATCCTGTCTGTCGCGACGCGACGGATCGCCATTGCCACGGTGCTGCTGTTCCACCTGTCCATCGCGGTGCTGATGGCCCTGCCGTGGTTCAGCCTGGAGATGGTGGCCTTCGACGCCATCTTCGTGTCGGCGGGCACGTACGTCGCTCTGGAAGGCTGGCTGAGACGACGAGGCGCGGCCGTGGCCGAGCTCTGGTACGACGTCACAGATCCGATCGCAGATCGCTGGCGCGCTCGGACTGGCTGAGCTCCGTCGCGACCCGGCGGCCGGCGATCACGAGCACGAACACGGGCACGGTGAGCGCCCCGGCGGCCGCATTGAGGGTGCCGAAGCCCTGCCAGGCGACGACGAGACCGGCGAGCAGACCGCCGGCGGCGCCGGCCAGGTTCATCGACAGGTCGCTGACGCCCTGCACGAGGGGCCGGACGGCTGGATCGACCGCGCGGGTGAGCATCGCCGCGCCGGCGATGACCGACGCCGACCACCCGAGTCCGAGCAGGGTCAGGCCGATGGAGATCTGCAGGTCCGAGCCTCCCGATGTACCGGCGACGGCGACGGCGACCACGAGGGTGCACTGCCCGGCCAGAATGGTGCGGGACGCCCCCCAGCGATCGCTCAGCCATCCCATCACCGGCGACAGGGCGAACATGCCCGCGATGTGCAGGCTGATGGTGAGGCCGATGACCTGCAGCGACGAGCCGTGGTCCTCCATGTGCACGGGCGTCAAGGACATGACCGCCACCATCACCGCGTGTGCCGTGGCGATGGCGTAGACGGCCGTCGCCGCGGTGCCACGCACGTGGGGGAGCGCGGCCCGGATGCGCGTGGACTGTGGTTCGGCGCCGTCGACGCGGACGAGTGGTTCCGGTCGGAGGAACGCGAACGTCATCACCCCGGCCAGGGCGAACGCGACGACGGCGAACAGCATCGGCCCGGAGAGGTCGGGCACCCCGAGGCGTCGGGCGACCGTGGCTCCGGGCCCGGACAGGTTGGGACCGATGACGGCACCGACGGTCGTCGACCAGACCACGAGGGACAAGGCCCGGCCGACCTGGGACGGAACGGCGCGGTCGACGGCGGCGAATCGCGACTGGAGGTTGGCGGCCGTGCTGGAGCCGAACAGCAGGAGCCCGAGCAGGACGAGCGGGAGCGAGGTGCTGGCAGCGGCCACGACGGTGATCCCGGCGCCGCTCGCACCCAGGAGCCAGCCGATCGTGAGCGCAGGCCGTCGGCCGAGGCGCACCGCCACGGAGGCGAGTGGCACCGTGACGGCAGCGGCCCCGAGCGTCAGCATCACCGTGGCCATGCCGGCCCACCCGGACGACCCGGAGATGTCCTTCACGAGGAGCGCGCCGATGGCGATGCCGGCGCCGTTGCCGAGACCGCCGACGACCTGGGTGAACGACAGCACGGTGACGATCCGGCGCTGGATGTGCGCGGCCTCCTCCGTGCCGGTGGACGTCACGACTACCAGATGCTGACGCGTTGGTCTGGGTCGAGCCAGAGTCCGTCGTCGGGCTTCACGTCGAACGCCTCGTAGAAGGCGTCGATGTTGCTCACGACCTGGTTGCAGCGGAACTCCGGTGGCGAGTGTGGGTCGATGGTCAGCCGCCGGATGGTCTCGGCCGGACGCACCTTGGCCTGCCAGGCCTGGGCCCAGGCGTAGAAGAAGCGCTGGTCGGCGGTGAGTCCGTCGATCGGCTCCGGCTCGTCGTCGCCGAGGGCGAGCCGCAGCGCCTGGTGGGCGATGCCCAGGCCGCCGAGGTCGCCGATGTTCTCGCCGATCGTGAGCGATCCGTTGACCGTGTGGCCGTCGGCGCCGTCGGGGGAGAGGCGATCGTACTGGTCGACGAGGGCGGCGGTCAGGGCGTCGAACGCGGCCCGGTCGTCGTCGGTCCACCAGTTGCGCAACGCGCCGGTCTCGTCGTACTGGGAACCCTGGTCGTCGAACCCGTGACCGATCTCGTGGCCGATGACGGCGCCGATGGCGCCGTAGTTGACCGGGTCGTCGGCGTCGGGGTGGAAGAACGGCGGCTGCAAGATGGCAGCCGGGAAGACGATCTCGTTCATCGTGGGGTTGTAGTACGCGTTGACCGTCTGCGGCGTCATGTACCACTCGTCGCGGTCGATGGGCGAGCCGATCTTGGCGAGCTCGCGGTCCATGGCGACGGCGAGTGCGCGCTGGGCGTTGCCGAGCAGGTCGGAGGGATCGGTCTCGAGCGCCGAGTAGTCCTTGAACGTCTCGGGGTGCCCGATCTTCGGCCTGAACGTGGCGAGCTTGTCGAGCGCCCGCTGCTTGGTGGCGTCGCTCATCCAGGACAAGGTGCTGATGCTCTCGCGGTACGCGGCGATGAGGTTCTCGATCAGCTCGCCCATCCGTTCCTTCGCGGCCGGGGGGAACTCCGACTGGACGTAGATCTTGCCGACCGCTTCGCCCATCGCGCCCTCGACGAATCCGACACCGCGCTTCCATCGCGGTCGGAGCTCGTCCGTGCCGCTCAGGGTGCGACCGTAGAACTCGAAGTTGGCGTCGACGAACGCCGACGACAGGTACGGTGCGGCGCCGTGCACGATCTGCCAGCGCAGCCAGTCGAGCCAGGCGGGGAGCTCCTCGTCGACCAGCAGGCCGGACAAGCCCTCCAGGAACGACGGCTGGGCGACCACGATCTCGGCCACCACCGGGGCGGGGACGCGGGCCGCGGTGGCCCACGCGTCGAGGTCGAACGGCGGGACGAGGGCCTGCAGCTCCTCGCGCCCGAGGAGGTTGTAGGTCTTCTGCGTGTCGCGGCACGACACCCGGTCCCAGTGGTGCGACGCGATCCGGGTCTCGAGGTCCATCACGCGCCCGGCGCGGCCGGCGGCGTCGTCCAGACCGGCGAGGTCGAGCATGGTGGCGATGTGCTCGACGTACGCCTCACGGACGGGCGCGAAGTCGTCCTCGGTGTAGTAGGACTCGTCGGGAAGGCCGATGCCGCCCTGCGACAAGTGGGTCACGTAGCGATCCGGCCGGCCGCGGTCCGGCGCGATGAACAGCCCGAACACGCTGGCGACGCCGGACCGTTCCAAGGTGCCCAGGGTGCGCACGAAGGAGGCGATGTCGATGACGGCGTCGACCTGACCGAGCTCGTCGACGAGGGGACGCGCGCCGAGCTCCTCGATGCGATCCTCGTCCATGAAGCTCGCGTACAGGTCGCCGATCTTGCGACGCTCGCCATCGGGGTCGCGGCCCGAGTCGTCGCCGCGTTCGTCGCGGCACGTCTCGATGATGGACCGGACGGTCGCCTCGGCCTCGTCGAACAGCGTCATGAACGCGCCCGCCGTGGCGCGGTCCGCGGGGATCTCCGCCGAGCGCAGCCACGGTCCGTTCACGTGGCGGAAGAGGTCGTCCTGAGCGCGGATGTCGGGGTCGATGGCGGAGATGTCGATGGACGTCGGGCGAGGCGTGGGTTCGGCAGAAGTCACTCCCGTAGGCTACACAGCGCCCGGAGCTACCGGACATCGCGAATCCGGCCCGCGGGACCCACTTCGCGAGGGGATTCGGCGTTCCCGGTGACCCCTCGGTAGCCTGAGTTCGCAGCATTCGCCCCGAGGAGATCCATGCGCGTCATCACGTACGGAACGTTCGACCTGTTCCACGACGGACACCGACGCCTCCTCGAGCGCGCCCGCGAGCTCGGCGACCACCTGATCGTGGCCGTCACCACCGAGAACTTCGACGACGCCCGCGGCAAGCTCAATGTCCAGCAGAGCCTGATGGACCGCATCCGCAACGTGCAGGAGAGCGGCCTGGCCGACGAGGTGATCATCGAGGAGTACGAAGGCCAGAAGATCAACGACATCCAGCGGCACCACGTCGACATCTTCGCGATCGGGTCCGACTGGCTGGGCAAGTTCGACTACCTCCGCGACTACTGCGAAGTCGTCTACCTCGAGCGCACGAAGGGCATCTCCAGCACGCAGCTGCGCAACGAGAACGCCGGCATCATGCGGCTCGGGATCGTCGGCACCGGACGCATCGCGAACCGGTTCGTCGACGAGGCGCACTACGTGAGCGGGATCGACGTCGAGGGTGCGTGGTCGCGCAACCCCGACAACGTCACCTCCTTCGTCGACCGTCACGACCTCGACCTCGCAGCCGGCTCGTACGACGAGCTCCTCGAGCGCGTCGACGCCGTCTACATCGCCACCCCCCACGCCACCCACGTCGAGTACGCCCTGGCCGCGATGGAGCGCGGCAAGCACGTGCTCTGCGAGAAGCCGATGAGCCTCACCGAAGCCGACTGCGTCCGGCTCCAGGACGCCGCGGAGCAGGCGAACGTCGTGCTGCTCGAAGCCGTCAAGACCGCGTTCTCCCCGGGGTTCCAGCGTCTGGTGGCGGTGGCGCGCAGCGGGTCGATCGGTGACATCCGGTCCGTCGACGCGACCTTCACCAAGCTCACCACCGGTGACGTGCGCGAGCTGGACGCCGCCCAGGCGGGGGGCAGCCTGGCCGAGCTCGCCAGCTATCCGTTGCTCGCCGTCGTCAAGCTGCTGGGCGAGGACGAGATCGAGATCCGCACCACGTCGTTCCGTCCGGAGTCCAGCGACGTCGAGCTGTACTCGCGCATCGACTTCCGCTTCCCGCACGCCGTGGCCTCGGCGAGAACCGGCCTCGGCGTCAAGGCTGAGGGCGACCTCGTCATCGCCGGGACCCGCGGCTACATCTACGTACCGGCGCCCTGGTGGAAGACCGAGTACTTCGAGGTCAGGTTCGAGAACCAGTCGGACAACAAGAAGTTCTACTACAAGTTCGACGGCGACGGCCTGCGCTACGAGATCGCCGAGTTCACCTCGATGATCCGTCGCGAGGAGCGCGAGACGTTCCGCCTGCGACGCTCGGAGTCGCGCTGGATGGCCCGCGTTCTCGAGTCCGCGCGCACCGACGCCGACGTGTTCGGCTGATCGCAGCGTGGACCCCAAGATCCTGCTGCGGCGCGTCGCGAACCGGGCCCGCCTGTCGCCGAACCCCCGGGTCCGCGCGTTCTTCCAGTTCGTCCGCGCCACGTTCCGATGGCTCGGCCGGGTGTTCCCGTTCCTGCACCTGGGCTGGATGTCGAACCTGCGCCGGGCGTCCTGGGACGACGGCGACCTCGTCCTGCAGGCCTGGGCGTTCGTCCGTGGAGCCGACCAGGGTGCCAAGCCGCACTTCGACGTCTGGCTGCACCGTCGGTTCCGGTTCCGAGCGCATCCGCGCGACCGTGACACCCATCGAGGACCTGGACGTGCTGGGCGCGGTTCCGCGTGCCGAGCTCGACTACCGGAACATGGCGTTCCAGGCGAGGTTCGACGCCGAGACCCTGGCCGGGTTGGCGTCCCGGGGGTCGCGGCGTTGGCAGGTTCGCGTCCAGGTCACCGGCGGCGGACGCAGGACGTGGGGACCGCTCCGACGCATCTACGCGTTCGGCTCACCAGCGGTGATGCAGCTGCGACCCGTCGGCCACGGACGACTCGTCGGGCCGACGTTCCGCCGCTGGCGCGGTGTGCTGGTCGCCTCCCAGCCGGCCGGCGTGCTCGTCCATGGCGTCACCGCCCGGGACCGCGAGATCAGCCTCCGTGTGGACGACGGTCCGGGACTCGAGTCCGCCGTCCTCAGCGGGCCGGGGCAACACGACGTCCCGCTCACCGTCCACCGCGACGCCGACGGCGTCCGGCTCGTGGGCGTGATTCCTCCCGCCGAGGAGATGGTGGACGAGGAGACCGGCCAGCGGCTGAGACCCACGTGGACGGGTTCAGTCGGTTCCGGACGGTCGCGACGTGCGTTGACGCTGCTCGACGACTCCGACGGCCACCGGCCCGATGCCGCCAGCACGCTGTACGTCCGCGGCAACCACGACCGCACGATCGAGGTCGTCGACGAGCCGCACTTCGTCGAGCTCGACGGCATCGAGCGCATCGACGACGACGGTGAGCCGCACCTGCGACTCACCGGCACGATCGTCGGCGACCCTGATGCGTTCTCGCTCGTCCTGTCCGCACCGCGGCTCGACCTGCCGGTCACCCTTCAGACGATCCGCGACGGCCGGTTCGTCGCCACGGCGCCGCTGCGCATCAGCGTGTGGGGTGGGCCACCGCTGCCCCCGATGCGCGGCGCCTACGATCTCGAGGGCCGGATCGGTGCCGAGCCGTTCAGCACCTTCGTTCACCCCGACCTCATCGACCGGCTGCCCGTCGTCGACTCACGGCCCGACATCCGGATGCGCATCGAGCTGGCGACCCGCGACGAGCTCCGCATCCGCGTGACGCGGCCGCGCTCGGGCCAGGAGTACGGCTCGTACAACCAGAACATCCTGTTCGACCGGTTCGCCCGCGGCGACCTGAAGGCCGTCGACGCCGTCTACTTCGAGAGCTTCTTCGGTCGCAACGCGACCTGCAACCCCCGGGCGATGGACCGCGAGATCGCCCGTCGACACCCTGACCTGCCTCGGTACTGGTCGGTGGACGACCATTCGATCGAGGTCCCCGACGGGGCGACGGCGCTGATCATCGGGTCACAGGAGTGGTGGAAGGTGCGCGAGACTGCGCGCTGGATCGTCACGAACGAGTGGCTTCGCACCCGCTACGTCAAGCGGTCGTTCCAGACGGTGCTGCAGACGTGGCACGGCTCGATGTACAAGAAGATCGGGCTCGACCGTGCGGGCAAGGGCCGCGCCCACCTCGACAAGGCGCGTCTCGAGCGCAGCAACTGGGACCTGTTCCTGTCCCAGAACGCCGACACCACCCCGATCATCCGGCGCGCCTACGACTTCCCCCACGGTGTCGTCGAGTCCGGCTACCCGCGCAACGACGAGCTCCGCAACCCGGACCTGTCCCGGGTGTCGGAGATCCGCGCCCTGCTCGGCATCCCCGAGGGCAATCTCGCCGTCATGTACGCACCGACCTGGCGCGAGGTGGGTCAGGAGGACGTCGAGCTGCTCAACGTGGTGGAGCTGTCCGAACAGCTGGGTGAGGGCTACACGTTCCTGCAGCGCGGCCACGTGCGAACGCTCGAGCTCAGCGACATGGTCCGCCACGACGACGTCATCGACGTCAGCACCTACCCGCAGATCAACGACCTGTACCTGGCGGCCGACGTCCTCATCACCGACTACTCGTCGATGATGTTCGACTTCAGCGTCACGCGGCGGCCCATGGTCTTCTACACACCCGACATCGACGAGTACACCGACCCCAAGGTCCGGGGCGTCTACTTCGACCTCGAGGAGGTCGCGGCCGGCCCGGTCGTGCGCACGCCTGGCGAGGTCGTCGACCTGTTGGCCACGCTCGACGCATGGGTGCCGACGTTCGCCGACCGCTACGAGGCCTGGACGGCGCGCTTCAACCATGCCGACGACGGCCACGCCTCCGAGCGCGCGGTCGACGCCCTGTTCGCGTTCGACCCGAAGAACCGCACGAGGGAGCTCACCGAGCGCTGGGACCTCGAGGCAGGCGCTGGCGAGGACGCCTAGCGCGGCCTGACTACGGAAGGCCCAGCACGGCTCGGAGCATGTTGTGGTCCGACGGAGCGCCGCCTCGGAACCGTCCGGACGAGTCGAGGTCGACGACGTTCTCGTACTCCAGGACCCGCATCGGCGTGGAGAAGATGTAGTCGATGTACGTGCCGTTCAGCGGCGGGCGGACGCTGCCCTTCGGACCCGAGCCGAAGTTGTTGAAGCTGTCGAGGTGCGTGTTGATCCGCTTCTCGACCGTGGCGTCCTTGGAGACGCCGTGCGATGACGGCAGGATGCCGAGCGGGTCGACGAAACCGGCCGACGTGAGCGCCTGGTGCGCCCCGTACACGTGGTACTGGGAGGCGTTGAGGTCGCCGACCACGACCGCCGGGAGCGATCCCCGCAGTCGGCTGGCGTCGGTGGCGAGCTGACGGGCCTGCGAGAGCCGCACCGAGACCGATCGTGGCTCGAGGTGGGTGTCGACGAACAGGAAGTCCTTGCCGGACGTTCGCTGGGTGAAGATCGCCCAGCTGTAGAACCGCTGCCGGTACCGCGCGTTGCTGAGCTGGTTGGTGTAACGGGTCGCACCAGCCTTCACGAGGCGGAGCGCCTGGGTGTTGTACATGACGCGAGTGCCCAGCGTCCCGTCGATCCGCGTGTCGGTGAGCTTCCAGCCCCCCTGGCGGGCGTTGACCAATCGCAGGAGGTCGGCGAACTGGCTGGTCCTGACACCCGGGGGACTGGACTGCTGGGCCTCCTGGAGCCCGACCACGTCCAGGCCGTGCGAGGCGATGGAGGCGGCCACGGCGCCCCGGCGGCTCACCCATGACGGTCCGCCGCACTTGTGGCACTTGACGTTGTACGTCCCCACGGCCAGCGGCATCGGGTCGTCCGGCTGGATCGTCTCGGTCTTGATCTTCTCGGTCCAGGCGCTCTTCGTGCCCGACGCCCCCTTGGCCCGGACCCGGACGAAGAAGGGGGTGGCCGCGTCGAGACCCTTGAACGTCGCTGTGCGGCCATCGGTGTCGACCTGACGCGGGTTGTCGAACGCCTTGTCCCTCGACAGCTGCACCCGGTACCCGGTCGCGGTGTCCACCGAGTCCCAGGCGACGTCCAGGTAGGTGTTGCCGGCCTTGGCCACCGTCGGGTTCGTCGGGATGAGCAGCGCCGGTTTGCCCTCCGCCTTCGTTCGGGTGGGGGTGGACCGCGATGGCTTGCTCCGGACGGGGTCGTCGTCCTTGAGGTCGTTGATGGCCCGCACCCGGATCGTGTAGTCGGTCGCCGCCGCCAGGTTGGGCACCTGAACCTCGGTGCCCTCGACCCGCAGCGTCTCCGGCTTCTCGTTCCGGATGATCAGGACCTCGTAGTAGTCCGAGAACGACACGGGCCGCCAGCTGATCCGGAGCATGGTGCCGGCCGTCTCGCTGATGCGCGGGGCCAGCGGTGTCTCCAGGCTCGGCGTGGCCTTGACGGCCTTCGGCGTCAAAAGCATCGTGGCGGCGGCGGCGATCCCCGCGACCAGCACCGCGACGACGAGGAGCTGAGCGAGCCGGCGGGCGCGGGCAGCGCGACGACGCCGTCCAGCGCGGTTGCGCGGACGGGCCCGGGACTCGCGGATTCGGCGACCGTCTGGTCGCTTTGTGGCCATCGTCGTGTGTTCCAGCTCCAGTAGGGTCGTGCGAAGTCTACAAAAGCGAGGTCCTCATGCGGGTCGCAACGGTTGTTCTTGCCGCGGGGGCGTCCCAGCGATTCGGCGGGAGACCCAAGCAGCTGGAGCTGATCGGCGACGCCACGGTGCTGCAGCACGCGGTGCGCGCGTTCGTCGGTGTCGACCGGGTGGCCGAGGTGTGGGTCGTCACGTCGGCGCAGCACGAGGACGCGACGCGTGCGGCGCTCGCAGACGAAGAGGTGACGGGCCTCGTCCGGGGTGGTGACACCCGGTCCGCGTCGACCATCCGGGCCCTCGACTCACTCGATCCGAGCGTGACCCACGTGCTGGTGCACGATGCGGCCCGCCCCCTTCTTCCGCGCACGACCGTCGAGCGGTGCCTCGACGCGCTCGAGGTCTCCGACGTGGTCGCCACGGTCGTCTCGCCGGCCGACACCGTCGTCGTGCTGGACGAGACCGGGGAGCGGGTCGCATCGATGCCCGATCGGGACCGCGTCCGCCTCCACCAGACCCCACAGGGCTTCCGCCGCGACCTGCTGGCCGACGCCTGGACCAATCTCGCCGGCAGCCCGACTCCGGTGCCCGGGCAGCTGACCGACGACGTCAGCGCGGTTCTGCGCGTCTTCCCTGATCAGACCGTGGCTTGGGTGACCGGCGACGCGCGCACGGTGAAGGTCACCCACCCCGACGATCTGACCATCGTCCGGGCCTTCGCCGCCTCCGGCGACGCCGAGCCCCACTGATAATCTCGCCCCCATGGACCCGACGCCGGAACCTCGTTCCGGCGTCTCGTACGTCATGCCCATCTACAACGAGGTCGACTACGTCGAAGCGGCCGTGAAAAGCGTGCTCGCCCAGGAGTACGACGGCCCGGTCGAGATCGTCCTCGCCCTCGCGCCCTCCTCCGACGGCACCGACGAGGTCGTGCACCGGCTGGCGATCGACGACGAGCGCATCCACGTCGTCGACAACCCGGAGATGGACATCCCGATCGGCCTCAACCGGGCGATCGAGGTCGCCCGGCACCCGGTGGTCATCCGCGTCGACGCCCACACCCAGCTCGAGCCGGGCTACACCGAGCGCGGCGTCGCCGAGCTCCAGCGGGTGGGCGCCGCGAACCTCGGCGGCATCATGGTGGCCACCGGGAAACCCGGCTTCCAGGCCGCGGTCGCTCGCGCCTACAACAGTCGCCTGGGCCTCGGCGGCGCCTCCTACCATGCGGGACACGCCGAACCCGGCCCTGCGGAGTCGGCCTACCTCGGGATCATGCAGGCGTCCGCGGTCCGTGAGGTCGGTGGATTCGACGAATCGCTGCGTCGCGGCGAGGACTGGGAGATGAACTTCCGGCTGCGCCGTGCCGGCCACCTGGTGTGGCTCGACCCGGGACTTCGCGTCACCTACTGGCCCCGCGACACGTGGAGCAAGCTCGCCCGGCAGTTCGTGGCCACCGGCATCTGGCGCGGCGAGCTCACCCGTCGCCTCGGGGGACACAACCCCGTGCGCTTCTTCGCTCCGCCGGTCCTGGTCGTCAACGTGGTGGTGTGCCTGGTGGTCGCCGTCCTGCAGCTCACCGGCGTCCTCACCGGCACTGCAGGATGGATCGCGTCCACGGTGTACCTCGGGCCCCTCGCCTACGCCGCGGTGCTGGTGGGCGCCGGGGTGGCCGGAACGGGCACGCTGCTCGACCGGCTCCGCTACGTCGTGGTGCTCGCCACGATGCACGTCTGCTGGGGGGCCGGCTTCATCGTCGGCATGGTGCGCGGAGGCGGAGACACCGTCGACACCTCCCGCGTCGACTCCTGACCCGACTCCACGGTCAGCCGAACCACCCGGCGTCGACCATGCGTTGCACGACGCGGCGTCCGGCCTCGCCGTCGTCGTGAGCCGTGAACCGCTCCTGCCACGAGGAGAGGACGTCGGCGAAGCCGGCACGGCGCTCCTCGGCGTGGGTCACGGCATCGAGCAGGTCATCGGCCGTCCGGACCACCGGTCCCGGGGCCTGGCTCAGCAGGTCGGCGTAGAACCCGCGCAGCTCCTCGCGGTACCGGTCCAGGTCCGGCACGAAGAACACGATCGGTCGGCCGGTGCCCATCCAGTCGAACATCACCGACGAGTAGTCGGTGACCAGGACGTCGGCCACCAGCAGCAGGTCGGACACATCCGGGTACCCGGTGACGTCGAGCACGCCGGGCGCCTGATGATCGCTTCCATGCACCCAGGTGCTGCTGTGTCCCCGGACGAGGAGCACGTGGTCCGGTCCCAGTCCGCGGGCGAAGGCGGCGACGTCGAGATGGTCGACCATCGCCGCTCGGTCCTCGCGCCACGTCGGTGCGTACAGCACGACGCGCTGCGAGCCGTCCAGGCCGAGGCGGGCACGCACCGTTGCCGCGAGCTCGGGGCGACTCAGCACGTCGTCGCGCGGATACCCTTCCACCCACACCGGCCCCTCGAACGCATAGGCGGAGCGCAGGTGCCCGGCGCTGAACTCGTTCTGCGCCAGGACGGCATCCCAGCGCCGCGCCTCCCGCGTCGCCGCGACCTTGGTGCGGAGTCCGGCGTCGGGCCGGTCGCGGGCGAGTCGCTTGAGGGTCGAGCCGTGCCACGTCTGCAGGACGTGCTGGTGGGCGCGTCGCCGGAATCGCTTGCGCAGCCAGTCGTTGACGACGAGCACGCGGGCAGATCCGCGGACTCGCCACCACTCGCGGCTCCCCTCGATGATGCGCTCGCTCCCCTCGGGCACCGGGACCGAGGCATCGACGACGCTCCAGTACCGCCGGGTGGAGGGGCGCAGCGTGGCAAGCGCATGGTCGATCCCGAGCGGGTTGCACGCCGCAGACCGCCCGCGGAAGCTCTCCAGGAACACCGCGTCCTCGGGCTCGGGTCGCTCGCGCCTGTACGCGCGCTCCAGGGTCTTCTGCGCCTCGGGCCCGCGCTCGTCATCGGCGAGGGGAGGGCCGACCTCGACGACGAGACCCCCGGCGTGGCCGCGCGCGGTCGCGTGGAACAGGTCGTGTCGGATCTGGAGGGGCGGAGCCAGCACGTCGATGCGCGAGGACCCGTCGGGCAGCTCGAGCCGGTAGACGCCGGTCGGGAGGGCCAGTGCGGCGAAGCCCCATCGTGACGCCACGAGGTCGATGGTGGAGCCGTGGGCGTCGACCCGCGCCCGAGGTCCGACCAACGCTGCGCCGTCGAGCTCGGCGTCGCCGGCCAACGAGAGGGACGCGGTCGCCGCGTCGTACGTCATGCCGGTCACCGACGGTCTGTCGACCGGGGCCGTGACGGTGCTCGACTCGGGGGGCTCGAAGCGGCGGGGCTGGACGTCGGGGTCGTCCCGGTCCGGGTGAGGATCTGCTCGAGCACCCGCTCGCCGGCGCGACCGTCGAGCACGTCGAAGAATTCGCGGCGCACATGCTGCGCGTGCCGATGCGCCGGACCGTCCGGACCCTCGACCAGGGCCGCCCCGAGGGCGCGAAGCGTCTCGGCCCACGTGGTGACCGCGCGTCCACCGGTGAACTCGTCGAAGGACAGGTAGAAGCCGCGGTTGGTGGTGTAGGTGACCAGGTCGGGTGCATGGAACACCACGGGACGACCGACGAGGGCGTAGTCGAACACCAGCGAGGAGTAGTCGGTGATCACGGCGTCGATGGCCCACAGCACCGGGTTGAGGTCGCGCACGAGGTCGGGGCCGAGGAGTCGGACTCGCGGCGACCGGGCCGCGCCGTCGGCATAGCTGCCGCGACCGAGCGGATGGGTGCGCACCAGCAGCACCACGTCGTTCGCGTCGAGCCACGTGACGATCGCGTCCCACTCGGTGGACGACGGCACGGTCGGGTCGGCGGCCCCGTCGCGCCACGTGGGCGCGAAGAGCACGACGTTCGCCGCGGGCGGCAGGTCCGGGACGGCATCGACCAGGCGGGCGTGGGCCGCCTCGCGCCGCGCCGACTCGTCGCCGGCCAGGAGCACGTCGTCGCGGGGATCGCCGGTGACCACGACATCGTCGGCCCTGATGCCGAACCCGCTGACGATGCTCGGCTTGACCCGCTCCGACGCGACCGGGAACAGGGACAGGCCGCGCCCGGCCCGGCGATAGGCCGCGCCGAGCAGTCGGCGCACGATGCCGAGGTCCGGCAGAAAGGACACGGCGTACGTCGAGGGGGAGTCCAGGTGCAGGTGCTTGAACGGCAGTCCGTGCCACAGCTGGACGACGAACCCGCCGCGGACGCCGTAGCGGTTTGCGTCTCCGAAACCGTGCGTGACGACGATGACGCGGGCCCGCAGCGTCGTCCAGAAGCCCCGGAGGCCGTCCTTCCGCATCGCCTCGAACCCCAGTGACCGCGCCTCGGCGAGCTCTGCGGCGCTGCGGGCCATCCACACCACCCGGGCGGAGTCGCCGAGCCTCTCCCGGGCCAGGCGGGCGAGCGGCAGAGCACCCTCGCCGAGACCGATGCCGGACCCGAAGACCCACAGCCGGTCCGAGCGCGGGACGACGAGGCTCACCAGCGTGGAGCATGCATACAGCGGCAGTCCGAGGAGCTTGCGGGCGTTGCCGGCTCCGAACGTGAAGCTCGCCATGATCGTGCTGATTGTCGCAGAACCCGCGGAGTCGCCAGACGTCCGACACCCGCGGCGCGCCTCCAGTACGGTCAGGGGATGGTCCGACTGCGGCTGCCGACGGCGATCCAGCACCCGGTCCGACTCCTCCCACTGAGCTTCCTGGCCCTGACGCTCGTCGGAACCCTGCTGCTGATGCTCCCCGTCGCTCGCGCCGGTGACGCCGGGACGAGCCTTGCCGCAGCGGTGTTCACGTCGACGTCAGCGGTCACCATCACCGGTCTGTCGACCGTGGACACCTCGACCTACTGGAGCCCGGCCGGACAGGTGACGATCCTGGTGCTGGTCGAGCTCGGCGGCCTCGGCATCGTCGCGCTGGCCACGGTGCTCGGTCTGTTCATCGGTGGGCGCCTCGGTCTGCGCACCCGACTCGTCGCGCAGGCCGACATGCACGTCGTGAGCCTGGGGGAGGTGCGTCCGCTGTTCCGGCGGGTCGCGCTGACGATGCTGGGCTTCCAGTCTGTTCTCGCGCTCGGGCTCGCGGTGCGCTACCGGGCCGGCTACTTCGACGACATGGGCACCTCGCTGTGGCACGGCCTGTTCGACGCCGTCATGGCGTTCAACAACGCGGGCTTCTCGATCAATCCCGACAGCATCGCCCGGTATGCCGGCGACTGGTTGGTGATCCTGCCGATCTCGATGGGGGTCTTCGTGGGCGCCATCGGGTTCCCCGTGCTCGCCGAGCTGTTCCAGTCATGGCAGCGGCCCTCGTTGTGGACCATCCACACACGGCTCACGGTCTGGGGCTCGGTGCTGCTCCTCGTGGTCGGCACCGTGGCGTTTCTCGTGTACGAGTGGACCAACCCGGCGACGCTGGCCGGGCTGCCCTGGTACGACCGTCTGGTCACCGGCATCGAGGGCAGCGTGATGACCCGCTCCGGCGGCCTCGCGAGCTTCGACTGGGGCAGCGTGCGTCCGGAGACGCTGAACATCGCCGTGGTGATGATGTTCGTCGGCGGCGGCAGCGCCAGCATGGCCGGTGGCATCAAGATCACCACCTTCCTCCTGCTGGCGTACGTCATCTTCGCCGAGCTGCGGGGAGATCCGGAGGTGACCGTGGGCCGCCGTTCCATCAGCTCGGCCGTCATCAGGACCGCGCTCACGATCGCGCTCCTCGCGGTGATGCTGGTGGCCGGTACGACGCTCGTCATCTTGTCGATGACGGCGCAGAGCTTCGACGACGTCCTGTTCGAGTGCGCGTCGGCCTTCGGCACGGTCGGACTCAGCACCGGCATCACGCCGGAGCTGCCGGTCGATGCGCAGATGGCGCTCGCGGCCTTGATGTTCATCGGCCGAGTGGGCACCATTGCTGCGGCGTCCTCTTTCGTCCTGCGTCGACGTGTCACCAGGTACCACCTTCCCGAGGAGCAACCGATCATTGGCTAAGTCGAACTCGATCCACGCCCCGGTGCTCGTGATCGGCCTCGGCCGGTTCGGCGCGTCGGTGGCCCGATCGCTCACCCGCCTCGGCCACGACATCCTCGCGGTCGACGAACGTCCGGAGATCGTCCAGCGCTACGCGAGCGACTTCACCCACGTCGTGGCCGCCGACACCACCGACACCGAGGCCCTGCGTCAGATCGGCGCCGAGCAGTTCGACCGTGCGGTCGTGGGCATCGGCACCGACATCGAGGCCAGCGTCCTCACGGTGCTCAGCCTCGTCGAGCTGGGCATCGAGGAGGTGTGGGCCAAGGCCATCAACGCCAAGCACGCCCGCATCCTCGACCGCGTCGGCGCCACCCACGTGGTGCGTCCGGAGTCGGCGATGGGGGAGCGGGTCGCCCACATGGTCACCGGCGCGATGATCGACTACATCGAGTTCGACGACGGATTCTCCATCGCCCGCACCCGCGCGCCCGAGGTGGCGTGGGGGCGTCCGCTGGGGGAGTCGCAGCTGCGGTCGAAGTTCGCCATCACCGTCGTCGGCGTGAAGCGGCGAGGCGAGGACTTCACCTACGCCACGCCGGAGACGAGCATCGTCGCGTCCGACGAGCTGATCGTCTCCGGCCCGACCCAGAAGGTCGAGTCGTTCTGCGCCCTGTCCGCGGGCTGACTCGCGCTACGCGACGTCCCGACGCCGGTAGAGCGCTGTCACGCGCATGCCGGTACCGGGGACTGCTCCCACCGGCGTAGTGCCCCGCCCTCGCGCCGGTAGCATCGGCCCGTGAGCAGCACCGACATCCCGGCCCCCGACAGCGCCCCGCACCGCTACACCAGCGACCTCGCGGCGGGCATCGAGGCGCGCTGGCAGGACCGCTGGGAGTCCGAAGGAACCTTCGAGGCGCCCAACCCCGTCGGCGACCTCGCCGGCCCGGCCGGCCGCGACCTGCCCACCGACAAGTTCTTCATCCTCGACATGTTCCCGTACCCGTCGGGCGCCGGGCTGCACGTCGGCCACCCACTGGGCTACATCGCCACCGACGTCATCGGCCGGTACAAGCGCATGACCGGCGCCAACGTCCTGCACGCGCTCGGATACGACGCATTCGGGCTGCCCGCGGAGATCTACGCCGTCGAGACCGGCCGCCATCCCCGCGACACGACCGTCGAGAACATGGCCACGATGAAACGCCAGCTGCGGCGCCTCGGCCTGGCCCACGACGGCCGGCGGTCGTTCGCGACGATCGATCCGGAGTTCGTGCGCTGGACGCAGTGGATCTTCCTGCAGATCTTCAACTCCTGGTACGACACCGAGCAGCAGCGCGCCCGCCCGATCCACGAGCTGATCGAGGTGCTCGGCACCGACGACCCCGAGGTCATCGACGCGCACCGGCTCGCCTACATCAGCGACGCGCCGGTCAACTGGTGCCCCGGCCTCGGCACGGTGCTGGCCAACGAGGAGGTCACGGCCGAGGGGCGCAGCGAGCGCGGCAACTTCCCGGTGTTCAAACGAAACCTGCGCCAGTGGCAGATGCGCATCACCGCCTACGCCGACCGCCTGATCGACGACCTCGAGCGGGTCGAATGGCCCGAACCGGTCATGATCATGCAGCGCAACTGGATCGGCCGCTCCCACGGTGCCGAGGTGACCTTCCCCGTGGACGGCGCCGACGCCACGATCGACGTGTTCACCACGCGCCCGGACACCCTGTTCGGCACGACGTTCATGGTCGTGTCCCCCGAGGCGGAGCTGCTCGACGACCTCGTCGCGGACGTCTGGCCGGACGACGTCGATCCGCGGTGGAGCGGCGGCGTGGCCACTCCACGCGAGGCGGTCGCCGCGTACCGGGCGAAGGCCGCAGCGAAGACCGACGTCGAACGGCAGGAGAACCGGGAGAAGACCGGTGTCTTCACCGGGTCCTTCGCGATCAACCCGGTCAACGACGAACGCATCCCGGTCTTCGTCGCCGACTACGTGCTCGCCGGCTACGGCACCGGCGCGATCATGGCCGTCCCCGGGCAGGACCACCGCGACTGGGAGTTCGCCGAGACGTTCGGGCTGCCGATCGTGCGCACGGTCCAGCCGCCGACGGGTTTCGACGACGCGGTGCCCGGCGACGGGCCGTACGTCGGCGACGGACCGGCCATCAACTCGGCCAACGCGAGCGTCAGCCTCGACGGGATGGGGGTCGAGGAGGCGAAGTCCACGATCATCGGCTGGCTGGAGGACCGCGGGAGCGGCCAGGGCAGCACCACGTACCGGCTGCGCGACTGGCTGTTCAGCCGTCAGCGTTACTGGGGCGAGCCGTTCCCGATCGTCTACGACGAGCAGGGCCATCCCATCGCCCTGCCCGACGAGATGCTCCCGGTCGACCTGCCGGAGGTGCCGGACTTCTCGCCCCGCACGTTCGCGGCCGACGACGTCACCAGCGAGCCGGAGCCGCCCTTGGGTCGCGTGGAGGAGTGGGTGAACGTCGAGCTCGACCTCGGCGACGGCCTGCGCACCTACCGCCGCGAGACCAACACCATGCCCAACTGGGCCGGGTCGTCCTGGTACGAGCTGCGCTACACCGACCCCAACAACACCGAACAGCTGGCCGACCCGGAGAACGAGCGGTACTGGCTCGGCCCGAGCGAACCCGGAGCGGCCGGCGGCGCGGACCTGTACATCGGCGGGGTCGAGCACGCGGTGCTGCACCTGCTCTATGCCCGCTTCTGGCACAAGGTGCTGTTCGACCTCGGCCACGTCTCCGGCGAGGAACCGTTCCACCGGTTGTTCAACCAGGGCTACATCCAGGCCTACGCCTACGTCGACGAGCGTGGGTCCTACGTGCCGGCCGAGCGCGTCACGGAGAAGGTCGAGGGCCACGAGACCACCTACCTCTTCGACGGCCGACCCGTCTCCCGCGAGTACGGGAAGATGGGCAAGAGCCTCAAGAACGTGGTGACGCCCGACGAGATGTACGGCGCCTTCGGGGCCGACACCTTCCGCGTGTACGAGATGTCGATGGGGCCGCTCGACGTCTCCCGCCCCTGGGAGACCCGCGCGGTCGTCGGGGCCCAACGCTTCCTGCAGCGCGTGTGGCGTCTCGGGGTCGACGAGGAGACCGGCGCGACCATCGTCAGCGACGACGAGCCCGACCCGGCTCTCGTCCGCGCCCTGCACCGCACGATCGACGGCGTCCACGCCGACATGGACGCGATGCGGTTCAACACCGCCATCGCGAAGCTGATCGAGCTGACGAACCAGGTCACCAAGGACGGCTCGCACCCGCGGGCGGTCGTCGAGCCGCTGGTCCTGATGCTGGCCCCGTTCGCGCCGCACGTGGCCGAGGAGCTCTGGGCCCGGCTCGGTCACGACGAGACCCTGGCCTACGAGCCGTTCCCCACGGCCGACCCGCAGATGCTCGTCGAGGACACCGTCACCTGCGTCGTGCAGGTCCAGGGCAAGGTGCGGGCGAAGCTGGAGGTGTCGCCGTCGGTCACCGACGAGGAGCTGAGCGCGATGGCGCTGGGCGAGCCCAACGTGCAGCGGGCGATCGACGGCCGAGAGGTGCGTCGGGTCGTCGTGCGTGCACCCAAGCTGGTCAACGTCGTCGTCTAGGCTTCCTGCATGCCTGTCGCGATCGTCACCGATTCCACGGCGTGCCTGGACCCCGGCGACGCGGCCCGGGAGGACATCGAGGTCATCCCGCTGCAGGTCATCATCGGCGCCGACGTCTTCACCGAAGGTCAGGACGTCACGTCGGAGATGATCGCCGAGGCGCTCGCTTCGTTCGTGCCGGTCAGCACCTCTCGGCCGACGCCCGACGACTTCCTCCGCGTCTACGAGCGCCTGGCCGCGAAGGGCGCCACGGCCATCGTCTCGGTGCACCTGAGCGCCAAGATGTCCGGAACCCTCGACTCCGCCGTGCTGGCCTCCAAGCAGGCATCCGTCCCGGTCACCTGCGTCGACTCGACCCAGGTCGGCCTCGCCACCGGTTTCGCCGCCGGGCGCGCGGCCGGTGTGCGCGACGCCGGCGGCGACGCAGCGGAGGCGGCCGATGCTGCTCGGCTGGCCGGAGAGGCGTCCACGACCCTGCTCTACGTCGACACCCTGGAGTACCTCAAGCGGGGTGGTCGGGTCGGCTCGGCCGCCGCCCTGATCGGGTCCGCGCTGGCGGTCAAGCCGTTGCTCACCATCCGCGAGGGTGTGGTCGTGCCGCTGGAGCGGGTCCGCACGACCTCGAAGGCGCTGTCCCGGCTGGAGGCCCTGGCCGTCGACGCGTGCGGGGCCTGCTCCGACGGCTACGACATCGGCGTGCAGCACCTGGCGAACGAGTCGGTCGCCCGGGCCGTCGCAGAACGGCTGGGCGCGGCGCTCGACCTCGACCCCCTCCCGGTCGACGAGGTCGGTGCCGCGATCGGTGCCCACGTCGGGCCCGGCATGGTCTCGGTCACCGTCACCCCGCACGCGTAGTCGTCCACCGGCGCCACCGTGCGTCGGCGTGTGCACAGGCGACCGGCCCAGCGCTCGACTGGATCCGTTCAGGTTCCTAGCGTCGCCGTGTGAGACCCCATCAGCCCGCCGACCCGGGTGAGACCCGCGCCGAGATCGCCCGGCGCCGGCTCGCCCAGCTGGCCGCCTCGTTCGAGGCCACCGTGCCGCCGTCCGATGCCGCCGGCCCTGTCGGCACCGGGGAGCCGCGTCGGTTGACTGGAGCTCACGTGCGGGTCCTGGCCACGGTGGCGGTCGCTGCCGGCGTCCTGCTCACCTGGTGGCTCCTGTCCGAGCGTCCCCGGACCTCCTCGCCCGACGCCGTCTCCTTCTCCGACACCGCGGCGTCGTCCGCGGCCGACGCCTCGCAATCGGCGAGCACCGCGCCGGCGGCCGAGCTCGTGGTCGACGTCGAGGGCAAGGTGAAGCGTCCGGGCATCGTCACGCTCCCGGCCGGGTCACGGGTCCACGAAGCGGTGGCGAAGGCCGGCGGAGTGCGTGGCTCGGTCGACACCTCGACGCTCAACATGGCGCGGGTGCTCACCGACGGCGAGCAGATCCTCGTCGGCGTCGCACCGGCGACCGTCGCGCCGGCGGCCGGCACGGACGGCCCGACGTCCGCCCGCATCAGCCTGGCCACGGCCACCCTGGAGCAGCTCGACACCCTCCCGGGCATCGGCCCGGTCACGGCGCAGGCGATCCTCGACCACCGCGCCGAGCACGGCCCGTTCGCCACGGTCGGCGACCTGCTCGACGTCAAGGGCATCGGCGAGGCGACCCTCGCGGACCTCCGCGACCGGGTGACGCCCTGACCCTGCGTCACGACGGGAGGCTCGTGGTCCCGGCCCTCGCCGGGTGGGGTGTGGCCGCGCTGGCGGTCGGAGGACGTTCGGCGACGGCGCTCGCCGCCGCCGTGACCGCCGTCGCGGTCGCGGGCATCGCGGGTGGGGTTCGGCGCCGCATCGGTCACGTGCTGGTCCTGGTCGCCATCTGTGTGGCGGCGATCGCCGCCTCCTGCGCCTGGCGGCTCGGGCAGGCCGAGCACTCGCCGCTCGTGGCTCTCGCGCAGCGGCACGAGCGCGTGGTGCTCGACGTCGAGGTCAGCCGCGACGCCCGGGTCTTCACCCGGTTCGGGCGCGACTCGGCGGTCGTCGGCGTCCGGGTGCTGCGGGCCACCGCGGGCTCCCGGACCGTCGCGGTGCGGGACGGTGCTTCGGCCTTCGTCGACGGTCGAGCCGAGGACCTCGTGGTGGGCCGACGTCTCACCCTCGTCGGTCGGCTGTCGCCGTCCGTCCACACCGCCGAGGTGGCTGCGATCGACGTCCTCCGTCGCTCCTCGACCCGCCCGGCCGCGTGGTGGTGGGAAGCCTCGGAGCGGGTGCGGGCGGGGGTGCGGAACGCCGTTGCACACACCGGTACTGACGAGTCGGCGCTCGTGCCGGCCCTCGTCGACGGCGACGACCAGCGGGTCTCGGACCGGGTGCAGGAGGAGTTCCGCCGAAGCGGGCTCACCCATCTGCTGGCCGTGTCCGGCACCAACCTCACGATCGTGCTCGCCGTGGTTCTGGTGGTGGCCCGCACCCTCGGTGCCCCGCGCCGGCTGCTCGCAGCGCTCGGGCTGGTGTCCGTCGTCTGCTTCGTCCTGCTCGCGCGGCCCGATCCGAGCGTCGTGCGAGCGGCCGCGATGGGGGTGGTCGGGCTCGCCGCGCTCGGCTTCGGCAGCCGCGGTGGAGTCCGGGCCCTGTCGGTGGCCGTCCTCGCCCTGCTGTTCGTCGACCCGTGGCTGTCCCGGTCGATCGGGTTCGTGCTGTCGGTGTGCGCCACCGCGGGCATCCTGGTCGCGGCACCGCCGCTCGCCGAGCGCCTCCAGCGCTGGATGCCGCGTTGGTGTGCCCTCGCGCTCGCCGTTCCGGTCGCGGCCCAGCTGGCGGTCACCCCGGCGATCGCGGCGATCTCCGGTGAGGTCTCGCTCGTCGCCGTTCCTGCGAACGTCCTGGCCGGGCCGCTGGTGGCGCCGGCAACCGTGGCAGGCCTGGCCGGTGGACTCCTCGACCTGGTCAGCCCACCGGTGGCCCGGGTGGTCGGAACCGTGGCCGGATGGTGTGTCGCATGGATCCTGGCGGTCGGGCATCACGCGGCGGCGATGTCAGGTGCCTCGCTGGGATGGCGGGCGCCGTGGTGGGCGCTGATCCTCGTGGTCCCGCTCGTGCTGGCCGCTCTCTGGCGCTTCGCCGGCCACCCGACGGTGATCGTGGGGCTTGCCCTGGGGCTTGCGGTGGCGATGTGGCGACCGCCGCAGGCCGGCTGGCCACCGGACGGCTGGGTCATGGTGGCGTGCGACGTGGGGCAGGGTGACGCCACGGTGATCGACGCCGGGGGAGGGGCGGCGCTGCTCGTCGACGCCGGCCCCGAACCTGCCGCCGTCGATCGCTGCCTCGACCAGCTGCACGTGCGGCGGCTGCCGGTCGTCGCCTTCACCCATGGCCACGCCGACCACGTTGCCGGGTGGCCCGGGGTCACCGTGGGCCGCGACGTCGGCACCGTCATCGTGGGGCCGACCGGTGGCCCGCGATCCGTCGCTGCGGCTCGACGCGTCGCGACCGGCGACCGGTTCACGATCGGTCGCCTGGCCGTCGACGTCCTCTGGCCGGGCCGGGACGATCCGCCACGTGACCCGGACGACGGGTCGGCGGTGAACGACGCGAGCCTGGTCCTACGGGTGAGCGCGCGGGGGCCGGGGGGTGCGGTGCGGCTGCTGCTCGCGGGTGACGTGGAGCCGGCCGCCCAAGACGCCCTGCTCGGCCTCGAGCCCGACCTCTCGGCCGACGTCCTGAAGATGCCGCACCACGGCAGCGGCCGCCAGTCCCCGCGCTTCGTCGAGGCGGTCGGCGCTCGCCTCGCCACGATCAGCGCCGGTGCGGGCAACGACTACGGGCATCCCGCGTCCGCCGCCCTCCTGTTGCTGCGCGAGCAACACATCCCCTGGTGGCGCACCGACACCGACGGCGACGTCGCCGTCGTCGTCCGGGACGGGCGGCTGGGTGTCGCCACCCGGCACTAGGCTGATCCCGTGGCGTCGGTCTTCGGCAAGATCCTGCTCATCAGCGGCAACGCGGAGTTCCTCGCCGAGCGCACCCGGGCCCGCGCCGTCGCGGCCGTGCTCGCCGAGCAGCCCGAGTGCGAGGTGGTGACGGCGATGGCGACCGGGCTCGGCGTCGGCGAGCTCGCGACGCTCATCAGCCCATCGCTGTTCAGCATGTCCAGCGCCCTCGTGCTGACGCAGCTCGAGGACCTGCCCGACGTCGCGCAGGAGGAGCTGGTGTCCTACGCCGCGGCGCCGTCCGATGACGTCGCCGTCGTCCTCGTGCACTCCGCACAGAAGGGCGGCGGCCAGAAGGGCAAGAAGCTGCTCGACCTGCTGCGCGGGCAGTCCTCGGTCACCGAGGTCAAGGTCGAGGCACCCAAGTACGAGCGGGAGTTCGCCGGCTGGGTCCGCACCGAGCTGCGCGGTCTCGGCGCCACCGTCGACGACGAGGCCGCCGCCTGGTTGGTCGCCTCGGTCGGGCAAGACCTGCGGGCCCTCGCCGGCGCCGCCGACCAGCTCGCCGCCACCGTCGACACCGGCGAAGCCATCACCGTCGAGGTCGTCCGCCGATACTTCGGTGGTCGCGCCGACGTGCGGGGCTTCGAGATCGCCGACGCCGCGATCGAGGGCCGCCTCAGCGTCGCCCTCGAGCAGGCGCGGTGGGCCGAGACGGCGCGCGTCGCGCCCGTCCTCATCACCAGCGCGTTCGCCAGCGGCCTACGCTCCCTGGCTCGGCTGGCCGACGCTCCGCACGGGCTGTCCGAGGCCGACCTCGCCCGGCACGTGGGGGCGCCCCCGTTCAAGATCCGCGCCCTGCGGCGCCAGCTCCAGGCGTGGAACACCGCCTCCCTCGCCGCAGCCCTCGACGCCGTGGCCGGTGCTGACATCGACGTCAAGGGCGGTGCGGCCGACCCGGCCTACGCCGTCGAGCGCATGGTGCTGCAGGTGGCCGCGGCTCGAGGCCGCTGACACAGCAGAACGCCCCGGGGTGACCCGGGGCGTTGGCTGTTCAGCAGGACCGTCTCAGAGAGAAGCGGCCTTCTTGGCGATGGCCGACTTGCGGTTGGCCGCCTGGTTCTTGTGGATGACGCCCTTGGAGGCGGCCTTGTCGAGCTTCTTGCCGGCGTCGGCGGCCAGGGCCTTGGCCTCGTCGGACGAGCCGGAGGCGACGGCCTCGTGGAAGCGCCGGACGGCCGTCTTGAGACCGGAGCGCACGGACTTGTTGCGCTCGCGAGCGGCGTCGTTCTGAAGGTTGCGCTTGATCTGCGACTTGATGTTCGCCACGTGTTTGACCCGTCTTTTTTCGCTGGTGAGTGGTGTTGCACAGTGAGGTGGCGTGCCGAGCACGCGACCGCTCACGATACCAGTGGCGGCGGCTTCGCCTCAAATCCGGCGGCGCGACGCCTGTGCGGGCCGGCGTGGACCTCGATGGGAGGATGGCCAGACCATGACCAAGGTTCCTCAGCCCGGCGCGACAGACCCGCAGATCCTGCGCAACTTCTGCATCATCGCGCACATCGACCACGGGAAGTCGACCCTGGCCGACCGGATGCTCCAGCACACCGGCGTCGTCGACGGGCGCGCGATGCGGGCTCAGTACCTCGACCGCATGGACATCGAGCGCGAACGTGGCATCACCATCAAGAGCCAGGCCGTGCGGCTTCCCTTCACGGCGTCGGCGGGCGACCACGCCGGCACGACGTTCATCCTCAACCTCATCGACACCCCCGGGCACGTCGACTTCACCTACGAGGTCAGCCGCAGCCTGGAGGCGTGCGAGGGCGCCGTCCTGCTGGTCGACGCCGCTCAGGGCATCGAGGCCCAGACGCTGGCGAACCTCTATCTGGCGATGGAGGCCGACCTGCACGTCATTCCGGTGCTGAACAAGATCGACCTGCCCGGAGCGCAGCCGGAGAAGTACGCCGCCGAGATCGCCCACATCCTCGGCGGCGACCCTGACGACGTCCTGCGCGTCTCGGCCAAGACGGGGGAGGGCGTCGAGGCGCTGCTCGAGACGATCGTCGAGGAGGTGCCGCCACCGGTCGGCGACCCGGACGCGCCGCCTCGCGCGCTGATCTTCGACTCCGTCTACGACACCTACCGCGGCGTCATCACCTACGTTCGGGTCTTCGACGGGTCGCTCTCGCACCGCGACCGCATCAAGATGATGTCCACCGGGGCGGTGCACGAGATGCTCGAGGTCGGCGTGATCTCCCCGGACCCGGTCAAGGCCGGCGAGATCGGCGTCGGCGAGGTCGGCTACCTGATCACCGGCGTCAAGGAGGTCCGACAGAGCCGCGTCGGTGACACCGTCACGTCGAACATCCACGGCGCCACCGAGGCTCTCGGCGGGTACCGCCATCCCAATCCGATGGTCTTCGCCGGGTTGTACCCGATCGACGGCGACGACTACCCGGGCCTGCGCGACGCGCTCGACAAGCTGCAGCTCAACGACGCGGCGCTGACGTACGAGCCGGAGTCGAGCGGCGCCCTCGGGTTCGGCTTCCGGATCGGGTTCCTCGGGTTGCTGCACCTGGAGATCGTGCGCGAGCGCCTCGAGCGCGAGTTCGACCTCGACCTCATCTCCACCGCGCCGAACGTGGTGTACCGGGTCGAGATGGAGGACGGCACCGAGGTCGTCGTCACCAACCCGAGCGAGTACCCCACCGGCAAGATCGCCACCGTCTACGAGCCGGTCACGAAGGCGACCGTCCTCAGCCCGTCGGAGTACATCGGCGCGATCATGGAGCTCTGCCAGGCGCGGCGTGGCCAGCTGCAAGGTCTCGACTACCTGTCCGAGGACCGCGTCGAGATCCGCTACACCCTCCCGATGGGTGAGATCATGTTCGACTTCTTCGACGCCCTGAAGAGCCGCACCAAGGGCTACGCGTCGCTCGACTACGAACCCACCGGCGAGCAGGCGTCCGACCTCGTCAAGGTCGACATCCTCCTGCAGGGCGAGATGGTCGACGCCTTCAGCGCGATCGTCCACCGCGACCACGCGTACGGGTACGGCGTCGCCCTCGCGGGCAAGCTCAAGGAGCTCATCCCGCGCCAGCAGTTCGAGGTGCCGATCCAGGCCGCCATCGGCGCCCGCATCATCGCCCGCGAGAACATTCGCGCGCTCCGCAAGGACGTCCTCGCCAAGTGCTACGGCGGCGACATCAGCCGCAAGCGCAAGCTGCTGGAGAAGCAGAAGGAGGGCAAGAAGCGCATGAAGATGGTCGGGCGGGTCGAGGTGCCCCAGGAGGCCTTCATCGCCGCGCTCTCCACGGGCGACGGTCCGGCCTAGCGACCTCGGTTCCGCCGACTTCGCGACCTTGTCGTGGGCTAGGGTGATCGGCACCACATGCCCCCAGAACGCCGATGTGAAGGATGCACATGAGTTCAGTTGTCGCCACCCCGGAACAGCTCGAGATCATCGAGAACCGGTCGCGCAGCGTCGCCCGCATGTTCTACGACCGCGTTGAGAAGTCCGGCGGTCGCGAGGCCTACCGCTACCCGGACGAGAACGAGGTCTGGCAGTCCCTGACCTGGCGCGAGACCGGCGAGCACGTGACTCGCCTGGCCGCCGGCCTGGTGGCACTCGGCATCGAGCCCGAGGAGCGGGTCGCGATCGCCGCCGGCACGCGCTACGAGTGGATTTTCGCCGACCTCGCCATCAACGCCGCCGCAGCGGCCACCACCACGGTCTACCCCACCACCGCCGCCGACGACGTGGCCTTCATCCTCGCCGACTCCGGCAGCCGCATCGTCTTCGCCGAGGACGACGAGCAGATCAAGAAGCTCGTCGAGAAGAAGTCCGAGCTCCCCGACGTCATGAAGATCGTCACGTTCGACGGCCAGGTCGACGGCGACTGGGTCATCGGCTTCGACGACCTGGAGCAGCTCGGCGCCGACCTGCTGGCCAAGCAGCCCGACGTCGTGGAGAAGCGCGTCGACGGCATCCAGCCCAGCGATCTCGCCACCCTCATCTACACCTCCGGCACCACCGGCCGACCCAAGGGTGTGCGCCTGAGCCACGACAGCTGGTCCTTCGAGGGCGCCACGCTCGAGGCCGGCGCGTTCCTCGACGAGGACGACCTGGAGTTCCGCTGGCTGCCGATGGCGCACTCCTTCGGCAAGGTGCTCCTCACCGCGCAGCTCGCCGTCGGCTTCCCGGCCGCGATCGACGGACGGGTGCCGAAGATCGTCGACAACCTTGCGATCATCAAGCCCACCTTCATGGGTGCGGCCCCCCGCATCTTCGAGAAGGCCTACGGCCGCGTCGTCGGCATGATGGAGGAAGAGGGCGGCGCCAAGCTCAAGATCTTCCGCTGGGCCGAAGGGGTCGGGCGCGAGTACTCGCGGGCGGTCCGCTCGGGCCAGTCGGTCTCCCCGGTGCTGAAGGCCAAGCACGCCGTTGCCGACCGGCTGGTGTTCAGCAAGATCCGTGATCGCTTCGGCGGCCGAGTCAAGTTCTTCATCTCCGGTGCCGCAGCTCTCTCCGAAGACATCGCCGAGTGGTTCCACGGCGCCGGCGTCCTCATCCTCGAGGGTTACGGACTCACCGAGACCTCGGCGGGAGCCTTCGTCAACCGGCCCGACGCCTTCAAGCTCGGCACTGTCGGCCTGCCGATGCCCGGCACCGACGTCAAGATCGCCGAGGACGGCGAGGTGCTCCTCAAGGGGCCCAACATCATGCAGGGCTACCACAACCTCGACGCCGAGAGCGCGTCCGCGCTCGTGGGCGAAGGGTGGCTGGCCACCGGTGACATCGGCGAGATCGATTCCGACGGCTTCCTGCGCATCACCGACCGCAAGAAGGACCTGTTCAAGACGTCCGGTGGCAAGTACGTCGCCCCGTCCTACGTCGAGGGAGTGTTCAAGGGCGTGTGCTCGCTCGCCAGCCAGATGGTCGTGCACGGCAATGACCGCAACTTCTGCAGCGCCCTCATCACCCTCGACCCCGAGGCCGTGGCGGGCTGGGCCGAGGGACACGGGATGTCGGGCAAGTCGTACGCCGAGGTCGTCTCCTCTCCGCAGATGCACGAGACCATCAGCAAGGACGTCGAGGAGCTCAACGCGAAGCTGAACCGCTGGGAGACGATCAAGAAGTTCGAGATCCTCGACCACGACCTCACCATCGAGTCCGGTGAGCTGACGCCGAGCCTGAAGCTCAAGCGCAAGGTCGTGGAGGAGAACTACCGCGACATCATCAACGGGTTCTACGCCGGCTAGATGCTGACCGACGTCCCGGCGGCCGAAGGGCCGTTCGGGGTGTACGTCCACGTCCCGTTCTGCTCGGTGCGGTGCGGTTACTGCGACTTCAACACCTACACCGCCGACGAGCTCGGCGACGGCGCCACCCGTGCGTCGTACGCGGACACCGCCATCGCCGAGATCGAGCTGGCCGCCCGGACCCTGGCCCAGCGCGGCGACCTCCCGGTCGTCGAGACCGTGTTCGTCGGCGGCGGCACGCCCACGCAGCTGCCGTCGGCCGACCTCGTGCGGATGCTCGAGGCGCTGCGCTCGACGTTCGGAGTGAGGGACGACGCCGAGGTGACCACGGAGGCCAATCCCGACAGCGTCACCCCGGAGTCGCTCGCCGAGCTGCACGACGGAGGGTTCACTCGCATCTCCTTCGGGGTGCAGTCAGCGGTTCCGCACGTGCTCGCCACCCTCGATCGGACGCACGACCCCGCTCGCGTTCCGGAGGCCGTGCGCTGGGCGCGCGCGGCGGGGTTCGACCAGCTCAGCGTCGACCTCATCTACGGGACGCCGGGGGAGTCGCTCGACGACTGGCGCGCCAGCCTCGACCACGCGATCGCGCTGGAGCCCGACCACGTCAGCGCCTACGCGCTCATCGTGGAGCCGGGAACCGCCCTGGCCCGTCGCGTCGCCCGCGGCGAGATTCCCGCCCCCGACGACGACCAGATGGCCGACGCGTACCTGTTGGCCGACGACGTGCTCGCCGCCGCCGGGTTCGGCTGGTACGAGCTGTCGAACTGGGCGCGTGACGACTCGGCACGGTGCCGCCACAACCTGCTCTACTGGCACAGCGCCGATTGGTGGGGCATCGGCCCGGGCGCCCATTCGCACGTCGGCGGAACCCGGTGGTGGAACGTCAAGCACCCGTCCGCCTACGCGCAGCGGCTTGCGGCGGGGGAGTCACCCGAGCTCGGCCGCGAGCTCCTCGATCCGGCCGCGTCCATCCTGGAGCGGGTGATGCTGGAAGCCCGTCTCCGGGAGGGACTGCCGCTCGGCATCCTCGAAGGCGGTCGTGCCGCCGTCCCGTCACTGATCGAGCGCGACCTCGCCACCGTCCACGGCGACCACCTGGTGCTCACCCGCGAAGGCCGCCTCATGGCCGACGCCGTCGTCCGCGACCTCACCCCGTGACGGGGTGGGTGACGAAGTCGATGAGCTCCTCGACGCGGCCGAGGAGGGCGGGCTCGAGGTCGGCGTAGGAGTCGACGCGACTGAGGAGGTAGGCCCACGCGCGGGCGATGTCGGCCTGGTCGGCGTGGGGCCAGCCGAGGGCCTCGCAGATGCCGTGCTTCCAGTCCGTGCCCCGGGGGATGACCGGCCAGGCGTCGAGGCCGATGCGATCGGGCTTGACCGACTGCCACACGTCGACGTACGGGTGGCCGACGACCAGGACCTCGGCGCGGCCGGAGACCTGCTCCGCCAGCCGGCTCTCCTTCGACCCCGGGACGAGATGGTCGACGAGCACCCCGAGCCGACGGCCGGCGGCGGGCTTGAACTCATCGACCACGGCCACCAGGTCATCGATGCCGCCAAGGTACTCCACGGCGACACCCTCGATGCGCAGGTCGGCGCCCCAGACCTTCTCGACCAGCTCGGCGTCGTGGCGCCCCTCGACGTAGATCCGGCTCGGCAGCGCCACGCGAGCGCGCGTGCCCTCGACCGCCCGTGACCCCGACGACGTGCGGGTGGGGAGCTTCGGCGCCGTCGTCGGCGCGATGAGGGCGACGGGCCGGCCGTCGACGAGGAACCCCGGTCCGAGCGGGAACACCTTGCGCACGAGCGCCCGGTCCTCGAGCTCGACGGTGCCGAGGTCGCGCTCCACGCGTATGATCTCGCCGCAGAAGCCGGTGACGACCTCCTCGACCACGAGCCCGCGCTCGGCCGTGATGTCCGCGGTCCGGCCGCGTGGCGGCACGTTCCAGTCGCCGGACAACACGTCGCGTCCGTACCGGTCAGCCATGCAGCACCCCCAATAGCCCCTGATGGAACTCCTCGAGCTCGTCGCGCGTGATCGGCCCGTTCGAGGTGAGCAGGTGCGAGTCCGGACGGGCGAGCCCGATGGCCAGGTCGATGGTGGCGGCCCACTCCGCCGTGGCCCCGGACGGGTCGCCGCCGGCCAGGTCGCCGAGGACGACCGTGTCGGCGTCGGGCACGACGAGCACCAGCTCCCCGCCGTCCGGCCCGGCCCCGAGGTGGACGACCTCGACGTATCGGTCGCCCAGGTCGCCGACCCACACCGAGTTGAGCGACCCCCCGCGTGACTCGTGCTCGACCGTGGTGCCGTCGGACAGCGTGATGAGCCTCGGGCGGTACGTGAGCGAACGCTCCGTGCCGTCGACAACCACCACGTCGCCCTCCGCGACGATTCCCTCCATCTCGCTAGACTGGCACTTGGCCATGGCGAGTGCCAAGTGCGACGCGCAGAAGGGAGCACCTCGATGTCGGACGAGCGACGGCTCGATGTCCTCCGCGCGATCGTCGAGGACTACGTCGCCACCCAGGAACCAGTGGGGTCGCGGGCCCTCGTCGAGCGCCACCACCTCGGGTTCTCCCCGGCGACCATCCGCAACGACATGGCCGCCCTCGAGGACGAGGGATACATCGCCCAGCCGCACACCAGTGCCGGCCGGGTACCCACCGACAAGGGCTATCGGTTGTTCGTCGACCGCCTGGCCACCGTCAAGGCGCTCTCGCCGGCGGAGCGACGAGCCATCGAGACGTTCCTCACCGGAGCCGTCGACGTCGACGACGTCGTGCAGCGCAGCGTCCGGGTGCTGGCCCAGCTCACCAACCAGGTCGCGATCGTGCAGTACCCGTCCCTGACCCGCTCCACCGTCCGGCACATCGAGATCGTCGCGCTGGAGAGCGCGCGCGTGCTCCTCGTGGTCATCACCAGCAGCGGCCGGGTCGAGCAGCGCATCGTCGAGCTCGTCCAGACCCCGTCGGAGCAGCTCATCGTGCAGATGCGCACCCTCATCACCGGCGCGACGGTGGGAGAGCGGCTCCCCGAGGCGTCCCTGCGCCTGGCCGACCTGCTCGACTCCTTCGCGCCCGCCGATCGTCCGATCGTCACGTCGATCGCCACCACCCTCACCCAGGTGTTCTCCAACGAGCGGTCCGACGAGCGCATCGCGGTCGGCGGAACGGCCAACCTGGCCCGGTTCGGCTCCGACTTCGACACGGCCATCCGGCCCGTGCTGGAGGCGCTGGAGGAGCAGGTGGTGCTGCTGCGGCTGCTGGGTGAGGCCACGGCCGGAACCCACGTCAGCATCGGCGCGGAGACCGGCGACGAGAACCTCGTCGGCACCGCCGTCGTGTCGTCGAGGTACGGGTCGGACGGCCAGGCGTTGGCGACCCTCGGCACACTCGGACCCACCCGCATGGACTACCCCGGAACCATGGCCGCCGTCGGCGCCGTCGCCCGATACGTCGGTCGACTGCTGGCAGACGGCTGACGAACCAGAGGATCAATGGCACAGGACTACTACGAGCTGCTCGGCGTCGGACGCGACGCCGGTTCCGACGAGCTCAAGCGGGCGTACCGCCGGCTGGCGCGTCAGCTCCACCCCGACGTGAACGACGCCCCCGACGCGGCCGACCGCTTCAAGGAGGTCACGACCGCCTACGAGGTGCTGTCCGACCCGCAGAAGAAGTCGATCTACGACCGAGGTGGCAACCCGCTCGGCGGGGCCCAGCACGGCTACGGCCAGGGGTTCAGCTTCGACGACATCATGGACGCCTTCTTCGGCCAGGGCGGCGGTGCTCGCGGGCCACGTTCGCGCACGCAGCGGGGCCAGGACGCGTTGCTGCGCCTCACGGTCGACCTCGCCGAGGCTGCGTTCGGCGTGACCCACGACCTCAAGGTCGACACGGCGGTCGTCTGCTCCACCTGCGAGGGCAGCGGCGCGCGCGAGGGGTCCGAGCCCGTCACCTGCGGAACCTGCCACGGTCACGGCGACGTCCAGCACGTGCAGCGCTCGCTGCTCGGTGACATCCGTACGTCCCGTCCGTGCCCGACGTGTCACGGCTTCGGCACGGTCATCCCCGACCCGTGCCACGAGTGCAGTGGCGACGGACGCGTGCGGTCGCGACGCTCCATCTCCGTCACCCTCCCGGCCGGCGTCGACCAGGGCACCCGCATCCAGCTCGCCGGCGAGGGCGAGGTCGGTCCCGGTGGTGGGCCGGCCGGCGACCTCTACGTCGAGATCGACGTCAACCGGCACCCGATCTACTCGCGCAAGGGCGACCAGCTCGGTTGCCAGGTCACCGTCCCGATGACCGCCGCGGCGCTCGGCACCCATCTCGACCTCCCGACGTTGGAGTCCGACCTGCCCGATCGCGACGACGACGCCACGGTCGGGGTCGAGATCTCACCCGGCGTCCAGTCCGGCGACATCGTCACCGTCCGGGGCCAGGGCGTGCCGCGGTTGCGCGGTCCGGGACGGGGCGACCTCGTCGTCCAGGTCCTCGTCGAGACCCCGACGCAGCTCGATGACGACCAGCGCGAGCTGTTGCAGCAGCTGGCCGTGCTCCGCGACGAGGAACGCCCCGAGGCACGGCTCGGCACGTCCCACAAGACGGTCTTCGGTCGCATCAAGGACGCGTTCCGCTGAGACCGAGCCTGTGCGCGTGCGGTAGGAAAGACCCATGAGCGACGACTGCCTGTTCTGCGCCATCGTGGCGGGCGACGTGCCGAGCGAGACCGTGGCCGAGTCTGACCACGCGATCGCGTTCACGGACGTCAACCCGCAGGCCCCCACGCACGTCCTGGTCATCCCGCGCGTCCACCAGCCCGACATCGGCAGCCTCGCCGAGGCGGAGCCTGAAGCCGCGGTCGACCTGCTGCGGCTGGCTCGGCGCGTCGCCGGTGACAGCGGGACCTCGTACCGCCTGGTCTTCAACACCGGCGCCGACGCGCATCAGACGGTCTTCCACTGTCACGCCCACGTGCTCGCCGGACGCTCCCTGGGCTGGCCGCCGGGCTGACCGGCGTATTGGCGCGGCGCGGGCGCGCGCACGTACGATTGGTCCCCTATGACCGACCAGAACACGACCGTGCACACCTTCACGGTTCCGGCGAGTGTCGATGCCGTGGCCATCTTCGGGCCGTCCGACGAGTTCCTCCGCCTCATCGAGGAGTCCTTCGAGGCGCGCATCCACGCGCGCGGCAACGTCATCACCGTCACCGGCGCACCGGGGGAGGCGGGCATGGTGGAGCGTCTCCTCGACGAGCTCGTCGCCATGGTGCGCACCGGTCAGGCGCTCAACCCCGAGCTGGTCGAGCGCAGCATCGGCATGCTGCGCGCCGAGACCCAGGAGCGGCCCGCGGACGTCCTGAGCCTCAACATCCTGTCCAACCGCGGCCGCACGATCCGCCCCAAGACGCTGAACCAGAAGCGGTACGTCGACGCCATCGACAAGCACACCGTGGTCTTCAGCATCGGTCCGGCCGGCACGGGCAAGACGTACCTCGCGATGGCCAAGGCCGTGCAGGCGCTGCAGGCCAAGGAGGTCGCCCGCATCATCCTCACCCGTCCGGCCGTCGAGGCGGGGGAGCGGCTCGGCTACCTGCCGGGGACGCTGAGCGAGAAGATCGACCCGTACCTGCGCCCGCTCTACGACGCCCTGCACGACATGATCGACCCGGAGTCGATCCCGAAGCTGCTCACGAGCGGCATCATCGAGGTGGCCCCGTTGGCGTACATGCGCGGCCGGACCCTGAACGACGCGTTCATCATCCTCGACGAGGCCCAGAACACCACCCAGGAGCAGATGAAGATGTTCCTGACCCGGCTCGGGTTCGGCTCCAAGATGGTGGTCACCGGCGACGTCACCCAGGTCGACCTCCCGAGCGGCGCCAAGAGCGGCCTGCGGGTGGTGCGCGACATCCTCGACGGCGTGCACGACATCCACTTCACCACGCTCACGTCCCACGACGTCGTCCGTCACAAGCTCGTCGGACGCATCGTGGCCGCCTACGAGGGGTTCGAGGCCGACTCGGACTACACCGAGGGTGGGCATGAACGTCGACGTTCTCGATGAGTCCGGGGCCGACGTCGACATCGTCGCCCTGACCAAGCTGTGCCGGTTCGCCATGAAGCGCATGCGGCTGCATCCGGCCACCGAGCTCACCCTCCGGCTCGTCGACGCCGACACCATCGGCGTGCTCAACCGCCAGTGGATGGGCAAGTCCGGGCCCACCGACGTCCTGTCCTTCCCGATGGACGAGCTCACCCCCGGCCGTGAGGAGGGCGATCCGGACGACGAACCGTCCGGCTACCTCGGCGACATCGCCCTGTGCCCGCAGGTCGCTGCGGAGCAGGCATCCGCCGCAGGCCACAGCACCGTCGACGAGATCGAGCTGCTCACCGTGCACGGCATCCTCCACCTGCTCGGCTACGACCACGCCACACCCGACGAGCACCGCGACATGTTCGGGCTCCAGGGCCGGCTGCTGCTGGAGTGGCAGCGCGGCGGGGATCCCGAGCCGGGAAGTCCCGACGGCACCGAACCCGTGGGCACCCCGTGATCGTCACCCTCGTCGTCGCCTCGGTTCTCCTCGCGGTCGCCGCCGGTGTGCTGGCCAGCGTCGACGCCGCCGTCTCGTCGTTCTCCCGGGCCCGCGCCGAAGAGCTCGGCGAGCAGAACCGCGGGGGAGCGGGGCGCCTCGTCCGCATCCTCGACGACCCCGCCCCCTACCTCAACTCGGTCCTCCTGCTGCGGGTGCTGTGCGAGACGGCGAGCGTCGTGCTCGTCACGCTCGTCGTCGCGAACCGTATCGAGGGGCTCTGGAGCCGGATCGCTGTCTCGGTCGGCATCATGGTCGTCGTCAGCTACGTGCTGATCGGCGTCGGTCCCCGCACCCTGGGGCGTCAGAACGCCGAGCGGATCGCGCTCGCCTCCGCCCTGCCGGTCCTGGGTGCCACTTGGTTGCTCGGCCCGCTGCCGAGGGTCCTCATCGTGGTGGGCAACGCGCTCACGCCCGGCAAGGGATTTCGCGAGGGCCCGTTCGCGTCCGAGGTCGAGGTCCGTGAGCTCGTCGACCTCGCCGCCGCCAGCTCGCTGATCGAGTCCGACGAGTCCAAGATGATCCAGTCGGTGTTCGAGCTCAACGACACCGTGGTTCGCGAGGTCATGGTGCCGCGTCCCGGACCTCGTCTACATCGAGGGCGCCAAGACGTTGCGGCAGGCGATGTCGCTGTGCCTGCGCAGCGGCTACTCCCGGGTGCCGGTCATCGACGACAACCTCGACGACGTCCTCGGCATGGCCTACCTGAAGGACATCACCAAACGCGTCTTCGACAACCGGCAGGCCGAGTCCACCGAGCGGGTCGACTCGATCATGCGGCCCTGCCTGTTCGTTCCGGACACCAAGCCGGTCGACGACCTGCTCAAGGAGATGCAGGCCCAGCGCACCCACGTCGCGATCGTCGTCGACGAGTACGGCGGCACCGCCGGCATGGCCACGATCGAGGACATCCTCGAGGAGATCGTCGGGGAGATCACCGACGAGTACGACAGCGAGCCCGATGAGCTGGAGGCGCTCGCCGACGGCTCGTACCGGTTGAGCGCGCGCTACGACGTCGACGACCTCGCCGACCTGTTCGACGTCCGCATCGATGACGACGTCGACTCCGTCGGCGGCCTGCTCGCCAAGCGCCTCGGCCGGGTGCCCATCCCGGGCAGCAGCGTGGAGGTCGCCGGCCTGCACCTGCTGGCGGAGGCCCCCTCCGGTCGCCGCAACCGGATCGGACGGGTGCACGTCAGCCGGGTCCAGGACGCCGAGTCGGTAGCCTCGATGCATGGAGACAGGCATGACGCTGAGTCCTGAGGACGACAAGCTCGTCACCTTGGCGCGGTCGTCCCGCGCCCGCACGGGGTCGCCGCGAGGCGCAGCCGTGCGAGACCTCGACGGCCGCACTTACGTGGCGTCGTCGGTCGCCCTGCCGTCGCTCGAGGTCAGTGCCCTCGACCTCGCCGTCGCGATGGCGGTCTCGTCCGGATCGGGCGGGCTGGAGGCCGGCGCCGTGGTCCTCGAGGACGCCGAAGCCGTGGTCAGCCTCAACGCTGTCCGGGAGATGGCCGGCGGCGACGTCCCGGTCTATCTGGCCGACCGTGGCGGGGCGATCGTGTCGGTCCGCACCTCGTGACGCGGTTCCGCTCGGGCTTCGCCTGCTTCGTCGGGCGCCCCAACGCCGGCAAGTCGACGCTGACCAACGCCCTGGTGGGCGAGAAGGTCGCCATCACCTCGTCCAAGCCCCAGACCACCCGGCACGCGATCCGCGGGCTGGTGCACCGCGACGACGCGCAGCTCGTCATCGTCGACACCCCGGGTCTGCACAAGCCGCGAACGGTGCTGGGCCAGCGGCTCAACGACCTGGTCCGGTCCACGTGGTCGGAGGTGGACACGGTCGGGCTGTGCCTCCCCGCCGACGAGCGCATCGGGCCGGGCGACCGGTTCCTCATGCGGGAGATCGCCCAGCTGCGGCGCAAGCCGGTGCTGGCCATCGCCACCAAGACCGATCTCGTGTCACCGTCGCGGCTGGCCGAGCACCTGATGGCCATCCAGCAGGCCGGTGACGAGGCCGGTCTCACCTGGCGGGACGTCGTGCCGGTCTCGGCGACCTCGGGCGACCAGATCCAGCTGCTCGCCGACCTGCTCGTCGCCACCTTGCCGGAGGGCCCGCCGCTGTACCCGGAGGGCCAGCTGACCGACGAGCCGGAGGAGACCCTGGTCGCCGAGGTCATCCGTGAGGCGGCGCTGGAGGGGGTTCGCGACGAGCTGCCCCACTCGCTCGCCGTCGTCGTCGAGGAGATGGTCCCGCGAGAGGGCCGGTCCGACGACCGACCGCTGGTCGACGTCCGCGCGAGCGTCTACGTGGAGCGGGACAGCCAGAAGGGCATCATCATCGGTCACCGCGGGTCGCGGCTGCGCGAGATCGGCACGGTCTCGCGGGTCCAGATCGAACGCATCCTCGGCACCCCCGTCTTCCTCGACCTGCACGTCAAGGTGGCCAAGGACTGGCAGCGCGACCCGAAGCAGCTGCGGAAGCTCGGGTTCTGACTCAGCGCACCTGGAAGCCGGACTCGCCGCGCGGCTCCTCCACGATGACCTCGACGTGGGTCACGTCGGCCTGCGGCGTCCCTTCGTGGCACCACGCGACCATGCCCTCGACCGCGCCGTCCTCGCCCTCGAACGCCGCCTGCACGGTGCCGTCCGGCTCGTTCGACACCCAGCCCGCGACGCCGAGCGCCCGTGCGGCGTCGCGACACGAGGCGCGGAAGAAGACCCCGTGCACCCGACCACTCACCACCACACGTCGACGGATCATCCGGCCAGCGTAGAACCCCATCCAGATCTGCGCCCGCGTGCACACTTCGCGGCACGGAAACGGTGCGGGGGAGCGCACATCTGGGTGGGGTGGGCAGGATGGGGGGATGGACCCGGTCGAGGCGCTCGGCGAGATCACGTTCTGGCTGGAGCGGGAGCGCGCGTCGACGTACCGGGTGCAGGCGTTCCGCAAGGCTGCCGTCGCGATCGCCGACCTGTCGGTCGACGAGCTGGACGCGCAGCGACATCGGCTGACCCGGATCCCGGACGTCGGTGAGCGCAGCGCCGAGGTGATCGTGCAGGCCCTCGACGGCGAGGTGCCCGCCTATCTCGCCGACCTGCGCGGGTCGAGGTGGCGAGCCCCTGGCGGCCGGCGGGGAAGCGGTGCGGGCGGCCCTGCTCGGGGACCTGCACACGCACTCGGAATGGTCCGACGGCGGTTCGACGATCGAGGAGCTGGCACGGACGGCCCGACGGCTCGGGCACCGGTACATCGCCCTGACCGACCACTCGCCGCGCCTCACCGTCGCCAACGGGCTGAGCGCCGAGCGGCTCGCCGAGCAGCTCGACGTCGTCGCCGAGGTCGACGCCGGCCTGGACGGCTTCCGCCTGCTCAGCGGCATCGAGGTCGACATCCACGACGACGGCTCGCTCGACCAGACGCCCGCGATGCTGGGTCGGCTGGACGTCGTGGTCGCGAGCGTCCACTCCAAGCTGCGGATGGACCGGATCGGCATGACCCGCCGGATGATGCGGGCGGTGACCGACCCGGCGACCAACATCCTCGGTCACTGCACCGGTCGCCTCATCGAGGGATCACGGGGCAAGCGCCCGGAGTCGCAGTTCGACGCGAAGCGCGTGTTCGCCGCCTGCGCAGAGCACGACGTGGCCGTGGAGATCAACGCGCGTCCGGAGCGACGAGACCCACCTGACCGGCTCCTGGACCTGGCGCTGGACGCCGGCTGCTTGTTCAGCATCGACTCCGATGCGCACGCGCCGGGACAGCTGGACTTCCTCGACCACGGCGCTGCACGCGTGCAGGACCTCGGCATTCCGCTGGAGCGCATCGTCACCACGTGGCCCCTCGAGCGGCTGCTCGAGTGGTCGCGGGCGAAGCGCTAGCCGACCGCGTCGATGAGCGCGCGCACCTCGGTGACCGTGAGGTCCTCGGGCGTCCGCGCGGTGGCGGCCTCGTGCTCCTCGATGAGTCCGGCCAGGTCCTTGACCATCCGCCTGGCTCGGGCCGAGACGTCGCCACAGTCGGCCCGGCAGTCGGTGGCCGCCGTGCTGTGGGCTGCGGCGAAGGCGGCGATCGCCCACGCCTCCTTCGGTCCGGTGTCGACACCGACCCACGACAGGCAGGTTCGAGCGGCCTGGACGTGAAAGGCGACGTGCTCGGGGTCGAGGTCGCTGCGACGGATCGGGTAGCGCCGGGCGGTGGCGACCGCCTCCTGGACGTCGTCCTCGGTGCCGTCGGCGCGATCGAGCCACGACTCGGCCCTCGCGATGACGGTGTTGACCGGGCCTCGTTCGTCCGGATCGACCAGCAGGAGGACCTGCCGCGCCTGCCGCAGCCGGAGCCGGGCGCTGATCTCGTCGGAGTCGGCCGCGGTTCCGAGCAGTCGCCCGATGAGGGGCACGAGCCGGCTGCGGTCGTCGTCGGACAGCAGATCGTTGACGAGGCGGGCCTCGTGCGCGAGGAGGGGATGCGTGCACGCGGGGCGGTCGCTCCACTCCTCGCCGGCCAGCAGCGAGACGTACTCCATGACGCAGGCCTCACCGTCGGATGGATCGTGTGCCCCACCCGAGATCGAGGGCATGAAGTCGGGGGACGTCATGCGGCGATTCTCCACAGACTCTCCAACGACCGCACGCTGGGGAGCGTTACGCCTCGATCGTGGATCGCGAGTGTGGCGGGGGTCACGGCTCCTTGCTGGGCTGCCGGATGACCACTGGTGTGCTTACCATCGGTCATGGATCTCGAGGCGGCGGCGCGGGCGATTGTCGAGAACATCGGGCTGGTCATCGACGGCAAGGACGAGGCGGCCGAAACGGCCCTCGTCGTGCTGCTCGCCGAGGGACACCTGCTCATCGAGGACGTTCCGGGAGTGGGCAAGACCGTCCTCGCGAAGGCCCTCGCCCGCTCCGTGACCTGCTCGGTACGCCGCATCCAGTTCACTCCCGACCTGCTTCCGTCCGACATTACCGGTGTATCGGTCTACGACCTGCGCGAACGCGAGTTCGAGTTCAAGCCCGGCGCGGTGTTCGCCAACATCGTCATCGGTGACGAGATCAACCGAGCCTCGCCCAAGACGCAGTCCGCGCTGCTCGAGGCGATGGAGGAACGGCAGGTCACGGTCGACGGCACGACCTACGGTCTCGGCTCGCCGTTCACCGTCGTCGCGACGCAGAACCCGTACGAGATGGAGGGCACCTACGCCCTCCCCGAAGCCCAGCGCGACCGGTTCATGGCCCGGATCTCGATGGGTTACCCCGACTCCGATGCCGAGCTGGAGATGGTCCGCGGACGCGACGAGTCCAATCCGTTCGACGACCTCCAGCCGGTCGCCTCCATGGAGCAGCTCCAGGCGATGATCGCTGCCGCCAGGACGGTCTACGTGTCGCCGTCCGTCGAGCGGTACGCGATCGACATCGTCCGGGCCACCCGCACCGACCCTGACCTCCGCCTCGGCGCGAGCCCGCGCGCGACGCTCCAGCTCGTCCGGGCGTCCAAGGCGCTCGCCGCCGTCAAGGGCCGCGACTACGTCCTGCCCGACGACGTCGACACGCTGGTCCCGTCGGTCCTGCCGCACCGGCTGATCGCCCACCGTGGCGCCGCCGGCCCGGTCGACGTGGTGCGACGCATCGTCGCCGAGACGCCGGTTCCCGACGGGGCGATCCGCCCGGGGTGATGACGGTGAGCGCGAGATGACCCGCGAGACGAGCGCCGAGCGCCGTCCCGAACGCCTGAGCGGTGCAGCGCGGTCACTCGCGCTGACCCGGCGCGGCGGGTGGTGCCTGTTGGTCGCCGTCGTGTGCTTCGTCCTCGCCGCGGTGCTGTCTCTCCCGGCCCTGGTGAGCGTCACCGGCCTGCTGCTCGGACTGGTGACCCTGGCCGCCGGCTACGTCCTCGTGGCAGTGCCCAGGGCACGAGTCGACCGGACGTTCTCGCCCGCTGTCCTCGAGCCCGACGTCGCAGCACGCGTCGCCCTGCGGTTCGTGAACCTCGCCCGGATGCCGCTCCCGGCCTCCCACTGGAGCGACCGACTGCCACCGGGACTCAACGGGAAGGCCTCCGGTCAGGTGCCGATGCAGCAGCGTCCGCGTGGCGGCCCCACCGGACTGGTGCTCGCCTATGACGTCCGCGCTCAGCGGCGCGGTCGTCATGTGGTCGGGCCGATGGCGCTGGAGGCTCTCGACCCGTTCGGCCTCGTGCGGCGGCGACACCAGCTGGCCGGCACCACGTCGGTCATCGTCCTTCCGCGACGTCGCGAGCTCAGCCCGCTGGGGTCGCTCGGACTGTCCGACGACGGATCGGGGCACCCGGCTCCCCAGCACGTCGGAAATGGTGCCGACGACGTCGTGGCCCGGGCCTACTTGGCCGGCGACGCGTTCAAGCGGCTCAACTGGAAGGCCACGGCCCATCGCGGTGAGCTGATGGTCCGCCAGGAGGAGCGCCAGGTGAATCCTCGCGCCGCGGTCTATCTCGACTGCGACCCCTCGACCCAGGGGACGGCCCGCGACCGCAGCGGCGCCTGGGAGCATGCTCCACTCCTGGAGTGGGGCGTCGTGGCGGCCGCCTCGGTCGTGACGCACCTCGTGGGCGAGGGCGTCGCCGTGGCGCTGCGGACGAGCGACCGCTCGGTCGACCGACGCATCGGCGACGGCCACGACACGTTGGCAGACGCCCTGCTCGACCTCGCGGTCCTCGAACCGGGCGAGCACGACGTGGACGCCGTGGAGCCGCCGGAACCGACCGTCGTCCTGGTGACGGGGACGCTCGACGTCGACCGGGCCGACCACTGGATCCGGGTGCTGGGCCGCGCCCGGAGCGTGCACGTCCTCGTCGCCGCTGCCTCGCGACCTGCGGCCCTGGACCGGCTCGCGGAGACACGGTGGCACGTCGCCACCTACCGGACGCAGGACGACCAGGCCGAACGCTGGCTGGCTCTCGACACGGCGGTGAGTCGTGCTCTGGGCTGATCCGTCGAGGAAGCCGCTGACGCAGGTGCGTCGGTCGGGATGGTTCGAGCGCGTGCTCGTGGCGGTGAGCCTGCTGGTGCTGATGGTCGGCTACCGCACGGTCGTCGAGGGCAGCGACTGGTGGATCACCACGACACTCGTCACGGTCCTGACGGCCCTGACGGTCGGTGTGCTGCGTGGCATCGGGGTACGGGTCGTTGCACCAGTGGCCGCGGTCGTCCTGTTCGTCACGATCGCCTGGGTGTTCGTCCCGGACACGCTCGCGGCCGGTTTCCCGACGCCGTCGTCGGTCACGGCGCTGGCCGACCTGGTGGGCAACGCCGAGAGGATCGTCATCGAGGAACAGGCGCCGGTCGCTGCCGCGCGGGGCATCGTGCTGCTGCTCGCCGTCTGCTTCGGTGCACTCGTCGTGGTGGCGGACGCCCTCCTCGAGATGCGCCGGGCTGCGGCCTGGATCGGGCTCCTGCTGCTCGGGGTCTTCGTGGTCCCGGCGATGGTCTCGGGCTCCACCCCCGGATTCTGGCTCTTCGTCGCCGCCGCAGTGCCGTGGCTCGTGATCCTCCGGGTCCCGCCGTCGGCGAACCTTCGTCGTGCGCCCGCGGGGCTTCAGGCCCCTGCGGTCGATCCTGGCGGTCGTCGCGCTCGGGTGCGCCCTGGTGCTGCCGACCGTCGCCCCCGACATCCGTGCCACAGCGGCGGCTTGGGGCGAGCCCCCACCGAGCGTGTTCGGCCGCGGGATCAACCCGATGCTCGAGCTGGGTCAGAACCTGCGTCGCAGCTCCAGCGTCGTGGCGCTGGAGTACACGACGACCGCCACCGGTCCGCGCTATCTCAAGGTCGCCACGCTTCGCGACTTCACCGGTACGACCTGGCGACCCGGGTCGTCACGCCCGCAGGACCGGTTCGAAGGAGCCATCGGGCTGGAGCGAGGGATCGAGACCACGCTCGATCGCACCCGGATCACCATCAAGGGTCTGGACAGCTCGATGCTGCCGGTGCCGTACGTCACGCAGGAGACCACGGGGTTGAAGGGAGCATGGCGCTACGAGCGGATGGGGGCGACCATCCGGTCGGAGGACGCCGACACCCGGGGCCAGACCTACACGGCCTCGAGCCTCACGATCACGCCCGTCGCCGAGCAGATGCGTCAGCTCACCACATCCATCGGCCCGAGCCTGCGCCCGTTCCTGGAGCTGCCCACGGACGTGCCGGCCGTCATCTCCGACACAGCCCGTGACGTCACCGCCTCGGCGAGCACCGAGTACGACCGGGCCCTCGCCCTGCAGGACTACTTCCGGAACGGTCCGTTCGTCTACTCCGAGACCGCCCCGGTGGCCAACGACTACGACGGCAACGGGCTCTCGGTGATCGCGGAGTTCCTCGACGCCAAGGCGGGCTACTGCGTGCACTTCGCCTCGGCCATGGCCGTCATGGCGCGCTCCATCGGCATCCCGTCGCGGATCGCCGTCGGGTACGCGCCCGGTCGGGCGATCGCGGTCAAGGACGGGCAGACGGTGTACGAGAACACCTCCGACGACCTGCACGCCTGGACGGAGCTGTACTTCGACGGCGCCGGATGGGTCCGGTTCGACCCGACGACCGGCGTGGGTTCGGCGACGGTGTTCGACGAGCCCGCCTCGAGTACCACCGGAGTCCCGTCCGAGGAGACCCCCGAGCAGACCAGTGGGCGCGACCGCAACGAGGGCGTCGATCCGGGCAGCGCCGCGGCCTCCTCGACCGGCACAGCCCCGCGCACCCTGGTCGTCTCCGGCTCGATGGTCGCGCTGGTGCTTCTCGCGCCCGGGTTGCTTCGGGAGCTGCGCCGCCGACAACGGCTTCGGCGCGGGGCGGAATCGCCGGAACCGCTGTGGCGCGAGCTCGAGGACGTGGCGCGCGACCTGCGTCTCGACGTCCCCGACACGGACACCCCGCGGGGCTTCGCGGCCCGACTGCGCGTTCGGCCAGGGGTCGACGGGGAGGCGCTCGAGCGCCTGCTCCACCGCGTCGAGACCGCCCGGTTCGCGCGGACGTCAGGAGGATCGGACGACCAGGCCGTCCGCGACACCGAGCAGCTGACGGCTGGACTGCGCGAGGCGAGCCCGCGTGCCGAGCGGTGGCGAGCACGCCTGCTGCCGCGCTCGCTCGGCCCTCGCGCCATGTCGGCGCGCCCGGTCTTCGTGGACGAGCCGGCTACTTCGTGATCGATTTCCTCGGAATCGCTGCCGAATCGGCGCCACGGGGTTAAAGTCCCTTCAGTCACTCTTGTCACATTTGACACACACTTCCCCGGGGGGCTCCCATGTGGCCGCACGTGCGTCGAGTACTGGTCGCTGTTCCATCCATCGCGCTCGTCGTGACCCTGGCCGGGCCGGCAGGGGCCGCGGACTGGCCGTCCGCGAGCCCCACGGGGTTGCGCCAGACGAGCGCCTCCGCGAGCAGCGTCGACGTGACGTGGAATGCCGTGCCCAAGGCCCAGCGCTACCGCCTGCAGATCAGCGCGAGCCCCTCGATGAGCGGCGCCACCTACCAGCGGTCGAGGGACCTGAAGGAGACCGTCAAGGGCCTCAAAACCGGACGGCCCTACTACGTCAAGGTCCGAGTCATCACCGATGGCGGGTCCAACCGGAGCGCCTACTCCGACGCGGTCAGCGTCTTCACGTCCTTCGGCACCCCCACGGGGCTGAAGTCGACCGCCCGCGACGCGTCGTCGGTGACCTTCGACTGGGCTGACGTCGCGAACGCGCCGCGGTACCAGCTCCAGATCGCCGACAACTCCTCGATGAAGGCCGCGACCGACCACGATTTCGACACGTCCGAGGGCCGGGTCAAGGGCCTGCAGGCCGGCAAGACCTACTACGCCAAGGTCAGGGTCGTCAGCGAGAGCGGCGCCGGACTCAGCGCATACTCATCCGCCGTGGTCGTCAAGGACGGCGCGACCGGCGATCCGACGACCGACGATCCGACCACGGACACCGAGCCGACGACGCCCCCTCCGTCCGGGGGCAAGTCCATGACCGTCGCCTCCTACAACATCCGCTGTGCGAACTGCTACTCCGGCCAGAACCAGGAGGAGCCGTGGTCGACCAGGCGAGGCGTGGTCGTCGCGAGCATCCTGAAGCAGAAGCCCGATGTCATCGGCATCCAGGAGGCCTCGCAGGGCTGGCTCGTCTCCGGCGGCAAGAAGGTGAGCCTGTCGCAGTTCGAGGATCTGCGGAATCGCCTGCGTGCGGGTGGCACTCCGTACGAGGTCACCAACATCCACCGGAACAACTGCGTCAAGTCCACGACGCCCTCCAGCTGCACGTACCAGGATCGCGGAGCCTCGAAGGGCACGAAGGTCTTCTTCAACAGCGCGACCGTCGAGCTGGTCTCGCAGGGCTCCAAGAAGCTGCCGCAGTGCTCCGGGTGCAACGAGCGGTACGTGGCCTGGGCCATCTTGAAGCAGAAGTCGTCGGGGCAGAAGTTCTTCTTCGCCGACACCCACATCGAGTACGGGACGAGCTACTACAGCCTGCGCAAGGCCCAGGCCGAGGCGATGATGGCCGAGGTCGCCAAGCGCAGGCCGAGCGGGATGCCGGCGTTCGTCGTCGGAGACTTCAACTCCTCGCGCTACCAGACGCCGACGAACGCGCCGTACGACACGGTGGTGGCTGCCGGGTTCGTGGACCCGCTCGGGCACACCTACAAGTCTGCGAAGATCTCGTCGAAGGCCACGGCTGAGAAGCGCATCCGGGCCCACTACAACTCGCTGAACAGCTTCCTGCGCACCGTGCCGAGCTTCAGCGTGAACGAGAACGGCAGCAACCTCGACTACATCTTCACCACACCCATGCGGACGCTCCTGTGGGAGACGGTGCTCGACCTCGACGCCAACGGCAAGCTGCGCGGCACGATCCCGTCGGACCACAACATGCTGGTCGCGAAGGTGTTGCTGCCCTGACGGGCGTCAGGCCTCGTCGCGGCACACGTGCACGTAGCCGCGTGGGCTGAGCTCGACCCGCGTCGGACCGGCACCGTCCGGCCCGACGGCCGGACCACTCCAGGCGACGTCGCGCCACCGGTCGTCCATCCAGGCGCGGACCTTCCAACGTCCGGGGGAGGGAACACCCAGCCGGAAGCGACCGTCGGGAAGCTGCTCGGCGGTCAGCTGATCCTCTCCGGTCGTCCCCTTGGCGATGACGTCCTCGACGGCCGCACCGCTGGTGAGGCTTGCGACGTCGAGCACCACGTGGTCGCCGGACATCTCGACCGTCGCGGCGGCGTGGGGTGCAGCTGACGCGAGCCGGAGACCGGTCCGACGGCCCGGGATGAGAACCGGCCGGGCCCGTGATGCCGGTGGGAGAGGAAGCCATTCCTTCGCGTCGGCCGGCGGTTGGGGCGTGTCCAGGACGTCGATCGCACCGAGGCGTGCTCGCAGGACGAAGACATGGTCGGCCGGCTGGATCACCGCCGACGGGTCCACCGTGATCCGAACCGTCGTGGCCGGGAGCTCACCGGGGACGTTCGTCGTCTCGGCGTGAACTGCAGCGGTGGCTCGTTCGCCGGTCGGTCGGTGGACGAGCTCGACGTCGATCTCGGGCGCGTCGGTGCGTTCGCCGGCCCCGACGATCGAGCACGTGACGAGCACCGTGGCGACCGCGTTGTCGTCCCACGTGACGTCGGTGACCTCTGCTGCGAGGTGGCAGCCCGCAAAACGGTGCAGGGCGGCGACACGCTCGAGCTCACGGATGTCGTCGAGGGTCGGCTCCGGGGTTCCGTCGCGGCGGTGCGACCGCTCGGCTGCCGCCGCGAAGACCTCGCTCCAGCCGGGCAGCACCGCGGCGGGGAGGAACTCGGCCGCACGTCGGCGGGCGGACTTGCGCATCCGGCGCAGACGCCGTCGTGAGCTGGTGGCGACCTGGACGATGCGGGCGGCGAGGGCGGCTTCGTCGCCGCGCGGCACCAGGAAGCCGTCGACGCCGTCGGTCACGATGTCGGCCGGACCGTACTCGATGTCATAGGAGATGGGCAGGCAGCCGGCGGCCATGGCCTCGACCAGCACGAGCCCGAACCCCTCGCGGGTGCTGGTGAGGAGCATGTAGGAGGAGGCGGCGAAGGCACCGGCGGGGTCGGACGTGTACCCCTCGAGGCGAGCCGGAGCGCTGTGCTTCTCGATCTCGGCGGCCACTGCGTCCGACTCGGCGCCGCGTCCATAGATGGTCAGCTCGACCGAAGGCGCAGCCTCAGCCGCAGCGGCGACCGCCCGGACGGCGTGCGGAATGCGCTTGCGGGCGTCCAGGTTGGCCATGACGATGCCACGACCCCGTGCGCGTCGTCCGGCCGGCGCAGCGATGGCCGGCTCCATGGCGTGCGGCACGACATGGGCGTTGTCCTGGTGGCCGAACAGCAGGTCCATGTGGTCACGCTGGGCGTGGGTCAGGTGCACGACGGCATCGAACTGCTGGGCCCGGACCATCGTGTACGAACGCCACCGCTCGAGGCGACCGTAGGGAGCTTCGCGTGCGCCGGTGACGTGGCTGTTGTGCACCACATAGGTGGTGGGAACTCCCGGCAGGGGCGCCGCCGCGAGGCAGTCGGCCACGTTGGCGCTGTCGACGATCAGGTGGGCCGGTCGTGGCAGCGCGCCATCGAGCCACCACCGCCACAACGGCCACACGCCGTGCCAGCCGCCGCGAAAGGTCCCGGCGGTGTCCCAGATCTCGGTGCGGACGACTTCGTCGCCGAGCCGCGTCAGCTTGCTGTCCTCACCCAGGGTGTCCCACCGCTGACGAGCGAGGAGGCTGCCGTCCGGCCGCAGGATCTCGCCGATGCCCTCGCCGGGCCCGTCCAGCTCGGGTGTGGCGATGGACGGATCGAACGGAGCACTCGTCCACAGGTCGTCGTCGGCGCGGCCGAGCTCCTCCCAGAGGTTGAGCAGGGACACGCCGTCGACGAGCAGTCCGCGCTCTCGCAGCGAGATGCGCTCCTGGTCGAGCCCGGCCTGTGCCGCGAGGGTGATGACGACGACCTCCCGGCCGGACGCCGTGGCGAGCTGGCACGAGCGTTGCAGCAACGACTTGGTCAGGCCGCCGAACTGGCGGGGGATCGACCAGGTGAGGCAGTGCAGGGCGCCGTCGGGCAGCGCAAGGGGGAATGAGGTCATCGGTGCTACTTCGCCGCGAGGGCTTTCTCCATCGCCACGGCCCAGCGCTCGGTGACGTGCTCGTCGTTGAACGCGAGGGCGCGGCGGTACGCGGCCTCACGGATCGGAGCGAGCTCGGACGGCTTGGCGCGGACGAGACGGCGGATCTCGGTGACGAGGCCGGCGATGTCGTCGGCGGGCACCAGGAATCCGTCGACGCCGTGGGTGATGATCTCGGCCGGACCGTACGGCATGTCGTAGCTGATCGGGATGCAGCCGTGGCCCATGCTCTCGACGAGGACCAGCCCGAAGGCCTCGTTGTTGCTCGTGAGCAGCGAGAACGACGCCGCGTCGAACTGCGCGACGGCGTTGTCGGAGTACCCGCGGAGGGTGACGGGGGCCTCGGTCTTGGCGATCAGCGCACGGAGGTTGTCCTCCTGCGGCCCGTGGCCCCAGACCTCGAGGTGGGGGCGCGTGAAGCCGACGCGACCGACCTTGGCCATGGCCCGGATCGCGTGGGTGATCTGCTTGCGGCGATTGAGGCTGGTGAGCATCACGCCGTGGCCGCGGGAGCGCTTGAGCTTCGGGCTCGTGCTGGGGACGGGCCGGCCATGCGGGATGACGTGGCGATTCGGCCCGGTTCCGAGCAGCGCGTCGACCTCGTCGAGCTGCTGCTGAGTGAGGAAGATGACGGCATCCCACTGGTCGAGCTGCTCCATGATGGGTTCGCGGCTCGGTCGCAGCGTGCCCATCGGACGCCCGGAGCCGGGCTCGAGGTGGGAACCGTGCACGACGTGCATCGTCACGGCGTCGGGGCGGTGATAGGCGAGCAGATGCTTGGCGCTCGTCTTGGAGTCGCCGATGAGCCAGGCGACCGGGTCGCGGGGCAGGGAGTCGAGCCACAGGAAGTACAGGTCCCAGGCGCTGCGCCACGTGCCGATCGGCCGGCCGGCCGTGTCGCACAGGGTGAGCGCCCGCGGCTCGGGTCCGGCCACGGCGCGGCGGTCGGACACCAGCAGCGTCCCGTCGGCCCGGAAGTAGTCGACCTGCGTGATGCTGCCGTCCTCCTCGACCAGCGAGTTGATGAGCGGACTCGCGTGGTCGCCGCGATCTCCCAGCGGGTCGAACTCGTCGGCGGCTGCGGGATCGACCGTGGACTCGGCCCGGGCCAGCTGGACGTCGTCCCAGCCGCGGAGGTCCTCCCACAGGTTCCGCAGGTGCATCCCGTCGACCATCGCGCCGCGGTCACGGAGCTTCGTGCGGACCGGGTCGTAGTCGTCGCGATGCTCGTAGGTGAGGATCGTGACCTCGGTGCCCGCGACCTCCACGAAACCCCGCGACCGGTGCAACATCGAGCTGGTCATGCCGGCGTAGTTGTCGGGGATGCCCCACATCACGGCGTAGTGATGTCCACGGGGGAGCTCGATCGCGGTCACGCGGCAATCCTAAGGGGATCGTCCGCGCGACTTGACTGCCCGCCGACTTCCGAACCGGCCTCGCGCCGCAGTTGGTACGATGACTGCACCATGCGGAACGCGAACCTCCTCCTTCGCTGCCGCGTCGAGACCCTCTAGGCCGGGCCCCTCGACGCGGAGTTCGTCACGACCGGCCGCAGTGAAACCCCAGACGAACCCGCGAGGACCCCATGGACAACAACGCCGTATCTCCCCAGCAGCCGTCCGGCATGCCCTTCGAGCGCTACCAGGCGTTCACGCCGATCGACCTGCCCGACCGCACCTGGCCGGCCGCCGTCATCACGGCCCCGCCGCGGTGGCTCTCCACCGATCTTCGCGACGGCAACCAGGCCCTCATCGACCCCATGACGCCGGTGCGCAAGCGACGGATGTTCGACCTGCTCGTCCGGATGGGCTACAAGGAGATCGAGGTCGGCTTCCCGTCGGCCAGCGACACCGACTTCGACTTCGTGCGCTCGCTGATCGAGGAGGACGTCGTCCCGCCGGACGTCACGATCTCGGTGCTGACCCAGGCCCGCGAGGACCTCATCGAGCGCACCGTCCAGTCGCTGGTCGGTGCGCCGCGGGCGAACGTGCACCTCTACAACGCCCTGGCCCCGCTGTTCCGGAGGGTCGTCTTCAACGCCTCGCGCGATGACGTCCGGGCCATCGCCACCCGCGGCACCGAGATGGTGATGAAGTACGCCGAGGAGCTGCTGCCCGGCACGGCGTTCGGCTACCAGTACAGCCCGGAGATCTTCACCGGCACCGAGCTGGAGTTCTCCGTCGACGTCTGCAACGCCGTCATGGACGTGTGGCAGCCGGGGGAGGGGCGCGAGATCATCCTCAACCTGCCGGCCACGATCGAGATGGCCACTCCGAACACGTATGCCGACCAGATCGAGTGGTTCTCGCGGCACGTCGACCACCGCGAGCACGTCGCGGTGTCGCTGCACCCGCACAACGACCGGGGCACGGCCGTCGCGGCCACCGAGCTGGCGATGATGGCCGGTGCCGACCGCGTCGAAGGATGCTTGTTCGGCCACGGCGAGCGCACCGGAAACGTCGATCTCGTGACCCTCGGGATGAACCTGTTCAGCCAGGGCATCGACCCGCAGATCGACTTCTCCGACATCGACGAGATCCGTCGCACGGTGGAGTACTGCACCAACTTGCCGGTCCACCCACGCCATCCGTACGCCGGCGACCTCGTCTACACCGCGTTCTCCGGCTCGCACCAGGACGCGATCAAGAAGGGGCTGGAGGATCTCGACCGGCGCGCTGCCGAGCAGGGCATCGACGTGCGGCAGATCGACTGGGAGGCCCCGTACCTGCCGATCGACCCCAAGGACGTCGGGCGCACCTACGAGGCCGTCATCCGCGTCAACAGCCAGTCCGGCAAGGGCGGCGTGGCCTACATCCTCAAGGCCGAGCATCAGCTGGACCTGCCGCGCCGGCTGCAGATCGAGTTCAGCCGGATCGTCCAGGGCATGACCGAGGGCGAGGCCGGGGAGATCGAGCCGGCCGCGATCTGGGGAGCGTTCGAGCGGGAGTACCTCACCCGCGACGAGCCCTACTCGCTGGTGACGTTCAGCTCCTCCACGTCCGTCGACGGCCACGACCAGCAGGTGGTCGAGCTGCTCGTTCGCGGCCGCGAGGCGTCCTTCAAGGGCGAGGGCAACGGCCCGGTCGACGCGTTCGTCGACGGCATGCGCCAGGCCGGTGCAGACATCCGGGTGCTCGACTACAGCGAGCACGCGCTGTCCTCCGGCGGTGACGCGCTCGCGGCGGCGTACGTGGAGTGCGAGATCGCCGGCGAGATCGTGTGGGGCGTGGGCATCCACGCCAACATCGTGATGGCGTCGCTGCGCGCCGTCGTCTCGGCCGCCAACCGGGCTGTCGCCACGACCATCCCGCAGGCCTGACGGGCACCGGCGCTGAACCGGCCAGCCGGTACAGCGCCGGCGTCGCCGCGGCGATACCATCGGATCGACGCCGATCACCCGTCGGCGCGATCGAGCCGTGGTGCGATCCACCGCGGACGAGGAGGTTCCGTGGCGCGCATCATCAACCAGGTCGCCGTGTTCGGGCTCGGCAAGGTCGGCGAGCTGGTGGCCCTCCTGCTGGCCGACGCCGGGTTCAAGGTGGTCGGGCACGACGCCGCCCCGCGGTCGTCGCTCACGGCCCCCGGCACAGGCCTGGAGGTCAAGCCCCTCGACGTCACCGACGCGGCCGGACTGCGGGAGTCGTTGCGCGGCGTCGACGCCGTCGTCTCGTGCCTGCCGTACCAGCTCAACGTCATGGTGGCCGAGGCTGCCTACGACAACGGGGTGCACTACTTCGACCTCACCGAGGACGTCCCGACCACGCAGCGGGTGCTGGAGCTGTCGGCGTCGCGCCCGGAGGCGACGTTCGCGCCGCAGTGCGGTCTCGCGCCGGGACTCATCGGCATCGTGGGGGCATCCCTGGCCGAGCAGTTCGACGAGATCCGCTCCATCGAGCTCAAGGTCGGTGCGCTGCCGCAGAACCCCACTGGCCTGCTCGGCTACGCGTTCAACTGGTCGGCCGAGGGCGTCGTCAACGAGTACCTCAACGACTGCGAGGTGCTCCGCTCCGGACGCCGTCAGATGGTGCCGGCCATGACCGAGAAGGAGCGCGTGTTCATCGGCGGCATCGAGATGGAGGCCGCGCTCACGTCCGGCGGACTCGGCACCATGTGCGAGACGTACGAGGGCCGCGTCCAGCGACTGGACTACAAGACGTTGCGTTATCCCGGGCACTTCCGCCAGATGCACTTCCTGTTCGACGAGCTGAACCTGCGCGACCAGCGCGAGCTCGTCGGCAGTCTGCTCGTGGACGCCAAGCCGCCGGTCAACGACGACATCGTCTACCTGCACGCAGCCGTCGAGGGCATCAAGGCCGCTGAGCCGTTCCGGGAGAACTTCGTGCGCGGCTACCTGCCGATCGAGATCGGCGGCCGTGTCTGGCGGGCCATCTCCTGGACCACCGCGGCGTCGGCCGTGGCCGTCGTCGAGCTCGTGGCCGACGGACGCCTGCCCGGAGCGGGGTTCGTCAAGCAGGAGGACATCTCGCTCGTCGATCTGCTCGACACTCATTCCGGTCGGCTCTTCGACCACTCCACGATCACTCAGACGGGAAGGATCTGACATGACCGACATCTCCACCCGCGCCCGCGACATCCTCGCTCGACTCGGTGCCGGCGACCCGTTCGCCGACTCCTCCGACGAGGGAGCCGTTCTGGTGTGCCGTTCCCCGATCGACGGCCAGGAGATCGGCCGGCTGCGCGGCCACACGCCGAGTGAGGTCGCCGACGTCGTGGGTCGCTCGCAGGCGGCGTTCGACCAGTGGCGCAGCGTCCCGGCACCCGTGCGCGGTGCCCTCGTGCGCGAGCTCGGTGAGCTGCTGCGCGAGCACAAGGACGACCTCGGGGCACTCGTCTCCATCGAGGCCGGGAAGATCCTCTCCGAGGGCCTGGGTGAGGTTCAGGAGATGATCGACATCTGCGACCTGGCGGTGGGCCTGTCCCGCCAGCTCCACGGTCTGACCATCGCCACCGAACGACCCGGCCACCGGATGATGGAGCAGTGGCACCCACTGGGCGTCGTCGCCGTCATCTCGGCCTTCAACTTCCCGGTGGCAGTCTGGTCGTGGAACACCACCCTCGCGCTGGTCTGCGGTGACAGCGTCGTCTGGAAACCGTCGGAGAAGACGCTGCTCACCGCCCTCGGGTGCCAGGCACTCCTCGCCGAGGCTGCTCGCCGGGTGGGAGCCCCGGAGCACGTCTCGAGCGTCGTGCTGGGGGAGCGTGGTGTGGGCGAGGCCCTCGTCGACGATCCCCGCGTGGCGCTCGTCTCGGCCACCGGCTCGACCCGGATGGGCAAGGAGGTCGCACCCCGTGTGGCCGCTCGCCTCGGCCGGACGCTCCTCGAGCTCGGTGGCAACAATGCCGCCATCGTCGCGCCGAGCGCCGACCTCGACCTCGCCGTCCGCGGCATCGTGTTCTCCGCGGTGGGCACGGCCGGTCAGCGCTGCACGTCGTTGCGACGCGTGATCGTGCACGAGTCGATTCGTGACGACCTCGTGGCACGCCTCCGGGCGGCCTACGAGACGCTCCCGATCGGCTCTCCGCTGGAGTCGTCCACGCTGGTCGGCCCGCTGATCGACGAGCACGCCTTCCGCGCCTTCGGCACAGCCATCAGTCAGGCCCAGGCCGACGGCGGCACCTTGGTCACCGGCGGAACGCAGGCCGCCGAGGCCAGCGACGCGACCGGCGGTGGCTACTACGTGCACCCGGCGATCGTCGACATGCCCAAGCAGACCGAGATCGTCAGGACCGAGACGTTCGCGCCGATCCTCTACGTGCTCCCGTACCAGGACCTGGACGAGGCCATCGCCCTGCACAACGACGTCGCGCAGGGCCTGTCGTCGTCCATCTTCACGCTCGACGTGCGGGAGGCCGAGACGTTCGTCTCCGCCACCGGTTCGGACTGCGGCATCGCCAACGTCAACATCGGTCCGTCCGGCGCCGAGATCGGGGGCGCGTTCGGCGGTGAGAAGGACACCGGCGGCGGACGCGAGTCGGGGTCGGACGCGTGGCGTGCGTACATGCGCCGCGCGACCAACACCGTCAACTACTCCACGGAGCTGCCGCTGGCCCAAGGCGTCGAGTTCGGCTGAGTACGATGGTGCGATGGGCAGCCCGCGCGCGACCGGTCATCGACGACGGCTGCCCGCCTACGACCGCTGTGACGACGAGGACAGCTCGAGCTGACGCCTGACGCGCCCGTGTCGGGGCGTCCGCTGTCCGCCGTCCTTCCGACCCGATCGGAGTCACCGTGGTGTCGTCGCACCCTCCGTACCGTCATGTCCTCCTGCTCGTCGCCGCGACTGCGTGCTGGGGCGTCGGCACCGTCCTGAGCAAACAGGTCCTCGATCGCGGCGTCGCCCCGCTGACCCTGCTCGCCGTCGAGCTCGCCGCCAGCTGCCTGCTCCTGCTTCTCGCCATGGGTCTGCTCGGGGTGCGACTGACGTGGTCACCGTCGGTGCGCACGCTCGCGGCCCTCGGCGTCCTCAATCCCGGGCTCGCCTACGCGCTGGGTCTGCTCGGACTGGTCTCGATCAGCGCCAGCCTGTCGGTGCTGCTGTGGGCCACCGAACCGGTGCTGATCATGCTGCTCGCGTACTTCGTCCTCCGGGAGCGGATCGCCCCGGCGACCATGGCAGCCGTGGCGGCCGCGCTCCTGGGCGTCGCGCTGGTGATCTTCCGGCCGGGTGCGACCGGTGACGCCATGGGGGTCGCACTGACGGTGGCCGCCGTAGCGGCCTGCGGCGTCTACACGGTGGTCACCCGCCGCCTGCTGCTCGACGACAGCTCCCTGGCCGTGGTCCTGGTCCAGCAGGCCGCGGCGCTGGTCTTCGCGGTCATCGTGGTCGGCACCGCCGTCACCCTCGGCTCCGCCGACGTCGGGCTGCCCGCCGATCCGGGCACGTGGGCGCTCGCCGCCGCCTCCGGAATGGTCTACTACGGTCTCGCGTTCTGGTTCTTCGTCGGTGGACTGCGCGGCGTTCCCGCGGCGACGGCGGCGGGGTTCCTGCCGCTCATCCCGGTCTTCGGTCTGGCTGCCGGCTTTGCGGTCGGTGACCGGCTGATGGATCGCCAGTGGCTGGGTGCCGCACTCGTGGTCCTCGCCACGGGCGCTGCGGCGATCCGCCACCTGACGAAGCGACCGGATTCGCCGAGCCACCGGCCCTGAGCACGGATGTGTCGGTGCTCGGCGGGACACTTGCTGCCATGAGCAAGGACGTCCAGATCACGTTCGACTGCGCCGACCCGGCGGCCCTCGCGAAGTTCTGGGCCGAGGTTCTCGGCTACCAGGTGCAGCCTCCACCCGACGGGTTCGACTCCTGGGAGGCCGCGCTGGAGGCGTTCGGCGTGCCCCGGGACCAGTGGAACTCCCGGTCCGCGATCGTGCCGCTCGACGGCGACGGGCCGCGGGTCTTCTTCCAGCGTGTTCCGGAGGTCAAGACGGCCAAGAACCGCGTGCACCTCGACGTCCGGGCAGCACCCGGCCAGACGGGCGAGGAACGCATGGCGACGCTCGAGGCCGAGGCCGCGAGGCTCGAGCCGCTGGGTGCGAGCCGGGCGTACCGCATCGAGCCAGACCCGGCCACCCAGGAGGCCGGTTTCATCACCATGCACGACCCCGAGGGCAACGAGTTCTGCCTCGACTGAGCTAGACCCGGTTCTCCTTGCGCCACACCAGCTTCAGGCCGGACCAGTCGTCGTTGATCGCCGCGACCTTCACGTCGACGAGGCCGAGGTCCAGGGCTGCCTCCCGAACGGCGTTCTCGTCGACGTCGCTCACGTGACCGGCGGCCTTGCGGGGCCAGGCGACCCACACCGCGCCGGCCGGGAAGATGAGCTCGCCCCACCGTCGCATCGGTTCCAGGTCGGCCGGTTCGCGGACGAACACGAGGACGACGTCGCACGGGCCGTCCTCGATGATGGTCACGTCCTCGAGGGGCTCGGCGAATTGCCACGCGGGGTCGGCCGACAGCACGCGCAGGCGCACCCCGGGGCCGATCCCGAGCTTCGCGAGCTGAGGGGTGCCGGAATGTCCTGCGTGGTCCATGACCGGAGGATATCCGGACAGAGCCCGAACGGCGGGTGTCTTCGGGTCTGCCGTCCCTGCGATACGGCACCATGGAGGGGTGAGCCTCTACCGTGATGCCGGCGTCGTGCTGCGCACCCACAAGCTGGGCGAGGCCGACCGCATCATCACGTTCCTCACCCGCGACCGGGGCCTCGTCCGCGCCGTCGGGAAAGGCGTTCGCAAGACCACCTCCCGGTTCGGCGGGCGCCTCGAACCGTTCATGCACGTCGACCTCCAGCTGGCCGAGGGGCGGACCCTCGACGTCATCACCCAGGTCGTGACGATCTCGCCGTTCGCGCGCGACCTCGGCGGCAACTACCCCGCGTACACCGCCGGCACGGCGATGCTGGAGACGGCCGAACGCCTCGTCCACGACGACGGCGAGCCCGCGGTGCAGCAGCTCCAGCTGCTCGTGGGCGCGTTGCGCGCGCTCACCACCGCTGACGAGCGGTTGCCGGGCATGATCCTCGACTCCTACCAGCTCCGGGCGCTCGCGGTGGCGGGCTACGCCCCGACGTTCGACACCTGCGCCCGGTGCGGCCGCGACGGGCCGCACCGCGACTTCCACGCCGCCTCCGGCGGCATGCTCTGCCACGTCTGCCGAGTCCCCGGCTCGGCCGCGCCCTCGCCGTTCACCGTCACCCTGCTGGCCGCACTGCTCAGCGGCGACTGGCAGGTCGCGGCCGTCGCCGACGACCGTTCCCGGCGCGAGGCCAGCAGCATCGTCGGCGCCTACCTGTCCTGGCACCTCGAGCGTGGCCTGCGCTCGCTGAGCCACGTCGACCGGTGACGGGCCGCGCGCGGAGTCCCCGACCTCCGGCTCCGCATCCGTCGGGGGTCACGCCTCCCGTGCTCCCGCGAGCGCAGGTGCCCAGGCACGTCGCCATCGTCATGGACGGCAACGGTCGGTGGGCGAAGGCCCGAGGGTTGCCGCGCACGGCCGGTCACGAGCGAGGTGAGGCGGCGCTGTTCGATGTCGTCGAGGGCGCCATCGAGCTGGGGATCGACGCCGTGTCCGCCTACGCCTTCTCCACCGAGAACTGGAAGCGCTCGCCCGATGAGGTGCGCTTCCTGATGGGCTTCAACCGCGACGTGATCCGCCGCCGCCGCGACGAGATGCACGAGCTCGGCGTGCGGGTGCGCTGGGCCGGCCGTCGGCCTCGCCTGTGGCGCAGCGTCATCAAGGAGCTCGAGATCGCCGAGGAGCTCACCCGTCACAACGACGTCCTCACGCTCACGATGTGCGTCAACTACGGCGGCCGCGCCGAGATCGCCGACGCTGCTGCTGCGCTGGCTCGCGACGTCGCCGCCGGCCGTGTCGACCCCGACCGGGTCACCCAGCGCACGTTCGCCCGCTACCTCGACGAGCCCGACATGCCCGACGTCGACCTGTTCTGGCGCACGTCCGGCGAGCAGCGGACCAGCAACTTCCTGCTCTGGCAGTCCGCCTACGCCGAGCTCGTGTTCAGCGACATCGCCTGGCCCGACGTCGACCGGCGCGCCCTCTGGACGGCCGTCGAGGAGTACGCGCAGCGCACCCGCCGCTACGGCACCGCCTGACGGCCGGGTCGAGCTGCGACCCACGACCGATAGGCTTGCCGCCGTGCGTGTTGCGAGGTTTGCGGGGGACGACGATCCCCAGTTCGGTGTCATCGGCGACGACGAGGGTGTTCCCACGATCGCCGTTCTCAGAGGCGACCCGCTGTACGCGGGTTTCGAGCTGACCGGTCAGAAGGTCCCGCTCGACGACGTCCGGCTGCTGGCGCCGGTCATCCCGCGCAGCAAGGTTGTGTGTGTCGGGCGGAACTACGCCAAGCACGCGGCCGAGATGGACAACACGGTGCCCGAGGAACCGCTCATCTTCCTCAAGCCGAACACCAGTGTCATCGGTCCCGACGAGCCGATCTTCTACCCCGATCAGAGCTCCGACGTCCACTTCGAGGGCGAGCTCGCCGTGGTCATCGGCCGGATCTGCCGAGAAGTCGCCGCCGAGGACGCCGCCAAGGTGATCTTCGGGTACACGGTCGCCAACGACGTCACGGCCCGTGACCTGCAGGCCAAGGACGGCCAGTGGGCCCGAGCGAAGGGCTTCGACACGTTCTGTCCGCTGGGTCCGTGGATCGAGACCGACTTCGACCCGGCCGACGTGGGTCTCACCACCGTGCTGGGCCGCACCGGACAAGACGGTGAGACCAAGCAGGACGGCCGCACGTCCGACATGGTTTTCGGCGTCCCCGACGTCGTCGCGTACGTCTCGACCTTCATGACGATGCTTCCCGGCGACGTCATCCTCACCGGCACGCCCGACGGCGTCGGGCCGATGCACCCCGGCGACACCGTCAGCGTCACGATCGAGGGCATCGGCACGCTGTCCAACCAGGTCGTGTCGCGTGACTGACGGTCCGGCCGGCACGGGCACCTCCCGGCCGGTCGTGGCCCGGTTCTGCCCATCTCCCACCGGAAACCCGCACGTCGGCATGGCCCGCACGGCCCTGTTCAGCTGGGCGTTCGCGCGCCATCATGGCGGCCGCTTCGTGTTCCGCATCGAGGACACCGATGCAAGCCGCGACAACGAGGAGTCCTACGAGCTGCTGCTCGACGTGATGCGCTGGCTCGGGCTCGACTGGGACGAGGGCCCCGAGGTCGGTGGCCCGAACGGTCCGTACCGGCAGTCGGAGCGGATGGACATCTACGCCGACGTCGCCCAGCGGCTGCTCGACGCCGGTCTCGCGTACCGCGCCTACGACACCGCCGACGAGCTGGAGGAGCGGCGGGAGAAGGCACGCGCCGAAGGGCGGCCCAGCGGATACGACGGGTTGCACCGCGACCTCACCGACGAGCAGCGCGACGCCTTCGAGGCCGAAGGACGCACCTCGGTCATCCGTTTCGCGATGCCGGCCAAGGACTGGACGTTCACCGATCTCGTGCGCGGCGACATCACGTTCGGCGCCGAGAACGTCCAGGACTTCGTCATCGTGCGCGCCAATGGTCAACCGCTCTACACGCTCACCAACCCCACCGACGACGCGCTGATGGGCATCACCCACGTGCTGCGCGGCGAGGACCTGCTGAGCTCCACGCCCCGGCAGATCGCGCTGTACGAGGCATTCGCGCAGATCGGCGTGGGCGAGGGCATCACGCCGGAGTTCGGCCACCTGCCCTACGTCACGGGCGCGGGCAATCGCAAGCTCTCCAAGCGCGACCCGGAGTCGAACCTGCTGGGCTACCGCGACCAGGGATTCCTGCCCGAGGGCCTGCTCAACTACCTGGCGCTGCTCGGTTGGTCGATCGCCGAGGATCGCGACGTCTTCACGCTGGATGAGCTGGTCGAGGCCTTCGAGATCGGCCGGGTGAACCCGAACCCGGCCCGGTTCGACCTGCAGAAGTGCGAGGCGATCAACGGCTCGCACGTCCGGATGCTGTCGGGTGCGGAGATCCGCGACCGTCTGGTGCCCTACCTGAAGTCCGCCGGGCTGGTGGGCGACGAGCTCACCGCCGACGAAGCTCGCACGCTGGATGCTGCCGTTCCGCTGGTGCACGAACGCATGACGCTGCTCACCGAGGCCGTCGACATGCTGCGGTTCCTGTTCGTCTCCGACGCCGACTTCGCCGTCGATGAGACCGACCGCGCCAAGCAGCTGGACGGCGCCGGCCTGGACGTGGTCCGAGCGGCCCACCAGTCGCTCGAGGCGCTGGGGGAGTGGTCGACGGAGGCCATCGAGGGATCGTTGCGCGGTGCGCTGGTCGACGGGCTGGGTCTCAAACCACGTCTCGCGTTCGGCCCGGTCCGCGTCGCCGTCACCGGCAGCCGGATCTCCCCGCCGCTGTTCGAGTCGCTGGAGCTCCTGGGCCGCGAGACGTCCCTGCGCCGGCTCGCCGCGGTCGTCTGACCCGCCGCTCCCGGTTTGAGCGTCGCGCGCGGCGTCGGGTAGAGTCGGGCCTCGGTTTCGGGGACGCTCCGAGACGGTGGGGTATGGTGTAATTGGCAACACAGCGGCTTCTGGTGCCGTCGTTCTAGGTTCGAGTCCTAGTACCCCAGCAAGTCACTCCAAGGCCCCTTGTCAGGGGCCTTTCTTCATGGGCATGGGCCCGTCCCGCGATGGCCTGTCGTCGGTCGTCCGCCGCTCGTTGTCGCGGACCCGCGGCTCGTAGTGGGTGTGGAAGATCGTGCGTACGAGCTCGCCCCGGCTCCGCACCCCGGTCTTCTCGAAGATGCTCTTCAGGTGCTGCTGGACGGTGCTCTCGGAGATCCCGAGCTCCCGGGCAGCCACGGTGGTGGAGGCGCCGCGCAGCATCACCCGGGTGACATCCTGCTCGCGGGGGGTCAGTCCGTGCGCACGCATGAGCAGCGGGGCCAGGTGCATCGACTGTGCGGCTTCCACGATCACGATGACCTGCTCGGCACCGCCCGGCCCGTCGAGTCGTGCGGCGTGGACCACGAGCCACCGTCCGCTCGCTCCGCGCACGCGCGCCACGGCCGGTTCCTCATCGTCGTTGAGCGCGTGGCCCGCGATGGCCACGACGCTGACCGGGAGGACATCGGTCGATCCGCCCAGATCCTCCAACCAGTGCGCCGCCTGGGGTGTGGCGGACTGCACGGCGAGCGAGCGATCCAGGACCACCACCCCCGGCGCTTCGGGGAGATCGGGTTCGCGAGCCTGGCCGAGCAGCAGCCCGCGGCGAGCGCCCTCGGCGAGGGCCGGGGCGATGGCCTGGAGCAACGTGATCTCGTCCCCGGAGAACCTGGGCCGTCCGACCTCCCGGTAGAGGCCGACCAGGCCCCAGGCCTGCTGGTCCCGGGTTCGCAGGGCGACCAGGAGCTCCTGGTCGCACCCGAAGGGCGCCATCTCCTCGTGGAACTTCGTCGACAGCTCCGGTCGGTTCCCGGTGGCCTCGTGCAGGGTCCCGACGCCGGTCGGCGAGCGCAGCACGTCGGTCATCGAGTTGTAGTCGGGCTCGGCGTACTCCCGTCCCAGCCATTCGGCCGGGATCTCCGGCAGGCCTTCCTGGAAGTGGCTGGTCGCCAGGAGCGACGAGGGATCCACCGTGAAGAAGCAGGGAGCCTCGAAGTGCGGCACTGCCTCGGCCAGCAGCGGGCCGACTGCACGCCACAACGTGACGAGGTCGGCACCGGAGCGTGCAGCCTGCTCGATCTTCGCCTGCACCGCGCGGTGTGCGTCCACTGGACCGGGATACCACATTTCGGGGATGGTCGTCCTGCACGTGGGTGCCGATGATGATGACATGAAGACGCGCATCATCCGGGCCGGACAGGGTGAGATCCTCGGATCCCCGCAGGGCTGCCGCGACCGATTCCTCGTCGACTCGCGTGACTGGGGCGGCGGCTTCGGCCTCGTCGAGCACCTGCTGGCTCCCCATTCCATCGCGGCGCCGGTGCACATCCACACGCGTGAGGACGAGTTCAGCTTCGTGCTGGAGGGTCGGGTCTGGATCCTGGCCGGCGATGAGGAGATCGTGGCCGAGGTGGGTGACCTCGTCTTCAAGCCGCGAGGCGAGTGGCACACGTTCTGGAACGCCGCCGACGAACCGGCCCGACTGCTGGAGATCATCAGTCCCGGCGGACTCGAGGAGGCGTTCCGCATCATCGGCACCGCGACCGACGACGTCGACCTCGGGCCGCTCGTCGAGCCCTACGGGTGCACCGCTGACATGGCGGCGACGGGGCCGATCATCGAGAGGCACGGACTGACGTTCGGCTGACGGATTCGCTCTGATACGGTTTCTTCTGGTCGATTTCCGGCCATCTGGCCCCGTTGTGTAGTGGCCTAGCACGCCGCCCTCTCAAGGCGGTAGCGCGGGTTCGAATCCCGTCGGGGCTACCACGAGAAGACCCTCTGATCTGCGGAGACGCCGGTCAGGGGGTCTTGTTCGTCGTGCCCTCGCCCCGTGCTCCGCGCCGAGGGAAGCGGGCCGATCGCGCCGGCCCGAGGCACAAAAAAAGAAGGAGCCCTCGCTCCCTCTAACACCAATATATAGCGCATCCGGGGGCTTGCGGCAAGACCCGGGGGGTGCCCCAGAATGACCGGCCGTAGCCAAAAATTCTCCGAATGCGAGCCGCACATGCAGATGGACGTCGACGACGTGTCACCCCGAACCGCGAGCGCGTTCCACCTTCGGGACCACCTCACCGCCAAGGCCGACCCGAGCCTGATCGCCGAGGACGAGCGGCACTTCACGGCCATCGCCGAGAGCCTCGAGCAGTCGATCGCCGACCTGGCCGAACGCCTCGACGCCGCACGGGCGACGCCCGGTGGCACGGGCCAGGAGGCGATGGACCGGGACCTGGAAGTCCACCGGCTGTCCACGCGCCTGCGGACTCTGCGCCGGTTCGGACTGGACCTGTGCCTCGGACACATCGTCAGCGCCGACCACCCCGAACCGGTGTACATCGGCCGACTCGGCCTCACCGACAGCACGGGTGGACGGCTGCTGATCGACTGGCGCTCACCCGCGGGGGAACCGTTCTTCGGCGCGACCCACGCCAACCCGATGGGTCTGGTCAGCCGTCGCCGGTATCGCTGGACGCGCGGTCGCATCAGCGACTACTGGGACGAGGTGTTCACCCCCGACGGGTTCGACGGGCACGCCGCGCTCGACGACCAGTCGGCCTTCATCGCCAGCCTCGGCAGCGACCGGTCGGCCCGGATGCGAGACGTGCTCGGCACCATCCAGGCCGACCAGGACGCCATCATCCGGGCGGGGTCCCACGGTGCCCTGGTGGTCGACGGTGGTCCCGGCACCGGGAAGACCGTCGTCGCGCTGCACCGCTCCGCCTACCTGCTGTACTCCGACCCCCGTCTCGGGCACGGTCGGGGTGACGTGCTGTTCGTCGGTCCGCACCAGCCCTATCTGGCCTACGTCGCCGACGTCCTTCCCAGCCTCGGGGAGGAGGGCGTGCAGACCTGCACCCTGCGGGACCTCGTCCCCGAAGGATCCGCGGCAGGGATCGAGACCGACCCGGAGGTGGCCCGGCTGAAGTCGTCGGCGGACATGGTCGCGGCGATCGAGAAGGCGGTGTCGTTCTGGGAGGAACCGCCCACCGAGGGCATGGTGGTCGAGACGCCGTGGTTCGACGTCTGGCTCAGCGCCGCCGACTGGTCCGAGGCCTTCGCGGCCGCCGACAGCGGCACCCCGCACAACGAGGCACGCGACGAGATCTGGGAGGAGCTGGTGACCATCCTGGCCGACAAGAACGACGACGCGGAGGTGCCGGCCGATCAGTTCCAGCAGGCGCTGCGGCAGAACGAGGACCTGGCCCAGACCTTGGCCAGGGCGTGGACCCTGATCGAACCGACGGACCTCGTCTCGGACCTGTGGGAGGTGCCCGCCTTCCTGCGCATGTGCGCGCCCTGGCTCAGTCCGGACGAGGTCCAGACGCTGCAGCGCGAGGAGTCTCAGGCCTGGACGGTGTCCGACCTGCCGCTCCTGGACGCTGCCCGGCAGCGGCTCGGCGACTCGGAGGCGTCACGTCGTCGGCGGCAGCGTCAGGCCGCCATCGCCGCGGATCGAGAGCAGATGGCCACGGTGGTGGACGACCTCATCGCGTCCGACGACTCCGAGATGCAGGTGATGTCGATGCTGCGCGGCCAGGACCTGCAGTACGTCCTGGTCGACGAGGCTGCGCCGTCGAGCACGGACCGGGACCCGCTCGCCGGCCCGTTCGCCCACATCGTCGTCGACGAGGCGCAGGAGCTGACCGACGCCGAGTGGCAGATGCTGCTGCTGCGCTGCCCGTCCAGGAGCTTCACCGTCGTGGGGGACCGGGCTCAGGCGAGGCATGGGTTCGCCGAGTCGTGGCAGGAACGGCTCGAGCGGGTCGGGCTCGACCGGATCACCGTGGCCACCCTCAGCATCAACTACCGCACGCCCGCTGCGGTCATGGCCGAGGCGGAGCCCGTCATCCGGTCGGTGCTCCCGGACGCCAACGTGCCGACCTCCATCCGCAGCACCGACGTCCCGGTCGTGCACGGATCGGTGGCGGACCTCCGCTCGATCCTCGACACCTGGCTGGCCGCCCATGACGACGGGATCGCCTGCGTCATCGGTGACCCCACCGTCGAGGACACGCCCCGCGTCCGCTCGCTGTCCCCGGAGCTGTCCAAGGGACTGGAGTTCGACCTCGTCGTCCTCATCGAGCCCGAGGACTTCGGAGACGGGATCGAAGGTGCGGTCGACCGCTACGTCGCGATGACCCGGGCCACCCAGCAGCTCATGATCCTCACGACCTGACATCGGCCTCAATTGCCCGGCCATACGGCCTTTCCGGAGTACGGTCGGGCCATGGACGATCTTTCGATACTCGGCGTCATCCTGGCCTCGCTGGCCTTCTTCTTCCTCGGCGCCCTCTGGTACACGGTCCTGTTCGGCCGGATGTGGCGCGCCGACATGGGCATCGGGGAGGACGAGACGGGTTCGATGAACCCGCTGATGTTCGTCGGGTCCTTCTTGTGCGGCATCGCCATCGCGATCACCCTCGGCGTCCTGATCGGCACCGATGGCGCCGGCTACGGCCTCAAGGTCGGCCTCGGCACTGGCGCCGGCATCGGCGCGGCGATCATGGCGCAGAATGCGATCTACGAGATGCGTCCGGTCCGGTTCTGGGCCGTCAACGCCGGGTACGTCGTGGTCGGCCTGGGCATCATGGGCGTCATCCTGGGGGCCATGCAGGCGTCGTGACGAGCATGTCCGATACCCGCTAGAAACGGTCCGTGGCGGTCGTCATGATGGACACATGATCGATGACCACGAACGGTTCTACCGGGCGGTGAAGTCGCGGGACGCGCGCTTCGACGGCGTCTTCTACACCGGCGTCCGCACCACCGGCATCTACTGCCGTCCGTCCTGCCCGGCCATCACGCCGCGGCAACGGAACGTCCAGTTCTTCCCGACCGCCGCGGCCGCCCAGGAGGCCGGATTCCGCGCCTGCCGTCGCTGCCGGCCCGACACCACGCCGGGCTCGCCGGAGTGGAACGTGCGGGCCGACGCCGTGGCCCGGGCAGTGCGGCTCATCGGCGACGGGGTGGTGGAGCGCGACGGCGTCGACGGACTGGCCTCCCGGCTCGGGTTCAGCACCAGGCACGTCAACCGGATGCTCACCGACGAGCTCGGCGCGGGCCCGTTGGCCTTGGCGCGCAGCCGCCGCGCCCAGTCGGCCCGCGTGCTCATCGAGACCACTGACATGTCGATGGCCGACATCGCCTTCGCAGCGGGCTTCGCCTCCATCCGCCAGTTCAACGACTCCATCCGGCACGTCTACGCGATGTCGCCGACGCAGATGCGCGGGAGGCGAGCGGTCGGTTCGAGCGGTCGGCTTGAGCTCCGGTTGGCGGTTCGTCGACCCTTCGCCGGTCGGCAGCTGCTGCAGTTCCTGGCTGAACGAGCCATCCAAGGTGTGGAGCACGTCGACGAGGAGGTCTACGTCCGGGTGCTGCGCCTGCCGCACGGCCTGGGCGCCGTCCGCCTCACGCCGCACGACGACCGCATCGAGGCCGAGCTCGAGCTCGCCGACCTGCGCGACACCGCCGTCGCGGTCGAGCGGTGCCGCCGGTTGCTCGATCTCGACGCCGATCCGGTCGCGATCGGGGAGGTGCTCGGCGCCGACCCGCTGCTTGCGCCGCTCGTCGCCGAGGTCCCCGGGCAGCGCCTGCCGGGCCAGGTCGACGGCTTCGAGGTCGTCGTGCGGGCCATCGTCGGCCAGCAGGTCTCCGTCGCGGGTGCGCGCACGATCCTCGGCCGGTTCGCGCTGGCCTACGGTGAGCCGGTCCAGTTCGACCTCGCCGCGCAGCACGGGCTGACCCATGCCTTCGCCACCGCGAGCTCCATGGCCGAGGCCGACGACACATCGCTCCCCATGCCGCGCTCGCGGGCGCAAGCCCTCGTCACCGTGGCCAGGTCGGTCGCGGCCGGCGAGCTCGACCTCGATCCCGGCGCCGACCGCGACGACACGCACCGCCGGTTGCTCGCGCACCGGGGCATCGGTCCGTGGACCGCCGACTACGTCGTCATGCGCGCCTTCGGCCATCCCGACGTCCTGCTCGACACCGACCTCGTCATCCGACGCATGCTCGATCGCCACGACCTCGACGCCGAGCGCACCGCCACCTGGCAACCCTGGCGTTCCTACGCCGCTCTCCACCTCTGGCGGCTCGCTGCCACCCCCGAAAGGATCCCCGCATGAGCACCACACGCTGGATGGACTCGCCGATCGGTGGCCTCCGCCTGCACGCCCAGGCCGGCCTGGTCACGGCGATCGACTTCGATGCTCGACCCCGCGGTGTGCGTGTGGCCGACCCGCTGCTCGACGACGCCGAGCGTCAGCTCACCGAGTACTTCGCGGGGGAGCGGACCGCGTTCGACCTCCCCCTGGCCAGCGACGGCACCGAGTTCCAGAAGAAGGTCTGGGCCGAGCTGCGCCGCATCCCGTTCGGCGAGACCGCCAGCTACGGCGAGATCGCCCGGCGGCTGGGCTACGAGCCGGTCATCTCGCGGGCCGTCGGCGCCGCGAACGGGGCCAACCCGATCCCGATCGTGGTGCCGTGCCACCGGGTCATCGGCGCCGACGGAACCCTCACCGGGTATGCCGGTGGCGTCGAGCGCAAGAAGACGCTGCTCGCCCTTGAGCAGCCGGGCCTGTTCTGACCGCGAGGTGCGCCCGAATTCTGGGCCTTTCTTGATCTGATGTTCAGGTCTTGTTCAACCTCGTGCACGACGGTGAAGGTGAATCGAGCCATGGGAGGGTCACGATGTCAGCCTCATCGAGCACACGCAGGACCCGGGCCGCGCACACCCGGCACTTGTCCGTCGTGGGGCCGGAGACGCCTCGGACCGAAGCCGCCGCACGCCCGAGTCTCGCGAGGATCGTCCCGACGCTCGCCGCTGACGTCGTGGTCACGGTGGTGAGCCTTGCGGTGAAGACCGTGCGCCGGCGCACCCCCGGCGAGCACCCGCTCGACCACCCCGCGTTGCCGCAGCGGCCGGTGAAGCACGTCACCGGCCCGCACCTGCTGGCCGTCGTGTCGCCGGTCAGCTAGCGCGGCGCAGGCCCTGGCTGAGACGTTCCGCCGCGGCGGCGACCGCGGGTGCGTGCATGCGCCCGGGCTGGCGGGTGAGCCGTTCGAGCGGGCCGGACACCGAGACCGCCGCGACGACCTTGCCTGAGGGGGAGCGGACCGGCGCCGAGACCGAGCCGACCCCGGTCTCGCGCTCGCCGACGCTCTGGGCCCAGCCTCGACGCCGCACGGCGGACAGCTCGGCGGCGGAGAAGGTCGACTTGAGCAGGCCCTTGTTCATCCGTTCGGGGTCCTCCCAGGCGAGGAGGATCTGGGCCGCGGACCCGGCGTTCATCGTGAGCTGACCGCCGACGGGGATGGAGTCGCGCAGGCCGGTGGGCCGGTCGGCTGCCGCCACGCAGACGCGGAAGTCGCCTTGGCGACGGAACAGCTGGGCGGACTCGCCGGTGATGTCCCGCAGGCGCGCGAGCACCGGGCCGGCGGCGGCGAGCAGACGGTCCTCGCCGGCCGCGGCCGAGAGCTCGCTGAGGCGCGGGCCGAGGATGAAACGGCCCTGCATGTCGCGGGCGACGAGGCGGTGGTGCTCCAAGGCGACCGCCAGGCGGTGGGCCGTCGGGCGGGCCAGGCCGGTGCTCGCGACGAGTCCGGCCAAGGTCGCCGGCCCGGGCTCGAGTGCGGCCAGCACGAGGGCCGCCTTGTCGAGGACCCCGACACCGCTAGAGTTGTCCATGCCTTGATACTGCCGTATCGAATGATGAGACACAAGAGGTAAGGTGCTCGACATGGGTCAGACGCTCGCTGAAAAGATCTGGAACGACCATGTGGTCCGTCACGGTGCTGCCGGCGCCGGGGGCGAGCCGGACCTGCTCTACATCGACCTGCACCTCATCCACGAGGTCACGAGCCCGCAGGCGTTCGACGGGCTGCGGCTCTCCGGCCGCACCGTCCGCCGGCCAGATCTCACCCTGGCGACCGAGGACCACAACATCCCGACCACCGACCTGGACAAGCCCATCGCCGACCCGGTGTCGCGCAAGCAGGTCGAGACACTGCGCGCCAACGCCGAGGAGTTCGGCGTCCGCCTTTACCCGATGGGCAACCTCGACCAGGGCATCGTGCACATCATCGGCCCGCAGCTCGGTCTCACCCAGCCGGGCATGACGATCGTGTGCGGCGACTCGCACACCTCCACGCACGGCGCGTTCGGCTCGATCGCCTTCGGCATCGGCACCAGCGAGGTCGAGCACGTGCTGGCCACCCAGTCGCTCTCCCAGGCCCGGCCCAAGATGATGGCCGTCGAGGTCACCGGCGAGCTGCCCGAGGGATCCACCGCCAAGGACCTCATCCTGGCGTTGATCACCCAGGAGACCACTGGCGGCGGACAGGGCTACATCGTGGAGTACCGCGGGGAAGCCATCCGCGCGCTGTCGATGGAAGCCCGCATGACGATCTGCAACATGTCGATCGAGTGGGGTGCGAAGGCGGGGCTCATCGCGCCGGACGAGACGACGTTCGAGTACCTCAAGGGCCGTCGGCACGCCCCGGAAGGTGACGCGTGGGACGAGGCCGTGGCGTACTGGTCGAGCCTGGTGACCGACGACGACGCCGAGTTCGACAAGGTCATCACGATCGATGCCTCGACGGTGGCCCCGTTCGTCACGTGGGGCACCAACCCGGGTCAAGGCGTTCCGCTGTCCGGGTCCGTGCCGGACCCGGCCGCGTTCGAGGACGCGAACGAACGCGTCGCCGCCGAACGCGCGCTGGAGTACATGGGCCTCACCGCCGGCACCCCGATGCGCGAGATCGACGTCGACACCGTGTTCATCGGCTCGTGCACCAACGGACGCATGGAGGACCTGCGTACCGCCGCGGCCCTCTTCGAGGGCCGGCAGGTCGCCGACGGCACGCGGGTGCTGGTCGTCCCGGGGTCGGTGCGCGTCCGCCTCCAGGCCGAGGAGGAGGGCCTCGACGTCATCTTCAAGGAGGCCGGCGCCGAGTGGAGGGGGGCCGGGTGCTCGATGTGCCTCGGCATGAATCCCGACCAGCTCACGCCCGGTGAGCGCAGTGCCTCCACGTCGAACCGCAACTTCGAGGGTCGGCAGGGCAAGGGCGGTCGCACGCACCTCGTCTCGCCGGAGGTGGCCGTCGCCACCAGCGTCCTCGGTCACCTCGCAGGTCCCTTGGACCTGCCACCCCTCGACTCAGCCCGGACGGAGGCCTGACATGGAGAAGTTCACGTCCCACACCGGCGTCGGTGCACCGCTGCGGCGCAGCAACGTCGACACCGACCAGATCATCCCCGCGGTCTACCTCAAGCGGGTCACCCGCACCGGGTTCGAGGACGGCCTCTTCGCCGCCTGGCGCAACGACGAGTCGTTCGTGCTCAACCAGGACGCCTACCGCGACGCGACGGTGCTGGTGGCCGGCCCCGACTTCGGCACCGGTTCGTCCCGCGAGCACGCCGTCTGGGCGCTGCAGAACTACGGTTTCAAGGTGGTCATCTCGCCTCGGTTCGGCGACATCTTCCGCGGCAACTCCGGCAAGTCCGGCCTGCTGGCGGCCGAGGTCGACGACAAGGTCGTGCAGCGGTTGTGGGACCTGCTCGAGGCCGAGCCCGGTGCCCGGATCTCGGTGGATCTCGAGTCGCGCACGGTGCGCGCGGGTCAAGGGCCGGACGCGATCGAGGACTCTTTCACGATCGACGACTACACCCGGTGGCGCCTGCTGGAGGGACTCGACGACGTCGCCATCACCCTCTCCCACGAGGACGACATCGTGGCGTACGAGCAGCAGCGGCTCGGCTTCAAGCCCGCAACGCTCTAGCCCGACGTCACCGAGCGGTGGACCTCGTCGAGCTGCTCGACGAGGCGGGGTACCTGCTCGAGCAGGCCGAGCTTCGTGTCGAGCTGCTCGAGGAGCCCCTTCACCTCGGCGAGCGTCGCCCTGGTCTCCTCGAGCGTGGACCGCGTCTCGGTGAGCGTCGTCTCCACGGTGGTGAGTGTCGTGCTGACGTCAGCGAGGGTGCTGTCGACGGTGCTCAGCGTGCCGCCGACGGCGCCGAGGGTGCCATCGACGCGGCCGAGCGTGCCGTCGACGGTGCCGAGCACCTTGTCGGCGCGGTTCAGGATCTGGGCGGGGTTGCCGGGGATGATTCCCATGGCGGACATCTCACCACAAGCGGATGCCCGTGACTCCTTGATCGCCGGCTTCGACGTGGACGCGCTGGCCGATGCGCAGGTGCCGGATGTGCTCGTGGAGCGTGTCTGCGCCGAACCTCAGGCGCAGGCCGTCGTCGGTGAGGAGATCGCCCGACCGCGACGTCGGGTCGTAGTTCGCCACGGTGCCCTGCATGGGCTCACGATACGCCTGCCCCATGTCCGAGGCTGGCCGTAGAGTCGCGGGCAGCATGTCGCTGATCCTGCACCGCGCCCCTCGCGCCGACCTCCTTGCCGAGTCCCTCGCCTCGCTGCTGCGCGACCCGTTGCCGGATCCGTTCGCCGCCGAGCTCGTGCTCGTGCCGGCCCGCGGCATCGAACGCTGGCTGAGCCAGCGGCTTTCCCACCACCTGGGCAGCGGCGGTCTCGACGACGGCGTCTGCGCCGGGGTCGAGTTCCGGACGCCCTACTCACTGGTCTCCGAGGTGCTCGGCACCGGTCCCGACGACCCGTGGGCTCCTGAGCAGCTGGTGTGGCCCGTGCTCCGGACCATCGACGAGCACGCCGGCGAGCCGTGGTGCACCACCCTCGACCGCCACCTCGGCCGCGACCGCTCCGGGGAGGACCAGGACGTCCGGCTGGGGCGCCGGTTCGCCCTCGCGCGCCGGCTCGCCGGACTGTTCGCGTCCTACGCGACCCAGCGCCCCCAGCTCCTCACCGCCTGGGAGCAGGGCGACGACACCGACGGGGCCGGTGGTCAGCTGGCGTCAGACCTCCAGTGGCAGGCGGAGCTCTGGCGGCACCTCGTCGCTGCCGGGTCCGAACCGACACCGTCGCAGCGGCACCACCGGGTCGTCGAGGAGCTGCGGGCCGCGCCGGACTCGGTCGACCTGCCGCCCCGGTTCTCGCTGTTCGGGCACACCCGCATCGCCGCGACGGAGATCGAGCTGCTCGACGCGCTGGGCACGCACCGTGACGTCCACCTCTGGCTGCCGCACCCGTCCGCCGCGCTGTGGGACTCGCTCACCGACCTCGTCGGGGCGGTGCCGCGTGCCGACGACGACTCCCACGCGCGGGTCGGGCACCCGCTGCTGGCCTCGCTCGGGCGCGACGTCCGCGAGCTGCAACGCGTGCTCGGTCCGGCGATCGACGAGTCGTCGACGGTGGAGACTCCACCCGAGCGCGCCCCGTCGACCGTGCTCGGCTTCCTCCAGAGCGACCTCGCCGACGACAGGCGGCCGGAGCCCGGCGACACCAGCCGATCCCTGTCGCGGGACGACCGCAGCGTGCAGGTGCACGCCTGCCACGGTCCGGCCCGGCAGGTCGAGGTGCTCCGCGAGGTCCTGCTCGGCCTGCTCGCCGACGACCCCACGCTCGAGCCCCGCGACATCCTCGTCATGTGCCCCGACATCGAGGCCTTCGCGCCGCTCGTCGAGGCCGCGTTCGGCCTGGGCGCGGTCGACGCCGGCCCGGTCCGGGCCTCGGGCCGCTGGCATCCCGGCCATCGCCTGCAGGTCCGGCTCGCAGATCGGTCCCTCACCCAGACCAATCCGCTGCTGGCCGTCGTCAGCTCCCTGCTCGAGCTCGCCGGTGGGCGGGCCGAGGCCAGCCGAGTCCTCGACCTCCTGACGTCCGTACCGGTCCGCCGCCGGTTCGGGTTGTCCGAGGACGACATGGAGACGGTGACCCGGTGGGTCGAGGTCGCCGGTGTGCGCTGGGCCTTCGACGCCGATCACCGAGCGCCGTTCGGGCTCCAGCACTACCTGCAGAACACGTGGCGCTTCGGCCTCGACCGCGTCCTCGCCGGGGTTGCCGTCTCCGACGACGCCGAGCGCTGGCTCGACACCGTCCTGCCGCTCGACGACGTGGGATCCAACAACATCGACCTCGCCGGACGGCTCGCCGAGTTCGTCGACCGGCTCCAACAGGTCACCGACCAGCTCTCCGGCCGGCACCCCGTGGCGCACTGGCTGGCCGCGCTGCGCGAGGGTGTCGATGCGCTCACGTCCGTCGCGTGGGGAGATGAGTGGCAGGTCGGCGAGGTGCATCGTGAGCTCGCCGCCCTGGGCACCGACCTCGAAGCCGGCACCGACCTCCGGCTCTCCGACGTGCGGTCACTGATGAGCGAGCGACTCGTGGGACGCCCGACCAGGGCCAACTTCCGCAGCGGATCGCTCACCGTCTGCACGATGGTGCCGATGCGGTCGGTGCCGCACCGGGTGGTCTGCCTGCTCGGTCTCGACGACGGTGTCTTCCCACGGTCGACGATCGTCGACGGCGACGACGCCCTGGCGCGCGCGCCGATGACGGGGGAGCGCGATCCACGCAGCGAGGACCGTCAACTCCTCCTCGATGCCGTTCTCGCGGCCGGCGAGCACCTCGTGGTCACCTACTCCGGCGCCGACGAGATCTCGGGGCACCCGCGTCCGCCGGCGGTACCGCTCGGTGAGCTGCTCGACGCCCTCGACGCCACCGCGCCCGGCGCGCGCGAGCACGTGGTGCGGCATCACCCGTTGCAACCGTTCGACCCCGTCAACCTCGCCCCAGGTCGGCTCGACCCCGACCGCCCGTTCTCCTTCGACGCCGCCTCGCTGGCCGGCGCGCGAGCCGCCGCGCAGGAGCGACGCCGCCCGGACGGGATCGCGGCCCACGTGCTGCCGCCGCTGCCCGCCGACGACGTCGACCTCGCGGCCCTCACCGCCTTCGTCAAGCACCCGGCCAAGGAGTTCCTGCGCCGACGCACCCAGATCGTCCTGCCCGACGAAGGCACCGAGGTGCTCGACGGCCTGCCGGTGGCCCTCGACGGGCTCATCGAGTGGAACATCGGTGAGCGACTCCTGAGCGATCGGCTGCGTGGTCGCGACGAGGCATCGGCGCTCGGCACGGAGTGGCGGCGCGGCGCGCTGCCACCGGGCCAGCTGGGCTGGCGTGAGGCCAAGCGGATCAGGGACGAGGCCACCCAGGTGGCCGATCTGGCGGCGTCCGTCATCAGCACCCGCTCGGTCACCTCGCTCGACGTCGACGTCGACCTCGGTGGTGGCCGACGCCTCCGGGGCACCGTCACCGGAGTTCACGGCGACCAGGTGGTCAGGGCCACGTACTCGCGGCTCGGCGCCAAGCAGGAGCTCGACGCCTGGGTCGCGCTGCTCGCGCTCTGCGGCACGTGGCCCGATCGCGCCTGGAGTGCCGGCGCGATCGGCCGGGGTCGCAGCGGCAGGCCACCGGTCATGACCTCGTTCGCTCCGGTCCCCGACGCTGCCGAACGGCTCGGCGAGCTCGTCCGGCTCTTCGACGCCGGTCTGCGTGAGCCACTCCCGCTCCCGTTGAGGACCGGGCAGGCCTGGGCTCAACAACGTCGCCGCGGCGCCAACGACCGAGCGTGCATCGACGAGGCGCGCAAGCAGTGGTCCGGGTGGGCCCACGAGGACGCCGACCCGCACCACGTCCGCGTCTGGGGTCCGGGGACGCCGCTCGAGCGCCTGCTCGAGCCACCGCCGGCACCCGGCGAGGAGATCGCCGGCGAGACCACCCGGCTCGGAGCCCTCGCGGTCACCCTGTGGAGTCCGGTGCTCGAGCTGGGGCGGCGCACATGAAGCCGTTCGACGTCCTCGGTCCGCTCCCCACGGGCACCACGGTGCTCGAGGCCAGCGCCGGCACGGGCAAGACGTTCACCGTCGGTGCGCTCGTCACCCGCTACGTCGCCGAGGGCATCGCCACCCTCCCCGAGATGCTGATCATCACCTTCGGCCGGGCCGCCAGCCAGGAGCTCCGCGAACGGGTGCGAGCCCAGCTCGTCGAGGCCGAGCGGGCCCTGGCCGACCCGGCCGGCGCCCGTGCGGTCGGCGGGCTCATCACCCACCTCGCCACCGGCGACGACGCGGTCGTCGCGGAGCGCCGCGGACGCATCGCCGACGCCCTCGCCGGTTTCGACGGCGCCACGATCGCCACCACCCACCAGTTCTGCCACCTGGTGCTGGCGTCGCTCGGTGTCGCCGGCGACACCGACGCCCGCGTGACGCTGGTGGAGAACCTCGACGACCTCGTCGACGAGGTCAGCGACGACGTGTACCTCCAGCAGCACGGCGACGCCCGCGACGAACCACCGTTCACCGCCGCCGCAGCCCGGGGCCTCGCGGGGCGGGTCGTCCAGGACCCGCAGGCGGCGCTGTCACCCGCCGACGCCGATTACGGCACGCCGGCCGCCGCGCGCGTCGCGTTCGCCGAGGCGGTGCGGTCCGAGCTCGATCGCCGCAAGCAACGCCTCGGCATCCTGTCGTTCGACGACCTCCTCAGCCGACTCGACGACGCCCTTGACGACGCCGAGGCCCCGGCTCGCGAACGCATGCGCCACCGCTGGAAGATCGTGCTGGTCGATGAGTTCCAGGACACCGACCCGGTCCAGTGGAGCGTCCTGGAGCGCGCCTTCTCCGGCCACGCCTCGCTGGTGCTCGTCGGCGATCCGAAGCAGGCGATCTACGCGTTCCGCGGCGGCGACGTCGTCACCTATCTCGACGCCGTCGGCACGGCCACCGACCGGCGCACCCTCCCGACGAACTACCGGTCCGACGGCCCGCTGGTCGAGGCGTTGCAGGTGCTCATGCAGGGCGCGGAGCTGGGCGACCCACGCATCACCGTGCACCCGGTCGACGCCCACCGCGGCGAGAGCCGCCTGTCCGGGCTCCCGGTCACGCACCCCGTCCGGTTGCGGGTCGTTCGTGCCGACGAAGGTCTGTCCAGCGTCGGCATCAACGCCGTGCGGTCCCGCGTCGCGGCCGACCTCGCCGACGACGTCGCGCGGCTCCTGTCCTCAGGAGCCACGTTCGACGACGGTCAGGAGGTGCGCCCGGTCCGGGCCGGCGACGTGGCGATCCTGATGCAGAGCCTCAAGCAGGTCGAGGTGTTCCGTGACGCCCTTCGGTCTCGCGGCATCCCGAGCGTCGACACCAGTGGCGGAAGCGTGGTGCTGCAACAGGCGGGCGATGAGTGGCTGTCGCTGCTTGAGGCGCTCGAGCAGCAGCGCACGCTGCGCGTGCGGGCGGTCGCGCTCGGCTCGTTCGTCGGGCACACGCCTGCCTCGCTCGACGCCGGCGGCGACGACCTCACCGATCAGGTCGCCGAGCAGATCCGGGAGTGGCTCGACCTGTTCCGGGCCCGCGGCGTCGCGGCCGTGCACGAGTCGATCACGGCGGGCGGACTCGCCGAGCGAGTGCTCTCGCAGCCCGAAGGTGAGCGGCTCCTCACCGACCTGAACCACGTGGCCGAGGTGCTGCACGACGTCGCCCATCGCGAGCGCCTGGGCCTCCCGGCGCTGCTGGAGTGGCTCCGCCGCGAGCGCCGTCGCCGGGCGGCCGCCGACGAGCGCACGCGCCGCCTCGACACCGATGCGGCCGCCGTGCAGATCGTCAGCATCCACCGCAGCAAGGGGCTGCAGTGGCCCGTCGTCTACCTGCCCACACTGTTCAACCGGTGGTTCGAGGAGCGACCGGAGTTCCACCGGTACCACGACGGCAGCACCCGCACGCTCGACGTGGGCGGTTCGGCCACCCCCGCCGTGCGGGCGGCCGCGCGGAGCGAGGACGCCGCCGAGGAGCTGCGGCTCGCCTATGTCGCCATGACCCGAGCCCAGTCCCAGGTCGTCACGTGGTGGGCTCCGAGCAAGGACGCCGTGAACTCAGGACTCAGTCGGCTCCTGCTGGGACGCGGCCCCGGCGACGCGGCCGTCCCCGAGCGGGTCTCGCTCCCGTCCGACCACGATCTCGGCACGACCCTGCGGCGGTGGGAGGACGCGGGTGCACTCCATCTCGAGCAGGTCAGCGACGAGGCGGTTCCAGCCGTCACGGTGACGTCCGAGCGCCCTGAGCTCGCCGTGCGGGTCTTCGATCGCAGCATCGACACCGCGTGGCGACGCACGTCGTACTCAGGGCTGATCCGCGCCGAGGAGCAGGTGGCGTCGCTGGCCATCGGCATCGAGCCGGAGGTGCCGGGGACCGTCGACGAGGACCACACCGAGGACGACGACGTCGTCCCCGACGCCGCAGGTCGCCCGGACGACGAGCCCGACGTCGAGTCGACCGACGCTCTGGAGTCGCCGATGAACGATCTCCCGGCCGGCGCCACGTTCGGCTCGCTCGTCCACGCCGTCCTCGAGAACGCCGATCCTGCCGCTCCGGACCTGCGCGCCGAGCTCGAGTCGCAGGTGGTCGAACAGCTGCGCTGGTGGCCGGTCGACGCCGCACCGGGCGACATCGCCGATGCGCTGCTGCCGATGCAGCGCACCTCGCTCGGTCCGCTCGCCGGTGGCCGACCGCTGGCCGCCGTCCCCTCGTCCGACCGGCTCTGCGAGCTCGACTTCGAGTTCCCCCTCGCCGGCGGCGACACCGGCGCGGCGGCAGCCGGCCCGAGGTTGCGTGAGGTCGCCGCCGTTCTGCGGCGGCACCTGCCCGCCGACGACCCGATGCGGGCCTACGCCGATCGCCTGGAGTCGCCGTCGCTCGGCGACCAGCTGCTGCGTGGCTACCTGAGCGGCTCCATCGACATCGTGCTGCGCGTCCCCGGCGAGGGTGACGACCGCCGCTACCTGGTGGTCGACTACAAGACGAACAAGCTGGGGGAGCCCGACCGTCCGCTCACCGCGCTCGACTACAGTCCCGAGCTGATGGCCGAGGCGATGCTGCACTCGCACTATCCGCTGCAGGCGCTGCTGTACTCCGTCGTCCTGCATCGATACCTGCGGTGGCGCCAGCCGGGGTACGACCCCGAGTCGCACCTCGGCGGAGTCCTCTACCTGTACGTCCGGGGGATGTGCGGGCCGCAGACGCCGGAGATCGACGGGAATCCGTGTGGGGTGTTCTCGTGGCATCCCCCCGCCGCCATGATCGTCGAGCTGTCCGGCCTGCTCGCCGGTTCTGAGGTGGGCCCATGAGGGACGACCCGCACGACCGCGACCTCGCTCTGGGGGCCACCGGCCTGTTGGCGGAGTTCAACCGGGCCGGGGTGCTCGCCGCCGCCGACGTCCACGTCGCCGGTCGGCTCGGCGCGCTGCTCGGAGAATCCCACGAGGACGTCCTGCTCGCCGCCGCCCTGGCGGTCAGAGCCGTCCGCCACGGATCGGTCTGCGTCGATCTCGCCACCGTCCACGAGATTCCGGTCGACGACGACGTCGTCGTGGCCTGGCCCTCCGGCCCGCCGTGGCGCGACCGGGTGGAGGCCAGCCACATGGTCACCGACACCGTGCTCCGGCTCGACGACACCCGGCTGTACCTCGACCGCTACTGGCGAGAGGAGGGCGACGTCTGCGCCGCGTTGCTCGCCCGGCTCGACCAGGACGCGCCCGCGGTCGACGCCGAGATGCTCGAGTCCGGGCTCACCCGCATCTTCCCCGAGGAGGGCTACGCGGAGCAGCGCGACGTCGCCCGGGCCTCGGCGGCCCGCACGACCACTGTCCTCACCGGCGGTCCTGGCACGGGCAAGACCACGACGGTCGCGGGGTTGCTGGCCCTGATGGCCGAGCAGCAGGAGCACTCCCTCGGACGCACGCCGCGCATCGCCATGTGCGCCCCCACGGCGAAAGCCGCCGCGCGCCTGCAGGAGGCCGTCGCAGCGGCCACGGCAGGTCTGCCGGAGGTCGATCGCACCAGGCTGGGGCAGATCCCGGCCGTCACGGTGCACCGCCTGCTGGGGTGGCGGCCCGACAGCAGCGTGCGGTTCAGGCACGACCGCACCAACCGGTTGCCCCACGACATCGTCGTGGTCGACGAGACGTCCATGGTGTCGCTCACCCTCATGGCCCGGCTCCTCGATGCGGTCCGCCCCAACGCTCGTCTCATCCTCGTCGGCGACGCCGACCAGCTGGCCTCGGTCGAGGCCGGTGCGGTCCTGGCCGATGTCGTGGCCGGGCTCGAGCACCACCCCGTCGCCTCGGTGTCCCGGCTGGAGAAGAACCACCGGTTCGAGGGACGACACCTCGCCGAGCTCGCCGACGCGATCAAGGACGCCGACGCCGACACGGCCATCGGCCTGCTCCAGGCCGGACACGCCGACATCGAGCTCGTCGATCCCGACGACGACGAGGCCATGACCACCTTCCGGGCGGACCTCCGGTCGGCGGCCCTCGCGGTGCGGCTCCCCGCCGAGACCGGTGACGCGCCCGCGGCGGTCGGCGCCCTCGATGAGCATCGGTTGCTCTGCGCCCACCGGCAGGGCCGGTTCGGCGTCAACGGTTGGAACCGCGAGGTCGAGCGGCTCGTCGCCGAGGCCACGGGCGTCACCCACTACGACGAGTGGTACGCCGGTCGCCCGGTGCTCGTCACCGCCAACGACCACACGCTCAAGGTCTACAACGGCGACGTCGGGGTGACCGTCCGGCGCGACGGCCGGCTGCTCGTCGCCCTGTCCGACGGCACCGCCGTCCCACGCGAGCTCGCCACCACCCGGCTCCCGGACGTCCAGACGATGTACGCGATGACGGTGCACAAGTCGCAGGGCTCGCAGGCCACCGTGGTCAGCGTCATCATGCCGCCGGACGACTCGCAGCTGCTGACCCGGGAGCTGTTCTACACCGCGGTCACCCGGGCCCAGGAGAAGGTCCGCATCGTCGGTTCGGAGTCCACCGTACGGGCCGCCATCGCGCGCCGGGTTCAACGCGCGTCGGGCCTGGCCCAGCGCCTGGCGACGGGCGGCGCGCCGGATGGCTAGGCTCGCCTCCATGGAACGCCGTGGCATCCCCCGCGCCACCCGGGTGATCGTCTTCTTCCTTCGTCCACTGCTGATGATCCTCACCAAGCGCGACTGGCGCGGTGCGGAGAAGCTGCCCCGCAGCGGCGGCTACGTCCTGGCGCCGAACCACATCTCGCACCTCGACCCGTTCCTCATCGCGCACTTCATGGTCGATCACGGCATCCCCCCACGGTTCCTCGTCAAGGACTCGCTGATGGCCCTGCCCGTCGGAGGGGCCATCCTCCGCTCGGCCGAGCAAATACCCGTGCGCCGCGCCACGGCGAACGCCAAGGACTCGCTCGGTCCGGCCGAGGCGGCGGTGCGCGGCGGACAGGTCGTCACGATCTACCCCGAGGGCACGATCACCCGCGACCCGGCCGCCTGGCCGATGAGCGGCCGCACCGGGGCCGTCCGGGTCGCGCTGTCCACCGGCGTGCCCCTCGTGCCGTTGATGCAGTGGGGCCCGCAGGAGATCCTCTGGCCGTACAGCCGACGACCCCGGCTGTTCCCGCGCAAGACCATCCGCATCCGGGTCGGCGACCCGATCGACCTGGCCGACCTGGTCGGCCAGGAGCTCACCGAAGAGCTCCTGCACACGGCCACGAATCGGCTGATGGACTCCTTGACAGCGATGATGGCGGAGGTGCGCGGCGAGCTGCCGGCCACGCCCCGTATCGACGTCCACACCGTCGGCAAGCACAACAGAAGGGAATTGTGATGGCGAGGACTGCGGTCATGGGTGCAGGGTCGTGGGGTACCGCGTTCGCGATCGTGCTCGCCGACGCCGGCAACGAGGTGCGGATGTGGGGTCGGCGCGCCGAGCTGTGCGAGGCGATCAACGCGACGCACGAGAACGCCGACTACCTTCCCGGCGTCACGCTGCCCGATGCCATCACGGCCCACGCCGACCCCTCCGACGCACTCGACGGTGCGGAGGTCGTCGTGCTCGCCGTGCCGTCCCAGCAGCTGCGGGTCAACCTCGAGACGTGGGGTTCGTCCATCGCGCCCGACGCGGTCATGGTGAGCCTGATGAAGGGCGTCGAGGTCGGCACCCACAAGCGCATGAGCGAGGTGATCGCCGAGCTCACCGGCGCCGGACCCGACCGCATCGCGGTGGTGAGCGGCCCGAACCTGGCCAAGGAGATCGCTGCTCGCGAGCCGGCAGCCAGCGTCGTGGCCTGCGAGGACGTCACCGTGGCGGAGCGGCTGCAGAAGCTGTGCCACACCGAGGCGTTCCGCCCCTACACGAACACCGACGTCATCGGCTGCGAGCTCGGCGGCACGACCAAGAACATCATCGGTCTCGCGGTCGGCGTCTGCATCGGTCTCGGCTTCGGCGACAACAGCAAGGCCACCGTCATCACGCGCGGGCTCGCCGAGACGGCCCGCCTCGGCGCGGCGATCGGTGCCGACCCGCAGACCTTCTCCGGACTGGCCGGCATGGGAGACCTCGTGGCCACGTGCTCGTCGCCGCTGTCACGCAACCGCACGTTCGGCGAGAAGCTCGGGCAAGGGATGACTGTCGACGAGGTCGCCGCCCAGACGCGTCAGGTCGCCGAGGGCGTCAAGTCGTGTCAGTCCGTCAGTGAGCTGTCGAAGATGCACGGCGTCGAGATGCCGATCGTGGAGCACGTGGCGTCCCTGATCGCCGGCGAGATGGACCCCGAGACCCTGGTCAAGGCGCTCATCTCGCGTGAGGCCAAGCCCGAGGTGCGCTGACCGTCAGCGGCGCGAGACCGACGACAGGGCACGTTCGATGTCGTCCCAGAGGTCCTCGACGTCCTCGATGCCCACCGAGAACCGGACCAGGCCCTCGGGCACGGACGAGGGTTCGTGGGCATGGCGCCGCCGGCGCTCCCACGACGACTCCACGCCGCCCAGGCTGGTGGCGTAGGCGATGATCGTGCTCTGCTCGGTGAGCTTCTGCGCCACCTCGGCACCCCCCATCACCTCGAAGGCGATGATCGTGCCGAAGCCGGGGTAGCGCGAGTACTGGATGCCGCGCGAGGCCGAGAGGCGGCGGTGCAGCTCGCGCGCGTTGGCCTCGGCCCGGTCGAGGCGGACGTGCAGCGTGCGCATGCCGCGCGTGGCCAGCCAGCACTCCATGGCGCCGGGGATCGCTCCCAGGTTGCTCCGCCGGACGTTGATCGCGCGGTGCGCGCGGTTGCTGTTGGTGACCACGGCGCCGAGGACGAGGTCGCTGTGGCCGGCGAGGAGCTTCGACGCGGAGTGGACGACGAAGTCGGCGCCGAGGTCGAGCGGACGCTGGCGCAGCGGGGTGGCGAAGGTGTTGTCGACCGCGACGGCGGTGCCGGCCGCGGCGGCCGCATGGCTGATCGCCTCGATGTCGGCGACCTCGAGCATCGGATTGGTGGGGGACTCGATCCACACGAGAGCCGCGTCGCGCGCGGCATCGAGCACGGCACGGGTGTCCTCGACGTTCACGAGCTTCAGGTCGATGAGTCCCCGCCGCGCGCGCTCACGGAGCTGGGTGAGGGTGCCGGAGTAGGCGTGCCGTGGCGCCACGACGGTGCTCTTGGCCGGCACGAGGTCGAAGACCGCGGTGGCTGCGGCAATGCCGGAGGCGAAGGCCAGGGCCTGGCCGCCCTCGAGCTCGCCCAGCACGGCCTCGAACGACTCCCAGGCCGGATTGCCGTGACGGGCGTACTCGGAGGCTCCACCCGGCACGAAGGCCGAGGCGAGGGTGACGGGTGCGTTGAACGGGGCACCCGGGACGCGTTCGGGGCGTCCGGCCCCGACAGCAACGGTCGAAGGTGAGAGTCGATGTCCGTGCATGGGTTCATTGTGCACCGAACGGTAAGGTGCTCGGCAATGAGCCTCCCCTCAACGCGGCTGCGGCTGGGCGTCGTTTTCGGCGGACGTTCCAGCGAGCACGGCGTCTCCTGCCTGACCGCCACGAACGTCCTCAACGTCGTCGATCGAGACCGTTTCGACGTCGTCCCGATCGGCATCACGTCCGACGGTCGGTGGGTGCGAGAGACCGCCTCGTGGCGCGACGTGGCACCCGGAACGCTGCCTGCAGTCCGACCGGAGATGCCGGACTTCTCCTGGGACGAGCTGCGCGAGCTCGACGTCGTCATGCCCCTCCTGCACGGTCCCTGGGGCGAGGACGGCACCATCCAGGGACTGTTGGAGATGGCCGGGGTCCGGTACGTCGGCGCGGGTGTCCTGGCCAGCTCGGTGGGCATGGACAAGCCGTTCACCAAGACCGTCTTCGCCGCCGCCGGGCTGCCACAGGTCCCGTACGTGACGGTCGAGCCCCGGGCGTGGGAGCGCGACCGAGAGCGGGTGGTCGCGCGGGTCAAGGCCCTCGGGCTGCCGGTCTTCGTCAAGCCGGCCCGCGCCGGCTCCAGCTCCGGCGTCATGCTCGTCGACACGTGGGACGACCTGGAGCCTGCTGTCGAGAAGGCCGGCGACTTCGACCCGAAGGTCCTGGTGGAGTCGGCCGTCAAGGGCAAGCGCGAGCTGGAGTGCGGGGTGATCCAGCAGCTCGACGGCACGGCGGTCGCCAGCGTCGTCGGTGAGGTCGTCGTCAAGGACGACTCCGCCCACGAGTTCTACGACTTCGAGGCCAAGTACCTCGACGGCACGAGCACCAACATCGTGCCCGCCGACATCCCCGAGGTGCTGTCCGAGCGCATTCGCGGCTACGCGGTCCAGGCCTTCGGGGCGATCGGCTGCGAAGGGCTGGCCCGTGTCGACTTCTTCCTGTCCGACGACGGCGAGCTCGTGGTCAACGAGATCAACACGATGCCGGGATTCACGCCCTACTCGATGTTCCCTCTGGCCTGGGAGGGCTCCGGACTGTCCTATGCCGAGCTGGTCAGCCGGCTGCTGCAGCTGGCTCTGGATCGCCCGGTCGGCCTGCGCTGATCAGACGCAGGGCTGTTCCTGGGGGTCGTGCTTGGTGATCGACGCCGCGAGGTCGGCCAAGGCGTCGGCCGCGGGATCGTAGTCCGCCGGCACCTCGACGCTGACGAAGAACGTGCGACCGATGGTCGTGAACAGGTAGCCGTCAGCCTGCTTCTCGGCCAGCCAGCCGACGTCGCGCACCGGGAAGCAGGGCGAGCTCGCGGTCAGGGCCTTCGGCTTCTCCACGCCGCACCGCAGGATGATCGCGGGATCGCCCCACGCAGCGGCGACCTGGTGCGACACCTCGCGGCGGGACTGGCCGTCGACGCTGGCCGGCACGTCCGCGATCAGGGCCCCGCAGTTGACGTCGGTGCCCTTCTCGGTCGGATAGGCGTCGACGTCGAGCGTCCCGGCGCAGCCGGAGAGCGTGAGGCCCAGGACCAGGACGCCGGTGAGGCGACCTAGAAGGTGACGACGGGGCACGTGAGCGTGCGGGTGATGCCGGGAACGGTCTGGATGCTGGAGACCACGAGCGCGCCGAGCTCATCGACGCTCGGGCCCTCCGCCCGGACGATGACGTCGTACGGTCCGGTGACGTCCTCGGCCAGCGTGACGCCCTTGATGGCGGCGATCGCCTTCGCGACCTCGGCCGCCTTGCCCACCTCGGTCTGGACGAGGACGTATGCCTGGACGACCATCTCGACTCCTTGACGTGCACCGTGTGGGAAAACCGTTGGACACGCTACCGGAGGTTCACCCTGCTCCATGCGTCGCCTGCGCGATGATGGACGGGTGCAGACCGAGGGCGACCACCGGACCGCAGATCAGCGAACCGTGGGAGAGGTGGGCGAGTTCGCCCTCATCGATCTCGTGCGAGCCCGCGCAGGCGCCAACCAGCAGATGCTGATCGGGCCCGGCGACGACGCGGCCCACATCCAGACCCGCGACGGGACCTTCGTGGTCTCCACCGACATGCTCGTGGAAGGCCGCCACTTCCGCCGCGACTGGTCCTCGGCCACCGAGGTGGGGCGCAAGGCCGCGGCAGCGAACCTCTCCGACATCAACGCCATGGGAGGGGTGGCCACCGCGCTCACGGTGGCCTTGGGCCTGCCTGCCGCCCTGCCGGCGTCCTGGGTGATCGACCTGGCGGCCGGGTTCGAGGCCGAGTGCGCGCTCGTCGGGGCGCACGTCGTGGGCGGCGACGTCACGGCCGCCGACCAGATCGTCATCTCCGTCACGGCGATGGGTGATGCGGCGCGCCCGGTGCGCCGCGATGGCGCGGCCCCCGGCGACGTCCTCGCCGTCAACGGTGTGCTCGGCCTGGCCGGGGCGGGGTTCGCCGCGCTCAGCCGCGGGTTCCGCTCGCCCAAGGCCGCTGTCGATGCCCACCGCGTGCCACAGCCCCCGTACGCGGCGGGGCCGCAGGCCGCCGACGCCGGCGCCACCGCGATGGTCGACGTGAGCGACGGGCTCCTCGCCGATGTCGGGCACGTCGCGCGCGCCAGTGGCGTCGTCATCGACCTGGAGACCGCGGCGTTCGCCATTCCGGAGGCGGTCACGACGGTGGCCGACGCCTTGGGCGCCGATCCGATCCGGTTCGTCCTCAGCGGCGGCGACGACTACGCGCTCGCCGCCACGTTCAGCGCCGCCACCGAGCTCCCCAGCGGGTGGACGCGCATCGGAACGGTCCGTGACGTGGGCGACGGGGAGCAGCCGACCGTGCTGGTCGACGGCGCACCGCACGACGGCCCCCACGGCCACCGCCACTTCGTCTGAGCCGAGCGAGCGGTCAGGCAGGCTGGTCCTGGATGCGAGCGAACGGGCGGGCGGCCTCGAGCTCGTAGGCCAGCTCGAGCAGCGTGCGCTCGTCGCCGTGCATGGCCGAGACGTGCACGCCGATCGGCAGTCCGGCGGCGGTGCGACCGAGCGGCAGGGAAACCGCCGGCGCGCCGGAGGCATTGTGCAGCGGGGTGAAGGAGGCGTAGCGCACGAGCCGGTCGAACATCTCGGGGAACTCCACAGTGGGCGAGATGTGTCCGAGCAGCGGCGTGGTGTGAGCGAGCGTCGGCGAAAGGGCGACGTCGATGCCGGACTCGGCGAAGGAGCTCCGGTACATGCCTTCGCTCGCCTTGAGCCGGCGCAGGGCCAGCGGCGTGCGCCAGGCCTGGCGGACGAAGCGGCGGGCCAGGTGTCGCGTGAGGGGATCAGTGCGGGTCTTGTCGAAGTCGGGTGAGATGACCCGTCGCCCGAAGTGCTGGGTCGAGAACGCCAGCAGGGCCCAGTAGTGCGTGAAGTCCGCGGCGAACGCCTTGGTGACGGGCAGGGGCACCTCGACCACGGTGTGGCCGAGCTCCTCGAGCAGCGCCGCGGTGTCCTGGACGGCTGCCCGCGTCTCGTCGTCGGTGGGTGAGCCGGTGACGGAGTCGAGGATGAGGCCGACCTTCAACCGCCGGTCGCTCGGTCCGGTGACGACACCGATCGGAGGGAGGCCGGCGGCGGGTTGGTGCGACTCGGCGCCGGCGAGGAACTGCGCGGTGTCGCGCACGCTGCGGGTGACCACACCGTTGCTGATGATGTTGACCGGCATCGACGTGGCTTCGACGGCGTCGACGACGCGGCCCCGGGTCGGCTTGAGCCCGACCAGCCCGCAGGCCGCGGCCGGGATGCGGATGGAGCCGCCACCGTCGTTGGCGTGCGCGATCGGCACGACGCCCGAAGCGACCAGCGCGGCCGCGCCGCCCGACGACGCGCCGCTGGAGTACTGCGGGTTCCACGGGTTGCGGGTGGGTGGGCGGTTCTCGAACTCGGTGCTCGCGTTGAAGCCGAACTCCGGCATCGTGGACTTGCCGATGACGACGAGTCCGGTGGAGCGCAGCTGGGTCGTGAACGGCGCGTCCGCGGCGGCGTCGCGGGGGGAGACGGCGTCGGATCCGTGTCCGGTGGGCATCCCGGCGACGTCGGTGTTGTCCTTGATGACGGAGGGGACTCCGGAGAACGGACCGGGCCCGGGGGTGGCGGACTGGCTGAGGGCGCGTTCGTAGTCACGCACGACCAGCATGTTCAGCTGGGCGTCGATCTTCTCGGCGCGGGCGATCGCCGCCTCCGTGGCCTCCCGCGACGTGATCTCGCCGTCAGCGATGGAAGCGGCGACCCCGACGGCGTCGAGGTCGCCGAGTGCGTCGTCCGTGAAGGCGTGGACGCGCTCCGCCGAGGTGCTCAGCGGCTGACCTTGCCAGCCTTCAGGCACGAGGTGCAGACGTTCAGACGCTGAGGAGTGCCCTTCACGACCGCACGAACGCGCTGGATGTTGGGGTCGAAACGACGCTTCGTGCGCCGGTGCGAGTGGGAGACGTTGTGGCCGAAGCCGGGTCCCTTGCCGCACACATCACAGACCGCTGCCACAGCGACCACTCCTGGATTCGTCAAGTATGGGAATGAACGAGCCTGCGGCGACAACGACGTGCGAGATGGCCGGCAGGCAACCGCTCAAGGATAGCCGATGGTGCGTGGCCCGGGCCAATCAGCACGGTCGGGCCGATAACCTCGGCTCATGCCCCTGACGCTGCGCGCCGATGCGTTCCGCGCCTGGACCCAGTTGTGCGTCTCGGCGCTCGCGGCCTCCCGGGCCGAGATCGATGCCCTCAACGTCTTCCCGGTGCCCGACAACGACACCGGAACGAACGCCTACCTGACCTTCGTGGCGGGCGCCGACGCCGTGGCGGCCGAGGCCGCCGACGCCGACATGCCGGTGTTGATCAAGGCGTACACCGACGGTCTGCTGCTGGGCGCCAAGGGCAACTGCGGGGTCATCTTGTCCCAGCTCGTGCGGGCCTGCTTCCGCGACCTCGACGTCGAGGCCGAGCTCACCGCCGCTGATGTCGCGCGGTCCTTCCGGGCCGCGTCCGACGCCGCCTACGCCGCCGTCGGCCGCCCGGTCGAGGGCACCATCTTGTCCGTCGCCGCGGCTGCGGCGGGCGGCGCCGAGGCGTCGGTCGACGACGGTGTCGACGGCCGCACGGTCTTCGCCCGAGCCGGCGAGGCGGCCCGCGAGGCCCTGGCCCGAACCCCCACGCAGATGGAGCGCCTCGCCAGGGCCGGAGTGGTCGACGCAGGTGGCCGCGCGCTGGTCGTCGTGCTGGACACCACGGAGCAGGCGTTCACCGGTCGCCTGCCGGAGGCGGTCGTCCACCAGGTTCCGGTGCCGCTGGCCGGCGGCGACGACCTCGTCGAGGGCGGCCCCGGCTATGAGGTCATGTTCCTGCTGGAGGCCGACGACGAGCAGGTCCTGTCCCTGCGGTCGACGCTCGACGGACTCGGTGACTCGTTGGTCGTCGTCGGCGGCGATCGACTCTGGAACGTCCACGTCCATGTCGACGACGTCGGCGCCGCCATCGAGGCCGGACTGGCGGCCGGGCGCCCGTACCGCATCGCGGTCACCCACTTCGCCGACCAGATCGCGCGTCAACGCACTCCGAGCCGCTCCCGCGTGGTCGTCGCCGCCACCACGGGCGGCGGTCTGACCGACCTGTGCCGCGAGGCCGGTGCCGAGGTGCTGGAGTTCAGCCGGTCGAAGCCCCTGGTCATCGACCGCATGCGCGCCGCCCTGAGAGAAACGGGTGCCGACGAGATCGTCGTGCTGCCGAACAACTCCCGGTACCTCGGTCTGTTCGAGGCTGCCGCCAAGGAGGTCCGCCAGGACGGCACTCGCATCGCGGTCATCCCCACCAGCGCGCAGGTGCAGGGGCTGGCGGCGCTCGCCGTGCACGACCCCGGCATCGGCTTCGACGAGGACGTCGTCGCGATGTCGAGTGCCGCCGCGCACACGCAGCACGGTGCGGTCACCATCGCCACGGAGCCCGGCATCACGATGGCCGGACCGTGCGAGGCCGGCGACGCGCTCGGTGTCGTGGCGGGCGACTTCGCCTTCGTGGGCCATGACGTCGGCGATGTCGCGGTCGACGTCATCGACCGGCTGCTGTCGCCGGGCGTCGAGATGCTGACCCTGGTGACGGGCGAGGGGGCCGATCCCGGGCTCACCGACCGCCTCACCCGGCACGTCAAGGACGTTCGCGTCGACGTCGACGTCGTCGTCTACGAGGGCGGCCAGGAGCACTACCCGCTGTTCGTCGCGGTGGAGTGACGAGGTGAACGCGTCGCCCGGACGGGTCCATCTCTCCACGCGGCTGAGGTCCGTCGTCGGCGACAAGACCGCGAAGGTCCTCGAGTCGGCGCTGGGCATGACGGTCGTGGAAGACCTGCTGCGCCACTACCCCCGGCGCTACGTCGGCGTGGGTGAGCTGAGCGATCTCTCGACCCTGCGGGTGGGCCAGTACGCGACGATCATGGCCCGAGTCGAGTCGGCCAAGAACTACACGTTCGGCCCGGGCGGGCGTCGAACCCGCACCGAGGTCGTCGTCACCGACGGCACGGGCCGGCTCACCCTGACGTTCTTCCAGCAGGGCTGGCGGCTCAAGACCATGACTCCGGGAACGGTCGGACTCTTTGCCGGCGAGGTCGGCGAGTTCCGCAACAACCTGCAGCTGACCCACCCGGTGTTCGAGGCCGTCGAGGGCGAGGACGGTCCGGCGGAGGACTCGCGGTTGGCCCGCGGCATCATCCCGATCTACCGCGCGACCGCCAAGATGTCCTCGTTCGTGCTCGAGCGGGCGGTGGCGCAGTGCCTCGCCGTCGTCGACGTGGGCGACGACCCCGTCCCGGAGGACCTCCGGACCGCCCGAGGGTTCACCGGTCACGCGGAGGCATTCGAGCACATCCACCGGCCCCGAGCCGACGACCAGTGGAAGCGGGCCCGCGACCGGTTCCGCTTCGAGGAGGCGTTCGTCCTCCAAACGGTCTTCGCGCTGCGTCGTCACGCGCTCGAGCTCGACCCGGCCCAGTCGCGGCGTGCCGTGGAGGGCGGGCTTCGTGAGCGATTCTCGGCCCGGCTGCCGTTCACCCTCACGGCCGGCCAGCTCGAGGTGGCCGAGGTCATCGGCCGCGACCTGGAGGGCACGCACCCCATGCACCGGCTGCTGCAGGGCGAGGTCGGCTCCGGCAAGACGGTGGTGGCACTGCTGGCCATGCTCCAGGTGGTCGACGCGGGGGGTCAGGCCGCACTGCTCGCGCCCACCGAGGTGCTGGCGTCCCAGCACCACCGGGCCATCACCGCGTTGCTGGGCGATCTGGCCCAGGGCGGGATGCTCGGCGGCGCCGAGGGCGCCACCCGGGTCCAGCTGCTCACCGGCTCCCTCGCGGCCAAGGCTCGCAAGGAAGCGCTGCTGGACGTGGCCTCCGGCGAGGCAGGCATCGTCGTCGGCACGCACGCCCTCATCCAGGACAAGGTGCAGTTCGCCGAGCTGGGGCTGCTGGTGGTCGACGAGCAGCATCGCTTCGGCGTGGAGCAGCGCGCCGCGTTGGTCGACCGCTCCGAGGTCAAGCCGCACGTGCTCGTCATGACGGCCACGCCGATCCCGCGCACCGTGGCGATGACGGTGTTCGGCGACCTCGAGACCTCGACCCTGCGCGAGCTCCCGGCCGGTCGCAAACCCATCCAGACGACGGTCGTCCCGGCAGCGGAGCGTCCGGCCTGGCTGCAGCGTGCGTGGGAGCGGGTGCGCGAGGAGGTCGACGGCGGCAGGCAGGCCTACGTCGTCGTCTCGCGGATCGGCGAGGACGCAGACGACGGCGAGGCCGACACCCGGTCCCTCCTCGACGTCCACGCCGAGCTGGTGGCGGGTCCGCTGAAGGGCCTCCGGGTCGGCATGCTGCACGGCCGGATGCCGTCCGACGAGAAGGAGGCGACGATGACCGCTTTTGCCTCCGGCGAGCTCGACGTCCTGGTCGCCACCACAGTGGTGGAGGTGGGCGTCGACGTGGCGAACGCCACCGTCATGGTGGTCATGGACGCCGACCGGTTCGGCGTCTCCCAGCTGCACCAGCTCCGCGGACGCGTCGGACGTGGCTCCGAACCCGGACTCTGCCTGTTGGTCACCTCCACCGACGCGGACTCGCCGTCGCGCGAGCGCCTCGATGCCGTGGCCTCCTCCACCGACGGTTTCGAGCTGTCGCGTCTGGACATCGAGCTGCGCCACGAGGGCGACGTGCTCGGGGCACGTCAGTCCGGAGTACGGTCCAGCCTCCGCCTCTTGTCGGTGGTCCGGCACGAGGACGTCATCACCGATGCCCGGGAGGCGGCCACGCACGTGGTGAGCGCCGATCCGACCCTCGCCGAGCACCGGGCGCTCGCCGCCGCGGTCCGCGACCTCGAGGACACCCATCAAGCCGACTACCTGGAGCGCACATGACCCGCATCGTGTCCGGACGGTGGGGCGGCCGCCGGTTGAAGACGGTCACGGGAGGCGGCACCCGGCCGACGGCCGACCGGGTGCGCGAGGCGATGTTCTCCTCGCTGCAGTCCGAGCTCGGCGGCTTCGACGGAGCGAGGGTGCTCGACCTGTTCGCGGGTACCGGCGCCCTCGGCCTCGAAGCCCTCTCGCGCGGGGCGGCCCATGCCGACCTCGTCGAGTCGGACGGCCGAGCCGTCCGCGTGATCGCGTCCAACGTCCGCATCCTCGGGGCCGACGCCGCTCACCTCCACCGCACCACGGCCGAGCGTTTCGTCGGCGACCTGCCGGCCGAGCCGTACGACCTGGTCCTCCTCGATCCGCCGTACGCCACGACCACCGACGACGTCGGTGGGCTCCTCTCCACGCTGGTCGGTGGGGGTGGGCTCGGCCCCGACGGCATCGTCGTCGTGGAGCGCCCGCACCGCTCACCGTTCGTCTGGCCGGACGGCCTCACCGGCCTCAAGGACAAGGCCTACGGGGAGACACACCTTTGGTACGGTCACTGACATGACCAAGGTCGTGTGCCCCGGTTCCTTCGACCCGGTCACCAACGGACACCTCGACATCGTCGGGCGCGCGTCCCACCTGTTCGACGAAGTCGTCGTCGCGGTCCTCGTCAACGACAACAAGGCCAGTCTCTTCACGCTCGAGGAGCGCCTCGACATGCTCAGCCGGGCCACGTCCGACCTGCCCAACGTCACGGTCGCCTCGTTCCGCGGGCTGCTCGTCGACTTCTGCGCCGACAACGGCGTCGATGCGATCGTCAAGGGGCTGCGCGCCGTCTCCGACTTCGACTACGAGCTGCAGATGGCGCAGATGAACGGCAGCCTGACCGCCGTCGACACCGTGTTCATCCCCACCAGCCCCGAGTACTCCTTCCTCGCGTCGAGCCTGGTCAAGGAGGTCGCCAAGGGTGGCGGCGACGTGAGCAAGCTGGTGCCGGCGTTCGTCCTGGAGCTGATGAAGAAGCGCTTCGCCCGTCCGCTCCGCAAGGCCTAGTCCGGGAGGATCGGCATCGCCGGTCGCTCCGCGCGGCCGACCTGCACCGCCCGGCGCACTGCCGACGAGCCGAACTTGTCGCGCACGGCGTCGACGGCCTCGTCGAGCTCGGCGCCGCTGGAGGTGGTGAACGGCAGGGCGAGCTGAGCGGCGTGGTCGTCGAGTCCGGCCACGGCGAGTCCCACGAGCGTGCAGCCCTTCTCCTCGATGTCGGGCATGCGCGACTGCAGCATCCGGCGGGCGATGTCGACCACGAGGTCCGTGCTCGCCGTGGGACGGGACACCGTGTGCGACGTGGTGGACCGGGTGAAGTCGGCGAACCTCAGCCGTAACGTGACCGTGCTTCCGGTCCGGCCGGCCGCTCGCAAGCGGCTCGTGACCCGGTCGGCGATGCCGAGGAGCACGCGGTCGAGGTCGGCGGGGGAGTGCGGTCCACGACCGATGGCGTGCTGCGAGCCCATGGATCGCCGCCTCCGGCCGGTCTCGACCCGCCGGGGGTCGCGGTTGTGCGCGAGTGCGTGCAGGTGATGTCCGGCCGCGGGGCCGATGAGCCGGACGAGCTCGCGCAGCTCGAGCTCCGCCACCAGGCCCACCGTGTGCAGGCGAGCGCCGTGCAGCTTCTCGGAGGTGACCGGACCCACGCCCCAGAGGCGCTCGACCGGCAGGGCGTGCAGGAAGCGCAGCTCGTCCTCGATCGGGACGACGAGCAGCCCGTCGGGCTTGCACAGGGCGCTGGACACCTTGGCGAGGTACTTCGTGCGGGCGACGCCGACGGAGATCGGCAGGCCCACCCGGCGCCGGACGTCGGCTCGCAGCTGCTGGGCAATGGTGGAGGGAGCGCCCCGGATGCGCCGCAGACCGCCGACCTCGAGGAACGCCTCGTCGACGGACAGGCCCTCCACGAGCGGCGTGGTGTCGGCGAAGACCGCGAAGACGTCGCGGCTCGCCCGGGTGTAGGCGTCCATGCGGGGCGAGACGACGACGGCGTCCGGGCACAGTCGCATCGCCTGGCGTCCGCCCATGGCGCTCCGGACGCCTCGCGCCTTGGCCTCGTAGCTGCACGCCAGGACGACCCCACCGCCGACGATGACGGGCCGGCCGCGGAGGCTGGGGTCGTCGCGCTGCTCGACCGAGGCGAAGAACGAGTCGAGGTCGGCGTGCAGCACGGTGCCTTCGGTCATGGGGTTTCCCTCACGGGCCTTCTGTCATGACCCGATGCTGCCACTCGCCTCCGACAGGCAGGCCGGCCGCGCTCGTCGGACGGGCGGCGCCGATTAGGACGGGTGAGGGCACTCGCGATAGCATGTTCGTCGGCCTGTTCGCAGGTCGAAGTGTCGTGTACGACGATGGATGGACGAACGTGCTGTCGGGACCTTGGGTCGTTGATACCCACGAGCTGGGACGCCGGCCGGGCAACGAACGCACAGTCGACCTCTCCGTCGCCGCACCGGCCGACATGGGCAGTGCAGTCTTCGGTGTGCCCGAGGGTTCGGACATCGCCATCGAGCTTCGGCTCGAGGCGGTCATGGACGGGGTCCTGGCAACAGGAACCGCCTCGACACGCACCACCGGTGAGTGCGTACGGTGCCTGGACGAACTCGACGACGACCTCGTCGTGGATTTCCAGGAGCTCTACCTGTACGACGAGACCGAAGAAGACGAGCTGTCGCTCGAGGGCGAGCTGCTCGACCTCGAACCTGTCGTGCGGGATGCGGTGGTACTCGCGCTACCGTTCACACCAGTGTGTGACCCGGACTGTCCGGGACTGTGCGCCGAATGTGGGGCACGGCTCGCGGATGATCCAGACCACACACACGGCGAGGCGATCGACCCGCGATGGTCGGCACTGAGCCGGATGACCGAAACAGACGACGAGGAGTAGATCGTGGCAGTACCGAAGCGGAAGATGTCGCGCAGCAACACGCGCCACCGCCGGTCGCAGTGGAAGGCAACGGCCCTCCATCTGGTCGATTGCGCCAACCCCGCGTGCGACTCCAAGGTCGTGCCGCACCGCGCGTGCTCCGAGTGTGGCCAGTACGGCCCGCGCGGCGAGCGTCGTCAGGTCCTCTGAGCACGCCCCACGTCTCCATGGACGCTCGTCGGCCGGATGACTCCGCCGCCCTGCGTGAGGTGCTCGGCGTCCCGGACCTCGACCCCGGGCTGCTCGAGCACGCGCTGACGCACCGGTCGTTCGCCTACGAGAACGGTCAGGTCCCCAACAACGAGCGCCTGGAGTTCCTCGGTGACTCGGTGCTCGGCCTCGTCGTCACCGACACGCTCTTCACCGAGCATCCCGACCTCCCCGAGGGCCAGCTGGCCAAGCTCCGCGCCGCCGTCGTGAGCGCCAAGGCGCTTGCCGTGGTGGCTCGCACGCTCGGCATCGGCGACCACGTCCGCCTCGGACGCGGCGAGGAGGCCACGGGCGGGCGCGACAAGTCCTCGATCCTCTCCGACACCGTCGAGGCCGTCATCGGCGCGATCTTCGTCCAGTTCGGCATCGACCGCGCGGCCGAGGTCATCCATGCCATCTTCGACCCGGTCATCGCCGAGGCCGCCGAGCTCGGCGCCGGCCTGGACTGGAAGACCTCGTTGCAGGAGGTCACTGCCAACAACGACCTCGGCGTGCCGCGCTACGTGCTCGAGAGCGACGGCCCCGACCACGACAAGCGCTTCACCGCCGAGGTGCACGTCGGCGACCAGGTGTTCCCGGGCGGATCCGGTCGTTCCAAGAAGGAGGCCGAGCAGGAGGTCGCCGAGATCGCCTGGCGGGCCATCACGGCGGACGAAGGCAGTGCCTGAGCTTCCCGAGGTCGAGGTCGTCCGTCGAGGACTGGCCGACCACGTGGTCGGGCGGACCATCACCGACGTCGCGATCCACCACCCCCGTTCCGTCCGGCGGCATGCAGCCGGACCGCACGACTTCGTCGCCCGCGTGAGCGGCCGGACCATCGCCGACGTCCGGCGCCGCGGCAAGTACCTCTGGCTCGTGCTCGCGGGCCCCGACGGCCCCGGCGACGACGCGGTGCTGTGCCATCTCGGCATGAGCGGGCAGTTCCTCATCGGGGGACCCGACGTGGCCGACCCGCGCCACTTGCGGGTCGCACTCGACCTCGACGACGGCCGACGCCTCCTCTTCGCCGACCAGCGCATCTTCGGCGGCCTGGCCTTCAGCGAGGACGGCGCCGACCTCCCGGCCCAGATCGCGCACATCGCGCGTGACCCGCTCGATCCGGAGTTCGACGACGAACAGTTCGCCGCGCGCCTCCGCAAGCGGCAGACCGGGGTGAAGCGCGCCCTGCTCGACCAGTCGCTCATCTCCGGGGTCGGCAACATCTACGCCGACGAGGCGCTCTGGCGCACGCCGCTGCACTACGCCCGCAACACCCGGCACCTGCGCCGGCGCGAGGTCGACGACCTGCTCGGGCACGTCCGTGACGTGATGCGCGAGGCGCTCGACCAGGGTGGCACCTCCTTCGACACGCTCTACGTCAACGTGAACGGTGAGAGCGGCTACTTCGACCGCTCGCTCGCGGCCTACGGCCAGGAGGGCCTGCCCTGCGCGCGTTGCGGGTCGCCGATCCGGCGGGAGCCGTTCATGAACCGGTCGTCGTACCGCTGCCCGACCTGCCAGCCCCGCCCGCGCAACGGGCGCTGGTGACAGCCGACCTCAGTCGAACTGGAACGGGTTGCCCGTCAGGTCGTTGATCGTCGAGACCAGGTCGGCGAGCGTGACCACGGCCAGCACCACGAGGGCACCGCGAACCGTCCACACCAGCACGTCCGGCAGCGCACGCCAGATTCGAGGTTCCTCATCGAGCCAGTGGTCCATCAAAGCGGCGAGGGCGAGCGTGTACACGAAGGGCACGGCCAGTGTGAGCGTCACCGCGAGCCAGAGCGGCTCGAGCAGCCGGAAGTCGACGCCGTCGCTGTGCACGAGGATGGAGCCGACCACGATCGTCGCGCCGACGGGCACGCTCAGCACGCGGAACCATGACGGCCCGAAACGCAGGCCCCTCAGCACGTAGAAGATGACGCCGCCGACGACGCCGAGAAGGGTTCCGATGAGGAACAGGTTGAGGGTGCCGGTCAGTGTGAGCTGCCCGATCTCGAACCCGTCGTCCGACCGGACACCGGATGCCTCGGGATTGAGCCGGGCCAGCACGAACATGAACAGCCGGCCGCCGATGCCTCCGACGACCAGGCCGACGAGTCCACCGGAGGCGACGACGATGCCGATGCGCCGCGTCGACGACGTGGCCACCTCGGCGATGCTGGGGGGAGCGCTGTTCACGGTTCAAACCTCCTCGGGTGCCGGAACATCGTATGACCATCAGCGCGGAAGGATAGCCTTCCAGCGATGAACGATCCGTACGGCATCGAGGCGCGCGCCCGGGTGGTCGCCGAACCACCCAAGCGGGCCGGTCGCACGCCGTTCGAGCGCGACCGGGCCCGGGTCGTGCACTCCGCGGCCCTGCGCCGCCTGTCGGCGAAGACCCAGGTCCAGGGCGCCGGCTCGGACGACTTCGTCCGCAACCGGCTCACTCACTCCCTCGAGGTCGCGCAGGTCGCGCGTGAGCTCGGAGCGTCACTCGGCTGCGATCCCGACATCGTCGACTCCGCCGCGCTCGCCCACGACCTCGGCCACCCGCCCTTCGGCCACAACGGCGAGGAGGCCCTCGACGAGGTCGCGACCTCGTGCGGCGGGTTCGAGGGCAACGCGCAGACCCTCCGCCTCCTCACCCGCCTGGAGGCCAAGACGTTCGCGCCCGACGGGCGCAGCGTCGGCCTCAACCTGACGCGGGCCACGCTCGCAGCCTGCGTCAAGTACCCGTGGGCGCGCGGCGAGGCCCCCGACGGCGGCGGCAAGTTCGGCGTCTACGCCGACGACGCCGACCTGTTCGACTGGGTGCGAGGTGACGCCGTGCCGAGCCGCCGGCCGATCGAGGCGCAGGTCATGGACTTCTCCGACGACATCGCCTACTCGGTGCACGACGTCGAGGACGGTGTCGTCGGCGACTGGTTCACGCTCGACCTGGCCAGGCTCGACGCATCGGCCGTGCACGCCGTGGCCCGCGACTGGTACGACGACGATCTGGACGCGGACCGCCTGTCGGGCGCGCTGGAGCGGCTCGAGGCCATGGACGAGTGGCCTCGGGGGTCGCTCGACGCGAGCCGTGCCTCCCGAGCGGTCCTCAAGAGCCTCACCAGCGCCTTGATCGGGCGGTTCGTCACCGCGGCGCAGTCGGCGACCGTGCAGCGGTGGGGGAGCGGGCCACTGGTCCGGTACGCCGCCGACCTCGAGGTCCCGGAGGCGACGCGCGACGAGGTCACCGCCCTCAAGTCGGTTGCCGCCCACTACGTCATGCGCTCCCACGATCGTGCCCGCCACCTCGTGTCGCAGCGCGCGCTGCTGCAGAATCTCGTCAAGGCACTCGCCGCGTCGGAGGGTCGCGAGCTCGAGCCCGACATCCGCGCCGACCACGACGCAGCGGCCGACGACGAGGGCCGGCTGCGTGCCGTCATCGACCAGGTCGCCAGCCTCACCGACATCTCCGCACCCCTCTGGGGAGAGCGGCTGGGCTTGTGACGCCGACCTGCAGCAGTCGGTGTGGACTGTAGGCGGCACACCTTAGGATCAGCCCCATGGCCGGGCTCATCAAGGACGAGGACATCCAGCTCGTCCGCGAACGCGTCCGCATCGACGAGGTCGTCGAGCAGTACGTCACGCTCCGCAACGCCGGTGGCGGCTCGCGCAAGGGTTTGTGCCCGTTCCACGACGAGAAGTCGCCGTCGTTCAACGTCCGCCCCGCGCAGGGTTTCTACCACTGCTTCGGCTGCGGCGCCGGCGGCGACTCGATCAAGTTCCTCATGGAGATCGAGGGCCTGACGTTCGTGGAGTCCGTGGAGCGGCTGGCCTCGAAGTACGGCATCCAGCTGCGCTACGAGGAGGGCACGCCCACCGGCCCGCGTCGTGACCCGCGCCAGCGGCAGCGCCTGCTCGAGGCGCACCGATTGGCCGGTGAGTTCTACGCGGGCTTGCTCACCACCTCTCCCGATGCGCAGGTCGGCCGCCAGTTCGTCGCCGACCGCGGCTTCGACCAGTCCGCTGCCGAGACGTTCGGCATGGGGTTCGCCCCGCGCGGCGGCGAGGCCCTCGTCGCCCACCTCAAGGGCAAGGACTTCACCGACGACGAGCTGGTCGTCGGCGGCCTGGCGTCCCGCGGGCAGCGGGGCCTGTACGACCGCTTCCGTGGCCGGCTGCTCTGGCCCATCCGGGAGATGACCGGCGAGATCATCGGATTCGGTGCCCGCCGGATGTTCGACGACGACAAGGTCGAGGCCAAGTACCTCAACACCTCCGAGACGCCGATCTACAAGAAGAGCCAGGTGCTCTACGGCCTCGACCTCGCCCGCAAGCACATCTCGTCGTCCAGCCAGGCCGTGGTCGTCGAGGGCTACACCGACGTCATGGCGTGCCACCAGGCCGGTGTCCGCACGGCCGTCGCCACCTCCGGCACGGCCTTCGGCGACGACCACGCCCGCATCCTGCGCAGGGTGCTGCTCGACCACGACGCCTTTCACGGCGAGGTCATCTTCACCTTCGACGGCGACGAGGCGGGGCAGCGGGCCGCCATGAAGGCCTTCGCCGGCGACCAGCAGTTCGTCTCCCAGACCTATGTCGCCGTCGAACCACGGGGGATGGACCCGTGCGACCTCCGGCTCGCCGACGGCGACGCAGCCGTGCGCGAGCTCGTCGCGTCCCGAGTCCCGCTGTACCGGTTCGTGCTCGAGAACATCCTGACCCGCTACGACCTCGACCGCGGCGACCAGCGGGTCGACGCCGTGCGCGAGGCGGTCGGTCTGGCCACCGCCATCCGCGACAAGAGCAAGGTGGAGGCGTTCTTCCGCGAGATCGCCACGAAGGTCGGCGTCGACGTCGACCAGGTGCGCGCCGAGCACCGCCGCCACAAGGCGCCCGTCGAGGCGCGCCCGAAGGGAACCGCGACGACCGACGAGCCCGCACCCGAGCCGGCGCCGTTCGTCAGCTTCGGTGCACCCCAGTTCGCCGACGAGCGCGAGGCCCTCAAGGCCGTCGCCCAGTACCCGCACCTGGCCCGCGACCACGTGGGCGACGTCCACGAGAACGACTTCACCCATCCCGTCGCCCAGGAGCTGTGGCGACACATCAGTGCCCAGGAGTGGCCCACCTCCGCCGACGCCTCGTGGGTGTCGCGGATCTCCGATGCTCTGCCGTCCGACGACCTCCGGCGGGTGCTCTCGGTCGCTGCCGTCGACCCGTTGCGGGCCCGGGAGTCCTCGACGGGGGCTGTCGTGGCCGCCACCATCGCCCAGCTCCAGGCCCTCACCCTCGCGCGCCGCATCGCCGAGCTGAAGGGCAAGCTGCAGCGCACGAACCCGGTCGAGGAGACTGACAGCTACAACCGGATGTTCGGCGAGCTCATTGCCCTGGAGCAGCAGCACCGCACCATGCGCGACCGAGCGATCGGTGCGTGAAAAACCCTGAATCCACAGAGTTTTCCACTGGTCTACGAACACCTGTTCGAGTAGACTTGAGCCATGGACTCGGGGGAGACGATCGGCCGGCTGCGCGAGGCCGCTCACGCCCTGAAGACCGGTGACGACCGGACGGTGTTGAAGGCCATCCAGACCGCCCAGGATGCGTTGGACGCGGTCAAGGCCGAGCGTCTGGCGTCGTTGAAGGTCTCCAAGGATTATGAGCTGGATGGTGCGTCGTCGGTGACGACGTGGACTCGCAACGAGCTGCGGCTCGACTCCACCGAAGCCAACACGTTGTTGCGTGCGGCGGGCGCTTTGCGGGTGTTGCCGGGGTTGGCGCAGGCGGCGGCCGCTGGTCGGGTCCGGTTGGACCATGTCGCGGTGTTCGCCTACGGCCTCAAGCACATCGGACCCGACGTGATCGTCGACTCCGAGGACTGGCTGTTGGATGTGGCTGTGACTCATGCGCCGGGGGCGTTGCGTCAGGTGATGCGGTCCCTGCGCGAAGCGGTGTTCCCCGACTCGTTGGATGAGGCGTGGACCAAGGGGATGGGACGTGAGGACATCCAGATCAACCCGGTTCCCGACGGGTGGCACGTCAACGGGTTCCTCAACACGATCACCGGAACCAAGCTCAAGCACCTGTTGGACACCCTCGGCGCACCCCGCGATGCCGACGACGACCGGCCCGGCGCCGAACGCCGCGTCGACGCCCTCGATGCGATGCTCACCCGGCTCCTGGAATCAGGTTTGCCGGCCGACAAGGGCATCCGGCCGCACCTGTCGGTCATCCTGGACGCCACCACCGGTAGGGCCGAGCTGGGTGGGTTCGGAGCCATCGGACCCCAGCTGACCGGACTGATCGGATGCCTGGCCGACCTCACCCCCATCACCACCGACCAGGATCAGGTGCTCAACGTCGGCCGCACCCACAGGCTCGCCACGTTGAAGCAACGCCGAGCAGTCCTGGCCCGCCAAGGTGGGGTCTGCGCGGCGCCCGGCTGCCACAACACCCATCTGGAGATCCACCACACCACCTGGTGGTCCCGAGGCGGCCGCACCGACCTCAACGACCTCATCGGATTGTGTGTCCGCTGCCACCACCTCATCCACCGCGAACGACTCAACGTCACCGCCGACGGCACCGGACACTTCACCTTCACCACCAAGACCGGCCGACACCTCGAACCCGAACACCGCCCCCACACCCCACCCTGGCAACCACCCCGCCACCGCCGAACCGAGCGGATGACGCCACTCCGCACCTGAACCGGGTTCGTCCCCAACCCCGCCGTCCTCCACAGCCGACATCGCCACCCATGTCGTGCCGACACGCACGCGTCGAGGCTGGTCTCGTGAACCCCCTCGCCCGCCAGCTGCTGTCCCAGGAGCCCCTCGATCAGAGAGCCGAGCTCAGGCTCGCGCGCAGGGCCCGGGCCGGCGACCTCGTCGCCCGCGACGCGCTCCTGTCCGCCAGCTTGCGGTTGGTCGTGCTGCGGGCCACCAGTCTCGGCAAGAGCGGAGACGACCTGGACGAGGCCGTGCAGGCCGGCACGCTCGGGCTCATCGCGGCGGTCGACCGCTTCGACCCCGACCGCGGGTGTCGCCTCGCCACGTACGCCTGGCCGTGGATCACGTCGGCGATCCTTGAGCTGGGCCGCCGCGAGGTCCCGCTGTCGTTGCTCGTCGACCTTGCACAAGCCGACGAGCCGCCGCCTCCGTCGGTCGACGTCGAACCGGCGATGAGTCACCTTCCGCGGAGACTCGCGGCGGTGGTTCGTCTGCGCTACCGCCTGGGGGAGCAATCAGGACCACCGCGGACGCGCGCGGAGGTCGGCGAACGGCTCGGCCTGACCCCCCGTCAAGTGCGTGCCGACGAGGCGCAGGCGATGGCGCATCTGCGGCGTCGACTTGCTAGGGTGGGTGACCGTGCTCCTCGCGTAGGAGCCGATCCCCTGTAGCTCAATTGGCAGAGCATTCGGCTGTTAACCGGAGGGTTGTTGGTTCGAGTCCAACCGGGGGAGCCAGCTAGTCACCGAAGCTGAGCGAGAACACCTCGAACGACGTTCCGAACCGCACGCCGAGCCGGGTGCCGGCCGGACGCGAGTTGCCTTCCAGGAACTCGGCGGCGTCGAAGTTCTCCCACCCCAGGCCGTCGATGTACGCCTGATGGGCCTTGAGCGACTCCACTCCCTTGTCGAACGTGTCGGTCGTGTCGACGCCGTGCTTGGAGTCCGGCGAGCTGGCTGCCCACACCTCCTTCACGTCGCCCCACGGTTGCAGCCCGTCGGTGAGCTGTTCGGGGAAGATCCATCGGTTGCCCGCGTCGCGGACCGCGTCGAGCGTGCCCTTGCCCACGGCGATGTGGTCGGCCTGGTTCGGGAAGGTCCCGCCCCACGTCTCGCGGAAGTTGTTGGTGATGACGATGTCGGGGCGGTGCTGGCGCACGACGCCGGCGATCGCACGCCGCAGCGCCAGGTTGTACTCGAGGACGCCGTCGGGAAGACCGAGGAACTCCACCGTCTCGACGCCGACGATGCGGGCCGACTCGATCTCCTCGGCGATGCGCACCTCGCGGCATTCCTCGGGGGTCATGCCGTCGATGCCGGCCTCGCCACTCGTGACCATGCAGTAGACGACCGTCTTGCCCTGACCGGTCCATCGGGCGACCGCCGCGGCGGCACCGAACTCGATGTCGTCGGGGTGCGCCACCACGATGAGCGCGGTGTCCCACGACTCGTCGACGGGTTCCAGAGGTGAAGGTTCCATGTGACTAGGCTATCCCCGCGGGGAGGTAGCTCAGCCGGTCAGAGCAGAGGACTCATGATCCTTGGGTCTGGAGTTCGCCTGCGAATGGTGTCTGAACTGGCGAGTACAGCTTGATCGGGAAGTGGACTCCCTTCACCTCTGCTTCGCCGCGTTCCTCACAGGGAACTGTGTCCTTGATCAGGTGCCATGGCGCGTGGCCACAAGTGCATCGATTGCTGTGAAGACCACGGTCAGGGCTAGCCCGACTGTCAACCCCACCCGAACCGCGCGCAAAGCGTCGCGGCTGTCCGCCGCCAGGAACGCGTCCTCCAAAACAGGATCTTCGAACCGGAGCTTGGGACGTCGCATTTCGTGAGCGTAGCCTCGGCCAAGTTGGCGAAGCGGCATGTCAGCCCGAATCGGCATCGTCATCGGCATGGAAGGCGATGTAGCAGCGTGATGCCGGACGACTCTTCTGCCGCGAATCGGCTACGCGATGCATCGGCCAGGGCGGCTCGGACCAGCAATGATCCGATCCCCTTGATGGGGCGCTCGATTTGAGACGGCTACTCACCCGGTGGGCGACGGAACCTGGGCAATGGTGGAACGCCAAATTGGGCAGACTCGGGAGCGGTGGAAGGTGGCCGAACTGTAGGTTTGTCTCTCCGGGGAGGTAGCTCAGCCGGTCAGAGCAGAGGACTCATAATCCTTGGGTCGTGGGTTCGAGCCCCACCCTCCCCACAAGCCCGACATCCCCACCACATCACGCCCGCGGGTCGTCACGCACGGTCAACGAGGCTCAGCGAGGGGCGAGGCCGTGCTCATAGGCGTAGATGACCGCATGGACACGATCATGCACATCGAGCTTGGTGAGGACCCGGCTGACGTGGGTCTTCACGGTCGTCTCGGAGATGACGAACGTTTTCGCGATCTCCGCGTTCGTCAGACCGCGGGCGATCAGGTCGAGGGTCTGGCGCTCGCGCTGGGTGAGCGTCGCCAGCTGAGCATCGTCCACTCGATCGCTCGCGGGTCGACGGCTGAGGAACGACTCGATGAGCTTCCGGGTGATGGTGGGTGCCAGGAGTGACTCGCCGGCGTGCACGGCGTGGATGCCGGCGACGAGAAGCTCGGGCTGAATGTCCTTGAGCAGGAAGCCGCTGGCCCCGGCCTGGAGGGCGTCGTAGACGTAGTCGTCCATGTCGAACGTGGTCAGCATGATGATCTTCGCGTGACATTGGTCGTCCGACGTGAGCATGCGGGTCGCGTCGATGCCATCGACTCCTGGCATCCGGACGTCCATGAGCACGACGTCAGGGTTGAGGTCGCGTGTCCGGGCCACGGCCTCCTCTCCGTCGGCCGCTTCGCCGACGACCTCGATGTCCCTCTCGATCTCCAGGACCATCCGAAAGCCTCGCCGGACGAGGGCCTGGTCATCGACAATCAGCACGCGGGTCGGATCCACGGCGCCATTCTTCGTCATGCCGGCACCAGCGGAAGGGTGGCGAGGAGCTCGAAGCCTCCTCCAGCACGTGGCCGAGCGATCAGGTCGCCGCCGTAGACGGAGACCCGCTCACGGAGGCCGAGCAGCCCGTGCCCCGCCTCGACTCCACTGGTGACGCGCCGTCCGTCGTCGCGGATCGCCAGCTCAAGACGGTCCGCGGTGTACCCGATCGACACCTCGGCACGACTCGGCGACGCTGCATGCCGCAGGGCGTTGGTCAGTGCCTCCTGGACCAGGCGGTACGCCGTCAGGTCGAGACCCGGGGCGAGAGGCTGCGCTTGGCCGGTGACGGCAACGTCCACCGGAAGACCGGCGCTGCGGAACTGATCGACCAAGAGCTCCAGCTGGGCCAGCCCCGGAGCGGGTGCGCGGTCGACCACCTCGTCGCTCTGACGGAGCACCCCGACCATGCGGCGCATCTCGGCCAGCGCCTGTCGACCGGTGGTCTCCACCGTCTCCAGGGCCTCGCGTTCGGACACCTGGGAGTCGTCGAGCCGCCGTCGCACGGCCGACGCCTGCACGGTCATGATGCTGACGCTGTGCCCGATCACGTCGTGCAGCTCCCGGGCGATGCGGTTGCGTTCCTCCGTGACGGCGCGGGTGGCTCGTTCCTCACGTCTGAGCCTGCGCTGCTCGGCATTTTGGAGACGGCCGCGCACGAGGGAACCGACCAGCCAGGCGATGATCCACGGAGACCACCACATCGCCTGGAGCGTCCGCCCCGCCGTGGTCACCTGTACGGGGTCGAAGACGATCCAGGCGACGCCGAGGACCACGATGAGGAGCAGACCCCACGAGGCCGGTCGTCGGTGCTCCCATCGAGCCACGCTGTACGCCGCCACCATCGGCGGTACGGCGATGCCGAAGCCCTCCGGCGCCCCGACGGCGGCGAACTCCACGACGTAGACCGCGACCAGAGCCGTGAAGACCTCCAGCGGGTAGACCCGCCGACCGACGAGCAACACGGCCCCGAGACCGTAGCCGAGCGCTTCCACCCAGGGTGGGCCCTGGCGGTGGGTCGCTCCAGCGCCGATCCACGCTTCCATCTGCCCGAGGACCAGGACCGCGGAGGCGACGAAGAGGTCGAACGCGACGTTGCGACGGGTCACCGCTCGACGTTACCGCCGTCCGGCCGGCCGTGACGTCCTTCCGGAGGACGATTCCCGCGTCGGTCAGGAGGACGACCTGGTGTCCGCGGCGTGCAGGATCCACATCTCGGGCCGCGGGCTGACGCGCTGGCGCCCCGGTGCGACCTAACGTCGAAACGCATCAGAAGCGACGGCACGTCGCCGTTCGTTCACCTCAGGAGGACACCATGATCACTCGACGCACCGCCGGGGCCGCACTGCTGGTCTACGGCTTGGGGACGATCGCTGCCAACGCCTTGATCGCCGCGCCCGGAGGCACGTACAAGCCCGACGCGGTCGACCGATTCGTCGGCTCGGGGCACTATGCGGTCGTCTTCGCCCTCGCCTACGTCGGCTGCCTCGCCTCCGTGGCCGTCCTTCCCTTCGTCCTCGGAATGAGGGACGAGCTGGGCCGCAACGGAGACCTGGCGTGGAGTCTGGGCGTGGCCGCCGCGGCCACAGGGGTGGTCGGGTGGTTCGCCATCGCCGGAGTCGACGTCGCCATGGCGGAGGGCGGATCAACCGTCCAGGAGGGGGTGCCGCACCCGGTCGTCTTCATGGTCACCGAGATCGGCAACCTGGTCGCCTGGTGCGCACCGGCCCTGTTCGTGGGCATCATCGCGATCCTGTTGTCCCGGGTCTCGACGCTGCCAGGGTGGTTGAGGATCTTCTCGGTCGTGGCCGGAGTGTGCGGCATCCTGGCGCCCTTCTTCCTCACCTTCTTCCTGTACGTGCTGTGGACCCTCGTCACCGGCGTCACGTTGATGAGCCGGACGCGCGAAGTCGCGCACGCGTAGGCGGCCCGCGCGACTACACCGACCAGTGGGAGAAGCTCTGTCCGGTCAGGGCACGGAAGGCGTCGATGTCGGGGCGCAGGTGGTCGGCGATGGCCTGGTGCTGGCCGGCCGACAGGGTGGGCCGGTCCAGTGACTCGCCGGCCTTCTCGAGCTTGGTCGAGGTCACGTGCCGCTCGGTGTCGAACTCCGTCGACGTGAACTCGTCGTCGATGCCGAGGAAGGTGAAGATGCGCGAGAGCGTGGCGGCGCGGTCGTCGCGCAGGTCCTCCGACGACGCGACGAGGATGCGGTCGAGCCCGTAGGTCTCGACGAACGGCTCGATCTGCCAGTGGTAGCGGCTCGTCAGCAGGGCCGGGTTGTCCAGGTCGTCGAAGTACGCCGCGAAGTCCTCGCGCTGCACGCGGTTCTTGACGACGTTGTGCAGGAAGTGCGAGACGGCGCGGTCGATCGGGTCGCGCACCAGGTAGATGAGGCGGACGTCGGGCAGCAGGGCGTGCATGCGCTCGGCGACGCCGTCGACGAGGTGCCGCTTGGTGTAGTTGGGGGACGACTCGCCGTACTGCTCGCCGGTCCCACGGAAGCACGAGCGGTACCAGTCGAGGTCGTGCCCGGCCGGCTCGTAGAAGAAGTTCGTCTCCTTGGGCTTGGACATGCACACCTGCGGGTGGGCACGCAGGTAGTCGTGCAGGGCGCTCGTGCCACCCTTCATCGAGCCGATCGTGACGAACGTCGGCAACGCGCCGGTGGGCGCTTCGGACGCCTGCGACCCGGCCGCGGCACGGCGGCGGAATCGATCGATGAGGGAACGTGCCACCGGGCTAGGCTAACTGCCCATGACGGACGCAGTGATCGCCGATCTCGACGGAACGCTGTGCGACGTCTCGGGCATCCTCCACTTCCTGGAGGGCGAGGAGCGGGACTTCGCGGCCTTCCACGCAGCCTCGGCCGACTGCCCGGCGCGCAGCGACGTGGTCGAGGCCGTGCGGGCTGCACACGACGCCGGCCGAGCGGTGCTCGTCCTCACGTCCCGCGAGTTCGTGTGGCGCGACCTCTCCCTCGACTGGCTCGTGGCCCACGACATCCCCTACGACGAGCTGGTCATGCGCATCGTCGGTGACTACCGGCCGGACCACGTCGTGAAGGCCGAGATGCTCGACCAGGCCGAGACCGACGGATGGTCGGTGTCGGAGGCGTGGGAGGACAGCGAGGACATCGCCGAGCTCTGGGAGTCCCGAGGCATCGTCGTCCACCGGGTCTGAGACGACCCACTACAATCCGGAGGGCAGCGGACGCCGGCGCTGTGGCGAGTCAGCAAGGGGTGAACATGTCGAGCAGGTCGCTGAGCGCGACGTCCCCGCTGCGCGACCTCGCTCTCCACGTGGGCAAGAAGAGCTTGACCGTCGCCGACGAGTGCCTTCGCTTCCGCTACGAGGAGTCGCCCGACCTCCTGGCCCGCATGGCCAGTCACGGTGAGCTCGACTACGCCGACGTCCTGGCCCTGGTGCACGACCTCCTCGAGGGACGCCGGTCGGTGAGTGAGGTCCGGGCCGCGCTGGAGCCCTACGACCTGTCGTCGCTCGCGCGGCTCATGGCCGGGCTCGGCACGCCCACCCAGGACTTCGCCGCCGCCGCGGACATCAGCCGAGCGGCCCGGCTGATCCATGGATCGACGCCGCTGACCGCGGACGGGAACCGCATCGACGGCCAGGCGAACCTGCTCCAGGGTCGGTACGACCACGTCGCAGACATCCTCCGCGGCGATCTCGACGCCGACACCCGGTGGATCCTCCGCGCCGAGCTGGAGCATCCGGCGCACGGACGCCCGGGAGCGACCGAGGAGGCCTGGCTCGAGGCGTTCAACCAACGGTTCGTCGACCAGGGGCTCCTGCCGGTCCGGCTCGGTCCGGGCCCCGGAGCGGCATTCGACCGCCTGGTCGTCGACGTCCCCGACCACCTCGTCGTCGACGATCCCGACGCGCCCCTCGTCACCGTCATCATGTCGACGTTCAAGCCGGACCAGAGCTTCCCCACGGCCGTCGCGTCGCTCGTCGCGCAGACGTGGCGCAACCTGGAGATCTTCGTCATGGACGACTGCTCGCCACCGGAGTACAGCGAGCTGCTGGAGTCGGTCGCCGCCACCGATCCCCGGATCCGGCTCATCCGGATGCCGGAGAACGGCGGCACGTACAAGATCCGCAACCGCGGGATCGCGGAGTCGCGGGGAGCGTTCATCACGATGCAGGACTCCGACGACTGGGCCCACCCGGAGCGCATCGCGCGTCAGGTCGCGCCCATGCTCGGGCTGAGCGAGGTCGTCTCCACCCACGCGCGATCGATCCGGGTGCACGACGACCTCACCACGTTGAAGGTCGGCTACAACTCCTTCCGGCGGGCGGCCGCCTCCACGATGTTCCGCAAGGACGTCGTCGTCGCGGCCATGGGTGGGTTCGACGAGACCCGCAAGGCAGCCGACACCGAGTTCGTCGAGCGGATCGACGCCGTGTTCGGCGCGGAGGCGAACGTGAACCTGCCCGAGGTGCTCGTGCTGACGCAGCTCACGGAAGGGTCGTTGTCGCGTGCGGAGTTCGTCTTCGGCTGGCATCACGGCGCCCGCACCGACTACGGCCACGCCTACCGCTACTGGCACCGCGAGATCGCCGCCGGCCGGTCCAGCCCGAGGCTGGAGCCTGGTGGTCCCCGACGCTTCCCGGCACCACAGCGCATCCTCGCCGGTCAGGACGCGCCCCCCACGTCGTGCGACGTGCTCTGGGTGTCCGACTGGCGAGGGGAGACCGGCCGCTACGTCGGCGCCGCCTCCCAGGTCGAGGCGGCGGCAGCGGCGGGCCTGTCCACCATGGTGGCCCAGGCGACGGCGGTCCGGCACTCGCATCGCGACCGCATTCCCATCGGTGACGACATCCTTCGCCTCCAGGCCGCCGGGCTCACCCGATTCGCCGTCTGGACCGAACCGAACCACGCCCGCCTGATGATCGTCACCGATCCGGAGATCCTGGCGCTCACCCGACCCCCGGAGTCGGTCTCCCTCACCTCCGACCGTCTCGTGGTCGTCGCCGGCCATCCGCCGACGGCTCCCGAGGGCGGCTGGTTGACCTACGATCCGGTCTCGGTGGAACGCAGTGCTCGACGGATGTTCGGCGTCGACCTGCTGTGGCTCCCGGCGCATGACGAGATCGCGGCCGACCTCAGAGTGGCCGGTGCCGCCGCCGAGATCCTGCCGTCCCGCCAGCTCCGGGGTGTCGCCCGCGTCAGGCGGCGGCCGTACACCGGCCCGCGCGGTGGCGACCGACTCGTCGTCGGCACCGCAGCCCTCGAGCTGCCGCGCCGCGACCGCCCGTCCTGGGCCTCGCTGCGCCGGTTGCTGCCGCTGGACGACGCCTACGACGTGCGGGTGCGAGCCGACCCGGCCGTCGTCTCCGCCGTCCTGCAGAAGCGACGCGTGCCACCTGGCTGGCTGGTGATGGACGAGACCTCGCCGATGCGGGACTTCCTGCGCCAGCTCGACGTCTTCGTCGCCGCGCCGTCCCGCTCGTGGGGACCGGAGCTTCCGTGGCACGCCGTGGCGGCGCTGGCCGAGGGGACGGTCGTGATCCTCGACCCGTCCTACCGGCACCACCTGGGTGATGCGGCCGTGTACGCGGAGGCGGTCGGCGTCCACGACGAGCTCAAGGCCCTGGCCGCCGATCCCGAGCGGCTCGCCGAGCAGCGACAGCGTGGATACGCCTTCTGTCGCGAGGTGCTGTCCGAGGAAGCCACGGTGGCACTGATCAGGGAGCTCGCCCCGACGAGAGAGGACCATCGATGAGGCTCACCCGCAAGGAGATGTTCGCGGCCGCCGCTTCCGGAGCGCTGGGAGCCGCCGTGGTGCTGGCAGCCACGCTCGACTCGTGGCGGTGGGCCATGGCCCTGCTGGTGGCCCTGCTGCTCTGCCTCGCCGCGATCGTCCTGTTGGCGTTGCGGCGTCAGGACGTCACGAGGGCCGCCGACGTCGAGCGGATCGAGCGCAAGATCGACAACCTCGCACTGCGGGTGGTCACGGAGTCGCAGGCGACGCATCGCGAGCTCGGCGGCCTGATCGAGGAGCTCGGCAGCACCCTGCACGAACGCGGGCCTGGCAGCGCGGGCTAGACCCCGAAGGACGCCCGCTCGGACTCGGGCACGAGCTCGGCCAGCTCGGGGTGCTCCCGGATGACCTTCGGGATGAACGGGCAGTAGGGCAGGACCGTCCCGCGGCGATGGCGGATGGCCTGGAGCGCGTTGACGACGAGCTCGGTGCCCACGCCGCGCCCCTCGAACTGAGGGAGCACCCGCGTGTGCGGAAGGGCGTACTCACCTTGGTGCTCGCGGTAGTCGAGGTACCCGGCCAGCTCTCCGTCCACGGTGATCTCGAAGCGAGAGGCCGATGGATTGTCCTGAACGGCGGTGCTCATGCAGTCATCCTCACACGCGCCACCACATCGGGCAGGTCGGGCGCGGCCACGCGAGAAATGCCAGATGCTTGGTGGGCGTGGGGCTGATGGGGCACAATGGTGGGGCGCAGGTCCGGCACGTCGGTGCCAGGTTCAGAGAGACGTTGGGGAAGACGGATTCTCGAACCACCAGGAGGCACCGATGAGCATCCAGACCCGTGGCGTCCTGTACGTCCACTCAGCGCCGTCCGCGCTGTGCCCACATGTCGAGTGGGCGGCTGCCGGCGTGCTCGGTGGATCCGTCGACGTCGACTGGGTGGCCCAGCCCGCCGAGTCCGGCACGTACCGCGCGGAGATCTCCTGGCAGGCATCCGTCGGGTCGGCCGCGGCTCTCGCCTCGGCGCTGCGCGGCTGGGAGCGCCTTCGCTTCGAGGTCACCGAGGAGCCGACCGCGACCACGGAAGGCGCCCGGTACAGCTACACGCCCGATCTGGGCATCTTCCACGCGATGACCGGCCTGCACGGCGACGTCCTCATCCCGGAGGACCGCATCAAGGCGTTCCGCGTCAAGGCGTCGCTCGGGGAGATCACGATGGACCAGGCCTTGGACGGGCTGCTGGGTGTGGCGTGGGACGCCGAGCTCGAACCCTTCCGGCACGCGGGCGACGGTGCCCCGGTGCGCTGGTTGCACCAGGTCATCTAGCGCGGCGTCATCTAGCGCGGCAGCTAGCCGATCGTCACCGACACCGGCGGGGTCACCAGATCCGAACCGGTGGCGGCCATCCGGAACTGACGCTTGCCGGTGCGCGAGGTGTAGATCTGCGTCTGGTACTTGCCGCCTGCGCGGGTCTTCGTGGTGACCGGGAACTCATCCCACTTCTCGCCCGGATCCTTGACCTGCACCTGCAGCGTCTCGCCCTTGTCGAGCGCGGGGAACGCACCTTGCAGGGTGAATCGCTGCCCGGGGGAGACCTGGGTGGCTTCGACGACGAGCGTGGGATCGGGGCTGACCGTCTCCTCCGGGTCGGGCGTGGGCGTCGGCGTGGCGGTCGGGGCGGGCGTGGTGGGAGCCGGCGTGGTCGGCACGGAGATCGGTGGGAGCGTCGAGGAGTCGAGGCCGGTGGCGCCGATGAGCGCTGCGCCGCCGAGACCGAGGACGATGCCGAACACGGCACCGGCGGCGGCGAACCACACCCCAAGGCGTCGCAACGCGCTGCGACGCTCGTCCGGGTCGATGCGCGGGTCCGGGAGCGGGGCGGGCCGAGACGTCGTCTGGGGAGTGACGGCGGGACCGGTTTGGGGAGGCCCGTAGGCGGTGGCGATGCGCGGTCGGCTGCCGTCGTGCCGGACCACCGCGGAGACGGCGTCCGACACCGTGCGCAGCCCGTTCACCGTCTCGTCGGCGAGGTAGACGTCGTGGCGTCGGCCCAGCTCGTCGGCCACCTCGACGATCGACAGCGAGTCGATGCCGAGGTCGGCGAGCTTCGCGTGGTCGACGACGTCCTCCGGGGAGCAACCGACGACCTGGACCAGGATGTCGGTCAGCTCGGAGCGGACGTCGGGGGCGTTGGGCACTCGCCGAGTCTACCGGCGATCCGTAGCCTACGATGGCCCGATGACCGGCCCGGACGAAGTCCAGTACGTCGTTGTTCACGGCCATCGTCGGGCCTACCGGCGAGCGGGCTCCGGCCCCGCCCTGCTGCTGATCCACGGGCTGGGTTGCGACGCCTCGACGTGGGACGCGGTCATCGCCCCGCTCGCCGAACACTTCACGGTGATCGCGCCCGACCTGCTCGGTCACGGCACCTCCGACAAGCCCGATGCCGACTACTCGCTCGGGGGCTATGCCAACGGGATGCGCGACCTCCTCACGGTGCTGGGCGTCGACACGGCCACCGTGGTCGGGCACAGCTTCGGCGGAGGCGTGGCGATGCAGTTCGCCTACCAGTTCCCCGAGCGCACCGAGCGCATCGTCCTGGTGTCGACCGGTGGCCTCGGCACCGAGGTCACCCGGTTCATCCGGTTCCTCACGGTGCCCGGCAGCAGTGCCGCGCTCGGCGTCGCCACGTGGCGCCCGTGGCGTCCGGTCGTCTCCGCCGGCCTGCGGGCCCTGTCGCGCACCGGTGTCTCGGCAGTGCGTGACCTCGACGAGGTCTCGGTGATCTACTCCGGCCTGGCCGACCGGGCCAACCGCCGTGCGGTGCAGCGGGTCACGAGCCACGTGCTCAACTGGCGAGGGCAGTTCGTGACGATGACCGATCGCACGTACCTGGCCAGGCTCCTTCCGGTCCTCGTCATCTGGGGAGCGGACGACCGGGTCATCCCGGCCTCCCACGCCGAGATCGCCCGGCAGCAGGCATGGTCCGACGTGCACGTCCTGCCCGACACCGGACACTTCCCGCACAAGGACCAGCCGGCCGCGGTCGTGGGACTCATCGAGGACTTCGTCGCCGCCCACGAGCCGGCTCACTACCATCGCGGTCGGTGGCGCTCGATGTTGCGGCGCGGCGATCAGGTGGCGCTGGGCACCGCTTCGCCGGACCCGGCGCCGGCACTCGGCGCTACCGCCGTCTGATCGTCCTCGTCGAGCCGTCGTTTCCGTCTGCCGCGGTTGCCGGTGGCCCATGCGCCGATGGACACCGCCGCCCAGCCGATGATCGCCCCGGCGACGTCGTCGAGGATGTAGTGCCAGCCGAAGTAGACGGTGGCGAGCACCGTGGTGGCCAGGAAGACCCAGCCGGCGATGCGGATCATGGCTCGTTGCCCGGTGCGCTCGAAGAACAAGCAGGCCGTGACGACGACGGACACGTGCAGTGAGGCGAAGCCGGCGATGCCGTAGATGTCGTTCCCGGTGGGGTTCTCCTTGAAGCTGACGCCGTTCTTGAACAGGGAGATCTGCAGCGCCGAGACGCCGGAGTCGGGCAGGTCCGCGAACATCGACGGCTGGAAGAACGCCGGGCCGAGGGTGGGAAGGATGTAGTAGCTGATCGCTCCGAGGACCCAGTTGAGCGACAGCGCCGTCGCGTACCAGGCGCCGAGGGAGACGTTGCGGCTCCAGGTGAGCACCAGCCCGAGGGTCAGCGGGATCAGCGGGAGGTACGACAGGTACGACGTCGCGAGCACCTGCGCGGCGATGCCCGTGCCCAGCCAGTCGTGCATCAGCGGCGCGGGGTTGTTGCCGAACATCAGGAAGTGGTCGAGCTGGAGCAGCTCGTGGTCGAACAACACGTCCTCGCGCACGATGGGGAGGTAGCTCTTGAGGTTGCGGTAGCTGACGTAGCAGACGTAGAAGGCGATGAGCCCGGTCGCGATGTTGCCGACCCGGCCCCAGGTCCACTCCTCGCGGACGATCGACCGCATCGCCTTCGGCGCGCCGAGCATGCCGCCGCGTCGGATGGCCTGCGGGATGATGCCGGCGGCGAAGAACAGCACGCCGATGAGCGGCAACCGGATGTAGGCCGGCCCGAGGAATCCGTCCGGGTCGCGCAGGGGCACGCCGACCTGGTGGGAAGCGACGACGGCCGTGAGCCCGACGGAGACAGACAGGATCACGGCGAAGGTGTAGGGCCAACGACGCATGGCGAACATCTTAGGGCTCACCCCTGAGCGGCTCCTGAAAGCGCTGACCAGCGGCGGGAGGCCCCGCAGGTCAGGCGTCGCCGCCTTCCTGCTTGACGCCGGCGACCGCTGTGGGGTCGTCGATCCGCAGCGAGGTGAACGCGTCGCGGACGACCGAGGAGTCGATGGTGGACTGCTGGGCCAGCGTCTGGAGCACCGACACGACGATCGACTCGGCGTCGACCTGGAAGGTGCGTCGGGCCGCGGCGCGGGTGTCGGCGAAGCCGAAGCCGTCGGTGCCGAGCGACTGCCACGGGCCGGGAACCCAGCGGGCGATCTGGTCGGGCACCGCCCGCATGTAGTCGGACACGGCGACGGTGACGGACGCGCGGTCCATCAGCTTGGAGGTGACCCACGGCACCCGGGTGTACTCGCCCGGGTGGTTGAGGTTCCACTTCTCCGCGTCGATGGCGTCGCGCGCCAGCTCGTTCCACGACGTCACCGACCACACGTCTGCCGCGACGTCGTACTGCTCGGCGAGGATCTCCTGCGCCTTGAGCGCCCACGGCACCGCGACCCCGGAGGCCATGATGCGAGCGGTGTGGGTGCCCCGCTCGGCGGGACGCAGCAGGTAGGCGCCCATCAGCAGGCCCTCGACGTCGAGGTCGTCCGGTTCGACGGGCTGGGAGATCGGCTCGTTGTAGACAGTGAGGTAGTAGATGACGTCCTCGCCGTGCGGGAACTCATCGGTCGACCCGTACATCCGGGCCAGCCCGTCCTTGACGATGTGGCTGATCTCGTACCCGTAGGCCGGGTCGTAGTGGACGACGGCGGGGTTCGTCTGGGCGATCAGGGGGGAGTGGCCGTCGGCGTGCTGCAGTCCCTCGCCGGTGAGCGTCGTGCGCCCGGCGGTGGCGCCGATGAGGAACCCGCGGGCCAGCTGGTCGGCCATCGCCCAGATCGAGTCGGCGGTGCGCTGGAAGCCGAACATCGAGTAGAACATGTACATCGGGATCATCGGCTCGCCCTGCGTGGAGTACGCGCTGCCCGCAGCGGTCGCCGAGGCCATGGCACCGGCCTCGCTGATCCCCTCGTGCAGCAGCTGGCCCTGTTGGGACTCCTTGTAGGCGAGCAGCAGCTTGCGGTCGACCGACTCGTACGTCTGCCCGTGCGGGCTGTAGATCTTGGCCGACGGGAACATCGAGTCCATGCCGAAGGTGCGGTACTCATCGGGCGCGATCGGCACGATGCGCTGGCCGATCTCGGGATCCTTCATCAGGTCGCGCAACAGCCGCACGAACGCCATCGTGGTGGCGATCTGCTGCTTGCCCGACCCCTTCTTGAGCGGGGCGTAGACGTCGTCGCCGGGCAGCTTGACCGGCGTCGGGTCGACCTTGCGCACCGGCATGGATCCGCCGAGGGCGTCACGCCGGGCCTTCATGTACTGGATCTCCTCGCTGTCGTTGCCCGGGTGGTAGAAGGGCGCGAGGTCGTCGCCGTCGATCTGCTCGTCGGAGATCGGGATGGTCAAGCGGTCGCGGAAGCCCTTGAGGTCGTCCTTGGTGAGCTTCTTCATCTGGTGGGTGGCGTTGCGGCCCTGGAACGACTCCAGCAGCCAGCCCTTGACGGTGTGGGCGAGGATGACCGTCGGCTGGCCGGTGTGCTCGACGGCCGCGTCGAACGCCGCGTACACCTTGCGGTAGTCGTGACCGCCGCGCGGGAGCCGCTCGATCTGCTCGTCGCTGAGGTGCTCGACCATCTTCGCGAGCCGCGGATCGGAGCCGAAGAAGTGCTCGCGGTTGTACGCGCCGGACTCCACCGAGAGGGTCTGGAACTCACCGTCGGGCGTGCGGTTCATCTGGTTGACGAGTGCGCCGTCGGTGTCCCGGGCGAGGAGGTCGTCCCACTGGCGGCCCCAGACGACCTTGATGACGTTCCAGCCGGCGCCGCGGAAGTAGGACTCAAGCTCCTGGATGACCTTGCCGTTGCCGCGCACCGGGCCGTCGAGCTGCTGCAGGTTGCAGTTGATGACGAAGGTCAGGTTGTCGAGCTCCTCGCGGGCTGCGACACCGATGGCGCCGAGCGACTCCGGCTCGCCCATCTCACCGTCGCCGAGGAAGGCCCAGACCCGCTGGCCGCTGGTGTCCTTGATGCCGCGGTGGTGCAGGTAGCGGTTGAACCGCGCCTGGTAGATGGAGTTGATCGCAGCCAGCCCCATCGAGACGGTCGGGAACTCCCAGTAGTTCGGCATGAGGCGCGGGTGCGGGTACGACGACAGGCCGTTGCCGGCACCCTGGGAGCGTTCCTGGCGGAACCGGTCGAGCTGGTCCTCGGTGAGTCGCCCCTCCAGGTACGAGCGTGCGTAGATGCCCGGCGCGGCGTGACCCTGGAAGTAGATCTGGTCGCCGCCGCCGGGGTGGCCCTTGCCGCGGAAGAAGTGGTTGAAGCCGACCTCGTACAGGCTCGCGGCGGACTGGTAGGTGGCGATGTGGCCGCCGACGCCGAGGCCCGGGCGGTTGGCTCGGGACACCATGACCGCGGCATTCCAGCGAATGTAGGCGCGGATGCGGCGTTCGATGGCCTCGTTGCCCGGGAACCACGGCTCCCGCTCGGGCGGGATGGTGTTGATGAAGTCGGTGCTGCGCAGGGCCGGCACGCCCACCTGCTTCTCGCGAGCGCGCTCCAGCAGACGCAGCATCACGTAGCGGGCCCGGGCCCGACCGCGCTCCTCGACCATCTGGTCGAGCGAGCCGACCCACTCCGCCGTCTCCTCAGGATCGATGTCGGGCAGCTGGGTGGGCAGACCCTCGTGGATCACGGGGGGTCGTTCGGCGCCCTGCGGGTTCGGGCTGGTCTCGCCGCCGCGGGCGGGACCGGAGTTCTGCGGGCCGGTCGGCATGATGACTCCTGACGCGTCTTGTGGACCCCTCCATCTTTCCACGCGGCATTCGCTACTGTGAGAGCGGCAACGCGCCCGCAGGGCTACTCCTGAGTAGCCGAATCGAACCCTCTCGAAGGAGGACCCGTTGGACGCCGGCAGGCTGGGCTTTGCCCCCGACACCGTCATCCAGGAACTTGGCTGGGACGAGGACGTCGACGACGAGCTCCGGGGGGCCATCGAGTCGCACTGCGGCAACAAGATGGTCGAAGGCGACGTCTCCGAGGTCGTCGACGGAGTCATCTTGTGGTGGCGCGACGGCGACGGCGACCTCGTCGACGCCCTCGTCGACTCGATCCAGGACCTCGGCGACGGCGGGTCCGTCTGGCTGCTCACCCCCAAGGTGGGTCGCCCGGGATACGTGTCCGGCGCTGACATCGCCGAGGCGGCACCGGTTGCCGGGCTCTCCACCACCACGACGTCGTCGGCGTCGCCGGAGTGGTCGGCCACCAAGCTGTCGACGCACAAGTTCTAGTTCGCTGCGCCGCCTGGGTTGCCGACATGCCCGACATCGGAGACGTCGCGCCCGACTTCACTCTCACGAACCAGCACGGGCAGGACGTCGCGCTGTCATCGTTCCGGGGTCGGTCCGCCGTGGCGCTGGTGTTCTTCCCGTTCGCCTTCAGCGGCATCTGCACCGGCGAGCTGCGTGAGATCCGCGACCACCTCGACGAGCTGACGGCCGGGGGAGCGGAGGTGCTGGCCGTGTCGTGCGACCACTTCTTCGCGAATCGGGCCTTCGCCGACCGTGAGGGCCACGCGTTCTCGATCCTCAGCGACTTCTGGCCGCACGGTGAGGTGACCCGTGCGTACGGGGTCTTCAACGAGGAGGCCGGCGCTCCTGAGCGGGGCACGTTCATCATCGATCGCGACGCAATCGTGCGTTGGCGAGTGCACCAATCCATCGGCGAAGCGCGTGATTTCGAGGCCTTCAGCACGGCCCTCGCGCAACACGTGTGAACGGGCCGCGGGCCGATCCTGATACTGGCCTGTGAGTTTGGGAAAAACCCTGCGATCGTGCGCCGATGTACGCTTTGATGAAGTGCTGCGGCCGCCCGGGACCCGAGACCCTGGCGGCCGCGGCTCTCTCATGTCACGCCCCGTTCGTCTGCGGTAATGTGCGGTCGTCCCGGGCGAATAGCTCAGCTGGTCAGAGCATCCGGTTTACACCCGGAAGGTCGGGGGTTCGAGCCCCTCTTCGCCCACCTTTAGAACTCGCCGAGGCACCATCGAAGTCGTACCAGCGAGCATGAGCCGCGAACTGAAGTTCAAGGTCCCGGAACGTCTTTAGGGATGATCCGCGAAACCACGACGTGGGTGAACTGCTCTACGAGGAAGCCACACGCCGGGCCAGCCAGCCACCCGCTTCACGGGTTGTGGAGGACGAGGCCTCATAGTGACATCTCGGTACGCTGACTCCCAGCCGGACATGGGGTGAACGTGGGCTGGATCAAGATTAGGGACTGGATTCGCCGACACAAGGTGTGGTCGGCTTTCATCGCATTCGCCATGTTCGCGACCATCGTCGGACAGATCGGCAATGCGCCTCGAATCCGAAACCACCAAGCAGAGCTCTGAACAGTCAAGCGACAAGCCTTCGGCGGCTGCATCACCCACGGCGACCAAGGCGGCAACCTCACCGCCGCCCAGCCCGAGACCGGCGGCCACCAAGCAGCCGTCTGGAGACCCTCGCATTTCCGCATGCTCGGCGCGCAAGCCGAAGGGGGGCGAGATCTACGTTCGTTACATCACGAACGGCGACGATCCACCCAACTCGGTCAGGCTGGGCGCAGGGTACGTGTGGAACTTTGCGCGACGAGAAGTGCGTGACTACCACGCAGTTCGCTCTCTTGTCAGACCCAGGGCTGCCCGGCTACTGCACGCAGGTCGGCAAAGTGAGGGACAACCCTGGATACGACGAGAACCGGATTCCCTCTCGCCCGCTGAAGGTCCTGTCAGGGTCAGCCGGCGACTGCTGAACTTGATCTACGAGGTCGTCGTTGGCATCCGTTCTACGACCCGAGGGTCGAATGCGTTTCCCCTTTGAGGATGGCTTGCTCGCGATGGCGCGACCACAAACCGACTACACTGCGAGGCGGTTGGGCGCCGTCCTGGCGGCGAAATCGGACCTGTGATCCTGCGGCGGATGTTCATGCCATGCAGTGCGCGAAAGCGGCGGCGCGTCACTCCTACGGCGTAGTGGCGGTTGGAGCAGGGATGGGGAATGTGGACGAAGCAACATCCAGCGCATCGTCCACTAGGGCGAGAAGATCAACGATCTTTTGCACCTGCTTGCGTTCGACACTCGGGCCGGTCCTGCGGATTGTCTTCGATGTCGCACCGTGGACCGCGGGGTCTCGCCTGTCTGCGAGAGCTTGGAGTTGATCGGCAAGTTGATCTGGCATTTGGTGTGACCTGAGGCCGATCGGATTCACGAGACTAAACAAGTCACGCGAATTGAGCCCGTGATTGTGCCTAACACTTTTGGTGTAGGCCGCATGCGCTTCTTCCAGCAGATGCGCATGTTCGTAAACATCCTGTGATTCCAGGGGAATGCAGCCGGGCGTATTTCGAACAACGCTCCAGATGATGAGAGCACGGGCGGCACTAGATTCTTGGGCGGCATTGAAGCGTGCAAAGGCGAGGCTTGCAGTTTCAAGGCAGCGCTCTTCGACGTACTCTTCGATGACAGCGCTTGCCATTACCCGAAATGCGACCCCGCGGAGGACATCCTCCGGATCGCAATCGATGTCGTCCTTGTCGGTTAGCAGAGCGGCTTCAAGGTTCGCGATGCGCTGCTGCATGCCGACGTAAAGGTTCGAGGGCACACTAGCCCCCGGCCGGCGGGAGGGCCTCGATGTCATCTCGTATCCGGAGTTGGACACCCATTATCGACTCCAAAAGGTTGCCGAACGTCAGGAACCTCTCTCGGACCGCCGGGATCGATTTTGTGGTCGATGTGATGCTGCGGCGGAATTCCTCATCCTCCGTACAAAGTCGCTCGAATCCGGATTTGATGGCCGCGCGATTGTTGATAACGAGGTCGTCAGAAATCGAGTCGTCACTGAGGAGAACCGTCATCAGATCGAAAACAGCGATGTTGAACCGGCGGTTATATCCATCATCGAAACGCAGAAAGGCATCAGTCTCGAAGATGCTGAATGTGCGCTCGATTGCGTGTTCGCATTTCCCTGCAAGATCCTCATACTGCTGGGGGCCGTTCGCCTCCCAGTTGCGGATTCCGCGTTCGCAAGCGTCATCAAGGAACTGTCGAAGATTGCCCCGATATTCAGCGACGCCTTCCTTCCAGGCAATGAACCGAAGGAGCATCTCAGCGTCTCGCATCCGGAAGTCCTCGCGAACTGCGCGACGCGCCGCGTGGAGTGGGCGGCTGCTCGCGGATCGTTGATTGACCCAGTAGGTGAAGTCGGAGGGAAAGAGTGCCTGACGTAGCTCCTGTGGCGAGAGCGGAAGACTGTTCTGGTTCAGGCGGATGAAGACCTCGTAGAGCACCGCTGCGCGGCCCCAGTTTCGAACAACCACCGTTCGAATGGGTTGAGCGAGAAAGTTCTCGGCATATTCGCTGGCCGTCAGTGAGTTCTGCATGTCATCGAAGGTCATACCTTCCAATTCGCTAGCGAACTGGAGCCCCTTGAGTTTGAAACTGGGGAACTTGTCGTTAGGCGACCCGAACTGCTTTAGCGTGACCAGACGTTGTTTCCCGTCGAGGACTATGAACCGACCCTTCTGGTGGGGGTCCTCTGCGAAGAACAATCTGCGGGATCGGCAGGCCGAGTACGACAGACTCAATGTAGGAACTCTTCCGGGCCGGAGACCAAGCGTCTCGCCTCTGGAAGCTCGGATTGACATCGAAGGTGTCACCGATGCGTTCGAGAATGGACTGAACGCTCCAGTCGAGCCCGTAAAGAACAATTCCCTGGAGATCATCGGGTGTGAGGCGTTCCTCTGGCTCGCTCGCTTCCTCGACAAGTTCGTCTGGAAGGCCTTCATCTGGAGGCACGTCAGACGGCTGAGGCTCGGATGCATCCGTGTCACTCGACATGGAGGGAGTGTAGATCGCATGCAGCGAGTCTCACTTCCTCCGCCACGGCCAGAGCCGCGCAATCTCGGAACACCTTGGGGTCACGATCAGAAGTGAAGAACACGATGAGCGCGAACACCAAGTAGGCAATCCCGAAAACGGCCAGCGGTTCGAACGAAATTGACTGGGGGAGCACGTAGGCCTCCACTTGGCATGTGCTGGCCCGGCCTCAGCAGCAAAGTGGTTGGGACTTCGTGCTGCACGTGTTGTCGCGGACTCCATGCTAGATCGAAAACCGTGCCACGCCAGCGCAAGTCTCAATTCGGCATCCATGACTTCCCAGCGCGTGATCTGTGCGCCTCCGTCTTGCCAACGGAAGGTCGAGAGCCGAGCTTCCTGCGCGGATAGAAAGATGTGGGGTAGCCAGACCACGCGGCAGACCAAATCGGGCTGCGTGCTGGTGGCTTTGCCGCGTACGGTCACCGAGCGCGGCGCACAGAAGTCGGCTTAGAACCGCTGACCTGTGTCGGTACGGGGCGCGGTGGCCGAATGCCAGTCCTCAGCCGTTAGGACGCCGAACGGCCCCAGCCATTTTCGGGCTGAGGCCGTCCGGCGATGTGCTGGCTGGTTACTCTTCCTCCTCCTCGATGATTGCCATTTCTTCGAGCATTGCTTTCGCGATTGCGGGCTCCATCCGATACACGCGCTTGTTGTAATCAGTCACGTAGATGTTGGCGCTGTTCTTGGCGACATACCTCTTGGCAGCGCCGATGCTCGACATGACGCCGCCCATTCCCCTGCCGTCGAGGCTCTCCCATTCGAAATGCCCCCGCACAAACTCGATTGTCTCGTCGATATCGGCCGGGGCGTTCTCAGCGATGTACTTCAGCGCGTAGTAAGCCGGGTTCGCGACGCCCAGAAGGAGCTTGTTGATCCTCTTGCGGTTCCAGTTGCCGGGGAGGTAGTCGTCGTCGTCGGACAGGCCCTCATCCTCGATGTCGTAGTCATCCTCCTCTTCATCTGTGGGGTCGGGCTTCCCGAAGGCTGAAGCCAGTGCCTTACGTGCTGCTTCGTAGTTGTCCTCCTCAGTGTCGATAGTGATCTTCACGGAGTCTGTTTCCTCTCTCTTAGTGGTTCAGGCGGCATGTCCGCCTATGAATATACTGTCAGAAGTGTTGGGATGTGTCAACCACTCCAACCAGTAAGTGTCCAGTTCTTCCTGAACGTCAATCGACCGGGCCAGCCTGAGCCAGCCCGGTCGATGTGGTGGAGTACTACGCGGCCTCACCCACGACGCTGATGATGACCTTCTTCTCACCCGGCTTGAACTTGTCCGCGTGCTCCCCGGCCTCGATCTGCTGGGCCAGGAGCAGGTTGGTGATCATCCGGCGCACAGTCGCCACGGACACGTTGAGGTCGTCCGTGATGCTTCCGATCGTCTCGCCCATCACGCGACGCGCGGCGACGGCCTCAGCCTCCTTGCGCGCCGTGCTGCCCGGTGCAAGATAGGTCAGGCTGCGGAGCGTGCCGTTCTTCCGCTGACGGAACAAGTCGGACGGTTCCGGCGGCTGCGGCGTCCTTGAGAGTCTTCGGAGCGGCTGGCTTGGTGGCCTTGGGCTCGGACTTGGTGGCGGTCTTCTTGGCGGTCATGGTGTGCCTCCCGGCGTTGACGGAGCCGAGTCAGAATGCTCGGCGTGAGCCACCATGCAGAAGATCGAGACGAATGTTCAGGACCAATCCGAGAATCGACTGAATGGATTCAGCGCCCCGCCGGTTGACCGTGCGACGCTGGCGGCATGTACCGCCCGAGCGCCCAGCATCTGGCCATCGCCCACGGACGGCGCGGGTATCGAAGGGATGGATTGGGGCGGGCTACCCGCGCGGCTTGACCGCGCGACTCGCCCACGGGTTCTGGAGTCGTGACGCCGGAGTCTTGCCGAGCGGCGAGCCTGATGCGCCGCTGGTCTTGACGGGCTTTTGAGGTCGTCTCTGCCGCCTTCGCTTGGCTGGCATGATGCTCCCTTTCGGTAGTTGATGGGAGCAGTACACAGACCAACAGACTGCGCTGCATCTATTCGGCCGTTACGTCCCAACCTTCGGCGGGTGATTGGGAATGCCAGAAGGTATCGCTGGTGATCATCTTCCCTGAAGAGAGCTCAACCTCAGCGACAAATTGGACGGGTTCCCAACGGCCGCTGCGCATCGATGGTGGTGGGTAGAGCGAGAAGATCCAATGCTTACTTCCGCCGTCAGGGATCAGAACACCACTCGTCGCGCGGTTCGGAAGTGGCTCGAACGGAATGAACGCTGTGGCCAAGGTCGGAGGGTTCCCCCACGAGGCATGCTGCTGTTCCGTCGGTGCTTCATCCACCGCTCGAAATGTTACGTCCTCAATCGAGATGGCTCGTCCCACATTTCTCACAGCCAAGGTGGCGTAGGTGAAGTTGATGTTGCCCCCTCCTGGGCCTCCGCCGACCGTCGACGAACGCGCTGTGACAGCAACTCGGTGCCGCGCTCTCCACCAAGTGAGGAACTGGATTCCGAGCGACGAGAACGAAACCAGCAGCGCCGCGAGCGCGATAGCGAGTGTCATAGAACGTGATGCTTACACAACAGGGTGTGTTCGCCTCTTGAGATGCACCCTGTGAGGCGCGCCGAGAATCGGGCCCCCGATTGCCCCAGATGCCCGCCGCACTTCTGCACGCTGGTTTGTGGGGCCACCTTCGGCCCACGGACCGAAAGGCGGTGCGCCGCATGGGGCGACCGAAGCAATTCGACCGGACGATGAAGATCAAACTGACGCGCGCTCAGCAGTCGATGTTGGACCTGATGAGCGACTACCTAGACGTCCCGAAGGCGCAGATCATCCGAGAGATTCTCGACGTCGAGCTCAGCGGGATGGTGCTCCGCGCTCACGACCAGTTGAAGCAGTCCAGTGCTCGCGTCACCTGACCTTCGCGAAGGTCTCAGCCGAGCCGCTGATGCCAAAGCCGCCGAACTCGCCCAGGAGCGCGAGGAACAACGTTCACGAGATATGAGGAGAAGGAAGCCGATGACACACACGACGAAGGGGCTTGGAGAGCAGATCGATGCCGCCCGCGCCCAAGCACGTCACGTTCAGGATGCAGCGCTGACCGAGCGCCGACGCGAGAAGGAACTCCAAGCCACGCAAGATGAGGCACGGCGCAACCGCAGCCGGGTGGGTGGTTGACCATGTGGGCTGACGATCAGGTCGAGCAACTGAAGCGGATGCCGAACATCCCGTACGCCACCATCAAGGCCGCTGAGCAAATCCCGGCCTTCGTCCAGGCGCAGGACAAGACCCGCGTCAGCGAGATGATGAAGCAGCGCCGTGCAAATGTGACGGCCAAGGCGAAGGAGTCGTCGTCCAAGGTCTCGGACCTGCACACGCGCCTGGATGAGCTGGAGTAGGTCGTCACCAGCGGAGGAGCGGAGGCCTTGGCTGTGCTCAACGAAGTTGGTCGCGTCACTCAGCAAATCAACACCGCGCAGCGCCACCACGACGAACTCGTCAAGGTCGAGGAACATCTCGCGGGACTTGAGGCCGACCCGTCCGGTTACTGGGAGGAGTTCCTCAGCAAGTACCCCGGTCTCCGAGACCGACAGATCACCTTGGCGCAGTACCTCGCTGAGCGGGGCCACTACGCACAGAGAGTCAGATAGAACGCGGAAGCCGATCCGATGAGTTGGGCTCTCGGACCGGCCTCACGCAACACCAACCCAGAAGGGAAGGCACCACCAATGCCTAAGCAGCCTACGAGCCCAACGCCCACCATCGCCGATGACCGACCTGTCCCATTCCTTTGGGCCGACGTGGTCTGTCTCATGGACACTCACAGTCTCCGCGTCATGAATGCGGACAGCCGCGATCCGGACGTGCAGAGAGTCCGACGAGCGATCCGCCGCTACCTCCATCACCACGACCTCCCCACGGAGCGAGGGCTACGCCGTCCCGCTGTACTGGGTCCACCAGTGGCTGATGGACGGGCCACGGGTCGCCCTGAGAATCGCTGACCCTGACTCGCCGGCCCGCGCTGCCGACGTACTGGTCTCAGCGCTCAACGCGCCCGACAACGGGCTAGAGGTCGTTCGCCAACGTCGGATGCAGTACTCCGCATGATCTGGTCGAGCGGGTCGGATACCCGGTTGGTCCTCCTTACCGAAAGGACCGGCCCGCTCGACCTTCCACCCGCCGGAAGCGGCTCCCGGCACAACCGCGCAGTCACAACACCCGGACCGGGCAGGTCAGATGCGGAAAATCTAGGAGGAAGTGGCGATGGATGACTAGTTCCGAATTGTCTGGCGTCACATCTCGTCCGGCTTCACAATGGGGCCACGTAATTCGGGCTACCCCCAAGGATTGTCGCCCGGTGGCGTGATCCGTATGTCGCGGCCGATGACCTTGCTCGTAAAACGACAAGGAGCGACTTATGCCGAACATGCCAAAGGTCCTGACAACGGATGTCGAAGTCTCCAAAGACCCGTTCAAAAAGGAACTTGAGGACGTTGCGAAATGGGCGGGTCTCGGCTTCACGACGCTCACAGCAGTCCTGACATTCCTGGGGTCAACAGGTGGGTACCTTCAACGCATCTTGGCCGAGGACCCCGTGGGAGCCCTTTGGGTGTTCATCCTTGTCGGGATCGGAGTTGTCGCTTCGCTTTTTGCCATGGCGACGAAGAGCGAGTTTCACATCTATACGGGCTGGGTTTTACTCGCCGTAGGGTCCCTAGGTGCAATTTCGGCAGGATTCTTCAAGGACTTCGGCGTCCCAAACGAGTTGGCTGAGGGTCTACTTGTCCTGATCGTGTTTGCGGGGGCGGCCTACCTTGTCGTGCTGCTTGCAACGAAGTCAGCCGTGGCACTGCCAGCAGGACTACTCATCATTGCCGTGACTGCGACCTCGATTGGTCTCTACGGCGCCGTGAAGATCTCAGTTTCAGCTCGCGCTCTCCCCGAGGAGCTCCAAACTCGAGCGTCGCTAACGGCAACTAAGGGTCGTGACGTAGTCCAGGTGGTTCTCGCGGGCTCACAGCAGACAGAGAAAGTCGGACGTGTTGAAGTATGGGTACTTGAAAACAAGAAGAACGCGGCCGGAAAGTACAAGCTGCTCAGAATTGGTTGGACCAAGTTCGCTCCGGACACTGCCAACAACGTGTCAGAGAAGTTCGAATTCCCTTTGACTCTCAAGAACACGAGGCGAATCTCGGTTCGGTCATGCATTGGCGGCACGGCGGACCAGAAGTGCGAGGTCAAGCCGGTCTGGAATATCCTCTCCCCGAAGTGATGGCGTAGCCGAAGCCCACCCTGACCCTCGATTGGGTCTTACAGACCAAACTTCGACCATTGAGCAGGCGTGCGCCCGCGTAATCTGTGGTGTGCTGTACGAGCAGTTCAGCGCCTCGATTTCGACTGAATCTCGGTGTGAATTCACCGGTATTGCAGGGAGATCGAGGTATCAGAACCGCGGGCGACTTGGTCGTTTTTTCACCCGGAAGGTCGGGGGTTCGAGCCCCTCTTCGCCCACTTGTCGTCCACGGACCCGATTCCGTCGGGAATGTTCGCGTACCTCCGTGAGTTGGGTGCGATATACCCCTAGGGGGTATATCGTCGATCACGACGTCCGCAGTGATCCCGAACCACAGGAGGACCGATGTCCGGACACTCGAGTCATTCCGACAGCAGGGCTCTGACCCTGACGGCCATCTCGGCAACACTTCACTGCCTCACCGGATGTGCGATCGGTGAGGTGCTCGGCATGGTCCTGGCCACCTGGTGGGGCTGGGGGGACGCCGCGAGCATCGCGCTCGCCGTCGCGCTGGCGTTCTTCTTCGGCTACAGCCTCACGATGTTCCCGGTGCTGCGCGCCGGCCTGGCGCTGTCGGCCGCGATCGGGGTGGCGCTCGCCGCCGACACGCTCTCGATCCTGACGATGGAGATCGTCGACAACGCCGTCCTGCTCGCCGTGCCCGGCGCCATGGACGCCGGCGTCGCCAGCTGGTTGTTCTGGGGCAGCTTGGCCTTCTCGCTGCTGGTCGCCTTCGTGATCACGGTGCCCGTCAACCGCTGGCTGATCGCCCGCGGCAAGGGCCACGCGGTTGTCCACGAGTACCACCACTGAGCGGTCTGTCCACAGGAACATCCGCGAGCGAGGTGCGTGTCGGACGTCGCTAGTACGTTCGATACATGACCAAGCGCCTCGACGACGTCCTGCTGGAGCGGATGGTGACGCGTCGCCGACTGATGGCCCAGCTGGAAGCGGAGGAGTCCGAGGACATGCTGGCGCTGGCCGACCTTCGCCGCACCGACGCCGTCACCAAGCGGGCTGTGGAGCCTGAGTCAGCGGCGTCGTTCGCGGCCGATGAGGTGGCCGTCGAGCTGCGGGTGTCGACCCGCACGATCCAGAACCGGATGTACGCGGCCCGAACGGCGCGTGCGGAACTGCCGTCGGTGTGGGCCGCACATGCGCTGGGACGCATCGACGCGTGGCGCCTGAGCCTGATTGCCGCGACCGTCTACCGGCTGAAGCGGCCGGAGTCGGTCGCGGCCCTCGACGCCAAGGTCGTTCGGTACGCCTGCACCCACACCCCGGCGCAGCTGCGGTCGTGGTTGCAGCGATTCGTGGCTCGCGTCGAACCCGACCAGGTCGTCGAACGCCGCAAGAAGGATCTGGAGAAGCGGGCGGTGTACCTCGACCATGGCGACGACGGCGTCTCCTGGCTGCACGCCATGATGAGCGCCGAGGATGCCGTCCTCCTCGACCGCGAGCTCACTCTCGCCGCCAAGGCGGCCTCCGAGGGAGACGACCGGACGTTGGCGCAGGCCCGTGCCGATGTGCTGGTCGATCGGCTGCTCGGTCGCGAAGGCGGCGCGGCAGGACGCGGACGGTTTCACGTCGGCGTCACGATCCCGCTCACCAGCCTCCTCGGCCTCGGCATCGAGCCGGGCGCTGCCGTCGACGGCTCGTTCGCACTGCCGCCCGAGCTGCTCCGCGACCTCGCTGCCCAGCCGGGAACGCTCTTCTCACGAGTCGTCACCGATCCATGTGGCGGAGTGCTCGACGTCACCGAGCTCGGCCGATTCCCCTCGGACCGTCTGACCCGCTCGCTGGAGCTGATCGACGGGGTGTGCGCGTTCCCCACCTGCACCAAGGCTGCGGTCGACTCGGACAAGGATCACGTGGTGGCTCATCCGCGCGGTCCGACGACAGCCGCCAACCTGTGGAGCTTGTGCCGACGGCACCATCGCATGAAGACCCTGGGTGTCGTCGACACCGATGTGGGCACCGACGGCCATCATCGCTGGCACCTGCCGAGCGGGCGGGTCGTGGAGTCCGAGGGTCACCGGACACGACCCTTCGCAGCGCTCAGCAAGCTCGAAGCCGTGCTCGCAAGACTCACCGACGCTGGCACGATGGCCGCATGAGCATCCCGCCGGCCGCCGAAGACACCCGGATCCATGCGCACGAGGCTCTGCGCAGTCTCACCGGCCGACCGGACGCTGAGTTCCACGACGGCCAGCTCGAGGCCATCCGGGCCCTGGTCGACGAGCGGCGCCGCGCACTGGTCGTGCAGCGCACCGGGTGGGGCAAGTCGGCCGTGTACTTCATCGCCACCGCGCTGCTGCGGCAGGCCGGCGCCGGGCCGACGCTGCTGGTCTCGCCGCTCATCGCCCTGATGCGCGATCAGGTGGCCGCGGCGGAGCGGGCCGGCATCCGGGCCGTGGCGATCAACTCCGCCAACGTCCACGAGTGGGACGACGTCCGGGCCCGGCTGGACGCAGACGACGTCGACGTGCTGCTCGTGTCGCCCGAGCGCCTGACCAACCCGAGGTTTCGCGAGGAGCAGCTCCCGGTCCTGCGGGAGCGCACCGGGCTGCTCGTGGTCGACGAGGCGCACTGCATCTCCGACTGGGGGCACGACTTCCGCCCCGACTACCGGCGTCTGGCCGAGCTCATCGCCTCGATGCCCGACGGCGTCCCGGTGCTCGCCACCACCGCCACGGCGAACGAACGGGTCGTCACCGACGTCGCCGAGCAGCTCGGCTCCGGCGGTTCGGGCCAGGAGGTCCTGACCCTGCGCGGCTCGCTGGCCCGCACCTCGCTCCGGCTCGGGTCGCTCACCCTGCCCACGTCGCGCGAGCGGCTCGGCTGGTTGCTCAGCCACCTTCCGGAGCTGCCCGGCAGCGGCATCATCTACACGCTCACCGTCTCGGCCGCCGAGGACACCGCCCACCTCCTGGCCGAGGCTGGTCACGCGGTTCGCGCCTACACGGGGCGAACCGACCCCGACGAACGCGTCCAGCTCGAGGAGGCGCTCAAGAACGACGAGCTCAAGGCGCTGGTGGCCACCAGCGCTCTCGGCAT